>NZ_JAEPOL010000010.1 GCF_017642925.1 Maricaulis sp. | reverse complement strand
GTCGTGCAACTGTTCAGGCTGAACGCAGACACGCGCGAAGGGGCCCGGGCCGGCACACGGCGTCACAAGCGCCAGGGACCTAACGGCCTCCTTCGCGCAACCAGCCTACAACACCTCCAACACACAGGGACCTATACGCTCACTGCGGGGCCGCAAGCAGGCTCGGCGCACGCGACAACTGGACAATCACCGGGATTATGGGTCCCGGACTTCCGCCCCGCCTACGCGGGGCATCCATCCGGGATGACAAAGAGCCTAGCCCTACGCGTCCTTCTTCACCTTGTGGATGCCCAGCAGGTCGAAGACGGCCTTCTCGTAGAAGGGCTCGCCCACTCCGCCGCGGATCTTGCCGAGGAAATAGCTTTCGAAACCGGCCTTGGCGAGGTGGACCCAGCCGCCGTCGGCGGACCAGTTCACATTGCGCGGCGGGATTTGCGGCATGGCGACGAAGGCGACGCCGCCATCGCCGAAATCGGCCAGGCAGACCGCATTCCAGGTAGCGACATTATTGGCCGGCTTGCCGTCCAGATCGGCGCGCAGATTGCGGGCGGTGGCAACCACCATGCTCTCGATCATGAAACCGGTCTTGGGCACGCCCACCGGCACGGGATAGGCCTCGACCGGCGGAATGGCGACGCAGACGCCGACCGAGAAGACATTGTGGTATTTCGGATTGCGCTGGTGCTCGTCGATGATGATGAAGCCGCGCGGATTGACCAGGCCCTCGACATCGCGCACCGCGGCGATACCGCGGAAGGCCGGCAGCATCATCGAGTATTTGAAGGGCAGTTCATGGGTCTTCTTCACCGACCCGTCCTCGGCCACTTCCTCGACATGCATCAGCCCGTCCTCGACCTTCTTCACGCGGGCCGAGGTGATCCACTTGATGTGCCGGTTGCGCATCTCGCTTTCCAGCAGACCCTTGGTGTCGCCGACACCGTCCAGGCCGAGATGGCCGATATAGGGTTCCGAGGTAACGAAGGTCATCGGCACCTTGTCGCGGATCTTGCGCTTCCTGAGATCGGTCTCGAGGATCATCGCGAATTCATAGGCCGGCCCGAAACAGGACGCGCCCTGCACCGCCCCGACCACGATCGGGCCGGGATCCTTCACGAAGTCCTGCCAGACATCGTTGGACGCCGCGGCATGGTCGACATGGCAGATCGACTGGGTGAAACCGCCGTGCGGGCCCAGCCCCTCGATCTCGTCGAAGGCCAGTTCCGGGCCGGTGGCGATGACCAGATAGTCGTATTCCAGCGTCTCGCCATTCGCCAGATCGATCGCATTGGCGTCGGGGCGCACCCTGGTGGCCGCGGCATGGATGAAGTCGATGCCCTTCTTCTTCAGCATCGGCGCCAGTTCGACCTTGATCTTCTCCGGCTTGCGCCAGTCGACCGCGACCCAGGGATTGGAGGGGGTGAAGTGGAAGGTGGGATAGTCCGAGACCACCGTGATCCGGTCGCTGGAGCGCAATTCCTTGCGTGCTTCCAGGGCCATGGGAACGCCGCCGAGGCCGGCGCCAAGTACAACGATATGAGCCATGTTTTCCTCCCGACCCGGCTTCAACGGGTCATTCTTGTCCGGATTGTCGCGCTCCGGCTTTGCGTTGGATCAATCTATCCGGCCACCGCATCGGCTACGGTGCAGAATTGCGATTTGAGATGCATGAGGATGCCGAGACAGCGTTCGTCGCGGATCGAATAGTGGACCTGGAGACCGGATTTGCGCCCTTCCACCAGACCGTCGCTGCGCATTTTTGCCAGGTGCTGGGACATGGCCGATTGCGACAGACCGGCGATCTCGGTGAGCTCGCCCACCGTCGCCTCGCCCATCGCCAGACGGCACAGGATCAGAAGGCGCTTCTCATTGGCCAGCAATTTCAGGAAGGCGGCGGCTTCGCCGGCCTGGTCCTGCAATTGTGCGATCTGCGGGTCGATTGTCGTCACGCGGGTCACCTCGAAAACGGCATCTGAAACATCATTGACAGCTAATATAGCTTTCACTAAATTAGTGTCAACTAATGTTTTGACCCCACCACCCGATGCAAGGAAGACCCCGTCATGAGCCTTCGCGAACTCGACCCGAAAGATGTCTACAAGGCCCTGCAGGACAACAAGGCCGTGCTGATCGATGTGCGCGAACCGCGCGAATACGCGGCCGAGCGCCTGCACGGCGCCTCGCTGCATCCGCTCTCGACCTTCGACCCGCAATCCCTGCCGCTCGACGCATCCCGCGAGGTGATCCTGCACTGCGGCTCCGGCAAGCGCTCGATGGACGCCCTGCAGCGCTGCCAGAAAGCCGGCGTGCCGATCACCGCCCATGTGAAGGGCGGCCTCCTGGCCTGGAAGACGTCCGGCCTGCCCACCATCACCATCGATCCGGCCACCGGCGCCGTTGTCGATCCCCAGAGCCGCTGAACCGGAAAGGCCTGACGCCATGCTGAAAGCCGGCCTCCTCGCGACCGCCCTTCTTGCGGTTGCCGCCCCCGCAGCCCTCGCCCAGCCGGGCGAAAGCTTCACCGTCACCCAGACGCGGATTGCCGACCGCAAGGCCGTGTTCGCCACGGTCGAGAGCATCGACACCGTGGCCGCGCGCGCCCGCATCTCCGGCACGATCGGCGAGCTGCGCGTGGACGAGGGCGATGCCGTAGCGGCCGGCGATGTGCTGGCCGTGGTGGTCGACGACCGGCTGGCGCCGCAGATCGGCGCCGTCAACGCCACCGCCTCGGCGCTGCAGGCCCAGCTGGACCAGGCCCGCATCGACCTGACCCGTGCCCAGGACCTGTTCGACCGCGGCATCTTCCCCCAGGCCCGCCTGGATCAGGCCCAGACCCAGGTCGACGTGCTGGAAGGCCAGCTCGCCTCGGCCCGCCAGGAACGCGCCGTCCTCGTGCAGCAATCGCGCGAAGGCGATGTGCTCGCCCCGGCCAGCGGCCGCGTGCTGGAGGTCCCGGTGACCGCCGGTTCGGTCGTGCTGCAGGGTGAACAGGTCGCCACCATTGCCTCCGATCTCTACCTCTTGCGCCTGCGCCTGCCGGAACGCCATGCCCGCACGATTTCCGAAGGCGATCCGGTGACGGTGGATGCCGCCGCCCTGACCGGCGATGTCGCGCCCACCGGCCGCATCCGCCAGGTCTATCCGCGTATCGAGGACGGCCGCGTCGTTGCCGATGCCGTCGTCGAGGGGCTGGGCAATTACTTTGTCGGCGAACGCGTGCGCGTGCATGTCGAAGTCGATGCGCGCGAGGCCGTCATCGTGCCCGAAGCCTTCCTGATCAACCGCTATGGCGTCGACTATGTCCGCCTGCGCGAGGCCGATGGCCATGTCGTGGACATTGTCGTCCAGCGCGGCCGCGAGACCGCAGACGGTGTTGAAATTCTCGGCGGCATCGCCGCCGGCGACGTGCTGGTGCAGCCATGAAGCTGGGCCTCTCCGGACATCTGGCGAAGGGCTTTATCCGCTCGCCGCTGACGCCGCTCATCCTGCTGGCCTCGCTGGCCATGGGCCTGATCGCTCTGATGGTGATCCCGCGCGAGGAAGAGCCGCAGATTTCCGTGCCGATGGTGGACGTGATGGTCGCCGCGCCGGGCCTGCGCGCACCGGACGCGGTGGAACTGGTCACCGAACCGCTCGAGACGATCATCCGCTCGATCGAGAATGTCGAACACGTCTATTCCCAGACCGAAGACGACCAGGTGATGGTCACTGCGCGTTTCGATGTCGGCACCGATGCCGATGACGCGATCCTGCGTGTGCACGAACGCATAAACGCCAATCTCGACCGCATCCCCCACGGCATCAATCCGCCGCTTATCGTCGGCCGCGGCATTGACGATGTCGCCATTGTCGCCCTGACCCTGTCGCCCGCGCCCGCCGTGGCCGGGCACTGGGACGATAACGGTCTTTACAACATCGCCGAGGAATTGCGCGCTGCGTTGATGTCGGTCGAGGATGTCGGCCTGACCTATATCACCGGCGGCCGCGCCGACCAGATCCGCGTCGAACCGGATCCGGAACGCCTGTCGCAATACGGCGTCACCCTGCAACAGCTCGCCGGCCGCATCGCCGAGGCCAACCGCGCCTTCCCCGCCGGCCAGGTCACCACAAACGACGAGACCCGTTTCGTCACCGCCGGCCAGACCCTGCAGGGCATGCCCGATATCGGCCTTCTCCTGCTCACCACGCGCGACGGACGCCCGGTCTATGTGCGCGACGTGGCGGACGTGATTGTCGGCGCCGAACCGGCCTCGGCCCGCGCCTGGATGCTGACCCGCGAAGGCGGCGAGGACAGCCATGGCGAGGCCGATCATGGCTCCACTGCCGGCTGGCAGCGCACGCCCGCCGTCACCCTCGCCGTCGCCAAGCGCGAAGGCGCCAATGCCGTCGTCGTCTCCGAACACATTCTGGAACGCCTGGAGCTGCTGCGCGGCAGCCTGATCCCCGAGGGTGTCGAGGTCACCGTCACCCGCAATTACGGCGAGACCGCCAACGAGAAGGCCAACGAGCTGCTCTTCCACCTGGGGCTCGCCACCGTTTCCATCGTGCTGCTGGTCACCTTCGTGATCGGCTGGCGCGAAGGCCTCGTCGTGCTGGTCGTCATCCCGACCACCATCCTGATGACGCTGTTTGCCTCCAATCTGATGGGCTACACGATCAACCGCGTCTCGCTGTTCGCGCTGATCTTCTCCATCGGCATCCTGGTCGACGACGCCATCGTGGTGATCGAGAATATCGCCCGCCACTGGGCGATGAAGGACGGACGTCCGCGCATCACCGCCGCCGTCGAGGCCGTCGCCGAAGTGGGCAATCCCACCATCGTCGCCACCCTCACCGTGGTCGCAGCCCTCCTGCCGATGCTGTTCGTGTCCGGCCTGATGGGTCCCTATATGGCGCCGATCCCGGTCAACGCCTCCGCCGCGATGATCTTCTCTTTCTTTGTCGCCATGGTGCTCACCCCCTGGCTGATGATGGTCATCGCCGGCCGCCGCAAATCCGACGTTTCCGGGCATGCGGAAGGCCATGAGGGCATTCTCGGCCGGCTCTACCGCCGCGTCGCCACCCCCATCGTGGCGGGCCGCCGTCCGGCCTGGATCCTGCTCCTGACGGTGGGCGTGCTGACCCTGGTTTCCATGTCCGCCTTCTACTTCAAGGGCGTGACCGTCAAACTCCTGCCCTTCGACAACAAGTCGGAATTCCAGGTCATTATCGATCTGCCCGAAGGCGCCACGCTGGAACGCACCGACCGGGTGCTCACCGAGGCCGCCGACCGGCTGGCCGCAATCCCGGAAGCCGTGTCGATCCAGGCCTATGCCGGCACGTCGGCGCCGTTCAATTTCAACGGCCTGGTGCGCCACTATTATCTGCGCAACCGGCCGGAGCAGGGCGATCTGCAGGTCAATCTCCTGCCCAAGCATCATCGCGACCGCGCCTCGCACGAGATCGCGCTTGAAGCCCGCGAACTGCTGGCCGGCATGGATTTGCCCGAAGGCACCTCCGTCCAGGTCGCGGAAATCCCGCCGGGCCCGCCCGTGCTGGCAACCCTGCTGGCGGAGATCTACGGTCCCGACGCGGAAACCCGCCGTGCTGTCGCCCGCGAGGTCCGCGCCGCCTTCGAGAGCGTGCCCTATGTCGTCGACGTCAATGACGGGTTCGGCGAGCCGCGGCCGCGCCTGCGCATCGCCATCGACCAGGACAGCCTGGAATATTTCCGCGTCCAGCAATCGGATGTCTACGACACGATCGGCGCCCTGATCGGCGGCACCACGGTGGGCTATTCCCATCGCGGGGAAGGCCGCAATCCGGTCGAGATCGCCGTGGAACTGCCGCGCAGCGACCGCAGCTGGACCGAGCGTCTCGCCTCCACCCCCGTCCCGGCCAACACCCTGCCCGGCGACCGCACCGTGGTGGAGCTGGGCGATGTGGTCTCGATCACAGAAGAAGCCGGCTCCTACCCGATCTTCCGCCGCGACGGCCGCTATGCCGAAATGGTGATGGCCGAACTGGCCGGCGATTTCGAGGCGCCGATCTACGGCATGTTCGCCGTGCAGGACGCGCTGGACGCGCGATCCTGGAGCGAGGATATCCCCGCCCCCCAGATCCGGATGTATGGTCAGCCGCCGAGCGATGACACGGTCACCCTGCTTTGGGACGGCGAGTGGGAAATCACCTATGTCACCTTCCGCGACATGGGTGCGGCCTTCATGGTGGCGCTATTGGGCATCTATGTGCTGGTTGTGGCGCAGTTCGGATCGTTCCGCGTGCCGCTGATCATCCTCACCCCGATCCCGCTGACCTTCATCGGAATCATCTTCGGGCACTGGATTTTCGGCGCCGCCTTCACCGCCACCTCCATGATCGGTTTCATCGCCCTGGCCGGGATTATCGTGCGAAACTCGATCCTGCTGGTCGATTTCATCCGCCACGGCGCCGAAGACGGTGAGCCCCTGCGGGAGACCCTGCTGCGGGCCGGCGCAATCCGCTTCAAGCCGATCCTCCTGACCGCCATCGCCGCCATGATCGGTGCCTCGGTCATCCTGGGCGACCCGATCTTCCAGGGCCTGGCGATCTCGCTCCTGTTCGGCCTGGCCTCGTCTACCCTTCTTACCGTGCTGGTGATCCCGGCGATCTACATCGTCTTCAAGGACGGCGATGCGCCCTACCGGCCGGCCCTTTCCGAAGCCTCTCTTGAAGGAGAAACCTCATGACTCTCGGACGTGCCGTCATGCTCTTCGCCGGCTGCATGACCCTTCTCTCGGCGATCCTCGCCTGGCAGGTCAGCGAATGGTGGCTGCTGCTCACCGCCTTCGTCGGCCTCAACCAGATCCAGTCCAGCTTCACCGGCTTCTGCCCGGCCGCCATGGTCTTCAAGGCCCTCGGCGCCAAGGACAAGGCGGTGTTCAGCTAGGGACATGGATGGCTTTCTTCCCCACGTAAGTGGGGAAGTGGGCCGATACGCAGCATCGGGTCGAAGGGGCGGCGCAAAGCGCCGGGAAACGGTGGCGCTTGGCCCCGCCATTCCGCCGCATATAGCGGCGGCCCCTCCCCCGCTTCGCGGGTCCCCCTCCCCACGATGTGGGGAGGAAAAGCCTGAGCCTCAGTCCTCTTCCCCCGGCCATTCGACGATGTGTTCTTCCCAGTCGGGGGCGCCGTCGAAATCATCCTCGCTGACCACCTGGCCAGCCACACTCATGCCCGCCTTGGCGGTGGAGTGCGGATCGCCGGTCACCAGCGGATGCCAGTCGAAAAGATCCTTGCCCTCGGCGATCAGCCGGTAGGCGCAGGTTTTCGGGATCCAGGGCAGGGTGCGGATATTGTCCGGCGTCAGCACGACACAGTCCGGCACCTGGGTGTGCCGGTGCGGATAATTGCGGCAGCCGCCATTCTCGCAATCGAAAAGCGTGCAGGCGACATCGGTCTCCAGACGCAGCCCGGTATCCTCGTCCTCCAGCTTCACCAGACAGCACTTTCCGCAATGGTCGCAGAGCGATTCCCACTCGGCGCGGGACATCTCGTCCAGAGATTTCATTTTCCAGAAAGGCTGAGGCATGGTCCCGCCTGAATTCCGCCGCTATTGATAGGCTTTAGACAGGGCAAGCCTAACACGCAGCCAGGCATTCGGGGTTGGCAAAAAGCATGTACCAGGAGCCGTTTCGCGCGGATCACATGATGGAACGCGACCGGCGCGAACAGCGCCGCCGCCTGATCGTGGGCGGATCGCTGGCGCTGATTGCCGTGATTCTCGTTTCCGGGGCCTTTGCCAGCTGGCACTGGGCCTTCCACGATCTGCCGCCCGCGCCGCAAAGCGCAGCCGAGCTGTGGAATGTCCGCCGCGAACCGGCCGTCACCCTGACCGACCGCGAAGGCCGGGTCCTCGCCGTCCGCGGTCCGCTCTATGCCCGCGCCGTCGCGTTGGAGAGCCTGCCCGAGCACGTGCCGCAGGCCTTTCTCGCCATCGAGGACCAGCGTTTCTACCAGCACACCGGCGTGGATTTCCGGGGCGTCGCCCGGGCGCTGTGGCGGAATTTCCGGGCCGGCGCCACGGTCGAGGGCGGTTCGACCATCACCATGCAGCTGGTGAAGAATCTCATGCTCTCGCCCGACCGCGAGCTGCGCCGCAAGATCCAGGAGATGCGGCTGGCCCGCGCGCTCGAACGCCGTCTGTCCAAGACGGACATTCTCGAGCTTTACCTGAACCGCATCTATCTCGGCGCCCGTGCCTATGGGATCGAGGCCGCCGCCGAACGCTATTTCGACAAGTCCGCCACCGAGCTCACCCTGGCCGAAGCCGCCCTCTTGGCCGCCCTGCCCAAGGCGCCTAGCCGGCTCGACCCGACCGTCAATCTCGATGCCGCCCGCGCCCGCGCCGCCCAGGTGCTCGCCGCGATGGAGGAAGCCGGCTACATCACGGCGACCGAACATGCCGAAGCGCTCGCGGAACCGGCCGAACCCGTCGCCGACACCTCCGATCCGAACGCCACGTCCAACTGGGGCCACGCCTTCGACATGGCGCTCACCGAGGCCCAGCGCCTGGTGCCCGGCGATATCCCGGACCTGATCATCCGCACCACGCTGGACCCGGCCCTCGCCCGCGCTGCCAACGAGACCGTGGAACGCGTCCTCTCCGAACAGGGCGACGCTGCCAATGCCGGCGAAGCCGCCATCGTGCTGCTGGCACCGGACGGAGCGATCCGCGCCTTCGCCGGCGGACGGGACTATCGCGACAGCCAGTTCAACCGCGCCGTCCAGGCCCAGCGCCAGCCGGGCTCGGCTTTCAAGCCCATCGTCTTCGCCGCGGCGCTGGAAGCGGGCTACGACCCGTCATCGGCAGTCTGGGACGAGCCGGTCGATCTGGAAGGCTGGACGCCGCAGAACTTCTCCGGCTCCTATCGCGGACTGGTGACCCTGCAGGAAGCGCTCAAGCGCTCGATCAACACGGTTGCTGTACAGGTCGCCGACGAAGTGGGCATTGGCCGCATCGTGGAAATGGGCCACCGGCTGGGCATCCGGTCCGACCTGCCCGAACTGCCGGCCATCGCGCTGGGGGCCGCGGAAGTGAACCTGGTCGAGCTGACGGCGGCCTATTCGGTGTTCGCCAATGACGGTGAGCGCCGCGCGCCCTACTTCATTCTCTCGATCACGAATTCCCGCGGCGATGTGCTGTACGAGCATCGCGATCCCGGCGCCGAACGCGCTCTGGAAACCGAAACGGCCCGGGCCATGTCGACCATGCTGCAGGATGTTGTGATGACCGGCACCGGCCGCCGGGCCGCCCTGCCGGGCCGCGCCTCAGCCGGCAAGACCGGCACCAGCCAGTCTTTCCGCGACGCCTGGTTCATCGGTTATACCGCCGACTACACGGCAGGCGTCTGGGTCGGCAATGACGATGACAGCCCGATGGAGAATGTCACGGGCGGCGGCCTGCCGGCCGAGATCTGGCGCGACTTCATGGTGCGCGTGCATGAGGGCATGCCGGCCCGCGCCCTGAGCGCCCCGGCCCCGCGCACGCGCTCGGAACGCGAGGAACGCCTGGCGGCCTTCTATTCCGACTTGTCGGCCGCGTTTTCCGAACTGCTCGAGGACGGCACCTCGCCCAGCGAGCGCTGAACCATAGCGGTCAGGGCTGCGATCTCGGCGCGCAGTCCGGCGATCTCGGTGTGCAGGATTTCCCGGTCGGCATCGGCCTCGGCATCGCGCGCCTCCTCATCGTCAAAATGCTTGGACTGCAGGCTGTCCACGATGATGGCGATGAACAGGTTCAGCACCGCGAAACTGGTCAGCACGATAAAGACGACAAAGAAGATCCAGGCCCAGGGATGGGTCTCCATCACCGGAATGGCGACATCGGACGCCCAGCCTTCCAGCGTCATCACCTGGAACAGGGCAAAGGCACTGTCGCCCAGCGTGCCGAAGCGCTCCGGCACGGCTTCACCGTAAAGCTTGGTCGCCATCACGGCGGAGACGTAGAACATCAGCCCCAGCACCGCGATCACGGCCCCCATGCCCGGGATGGCATTGAGCAGGGCTTCCACAACCTTGCGCAGATCCGGCATGACCGAGAACAGGCGGAAGGCCCGCACGATCCGCAGCGCCCGCAGGACGGAGAACCCGCCGGCGGCCGGGATGACGGATACCGTGATCACGAACAGGTCGAACCAGTTCCAGCCCGACAGGAAGAAGCGGTGACGGTAGGCGATCAGCTTGAGGATCAGCTCGACGACAAAAACACCGACAATGATGCGGTCCAGCATCGGCAGCCATGTCGTGAACCACTCGCCTTCATAGGGATAGGTTTCCAGCCCGAGTGTGATCGCGTTGATAATGATCAGCGCCATGATGAAGTTGCGGAAATGCGAACTCTCGACGAAAGCCTTCACCCTGTATCCCCTCCGGTGCGCCTCGGGCCGGTCCCCCAACCCCGAGCGCCTGCTCCTAGCTCTACGAGGCTGGAAATTCAATCGGTGTAAGCGAACCGGAAAGCATCGGTGGAAAAAATCCGGACCGTTCAAATTTTAGACGACAACTTATCCGCGATTTAACGACACATGTTGCATAAGGCGGTCGAACGAGGAGCGGACCCGCCCATGAGGCCCGAAGCGTATAGTCAACAAGCGCCGGAGAGCGGTAGCGAGGGATCCGATCCGCCCGTGCGGAACGACGAGATCACCATCGCCTACCAGCCGATCCTGCGCGGTGCCGCCACGGCGGTGTTGTGCTATTTCCTGTTCGATCTCGTCAGCCGTGCCTTCTTTCCCGGCGAGGCCCACTTGGGGATCATGCTGGCGTCGGTCGGCATCGCGACAATCCTCGCGCAACTGGTCCGGCAATATCTGCGGCAGCCCCGCTCGGCCTTTCAGCTGGAGATCTGCGGCGCGATCCTGTGCCTGTCGATGCTGTTCAATTCGAACCTGCAGCAGAACCTGCATTTCGAGGCCGAGAACCTGGCCTATGCCGTGCTGATGATGCCGATCTGCGCCGCCATCCTGCCGCGACGCCGCACCATCGCTCTGGCGGTGCTGATTTCCTTTGCCAATCTGATGTGGCTGGTCTGGCAGAATATCCCGGCCGCACTGACAGACTATGCCTGGGTCGGCGTATCGGGCATTGCCGCGGGTGTTGCGATCGCCGCGATCATCCGCACTGCCGTCCTGCGCTCGGTCAAGGCGCGGCTGGATGCGATCCACGATCGCGAGATCGCCGAAGAGCTGGCGCGCGAGGCGCGTCACCTGGCCGAATGCGACGCCCTGACGGGCCTGCCGAACCGGCGCAGCTTCTTCCTGGCACTCAATGAACGGGTCGAGCGCCTGCGCACGCACGGCGAGCCTTTCCTGCTGGGCCTGGTCGACCTGGACGGTTTCAAGCCGGTCAACGACACCTATGGACATGCGGCCGGCGACGAAATGCTGCAGACCGTGGCCAAGCGGCTGATCGACGTCGCCGGCGATCACGCCTTGCCTGCCCGCCTGGGCGGGGACGAGTTCGCCCTCCTGACGCCGGCCGATCCGAAAACCGCCGAGGCCGCGCTCACGCTGGGCCAACGGATCGAGGCGAAACTGTCCCAGCCCTATCAGCTGGGTCAGTACACCTGCAAAGGGTCGGGTTCCGTCGGCCTCCTGATCTGCGACGATCCGGAGTTGAGCGCGCACGATCTGATGGAGCGCGCCGATCACGCGCTCTATTTCGCCAAGCGGGCCCTGCAGGGCAAGGCGGTGCTGTTCAACGCCGCGCTGGAACAGGAAATGGCGAACTCCAGCCAGGTCGACAAGGCATTGCGCCGCTGTGACTATGACAGCGAATTCCAGCTGCACTTCCAGCCGCAGTTCGACCTTGTAAAAGGGCGTATCGTCGGCTTCGAGGCGCTGGCCCGCTGGAACTCGCCGGAACTGGGCGCCGTCACCCCGGACATCTTCATTCCCGCCGCCGAACGGGCCGGCCTGATCCGGCCGCTGACCCAGGTTTTGCTCGGCAAGGCCCTCACCGCCATGGCCAGCTGGCCGGACGAGATCACGCTCGCCTTCAACCTGTCGACCCACGACCTGATGTCGCCCCATGCGGTCGAGAGTGCGCTCGCCACGGTCCGCAACAGCGGCATCGCGCCATCGCGCATCGAGTTCGAGATCACCGAAACGGCGATGATGAGCGACTTCAACCAGGCGCGCCGGGCGATCGACCAGATCAGCGAGGCCGGACACCGTGTGTCGCTGGACGATTTCGGGATCGGCTATTCCTCGCTGCAATACCTGCAGCTCCTGCCGGTCAGCAAGCTGAAGATCGACCATTCCTTCGTGCGCAACATCCTGGAGGATACAGCCGCCTTCAAGATCGTGCGCACCCTGCTCTCCCTGTCCCGCACGCTGGGCCTGGGTTGCGTTGTGGAAGGCGTGGAGACCGAAGCGCAGATGCACATCCTTCGGACGATGGGTGCCCGCCATATCCAGGGCTATCTGATCGACGCCCCCATGCCGGCCGCCGCCATCCCGTCGGCCCTCGGCAAGACGTATGACTTCACGCCCGCCCGTGGCCGGCCCGGGCCGGCCGAAGCCATTCGCCAGGCCAGCGTCCAGTGATGCGCGCCGCAATCCTGCTCGCGCTTGTCCTCGCGTCCGGCCCGGCGAGCGCCGACGACGTCATGGACGGCTGGGCGCGCCGCGGCGCGGTCTATGCCTCCATTGCGATGGATGACGGCACGCCCGCCGGCTGTGCGGCGCTGTGCAGTCGCGATGGAAACTGTCAGTCCTGGGTCTGGACGATCGCCGGGCTGGACGGCCCGGACACCCAATGCGCCCTGCTCTCTGCCGCGCCGACCCCGTTCCGCGCGCCTGGCCGGGTGACCGGCCTGTCAGCCGATCTGGTCCAACGGATCGAGGCCGCAGCCGAACGGCCGCCGAGCCCGCGCGAAATGAATGCCCTGCAATCGATGCTGCACGGTGAGCATGACTAGACGTGACCGCGCGGCGCTCGCCTGCGGACCGGCGGATCCTGTGCTCACGCAAATAAAAAACACACTATACCTGACAATTTGCACGCCCCGGCTGACGCTTTGTTTACCCGCGTGGGGGAAGCTGCAATCCCTGATCGGTGGGAGTGGGCAATGGCCGTCGTCAGCAAGCTGAACAATCTGGTCGAACTGGCCAAGGAAAAGTCCTCGGAGCGCCGGCGGACCCTGTTGCGCGAAGTCACGGATCTCTTTTTCGAGGAGACGCCGGAAAGCGGCAGCGCCACCTCGCACAAGTTCGACGAACTCCTCTCCTCTCTGGCCGAGCAGACCGCCCGGGATGCGCGTGAAGAACTGTCGCAGCGCTTCGCCGATGCGCCGCAGGCGCCACGCGGGCTGGTGCTGCAACTGGCGCAGGATGCGATCGAGGTCGCCGCCCCGATGCTGGCCCGCTCCAGGGTGCTCACCGACGACGACCTGCTCTCCATCGCCGAAACAGCCGAACAGGGCCACCTCAAGGCCATGTCGCGCCGTGAAGAGGTTTGCGAGCGTCTGTCAGACACGATCGTGCGCCGCGGCGATGACGAGACCGTCGCCCAGCTGATCCGCAATGACGGCGCCCGCCTGTCGCGTGAGACCTTCGAGACCGTCACCGAACGCGCCGAAAGTTCGCCGGTCCTGCAAGGACCGCTGGTCGAGCGCGGCGACACGCCCAACGATCTCCTGGCGGACCTGATGCTGACCGTCGGCAACAGCCTGCGCGAGCGGATCATGGAACGGTTCGATGCGGTCGATCCGGCCGTGCTCGAGCATGCCATGAACGCTTCAAGGGCCCGGCTGGCCCAGCGCATGGCCGAGGATCGCGACATCGCGGCTGCCGAGAAATTCGTGCAGACCATGGCGCTGCGCAAACAGCTGACCGGCAATCTGCTTGCGCGCCTGCTGCGTGAACGCGAATACTCGAAATTCTATGCTGCTTTCGCCGAAATGACCGGGGTCGATTATGTCGCCGCCCGGCGCGCGATCCGGCAGGAATCGATCGACCCGCTGGCGCTGATCTGCAAGTCCGCCGGCTTCGACAAGGCGCTCTTCGTGACCCTCGCCGTGCTGCGCCACGCCGCGGGCGAGGACGCCTTCCGGGACGCCCGGGAACTGGGCCAGCTCTACGACGCCATCACCGCCGACGACGCCGCCCGTGCCATGCGCTTCTGGCGCATGCGCAAGAACATGGCCGCCTGAGGCCGATCAGGCCTTGCCGGCGGCCATTGCGCCTGCCGCGTCGTCCTGCGGCGGCTCGAACACTTCCGCGCCGCTTTCCAGATAGACCGAGGTCGAGGGGAAGGCGAACTCGGTGCCGGCTTCTTCCACCGTCTGCTTGACGAAGAAGGCCAGTTCTTCCTTCAGTCGCAGCCATTCGCCCCAATTCGTCGTCTTGGTGAAGCAGTAGAGCAGGAAGTCGATCGAGGACGGGCCGAAGGCGTCGACGCGCATGAAGGTCGCGACTTCCGGCGGATCGGCGAATTCCGGATTATCGGAGACATAGGCGAGCACCTTGTCGCGGATCTCGCGCAATTGCTCGGACGTGGTGTCATAGCGCACGCCGATCGCCCATTTGATCCGGCGGTGGGTCATGCGGGAGAAATTGGTCACCGCATTGTCCGACAGTTTGGAGTTCGGCACATAGACCGGCCCCTTGTCGAACCGGCGGACCAGGGTGGAGCGGAAATTAATCTCCTCCACCGTGCCCTCGACCACGCCGTCCACCTTCACCCAGTCGCCCGGCAGGAAGCGCTTTTCGGTGAGGATCAGGATGCCGGCAATCAGGTTCTTGAACAGGTCCTGGGCGCCCAGGCCGATGGCGACACCGAACAGGCCCAGACCGGCAACGATACCGGCGACGGGGATATCCCAGACCTGCAGCACGGCCGCCGCCCCCACCACGATGAAGACGATCCGCAGTGCCTTGGTCAGCCAGTCGATCATGACCGGCGTCAGCGCATTGCGAAGCCCCTGCAGGGCAAAGGCGAACGGTCCGACCGCATTATGCAGCGCCCAGAACAGGGCGATGACGACCAGCGACTGGACGAACTGATGTCCGCGCAGCGCCCCGTCGCCGCCCAGTTGCACGATATTGATGGCGAAGAAGAGCGCGATGATCACCGGGACCAGCTTCATCGGCCCGGCGAGCGCCTCGACGACCGCATCGTCGAACTCGGTTTCCGACCGTTTGGCCAGGCGCTGCAACGCGGCCAGCAGCCATTTCGCGATCAGGCCGCGAATGCCGACCCCCACCAGGACGACCAGGATAGCCAGCAGCCCCTGCCCGACGCTTATGCCCAGAAAGGACGTCTCCCAGACCTCGACGACGATGCCCCAGAACTCCTGGAGCTGTTCGGGAACGCTGTCGGTCGCGGTGGTACTCATGCGGCACGCTCCTTGGCCCGGTGGAAGGACACGTCGGGGAATTTTTCTTCCGAGTAGGAGACTTCCCAGGCGCTCTTGGCCAGGAAGACCGGATCGCCATTGATATCCTCGGCCATCGCCGATTTATGCCGGTCGGCGAAAGCCTCGATCTTGTCGCGATCGCCCTCGATCCAGCGTGCGGTCTCGTAGGGCGCGGCCTCGAACTCGACCTCAAGACCGTATTCCGCCGCCACACGCTCGCGCATCACGTCGATCTGCAGCGCACCGACAGCACCGACGATGAAGTCGCCGCCCAGCGTCGGGCGGAAGAGCTGGGTCACGCCCTCCTCGGCGAGGCTTTCCAGCGCCTTCTTGAGGTGTTTCGCCTTCAGCGGATCGGCCAGACGTGCCCGGCGCAGGATTTCCGGCGCGAAATTGGGAATGCCTGTGAAGCGGATCTTTCCGCTCTCCGACAGGCTGTCGCCCACGCGCAGCGTACCGTGATTGGGCACGCCCATCACATCGCCGGCAAAGGCCTCGTCGGCGATCTCACGATCCTGGGCGAAGAACAGGATGGGCGAGGAAACGGTGAGCTGTTTGCCAGCCTCGGTCTTCAGCTTCATGCCGCGTTTGAACCTGCCCGAGCACAGGCGCACGAAAGCCACCCGGTCGCGGTGATTGGGGTCCATGTTCGCCTGGACCTTGAAGACAAAGCCCGCGACTTCCTTGCCACCCGGTTCGATCTCGACCGGATTGCCATTCGACGACGCCATCACAGGCGCCGGGCCCGGGATGATGTCGGCCAGTCCCTCAAGCAGCTCACGCACGCCGAATCCGCGCAGCGCCGAGCCGAAGAAGACCGGTGTGAGATGGCCTTCCAGGAAGCTCTGCCGGTTGAAGGGCGGGCAGAGTTCCTTGGCGACCTCTGCACCCTCGCGCAGCTCGTCGGCCTCCTCCGCACTCAGCACCTCGCCGATCGCATTGCCATCGAGACTGACGCGTTCGGCCGGCTCGTGCGGATCGCGATCCTCGCCCGGCTTCTGGAAGCGCAGCAGATCATTGGTGGCGATGTCGAGCACGCCCTTGAAACGTTTGCCCGATCCGGACGGCCACTGCATCGGCGTGGCATCCAGCGCCAGCTTGTCCTGGATGTCTTCCAGCAAGTCGACCGGGTCCAGCGCCTCGCGGTCCATCTTGTTGATGAAGGTGACGATCGGAATGTCGCGCAGGCGGCAGACCTCGACCAGTTTCAGCGTACGCGGCTCCACACCCTTGGCGGCGTCGAGCACCATGATGGCGCTGTCGGCGGCGGTGAGCGTGCGATAGGTGTCTTCGGAGAAGTCCTCGTGGCCCGGCGTGTCGAGCAGGTTGAACAGCAGGCCGCGATGCTCGAACGTCATCACCGAGGCGGACACCGAGATGCCCCGCTCCTGCTCGATCTTCATCCAGTCCGACTGGGTGCGCCGGTTCTCGCCGCGAGCCCGCACCTGCCCGGCCAGGCGGATCGCACCGGCCGAAAGCAGCAGGGTCTCGGTCAGCGTGGTCTTACCGGCGTCCGGGTGGGAGATGATGGCGAAGGACCGGCGGCGCGCCCATTCCGGCGCGTCTGTCGAATTGGAAGTCATCTATAGGGCTCGCAAGACAATGCAAGCCGGGGGTTACCCCGTTCCCGTGGCCTGAGGCAAGGGTTCACTGCCTGCCGTCCAGACCGCACTGTTTGCCTTGGCAGCTGTCAGGCGTCCATCCGCCTGCTCGCCCCAGAGATAGGCCAGCGTCGTGATCGGCACATTGGCATAGCGCAGTCCCACGGCGTGCCAGCTCGTTGCCCCGTCGGGACGCACCGCCAGCAGGGCGTTCGCCCCGGGCTCGACATAGCAGATCAGCGCGCAAAGATGCCGGATATGCTCGGGCTTGCGGCGCGCGACATCCGGATCGGCGAATACGGCTTCGCGGACCAGCACATTGAGCTGGCCGGCGGTAAGTGTCTCGATCTGGGCGGGTGTGAGCGGCATCTTGCCGTCATTCAGCACCGACTTCAAATCACCCAGGTCGAACACGACATCGTTGAAGAGGAACAACATCGTCCGTCTCGTTACGAAATGAGCGTTTTGGCGTCACCCAGCATCGCGGAATGACGTTAAGGTTTTTCTACCGCTGCGCGGTTTCCACCGGTTCGGTCAGGAAATGGCGCCCGTCCCGGTCCTCGATCTCGACCAGCCAAATGTCCGGATCATTGTCGATACGCCGCCGGCAATAGGCATCGATATCGGCTTCGCCCGCCGGAACCGGGCCGAACAGCGTCCAGACCCGTTTCCCCTCACCGTCCCGTGCCGGGACATAGAGCTGTGCCAGGTCGCGCGCGAGCACCACTTTTACGAGCACGGCGCCTGCGTCCTCGTCTCCCCGGCGAATCACATAGGCGGACGCCAGACCCGTATCAGCCCGCCTGACAAGGGCATCGACCCAGAATTTCGTCTTCAGTTCGCTCATTTCCGTTGATGGCCGCTCAATTGCTTAATAATCTGTTAAACGGGTGAGGGAGCATTCCATGTTTGTTCGTGTTGTGTCGGCGACCATTCTCGCATGGTCCGTGTGCGTGTCCGGTGTCCAGGCGTCTTCGATACAGGAGGCTGCGCCGGCCGAACAGCTTGATGCCGAACGGGTGAACACCGAGGAGCGTGCGCTGGCCGACCTCGACGGACGCGGCGACGCTTTCGTTCTCTCCACCTCCCAGCCGGCGGCCGACATCCGTTTCACCCTGCCGCCGCATGTCGTCAGCTCGGAAGCCTGGCTGCGTCTGGCGGCACGCCCGGCCAGCGACGGCACGGATGGCCGCATCCAGGTCAGCGTCAATGGCGGCGACCCGATCGTCATCCGTCCGCAGGCCCGTGCGATGGAAGCCCGTTTCGCGCTCTTCTCCGCCGATTTCCGCCCGGGCGAAAATACACTGACCATCCACTATGCCACCGAGAACGCCGCCACCGGCTGGATCGTCGATGCACGCCGCTCGCGCCTGCGCCTGACACTGGAGCCCGTCGCACCGCTCTCGACACTGGGCGAGCTCGAACAGGCGCTGGGATCCGATTTCGCGGCGCCACGCCGCATCGCGCTGGACACCGAAGCCGGCCGCGAGCGGATCACGCTGGAAAGCCTTGTTGCCCAGGGCCTCGCCCTGCGTGCCGGGGAAGTGCCGCTGTTCTCCGGCGACACGGCCAATGCCGATCTGGTTGTGCGCATCGCCGAGATTGCCCGCCTGGACGAGACCGACCGGGCCGCCCTGCGTTCGGAAACCAGCCAGGGCCCGGAAATCGCCTTCCATAATGACGGCCAGCCGCGCCTCGTCGTGACCGGACGCAATATCGACGAAGCGACCGCTGCAGCGCGGCTGATGGGCGCGCGCTCCTTTGCCGGTCACGGCGCGACCTTCCTTGCCGCCGACGCTATCCGGGCAGACCGTCTTGGCCGCCCCTCCATCGAGGTCGACCCGTCCCTCGCCGGGACTGCGGACCTGCGGACATTTGCGGCCTCGGGCCTGCCCTTCAGCGCCGATCAGGGCGCCCGCACTGCCGTGCAATTCTCCACCCGCTTCGACAGCGACCGCTATGGCGCCCTGTCCGTGCTCGCCCGCGCCGCCCTGATCGGTGGCGAAGCCTGGCTCTACGCCTGGTATGGCGATGCCGAGGAAGACGCCCCGGCCAATCACAATCTTCTGGTGGTCGGCCCCAACTCGACCCAGTTCGAGATCATCGACCGCAATGCACCGGACGAGCTGCGGGCCGCCCTGCGCGCCGCCGAACGTTCGCGCGGACAGCGTGGCCTGATGCGCCTGGCTGCAGCCGCCTATGCGGATGAGGGTGACAGCGAAGGCGCCACGACCCGTGAAGGGGCGGAACTGGGCGTCGGCGTTGCCTCGCTCTTCCCGGACCGCCGCAATGCCGGCCGCTGGATCGGTACGCTGACGGCACCCGATATCGCCTCCTTTGAAAGCGCCGGCCGCCAGCTGGCCCGTTCCAATCTCTGGTCGGCGCTGGAAGGCCGGGCCGCGGTGTGGAGCGCGCGCGGTGTGACCCCGCTCGACTTCACCGTCCAGCCGCCGACCCTGTTCGAGCGGGTGCAGGAACTCGCCGTGGATCACACCCGCGATGCCGCCTTCCTGCTGTTCGGTGCGGCGCTTCTTCTGCTGCTGCGCGGCGCCATGCGCCGCCGCAAGGCCAGTGCGTGAGACGAGGATTTCATTTTACTCAATGCCTTAGCCAGGCATTAACCCTTCTTCTTCACGCGGCATAAAAGCGTCTCTGCTACACCCGGACCTGTAGGGAACGGGACGAAACATGCGCTTTTCAACCAGAAGCCGGATCGCAGCCGCCGGATTGGCCGCCGCACTGACGGTCGCCAGTGGACCGGCCATCGCCAATGACGCGACCGGCCTGATCTTCGGCGAGCGCCAGCTGGCGCTGGATCTCGACACACGCTGCGGCCTGTTTACGGCCGAACAACGCGATGCGCTGAATGCCGCCCGGCTGCAGGCCCGCGGCACGTTGCTGCGCGACGGCGTCTCGGCCCATGCCCTGGACGATTATGCCGACGAAATCGAAGCCCAGGCCGGCGCGACAGACTGTAGCTGGCCGGAAGTCGCCGAGCTGCGCCACCGCGTGGCCGACGCTTTCATCGGCTGGCAGCGGCTGCGCGACATGCAGTTCGACGGCCAGGATTTCGGCTGGAGCGCGACCCGCTCATTCATTGCCGGACAACCCGGCTGGGCGGCCTTGCAGGACACCGGCACGCTGCGGGTCGGTCTCAGCCGCCTCGATGACCGTATCCGCTTCTCCGCCGCCATGCCCGCAACCCCGGGCGCGGTGTCTGCTGTTCTCGTCCTGCGCGACATGCGCCGGGAGCCCGACCTCTACGATCCCACGCTGGACGGCCACTTCCCCGCTCCGGCCGGCGCGGAATGGGCCGACTGGACGCCGCCGGACTATGCCCGCGCGCTGGTCTGGGCCAGCGGCCGGGGCAATGCCGCCGAACAGGCTTCGCTGAGCGCCGGCGGGACCGGCCTGGTCTTCCACTTCCCCGAGAGCGCCGTGGAGGCCATCATCGCCCGCGATCCGCGCGAGACAGCCCGTATCGAGCTGATCGACGGACATGGCGACACGGTCGGCCACTATTATTTCGAGATCGGGGATTTCGGCGCTGCCCGCGCCTTCGTGCGATCGGGCAATCTGTCGGTTCCGCGGAGCTAGAGCATTTTCAGCAAAAAGTGGGCACCGGTTTTGCGGTTCGAAAATGCGTCCACTCAGGACCCGGCATTTTCAGCAAAAGTGGGAACCGGTTTTACGGTTCGAAAATGCGACCACCAGGGACTTGGCATTTTCAGCAGAAGTGGGCAGCGGTTCTGCGGTTCGAAAATGCGTCCGCTAAAAAAGCCGGACCCGTTCCATCGACCACAATGACGATGGGGGCTCCAACCGTCAGGCTTCCGTACCGGTACGCCCGGTCGTCGGCGCGGTCGTGATATCCTTCGAGGCCGCCTGGGCCCGCTCGATCTGCTGACGCACATCCAGCCCGGCTACCGTGCCGGCCGGCCAGGTTTCCACATCACCGCGCTTGTCGGCGAGGATCGGCAGGGTCACCGTCACAGTCGTACCGACCCCCTTGCGCGACGCGATCGACATGTGACCGCCATGCAGTTCGGCCAGGGCGCGCACAAGCGAGAGCCCCAGGCCCGTGCCGCGCTTTTCAATGTCGCGGGCATTGGCAGCCTGCTGATAGGGCTGGCCCAGACGCTCGGCCTCTTCCGGGTCGATCCCGACGCCGCTATCGCCGACCGCCAGGACGAGCTGGCCGCCGGACGGACGGGCCATCACGACGATCGCCCCGCCTTCCGGCGTGAATTTCACAGCATTCGACAGCAGGTTCAGCAGGATCTGGCGCAGCGCCTTGCGGTCGCCCATGACCGGCACGGCCACATCATTGCGCTTCACCGACAGGGTGATGCCGGCCTCTTCGGCCTGCAGGCGCATCATCTTGGCGACCAGGCCGACAATCTCGTCGATGTCGAACCGCTCGCGCACCAACTCGTAGCGGTCCGCCTCGATCTTCGACATGTCCAGCACATCGCCGATCAGCTCCATCAGGTGCTGGCCGCTTTCATGGATCAGGTCGGCATATTCGGCATAACGCGCCGGCATCGGACCGAAGAGCCGCGCCTTCATGACGTCGGAGAAGCCGATAATGGCGTTCAGCGGCGTGCGCAGTTCATGGCTGACGGACGCCAGGAACTGGGACTTGGCACGGGCTTCCTCTTCCGCCTCTTCGCGGGCACGTTCGGCTTCGCGGAGGCGGGCTTGCAGCGCGGGGCCCTGATCGTCGGCGAACAGCGCAACGGAACCGCCGCCCGGCAGCGGCCGGGTCTGAAAGCGGACATCGGCTTCATGGCCGCTGAGCCCCCGCAGGACCAGATGGCCCGACAACGGTGCCAACGCGGCCTTGCGGGCGCGCGCAGCCAGCTCGGCGCGGCTTTCATCGTCGAAGCCCAGATCGCACAGCGGCAGACCGGCCAGCTCGCGCGGCAGGCCCGGCGACAGTTCGCGCAGCGCATCCGATGCAGCAAGGATGTTTCCGTCGCCATCGCAGGCGATGATGGCGGCCGGAGCATGATCGAAAGCCTTCGAGCGCACGCGGCCCCGTTCGGCTTCGGCCCGCACCGCGTCCGCTTCACGCACCGCGCGCAGGGCGCCAAGGCCGAAGCCGGTCGCCAGCATCAGGGCGCAGCCCAGAACGAAGGGCAGGTGCAGTTCGACGGCCATGGGGGCCGGAGCAATGAATCCCGTGATCTGAAGACCGGCAACAACCAGGGCTGCCAGCCCGGACAGGGAGGCCGCCTTGACGACGCCGTCACGCAGGCCGCTGGCCGCGGCGACAGCCGGAGCCAGCAGGAAGGCGAGCGCACCGATGCCGGTGACCCCGCCACCGGTAACGGCAATCCCGGCGGCAAAGCCGGTCCAGATCATGGCCAGCACAAAGCGTTCGAACGGGTGAACGAGACGCGGCAACAGGATGAGACCGGCAATCGCCGGCAGGGCGAGCGCGGTCAGGCCGAGCGCGCGCATCCATTCGGCACCGCCCAGCAGAGGCCAGACCTGCGGCGCGGCAGCGGCCAGCGTGCCAATCCATACGAGATTGACAATCACGCCACCGCGGCGGGCGATCCAGGCCGTGATATCGTCGCTCTTCGGGTCCATCTCTCAACCGGTGCGGACTGCCACGTGATTCCTACACGCGGGAATCTTCGCCTTTATCGTTAACAAATGCTGAATCTTAAGATCGGTTCATTTACTTTTCTGAACAAACCGGTCTTCGAATAATTCATCACGCATGGACACTTGGCGCTGTTCGCCGGACAAGGCAATATGCTTGCGGGACGTGTCAGGAGTCTTTGAATGTTTGTCAGTTCGCTCACGGCGCTCGTCCTCACGATGTCCGTCGCCCAGGACGCGGCGGAACCGGCGCCGGAAACGGCCGCCAACAGCGCCGCCGCCCCGCAGCTCCAGCTCGACATTGCGCCGCCGCAGACCGAAGGCATGGTTCGCCGCTCCGCCGGCCAGTATGCCGCCTATCACGGCGTGGTCGCCGATCTGCGCGATGCGCCGATCGCGTCCGGCGACGATCTTGATTCGGCAATGGACCGGCTCTCCGCCTTCTATGGCGAGGACCGCCTGGCGCCGGCCTGGATCGCCTACGCCTCGATCATCGCGGCGCATCACCCCGACTATATCGACCAGGTGCGCGAGCTGGCCGACTATTACGGCCCCGATGCCGCCATGTCCGGCCTGATGAACGATCCGGCTTTCGCAACCAGTTTCTCCGCAGCCGGTGACGCCCAGGATTCGGTGATCGATGCGATCGGGCGCGACAATGCCGAGATCCGCGAAGTGTCCGAGCGCTACCGCTCGGCCGCCTACTCGCTGCAGTCCGAACGCTGGGCCAACCGGGTCTATCGCGACCGGGCCGAACGCCTGGCGGCGATCACCGAGATGACCGACAGTCCGCTGATGCTGTCCGACACGCTGCGCCTGTCGCCGGAAAGCGGACTGGGCGATGCGGTCCCCGCCTCGGCCCTGTTCGAGCGCATCGCGCCGCTGGACGTGGCCACGCCGGTGGATGACACGCTGACGCCGCAGCTTTCGCTGACTGTCGGCGAAGCCGTTCCGGATCCCGACCGCTCCCGCGTCGGCCGTATTCTCTCGGTCGCCGCCCTGCAATCGCTGCAGGACACCGGCGCCGACACCGATGCCGCGATCGACAGCCTGCTCAGCGATCCGATGGTCGAGCGTTGCCTCGCCTGGGTCCGTCTGGATCTGCAGCAATGCGTGGCCGCCGGCCATTTCAAGTATGAGGACAGTTTCTGCATCGCCGAGCACGCCCTGCTCGATGTCAGCCGCTGCCTCGATACGGCAGATACGTCGGAATAGACCGCATTTGAGCGGCTCGAACGGCGACGTGTTAACAAAAAGTGTCTCGATCAGGGACAAGATAAAATTGCGGGCAAATTTTACAAAAAAACGCTGATCCATATTTGCACGACTTTTTTGGTTAACGGCGGATTCGCTCGCTATACTTCGCCACTTCGACTAGCCTCGATCCTGCACTGGGAAGGTTCTCGCCTTTCGGGTGCCAATAAGAAGGAGGTCGATCATGATGTTCTTGCTGCGCGCAGCCCTCTGGCTTGCCGTCGTCAGCGTGTTTGTCCCCCGCGATTTCGCGGGCGAGACCTTCGACCTGCCGCAAAACCTGGCTGAAACCCGGATTGATGCCGGCGAACCCGTCAGCGCCTGGTGTGAGGACAATTCCGCCCTGTGCGATGCCGGCCGCGAAGCCGCCCGTCTTGGCGGTTTCCTGACCGACATGGCCGCCACCCGGATCGAAGCCGCGCTTGTCGAGCACGAGGCCGAACGCAATTCCTGACGCTTCCCCCACCACGGGAATGCTGTCGGATACCGCACCGGATGCTTGCCTTGCCGCCACCGCCGCACTACGTCGGCCCTGACATGACGGCACACAGCGACATCCATTCCGAGATCGAAGACATCGTCGACGAGTTCGACCTCCTGGGCGACTGGGAGGAGCGGTACAAATATCTCATCGACATGGGCAAGGCCCTGCCCGACATGCCCGAGAGCGACCGCACCGACGCCAACAAGGTGAAAGGGTGTGTCAGCCAGGTCTGGCTTGTCACCGAACCGGGCAAGGATACCCTCACCTTCCGCGCCGACAGCGACGCGCATATCGTGCGCGGTCTGGCCGCGCTGCTGCTGCGCGTCTATTCCGGCCGCTCGCCGGCGGACATCCTTTCGGTCGATGCGCGCGAAGTGCTCAAGCGGATCGGCCTGTCCGAACACCTTTCCCCGCAACGCTCCAACGGGCTGACCTCGATGATCGGCCGCATCCGCGCAGCGGCGGGCGCCTGACGTACGCTCCCGCATATCCTCACCCCGAGCCATAGATTTCCGCCAGCCGCCCCAGGGCGAGCCTGACGGCGGTGCCGCCGGAACGCTGGCCCCAGCCGAAGCGGCGCTCCATGGCGGCCAGGCTCTCCTCGCGGATCAAGGCCGCCTCGACGATCTTCGCCAGTTGCGGGCCCAACGCGTCCAGCGCCTTGAAAACACGATCCTTTGCAGCGATGGCGCTGAGGGTGGCGTCTTCCGGTCCCCGGCGCGGACCCTCACCGCGGCGCGGGGCTGTGGGTGACCAGTTGCGGGTGGTGCGCTGGGTCAGGCTGGAGCGGTGATAATCGGCCAGGAAGCGTTCTGCGGCATTGCGTTCGGCGGGGGCCAGGAGGCCGGTCCACTTGCCCAGCGGGCCCTCCAGGGCATTGGCCATGACCGTCTCGATACGCCCGCTTTCATGCATCACAGGGCGCTCAATCAGGTGAGATTGCTGCACCATGGGCGACCCATTGGTGTCACATAGCGTGACATGTCCGGCCGCAGAGAGGGTGTAGCCGTCGCCGGAGCGGGCGAGCCAGCCCTTTGTCTCGGCCTCGTGCATGTCGGCCGGTGTGAGACGGGCGAGCGGACGGCGGCGGCGATCGGGGCCGGCGAAGACGGCGTGCGACCCGGCATGCGGCAGCAGGACGGCGCCGCGGCGCGACAGCGCCCGCATCCAGCGCGGCGCGCTCATGCTCCCTCCTCCCCGCCGGATTGCACCAGGATGCGGGGCGTGCCGCGCAGGCTTTCCTCCAGCGCATCCATCCAGGCATCGAAATCGCGGTCGTCGCGGCGGTCCTCGATCCGGTGGCAGGCATGGGCGGCGGTGGTGCGGTCGCGGCCGAAGGCCTGGGCGACACGGGTCAGCGGCAGTTCGAAGGCGACATGGGCGAGATACATCGCCACCTGCCGCGCCAGTGCGGCCTCCCTCGAATGCCGCGTCGGCGCCTCGAGATCCTGCTGCGGCACCCCGAAAGCATAGGCCGCGGCGCTCTGCGCCAGGCGGGCCCGGGCCACGTCGTCGGCCAGTCTTTCCATCGCTCGTTCCATCCTGCACTCCCGGTCTCGCGCGGCCTCGAATGGCGGCCGCGGCGTGAGTGAAAGGCTAGGTGGACTACGCCCGGTGGGGATAATATTCCTATTAGCGTTGCAAAGAAAGAGGGCGCCACCCTTGCGTGTGACGCCCTCGTTTCTGCTCTAACCCCTTGTAACCTAAGGGGCGATATAGGCGATGATCAGGACGATGGCCAAAAGCGCGCTGGTCCAGATCGCCAGCATGCCAGAGGGGATATCCCGGCTGATCGCCCCCATAGGACTGAATGCCTGGAACAGCCGGCCACCCATCCGGGTGCGTGCCGCGGCCAGGACATTGCCGATCGACGCCCACAGCCGGCCGAACATGGCGTGACCCCAGCGGGCCGTGCCGTCGAAGGCCCGGCGATAGACCCAGTCGAAGTCGAGATTGATCGAGCGCTTCTCGTCCGGATACCACTTCATCCGCACCAGGAAGGCGAAGGCGAAGAGCGCGGCGAGCAGGAGCTGCATCTGGCCGACGACGTGGTCGAAGGTCCACATGGGATATTCGTTCGCCACCTCCGGGAAGGGGGTGAGATTGTAGAGCGCGCGATAGCCGCCCGGGATGCCGAACATGTCGGGCCAGCCCAGATAGACGCACATCAGCGCAGCAATCCCCATCGCCATCAGCATGTTCACCGGCGCCTCGCGGACGCGGTGGCCCTTGTCATGGGCGAAGAAGGCGAAATACGGGATCTTGATGCCCGAGTGCTCCAGCACGCCGGCCGAGGCGAACAGCAGGATGAACCAGACGATATAGTGCCCCTCGTGCGCCACCGCCGCCAGCGTCATCGCCTTGGCGACAAAGCCGGAGAAGAGCGGGAAGGCCGAGATCGAGGCGGCGCCGATGATGCAGAAGATCGCCGTCGCCGGCATGGTCTTGAACAGGCCGCCCAGTTCGGACGCTTTCACGGTGCCGACGCGGTAGAGCACAGCCCCCATGCTCATGAACAAGAGCGCCTTGTAGATGATGTGCACGAAGGCGTGGGCCGCGGCGCCATTGATGGCGAGCTCGGTGCCGACACCGATGCCGACCACCATGAAGCCCAGCTGGTTGTTCAGCGAGTACGACAGGACCTTGCGCAGGTCGTTCTCGACGACGGCGAAGAAGACCGGGAAAGCGGTCATGATCGCGCCGATCCAGATCAGCATGTCGGTCCCGGCATAGCCGCGCGCCAGGGCGTAGACGGCCAGCTTGGTGGTGAAGGCCGAGAGCACGACGGCGCCCGTGACCGTCGCCTTGGGATAGGCGTCCTGCAGCCAGTTGTGCAGGAAGGGGAAGGCGCACTTGATGCCGAAGGCGAGGAAGATCAGGAAACCGCCCAGCGTGTTCACCGAGAGGCTCTCGTCAAACGCCCAGCTGCCGGTATCGGCGGAGTGGATCACGGCACCGGCCAGCAGCATGACGCCGGACAGGACGTGGATCGCCAGATAGCGCAGGCCCGCCTTGTAGGCTTCGTTGGTCTTGGAACCCCAGATCAGGAAGACCGAGGAAATTGCCGTCAGCTCCCAGAAGAAGAAGAGCGAGAGGAGATCGCCGGCAAAGACGGCACCGAGACCGGCACCGGCATAGATCAGGCCGGAGGCATCGCCGACACGGTCTTTGGAATGCAGGCCGTAGAGCGCATTGATGAAGGCCGCGATGATGAAGATCAGGCCCCAGATGCGGGACAGGCCGTCATAGCGGAAGGTTTCCAGCGTGAACCCGCCCAGTTCGATAATGCCGCCGGTGTGAACGCCGGAGGGCACGTTGAACCAGAGGAAGCCCGCCAGCACCGGTGCGACCAGGGCCAGGCCCTTGCGCACATAATGGTTCGGCACGGCGGCGGCGATCAGGCCGGCGATGATGACCGGCCAGGCCGGGGAGACGTCGTAGAGGGCCTCGATCATTGGTCGCCCTCCCCGTCCCAATAGTCTTCCTCACGGCCCAGGAAGCCACGGATCACGAACCAGCCGACCATCACGGCCAGCACGAAAGAGCCGAAACCCCACAGGGCGTAGAAGCCCGGTGTCTCGGCCACATGCACGTATTCATGGCGATGGTGGAAGAGGTCGATCGCCGCAAAGCCGAGGGCGAGGACCAGCAGGATCCACAGCATCGAGGATTTCAGCCATTTCGCGTCCAGCCACAAAAAGGGCCGGGCCGCGGGATGCACGAGTTCATCGTGTTTGCCGGATTGATCGCTCACAGGGCGGCCTCCGCAGCAAGGGACGAGGACAGGAAGACCGGCGCGAGATAATCGCGCAGCGGCCCGATCAGGAAGAAGAGCACCAGCACGCCTGCTGCCGTGATGACCGGCGGCAGGATGACCAGCATGGGCGGCTTCTTCTTCAGCTTGGCCTCTTCCGGCGCGGAGAAGAAACCGCGCGCCGAGAGCGGCAGCAGATAGGCGACATTGAGGATGGACGAGGCCACCAGCGCCACGATCAGCAGACCGTGCCCGCTCTCCCAGGCGCCCTGCATCAGGAAGAGTTTGGGCCAGGTGCCGCCCAGCGGCGGCAGGCCGATGATCGACAGCGCGCCGACCGTGTAGGCGATGAACAGCCAGGGCATGTAGCGGCCCAGGCCCGCCATCTGCGAGATCTCGGTCTTCTTGGTGGCGGTGTAGATGGCACCCGCGCTCATGAAGAGGGTGATCTTGCCCCAGGCGTGCATGACGATCTGCAGCGCCCCGCCCAGCATGGCCAGCGGCGAGGCCAGCATCACGCCCAGCGTGACATAGGAGAGCTGGGAGACGGTGGAGAAGGCCAGCCGGGCCTTCAGATTATCCTTGGTCATCGCGACGACCGAAGACAGCACGATGGAGATACCGGCGATCCAGGCCAGCGCGTCCGAGGTCGGCGTGGCGGCGATCAGGGCGGGACCGAAGATGTAGGTGCCCACTTTCAGCATGGCGAACACGCCGGCCTTCACAACGGCCACGGCGTGCAGCAGGGCCGAGACCGGTGTCGGTGCGACCATGGCGTTGGGCAGCCAGGGGTGAACCGGCATCAGCGCCGCCTTGCCGATCCCGAAGGCGAACAGCACCAGCAGCACACCGGCAATGGCGGGCGTCACCTCGTTGACGGCCAAGAGGCCGCCGGCGACGAAATCGGTCGAACCGGCAAGGTAGTGCGTGGCGATCACGGCGGGCAGCAAGAGGCCGATCGACGCGCCCAGCAGGATGGACAGATAGATCTTGCCGCCGCGCTTGGCGTTCTCGTCACCCTTGTGCGTGACCAGCGGATAGGTCGACAGGGTGAGCACTTCGTAGAACAGGAACATCGTCAAGAGGTTGCCCGACAGGGCCACGCCCATGGCGGCACCGATGGCGATGCAGAAACAGACATAGAAGCGCGTCTGGTTCTTCTCGCCATTCCCGCGCATATAGCCGATGGAATACAGCGAGTTGACGATCCACAGGCCCGAGGCCACAGCGGCAAACAACGCGCCCAGCGGTTCCAGGCGGAAGACCAGGTGCAGGCCCGGCGCCAGATTGGCCAGTTCCAGGACCGGATGGCTCGGCGCGATCTCGACCAGATAGGCGACATTCAGCGCCAGAAGAACGGCAGAGACCAGCGTCGCGCCTTCGCGCAGATTGGGATACTTGCCCAGCAGCGCCACGGCGACACCGCCGATGGCCGGAATGGCCAGCGCCAGGGCAAGGGAGAGTTCAGGCGTCCACATCGGCTCAGTTTCCTCCCATCACGGCATTGGCGGCCGCGCGGGCCAGGCCGACCAGCGGGTCAGCGTGGAAGAAGAAGTAGATATTGGCGAAGGCCAGAAGGCTCATCGGGGCCAGCACCATCCACGGCGCCAGGCGGCGGGCCGGCGCAAGGCCCGCCTTGCCGGCCGGCGGCGTTTCCATCCAGATCGCCGACAGGAGCCGGGCCACATAGGCCAGCGCCAGCAGCGAAGAGATCATCAGTGCGGCAACCGCCCACCACCAGCCGCGCTCGAGCGCGGCGGTGACCAGATACCATTTCGAGGTGAAGCCCACCGTCAGCGGCACACCGACCAGCGACAGGCTGGCGACGGTGAAGGCGGCCGAGGAGGCCGGCATGGTCTGGCCGAGACCGGCGAGATCCTTGACCCGGCGCACACCGAAATTCAGCGCAAAGGCCCCCAGCGCCATGAACAGCGCACCCTTCATCAGGGCGTGGTTCATCAGGTGCAGCATGCTGGCCGACAGGCCGGCTGCGGTGCCCATGCCCAGACCCAGCATCATGTAGCCGACCTGCGCCACCGAGGAATAGGCCAGAAGGCGCCTTGCATCGGTCTGGAAGACCGCCTGCACCGAAGCCACCATCATGGCGATGACCCCGACCACGGCGAACAGCCAGGTGAAGGACATCGCGACGAAGTTCACCTCCGGGTGGAAGACCGAGAAGACGAAGCGGATCAGCGCGTAGAAGGCGACCTTGGTGGCCGTGGAGGCCAGGAAGGCGGTGACGAAGTTCGGCGCGAAGGCGTAGGCGTTGGGCAGCCAGACATGCAGCGGGAACATTGCGGCTTTGAGGCCCAGCCCCACCACGATGAAGGCGAAGGCGGCCTGGGTGACGCGGTCATGCCCGTTCTGTTCCAGCACGGCGGCCATGTCGGCAATGTTGAGCGTGCCGGTGGCCATGTAGAGGAAGCCGACGCCGATGACGAAGAAGGTCGCGCCGATCGTGCCGAGCACCAGATAGTTATAGCTGGCGGTCAGGGCGCGGCGATCCTTGCCGGCACCCATGGCGATGATCGTGTAGGTGGAGATCGAGGAGATTTCCAGGAAGACGAAGACGTTGAAGGCGTCGCCCGTGATCGTCACGCCCAGCAGGCCGGCAAAGCAGACCAGGAAGGCGGAATAGAAGAGCGATTGCTGCTTCTTCGCGATCTCGTCCGCGACCGACGGCAGGGCGTAGATGACGCACAAGAGGCCGACAATGCCCACCAGGAGCAGCAGCGGCACGTTGAGCATGTCGACGCGCAGCTCGATGCCCACCGGCGGCAGCCAGCCGCCCATGGCGTAGGAAATCACCCCGCCGGTCGAGACCTGGCCGAGAATGTTCAGCGACAGCACCGCCACGGCGATGGCGGTCGCCAGGGTGACACCCCAGGCGAAGATGCCGCGCGGCATCAGGGCCGCCACGGCCGCCATGATCAGCGGAATGACGACGATCAGCGCAGGCGCGTGCACGGCAATGCCTGCCGGCAGGAGAGAGGCCAGCATGTCCATTTATTCGGCGCTCCCGGTCTCAAGGGAATAATCGGCCGCATTGAGCGCATCGTCCTCGATCGTGCCATAGGCCTCGCGGATGCGGACGACGAGCGCCAGGCCGACGGCCAGGGTCGCCACGCCGACAACGATCGCGGTCAGGATCAGAACGTGCGGAAGCGGGTTGGAATAGGCGATTTCGGCGGCGTGCTGCGCGGCTTCGGCGGCATGATCCGCCGCCCCGGCCCCATGCTCGGCCCCATGGCCGGCTGCAGCCTCGGCGCCATGGCCGGCGTCCTCGCCATGATAGTCACCGACAATGATCGGCGGCTGCCCGCCGAACACCTTGCCCATGGTGATGTAGAGCAGGAAGACCGAGGTCTGGAACAGCGACAGGCCGACCAGACGCTTCACCAGATTGCCGGTGGCGATCACCACGTACAGGCCGGTCATCATCAGGATGATGATCGGGATGTAGTTGAAGCGTTCGAGGATGATTTCCAGCATGCTCACCACTCCTCATCCGGAATGTCCGGCACACGGCCGGCGAAGGCGTAAAAGATCGCCAGCATCACCGAGGCGACCGTGGTCAGCACGCCCAGCTCGACCAGCAGGATGCCGTAGTGCTGGCCGGTATGGTGGCCCTGGTCGGGATGCAGCGCGTCATAGTCCAGGAAGTTCAGCGGTTCGCCGGCCCCGTTCATGAACAGGGTGGCGACGCCGACACTGGCATAGATCAGCACGCCCAGCGCGGCACCGTAGCGCACGACGATCGGGGGTACGGCCCGGCGGGCTTCGTCCATGCCGAAGATCAGGGCGTAGAGGATCACCGCGACCGCGATGATGACGCCGGCCTGGAAGCCGCCGCCCGGGCCGAAATCGCCGTGGAACTGAACGTAGAAACCGAACACCACGATCATCGGGATCAGGAGTTTGGAGACGACGCGCAGGATCAGGTGCGGGCTCATGCCTTGTCCTCCTTTTTCCCGGCCTTGCCGGCCTTGACCTTGGCCTTGCCGGGGGCCTCGTCCTCGTCTTCCTCGCGGCGGCCGGTGCCGAAGCCCAGCAGCAGCATCACGCCGAGCGCGGCGGTGAAGATCACGACGGTCTCGCCGAACGTGTCATAGCCCCGGTAGGAGGCGAGCACCGCGGTGACCACATTGGGCACGGCGATCTCGTTCGGGGTCGAGGTCATGTAGTCCATGCCGACATAGGAATTGGCCGGCGAGTTGGGGTCGCCATAGACCGGCATGTCGGGAATGGCGAAGAACAGCGCCGCGCCCGCAGCGACGACGACCGCCAGGGCGGCCCAGTGGCGCTTGGCGCCGGCCGGCTCGCTCTCGCGGGCGGTCAGCAGCATGGCGCCCAGCATCAGCACGGTGGAGATGCCCGCGCCGACGGCCGCTTCGGTGAAGGCCACGTCGACCGCGTCGAGCGAGACGAACCAGGCCGCCGAGAGCAGCGAGTAGACGCCGGTCAGCATCGCCACGGCGAACAGGTTGCGCAGGCGGACAATGGCAAAGCCGACGGCCAGCAGCATGGCGATCAGCGCATAGTCCAGATACTGGGTGAGATCGGTATGGTCCATTTAGCGGCCCTCCCCGCTCGCCTTGCCGGCCTCGCCGGGGTGCGGCGGGTGGAAGCGCGACAGGCGCGGCTTGTGCCCGGCCCGGTGCGCGGCATTGGCGATGGCATGCGATGAGGTCGGGCTGGTCAGGAAGACCAGAAGGCCGACCAGAAGCAGTTTCGCAACGGTTTGCCAGTCCTGCGCCTGCAGGATGAGACCGAGCGTGATCAGCTCGGCGCCCAGCGTGTCGGTCACGCCGGCCGCGTGCATGCGGGTGTAGAAGTCCGGCAGGCGGATCACGCCGATCGCACCGGCGAGCACGAAGACCAGGCCCGTCGTCATCGCGGCGACGGAGCCGGCGAAGAGCGCGTACTGAAGGATCTCGCCCCAGTTCATTTCTCGTACTCCCCGTCGAGCGCCTTGCGCAGGGACATCTGCGCCAGGGCGATTTCCAGCGAGCGGTAGCGGAAGAATTTCAGGATCGCGATGGTCGCGACGAAATTGATCAGCGCGTAGAGAATGGCGATGTCGATCGCGTCCTGGCGGCCCGCAATGGCCGAGAAGACCAGCAGAAAGAGCACGGTCTTGGTGCCGAAGGAGTTCACCGCGAGAACGCGGTCATACAGGGTCGGGCCGGCGAACAGGCGCGCCAGCATGATGGCCATGGCGGCGGCAACGCCGAGCGCGATGGCGAAATTCACCCACTCCATCACTTCACCTCCTTGCGGCGCCCGTCGGAGGCGATATCGGAGCGCGCCCCCATTTCGGCAAAGCCGGCCGGATCGGTGAAGGAGCCGTCCAGCGCGTGCACCAGGAAGCCGTCATCCTCGATATCGACCGTCACCGTACCCGGGGTCAGCGTGATCGAGTTGGCGAAGACGCACAGGCCCAGGCCCGAGCGCTGCTCTGCCGGCACGCGCACCAGGCGCGGCTCGATGTCGATCTCCGGCTTCATCACCAGACGGGTGACAGCGAGATTGGCCTTGACGATCTCGCCGCCCAGCCAGGACCAGTAGCCGAACAGGGCCGGCGCCGGGGCGACCGGCACGGTCTCGCGGTCGACGATCCGCATGCGAAAGGTCAGGGCGACGGCGATCACGATCGAGATCACGCCAAGTCCCATCACGATGGGATAGTCGCCGCTCAGGGTATAGCTCCCCGAAAGGGTGAGCCAGAGCGCCACCAGGATGGCGGTGAGGCTGACGCCGTAGAACATGGATTCTCCCCGCGCGTTAACGCTTCACCCGGTTATTAGCGGCCGGAAACCGGCTTGACCAGAAGAACCGGGCGACCAGTTGCACACACTTTCAGTGCGGTCATCAAGGGGACAGGCACCTGCATAAAACAGGTACACGCGCGCGCGGATATAAACAGGTTGCGACGGCCGCGGGTCCGGCGCGTCATGAATTGCAGTCGCGGCTCGCAGCGCCGGGCCGGAGTGTGACATTCAGCCCACAGGGCAGTGTCAAACTCCCGTCACATTCTTGCATTGGTTGCATGAGGCCCCAAATGGCGGGTCCAACCCCGGCTCCTGGTCGGTCGATTCACACCCAATACCCGTAAAAACAAGAGGGGATTTTCATGAAACACCTGCTTCTCGGCGTCGCCCTGGGCGCCCTGACCGCAGCGTCTGCCGTCGCCCAGTCGGCGGAAGACGTCATCGTCGTCACCGGTACGCGTGCCGAAGGCCGCACCGCCCTGGAAAGCACGGCGCCTGTCGACGTGATCTCGGCCGGCACGCTGGAAAACAACGGCTCGACCGAGCTGAACGTGGCCCTGTCCTACGCCCTGCCCTCCTTCAACTTCCCGCAGCCGGCGATCACCGACGGCACCGACCATGTGCGCCCGGCGACGCTGCGCGGCCTGGGTCCGGACCAGACGCTGGTGCTGGTCAATTCGCGCCGGCGGCACGCCTCGGCCCTGGTCAATCTCAACGGTTCGGTCGGACGCGGCTCCTCGGCGGTCGACCTCAACACCATTCCCGTCTCGGCCATCGGCCGCGTGGAAGTGCTGCGCGACGGCGCTTCGGCCCAGTACGGTTCCGATGCCATCGCCGGCGTGATCAATGTCGGCCTGCGCGAGGCGCGCGAAGGCGGCCAGGTGACGGCCAGCTTCGGCCAGTACGCCACCGATATCCCGCTCGTCGACCAGCCGCGCTCGGCCTCGGACGGCGACACGACCAGTCTGTCCGGCTGGGTCGGCCTGCCGCTCGGCGCGGAAGGCTTCCTCACCCTGTCGGCGGAATACCGCGACCGCGAACCCACCAACCGCGCCGGCCCGGACACCCGCCAGCAATATCCCGACCTGCCCGGCGGCGGTCTCGACCCGCGCGAGCAGAGCTTCGACCGGATCAATCACCGCTTCGGCCTGTCGGCGTCGGAAGCGCTGAGCCTGTTCGCCAATGCCGGCCTGCCGATCAGCGCCGATGCCGAACTCTATGGCTGGGCGAGCTATCAGCAGCGCGACGGCCAGGGCGCCGGCTTCTATCGCCGCGCCTCGGATTCGCGCAATGTTCCGTCGATCTATCCGGACGGTTTCCTGCCCTACATCACCACTGACGTCGAAGACATTTCCGTGCTGGGCGGTGTACGCGGCGACTGGGCCGAATGGGGCTATGATTTCAGCCTGGGCTATGGCCGCAACGAGCTGGGCTATGGCGTGGAGAACTCGCTCAACACCTCGATGGGTGCCTCGAGCCCGACGAGCTTCGATGCCGGCGCGTTGATCTATGACCAGCTGACCGCCAATGCCGACTTCCAGCGCAATTACGCCGTCGATGCCTTCGCCGGCCCGCTGAGCGTCGCCGTCGGCCTGGAATACCGCCTGGAAAGCTATGAGATCGAGGCGGGTGAACCTGCCTCCTACATCAATGGCGGCGTGACCGGCCCCAATGGCGAGATCCTCGCCTCGGGCAGCCAGGTCTTCCCGGGCTTCCAGCCGTCCAATGCGATCGACGAGGACCGCGATTCCATCGCCGCCTATATCGATCTGGAAACCGACGTCACCGACCGTTTCACCGTGTCCGCCGCGGCGCGGGCGGAAAGCTATTCCGACTTCGGCGAGACGGTCACCGGCAAGCTGGCAGCCCGCTACCAGCTGACCGATGCGCTGGCGCTGCGCGGTGCCGTGTCGAACGGTTTCCGGGCCCCCTCGCTGCAACAGGCCTATTTCACCTCCACATCGACCGTGTTCACCGGCACCCCGCCGACGCCGGTCGAGGTCGGCACCTTCCCGGCCACCAGCCCGGTCGCTGCCGCGCTGGGCGGCGAACCGCTGGAGGCCGAGGAATCGCTGAACATCTCCGGCGGTCTCGTCTTCGCCCAGGGCGGGTTCACGCTGACGGTGGACGCCTATGCCATCGACATCGACGACCGCATCGTGCTGTCGGAAAACCTCTCCGGCCCGGATGTGGAAGCCCTGCTGGTCAATGCCGGCATCACCAACATCACCAGCGCCCGCTTCTTCATCAATGGCGTGGAAACGGAAACCCGCGGTGTCGACGTGGTCGCCAGCTATGGCTTCGAGACGGCCGACTGGGGTGATTTCGACCTGACCTTCGGTGCCAATTTCACCGAGACCGAAGTCACCGACGCCCCGACCTCGGAAGTCCTGCCGGGTGTCTCCCTCTTCGCGCGGCGCGAGATCGCCCGCTTCGAGGTCGGCCAGCCGGAGAACAAGCTGATCGGGTCGGTCGACTGGTCGCGCGGTCCGTTCGCCGGCTATGTGCGCGCGACGCGCTTCGGCGAAACGGTCGATCCGGGCACGGCGGCCGACGGTTCGGGCGACGAGGTGCTCTCGCCGAAGACCATTGTCGACGCCGAATTCTCGGCCGACATCACGGACGGGCTGAATGTCGCCTTCGGCGCCAACAACCTGTTCGACGAGTATCCGGATGTGACGGCGGAAACCCCGGCGCTGGACGGCACGTTCAGCCGGATCTTCCCCTTCTCCGGCTTCTCGCCCTTCGGCTTCTCCGGCCGCTATGTCTACGGCCGGATCCGCTACAGCTGGTAAGCTGGCAGCGGTAACCGCACAAGGAAATGCCCGGCTCCGGCCGGGCATTTTTTGTTGCGGGGATCAGAAATCGAAGAGTTCGCTGAGGAAGCTCTCGCGCTTCTTGTAGCGGCGCCGGTCGTCATAGCGGCGATCGTCGTGATAATGCTCCTCGCGGCGCGGCTCGCGCGCTTGCGGGGCAGACTGGGCGGGCGCGGCGGGTGCGGCGCGCTCGATGATCTTGTCCAGCTCCCCGCGATCGAGCCAGACGCCCCGGCATTTCGGGCAATAATCGATCTCGACACCATTGCGGTCGGTCATCACCAGGGTTTCCTCGTCGACGGGGCATTTCATGATGGCGGGTCTCCTTGCCGTGTATTGCGGATTGCAGAGGCAGATATGGACGCCCGTCAGACCGCGGCAAGGTGGACGCGCCGGTCCGGAATCCCGCCTTGCGATCGGCCGCTCCCTCAGACAGCAGACGCCGGCCGCCGGGCCCAGGCGCGCTCATGCATGGAATAGGCAACCGTCTGCACCAGCGGCTCGATCAGACCGATGGCCAGCGCAGCATGCCAGTTTCGCGTCAGGGCAAAGGCGACCGTCATCGCGACGCCCAGATGCATCAGGGCATAGCTGAGGGTTTTCAGCGCACCGCGCGGCATGCGCAAGGCATTGCGGTCAGGCATGCGGCAACAGCGATGGACACGGGACAGCATCAGGCGCTCCAGAGCTTGCGAACAATTCGCAATTGCACTTTGAAGCAAGCGCGTGGCGCGCGCCAATGAATTCTTCCGATTGCTGCGATTGAAACCGCTTATCCCGGCGCGTCCGGCCGGGTGCTGCCGCCTAGACAGCGAGGCTGATGGCGCGGCTGATCTGCCTGCCCTCATTGATCGCGTGGTAGATCGGAAAGGGCGTCCGCTGGGAGACATCGATATCCCGTCTCACCCACGCTTGCTGCTCCAGCGCGCCCAGCGATTGCGACAGTGCACGATCCGTGATGCTGCCCAGTCCTGTCTTGATCGCGGAAAACCGCGCCGGCCTTTCGGTCACCGCCAGAATGGGAACCGCCCAGCTCCGCCTTATGACCGCGAACGCATTGTCATCGGGGACGATCTCCACGATCCGGCGCGCGATCGCAGCAGCAGCGATGCCCTTCTGGGTCAGCCGGAATTCCGGCCGCAGCGGATGCCCATGCCCCGGATTGCGCTCCAGCAGTCCGATCCTGATCAGATGCTCCAGGCTCGCGGCGAACGCTGAACGGCTCGCGCCCGAAGCCGCGATCAGCGGCGCCTGCCGCCCCGGCACGCCGCCGTCCAGAAGCGACAGGATTTTCAGCGACCAGGCCTTGGATGTGAGATTGACAAGGAGATTGATATCCATAAATTATAGCTACTATATTTTTGCTACAAAAGGAAGCGCCATGCCGGTCGCCCAACTGGACAATACCATCACCCTCGCCCTGTCAGTCCGCGACAGGCATGCAAGCGCACAATGGTATGAGGAACATCTTGGTTTCCAGCTGATCCATCACATCGATGAGGCGGGCTGGAGCGAGATGCACACGCTTACCGAAGGTGTCACCCTGGGATTGGGGGAGCAGTCCGAGCCGACGCCCGGCAACACCGTTCCCGTATTCGGCGTGGCGGACATCATGACGGCGCGGACGGCTCTCGAAAGCGCCGGTGTGCCGTTTGACGGAGAGACCGAAACCATCGAGGGAATGGTCAGCACGGCAACCTTTTACGATCCGGACGGCAATGCATTGATGCTGGCTCAGGACCTGACCCGATAGCCGCGACCGGAATCTCCCGCCCTGCCGGAAACCGGCAGAGCCGGGTCAGCCCTTGTCCTCGGCGGAGAGGTTCCAGTAGCGCAGCACCGTTTGGGCCTTTTCCACCGACAGGCTGTCATAGACGCGCCGTGCCTGCTCGACCTGGTCGCTCTGGTCGGACCGTCCCAGACCGCGCCACATATGCAGGAAGAAGGGCCATTTCAGGCCGGTCGCCTTGCACAGTACGGACAAGGGCTCGCCGGCCATGTCGTCGATCATGCGCACCACCAGCCGGCGCTCGACCGCGGCCAGGCGGCTGATCTCGGCGATGATGTCCGAGGTCGCGCCCTCGGTCTCCATCGCCTCGCACACGCCTTCCAGAGATCCGTAGGGACTGGTGTCAGCGGCTTCGCGATTGCGCTGGCGGCGGTCGATATAGCGCAGGATGCGGGCGACCATGGGATCGGACCAGCCTTCCCGGGCGGCGGCCGGGAAAATGTCTTCCGATGCTTCCAGCAGGATGGTGCGGTCGACAGCGAAACGGTCGAGGATCTGGAAACGGTCGATATGCTCGCAGCTCCAGAACAGGCGGAAGGCCTGGGCCGGGCGCATCTCTTCGCGGCGGATCAGCAGTGCGGCGTAGGAGCCCTCCTCGGTCGCGGCCCCGACGAGGTGATCGAGCGTGGGTGCCGCAAGATGCGCCGTCTTGTTGCGCAGGAGACGTTCTACCACGGGTGGTTCGCCATAGGCGGCCAGGGCGGCGGCGACGGTTTCCGACAGCGCCTCACGGCGCGCGATCGTCATGCGGTGCTGCAGCGTGCCGGAATTGATGACTTCCATCATGTCGAAATCGGTCAGCGCCGTACAGCGCTCCAGGATCGGCTGGGCGACCTCGAAATCATCGCTGGCCAGCGTGCGCAGCAGGCGGTGCGGCGCCTCGCTGAGCGCTGCCAGACGTTCCGCGCAACGCCGGCGCAGTTCCAGATCCGAGGCCCGGATGACATCATACAGGAGGTCGCCGACAATCCAGCGCTCGCGCGGCGTGATGCGGCTGGACGGCAGGCCGACAATATCCGCAAGCCGGCGCGCCAGCAGCGCCCGCGTCTTGGGCGTGGCGACCGGTTCGGTCAGATCATAGGGCTTGGCCTCGGCCATGGGGATGCGTCCTGCCAGACTGGAATCAGCGCCCAGAATGCCGTGACGGCGTTAATGAATGGTACGTGCAGCCGCCCGGCGTCAGTCCGCCTGCTTCCGCTCGATCGCTGCACCCCGTTCCAGCCACAGCACCAGAACGGCGATCGCGCCGAAGGGCAACGCCATGGCGAACAGCATGGGCGAGAAGACATAGCCGCCTGCCTCGTCGAAGGCGACCGGGGCCGTCGTGCCCAGCCAGGGCGACAGGTGGAAGAGCAGCGCGCCGCCTGTTACCCCCGCCGCAAGCAGCGCACCCCACTGGCGTAGGCCCGGCCGGACCAGCCCTGCCAGAAGAAGGATCGCCGCGGCAATCTCTGCCACGCCGACCGCAATCCGCACCACGGGTTCGAACAATCCGATGCCCGATTGTTCGGCGATATACTGGAAAACCGGATTGGCAGCGCCGAATTTCTGCACGCCCATGAAGGCCATGAAGACCGCCAGCAACAGGACCAGACCGGTTCGCATCCAGCGCATATACTTACTCCTCATTGGTGTAAGGGCTTGTCTAGCACCGGAAGCTTGCTAGAGATACGCACCTCCGCAACCACACCCGACACATAAGGGCGGCCCGGCCGCCATCTCAATCGCAGGTTCTATTGCCCGTATTTCGACCCCTCGCCGGCAATCGCCGCCTTCGACTGCCGCCCTTTGGCGGCTATCTGGTTCTGGTCGCCGGCTGGTTCTTCGGCTTCGGCCTGCAGACCACCATCTTCCCCGGCGTCATCACCTTCACCCTGGGCGAAAGCGCGGAACGGCTGGGCATCGCCCAGGCCGCGCTGACCGCACCGATGATGCTGCTCCTGCCCTTTGCCGGCGTGCTGGCCGAGCGCAAGGACCGGCGCGGGATCATCTTCTATTTCTACATTTTCGCCGGTCTTGCCGCGACCACGCTGGGCGCGCTGTTGATGACCGATCACCTGTCCTACTGGATCATGGTCGCCTTCGCGCTGATGATCGGCGTGGCGGGCGGTTTCGTGATGCCGGCGCGCGACAGTGCGATCAATCCGGTCGTGCGTATCTCAGGCCGCACCCGCCATGGCGGGATCGACCTGCAGCGGGCCGTGGTGATGGCGTCCGCCGTGCAGTTCGGTGCCCAGATCCTGGGCATGGGGCTGGGCTATATCGCCGCCTATACCGGACCGGGCGCGCTGTTCGTCTGCCAGGGGATCGGCCTCTTCATCGGCGGCCTGTCCGCCGCCTTCCTGCCGCGCCTGGGCTCGACCCGCAACAAATCCACCGCCCATCCCATGGCCGACCTCGCCGAGGGCGTGCGCGCCGTCTTCCGCTCGCCGGTCCTGATGCCGATGACGGTGATCATGATCGCCATCGGCCTCCTCGTCGTGGGCGGCTCCTTCCTGGTGCTGATCCCGCTCCTCATCCGCGAAACCTATGGCGGCGGTTTCCCCGAGATCGCCAGCCTGATGGTGGCCTTCTGGGTCGGCGCCTTCCTGGCCAATGTGGCACTGGCGAGCTTCCCGCAGATCGAGCGCCCCGGCCGCGCCCTGATCATTGCCCAGAGCGTGACCGTGCTGGCGACCGGCGCCTTTGCCCTGCCCCTGCCCTTCTGGTCGCTCTACATCCTCGTCTTCGTGTGGGGGCTGGGCGCCGGCGTGGCGATCTCGCTGTCGCGTTCGGTGGTGCAGGAACAGGCCCCGCCGGACAAGCTGGCGCGGGTGATGTCGGTCTATCAGCTCGGCCTGTTCGGCGGCATGCCGGCCGGCGCCGTGCTGATGGGTTTCATGATCGGCTTCCTGGGACCACAGACCTCGGCACTGATCCCGATGATCGGCCTGGGGCTGGTTCTCGTGGTAATTTCCCTGACGACGCCCATATTGTCCGTCCGGCGCGGCCTTTCCCATCCGGCCGCCCTGCCGCCGAACGAGGACGCGCGCGACCATGCCGAAACTGACTGACGCCGAAATCGATGCCCTGAAGGCCCGGCTCGATCCGCAGACCTATGCGATCGCCTTCGAGGAAGGCACCGAGCGCGCCTTCACCCATCCGCTCAATGCGGAAAAGCGCGGCGGCGCCTATCACTGCAAGGTGTGCGGCGAGGCGCTGTTCTCGGCCGGGCACAAATACGAGAGCGGATCGGGCTGGCCCTCCTTCTACGATGTGATGGCCCCGGACGCGGTGGAGACGAAGACGGATTTCCGGCTGCGCCTGCCACGCACCGAGATCCACTGCGCCAACTGCGGCGCGCATCTGGGCCATGTGTTCTCCGACGGTCCCAGACCGACCGGACAACGCTATTGTACCAACGGGACCGTGCTGGATTTCCGGCCGGAGGAGACGGGCGGCGACTGAGGCCGGCCCTTGCACGAGGGGAAGACGATGACATCGCGAAAACTTGCCGGACGGATCGGCGCCGGGCTGACCGCCCTCGCGCTGGCCGCCTGCAGCCAGGAGACTGACATGACCGCCGACACCACCGCTGCCGCGCCGCAGACCTCGGCCCTGATCGAACGGGCACGGGGACTGGAAGCGCCGCGCGCCGAACAGCGCCCCGTGGAGATCGAGCAGCTGGGCTTTACCCGCGTCGACGAATACCAGTGGATCAAGGACGATAACTGGCAGCAGGTGATGCGCGAGCCGGATGTCCTGGACAGCGATATCCGCGAGCTGCTGGATGCCGAGAATGCCTATCTGGACGCGGTGATGGAGCCGACGGCCGATCTGCAGGAGCGGATTTTCCAGGAGATCCGCGGCCGCATCAAGGAAGACGACAGCTCGGTGCCCGAGCGCGATGGCGGCTATGAATACTTCACCCGCTACCGCGAAGGCGGCCAGTATCCGATCTATGCCCGCCGCCCGATCGATCCGGAAACCGGCGAGCCGGCCGGCGAGGAAGAGATCCTGGTCGACGGCGACGCCGAGGCGGCCGATTTCGACTATCTCGACTTCTCCTCGATGGAGCACTCGCCGGACCATCAATATGTCGCCTTCGGCGTCGATATCCGCGGTTCCGAATACTACGAAATCCGCATCCGCGAGATCGCAACCGGCGCCATTGTCGCCACGCTGACGGACGAGAGCTCGGGCGACTTTGTCTGGGCGAATGACTCCGAGACGCTGTACTGGGTGTGGCGCGACGAGAATTCCCGCTCCAAGCGCGTCTACCGCCAGTCGCGCAGCGGCGGCGCCAGCGAGCTGATCTATGAGGAGCCGGATGACGGTTTCTTCGTCTCGGTCGGCACCTCGGACGGCGACAACTACGTCGTCATCAATGCCGGCGGCCACACCTCGAACGAGCTGCGTCTGATCGACGCCAATGATCCGACGGCCGAGCCGCAGCTGATCGCGCCGCGCGAGGAGAATGTCGAATACTATCTCACCGAGGCCCGCGACCGTTTCTACTTCCTGACCAATGCCGACGGTGCGGTGGACTTCAAGATCGTCGCCGCCCCGATCGACAATCCGGGCCGGGAGAACTGGGAAGATGTCGTCGCCCACCGTCCGGGCACGCTGATCAATGCCGTCATCGGCTTTGCCGACTGGCAGGTGCGCATGGAGCGCCAGAACGCCCTGCCGCGCATCGTGGTGCACAATTACGAGAGCGGCGAGGAATACGACATCGCCTTCGACGAGGAGGCCTATTCGCTGGGCATTTCGGAAGGCTATGAGTTCGAGACCGACACGCTGCGCTTCTCCTATGAAAGCCCGTCGACGCCGGAAGAGACCTATGATTTCGACATGGCGTCGCGCGAGCGCGTGCTGCTGAAGCGCCAAGAAGTCCCCTCAGGTCACAATCCGGAAGACTATGTCGTGCGCCGCATCATGGCCCCGGGTCATGACGGCGTGGAGATCCCGGTCACCATCCTGCACCACCGCGACACGCCGGTGGACGGATCGGCGCCGCTGCTGCTCTACGGCTATGGCTCCTACGGCATCACCATTCCGGCCGCCTTCCGCGTCACCCCGCTGCCGCTGGTCGATCGCGGCATGGTCTATGCCATTGCCCATATCCGCGGCGGCATGGCGAACGGGTATCAATGGTATCTGGACGGCAAGCTGGAGCAGAAGATCAACACCTTCCGCGACTTCGTCTCGGCCGGAGAGGCCCTGGCCAGCGAAGGCTATACCAGCCGCGGCAATATCGTCGCCTATGGCGGTTCGGCCGGCGGCCTGCTGGTCGGTGCCGCGATCAATCTGCAGCCCGACCTGTTTGCCGGTGCCATCGCCGCCGTGCCGTTCGTGGACGTGATCAACACGATGTCGGACGCGGAACTGCCGCTCACCCCGCCGGAATGGCCCGAATGGGGCAATCCGATCGAGAACGCGCAGGACTATGAGACGATGTACGCCTACAGCCCCTACGACCAGATCCAGGAGATGGACTATCCGCACGTCCTGGCGACGGGCGGGCTGACCGATCCGCGCGTCACCTACTGGGAACCGACCAAGTTCGTCGCCCGCCTGCGCGACCGGCGGACCGATGACGGGCTGACCCTGCTGAAGATGAATATGGGGGCCGGCCATGGCGGCGCCTCCGGCCGCTTCGACAGCCTGCGCGAAACCGCCCTCAACTGGGCCTTCGCCCTGATGGTGGTCGGCCTCGCCGACGAGGAAGTCGAGGCGATCGCGGCCGAATAGGCCGCCCGCACGTCTGAATGAGGAAGGGCGCGTCCGGCCTGGACGCGCCCTTCTTCTGTCGCCGCTATTCCTCCAGCGAGAAGACGAGCTGGGTGGTGGCGCCGCGATAGATCACGGGCTCGCCGTCGCGAACCTGGGGATCATAGCGCCAGCCGGAAACCGCATTGATGGTCGCCCGCTCGAAGGCCGGGCTGGTGCAGTCGCGGGCCTGGATATTGGCCGTGCGGCCTTCGGCGGTGATGTCGAACACGACCGTGCACACGCCATTGCGGCCGCGTGACGCCTCATTGGCCGGAAAGACCGGCTGGACGCGCACGCGCGGCGAGGGCTGGCGGTCGATATTGACCAGGCCGCCACCCGTGCTGATCTCAACCGCCTCGATCGGCGGCAGGGCCCAGCGCGACCCGTCCGGTATGGTTTCCACGGCGGCGCGATCTGTCTCGATGGACGGTGGCCGCGGCGGCGGATCGAGCTCCGTGAACTCCGTCATCTCGATACGATCCTCGATCTCGACGGGATCGACCTCGAAACGGATCTGGACGGGCGGCAATTCCTCGACCGGTTCGGGCACGTAAGGCCCGATATCGATCAATTGCCGCATCAGCAGGAAAAGACCGACGGTAACGGCGCCGGCGGCCGGCAGCACCAGCGGTGTGCGGACGGAATGAAAGGTGGCTGTCATGATTACAGGCTCCCCGGTACGGGCGGCCCTGCATGGCCCCGACAGTTCTGCCCCCTGACCGGCCAGGCTCCCGGCGACGGTCATCGCGGCCGGGCGGGCCGGAGCGGACGGGGGCGCCACAACTCGGCGCCTCCCCCTCGGAACTACAACTCAGCTCCTTGCCGCAGGATCATGAGACCCTGCTGGTCCGGCGAAACCGGGGCGCAAAAAGGGTCAAATATGGCGGTCTCGGGGAAACATGCGGGCGAAGCGGACCGGGCCCGTCCACCTGGATGGACGGGCCCGGCCGCTCGATTGCCCTGAAAGGATGCAGGGTCAGGCCCGCTCGAATTCCGGTTTCAGACGGCCATTGACGTCGAAATAGGGCTCGCATTCGGCCGAGAGGTCGAAAATGCGCACGCCTTCGCTGTCGAGCTGATCCTCGGAGATCACCGGGCCACGCCGCATGCGCTCGATCTCCAGCTCGCACGCCTCGATCGTGGTGAGTTGGGCAAACCGCTCGCCATCGCGCTGGATGGCGATTTTCTGCTCGATGAAACCGATCCAGCCCTGGGCGGTGGCGCGGGAATAGTCCCACTCCAGCCCGCGCTCGAAGGCATCGATGGCGCCGAGAAGATCATCCTGTTCGACCCGCGTATTGCCGACCAGCGTCCACGTATCGCCCGGGCGGTTGAGCCCGCCGCGCGACAGGGCCTGCACGAACATCGCTTCGGCCTCGGAGAACTCACCGGCGCGGTAGAGGGCCTCGCCGAGGCGCTCATAATCGGCACCGGCACCGGTCAGGGTCGCAACCCGCTGCAGGACGGGCCGTGCCCGCTCCCACTCGCGCGCCTGGCGCCACAGGTCGGCCAGGAGGCGGAAATGGTCCGGCTCCGGCTCGACGCGGCCCGCATTGAGCTCGCGTTCCAGCATGGAGGCCCCGCCGAACGGGTATTCGTAGTAGGAATAGTATCGGGCGAGACGGATCAGCTCGTCGCTGTCCGTCAGCATGCCGTTGAGATAGAGGATGCGGTTCACCTCGAAGGCATCGGCCTCGCGCCCCGTACGTGCCAGCAGCGAGGCATAGCTGGTCCAGTAGGCTTTCTCGTCCGGCCAGCGGCCCACCATCTGCCCGAGAAGACCCGTCTGTTCGGGCAGCATGTCCAGTTGCTGGTAGAAGAAGAGCAGCAGCGAGAAATGCGGCCGGTCCGGCGTTTCCGCCAGATCGAAGGCCTGGCGGGCATAGTTGAGACCGGGGCCATAGGCCTCCAGCTGGCCATAACCCTGGGCCAGGCGCATGGCGAGATCCGCACCGAGCGGCACACCGCGGGCCAGGGCGGTCTCCATCAGATCGATCCCGGCCCGGTACTCACCCTCGGCCAGCAGCAACTGGCCGGTATTGATGCGCAGCGTATTGGCGTCCTCTTCCGGCAGTGCATTGAGCGCGATGGCCGCACGCCAGGCCGCGATGGCCTCGCGCGGATTGTCCAGCTCCCAGGCGCTGCGGCCGGCCAGCTGCAACAGCATGGCGCGTTCATAGGGGGTAAGGCCCTCGGTCTCGAGCATCTGGCGATAGCCCGCCAGCGCGGCGGCGTGCTCGCCGGCGCCCTCATGCTCCATCATTTCAAGAATACGCTCGCCGACACGCTGCGACAGCGTTCGTTCGACGGCTTCCGGTGGCCGGTCCGGCGCGCTTCGCTGCGCCGCTGCCGTCGGGCCGAGCGTCGTGAATGCGATGATGAGCGCGGCCAGACCGCCAGCCGCACCGGTGGTGAATTTCGGGTATCCCATGTGCACCTCCCCAGCACATGACGCGAACTCCCCAGCCCCGGTGCAACGTCATGATGCGGAAAGCTTGCTGTCACAATCGGGCGAGAATGGGGCACCTGCGATTGAAACCGGCCGGAAATCGCGCACAGGTTGGCTGCAGCCAATGCGGCAAAGAAAAACGCCCCGGCCACGCGGGCCGGGGCGTTGATCCTGTCACCGGATGACCGGACGCCTAGCCGGCGTCGGATTCGGTGTCGTCCTCGGCCGCTTCGGCCGGAGCCTCTTCGCCCTCGGCAACGTTCTGGTTCAGACGTTCGCCGTACTGGTTGTAGAGGTCGGTACAATTGTTCGGCACATCGATCACGATACGGCCGTTCTCGTCGACATCGCCCAGCAGGGTCGCGGTCTCACGCAGATCCTCGACCGCAAAGCGGCATTCGTCGAGGCGGACCCGCTCGCGGATCCGGACCCGGTCGGCCGCAGCGGCCCGCTGGTTGGTGATGAAGGTGATCCAGCCATTCGCCGTCGTGCGCGAATAGGGATAGCGCGCGCCTTCGCGGAAAGCGGCGAGAGCCGCATCCGTCCGGCCCAGCTCCTGGCGCACATTGCCCAGAAGCGTCCACGCCGTCCCCGGACGGTCGAGACCGCCGCGGTTGAGCGCTTCCTGGAAGGCATCCTCGGCTTCAGCCATCTGCCGCTGCTGGTACAGCGCTTCGGCCAGCTTCAGATAGTCATCCCCATCGCCGGTCATCTGGGCCAGCTGGCGCAGGACCGGGATGGCGCGTTCCCATTCACGCGCCTGACGCCACATGTTTGACAGCAGCTGCAGGTTTTCGCGGGTGCGCTCGACAGCACCGGCATTGAGCTCGCGCTCCAAGATCACAGCACCCCGATAGGGATATTCGTAATAGCTGTAATACTGCGCCACCGCCACAATTTCGCGGCTCTCGGTAAGCATGCCGTTGATATACATGATCTTGTTGGCTTCGAACGCATCTTCCTCACGGCCGGTCTGGGCCAGGAGGGAGGCGTAGGAACGCCAGTTATTCTTCTCGGTGGGCCAGCGCGCAACCATGCCCTCGATGATGCGGAACTGGTTCGGCACATCGTCGAGCTGCTGGTAGTAGAACAGCATCAGCGAATAGTCGCCGCGGGTCCGCTCGGCGGCCGGGCGCAATTCCCAGAAGCGTTCCGCCCAGCGCAGACCGTCGCGGTAGCGCTCGGCCTGGCCGTAGGCCTGGGCCAGCATGCGGGCCACGCCGACATTGACGGCGCTTTCGCCGCCCATCTCGACAGCCTGCTCGAGCGAGCGGATGCCCTCGTTATACTGTTCGTTGGCAATCAGCAGCTGACCGATATTGATGCGCATATTGACGATTTCCTCGGGCAACATTGCGCCCGTGGCAATCGCGGCCTGCCAGTCCTGAACAGCCTGGGTGCTGCGCTCGGTCTCGTAATAGGCCCGGCCGCGCAGCTGCAGACAGATCGACCGCTCGTACGGATTGATGTCGCTGATCGCAAGCGCACGGTTGAGGGTCTCGATCGAGGCCGTGAACTGGTCATTGCTCTGCTGTTCCTGGGCTTCCAGCACGATCTCGCCGACCCGGGCGGTGAATGTCCGGTCTGCACCGTCATTCTCCTCTTCCTGATCGCGATTGCGGCGCTGGGCATCGGCGTCGGCGAGCACGACCGTGGTCATGGCCGCAGCCAGGGCAAGCGTCGCGACGGAGCGCAACAGGCCCGATGTATCGAAACCGTTAAAACGGATCATCGATGGCTCCTTCATACCGGCCCAACTCCCCGAACCGGCTTTGACAATTCCTCCGGAACCACTCCAGCCCGAAGGCTTTCAAGTTCCGTCCCGCGGGAGGGCCGGACGGATGTCTTCGACACCCGCCCGTCTTCCCATTAATCGGACAGCTGGAAGTCGAAACGTGTTTCCACGCCACGACGTGCCACCGGCACCCCGTCCTCGACCTTCGGATTGTAGCGCCAACGCTCCACCGCCCGGATCGACGCACGCTCGAAGAGCGAGCTGTCGCACTGGTAGATGTTGATATTGGTCGGCGTACCGTCCGGGGTCACGTCGAAGCGGACCCAGCAGCTGCCTTCGACACCGCGCTCCGCAGCCCGCATCGGGTATTGCGGCTCGATCCGGACCAGCGGCTGCGCATCGCGGTCGGAGACCGAGAAGTTCACGCTGTCGCTGTTCAGCTGCGGCGCCTCGAACTCGGGAATGGCACCCATGACGGTGGCCAGACCTTCGGACGGCTGTTCCGCACGCTGCCGCTCGATCTGCGGCGGCGGGGGTGGCGGATCCACCTGCTGCACGTCCTCGATCGTGGTGTCGCGGCGGCGGGCTTCGATCTCCGCTACCTCGTCGTTGATCGAGAACTGGCGGTCTTCGACGTCTTCCGCAGGCGGGGCCCCTTCCACGAGGATGAGGCGGGTCATGACGAAGAACAGCACGATCGTGACGAAGGCGGCGATCGGAACGCCGATGATGAGACGGACAAGATTACCCATGTTGTCTCCTCCCTACGTCTGGAGTGTCGAAATATGCACTTCGACATCCATCTCGATGAGCAGTTCCTGGACGTCGAGGATGAGACCGATATTGGCTCCCTCATCGCCCTGGATCATTGCCCGGCCCTTGGGGTTCTCTTGCAGCAACTGCTCGATAACCCCGCGAAGTTCGTTCATCTCGTAGACCCGGCGGTTGACCCAGACCTCGTTCTCCGCTGTCACCGCGATCAGCATCGACGGATTGCGGTCTTCCTCGGTCATGGCGTCCGGGCGGGTTGTGTCCACACCGGGCTCCTTGATGAAGACCGAGGTGACGATGAAGAAGATCAAGAGGATGAAGACGACGTCCAGCATGGGCGTCATGTTCAGTTCGATCTCTTCCTCACCGGTATTCACTCGACTGACGCGTCGCGCCATGGCTTCCTCCCGGTCTAGCTGTCTTCATTCGTGCGCTGGATCGACACCGGCACGCCATTGGCGCCCATCTCGTCCCAGATCTGCACGATGATGCCGTGGTCGGCCTCGTCCTGGACTTCCAGGAGCACGGCGCTGTTCGGCTCTTCCGCCCGGAAGCGGTTGACGGCCGAGAGCACGCGATCGACATCGGTCCGCGTCCGGTTGACGAAGATATTATTATCGTCGTCGACCTGAACCACGATCGGAGGCGGGGCTTCCGCATCCGGCGGCGTGTCCGAGTCGGGCGGCGGGCGCATGTCGAGGCCTTCTTCCGAGAGGAAGGTGGCAGTGACGATGAAGAAGATCAGCAGGATGAACACGATGTCGAGCATCGGCGTCATGTTCACTTCGGCCTGATCGTCGTGGTGCTTGTTTCGGCGTCTCATGACTCGACACTCCCTTCACCGATCTCGAGCGAGTCGGCCAGTTTCGCAGTGCGCGACTGGGCGAGACGTTCGATCTGGTTGGCGAAGATGAGTCCCGAAAGGGACGCCACCATGCCGGCCATGGTCGGGATCGTGGCGCGCGAGACGCCGGCAGACATGGCCTGGGCATCCGAAGAGCCCGAGATTGCCATGACGTCGAACACCGAAACCATGCCCGTCACTGTGCCGAGCAGTCCGAAGAGCGGGGCGACAGCGACGAGGGTTTTCACCAGCTCGACATTCTGATCGCAACGCTGTTTGACCTCCGAGATGAGTTGGTCGCGGATGGCATGGGCATACCAGGACTTCCGGTCTGCCCGTGCATTCCACTCCCGCTGCGCCTGCTTCGCTAGCCCATCCTGGGCAAAGTAGAAGAAGACGAAGCGCTCGAGGATGAAGGCCCACATCACAAATGTTGTTGCCATGATGACAACGAGGACGGGGCCTCCCCGCTCGAGGAACTCCTGAAGGCCGGTTGATACGGCCTGGAAATCCATAGCGGTTCCTCCGATTAACCGTGACGCTCTTCAGCGTGACGCGCGACCATGCCTGCGGCCTGTTCTTCGAGCACTTGCTGAACGCCGCGCGCGAAGGACTGGGCGAAGGAGTGAATGAACAGCAGCGGGATGGCGGCAATAAGGCCAAGCACCGTGGTCATCAGGGCCTCGGAGATACCGCCGGCCATGATGCGCGGGTCACCGGTACCGAACAGGGTGATCTGGGTGAAAGTCTTGATCATACCCGTAACCGTACCCAGCAGACCCAGCAGCGGAGCAATACCGGCAGCCAGCTTCAGGAAGTTCAGACCGAATTCCAGCTTCGGCGATTCCTGCAGGATGGCTTCATCCAGCTTCAGTTCCATCGTCTCGACGTCTTTGTCCTTGGCACCTTCATAGGCCAGCATCACGCGGCCCAGCGGGTTGGACTTGGAACCGGACGACTTGCGCTTCTGACCGGCCACGGCGGCTTGCGTCAGCAGCAGCGAGACCAAGCGGAACAGACCGAAGACAGCGGAGATGACCAGCAGGCCGATGATGACCTTACCGACATTGCCCGACTGTTCGATACGCTCTTCCAGGCCCGGAACGTCCTTGTAGATGTCGAGGAGCGGACCGCGGGACGGGTCAACCACGCCCATGACGATTTCACCCGGATCGGCATTGTACAGGTTCGAGGCGCCGCCCACGAAGTTGGCCGGCGGCTGGGCCGGCAGGTCGCGCAGCGCCCAGTTGCCGGTCGTGTCGTTTTCCTGCCACAGGGCGAAACGCTGGTTGTTGTTGTGGTTGGTGAACACAACGAACGGACCGACGCGGGTGGTCGGAACGGCTTCGCCGTCGCCCAGGCCGGTGACGCGGGCGTTGAAGGTGACGACCTGCTGTTGCTGGATCATCTCCTCGATCACGCGGCGCCAGATGTAATCCAGCTCTGCACGCGTCGGCAGGGTACGGGAGTTGGACAGTTCTTCCAGCGCATCGGCGCGGCCCGGGAACTGGGCCGAGATGATGGAGCTGTCGATGATGGCGGCAAATTCGCCGGCGGCCTGGCGGGCAGCACCGAACAGTTCACCGAAGGCCCCCTGGCGCTGACGCAGCTCGGCATCGAGTTCGTCGATGCGGGTCTGGTTGGCTTCGAACTGGGCCGACAGCTGGTCGGCCTGGTTACGCAGCGCGCTCAGTTCAGCCCGCGCCTGGCTCAGCAGCGCCTGCTGCTGATTGGTGCTGGACTGGAACTCGCGAAGGCGTGCCTGGTTTTCAGCGCTGGCTTCGCGGGCATCGGAACGCACGCGCTGCAGAAGTTCGTTGAGGGATCCGGCCGGCTGGGTCTGTGCCACGGCACCGGCAGTGAGTGCCACGCCCATGGAAACGGCGGCGGCGAGCATCTTCATCGTGGTTTTCATAACTTTCACTCTCCGTTCCAAGCCGTTACTGGGCAACTGCCGGGCCAGGCAGCGGCGCCAGGAAGACGGACGGCGTCGTCACTTCCTGGGCGATGCGGATGGCGCGGGTCACATTGGCTTCATAGCTGCCGGGAAGCGCTTCCCAGTCGCTGGAACCGTTATGACGGATCGTCATGGAACCATCGTCATACTGGCGGATCATGGCGACGCGGCCGATCTGCAGCACGGTGACGTTCACCGGAACACCTTCTTCAAGGACCGTATCCTCATAGGCGTTCAGCGAACGGCCGTAGGAGGCTTCGATCTCGTAGGCGTTGAGAATGACGCGATAGCGCTCGGCCGGCGAGACGTTCGGGTCGTCAACCAGCTCGTAGAGATTCTCGATGCGGGCCAGACGGCCGTTCTCGCCTTCCAGGCGGAAGGGCAGGTCGAGGTTCACGAACTCTTCGAGGTTCTGAACCATCTCGCGCATCATCGGCGCCAGGTCGGTCTCGATGCTGTCGACGCGGTTGATCTGCGCCTGCAGCGATTCGACTTCATTTTCCTGCGAGCGGATGAAGACTTGCTGCTGCTCGACGAACAGACGCTGCGATTCGATCTGCTCGAGCAGAGCGCGATACTCCAGCTCGATATCGGTCCGCTGGTCGTCCAGCTGGTCGATGCGGCGCTGCGTCTGCGCGCCTTCCTGCGTGTTGTTGCGCGCAACACTGAGCGTTTGGTCCAGCTGCGCAACGGCGGCACCGCCGAAGGCGCCCGCCGCAACCGTCGCCATAAGCGACGCGCGAACCAAATTCTTCAAGTTCACCATTTCTCGCCTCACAATGGTCAATGCGGGTTCCCGTGCAGGTCCCCCGCCCCAAAAAAACTTCGATGCTGACCGGCAAAAAACCTGCCGGTTAGGCCCCCTACCCTCGTTCTCAAGCGGCCCGGTCTGAGCGGCCTGCAGACAGCGACCGCACAGGGCGGTTATGTGTTCCAGTCTTCGAAGGTATCGCTCCAGCAACCCTTCGAAACCCCGTGATGGTTGGCCCATCAACTTATAGGCGCATGCACGCCGCTTGCGAATTGGCATGAACGCTAACACCAGCGTTACACCACGATCAATACATCTTTGTGGCTGGAATGCGGCCTCAGCTGCGCTCAAATCGCCAAGATTCGCGTATCGCGACCACCCCCGGCCTGTCATTCGCGCAAAAATGGTATTCCGTTTCCGGTACGGTTGCACAGCGAAACGGGACGAAACGCGACATTTCGGGGACAGGCGAAAAATCGGAGTGGGTGTGCGCACGCGGACCGTGAACCGGACAGCCCGCCAACATCACAATCTCGCGATGCCGGCATGACCGACCGGTCATCCGGTACGGTCTTTTCCGGTATGATCTGGAAAGGAATGGCTGGGGCGCCAGGATTCGAACCTGGGAATGTCGGTACCAAAAACCGATGCCTTACCACTTGGCGACGCCCCAACCGGGCCCGTCAGCGAGGACGGAGCGCGGTAAATACATAACCCCCGGGGGGGATGCAACGGGGCAATGCCGTTTGCTGCAGCGCAAACTGCACATGACGCATGTCCACAGGTGAATCCGCGCGGCCCCGGCCCGGCTCCGGGGCGGACTGCAGCTTGCCTGTCATTGGCGCGTTGCGCCGTACAAAAGAGTTGGCTATAAGCCGCGCCTCGGTTCGGAGTATAGCTCAGCCTGGTAGAGCACCGTCTTCGGGAGGCGGGGGTCGCAAGTTCGAATCTTGCTACTCCGACCATTCACTGTCCCGCCCCTGATCTCACTGCACAGCATCCGCTTCCGGCCGCCGGACTGCGCCGTATTGCCGCCAGCGGGACTTTGCCGGACACGATCCCTCGACCCAAATCCCCGCGCGCCCTACATTATGGTGCAAAAGGGGACCGCATCTTGCACTGCGGCGTCTCCGTGTGTCTGCGTGGGTCAAAAGGGCTTCCATGAAACAGTTCTGGGTAACGTTCTTCGGATCGATTGTCGGCGTGGTCGTCGGCTCGGTCCTCACCGTCATCGTCGTCTTCCTCATGATCGGCGCCATGATCAACTCCGCCATGGAAGGCGCCCAGCGCGAGACCGCCCTTCCCCATGACGGTATTGTCCTGGAACTGGATCTGCGCACACCGCGGCTCGACAGCCCGTCGCGCTCCCCCTTCGCCTTCGCCGAACCGCTCTCGGTCGTCGATATCGTCCAGACCCTGGAACGCGCCGAAGACGATGCGCGCGTCCAGGGCGTTTTCATTCGCGCCAACGAGTTCGGCCTGTCGCCAGGCATGGCCGAGGAGATGCGCAACGCGATCGCCGATTTCCGTGAGGCCGGCAAGTTCGTGATCACCCACGCCCAGGGCTTCGAAGGCACGAGCGTCACCGGGTATTTCGCCGTTTCCGGGTCCGACGAGATCTGGCTGCAGGACACCGCGTCCTTCACCCCGGCCGGCCTGGCATCCGAAGTGATGTTCCTGGGCGGCCTGTTCGAACACTTCAATGCGGAACCGCAATTCGAGCAGTTCCACGAGTACAAGAACGCTGCCAATACCTACACCCAGACCGGTTTCACCGACGCACACCGCGAAGCGGCCGAATCCTATCTGGGTTCCATCTACGACACCGCCGTTGCCGCGATCGCCGGCGACCGGGGCTTCTCGACCAGCGAGATCCGCAGCGTGTTCGAAACCGCGCCGCATACGGCTGAAGAGGCGCTCGATGCCGGCCTTGTCGACCGTCTCGGCCATGTCGTCGAAGCCCGCGAAGCCGCCCTCGACCGCGCGGGTGCCGGCAGCGAGGTAGTGGAGATCGCCGTCTATCACGAGCAGGCCTCGCCTGCCTGGAGCAATGCGCCGGTTATCGCCCTGATCGAAGGCCAGGGCGCCATCGTGACCGGCGATGCCGATGCCAGCCCGCTTGGCGGCGACGAGATGATCGGCGGCGACTTCACGTCCGAGGCCATTCTGGCGGCCGCTGACGATCCGAACGTCCGCGCCATCATCATCCGGGTCGATTCGCCCGGCGGATCGGCGATCGCGTCCGACCAGATCTGGCACGCGATCAACCGGGCCCGCGAAGCCGGCAAGCCGGTCGTGGTGTCGATGGCGTCTCTCGCCGCATCCGGCGGCTACTACATGGCCGCGCCGGCCGACTATGTGCTCGCCCATGCCACCACGCTCACCGGTTCGATCGGCGTTCTGGGCGGCAAGATCGTGCTGGACGAGACGTTCGGCATGGTCGGCCTGAATGTCGAGACACTGTCGGTGGGCGGCGAATACGCCACGGCCATGTCCAGCCAGGAAGCCTGGACGGAAAGTCAGCGCGCCGCCTTCCGCGCCCAGATGGCCAACGTCTACGAGGACTTCACCCAGCGCGTGGCCGATGGCCGCGATCTGCCGCTGGAGCGGGTGCTGGAGATTGCGCGCGGCCGGGTGTGGACGGGTGCCCAGGCGCTCGATCTGGGTCTGGTCGACGAAATCGGCGGTTTCCGCGACGCCGTCGACGCCGCTCGCGAGCTCGCTGGCCTGGCACCGGAAGACGCGGTGCGCCTGCGCCGTTTCCCGCGCCAGCGCACCCCGCTGGAAGCCTTCCAGGAGCTGTTCGGTGTTTCAGCCGAGTCTGCCGAGACGGCCGCGCGCCTGAACGCGCTCATGGAGCTGCCGGAAGTGCGTGCCGCCATCCAGGCCCGCCAGGAAGCCAGCCAGACCGGCGTGCAGATGCGCAGCCGCGTGGCCGTGCCGCAATAACGCACCGGCCATTGCTCAAGACAGGAAAGGGCCCGCTCCGGCGGGCCCTTTTTTGTGTCCGGTATGAAGGCGGAGCGCGCTGGCTAGGACGCCGTAAACAAGCCGACGAAAACCAGCACCAGCACCCCGAAGCTCAGGACAATCATGTAGAGAAAATCCATGAAGACCGTCCGCAGGAAGGACGAAAACCGGCCGTGGGCATAGACGGTGCGGTGCAGCCTGTAGAGGTAGTAGTTCGACCACACGAAGAAGACCAGAAAGGCGAGCGCGGAATCGATGACCAGGCTGACCACCCCGACCACGATAAACATGAAGAAGAGGAAGGCGTGGAAATGCAGCGTCACCACGAGGTGGTCGTAGAAATAGAGCCCGCGCTTGTAGAAATGCGTGACCGCCAGCAGCAGGGCATAGATCGGCAACAGACCGAACATCAGCCGCGGAGCCCAGGTTTTCATGGCCGCCCAGAGGGCCTGCCCCTGTGAATCGATGACCGCATCAATTCCATCGGCCAGGCGCAGCCGGAAGCTGAGCGGCAATTCCTCGATCCCCTCGAAATTCATCTGCATGCCCTCGGATATCTCGACAGTCTCGTCAGGGTCCAGGGCAGCTGCCTCGCGCGGATAGTATTCCGGCAGCAGACCATAGCGAACGCGCTGTTTGAGCTCGTCGCGCTCGGCCCGCTGGCGCAGTTCGCGCGCCTCGGGAGTTTCTGCGCTTTCTGCATTCTCGGCATCGTCCAGCGCGCGTTCGACCTGGCCGATCACCTCCTGTCGCGCGTCCTCGGGTATCATGGCGAGCTGGGTTTCCAGGTCACCGGACTCCAGGGCCTCGCGCGTCTCGGCAATCTCGGGACTGCCGGCCGGGTCCGGTCCGGTGTTCAGCCCCTCATTGACCGCAAAGAAAGCCAGGAAGAACAGCACACTGGCGGTCAGATAGAGACGGAAGGGCATGACATAGCGTGCCCGCACGCCTGTCAGATAATTCATCGTCAGCTTGCCGGGCTGGAACATCAGCGGCGGCAGGGTCCGCCACAGGCGCCCCTCCAGCCCCAGCAGACCGTCCAGCACGTCGAGCACAAGGTCCCAGACCGGCCGGTGGAAGGTATCGGAGGCCTGGCCACAGCTGTGGCAGACCGGGCCCGACAATTCCGTGGCACAATTCGAACAGGTACCGGCAGGCGTCGGTGAGCTGAAAACGGAAAACCGGTCGGACTTGCGGCGGCGCGATGACCGGATCGCGTCTTCCAGTTCGCCGGCGGCTGTGCCGCCGACTACGGCATCACTGACGACATCACTTCCAGACATGACGTATCCCCCGGCCTTGCCCTGTTATGCGCAGGCTAGGTCGGGGGTATGTCGTCTGGCAAGAGCGGCTAGCCGTCTTCGCCTTCGGCACCGGCCTCGCTTGCGCTGGCCAGGCAGAGATAACGCGTGCGGTGCAGGTCGACGATATTGTCTTCCCAGCCGGTCACGTCCGGGTTCACCAGATTCTTCGAGACATAGTAGACGATCGGAATGATCGGCATGTCGTCGACATACATCTGCTCGGCCCGGGCCAGCATTTCCCCGCGCCGTTCGAGATCGAGCTCGCGGTTCGCCTCGGTGACCAGCGCGTCATACTCCGGATTGTTGTAGCGGGAGTAGTTCATCGGCACCGAGCTGTATTCGCCCAGGAAGAGGAAGTTGTACGGGTCGTTATAGTCCGCGATCCAGCCGCCATCGGCGATCTGGAAGTCTTGGGCCCGCAGATTGTCGTAGTGGATCTGGGTGTCGTTGACGATCAGCTCGGGCTCGACCCATTCGGCAATCGCCGACCAGTCATTCTGCACCACCGGCGCAACGCGCGGATTATCGCGGGTGGCGCGATAGGTGTATTCGAAGCGCAGCGGATTGTCCGGACCGTAGCCGGCCGCCTCCAGCAGTTCGCGGGCCCGTTCACGGCGCGCCTCGATCGGCATGTCAGCCCACTGGGCGCGCACGCCGCCCGGATAGTTGGCCACGCCCGGCGGAACCAGCGAATAGGCCGGCTCGTATCCGGCACGCAGGATCTCGTCGGCAATGAAGTGGCGGTCGATCGCCATGCCCAGCGCATTGCGGACATCGGGATTGGAGAAGCCGTCCAGATCCGTGTTGATGGAGAAATAGATCGTGCCCATGTACGGCGCGATCCGCACATAGTCCGGAATTTCGCGGCGCAGGAAGTCGAGCTGCTGGCCCGGGAAATCATTGTTGATGTGCAGCTCGCCATTGCGCACCCGGCGGCCGGCCGCCGAGTTGTCGACAGTCGGGTAGTAGTACACGTCGTCGATACAGACGTTCTCGTTGTCAAAGAACATCTCGTTGCGCTGCAGGTGCACGAAATTGTTGGTGCGCCAGTCCTCGAGGCGGTAGGCGCCATTGACCTGGATATTCGCCGGGCGCACCCACTCGTCGCCATACTGCTCGACCACGTGCTGCGGCAGCGGGAAGGTCGTGTAGTGGGTCAGGAGACCGGGGAGATAGGGCGCCGGATTGACCAGATTGATCTCCAGCGTGCGGTCGTCGATCGCGCGCACGCCGATATCCTGCGGATCGAGCTCGCCCCGGGTCGCCGCTTCCATGCCGGCGATCGGATACAGGAGAGAGACATATTGCGCGCCCGTCGCCGGCGACGCGATACGGCGCCAGGCATAGACGAAGTCGTCAGCCGTCACCGGTTCGCCATCCGACCAGACAGCTTCACGCAGGGTGAAGGTCCAGGTCAGACCGTCTTCGGAGACATCCCAGCTCTCGGCCATGCCCGGAACCGGCGTCCCCGACACATCCTCGGTGAACAGACCGATGAACATGTCACCGATAATGTTGTTTTCCCACGTACCCGAGGCCTTGTGCGGGTCCAGCGACAGCGGCTCGGAGGAATTGCCGCGGTGCAGGACGACCGCATCGCTGTCGGTCGGCTCGCCGCCGCCGCAGCTCGCCAGCACAAGGGCGGAAGCGGACAGGAAAAGGGTGCTGATAATGGCTTTGCGGATCACGGTTCGGTCTCCCCTCCGACGCGTCACTGGAAGAAGTGACTCTCGTTCTAGCCGAACATGACGGGCCGGTCGACAGCCGCCTGCCGGTCGCGCATAGTTCGAAGCGAGCGCAACTTGACGGAAAGAAGATGAACGCCCGATTACTCCTTGTGATATCGCCACTTGTCCTGACACCCGTCGCTTATGCGCAATCCGGTGACTCGCCCCTGCAACCGCTGTTCGAGTGCCGCAACATCGCGGACGATGACGCGCGCCTGGCCTGTCTCGATGCGGCGGTGGAAACCCTTTACGGAAATGCCGAGTCCGGCGAAGTCGTCGCGGTCGATCGCGGCCAGATCGAAGCGGCGGAAGAATCGGTTTTCGGTCTGAGCCTGCCCAACTTCTCCATCCCGGGACTGGGCCGCCGCAGTGGCGGGGGCGAAGACGATCTGGTCGAGGCCGATGCAACGGCCCAGTCGCCGGACCGTATCGTCCACCGCACCGAAGACGGCGATATCGAGCGGATCGAGAACCTGTCGGTCACCGATATCGAGATCAATCGTTCCGGCGATGCCGTGGTCACCCTTGCCAATGGCCAGGTGTGGCGCCAGACAGACAGCACGCGCATCCAGGGCATTCGCAGCGGTGTCCGCCCCGGCCTGACAGCCAATATCCGCAGCGGCGCCCTCGGCTCCTACTTCATGCGCCTGAATAATGGCGGGCGCTGGTTCCGGGCCGAACGTGTCCAGTAGTTACACCAATAGGATTTCAGCCATGTCTGCTCTTTCCCGACTGACCCTGTCCGCCGCCACAATAGCACTTCTCGCCCCGGCAGCTCTCGCGTTCCAGGGCGATCCGGTGGACGATGTGCTCGCCTGCCGCTCGATCGCAGACATTGAAACCCGTCTGGCCTGTTTTGACGAGACCTCGACCCGGCTCGCCAACGCTCGTGATACCGGCGACATTGTGGTTGTCGAGCGCGAGGCGGTCGAAGCGGTCGAGCGTGACAGCTTCGGTTTCAACCTACCCAGCCTGCCGCGTTTCGCTCTTCCCAATCTGTCTTCAGGGCGCGAACAGCACGAAGCTGTAGCCGGCGCAGAGGGGACCGCGCCAGCGACGCCACAAGCACCGACGCCCGGTCGGGAGGCTGCCCCGCAATCAGCGACCGAACTGGCAGAGGAAGAGGTCCGCGTCGTTGCCCGGGACGACGAAGGAAATGTCGACACAGTCACGATGCGACTGGAACGCATCCGTATCGTTGGCTACGACACGATGCTGTTCGAAATGGAGAATGGGCAGGTGTGGCGGCAGACCGACGATGGTCGAAGAATCCGGCTCCGTGGCCGAGGGCCCCATTTCGCGGAAATCCGGCGCGGTGCGATGAGCAGCTACTTGCTCCGTGTAGACGGTGAGGGACGCGCTGTCCGCGTCCGCCGCGAGGAGTAGCAGTACATACAGACCGCCCCAGCTCACGGAAGAGCCGCCCCCTTCAGGAGCGGCTCTTCCGCGCGGCATGCGCAACCGCGCGTCCGGCGGGCTTTCTACCTGTCCTTCGGGTCGATCGCGTCGCGAAGGCCGTCGCCGATGAAGTTCAGGCAGAACAGCGTGACCATCATCGTCACCGCCGGACCGATCAGCGTCCAGGGCGCCGGCTCCATGTCCTGTGCACCGGCCGAGATCAGGCGGCCCAGCGAGGTCAGCGGCTCCTGCACCCCCAGTCCGAGGAAGGACAGGAAGCTTTCGGCCAGGATCACGACCGGGATCATCAGCGTGACATAGACCACGACCGGCCCGAGCACGTTGGGGATAATGTGACGCTGGATGATCTTGAAGCGGGACACGCCGGCGGCCTCGGCGGCCTCGACGAATTCCATATTCTTCAGCGCCAGCGTCTGGCCGCGCACGATCCGGGCCATGGTCAGCCATTCCACGGCGCCGATGGCCACGAAGATCAGGATGATATTCCGGCCGAACACGACCATCAGCATGATCACGAAGAAGATGAAGGGCAGCGAGTAGAGGATGTCGACGAAGCGCATCATCGCCTGGTCGACCCGGCCGCCGATAAAGCCGGCCGTCGCGCCCCAGGTCACACCGATCAGAAGCGACACGATGGTCGCCACCACGCCCACCATGAGCGACACGCCAAGGCCCACGAGGATACGCGCAACCATGTCGCGGCCCTGCGCATCGGTGCCCAGAATGTGCCAGTCTTCCCAGGTCGGTGCGATCCAGACCTTGTCGCGATAAATCGTGTCGTAGTCGTGCACCCAAAGCGCCTGCCCGACTGTCGCCAGCAGGATCAGGATGCCCAGGATCACCATGGAGGTGACGGCGGCACGATTGCGCATGAGGCGCGCCAAGGCATCGTCCCACAGGGAGCGGCCCTTCACGGAGGCGGCTTCGAGGATTTCCGCCTTTTCCCCGGGCGTCGACAGCAACGTCATTATTCGTACTTCACTTTGGGGTTGAGGACGCCGTACAGCAGGTCGGCGAGCAGGTTCAGCACGATGATCAGCGTGGCATAGATGATCACCACGCCCATCACGACCGTGTAGTCACGCTGAAGGGCGGCATCGACGAAGTGCTTGCCGATACCGGGCAGCTGGAAGACACGTTCGATCACAAGCGAACCGGAAATCACGGCGGCCGAAGCCGGGCCGAGATAGCTCACCAATGGCAGCACGGCAGAGCGCAGCGCATGCCGGAAGATGACGGCGTGGGCGGACAGGCCCTTGGCGCGTGCGGTTCGGATATAGTTCGAGCGGATCACCTCGATCATCGAGGCACGCATCAGGCGCGCGATGATCGCGATCTGCGGCAGTGCCAGCGTGATGATCGGCAGGATGAGCCGGTCCGGCGTCATGCCATAGCGCGGATCAAGGCCTCCGGTCGGCACAAGACCGAGATAAAGGCCGAAGACCAGCGCCAGGATCGGCCCCATCACAAAGGGGGGAATACTGATTCCCACCATCGCGAAGGTCATGACCGAGAAATCGCCCGCCGTGTTCTGCCGCAACGCCGCCACGGAGCCGAGGAAGGAACCGAGCGTGATCGCCAGCAGCATGGAAAACAGGCCGATCGTCGCGCTGACCGGAAAGCCTTCGGCGATGATCTCGTTGACCTGTTTGTCGCGCAGCTTGAGCGACGGTCCCAGATCGCCGCGCGCGAGATCGCCCATATAGTCGAGATATTGCCGCCACAGCGGCTGATCCATGCCGTAATTGGCCAGCAGGATCTGCCGCGTCTCCTCGGGCATGGGCCGTTCCAGATCGAAAGGCCCGCCGGGAGCGGCACGCATCATGAAAAAGGCGATCGTGATGATCACCAGGATAGTCGGGATGGCGACGCCTACGCGCCGGAGTACAAAACCAAACATGCAGTAATCGGCTCGTTCCGGAGTTCGCCGCAGTTTCAATGGGGCGCAGGCATTGTCAATGAAGCCTCTGCCGTTACTCCTGCATCAGGGCGGTGTCAGCCGGGGGCAAGGGGGCCGTCCGCGACAGTGCTGCCTGATCTGTCGCACCACTGACAAAAGACTCGGCCACGATCAGCAGGAGGACGAGCCAGCCCAGGCGCAGGACGCGCTTGCTTATGAATTCCCCGACGTTCACATTCGCCTCGCGTGTTCGGCTTCGCGCCATCTCACGCAAGATCCGCGCCGTCCGTGATCCAGCGTGAATTGCATGTGTCCGGCACATGCCTAGGATGCGGCGTGACGACAGGAGAAAGGCCCTTCCATGCACAGCGCGCTGTGGTGGCGAGACTTCGAATTTCAGGACGGTGTCGTCACCGTCAAGAAGACCGGGGCACGCCTGCGTCTCGAACCGGGGCTGATCGGCGAAGTGCTGGCCTGGTTCCCCTTCTATTTCGTGGTCGAGTCCTGGCGGCTGAAGGCGGCGGCACAGTCCGGCCCCCGCATCTGGTTCACCCCGGACCGCCCGCGGCCCTGGTATCTCGTCTGGTCAGTGCTTCACGCGGCAGGCGCCCGCATCGCCGATAGCCCCGAGACGGCCGACGCCGTCTTCGTGTTCGACGATTGTACAGTGTGCCACCCGGTCCAGGCACAGCCCGGCACACGCCTCATCAATGCCGGCTGCCAGAGCATCGCCAAGAGCCATGTCGCCCGCGTCTTCGAGCAGTGTTTCGGCTACCCGCTCTCGGTCGATCCGGAAAGCTGGACCGGCCCTATGGTCGAGAAATCCGAAACCAATGGCGCCCATGACGGCCGCATTATCCAGGGCCCGGCCCCGGCCCGCCACGGACATGTCTATCAGCGCGTGATCGACAACCGCAATGGCCGCGGCCTGGTCGAGGATCTGCGCTGCCCGATGATCGGCGGACGCATCCCGCTGGTGTTGCGCAAGCGCCGACGCGAGGCCGTGCGCTTCTGCAATTCCAATGACGAGGTCGACTTCGCCGAGACCCATACCGTCTTCACCCCGGCCGAGCAGGACAGCCTGATCCGCTTTGCCCAGGCCATGCGGCTGGACTGGGGCGGGCTGGACGTGCTGCGCGACCGCACCGATGGCCGCCTCTACGTCGTCGATGTGAACAAGACAGACATGGGTCCGCCCATCGCCATGAAGCTGCGCGACAAGATCACCGTGACCCGGCGGCTTGCCGCGGCTTTCCGCGACCTGGTCCGCCCCTCCCCGACCCAACAGCCCGACAGGCTTTCATGACTGCCATCCCCTTCGTCCGAGACTTTGAATTCGAGTATGGCCGCTGCGACCGGCTGTCAGGCCGGATTCGCCGCGTTGTCGCGCCCAATCCCGGCCCGTTCACCTATACCGGGACCGGTGTCTATATTATCGGCCATGGCGAGGTTGCCGTGATCGATCCGGGTCCGGTCCATCCCGACCATATCGACGCCCTGGACCGCGCGCTGGATGGCGAACGGGTAACGCATGTCTTTGTCACCCATCACCATCTCGACCACTCGCCCATGGCGCATCCGCTCGCCGAAAAACATGGCGCGACCGTCTATGGGTACGGCCCGCAGATCACGCCGCCCGCCGGCGGCGAGGTCCGCCTCGAGGCGGGCGACGACACCGGCTTCAAACCGGACGTCCAGGTGCGCGATGGCGAGGTTTTCCGGGGCAAGGACTGGTCCATCGAAGCGCTTCACACGCCCGGCCATACGTCCAATCACGTCTGCTACGCCCTGCTGGAAGAAAACACGCTGTTTGCCGGCGACCATGTCATGGCCTGGTCGACCAGCGTGATCAGCCCGCCGGACGGTCATATGGGGGATTATCTGCGCGAGCTCGCCCGCATCCGCGACCGCGATTTCGACATTCTCTGGCCGACCCATGGCCCGGCGATCACAGAGCCGCGGCCTTTCATCCAAGCCTATATCGACCACCGCATGCAGCGCGAGGCGCAGATTCTCGAACAGGTCCGCGCCGGCCGCCACCGCGTGCGCGACATGGTCGAGGCGATGTATGCCGATGTCGACAAACGGCTCCATCCCGCCGCCGCCCACTCGGTCCTCGCCCACCTCATCCACATGATCGAAACCGGCCGCATCGCCTGCACAGGCGAGCCGGGACTGGAAGCGGAATACACTCCGGGCGAGGCGGTGGCCTAGCGAGCGTCGTCCGCGATCGCCGCGCTGAACGCCTGGACGCGCCGGGCGTTGCGGCCGAGATCGTGGATGGGCTGGCGGGCGAGGGAGCGGATGTCGACGAGGCTGCCGCCCTCCCCGTCATCGCGCACGCGGACGACAATGTCGTCGCGCAGACCGTACCAGAAGCTCTCCGTGCCTGCTTCGAACATGCCGGCGCTTGCCGAGGCTGTCCCGACGCGCCAGCGATGCGTGTGCGCATAGCGCAGCGCGTCTGCAAAGACCGCCTCCGGCGCCCGGTCAACATGAACCGTGGCCAGCGCCGGATAGGCGTCGGCCTGTACGGCGGCGAGCGGACGCCCGTCCGCGCCCAGCTTGCCTTGATATTCGAGCGCCTGGTGATGGGCGGAGCGGCGCGCGGCGAAGGACGGCGTGAAGTGCGGCGGGCTTTCGATATCCGTTGTCACGTCCAGCAGCAGCGGCTGGGCGCCGCGTTGCCGGTCGATCTGCCAGGCCCAGCCCAGCCCTGCGACCCCGACCCCGACGGCGAGCACGGGAGACAGGAAGGCGCCGAAAAGGCGCCGGCGGGCGATCAGATGCACAAGCGACAGAAACAGGCTCAATCCGCCAGCCACGAGGCTTGCGAGCAGAAGCGGCCGGCCGATCGTGTGCGTCATCCACCCCAGGCCCGTCGCCAGGTCGATGAACTCCCACTTGGTCCCGAAGGCCGCCAGTGCGAACCAGAGCGGCACACCCAGGGCCAGAAGGGCACACACCCATCCGAGCGGGACGAGGATCGCCCGCAGGAATTTGCCGAAACTGCGCATATCAAGCCCCCGCTTGGCTTCGTATCAAGGATACAGCCGATCGACCTGCCAAGGCGAGTGTGAATCCGGTCGCGAAAACGTCATCCGGTCGTGCAGGCGGAAGGGCCGGTCACGCCAGAACTCGATCGACACCGGCACGATCCGGAAACCGGACCAGTGCGGCGGGCGCGGCACTTCGCCCAGACCGAAGCGCGCCGCCTCGCGAGCAACGGCCTTTTCCAGGGCGAAGCGGCTTTCCAGCGGGCGCGACTGTTTCGAGGCCCAGGCGCCGATCCGGCTGTCCCGGGCGCGGGACGCAAAATACGCGTCGGCCTCATCGGCGGAAACGGGCTGGACAAGCCCCCTCACCCGGACCTGGCGGCGCAGGGACTTCCAGTGAAAGCACAGCGCCGCCTTGGCATTCACCGCCAGCTGCTGACCCTTGGCGCTTTCCAGATTGGTGTAGAAGACGAAGCCGTCCGGATCGACATCCTTCAGGAGCACCATGCGCACATCCGGCAGGCCGTCGGCATCCGCCGTCGCCAGCGCCATCGCATTGGCGTCGTTCGGCTCCTTGCGCTTGGCGTCCTCCAGCCAGTCGGCAAACAGGGCGAACGGATCCTCGCGGTCGAAAATCTCCGCGGCATTGGCATCGGCGGTCTTGGCATATGCTTCCGCGTCCGGCGAGGGCGGAATGAGACCCGGCTTCGACTTCGACATGATTCACCTCCGGCGTGCTTGCCGCCTAGGTACGCTCAAAGTCAGCGGCGTCAACCTTTCGGGAATCTTCTCGGCCTAGATTCACGCTATGACAGCGCGTGTTACGAGTATCGGACAGGCCTATGCCGCCCTCGGACTCGCGCCCGGTGACGGGCGTGAGGCGGCCAAGTCTGCCTTTCGCGCGCTCGTGAAGACCCTGCATCCCGATGTCACACCCCCGACACCGCAGACGCTTGCGCGACTGGCGGAAATCGTTGCGGCCATGGACCTGATCAAGGCCAATGCACCGGTCTGTCTGGATATCGAGATCAGCCGGACCGAGGCCGCCACCGGCGTCACACGGACCCTGCGCCATGGCGAGCGCCCCGTCCTGGTGCGCATTCCGGCCGGCACACGCGACGGCGAACGCGTTACAGCGGTGGGCGAACCCGGTACGATCATCACGATCCGCATCGCCGCAGCACAGGAAACGGGGCCGTCCGACATCCCCTCCCTGCTCGACCGGGCGGATCTGGAAGCCTTCATCCACGAATATTCCCGTCCTTCCGCCCATGCGCGCCTGGCCCGCTGGATCCGCAAAGCGCAGTCGGCTGCGTGACGGACGCCTGATCCGCGACTAGTCTGCGCCAAAATGCGGATTGATCATGTCTCACAACTCATTCGGACACTTGTTCAGGATCACCACCTGGGGCGAAAGCCACGGACCGGCCATCGGTGCCGTTGTCGATGGCTGCCCGGCCGGAATTCCCCTGAGTGAGGACGATCTCCAGCCCTGGCTGGACCTGCGCCGCCCGGGCTCCAGCCGCCATGTCACACCGCGCCAGGAACCGGATCGCGTGCGTATTCTCTCCGGCACGTTCGAGGACGACCGCACGGGAGGCCCTGTCACCACCGGTACACCGATCGGGCTGATGATCGAGAATGTCGATGCACGGTCAAAGGATTATGGCGATATCCGTGACAAGTGGCGCCCGGGCCACGCCGACTACACCTATGACATGAAGTATGGCGTGCGGGATTATCGCGGCGGCGGGCGTTCGTCGGCCCGCGAGACGGCCATGCGCGTGGCTGCCGGCGGTATTGCCCGCAAAGTGCTGGGCGACGGGATCACGATCCGCGCCGCGCTGGTCCAGGTCGGCGCCCGCGCCATTGACCGCTCGCGCTGGGACTGGGACCAGGTGAACGAGAACCCCTTCTTCTGCCCGGACGCGGAAACCGCTGCCCTGTGGGAAGCGGACATGGACGCGCTACGCCGCGACGGCTCATCGACCGGTGCCATCGTCGAAGTCGTGGTCTCCGGCGTACCGGCTGGCTGGGGCGCTCCGGTCTACGGCAAGCTGGATAGTGACCTCGCCATGGCGATGATGACCATCAACGCGGTCAAGGGCGTGGAGATCGGTGCCGGCTTCGGCTCGGCTGCCCTGCGCGGCGAAGACGCAGCGGATGAAATGCGCATGGGCGAGGACGGCCCGCACTTCCTGTCGAACCATAACGGCGGCGTGCTGGGCGGTATTTCGACCGGCCAGGACCTTGTGATCCGCTTCGCCGTCAAGCCGACCTCCTCGATCCGTGTGCCCCGGCGCACGCTGGACCGCGACTTCAATGAGACCGAGATTGAGACCCGCGGCCGGCACGACCCCTGCGTCGGCATCCGTGCGGTCCCGGTCGGCGAGGCGATGGCAGCGCTCGTACTGGCCGATCACAAGCTGAGGCACGCCGGACAGAGCGCGTTCTGAACGGTTTTCCGGGTTCGGACGAAAGATGAAGGCCCTGTTCATGCTGGGCTCATCCGCGCCGAATTAACCTTCGGTCAACCTGGCCGGGTCCGTCCCGGCGTAGACCCGGAGGCGTGTCCCATGACATCACGCAAGCACCACCTGCTTGGCACCGCCCTTGTCGCCCTTGTCCTTCTGCCCGCCACTCTGGCGGTGGCCGCACCGGCGGACGCCCAGCGGCAGGAAAGCGGTAACAGCTATGGCGATCCCGACCGTCGCGAACACCGTCGCGCCGGCCGCGAAGCCCGGCGCGAGCAGGCCCAGCCTGATCGTGGCAACCGGGATGCACGCGAACGGCGCGGCCGGGACCGGGGCGACGCCCGCCGTGAGCGCCGCGATCCCCCGCCGGGAACGGGACGAGGCGATCATCGCCGGGACGGTCAACCGGGCGGACAGGATCGCAATCGCCGCGGTGCAGGCGATCATGATCGCCGTGACCAGGCCGGTGACCGCAACCGAAACGGCCGGGGTCCCGGCTGGGACAATAACCGGCGCGACCAGCGCAACTGGGACAATAACCGGCGCGACCAGCGCAACTGGGACAATCGTCGCGATCAACGCGATGCCCGGCGCGACCGCAATGGCCGCAATCCGGGCTGGGACAATAATCGCCGTGACCAGCGCGACTGGGACCGTCGCCGGGATCATCGCGATGCCGGCCGGGACCGCAATGGCCGGAACCCGGCCTGGGATCGCCGCGATCAGCGCCGGGACTATCATGACAATCGCCGGGACCGCCGGTGGGACAATGATCGCGGCCGCCGCCCCGGCGCCCATCACGACCGCCGCCGATGGGAGTATGCCCAGCGCCGCCGCGATTTCTATCGCGACCGGGCACGCCGCCAGGCGCGCCTGCACTGGGTGCATCACATGAATCGCGGCTGGTCGAACGCCCGCTATTACGGCCATTGGGGTCCGTCGGACCGCTGGCGCTATCACCGCCAGTATTACAGCCATGGCTATGAGGGCCGCCGCTTTGCCTATTATGACGGGCTGTGCCGCTATGACCGCAATGGCAGCGACGGCGCCATCGTCGGCGCCCTGCTCGGGGCCCTCGTCGGCGGTGCGGCTGCGGGCGATGACAGTGTCGGCGCCGGCATCCTGCTGGGTGCAGGGTTCGGCGCAGCCCTGGGCAGCAGTCTCGACCGCATGGATAACTGCGACCGGGCGCAATACCACTACGCCATGAACTATGCCTTCGAGTATGGCGAACCCTATTACTGGGCGAACCCGTATTCCGGCGTGCGCGGCACGATTGTGGTCCGCGAGACCTACTACACTGCCGGACGGGAATGCCGGTGGGGCGATGCCGAGATCTACATGCCTGACGGCACCTATAATTATGACCGCGTGCGCATGTGCCGCGACGGTTATGGCGACTGGCAGGTTGCCCACCGCCAGTAGATCTTCCACATCGGGCGCATGTCAGACGGGGCCGGTCATCACCGGCCCCGTTTGTGCATGTGGAAACCGTATCCGGAGGATTGCGAAGCCGTCACCTGCCCGTTCATCCTGGGCTCATCGCCGGCCGCCTAGGATCAGCTGGACATTGGGACAAAGCACTCCCGACGCATGGAGGCACACGATGAAACTGCTGACCCCCGCCCTGCTCGCCGCGACGGCGCTTTCGGCAACCCTGCCGGCCGTCGCCGAAGCCCAGTCCTATGGCGCCCGTTCGGGCCAGACCTATCAGGATTGTGAAGCCAGCCGCCAGAACCGGCAGGTTGCCGGCGCCCTGATCGGCGGCATTCTCGGTGCCGTGATCGGCAATGAGCTGGCTGACGACAGCAATAATAACCGCCATGGCCGTCCGGACCGCTGGGACCGTCACGCCCGCTGGGACGATGCCCGCCGCCATGGCCGGGGCTATTACGGCCGGCGCGACCGCCGCTATGAGCACCGCGATCGCGGCAATGCCGAGGAAGTCGGCACGATCGCCGGGGCCGGTGTCGGCGCCCTGATCGGGGCCGGCATCGCCAGTGGCGAGGACTGCGGCAATACCCGTTATCCGTCCAACAACCGCTACCCGGACAACCGTTATCCGGGCAAGCCGGACGGCTATTATGGCGACACCGGCTATTACGGCGACGATCCCTACTATGAGGATGACCGCTACTATGACAGCAATGCCGGTTATGGCGACGACCGCTATTACGATGACGACTACGGATCCTCGGGCGAACTCCTGGGCGGCCAGCGCAATGAGCCGGCCCGCACCTATTCGGCCTCGTCGACCTATACGACGGTGTCGGCAACGGGCCGGTGCGAGTGGCGGCGGACCCAGAGCGTCGACAGCTATGGCCGGGCCGTGAGCGACCAGGTGCAGATGTGTCAGGGTGCCGACGGTATCTGGCGCCCGGCTGACACCTACTGAGCCATTAAATCGCGGTCATTTCGAGCATTCATACTGGGTTCGAGCGGGTGGCGGCCATAAGGTATTCCCTGTTGCCGTCACCCCCTTCGACTGGACTGTCGATGACCGCGCCGACCCTGAAATCCGAACCGGCCTCGAGCCCGGAGCAAACCGCGTCAACGGCGCGCTGGCGATCGGCGTCATTCTTTACGAGACCGCCCTTGCCGATGGCCGCCCTGCCGACCTCGAACTGGGGTTTGATCAGGGCGATCAGTTCGGCGCTCGGTGCAGCCAGTTCCAGCGGCCGCATGATCACCTTGAGCAGCGAAATGAAGCTGGCGTCGCAGACCACGAGCGATGGCGGTTCGCTGAACACATCCGCCTCCAGCGCCCGCGCGTCCATGCCTTCCAGGGAGGTCACGCGCGGGTCGAACTGAAGCCGCGCGTGCAGCTGATCCCGCCCGACATCGACCGAATAGACATGCCGCGCGCCGCGTGACAGCAGGACTTCGGTGAAACCGCCCGTCGAGGCGCCGACATCGAGGCACACCCGCCCCGCCGGATCGATGTCGAAGGCATCAAGCGCCGCTACCAGTTTCAGCGCTGCACGCGACACCCAGGGAAACGCCTCTTCCGCCTCGATCCGGGCGCCGGGCGCGATCTTCTGCGAAGGCTTGCCGACCGGTTCGCCATCGGCCCGCACCTTGCCGGCCGCAATCGCGGCCTGCGCCCGGGCGCGGGTCTCGAAGTAGCCGTGTTCGACAAGGTAACGGTCAGCGCGCATCGACGTCCTGCGGATAATAAGTGACTGCGGTCACCAAACTGCGCATCCTGCGCCGATGACCGGCAAGAGAGAAAGCAAAAAGCGGGCGGTTCGCAAAGCCCTCTATGACGCAGCCCACACACTGATCGAACGGGACGGCTATGATGCCGTCAGCGTCGACCAGATCGTCGCGGCCGCCGGCGTGGCCAAGGGGACCTTCTTCAACCATTTTCCGAGCAAGGCCGATCTGCTTGCCGAATGGTATGCGGATGTCATCGCGCGGACACGCATCGAACCCCCGGAGCTGACCAATGCGCCCCTGCCCCGGCGCCTGACCGCCCTCGCCCTGCGCAGTTCGGACTTTGCCGCAGCATCCCCCCGGATGTGGCAAGCCAAACACATGCATGCGGTTGCGACACCATCCGTCCAGGCTGCCGAGCGCCAGGCCGACCAACTGGTCGCCGGGGACATGGCTGAGATGATTGCCGCAGCCCGTGACGCGGGCGCGCTTCCCGCATCGACCGATGCCGAGGCCATGGCGGATCTGGTTGTCACGCTGGTCACGGGCTCCATTCGCGAATGGCTGACTTCGGGTCAGAGCGGCCAGCTGGAAGACCGCGTGGAGCGGCGGCTGTCACATCTGTGTGCGCTGGCAGGCTATCAGGCCCTTGCCCACGAGCCGGCGGATCGCTAAAAGATGACCGTAGTCATTTTTTGAGCGTCCCATGTCCCGAGCTTCCTCTCTTGCGATCTGCGCAGCACTGAGTCTGGCCGCCTGCAGCGAGACCTCCGCGCTCGCCCAGCCTCAAGAAATCTTCGACGGAAACGGCACAATCGAGCCGGCGCGCGGCATCTGGCACTCCGCCGAGTATGGCTGGGTCCTGGAGATCGACGCTGAAGGAATCACGCGCTGGCAGGATACGCCCGCCGGCTGTTACGCGGCCGAGCAGCACGGTCCGACCCTGATGAGCCAGGTGGAGTATCGCTACATCACGCCGCTGGGCTCAGACCGCGCGAAGTTCGAATACCTGCCCAGTGACGGCAATACGGTTTTCGAACGGCTGGACGCTTTGCCGGACTCCTGCGGCGCACAGGACCTTTCGAGCCGGCGCGCGACCTTCGATGTCTTCACCTCGATCTTCGAACGTCACTACGCCTTCTTCGAACGCCGCGGTGTCGACTGGCCGGCCCAGGTCACCGAGGCACGGGCCCGGCTGAGCGACGATATGAGCGATGCGGACGTCTTCGCCCTTCTCGCCAGCCTGATCGAACCGCTGGGCGACAGTCACACCAAGCTGATTGCCGAATTCGACGGCGAGCGTCATCGCGCCCAGTACGGGCTGGGGACCACCCTGCCCACGATCACCGGCGGTATCGGTGAAACGCCCTGGCTCATCGGCCTGATCGAGCAGACCCTAGGCGAGGTCCTCGACCCGGGCGCACGTCATATCGGCAATGACCGCGTAATCACCGGCATGATCGACGGCCGTGTCGGCTACATCCAGATCTTCACCATGGGCGGCTTCACGGACACGCAAACGCCCGGCACACCGGAATGGGCCGCCGCCGAGCTCGCTGCCCTGGACACCATGCTCGACGAAGCGCTGACCGGGTTTGCCGATGCGGATGCCGTCATCCTCGACCTGTCCAACAATCGCGGCGGCTATGATGCCGTGACGCGTGCGATCGCCAGCCGCTTCACCGACACGCCCTTCACCGGCTATACGGTCCGTACAGGCTGGAGCGATGAGCCCGATGCGGTTTACCGCATCGAGCCGCATGACGGGCCGCGCTATACCGGGCCCGTCTACGTGCTGACGAGCGACGTGACGGTGTCCGCTGGCGAGATCACGACGATGATGCTACGGCAATTGCCGAACGTGACACAGGCCGGCACCACGACACGCGGCGCCTTCTCGACCCCGTTGGCCAAACCGCTGCCCAATGGTTGGTATGTCGAGCTGGCGAACGAGATCTTCGCCGACGCCGAAGGCGTGGTGCACGAGGGGCGCGGGCTTGAGCCTGAAGTCCCGCTCGACGTCTTTGCCGCGGACGATCCCGTCGGCTCACACGGGCGGGCTGTCCAGGCGCTCGCCGAGCACGCGCTCACCCGCCTCGACTGAGCGGTCAGCTTGCCGCAAGCGCTGCGGCGATGCGTTCGGCGGCGGCTTCGTCTTGGCCCATCGCTTCGAGCGCACGGGCCGCGATGTGACGGGCGTTGAGGCCGGCCTCTTCATACATGTTGAAGGGCGTGTCCTGGTCCTGGAAGACGTCCGGCAGGGTCATGGTGCGGATCTTGAGCCCGCGATCCAGCGCGCCTTTCTCGGCCAGCATGTGCAACACGAATGCACCGAAACCGCCCCGCGCGCCCTCTTCGACCGTGATCAGGACTTCATGCTCGCGCGCCAGGCGCAGGATGAGGTCTTCGTCGAGCGGCTTGGCAAAGCGTGCATCGGCAACCGTGGTGGAAAAGCCCTGGGCCGCCAGCGCATCGGCAGCCTTCAGGCTCTCGGCCAGCCGCGTTCCCAGCGACAGGATGGCGATCCGCGAACCCTCGCGCACGATCCGGCCCTTGCCGATCTCGAGCGGCTCGATAACGTCCGGCATCTCGATACCCGTGCCATTGCCGCGCGGATAACGGAAGGCGGACGGACGGTCGTCGATCTGCGTCGCCGTCGCCACCATGCGCGACAGCTCCACCTCGTCTGCCGCCGCCATCAGCACCATGCCGGGCAATTGTCCGAGATAGCCGACGTCGAACGAGCCGGCATGCGTGCAGCCATCGGCCCCGACAAGGCCCGCACGGTCGATCGCAAAGCGGACCGGCAGGTTCTGGATGGCCACATCGTGGACAACCTGGTCGTAGCCGCGCTGCAGGAAGGTGGAATAGATCGCCGCGAAGGGCTTCATGCCATCGGCCGCAAGACCGGCCGCGAAAGTCACCGCGTGCTGTTCGGCAATGCCGACATCGAACATGCGCTCGGGGAAGCGCTCGCCGAACAGGTCGAGCCCGGTCCCGCCGGGCATGGCCGCGGTGATCGCCACGACACTGTCGTCCTTCTCGGCCTCGCGGATGAGCTGCTGTGCGAAGACCTTGGTGTAGGACGGCGGACCGCCCTTCGACTTCTGCTGCTCGCCGGTCACCACGTTGAACTTGGCGACGCCGTGATACTTGTCGTCGGCCGCTTCGGCGGGCGCATAGCCCTTGCCCTTCTGCGTGACGACGTGAACCAGCACGGGGCCATTGTCGCCGTCGCGGACATTGCGCAGCACCGGCACCAGCTGATCGAGATCATGGCCGTCGATCGGGCCGACATAGCGGAAGCCCATCTCTTCGAAGAGCGTGCCGCCCATGGCCATGCCGCGCATGTATTCCTCGGCCCGGCGGGCGGCCTCCTCGACATGCAGCGCCTTGGCCACGCCCTTGCCCAGCTTGCGCAGGCTCCGGTAGCTCTTCGAGGAGACCAGCCGCGCGAAATAATGGCTCATCGCACCGACCGGCGGTGCGATCGACATGTCGTTGTCGTTGAGGATGACGATCAGGCGGCCGCCGATATGGCCGGCATTGTTCATCGCCTCATAGGCCATGCCGGCCGACATCGACCCGTCGCCGATCACCGCGATGACATTGCGGTCCTCATGCTTGAGGTCGCGGCCCACGGCAAAGCCCAGCGCCGCCGAGATCGAGGTCGAGGCGTGCGCAGCGCCGAAGGGGTCGTATTCGCTTTCGGCCCGCTTGGTGAAACCGCTCAGCCCGCCGCCCTGACGCAGGGTGCGGATACGATCGCGCCGGCCGGTGAGGATCTTGTGCGGATAACACTGGTGCCCGACATCCCAGATCAGCGTGTCGCGCGGCGTATCGAAGACGTGATGCAATGCCGTGGTCAGCTCGACCACACCCAGACCGGCGCCCAGATGCCCGCCCGTCACCGAGACCGCGTCGATCGTCTCCGCCCGCAACTCGTCGGCCAGCTTGCGCAGCTGGTCGATCGAGAAATTGCGCATGTCGGAGGGATCTCGGACCTGGTCGAGGGTCGGGGTGGTGGGTGCCATACGGGTCCAGCCTTTCACGAGCGCCGGTCGAGGATGAAGTCGACGGCCTCTCTCAAAACATCTGCTCTCGCGCCGAAGGGTTCAAGGTGGTCCTTGGCCTGTGCGGCCAAGTGCCGCGAACGGGCTCGCGCGCCGTCTACCCCCAGAATGGTGACGAAGGTGGCTTTTCCTTGACCGGCGTCCTTGCCGGCCGCCTTGCCCATCTCCGCCTGGTCCCCCGTCGCATCCAGAAGGTCGTCCGTGATCTGATAGGCCAGTCCGAGGTCGTGAGCAAATCCTTCCAGCGCCCGGCGGATGTGATCTTCCACCTCGCGCAGGATCGTGCCGATCTCGACGGCATAATTGATCAGCGCGCCGGTCTTCATCCGATGCATGCGGGTGACGACCGAGATGTCGAACTGTTCCGTCTCGGCCCGGATGTCGATCATCTGGCCGCCCACCATGCCATAGGGACCGGAGGCGCGGGCGAGACGTTCGACCAGGCGCGAGCGCACGCTGCCGCGCTGATGGGTGTCGGGATGCGCAAGAATCTCGAACGCCGCCGACTGCAGGGCATCGCCGGCCAGAACAGCCGTCGCCTCGTCATAGGCCTTGTGGACCGTGGGACGGCCGCGGCGCATGTCGTCATCATCCATGCACGGCAGATCGTCATGGATCAGCGAATAGGCGTGGATGCATTCCAGCGCACAGGCCGCGCGCAGGACGCCGCGCTCGTCGGCATTCACCAGCCGGCCGGCCTCGACCGCCAGGAAGGGGCGCAACCGCTTGCCCGGGCCAAGCGCGGCATAGCGCATGGCCGAATTGAGATGCGCTTCGGGACCTTCCGCGCGCGGCAGCAGGGCATCCAGCGCCACGGTCACCCGGTCGGCAGCTTCATTCAGGCGTTGTTCGAAAGAATCCATTCGGCAGCCCTAATGCATCCGCGCGCCGTTGGGCACGGGCTTGTCCGGCGCCAGCAGGATGATCGCGCCCTCCGGATCGGATGCCCCGAGAACGAGGATTTCCGACTGGATGGGGCCAATCTGGCGCGGCGGGAAGTTGACGACAGCAAGCACCTGACGACCCACCAGGTCTTCCGGCTTGTAGTGCACGGTGATCTGGGCCGAGCTTTTCTTCTCGCCCAGCTCGGGTCCGAAATCGACCCACAGCTTGATCGCGGGTTTGCGCGCTTCCGGGAAAGCCTCCGCACGCACGACCGTGCCGACGCGGATATCGAGCTTCAGGAAATCCTCGATCGTGGCGAGCGGTCCCGCCGGCTCGTCCTGCGCCATGTCAGTCGAGCCCGGCCGGCTCGGTGGCCGGCTGGCCGTCCTCGCCCCGCACGATCTTCTCGACCTTCAGTTCGGCGGTCTTCAGCTTGCCCTCGCAATGCGCCCGCAGGGCCGCACCGCGCTCGTAGATCTGGATCGACTTCTCGAGTTCGACCTCGCCCGATTCGAGCTGCTGCACGATGCGCTCGAGCTCGGCGAGCGCCTGTTCGAAACTCAGCGTCTCGATGTCGGGTAGCGGCGTATCGGACATGGCTTCCTCTCATCTCGGGGCAGCATAGAAAGCGGACTAGGGTGCGGCAATGCCGCGATTACGGGCTCAACGCGGCCGGTATTCATAACGGCGCCAGGACCAGTAGGTATCACCGCCATCGCGGACACACACCCACCCGGACCCGCGCAATTGCGGACGCAGCATGCGGTTGAACCAGCCATGGGCGCACAAGACAACCGGTCCGGCTGCAGCCGCCTCGATCAGCTGGTCGGCGGCCTGTCTTGCCCGGGCCTCGGCGTCGACCCGGCTTTCCCGGCCGCGTGACCAGCCCATCCACCAGGAACAGCGCGCAAACACGCCCCAGGTCTTGGCCATGTAGCGCCCCGGCATGGGCGGCGGCGGCAGTTCGGCCTCGATGAAGACCGGATCGATAACGGGCGCCCGGTCAGGTGACACAGCCTGCGCCGTCTCGATGGCGCGGCGCAGGGAACTGGCAAAGACGGTGTGTGATTCTGCGGCAGCCTGGATCAGCGCGTCGGGCACGGACTGGCCATCGACCAGCCCTGCTGGCTGATACTCATTATCCCACCAGTCCTCGTATCCGCGCCAGTCGAGCCAGCGCTCGCGATTGGCGTCCGGACGGCCGTGACGGGCGATGGTGATACTGCCCGGCGACAGGCTCTGTAGGTCTGTAGAAGAACGGGTCATCGGGGTCGCACGGGGGAGAGTCAGCCAGCCGGTACGCCCCGTCGTTACCTGCCGACACTTCAATCCTGTGATGACGGGGAATGCCCGTCCGCTCAGGCCCGGGCAAGCGCGCGGACAAAGGCCGCGGCCGACCGGCCCAGTGCCGGGCAGTCGTATCCGCCCTCCAGCACGGAGACAAGCCGCGAATGCGCAAATTCCGATGCCAGGGCAGCCAGGCGTTCGGCCGCCCAGGCATAGTCCTCGTCGACCAGGCCAAGCCCGCCAAGCGGATCGTCCGCATGCGCATCGAAACCGGCGGAAACGAGAATGAGGGCCGGCTGTGTCTTGCGCAGCGCCGGAACGATTTCGGCCTCGAACGCAGCGCGCCAGGCCGCGCCGTCGGTTCCGTCGGGCAGCGGGACATTCACGACATTGCCGCCCAGGCCGGTTTCCCCGCGATGTCCGGTGCCCGGATAGAGCGGCGACTGGTGCAGCGAAGCAAACAGGACGCGCTCGTCGCGCTCGGCCAGGCATTGCGAGCCATTGCCATGGTGCACGTCGATATCGACAATCGCGACCGATGGCAGGCCGTGGACCTCGAGCGCATGCATGGCAGCGATGGCGACGGTGTTGAACAGGCAGAAACCCATCGGACGGTCGGGTTCGGCATGATGCCCTGGCGGCCGCGCCAGCAGGAAGACCGCCCCCTGCCCGTCCCGGATCACCGTATCGACGCCGGCGATGGCCCCGCCGGCCGCTGACAGCGCGGCCCGCGCCGACTGGCCGCAGACGATGGTGTCCGGGTCCAGCCCGACAAAGCCCTCGACACCCGCCTCGGCACAGGCCGTCAGCACGCGATCGACATGCTCGACCGTATGAAACCGGGCCAGGGCCTCGACCGGCGCCTGTTCGGCTTCCGCCCAGACCGTGCCGGCAATCCCGGCCAGGGCCTCATGCACCGCAGTATAGCGGCCGTCATGCTCGGGATGCCCGTCAGGCAGACGATGGGCGAGACTGGCGGGGCTGTCGATGAGGGTCGTCTTCATGGCCATCTGTCCGCTGGCTGCTGCAATCGGCACCCTAGCGGAGACCGGCGTCCTGTGCAGCCGCGGAACGGGACGGCGTTGCAGCCGTTGCGACGCTGAGGGGCGTGATCGCCCCGCACCCAGGCTCAGCCACGACCCAATGGAGGCTTCCATGACGTCACGCATTCTCATCCTCACGACCTCCCACGGCACGCTCGGCGAGACCGGCAAGCCGACCGGCTTTCACTGGCAGGAGCTGACCGATCCCTACTGGGCTTTCCGGGATGCCGGCGACACGGTCGAGATCGCCAGCGTGCATGGCGGCCAGCCGCCGGCGGATCCCGGCTCGGATGACGGCGAAGGCGAGCGCCCCCAGTCCGTGCAACGCTTCATGGATGACGAGAACGCCATGCGGGCCCTGAAGCAGGCCCGGCCGGCAGCCCATCTGACGCCCGGCAAATACGACGCCATTTACCTGCCCGGCGGCCACGGCACGATGTGGGACCTGCCCGACAGCAAGGCGGTTGCCGAACTGATCAGCAAGGCGTGGGAAGCCGGCGCCATCGTCGCAGCAGTCTGCCATGGCCCGGCCGGCCTCGTCGGCGCCACGCTCGCCGACGGCACGCCCTTGGTGAAAGGCAAGCGCGTCAACAGCTTTACCGATGCGGAGGAGCGCAAGGTCGGGCTGGATGAGGTCGTGCCCTTCCTGCTGGAAAGCCGCCTGCGCGAGCTGGGCGCCATCTTCGAAGGCAATGACGAGGCTTTCGGCCCCCATGTCGCGCGCGACGGCCGCCTGATCACGGGCCAAAACCCGGCTTCGAGCAAGCCGCTCGCAGACCAGGTGCTGGCCGCGCTCAAGAACAGGCAGTCGGGACCGGCCTAGCGCGCCGGGCTGCGGCGGGTCTAACCGCTGACAGCGGCGATCCGCGCGGCCTGCCGGCGCCGGGCCGGTGTCGGCAGCAGCACGACATTCTCCATGAACTGGCTGTAGTCGCACAGGATTTCCTCGCCCTGGGCGATATCACGAATGGCGACGCCGCTTCCGTCAGCGGCCGAGAAGTCGAGGTTCGGCGTGCTGGAATGGTTCAGGAAGCGGGCGTGATCGCCATCGAGCAGATAGCCGTTCAGGCTCCGGTCGAAATAGGCGTAGCGCTGGATATAGCCACGGTAGACCGGCGGCCGTTCCGCCAGTTGCGCCTCGGTAAGCACGAGATCGGTCGCCGGATCGAGCATCCACATCAAAGTGCCCTTGCGGATCCGCTTGGCAGCAAACACGCCCAGCCCTTCCAGCGGGCTGGGTTGAAGATAGGTTTCGACCAGAAGCATGGGTCTGACACTCCGGCCGGCCGCGTCGACGGCCGGCGAGAATGAAGCGGCCGGGCCAGCCAGCCGCAGAGTGCGACGCTCCAACGCTCATATTGGCGAATTTTCGCGCGATGCAAGCGGTATTTTGAACCCGGGCGATCACCGCGCCGGCATCAATGCCCCAGCGTGACGTTCATGATTTTTACGCCCGGCGGTGCGGGCACATCCTCCGGCACGAAGAAGTCGGGCAGGAGCTCGATTTCGGGATCATAGGAATACTTGTCGAGATCGCGCTCGCCCTCTTCCCAGAGGAAGGTGTCGTCGATGATGAAATTGCCGGTGAATTCGGCCGCCGGCTTGTTCAGCACGGCATAGGCCGTATCGGCGAGGATTTCCGGCTTGCGGCAATTCTTCATCGCCTCCTCGCCAGCCAGCACGTTGGAGATCGCGGCTGTCGCGACGGCGGTGCGCGGCCAGATCGCATTCGCGCCAATCTTGCCCTTGAATTCCTCGCCCCAGCCCAGCACGCACAGGCTCATCTGGTATTTCGCCGAGGTGTAGGCGACATGGGGTCCGAACCACAGGCCACGCATGTCCAGCGGCGGCGCCAGGGCGATAATGTGCGGGTTCTCTGCCTTCATCAGGTGGGGCAGGCATTTCTGGGTGGTCAGGAAGGTGCCGCGGCCATTGACCTGGTGCATGAGATCATACCGCTTCATCGGCGTGTCGGCCGTGCCCCGCGGAAAGATTGCCGAGGCATTGTTGATCACGGCATCGATACCGCCGAAACGGTCAACGGCAGCAGCAACCGCGGCCTCGACCTCCTCCTCGTGACGGATATCGCATTTCACGGCGAGGGCCTGGCCGCCGGCCTTCTCGATGGTCTCGGCAGCCGTGTGGATCGTCCCCTCAAGGCGCGGATCCGGCGTGTCGGACTTCGCGGCGATGACGATATTGGCACCGTCACGCGCACAACGCTCGCCGATCGCCAGGCCGATACCGCGGCTGGCACCCGTGATGAAGATCGTCTTGCCCTTGAGGCTCATGGCCATGTCTCCCCGGCTGGATGTATCCGGAGAGGTTAGAGCGCCGCTACAGCCCGCGCCAGACCCGACCGCGCGGGCAGTACAGGCCATCCTCGTGACGGCATTGCTCGAACGTGTAGAGAACGGTCTCGGCCCGGCCGACAATATTCTCGAAACGCACAAAGCCCGGCCCTTCCGGCGCACGGCTGTCGGCGGAATTGTCGCGATTGTCGCCCATGACGAAGACATGGCCCGCCGGCACGACGTCCGGCCCGTACTCGTCCAGCCAGTTATTGTCGCCGCGCTCGTAAATCGGGTGAACCCGGCCGCCGGGCAGACGCTCTTCATAGAGACGCACGCGGATCGCGTCCTGCGGATCAGCATTCTCGCGATAGGTCCGGTCCTCGACGAGCGTGCGGTCGACCTGGGCCCCGTTGATGAAGAGACGGCCATCGCGCATCGCCACGATATCGCCGGGCAGGCCAATCACCCGCTTGATCAGGGTCAGATCCTGGCGGTCATCCCACAACACCACGACATCGCCGCGCCGCGGGCTGCCCCAGCCGATACGCCCGTCCCAGCTGTCAGGCAGGAGATTGCCCAGGCCCAGCGGCAGGGTGTGACGCGAATAGCCATAGGCCCATTTCGACACCACGATCCGGTCGCCCACTTCCAGCGAGGGCTGCATGCTTTCCGACGGAATATAGTAGGTCGCAAAGGCCAGCGAGGTGAAACCGAACCAGACCGCCGCCACGCCGGCGAACATGTTCACCGCCTCGCCGACCTCGGCCCCGATCCGGGCGGCCCGGATACGCAGACGCCGGAGCGAGGATTGTTTCATGACCTAGAGACCGCGCCAGACCCGCCCGCGCGGACAGTACAGCCCGTCTTCGCGGCGGCAGCGTTCGAAGGTGAACAGCACCGTTTCCGCCCTGCCGACAACATTCTCCAGCGGCACAAGGCCCGGCCCGTTCGAGGCCCGGCTGTCATTGGAGGCATCCCGGTTGTCGCCCATCACAAAGACCGTGCCCGGCAGGATCGTCACCGGCCCGTAGCTGTCGAGCTGGTAGTTGTCACCGCGCTCATAGATGGGGTGATCCCGGCCGCCCGGCAGGGTTTCCTCGAACAGGGTCGCGGTGACGATATTGTCGCGCGGATGATCCCGGTAGGAGCGCACTTCGATGAGTTCGCGCGGCACCGGCTCGCCATTGAGGTAGAGCTGGCCCTGGCGCATCTCGATCACATCGCCCTCGATACCGATGACGCGCTTGATCAGATTGCGCGGCGGCGACTGGCGCTCGTCACGGAAGACGACGACATCGCCGCGCTGCGGATCGTGCCAGGCCAAGCGGCCATTCCAGTTGTCCGGCAACATGTAGCCGATGCCCAGAGGCAGGGAATGGACTGAATAGCCATAGGCCCATTTGGACACCAGAACCCGGTCGCCGACTTCCAGCGAGGGCTGCATGCTTTCCGACGGGATGTGGAAGGCGGCGAAACCGAAGGTCACCAGCCCCAGCCAGACGGCCGCCACACCGGCGACAAAGCGCACGGTTTCCACAATCTCGCTCGCAGCCCGGCCGGCCAGGCGCTTCATCAAGGCACTCATTTCAGTTTTACCGCCGTTCCGTAGGCCAGGATTTCCGCCGCACCTTCCATCACCGACGAAGTCGACAGGCGCACAGTCACAATCGCGTCGGCGCCGAGCTCTTCGGCGTGTTTCGCCATCCGGTCGAGCGCGGTCTCGCGCGCTTCGGACAGAAGGTCGGTGTATTCGGGGACTTCGCCGCCGACGATATTGCGCAAGCCGGCGATGAAATCGCGGCCGAAAAAGCGGGCCCGGACGACATTGCCGCGCGCGATACCGACCACACGGTCGATCTCGCGGCCCGGCACGGCATCCGCCATGGTGACAATCAGGCTCATTCCTCGTCTCCGTCTTCGAACACGATCCGGTTCTCCCGTGCGCGCAGGAACATGATCGCCACGCCGGCAGCCGGCATGCCCGTCACCAGCAGCCAGAAACCGCTCACCGGGTAAGGCAGATACCAGCGGCCGATCAATCCGGCTGCCAGCAGAATGACATACCCCGCGATCCCGCCGAGAAGCAGGACGATACCGGCATGGTCCAGGAAACGCGCCAAGGGCACCCGAACACCTCCCGTGCTCACGCATCAGCCTTCCGAATACGTCGAAACGCCGTCACAACCAAGGCTTGGGCGCGGAGATGACAGCATTTTCAGCCTGCCGTGGCATCGCCGCCGCAGCCACACCGCGCAGAGACGGGGGACGGCAAGGTGTCGCATCCCCTGTCACGTGCCGCGCTTTGGCCATCTTCGTGGGAAAGGATCGATATTATGAACCAGACCATCTACGAACCGACCTCGACGCCGGCTGCCGACCGGGACGACCGCCTTCTGGCGGGGCTGAACTATGCCCTGCTGCTCGTCGGCAATATCATCGGCGTATCCAGCCTCGTCGCCGTGATCATCGCCTATGCCCGCCGCGACGGCTCCCCGCACTGGCTGCAATCCCACTTCACCTACCAGATCAAGAGTTTCTGGGCGGCGATCGTCGGCATTGTAGCCTGTACCGTCATGGTTCTGACGGTAATCCTGGCGCCCTTCGGCCTGATCGGCTTCGCCCTGATCTGGCTGTGGATGCTGGCGCGGTCGATCGTGGGCCTGGTCCGTCTCGTGGACGGACGCGGCCACCCCGACCCGCACGGCATGTGGATGTAGGGCGGCGGGCCGGTCACCGTCAGACGGAACCGGCGCGACGTTCCAGAGCCAGCGCAAAGGCCGCGACCTTCTCCGCCATCACGGGTTCGTCGAGATCGGCCTTGCGGGCCACAAGTGTTGCCGCTGCAGACTTGCCGATAATGTCCTCCATCTCCGCCAAGGCCCCTTCGGCCGGCGAGCCCTGATGGGTCAGGAAGACGGCCGTACGCGGCAGTCGCAAAACGGTCTGACGCAGGAAGCGGCGCACGGGCGGCGTAGGATGCGAGGCCCAGATCGGCCCGCCCACAATGACCAGATCGTAAGCGGTCACATTGCGGGCCAGTGGCTCGATGGGCGGCAGGTTGTTGCGCAGGCTGTCGTACACGGCCCGGATCATGCCCCACACGCCCCGCCCATAACGGGTGCAACCAATCTCCGCGAGATCGGCCTTCATCTGGTCGGCAATCATCTCGGCCACGGCCCGCGTGGTTCCGGTCAGGGAATAGTAGACAACAAGGGTTTTCATGACGGCATCTCCGCAAACCTGCCCGCAAGCATTGCGGGCCGTTGCCGCCGTCGCATTGACCTGGCGCAAGATATCAAAAAGGGACACCTGTCCCCTTTTGATCAGACGCCGAAGCCGACCTCGTCGATCATCTCCGCGCCCATGGTGACGTCGTCGACGCGCGACGGTGCCAACGTCATCACCGCTTCGGCATAGAAGTTCGCCAGGGCTATCCGCTGGGCCGCGAAGGCGGGGTCGCCGATATTCTCCTTCTGACGCCGGCGAGCTGCGACGGCCCCGACGCACAGCAGCCAACCGCCGATCGTCTCGCCCGCCAGGGTGAGGAAGGGGGTGGCGCCGGCCAGCCGGTCCTTCATGTCGACCTCTTTCAGCCAGTCGACTGCTTCACGCATGGCATCCAGACTGTCCTGCAGGCGATCGCCGAGTGGCGGCAAGTCCGGGTGTGACGAGGTCGTGCAGGCCTCGATGGTCTGCCCGATATCCGAGAACAGCTCGTCAAAGGCCGCGCCGCCATCCATGTTCAGCTTGCGGCCGACCAGGTCGATCGCCTGGATGGCATTGGTGCCTTCATAGATCGGCGTGATACGGGCATCGCGCAGATGCTGGGCCGCACCGGTTTCCTCGATATAGCCCATGCCGCCATGAACCTGGACGCCCAAGGACGCGACCTCGACGCCGATATCGGTCGACCAGGCTTTCGCCACCGGCGTGAGCAACTCCTCGCGGCGCTTGGCCGCGGCGCGCTCGTCGGCGTCCTCGGCATGCTCGGCCATGTCGGTCGCCACGGCGCAGGACACGCAGATGGCCCGCGAGGCGGCGATCTTGGCCTTCATCAGCGACAGGGTGCGCTTGATGTCCGGGTGATGGATGATGGCGTGCGGTGCCGGGCCCTCGGCGTCGATGGCGCGGCCCTGCTTGCGGTCCTGTGCATAGGCCAGGGCCTGCTGGAAGGCCCGCTCGGCGATGCCCACCCCCTGCACGCCGACATTCAGACGCGCCGAATTCATCATCGTGAACATGCAGCGCATGCCGGCGTTTTCACCGCCGATCAGCCAACCGGTCGCGCCGGTGTATTCCATGGTGCAGGTCGGCGAGCCGTGAATGCCCAGCTTGTGCTCGACCCCGATGGCGCGCAGGTCGTTGCGCGACCCGTCCGGCAGGATTTTCGGTACGATGAAGAGCGAAATACCCTTCGTGCCCTCCGGCGAACCCGGCGTCCGCGCGAGCACGAGATGGATGATATTCTCCGCACAGTCGTGTTCGCCCCAGGTGATGAAGATCTTCTGGCCCGAGATCGCCCAGCTGCCGTCGGCATTCGGTTCGGCCTTGGTGCGCAGCGCGCCCACATCCGACCCGGCCTGAGGCTCGGTGAGGTTCATCGTGGCCGACCACTCGCCGGTGAGCAGCTTGCCCAGATACAATTCCTTCTGCTCGTCAGTACCGTGAGCGATCAGCGCCTCGATCCCGCCATAGGTGAGCATCGGGCCGAGACCGAAGGACAGGTTCGCGCCCTGGATCATTTCCAGCACGGCCACGCCCAGCGCCCGCGGCAGCCCCATACCGCCCAGCTCGGCCGGGAATTGCAGCCCCTGCCAGCCGCCTTCGACGAATTGCGCATAGGCCGCCGGGAAACCGGTCGGCGTGGTGACGGCGTCATTCTCGAGCTTGCAGTGCTCGGCGTCGCCGACGCGGTTGAGCGGCGCGAGCACATTTTCCGCCAGCTTGGCAGCCTCTTCCAGAATGGCCGCCGTCAGATCGGAGGTGAAGTCCGGGAAGGCGCCCGTCGCCTTCAGCCCCTCAACAGCCGCAACTTCTTCCAGCGTGAAGCGCAATTCATCCAGCGGTGCGCGATATGTCATGGCCGACCTCCGTCATCATTTTTTTGTGGCCGGAACATAACCCGCCTTCCCGCCGATGCGAATCCGGAAACAGTGTTTTGTCCAGCCCGCGACTTTGTGTGGCTTTTCGGACGCGCAGACAGCGGGCATATACTGTGACGAGAGCCGCCCCCGCACGGGCGGGAAAGCCGTTGGGGGAGCCCGAACCATGACCGACACGCCACGCTACACCGCCGTCGCCATCACCCTTCACTGGATCCTCGCGGTCCTGCTGCTCGGCATGGTGTTTTTCGGCTGGTACATGGAAGACCTGCGCGAAGGCCTGTTCGCCGGCACCGTGCCGCTGGAAGAGGTTCAGCAGGCCTACAATCTGCACAAGACGACGGGCATGGCGATCCTGGTCCTGTCGCTCATCCGTCTGGCCTGGCGCCTCACCCACAAGACACCGGGCATGCCCGAAGGCATGAAACCCTGGGAAAAGCTGGCCGCCCACGCCGTGCACTGGGCCTTCTACGTGCTGATGATCGGCATGCCGATCATGGGCTGGATTTCCGCCTCCGCCTCGGAACTGCCCTCTTTCCTGTTCAACAATCCCGACATGCCGCTGCCGCGTCTGCCGGTTCCGCAAAGCGAGAGCCTGCACGAAGTGTCCGGCTCGATCCACGGGGCCGGCGGCTGGCCGATCCTGATCCTGTTCGGCCTGCACGCTGCAGCGGCCCTGAAACACCAGTTTTTCGACCGCGACGGGCTGATCGCCCGCATGATCCCGGTCCTGAAAGGATAAGTGCCGATGTTGCGTTACGCGTTTCTTCTCCCGCTGGCCCTCGCTGCCGCTCCGGCCAGCGCCCAGTCCTGGCAGGTCGATCGGGCCGACAGTTCCGTCGGCTTCGAGACGACGGTGTCCGGTGGTGCAGTGACGGGAGAGTTTTCGGACTGGACGGCCGAGATCGTGCTCGACCCGGCCGATCTGGACAACGCCTCGATCTCGGCCCGCGTGCTCACCTCCAGCGGCACGACCGGCAATGGCCAGATGGACAGTTCCATGCTGTCAGATTCCGGCCTGAACCCGTCGGAGTACGAGGCCGCGACCTTTGTCTCCGAGGATATCCGGGCAACGGATGAGGGCTATGAAGCGCACGGCACGCTCGCCATGGCCGGCACCGAACGCGACATCGTGCTGCCCTTCACCCTGGCGATCAATAGCGGCCGGGCCGTTGCGGACAGCCGCTACACACTCGCCCGCGCCGACTACGGCGTCGGCTCGTCCAGCTGGGGTTCGGCCGCGGCCGAGGTGACCCTCGTGCTGCATATCGAGGCCGATGCCGCCGAGTAGGCTTGCGTGGCAGGGGCGTGAAGCGCTAGCTCACGCCCCATGACCGCTCCGATCAAGCCTGCCAACTCTGCCGAAGCCATTGCCGAAGCCGCCGCCATCCTGCAGGCGGGCGGTCTCGTGGCCATGCCGACGGAGACCGTTTACGGCCTGGCTGCCGATGCTGCCAACCCGGACGCCGTCGCGCGGCTCTACGCCGCCAAGGGGCGGCCGCGCTTCAACCCACTGATCGCCCATGTCACCGGTCCGAAAATGGCCCAGCGCATCGCCGAGTGGCCGGAGCTGGGGGCAAAACTCGCCGCGACCTACTGGCCGGGGCCGCTCACGCTGGTTTTGCCGAAAAAGCCGGACGCCGACATCGCCGACATCGCCAATGCCGGACTCGACAGTATCGCCCTGCGCGCGCCGGCCCACCCGGCAGCCCGCACGCTGATCAGCGCTTTCGGCGCGCCCCTGGTGGCGCCCAGCGCCAACCCGTCAGGCTCGATCAGCCCCACCACGGCCCAGCATGTCGCCGACGGCCTGGGCGACAAGGTCGACCTCATCCTTGATGGCGGCGCCTGCCCCGTCGGGGTTGAATCGACCGTCGTCGCCATCGACGGCAAGCGCGCCATCTTGCTGCGGCCCGGCGGTCTGGCCCGCGTGCACATCCAGCCGATCACCGGACCTCTGGAAACTCCCGGGCCCGACGCCCCGCTCGCCAGCCCCGGCATGCTGAAAAGCCATTACGCCCCCAATGCAGCGATGCGGCTCAATGCCAGCGAAGCCCGGCCCGGCGAGCTGTTGCTGGGCTTCGGCGCCATCGGAGGCCATATCAACCTGTCGGAGGCCGGCGATCTCGCCGAAGCCGCCACACGCCTGTTTGCCGCCCTGCGTGATCTCGACGCACGCGGGCCGGAACGCATTGCAGTTGCGCCCATCCCGGATCAGGGTTTGGGTGAAGCCATCAATGACCGCCTGCAACGCGCCGCTGCGCCCAAGGACGACCCGACGCCATGACTGCTGCCGTGACCCTGCCCGCCGACCTGATCGACAATCTCAAGGCCGCTCTTGGCCCGAAAGGCTGGAGCCAGGATCCGCAGGAACTCGAACCGCATGTCCACGACTGGCGCGGCCGCTACAAGGGCGAAACGCCGATTCTGCTCAAACCAGCCTCCACCGGGGAAGTCTCGGCTGTGGTCAAGCTGTGCGCCGAGGCCGGCGTGGCGATCACGCCCCAAGGCGGCAATACCTCGCTGTGCGGGGCTGCGACGCCCCAAGGCGAAGTGCTGATCTCGCTGAAGCGCATGACCGCCGTGCGCGAGATCGACACCGACAATGATTCCATGACCGTAGAGGCCGGCTGCGTACTGGAAAGCTTGCAGCAGACGGCAGAAGGCGCCAACCGCCTCTTCCCGCTCTCGCTGGGCTCGCAGGGTTCGGCCATGATCGGCGGGCTGATTTCCACCAATGCCGGCGGCGTGCATGTCCTGCGCTACGGCATGACGCGGGAACTGGTCCTGGGACTGGAAGCCGTGCTGCCGGACGGCACGATCTGGTCCGGGCTGACAGGCTTGCGCAAAGACAATACCGGCTATGATCTCAAGCAATTGCTGATCGGCGCCGAAGGCACGCTGGGCATCATCACTGCCGCCACGCTGAAACTCTTCCCACGTCCCGGCCGCATGGAACTGGCCTTCATCGGCATGAACTCCGTGGACGATGCGGTGAAATTTCTCGGCATGGCGAAACAGGTCTCGGGCGGCGCTGTGACCGCCTTCGAGGTCATGCCGAACCTCGCGCTGGAATTTGTGCTGATGCGGATTCCCGGCACACGCGACCCGCTTGAGGCCAAGCATCCCTGGTATGTGGTCTGCGAGATGAGTTTCGGCCGCCCGGACGGCGCGCGCGAGACCATGGAGGCCGCGCTGGAGCAGGGCTTCGAGGCGGGACTGGTCCAGGACGCCGTGATCGCGGAAAACGAAGCCCAGATGCAGGATCTCTGGCGCCTGCGCGAAAGCATCGCCGAGGCCGAGCGCGGGCAGGGCCTCGCCGTCAAGCATGACGTGTCGATCCCGGTATCGAAGATGTCCGCCTTCATCGACGTCGCGACGCAGCGTGTGAACCGGGACTTTCCGGACGGGATCGTCGTCGCCTTCGGCCATGTCGGCGACGGCAATGTTCACTACAACATCGCCTGCATCGATCCGGACGCCCATGCCGGCTTCATGGCCCGCGCAGGCGAAATGTCGAAGATTGTCTATGACACGGTGGACGAGTTCGGCGGATCGATTTCCGCCGAGCACGGCATCGGCATCCTCAAGCGCGAGGAACTGGCCAATCGCAAGCCGGTCGACGTGAAGGTGATGCGGGCGATCAAGCAGGCGCTGGACCCCAAGGGCATCATGAACCCGCGGGTCTTGTTCTAAACCGTTCTGGACGCCAGGTATTCGCGCCCGAAATCGACTTTGATCGCCGCCCATAGCGGCAGATGGTCGGACATCTGGTGCGTGCGCCAATAGGTCCGGTAATAGAGCGATTTATTGCCCCGCGGCTCGCCCCGCGACGTGGTGTGATAAGCCTCGCCCATATCGGGCACGTACAGCGCCTCGTCATCCTCGCAATAGACGCAATCGTAGAAATTGAAGGCCCCGGCGGCGATGATCTGGTCGCGCGTCAGGTTCGGCGTCATGAAGGCCATCTGGTCGAAAAAGCGCTCTTCCCGCCCGACATTGGTGACCTGCTGCAAGCCTTCGGGGATGACGAAACCGGCATCGGTCAGGGCCGAGAAGGTGACATCGTCAGGTGCGAAAATGTTGAAATCGCCCAGAAGGATGAGATTGCGCGCCCAGGCGTGATCCTCCTTTGCCCGGTCCGCCATGAAGCGGGCCAGTTCGCGGATTTCGCGCTCGCGATCGGGATCGTCGGCCCGGCTCTCGCCATAGAGGATATGCACGGTCGACAGCATGAATTTGAACCAGCCGGCCTCGAAACCCACGACATAGGGCGTGCGGGCAAGCTGGCTCGCTGGCGAATAGACCAGCCGGCCCGACTCGTCGCGCGTCTCGATCGGCGGAATGACGATTTCCCCCGCCAGACCGCCAAAGCGCACCTTGCGGCTGTCATAGAGGAAAGCCATCCGCTCCTTATTGCCCCGGGTGCCGTCGGTGACATCGGTCACCAGGTATTTCCACCAGGGGCCAAGGAGCTCGCGCAGCCTGTCCAGCGGCGCAGTATCAAGCCGAACTTCCTGCAGCGCGACCAGATCGAAGCGCGAGATAATCTCGGCGATGTAATGGTAAGGCTCCATCCCGCGCAGACCATAGGCGGGACTATCGAACTCGCGGATATTCCAGGTCGCCAGCAGGAGGGTGGAGTCCAGTGTCTTGGCGGGAATTTCGGCGTCGAGCCGGGCGCCCAGTCTGAGGAGGCGCGCCGCGATGCGCCGCTGTACCGGATTCGTCTTGTCCAGGCTGTAGAAGAACGACATGGCGACACCTCGCAGATTGCCGCAACCATACAACCAAAACGGGAGGCGCGCCATTGGCTGCACGCCTGCCTCATTGGAAATTCCGTGGCCGGACATTGAGAAAACTCATAGCAAGAGCGGCGCCCGGTGCCTTTTCCTGCCCGACCGCCTCCCCTACCTTCGGAGGAGAAGGAGGCCTGCCATGCTGATTCTGCTGTCGCCTGCCAAGAACATGAATTTCGACCCGGTCGAACGCGATCTGCCCGCCACCGAGCCGCCGCTGATCGGCGAGACCCGCATCCTGTCGAAGACGACGCGCCAGCTGACGGCGCCGAAGATCAAGGCGATGATGAAGATCTCCGACGATCTGGCGCGCCTCAACCGCGAACGCTTCCAGGCTTTCGATGCCGATACACCGGGCGAAAAGCAGGCAGCTTTCGCGTTCAATGGCGAGGTCTATCGCGGGCTCGAGGCCGGCAGCTTGCCGGACGCCGATCTCGACTATGCCCAGGACCATCTGCGCATTCTGTCGGGCATGTATGGCGCGCTGCGTCCGCTCGATGCCATCCACCCCTACCGGCTGGAGATGGGCCGCAAGCTTCACACGCGGCGCGGCGAGAACCTCTATGATTTCTGGGGCGACCGGATCGCGAAACATCTCAACACTCTGCAGGAGGGCAAGGACGATCCCGTCGTGCTGAACCTCGCCTCGAACGAGTATTTCAAGTCGGTCGACCGCAAGAAGTTGAAGGGCCGCGTCATCACGGCGAACTTCAAGGAAGAGAAGGATGGGCAATTGCGCGCCCTGATGGTCTTCGCAAAGAAGGCGCGCGGCATGATGGCGCGCTGGGTCATCCAGAACCGCGTCGAGGATCCGGCCGAACTGCGCAAATTCGATCTGGGCGGCTATCGTTTCGAGGCGGACGGCTCCAGCGAGGACGAACTCCTGTTCACGCGCCCGCAGCCTGTGGCGGCGAAGGCGGCTTAGAACGCTCCACAATCTTGCCTCCAACAAAAAATCCGTCATCCCCCGGCTTGTCCGGGGGACCTCGACTAACCCGTTTGAAAACAAGACTTGCTGCTCTCCGCGCGCATTCTCTCAAGGGTTGGCTGAGGTCCCCCGGATCCCTGCTGACGCAGGGACCGTGGGATGACGGCGCTTGGTGGGGATTTAAATATATACAATCATAAATTGCATGAAGGATCGAGAGGCGACCATTGCCGTCTACATGATGGCCAACCGGTTCGACGGTGCGATCTACACCGGCGTTACCGCACACCTCCTCTGGCGCATCCAGCAGCACAAGAACGGCACGGCCTCCGGCTTCACGCGGAAATATCGCTGCACCAGCCTTGTATGGTGGGAAGCCCATGGATTGATTGTCGATGCCATCAAGCGGGAAAAGCGCATCAAAAAGTGGCCGCGCCAGTGGAAGATAAACCTGATCGAGGCGGCCAATCCTCGCTGGGAGGATCTATGGGACACGTTGTGGGCCGTTCCAACGAATCCGGAAATAGACCTGCGACCATGGAAGACGAGGTCCCCCGGACAAGACGGGGGATGACGGTGTGTGATCGGGTCGGATGCACACTTGACCCGGCCTCCGGCCTGCCGTTTCTTGCGCGGAGTGCAAACTTGAAAGGTGGTTCATGTCTTCCATCCGCACCGATCTGACCGGCCAGGTGGCCATTGTCACCGGCTCTACAAGCGGCATCGGCGCCGCCATGGCCGACGCCCTCGCGGCCAACGGCGCGAACGTGATCATCAACGGTCTGGGCGATGCGGATGCGATCGAGAAAGAACGCGCCGGGATCGCGGAACGGCACGGCGTCGAGGTGCGCTACCACCCCGCCAACATGCTGAAATCCGGTGAGATTGCCGACATGGTGGCGTTCGCCAAGCGGGAGTTCGGGCGCCTGGACATTCTGATGAATAATGCCGGGATCCAGCATGTCGCACCGGTCGATGAATTCCCGGAAGACAAGTGGGATGCCATCATCGCCATCAACCTCACCTCGGTCTTCCACGGCGCGAAGGCCGCCCTGCCGATCATGAAGCGCCAGGGCAGGGGGCGGATCGTCAACCTCGCCTCGGCCCACGGTCTCGTCGCCTCGCCCTTCAAGTCGGCCTATGTGGCCGCCAAGCACGGGGTGATGGGCTTCACCAAGACGCTGGCGCTGGAAGTCGCCGAACAGGGTATCACCTGCAATGCGATCTGCCCGGGCTATGTGAAGACGCCGCTGGTGGAGAACCAGATCGGCGACACCGCAAAGGCGCGCGGGATTACCGAGGAAGAGGTCGTGCGCGACGTCCTGCTCGCTGCCCAGCCGACCAAACAGTTTGTCACCTATGACCAGCTCGCCGGCGCGCTGCTCTATCTTGTCTCCGACGCGGGAGCCAATATGAATGGGTCCTGGATCAGCGTTGACGGTGGATGGACCGCGAAGTGACATTGCGCACACATAAGGATGACATAAGGGCCGCATACGGGTGATGTCCGGCCCCCATCCGGATACAGATGCGCCCCGTCCCGTCGCCGGCGCCGGCATCGTCGTTTTTCGCGGCGAGGAGGTGCTGCTGATCCGGCGCGGTAAACCGCCCTATGAAGGCGAGTGGTCGCTGCCCGGCGGCAAGATCGAATATGGCGAGACCGCCGCCGAAGCCGCCCTGCGCGAACTGGCGGAAGAGACCGGCACGACCGCCCGGATCGCCGGGCTGATCGATGTCATCGATTCCATTGGCACGCGCGAACCCGGCCGTCCGGGCGACTGGCACTATGTCCTCGTGGACTTTGCCGGCGTGTGGACGGGCGGCGAACCGGTCGCGGCTGACGATGTCAGCGAGGCCGGGTTCTTTCCCTATGACGAGGCCGTGGCGATGACCCGCTGGGACACGACGCGCAACGTGATCGGGCGGGCCCGCGCGATTGTAGACGCCCAAGCAGATCCAGCCTTGAGCGCGCCACAATCGGCGTCATGATGCCGGCCATGATCCCGACGCGTCTCCTGCTTGCGGCCGCCCTGGCCACGGCTTTGCCGGCCCTCGCCGAAGCGCAGAAGCCGTCGCGCCAGCCTGTACAGGGCGAGGCCCGCTACGAGCTGGATCTCGACCTCGACCGTACCCTGCCTTTCCTGGCCTATACGCTCGGCGAGCTGCACTATCTGGCCTATGCCTGCGAGGGCGACAATGCCCAGCAATGGCGCGACCGCATGGTCGAACTCCTCGCCATGGAAGCTTCGGACAATGGCCGCCGCCGCGACCGGCTGATCGAGAGTTTCAACGAGGGCTATCGTTCGCAGCAGCGCTACCGCGCCCGTTGCGGCGCCGAGGCCGATGCGGAACGCCGCGCGCTCGCCCATCGCGGCCGCGACCTCTCCGACATGATGCGCTCAGCCTATTTCGACTGACCGGAACGGGCGCTTCTCAAGGCGTTGCGGTGTTGAAATTCCGCAAGACCCGGTAGGTGATCGAGGTGTTGGTGGCCTCGAGGATTTCCAGCTGCGCGCCCTGATAGCCGATCAGCGTCGAGGCGGAGAGATCGTACTCCACGGCATTGGAAAAGGCGGGCCGGGCCATGTTTCCGGAGAATTCGCGATAGCCGACATTGATGCGGTCCCCGACGCGCCCGTTATAGATCAGGGTCTGCTGGAAGGAGTTGTCGCGCTCAAGCACGCGCTCGGTGCGTTCGAAGGCGCGGTCCCGGCAGGCGCGGATATTGAACGCCGTGACGACACACAGCTGGCCGGCCTCTCTGCTAGCCCGGATCGAGACCGGCGGGTCCATGAAGGCACCGGCGATCAGCCCGCCGGGCGCTGACGAACCGAAAGCGAAACCGTGATAGGTATCGGTCTCGTCCTGCCCGGTCTGCGGATAGAAGCCGCCCTGCAATGTGTAGCCGCCGATCTGTGTTCCCGCGGGGACGTCGATCCCCTGCGTCCGCGTCACCTCGCCCTGCGCCAGCAATACATCGCCGACACGCGCCGTGACCGTTTCCCCGATCGGCGGGCGGCTGAAGGCACTGCGCTCGGGCACGTAATTGTGCTGCGGTGTCGCGCAGGCGGCCAGCGCCATCGCGATTATTCCCAGACCTGCCAAGCTTGCCGCGCGCATCCTGCCCTCCCCGACAGACCATGTCAGACAAGCACAGGAACGCCCGAACAACAACCTTTAATTGCTTGTGATAAAAAAGCACTTTTTTGACATGTGGGACACAAGCCCCGATTGTCCCGTTTCAAATCTCTTCATGACCGTCTATTCATGCCCGGACGGGAATGAGGGGACAGGATGTCGGATCGCCGTTCACAACTGGAATCCTTGAGTATCGACCGCAACGAGCCGGAAGGCGGCGGCGGTGTCTCTATTGGCGTGACCGCCGCGATCGCGCTGGTGGTCGCCGGTCTTTCGGCCGGCGGAACATGGTATTTCACCCGCAGCGGCGCGCCCGATCCGGCGCCCGCGGCGCAACAGCCCGCCACACCCCCACCAGCCAGCGAGCCGGCGGCGCCCGCTGCCACGAGCACCGAACGCACGCCGCGTTCGTCCGGACTGGTCGCGACCGGCTATGTCGTGGCGCGGCGCCAGGCGACGGTGTCGGCCGAGATCACCGGCCGGATCAGCGAGGTGCTGGTCGAGGAAGGCACGGTGGTCGAGGCTGGCGAAGTGGTCGCCCGGCTGGACGATGACCGTGCCCGTATCCAGCTGCAATTGCTCGAGGCCCAGCGCGAGGCCGCGCAGGCGCGCACGCGCTCCCTCATGGCCCAGCTGGCCGAGGCCGAGCGTGTCTTCGAGCGCGCCCGCAGCCTGGCCGAACGGGATATCGGGTCGCAGGCTGCCGTCACGGCTGCCCGCGCCCAGGCCGACAGCCTGACCGCCCAGATCAATGCCGCCCGCGCCGACTACCAGGCCGCCTCAGCCCAGGTTGCCAGCCAGGAAGACCTGGTCGACCGGCATGTCGTGCGCGCGCCCTTTGCCGGTGTCGTTGTCGCGAAGAATGCCCAGGTGGGCGAGATCCTGTCTCCGGCCTCCGCCGGTGGCGGCTTCACCCGGACCGGTGTCGCCACCCTGGTCGACATGGCCTCGCTGGAGATCGAGGTCGACGTGAATGAGGGCCAGATCGGCCGCGTCTCGCCGGGCCAGCGTGTGGAAGCACGGCTGGACGCCTATCCGGACTGGCGCATCCCGGCCCATGTCGAGGCGATCATCCCGACTGCCGACCGTGCCCGGGCCACCATCCAGGTGCGGGTCGCCTTCGACGAGCGCGACGACCGGATCCTGCCGGAAATGGCCGCCCGCGTGATCTTTGTTGAGTAAAAGAACTTTATTTTGTAAAGTGCAATCCGAACATCATGACGGCACCCGCTCCGGGGAGGAGACGGGCGGACCGGGAGGACTGACAGAATGGCATCGCTCTACGAACTCAAGGACCTGTCCAAGCGCTATACGCGTGGCAAGGAGAGCATTACCATCTTCGAAGAGCTGACCATGTCGATCCCGCAGGGCGATTTTATCGCCATCATGGGACCGTCCGGCTCTGGCAAGACAACCCTGCTCAACCTGCTGGGCGGGATCGACCGCCCCTCCTCCGGTTCGGTGGAATGCGAGGGCGTGCGGGTGGACAAGCTGTCGGAAGGCAAGCTGGCCAAGTGGCGCTCGCAGCATGTCGGCTTCATCTTCCAGTTCTACAATCTGATGCCCACGCTCACCGCGGCCCAGAATGTCGAGCTTCCCCTTCTGCTCACCAAACTCTCGGGCAAGCAGCGCAAGGACCGCGTCGCCACGGCGCTGGACATTGTCGGCCTGGCCGACCGCAAGGGACACCGGCCGCGCCAGCTTTCCGGCGGTCAGCAGCAGCGCGTCGCGATTGCCCGCGCCATTGTCGCCGACCCGAAAGTGCTGTTGTGCGACGAGCCGACCGGTGACCTCGACCGCGCCTCCGCCGACGAGATCCTGGAAACGCTGCAATTGCTGAACAAGGAACTCGGCAAGACCATCGTCATGGTCACGCACGACCCGTCGGCCGCCAAATACGCCGCGCGCGAACTGCATCTGGACAAGGGCCGCTTCATCGAGGCCAAGGCGGAGCCGGCGCAATGAACGATCTCACGCTGATCCGGAAGAATCTCTTCCGCAAGAAGCTGAGGGCGATCCTGCTGACCCTGTCGATCCTGATCGCCTTCCTGATTTTCGGCGTACTGGGCGCCTTCTACAAGGTCTGGAATTCCGGCGCCGAGCTGGCGGCGGACAACCGGCTGGTCACGGTCAACCGGATCAACTTCACCGTCACCATGCCCTATGCCTACTGGGGCCGTATCCAGGCCGTCGAGGGCGTCGAGGCCGCCAGTTTCGCCAACTGGTTCGGCGGTTATTACCAGGAGCCGACCCGGCAGGTTCAGACCTTCGCCGTCGACCCGGAAAGCTATCTGAACGTCTATCCCGAACTCGTCTTCGAGCCGGAACAGCGCGCGGCCTTCATCGCCAACCGCACCTGCCTGGCCGTCGGGCGCGACATCGCCGACTTCTATGGCTGGTCGCTGGGCGACCGTATCCCGCTGCTGTCGAATATCTGGCAGAAGTCGGACGGCAGTTCGTCCTGGGAGTTCGACATCTGCGCCGTGTTTGACGGGCGGGAGGATTACCCGGCCAACTACGCGATGTTCCACTACGAGTATTACAACGAGGATCTGGCCTTCAATCAGGACCAGATCGGCTGGATCGTGATCCAGACACAGAGCGCCGACATGAACGCGAGCGTCGCCGATACGATCGACACCATGTTCGCCAACTCGCCGGCGGAAACGGAAACCGCGACCGAGGCCGCCTTCTCCGAGGGATTTGCCAACCAGTTCGGCAATATCGCGCTGATCCTGCTTTTCGTGGTCGGTTCGGCCTTCTCGACCATCCTGATCATTGTCGGCTTCACCATGGTGACCGCGATCAATGAGCGGACCGGCGAGATCGCCGTGATGAAGACACTCGGCTTCCCGGCCCCGCGCATCTTCCGCATGGTCCTGTCGGAATCGGTGATGCTGTCGCTGGTCGGCGGCCTGCTCGGCCTCGGCCTGGCCTGGGGCATGGTGACCCTCATCGCCGCCGCGCCGGGCGTGTCGGCCTTCCTGCCGGGCCTCTCCATGCCGCAGAACGTATTCATTGCCGGCGTCGGGCTGGCGGTCCTGCTCGGCCTGCTGACCGGCATCATTCCCGCCATCAATGCCCAGCGCGTGAAAATCGTCACCGCGCTCGGCAAGCAATAGGAGACGCGCCATGTTCAAACAGATCGGCGCCGTCACGATGATCAATCTGCGCTCCATCCCGCAGCGCGCCGGCCTGTCGCTGGCCACGATCATCTCCATTGCCCTGGTTACCGGCGTCCTGCTCGGCTTCCTGGCCATGTCCAACGGCTTCCGGGCGACCCTTCAGGGCACCGGGTCCGACAATGTCGCCGTTGCCCTGCGCGCCGGCTCCCAGGCCGAACTCAATTCCGGCCTGTCCAGCGAGGATGTCCGCCTGATCGAGGAAGCGCCCGGTGTTGCGCGGGACAGCGAAGGCCGCCCGCTCGTCTCCGGCGAGCTCTACGTCATCGTCGACGGCACCAAGCGCGCCTCGGGCACAGATGCCAACCTGCCGCTTCGCGGCGTGGGACCGCAGGCGCTATCCCTGCGTGAAGGCTTCGAAATGGTCGAGGGCCGCATGTTCGAGCCGGGCACCAACGAGCTGGTCGTCGGCGCCTCGGTACTGCGCGAGTTTTCCGGCTTCGATCTGGGCGAGACCATCCGTCTGGGCTCCAATGAATGGGTCGTCGTCGGCATTTTCTCGACCGGCGGGTCCGTGTTCGAAAGCGAGATCTGGGCCGATATCGCCGTCATCCAGAACCTCTATAATCGCGGCACTGCCGTGCAGTCCGTCCGCGCCCGCCTGACCTCCGTCGAGGCCATCGAGGACCTGCGCGCCTGGGAAGAGGACGAGCCGCGGGTCAATCTGGACATCGAGAGCGAGACCGATTTCTTCGCCAGCCAGGCCGGCGGCACCGCCGTGCTGATCGAATTCGTCGGCTGGCCGCTGGCCATCATCATGGCGATCGGTGCGCTCGCCGGGGCCTGGAACACGATGTATTCCTCGGTCGATACCCGCATGCGCGAGATCGCCACCCTGCGGGCCATCGGCTTTTCCGGCTTTGCCGCCGCCGTCGGCACGATGGTGGAATCGCTCGTCCTGGCCGCCCTTGGCGGCCTTGTCGGCGCGCTCGCCATCTATCTCCTGTTCAACGGCGTCTCGGCCTCCACACTCGGCTCGGGCTTCACCCAGGTGGTGTTCTCCTTCGCCGTCACCGGCGGATCGGTGATTGCCGGCATGGTGATGGCCGTGGTGATCGGCTTCTTCGGCGGCCTCGTCCCCGCCATCCGCTCGGCCTATGTACCGCTGCTGACGGTGCACCGGAGCGAATAGGTTTGCTGGCCGCGGCAGCGGCCACGCAAGGCCTACCCGTAATACGCATCCTCGGCTGCGCGGAGTTTTTCCTCGTCCTTGTGGGGGGGGAGGATTTCCATTTTTACGTGGCGGCGGCGATTGGTGGAGATCACGAAGAAGCGCTTGTCGGGATGATCCAGCTTGCTTTCGAGCATGGCCGAGGTGATCAGGTCGACATTCTTCAGATCGTCATCCGACATGCCGAAAGAGTGCGGCAGCTGGCGGCCATACTGTTCCAGCCCCATCTCGACGCATTGCCGGATGGCGCGGCGCTTCAGGCCGGCCGTGGTGAGATGCGGGCCCAGCTCGTCGCGGATTTCCGGATTGGAGCAGGGATAGATCGCCAGATAATTCGGCTCTTCGGGCAGATGCCCGTGTTCGACCAGGAGTTTCAGCCCTTCGCGAATGGTCTCGCGGGAGTGCTGGCGCGCCGTGATGATCGCCACCGGACGGCGCTTGAGCACGGCGTATTTGAAAATCTCCCAGGACGGGCCCTTCCAGCTGGCCGTGTCGAGCGCGCGGCGCACATCGCGCAGCAGGTATTCCTCGCCATTGCGGTCCTTGCCGTCGGCAAATTCGCGATAGGCGCGGGCCGGCGGATCGGCCCAGTCCTCCCACAGGCCCGGCACGCCGAGATAGGCCTTGATGTCCTCATACTCGTGCTGGCGCAGCGCCTGTTCTTCGCCGGTCATCGTGTTGAGCAGATGGATCCGGGTCGGCAGGTGGAGAATATTCTCGTCGATATCGAAGAAGTAGAAGCTCTGGCGATCCACGCTGGATGTCCTTGCTGTCGCGCTGTATGTTCAGCGCCGCATAACGGGACGCCGCGCCCGGTTCAATACTCGGCGTAGGATTTTTCTTCCACGATGGTCGAGCCCAAAAGGAGATTGATCTCCTTCTTCAGCGCCGCGCGCTTGTCATTGGTGACATAGACGGCGCGGGCCAGACGGATGAATTCCTCGCCGAAATCGCCCTTGCGCTCGCAGTCGCGGATATCGTCCTCGATCTCCCACAGCGCCTCGTTGACGGTCTTCAGCGCATCTTCCAGGCGCACCATCTCGTCGCTCTGCGGCACTTCTGCGGCTTGGGTCTTCTGCAGGATATCCAGCTCGGTGCGGACATTCTTCAGCTTCGCCTCGTCGCCGATGCGCTCGGACTTGATACGCAGAATGGTGATCTTGTCGATCAGCTCGCCCGGCGCAATGGCCGTCATGATGGTCGTGGTCACGGGGATTGTCCTATCCTAGCTGCGTTTCGGCAGCGCTTCCTGGAAGATGACGGGTTCGCCGGCGCCTTCGGTCACCAGGGCGCCGTCGCGCATGACGCTCTTGCCGCGCACGATCGTGCCGACGGGCCAGCCGGTGACGGTCATGCCGGCGAAGGGCGTCCAGCCGGACTTGGAGGCCGACCAGTCATCGGTGATCTCCACCGAGCGCTTCATGTCGATCAGGGTGAAGTCGGCATCCCAGCCGGCGGCCATGCGGCCCTTGCCGGCGATGCCGAAAATGCGCTGGGCGCCGTGCGAGGTGAGGTCGACGAAACGCTCGATGGTCAGCCGGCCGGCATTGACGTGGTCCAGCATGATCGGGACCAGGGTCTGCACACCGGGCATGCCGGACGGGCTGGCCGGATAGGGCCGCGCCTTTTCCTCCAGCGTGTGCGGCGCGTGGTCCGAGCCGATCACATCGACAATGCCGCGTTGCAGGCCGCGCCACAGGCCGGCGCGATGATAGGCGTCGCGCACGGGCGGGTTCATCTGGGCGCGCGCCTTGATGCGCTCGTAGATCTCCGGGCCTTCCAGGGTGAGGTGCTGGGGCGTGGCCTCCACCGAGGCGACATCGCGGTGAGCGGCCAGGAAGTCCATTTCCTCGGCCGTCGAGACGTGCAGCACGTGGATGCGCTTGCCGGTCTTGCGGGCCAGACGCACCAGGCGCTTGGTCGACAGGATGGCGGCCTCGGCATCGCGCACCACCGGGTGGCTGGTCCAGTCGCCCTCGACCGCCAGGCTGCGGCGTTCTTCCAGCCGGTATTCGTCCTCGGAATGGAAGGCGGCACGGCGCGAGATTGCGTTCAGCACGCGCTCGACGCCTTCATCATCCTTCACCAGCAGCGAACCGGTGGAGGCGCCCATGAAGACCTTCACACCGCAACAACCGACCATGCGCTCCATCTCGGGCAGCACAGCGGAATTCTCCGACGTCGCCCCGGCATAGAAGGCGTGATCGCAATGCATGCGGTTTTTCGCCCGGGCCAGCTTGTCCAGATGCATGTCCGGCGAGGTGGTGGTCGGCTCGGTATTCGGCATTTCGAACACCGCCGTCACACCGCCCATCACGGCGGCGAGCGAGCCGGTTTGCAGGTCTTCCTTCCACTCCATGCCCGGTTCGCGGAAATGCACCTGGGTGTCGATCACGCCGGGCACGACGAGCAGGCCGGTGCAGTCGATCGTCTCGGCCGCCGAGGCTTGCGAGAGATCGCCGATCTCCACCGTCTTGCCGTCGATGACGCCGATATCGGCGACGCCGCGTCCATTGTGATTGACGACATCGCCGCCCTTCAGGATCAGGTCGAATGTCCGGCTCATGGCTTGGTCCTTTCGAACAGGCTTCGGGCGGCATCATATACCGTATCGACGGCGAGGTCCGCGAGCAGGCTTTCCGGGTGTTTGCGCCGGTCGCCGTGGGCGCGGTCGATCTCGTCGAATGTGGCCGGGCCGCGCACCGCCTCGCAATGATCGCCCCAGGGCGCATAGCAGCGGTCGTCGGACGGGCCGAACAGGCCCAGCGTCGGCGTGCCCATCGCGGCCGACATGTGCATCAGCCCGCTGTCATTGCCGACATAGAGGCGTGCCCGCGCCAGGCAGGCAGCGGTTTCCGGCAGGCCCAGGCCCAGAAGGTCGACAAAGTCGAATTCCGGCAGGGCGTCATAGATCGGCTGGGCATAGGCGGCATCATGCGGCCCGCCCAGCATCACCACCCGCGCGCCGGGCATGACGCCGTCCGGCCCGGTAAAGCGCAGGATGAATTCGGCGAATTTCTCCGGCGGCCAGACCTTGAATATCCACGAGGCGGACGGGCAGATCGCCAGATATTCATGCCCCTCGGGCATGTGTTCCAGCGCCGCGGCGCGGTCGGTCTCCGACAGCCACAGGCCCGGATCGGGCGGTGTGTCTTCCAGCCCGAGAACGCTGGCCGCCTCGATCACCTTGTGCACCGGTTCGTCCGCCTGGCGCAGAATGCGGCGTTCGCGCGCGCGCAGCAGCCACGCCGTTGCCGAACAGCGCAGGTCGACAACCAGATCCCACTCAGTCCCCACCGTCTGGCGCCACAGGTCGAACCAGTGGCCGCCGGCCGGCTTCTTGGCCATGACGATGACCCGCTCCAGCCGCGGCACGGCGGCAAAGAGCGAGGCCGCCAGGGGGCCGCAGGCGATGGTGAAACGGGCATCCGGACGCGTTTCGACGAGATGGTTCAGCACCCCGGAATTGATGATGGCGTCACCGATCCGGGTCGAGGTGATGAAAAGGACGCGTTCCATGCCGCCGCAATAGCGCGCATGGCAGGTCTTGGCCAGACGCGAACACAATGCCATATGCCATTGCATGACCCTGCCCGACACCCCGCCCCGCCGCCTGCCCGGCCGCACCGTGATCTCCGTCGCCGGAGACGAGGCCCGCAGCTTCCTGCAGCGGGTGATCACCGCCGATGTCACCGGCCTGGAGCCTGGCGAATGCCGGCCCGGCGCGCTCTTGACGCCGCAGGGCAAGATCCTCACGGACTTCATGATTTTCGCCGAGAACAACACGGTCTGGCTGGACGTGCCGGAAGCCTCTGCCGAAGGGCTGGTGAAACGCCTCACCCTGTTCAGGCTGCGGGCCAAGGCCGAGATCGTCATGAATACCGATCTGGCCGCCGTGTGGGCGACCGCGCCCTTCCCCGGCTCGGCGCCCGATCCACGCCTGGGCGGCCGTATCCATCGCGGCATCGCCCGCGCCCTGGAAGCCGGCGAGGACAAGCCGCTGGACGCCTATGAATTCGAGGCCGGCGTGCCGGCCTTCGGCCGCGATTACGGCGAAGCGGAAGTCTTCCCCACCGACGTCAATCTGGACGTCTATGGCGGGGTGGGCTGGAAGAAGGGCTGTTTCATCGGCCAGGAAGTCGTCTCGCGCATGAAGCGCCGCGGCACGATCCGCAAACGCTCCATCCCGGCGGTCTTCGCGGGCGAAGCGCCGCCGCGCGGCACCGCCGTGATGGCGGGCACCGCCAAGATCGGCGCGATCAGCTCGTCGGCCGGACACACGGCGATCGTGCTGGCCCGGATCGACAAGCTGGCCGAGGTCGACCGCCATGCCGAGGCCGACGGCCAGCAGGTGCATCTGACCATCGACGAGGCGCTGCTGCCGCCCGTGCCGCCACAGCCGGTCGGCCCCGCTTGATTTTGCGGCCCTGAACGTCCATCACCCGCGCCAGTTTCAGGAGATGCCGCCCATGTCCACGCTCTGGCGCCTTGTCGCGCATGCCGATTTCGCGATCCTCGCCGACGCCGTCGAGCGGCTGGACGCTGCCGCCTCGGCGCCCGCCCTGTCCTGGTCGCTGTTCGAGGATGGCGACAGCGCGCGGCTGGACGTGCTGTTCGAAACCATGCCGGACATCGACACTTTCCGCGATATCTGCGGTCTGACCGAGGCCATCCCGGTGGAATTCGGCCCGATGCCGGAAGAGGACTGGGTGCGCCTGTCGCTGGAAGGGCTGAAGCCGGTCGAGGCCGGGCGCTTCACCCTGTTCGGCGCTCATGACCGCGATGCGGTCGCGGCCGGCCAGACCGGTATCGAGATCGAGGCCGGCCCCGCCTTCGGTACCGGCCATCACGGCACGACGCGCGGCTGCCTGATGGCCTTCTCGGACATGCTGGAGGCCGGCGAAAGCCCGGCAACCGTGTTCGATCTGGGCTGCGGCACGGCCGTGCTGGCCATCGCGGCGGCGAAAGTGCTGCCGGACGCCGAGGTGCTGGCTTCGGACATCGACCCGGAAGCGGTCGAGGAAAGTGCCGGGAACTGCGCCAAGAATGCGACGCCGGGGATCGACTGCTTCGTCGCCGAAGGCCTCGACCATCCCAAACTCGCCGGCCGCCGGTTCGAACTGATCTTCGCCAATATCCTCGCCGGCCCGCTGGTCGATCTGGCGCCGGGTATCGCGCAGGCCCTGACGCCGGGCGGCAAGGTGATCCTGTCCGGCCTGCTGACCGAACAGGAAGCCCGCGTGCGCGAGGCCTACACGGATGCCGGCCTCACCGTCGAGCGCCGCAAGCCGATCGAGGGCTGGGAAACCCTGATCGCGGTCAAATAGGGCTCACCCCGCTCGCGGGGGAGCTGTCCGCGTCAGCGGACTGAGGGGGTGGCGCGGAGCGCCATGGAGCGCGCCAGCGCGCAGACCTACCCCCTTCGACCTCCCCCGGCCCAGGCCGGGTTCGGCCACTTCCCCCGCTCACGCAGGGGAAGCCTTTTACTTCCGCTTCGCGTTGAGGCCGGCGCCGGCCAGGAAGGCGTCGACATCGGTGGTGCGCGGCTGGGTGCGCACGCCGGCGCGCTCGCGCGACCGGTCGAGGGCGCGGTTGATCATGGCGTTGGCATTCATGTGACGCCAGTCGTCGATCCCGTAGAACATGGAAAACTCCCTTGGTTTACCGGGCGTTTCCCATGAGTTTGTGCGCCGCACAATCTGCGTCCCGGCAATTCGCCCCTGCACAATCGCATGGCTTGGCGGAAGACCCGCTGCGACAAGGATTGAACCCGTTCGCGCGCGGGCATACCTTCCGCGCCATGACCCAGATGATTTCCCAGACTTTCGACGTCAAAGGCGGCCCGCACTATGGTCGCGAGAACGTCCCGAAGATCCGCGCCGCACTCGACGAGCTCGGCCTGGACGGTTTCCTGATCCCGCACGAGGACGAGTACGACAATGAGTACCTGCCCGACTGCAATGAACGCCTGTTGTGGGCGACCGGGTTTTCCGGCTCCGCCGGCGCCGCCCTGGTGATGAAGGACCGCGCCGCGGTCTTCGTCGACGGGCGCTATACCCTGCAGGTGAAAAACCAGGTCGATGGCGAGATTTTCGAATACGCCGACCTTGTGGAACAGGGCATGGCCGGCTGGATCGAGGACAAGGGCAAGGCCGGCGAAAAGATCGGCTATGACGCCCGCCTGCACTCGCCCGCCGCGCTGCACCGTCTTCAGGTCGCGGCAGGCCGGGCCGGTGTGACACTGGTTCCGGTGAGCGAGAATCCGGTCGACCGGGCCTGGACCGACCGTCCGGAACCGCCGATGACCCCGGTCATCCCGCACCCGATCGAATATGCCGGCGAGGATCACGGCTCCAAGCGCACCCGGATCGGCGCGATTGTCGGCAAGGAAGGCGCCGATGCGGCGGTCATCACGGCACCGCCCTCGATCGCCTGGCTGTTCAATGTGCGCGGCAGCGACGTGTCGCGCTCGCCCCTGCCCCTGTCGGCCGCGATCATCGACAAGGACGGCACAGCCACTTTCTTCGTCGCGCCGGAGAAGATCACCGACGAGACCCGCGCGCATCTGGGCAATGAGATCGCCCTGCGTCCGGAGAGCGAGTTCGGGGCGGGCCTGGCCGAGTACAACGGCAAGACCGTACGCGTCGATCCGACCACGGCCTCGGCCTGGGTGCTGGAGAGCCTGCGCGGCGGCGGTGCCGACGTGCAGCAGGCCGAGGACCCGGTGATGCGTCCCAAGGCGCGCAAGAATGCCGCCGAGATCGAGGGCGCCCGCCAGGCGCATATCCGCGATGGCGGCGCGATCGTGCAATTCCTGCACTGGCTGGACACGTTCGCCCAGTCCGGCGAGGTCGACGAGATCGAGGCCGCCCAGAAGCTGGAAAGCTTCCGCAAGCAATTGCCCGAATTGCGCGACCTCTCCTTCGACACGATCTCCGGCGCCCAGGGCAATGGCGCCTTTGCGCACTATCGCGTCTCCGAAGCGACCAATCTGAAACTGGCCGAAGGCACGCTCTACCTCGTGGACAGTGGCGGCCAGTATCCCGACGGCACGACGGATATCACCCGCACCGTGCCGATCGGCGCGCCGACGGCCGAGATGCGCACCCAGTTCACGCGCGTGCTGAAGGGCCATATCGCCCTGTCTATGGTGCGCTTCCCCAAGGGCACGACCGGCACCCAGCTGGACGTGCTGGCGCGTCTGCCCCTGTGGCAGGCCGGGTTCGACTATGACCATGGCACCGGCCATGGCGTGGGCAGTTTCCTGGGCGTGCATGAAGGGCCGCAGCGGATTTCCAAGGCGTCCAATACCGTGCCGCTGGAGCCGGGCATGATCGTCTCGAACGAGCCGGGCTATTACAAGGCGGACGGCTATGGCATCCGCATCGAGAACCTGCAATTCGTCACCGAGGCGGCCGATATCCCCGGCGGCGAACGGCCGATGCTGGGCTTCGAGACGCTGACCGTCGCGCCGATCCACAAAGGGCTGATCGACACGCATCTGCTGACCGCCGACGAGCTGGCCTGGCTGGACAGCTATCACGCCATGGTGCGCCAGCGCGTGCTGCCGCTGGTCTCCGGCGAGGTGGCCGACTGGCTGCTCAAGGCGACCGAACCGCTGGCCGGCGCCACGCCGTGATCCGCACCGGCCTTGTCATCATCACAGCAGCCGCCCTTCTGGGCGGCTGCTTTTATTCCGACCGGGCCCTGATCGGCCGGTTCTCGGCCGACTTCCCGCTGGAAGAAGGCGTTTATGCCCACACGCCCAACCATCCCGACGGCCGTCCCTTCGACCGGCCGATGTGGACGGGCTATGTGGAACAGCGCGGCGGGCGCTATCATTCCGACATCGCCAACTTTCCCCATGAAGGCGTGCGCCTGCGCGAGATCTCACCGGGCCTCTATGCCGGGATGAGACAGAATGACGATGTGTGGCTCTACGGGCTGGTCTATGTCTATGAGGGCGGTGTGGCCGCCTATCACCAGCCGCAATGCGACGACCTCGCCGAAGCCGAACGCAATCGCTACGAGATCTTCGAGAACGAGATCGAACCCGGCACCTGCCGCCTGGAAGACTGGGACGTGCTGGAAGCCGTACTGCTGAGCTATGTCGCCGGGTTTGACGGTGAGCTGCCGGTGGACGGGGTGTACCGGCGGGTGGAGGAGTAGGGGGCAGTTCTGCCTGTCATCCCGGCCGCACGGCCCGCGCAGGCGGGCCGCAGGGCCGGGACCCATACGCGCTATTGCCGGCCGGAAGCAGGTCCGCTGCCCGCGACAGCTGGATGGGCACCGGGATTATAGGTCCCGGACTTGCGCCCGGCCTTCGCCGGGCATCCATCCGGGATGACACCCGCGATGGTCCTCACCCTTCCCCGATCAGCACGAACCACTCGTCCTCGGTGAGCGTCTCCACGCCCAGTTCGGCCGCCTTCTTCGCCTTTGAGCCGGCACCGGGGCCGGCGACCAGATAGTCGGTCTTGCCCGAGACCGAGCCGGAGACCTTGGCGCCCAGCGATTGCGCCTTGGCCTTGGCCTCGTCGCGGGTCATGCGCTCCAGCGTGCCGGTGAAGACGACCGTCTTGCCGGCGACCGGGCTGTCATTGGCGACGGCTTCGGCGTCCTCGATGGAAAGTTCGGCCACCAGCCGGTCCAGCAGGTCGCGATTGTGCTGTTCGGTGAAATACTGGTCCAGCGCCTCGACGGCGGCATTGCCGATGCCGTCAATGCCCAGCATCTCGGCCCGCACGGTCTCGTCGGCGAGGTTTTCCGCCGCCTGGCGGAAGGCCGTCCAGCTGCCATAGGTGCGTGCGAAGAGCTGGGCGGTGTTCTCGCCCACATGGCGGATGCCCAGCGCATTGATGAAACGGTCCAGGGCGATGGTGCGTCGGCTGTCGATGGCGGCGAAGAGATTACCGATACTCGTCTCGCCGAAGCCTTCACGCTCCTGCAGGGGCGGCGTGATGTCGCCGGCCTCATTGCGCCGTTTCAGGGTGAAGATATCGGCCGGTTCGCGAACCAGGCCCTCTTCGTGGAACATGTCGATCTGCCGCGTGCCCAGCCCCTCGATATCGAAGGCCTTGCGCGAGACGAAATGCTTCAGCCGCTCCTTCAGCTGGGCGTCGCAGATCAGCCCGCCGGTACAGCGGCGCACCGCGTCCAGCTTGCCGGTTTTGGGATCGTGCTCGCGCAGCGCCTGGCTGCCGCAGACCGGGCATTCGGTGGGGAATTCGAAGGGCTCTGCCCGGCCCGCCCGGTCCGGATCGACCACCCGCACGACCTGGGGAATGACATCGCCGGCGCGCTGGATCACCACCGTGTCACCGATACGGATATCCTTGCGCTCCAGCTCGTCCTGATTGTGCAGGGTCGCATTGGTGACCACGACGCCGCCGACCGTCACCGGGGTCAGCCGGGCCACCGGCGTCAGTGCACCGGTGCGGCCGACCTGGATATCGATGGCTTCCAGCACGGTGGTGGCCTGTTCGGCGGGGAATTTGTGGGCGATGGCCCAGCGCGGCGCACGGGCGACAAAGCCCAATCTTTCCTGCCAGTCCAGCCGGTCGACCTTGTAGACCACACCGTCGATATCATAGCCCAGCGTGGCGCGTTTCGCCTCGATGTCGCGATAGACGGCGATGAGATCGTCCACGCTCTCGCAGCGCGTCATCAGCGGATTTGTCGGGAAACCCCAATCGCCCAGGCGCCTGACCGCGTCGAGCTGAGTCTCGGCCAGCGGCGCACTCACCTCGCCCCAGGCATAGGCAAAGAAGCGCAGCGGGCGCTGGGCGGTCATGGCCGGATCGATCTGCCGCAGCGAGCCGGCGGCGGCATTGCGCGGGTTCTTGTAGGCGGGCTTGCCGGCCTCTTCCTGCCGCCTGTTGAGCGCGGCGAAATCCTCATGCGACATATAGACTTCGCCGCGCACTTCCAGCACGTCGGGCCAGCCGGAACCCGGCAGGGTTTCCGGGATATCGTCCAGCGTCAGCAGATTGGCCGTCACGTCCTCGCCGGTCTGGCCGTCGCCGCGGGTGGCCCCATGCACGATGCGGCCCTTCTCGTAGCGGATGGAGGCGGACAGGCCGTCGATCTTCGGCTCGGCCGTGATCGCCACGGCTGCATCCTCTGCCAGGCCCAGGAAGCGGCGGATACGGCCCACGAAATCGGCCACGTCCTCATCATTGAAGGCATTGCCCAGCGACAGCATCGGCACGGCATGGACGATCTCGCCGAACTTGCCCGAGGGCGCCGCACCGACGCGCTGGGTCGGGCTGTCGGCACCGGCCAGATCGGGAAAACGCGCCTCGACCGCTTCCAGCCGCTGGCGCAGCGTGTCGTAGGCCGCGTCGGAAATCTTCGGCGCATCCTGCTGGTAATAGGCCTTGTCGTGCGCGGCGATTTCCTTCGCCAGCCGCTTGTGCTCGGCCCGCGCCTCGTCCGCGGTGAGAGTGTCGACATCCTTGAGTGCGCTCATCGCCGGCTCCGTTGCGATTCGAAGTGCGAGATTAGGGCATCGCGGCCCGCATTCGCAGCCAGAGTGGCAGGGCGGGACGGGTTTGTCGCGGGTTCCCGGAATTCACCAGTATTGTCACCCCGGCCGGATGCCCGGCCCCGGGCCGGGCGCAGAGCCGGGGCCCATAAACACCGGCAGTGGCCGAAAGCAGGCGCGGTTTCGATTTTTGAAGAACAGGATCGTCTCCGAGCGTATGGGTCCCGGCCCTGCAGCCCGCCTCCGCGGGCTATCCGACCGGGATGACACCTCACATGGTGTTGAAAAGCCTAAACCTTCACTGACATCAGCGCATCCGCCTGGGCGCGCGCTGCGTCGGTCACCTCTGCTCCGGAGAGCATGCGGGCGATTTCCTCGCGGCGTTCGTCGCCTTCAAGGCGGACGAGCGTGGTGCACACCCCGCCCTTGCCGTCATCATCCTTGACGATCTTCCAGTGGTGATCGGCCACGGCGGCGACTTGCGGCGAGTGGGTGACGACCAATGTCTGGCCTTTCTCGGCGAGGCGTTTCAAGCGGCGGCCGACGGCGTCGGCGACAGCCCCGCCCACGCCCTGGTCGACCTCGTCGAATACCAGGACCAGGCCCTCATCCTCGCCCGCGAGCGAGACTTTCAGGGCCAGGCCGAAGCGCGAGAGTTCGCCGCCCGATGCGATCTTGTCCAGCGCACCGAAGGGCGCGCCGGGATTGGTCGCGACCTCGAAGACCACGCTGTCGCGGCCATCCGGGCCGGCGCGCTCATCGTCGGAGGTGACGGAGACGCGGAAGCGCGCCTTGTCCATTTTCAGCGGCGGCAGTTCGGCGGCCACGGCCCCGGCCAGCGCCTCGCCCGCCTTCTCGCGGCTGCGTGATAGCGCATGCGCAGCATCGTCATAGCGGGCGCGGGCCGCGGTCACGGCCTTCTCGGCCTCGGCAATGCGGTCGGCGGCATTCTCGATCGCGTCGAGCTGTTCGGCGAGCCGGCCATGCAGGGCGGGCAGTTCGTCGACATCGACATTGTGCTTGCGCGACAGGCCGCGCAGGGCGAAGAGCCGCTCCTCCACCGCATCCAGCCGGCCGGGCTCGACATCGAAAGCCTGGGCGGCATCGCCCAGCGCGTCTTCTGCCTCGGTGAACTCGATCAATGCGCGGTCGATGGCGGAGGCGGCCCGGTCCAGCGCCTCGCCGGCGGCACCGCCGCCCTCGCCGATATGGCCGCGCACACGCTCCAGGCCCCGCAGGGCTGCGTTCAGCCGGCCTTCAAGACCGCCGCCATCGCCGGCCAGGGCCTCCTGGGCCTCCTGCAGATCGCCCAGCGCCCGCTCGGCGCCCTGCAGGAACTGACGCTCTTCGGCCAGCTCGGCTTCTTCACCGGTCTTCGGCGACAGGGCTTCAAGCTCTTCCAGGGCGTGGGTGAGAAAGGCCTTTTCCTCGTCCGAGGCGCGATTGGCACTCACCAGCTCATCCAGCCGGCGTCGGGCCCCGGAATACTCCTTCCAGGCCGTGCGGCAGGCGGCGCGCAGATCGTCATGCCCGGCATAGGTGTCCAGATAGCCGCGATGGGTTTTCGGATCCATCAGGCCGCGCCCGTCATGCTGTCCGTGGACTTCCACCAGCACATCGCCCAGCGAGCGCAGGAGGCCGATACTGGCCGCCTGGTCGTTGACATGGGCACGCGAGCGGCCGTCCTCGCCAAGCCGGCGGCGCAGGATCAGGGGCTCGCCGGGTTCGACCGCGATCCCCGCCTCGTCGAGCAGGGCACGGGCGGGATGGCTGTCGGGCAGTTCGAATTCGGCGACGGCCTGGGCTTCGTCGGCACCGGCGCGCACCTGGGCGCGATCGGCCCGTTCGCCGGCCGCCAGGCCCAAAGCCCCGAGAAGAATGGATTTACCCGCGCCGGTTTCGCCGGTCAGGGCACAGAGCCCGCTCTCGAAGACCGCATCCAGCGTATCGATCAGGACGACATTGCGAATGGAGAGGGAGAGCAGCATTCAGGGCGTTCGCACCCCCGACCCGTCAGCCGAACAGACGACGCCAGGCCCGTTCGAAATAGGACGGGTCCTCGCGCTCGGGATCGACCTCGAGCGTAATGCCCTCACGCGTCAGGAGGTCGTAGCTGTTCTGGTACCACTCGCTGCCCGGGAAATTGTAGCCGAGCACGGACGCGACCTGGCGGGCTTCCTCGTCGACGCCGAGCGCCACATAGGACTCCACCAGGCGGTGCAGCGCTTCGGGCACGTGCGAGGTCGTACCGTATTCCTGCAGCACATTGCGGAAGCGGTTGATGGCGGCCAGGTGATAATTGCGGCGCAGATACCAGCGGCCGACGCTCATTTCCTTGCCGGCCAGGTGGTCGCGCGTCATGTCGATCTTCAGACGCGCATCCGTGGCGTAGCGGCTTTCCGGATAGCGACGCACGACCTGCTCCAGCGCATCCAGCGCCTGCTGGGTCGCAGCCTGGTCACGGCCGACATCCATGATCTGCTCGAAATAGCAGATCGCGATCAGATAGTAGGCGTAGGCCGCACTGCGATTGCCCGGGTGCAGCGAGATGAAGCGTTCGGAGTCCGAGATCGCTTCCTCGTAATTGTTCGACTGGTAGTTGGCGAAGGCCGCCATCAGCATCGAGCGGCGGGCCCACTCCGAATAGGGGTGCTGGCGCTCGACCTCGTCGAACATCGCCGCAGCGATGTCGTACTGATTCCGGTCCATCCGCTGGATGGCTTCCGCATAGATGGTTTCCGCCGGGCGCTCGACATAGGCGACAGCCGTATCCGGACGGTTGGAAGAACACCCCGCAAGGACAACAGCAATGGCAAGCGGAAACAGAGTACGCGGCGAAAGGGTCATGGGGACACGGGGCTCGACAATTTTGGCGGCCGGACGACCACCCGTTCAATCAGCGTTGTAGCGGATGATTGGCCGGGGCAAAAGTACCCCTTCAGTAACCTTGACGGTCAACCGCGTGTCAGGAGTGCGCCAGCGCCATGTCGCGGGTGACGCCATCGCGCATGTTCACCCACTTCCAGGCGCTCGTATCCTCAAGCAGGGCACGCACGGCCATGTTGTTGATGGCATGGCCCGGACGCTCGGCGGAATAGCAGCCGATGATCGGCGCGCCGGCGAGATAGAGATCACCCAGGGCATCCAGCGCCTTGTGCCGCACGAACTCGTCCTTGAAGCGCAGCCCTTCCGGATTGGCGATTCCCGTGTCGTCGAGCACGACGGCATTGTCCATCGAGCCGCCGCGGGCGAGACCGGCCGCCAGCAGCGCGTCGTAATCCTTGCGGAAACCGAAGGTGCGGGCACGGGCGATATCGGTGGAGAAGATTTCCGGCGTGATGTCGAACACGCAGGCCTGCCGGCCGACGGCCTGGTGCTCGAAGGCGATCTCGATCTCGATCATCGGCTTGAGCGCAGGCAGGAAACGCGCGCAGCGATCGTCCAGATCCAGCGTCACCGGCTTGAGCACCTGGATGGCGCGGCGCGGCACGGACTGGGATTTCAGGCCGACCTGGCGGATCAGCTTGACGAAGGGCTCGGACGAACCGTCCATCACCGGGATTTCCGGACCGTCGACCTCGATCACGGCATCGTCGACACCCAGGCCGGCCAGAGCCGCCATCAGGTGTTCGACCGTGGCAATCGTCACACCGGCGTCATTCTGCAGGGTGGTACCGAGACGGACTTCGCTGACAGCGTCGGCGCGCGCAGCGATACGGTTGTCGCGATCATCAATGTCGGAGCGGATGAAGCGGATACCCGAGCCGGCGGAGGCCGGTTGCAGGACCATGCGGACCCGTTCGCCGGAGTGGAGACCGATACCCGCACAGACTGCGGGGGCTGCCAATGTCTGCCGGTAAGTCACTGTCTAACGCCGCCTGCTACTATCTTACTCAACGGTCTGACTCACTCGGCGGTCTGGCCAAGCGGGCCAGGCCCCGACGGAAGCCGTCGTCCCTGGCTGGCACACAACACCACGGGGCTCCAGCACGCAATTAAAGCATTGTTGCGTTTTGTTACGCACTCGCAGCAAGACGCTTCAAACAAAACGGCCCGCCGGCGACTGCCAGCGGGCCATCTTGTAATTCAATGCGTTAGCCTAGTTCGCCTGACGGCGCAGGAAGGCCGGAATTTCCAGATCGCCCTCTTCCAGGCTGTCACCGAACAGATCGCCCGATGCGCGCGGCTGGGAGGTCTGGACCGGTGCGGTCTTGGTCACGGGCGCGGCCTTGACCGGCGCCGGCTCGGCCGGCTTGCGGCGGCGGCCGAAAAGCGAGAAACCGCGCTTGGGTTCGTCGTCATCCGCGGCGACATCCGGCTGGCTCACCGTGGCACGGCGCTGCTCGTAACGGGCGTTGAGGCTGGCAGCCTCCTCGGCCAGACGGGCCTGGTCGCGCAGCACCTGCGGCTGTTGCACCTCGACCAGCGTCTCGGAGATCGCTGCGGGACGGGTTTCCATCACATAGGGATCGCTGTCACGTGTGATTTCGGTATCGGCAATCGCGTCGGACAGGTCTTCCGCACCGACCGCCCGCTTGAGCGGTTCGGCCTGCGGCTCGATTTCGGTTTCCGGCATTTCGCGCGTCTCGGTGCGTGTCGTGACCGGCTCCGGACGCGCGGCGACGGTGCGCTCGGGCGTGGCCGGCGGATTGACGCGGCCCGGACGGTCGGACCCGGTGCGCTTCCACGGCAGGATTGCATCGTTCGGGCTGGAGCGTTCGGCTGTCTGCGGCGCGGTGCGCTGACGGCTGCGCGTATCGTTCACGACAGCCGCCTCGGCATCGATACCCGTGGCAACGACGGAGACGCGCATGGAGCCTTCCATGGTCTCGTCGAAGGTGGAACCGACAATGATATTGGCTTCCGGATCGACTTCCGAACGGATCTCGTTGGCGGCTTCGTCGACCTCGTAGAGGGTCATGTCGTAACCGCCGGTGATGTTGATCAGCACGCCCGTGGCGCCCTTCATCGAGACATCGTCCAGCAGCGGGTTGGAGATGGCGGCCTGGGCAGCGTCGACGGCGCGCTTCTCGCCGGAAGCCTCGCCCGTACCCATCATCGCCTTGCCCATCTCGTTCATCACGGCGCGGACGTCGGCGAAGTCGAGATTGATCAGGCCCGGCATGACCATCAGGTCGGTAATGCCGCGCACGCCGGAATGCAGCACCTGGTCGGCCATGGAGAAGGCCTCGGCAAAGGTCGTCTTCTCGGTGGCGATACGGAACAGGTTCTGGTTCGGAATGACGATCAGCGTATCGACATGTTCCTGCAGCTGCTCGATGCCGGCCTCGGCCAGCTTCATGCGGCGCGAGCCTTCGAAGTGGAACGGCTTGGTCACCACGCCGACGGTCAGAATACCCATTTCCCGGGCCGCCCGTGCCACGACCGGTCCCGCGCCCGTCCCCGTTCCGCCGCCCATGCCGGCTGTGATGAAAACCATGTGCGCACCGGCAAGGTGCTCGCGAATGTCATCGATGGAGTCTTCGGCCGATTGTTCGCCGACTTCCGGCCGGGCGCCCGCGCCCAGGCCTTCGGTGATCGCCGCGCCCATCTGGATGCGCTTTTCCGACTTCGAGCGCGTCAGTGCCTGCGCGTCGGTGTTGGCGACCACGAAGTCGACACCCTCGAGGCTCGACTCGATCATGTTGTTGACAGCGTTCCCCCCGGCGCCACCGACACCGAACACGACAATCCGGGGCCGCAATTCGGTTGTTTCAGGAATGGAGAGATTCAGCGTCATGTGGGACCCCATGCACGAAGCGGTAAGGTTAACGGGCTCTTGAGTCGGCAGTCTCTACCAGAGACGCTTAATCAGGCGTTAAGTTCCTGCGGCGCGCCGCAAAAATGCTTAATCTTCGCAGGTCATATTTCAGTACCGGACCTCAACACCGCCGGACGACGGCGGTTTTCCGGTCACGGACGATCAGAAGCTTTCGGCAAACCAGCGCCACATCGAGCCGGCAGAGCCTGCTTCGGCGCGGTTGCGGCGCGCCGCAACGGTAAAGCCGCCCATGCGCGGCGGGCCTGAGATCGCCTCGGCCGCCCCGCGTGTCTCGCGGCGCACAATGCCGGCGACGGCGGAGAAGGCCGGACCGGACACGGCATCGCCCAGGCCGGTCACACCGGTCGGGCCGGCGATACGCACCTGTTTGCCGAACACCCGGGCCGCAAGCTCGCCGGCGCCGGGCATCTGGGCCCCGCCCCCGGTCAGCACCAGACGGCGGCCGGAGGACTTGCCCACACCGGCCGCGTCGAGGCGGTCACGGATCAGTTCAAAGGTTTCTTCCAGACGCGGCCGGATGATGGAGTTGAGCAGGGAACGCGGTGCGCTGTCATACATCGCGCCGTTCTCGCCGGAGACCGAGGGCACCTCGATCATCTGCTGGTCGTCTTCCGGGCTGTCCAGCGCCGAGCCGTACAGCGTCTTGAGGCGCTCGGCCGCCACCAGCGGCGTCGACAGGCCGCGCGCCACGTCGGACGTGACATGCGAACCGCCCACGGGAACCGCGTCGATATGCAGGAGCGCGCCTTCGGCGAACACGGCTGCCGTCGTTGCGCCGGCGCCCATGTCGATCAGGGTCGCGCCCAGCTGGACTTCATCATCGGCCAGGGCGGAAAGGCCCGAAGCATAGGGCGTGGCCACCACGCCGCGCAGATCGAAATGGCAGCGCTCGACACAGGTCAGAAGATTGCGCAGCGGGCCAATGGCCGCCGTGATCACGTGGACTTCCACACCCAGCGTACGTCCGAACATGCCGCGCGGGTCGCGGATGCCGCGATGATCGTCGACCGACCAGGACAGCGGGATGGCGTGCAGCACGACCCGGTCCTCGGCATCGAACTCGCTCAGCGCCCCGTCGAGCAGGCGGCGCAGTTCGCGTTCGGTGACTTCGCGCTGCGGCAGGTCGATTTCCGCAGCGATGCGTGTCGAGCTGGGCTGTCCGGACGACAGCGTGACGGTGACGGAGCTGACGGCCTGGGAGGCCATGCGTTCGGCCTGCTCGACCGCGGCGCGGATCGCCTCGGCGGCGGCGTCCATGTCGACAACCGCGCCGGCGCGCACACCGCGCGAGGACTGGTGACCGACACCGACCACGCGCGGACGGGGGCCGGATACGGTCTGATCGGTCCGGGCAATGAAGCAGGCAATCTTGGACGAACCGACATCCAGCGCGGCGCAGACACCGCCTGCGGACTTGCCGCCGGTTACCGAGTCCGCCTGCCGCGACCGAAAGAAATCCAGCACACTCACGCTTCACGCTCCCGCAATCCCGCCGCCTGTGCGCGGTCCGGCCGGGCCCGGACGATCAGATCGCCCTCGCCCCGCAGATCGAAACTCTCGGCCGCCAGGCGCAACACGCCCCGCTCGGCCTGCAATCGCGCCAGGATGGCAATCGATGCCGTGACATCGCCTTCCGGCAACTTCACATCGGCGCCGCTGTCCAGGCGCAGATTCCAGCGGCGCTCACCCACCCGCACCGCACCGACGACGCGGTCACGAACGATGGGGTAATTGTCGAGCGCCTCGACGATCTCGACGACCGCTTCATTGGCACCCTCTGCGACAACGAGCGGCAGCGGCAAAGGGTTCATCGGGTCGGCATGCGCCAGCACGACACCGTGGCGGTCGATCACACGCAGATCCCCGTCGACCTGCCAGAGCGCATACGCTTCGCGGGTCTCGACCACGATCGCGATCCGGTCCGGCAGCAGGCGCGCGACGGTCGCGCGGCGAACGGCCGGCAAGGCTTCGACGCGGCGGCGGATGATGTCGGGATTGACGGCGAAAATCGGCTGCCCGTCATAGACTTCGCTGGCGACGACAATGGCATGAGCATCGGCTCCGCTGGCGCCGGTGACATCGACGGCACGCACGGCAAAGCCGACACCGGACAGGCGATAGCCGGCAAAGTCGCGGATTTCCATGGCGGCGTCGTCGAGCTGGCCGAAGAGCGCAAGTCCGCCTACGGTGACCGCCACCAGGCCTGTCACCGCCAGCCCGCCGAGACGGGCTGTCTTCGCCATACGGTATTTCGCACCCCGGACCCGGGCCTCGGCCCAGTTACGCAAACGCCGCGGTGCGGACACCGCGGCGGATCGGGGTTGGGACGTGCGCCGGGTCGTCTTACGCGACCCGCCGCGCCTCACCTTCGACACGACGCATTCTCCGCCATCCATTGCACGAGATCGCTGAAGGCGATCCCGCAATACTGCGCCTGTTCGGGCGCAAGAGATGTCGGAGTCATGCCCGGCTGGGTGTTAATTTCGAGTAACCATAGCGGTTCTTCGGACGTGGAATCGTAACGGAAATCCGACCGCGTCAGACCGCGGCATCCCAAGGCCTTGTGGGCTTTCAGCGCCAGTTCACAGGCCCGCTCTGCGATTTCTTCCGGCACCGGCGCGGGTAAAATATGATCGGACCCGCCCGCAGCATACTTGGCGTCATAATCGTAGAAAGTCGTCTTCGGCACGATTTCGGTGACGCACAGCGCGCGGTCTTCCATCACGGCGACGGTCAGCTCGCGGCCGGGGATATAGCGCTCGATCAGAACCTCTTCGCCCAGCGCCCAGGCAGTCGAGCCCAGCTCGGCCGGCGGCCGGTTGGCACCTTCCAGCACGATATGCACGCCCACCGACGAGCCCTGCGCATTCGGCTTGGCGACATAGGGCGGCTTCATGGCATGCGATTTGGCCGCCTCGAAGCGGTTGGCGATGAAACCTTCCGGACAGGGAATGCCGGCCGCGCGCAGCACGTCCTTGGCTTTCTGCTTGTCCATGGCCAGCGCCGAGGCCAGGACGCCGGAGTGCGTATAGGGCTTGCCGAAATGCTCGAGCACGCCCTGCACCAGCCCGTCCTCGCCCCACTCGCCGTGCAGCGCGTTGAAAACAATGTCCGGCGCCGCCTCCTCCAGCTGACGATAGAGGTCGCGGCCTGCATCGATCTCGACGACGTCATAGCCCTTCTCGCGCAGCCCCTTCGCACAGGCCGCGCCGGAGACCAGGGACACATCGCGCTCCGGAGACAGACCGCCCAGCAGGACGGCGATACGTTTCGTCATGATCTAGCCTATCACATGGCCGGCATCGGGCCGGGCAGCCATCTGGCTGGCATCGCGGATGGACATCACCTGCGCGCCGCTGTCACGGGCGATCGGGATGAGTTCCGCCAGGGCTTCAGCCGGCGCAGACCCGAAATCGATCCGCAGCATGCCCGGCTCGACCCAGGCACAGATGTGCAGCACGCCGCTCGGCTTGTCGCGCACGGTGACCCAGGGCGTCTTGCCGTTGAAGCCGAACCAGCGATTGAACCACTCGATCACCTTGTCGCGATCCCAGATCGCGCCGGGGACCTCGACCACCGCGCTGTCCCAGCGGAATGGATTGAGCTGGACCGCGACACCGTCGATCCGGTCGGACATCGGCGCGAAGCCGAGCATGGATTTGAGGCTGTATTCATGCGGCGGCGCGTTGTCGCCCGGGGCCGAAACGAAATCGACGCGGCAAAGCTTGCGCGCGAAATTGGTCTGCGCCTGGATTTCGAACAGGTATTCGCCGGCACCCTGGGGATAGGCCTTGGCCTTGTCGGCCAGCCAGGTCGCGTAACCGTTCACATACTGGTTGCGGATCGGCTCGATGGCCGTGATGAAATCCTGGGTCATCTGGATTGCTCCTCCTGGCTCTTGCCGATGCGCCGCACTTCCCAGCGCAGGTCGATCCCGTGCGTCTCGCGGATGCGGGCCCGGATCGTCTCGCCTACCTCTTCCAGATCGGCCGCCGAGGCGGAACCGTCATTGATCAGGAAATTGCAGTGCTGTTCGGAAAACCGTGCGCCCCCGACCGAGAAGCCGCGGCCGCCGACACTGTCGATCAGCTGCCAGGACTTGCGCTGGTCCGGCGTGCCGGGCGGGTCGGGATTGGCGAAGGTCGAGCCCGATGTCTTTTCCCGGATCGGCTGGGTCTGTTCGCGGCGGGCGGTGATCTCGCCCATGCGCGCCTCGATCGCGGCGGGCTCGTCCGGCGTGCCCTGGAAGACGGCTTCGGTGAAGATCCAGTCCTCCGGCGCCTCGCAATGACGATAGGAATAGGCCAGCTCGTCCGGTGAGGCGACGATGCGCCGCCCGGACCGGTCGAGCGCCACGGCCTCGACGATCACATCGGCGGTTTCCTGGTCATAGCAGCCGGCATTCATGCGCAACGCGCCGCCGATCGTACCGGGCACACCGATCAGATACTCCATACCCGCCAGGCCTGCCTTGGCAGCGGCCTTGGCGACCATGCGGTCCAGCGCACCGGCGCCGGCCCGCAGACGATTGCCGTCCAGGGCCTCGGTCTTCGCGAAGGGCGGACCGAGCCGGATCACCACGCCCGGCACACCGCCATCGCGCACCAGCGTATTCGATCCGGCACCCAGGACATGAACCGGGATCTCGTCCGGTGTCTCGGCCAGGAAGCGCGCCAGATCGGCCTCGTCGGCCGGCAGGTAGAGCACATCCGCCGGACCGCCGACGCGCAGCCAGGTGATATCCCTGAGCGGCGCCTGTTCGATATATTTGCCGCGAACGGGCGGGAGCTGGGCGAGAAGGTTCGTCACAACAGGCCTCCATCCTTCCCCTCGACGGGGAAGGGGGACCGCGCCGAAGGCGGGGTGGATGGGGTGGGGGCGAGGTGTGTGAAAACGCCGGCACCGGGCTTCACCCCTTCCGGCCCGAAGCTCCGCTTCGGCCCACCTTCCCCATCAAGGGGAAGGACCGCGGTTTCACCGGCTTGCTCCACTAGCCCAACGCCTCCAGCTCACCCGGAAGCGCGTAGGCCCATTGCGTGATGTCGCCGGCGCCGAGGCAGACGACGACATCGCCCTTCCCGGCCCGTTTGGCGACTTCGGCAGCAACGCTGTCGCGGGTGATGGCCAGGGCGTCGCGATGGCCGTGCGCGGTCAGGCTGGCGACGAGATGGTCGCGGTCGGCCCCCTCGATCGGGTCCTCGCCGGCGGTATAGACCGGGGCCACCAGCACGCTGTCGGCATCGTTGAAACAGGTCGAGAAATCCTCGAACAGGTCGTGCAGGCGGGAATAGCGGTGCGGCTGCATCACGGCGACCACCTTGCCGGTCGCGGCCTGGCGCGCAGCGCGCAACACGGCAGCGATCTCGACCGGGTGGTGGCCGTAATCGTCGATAATGGTCGCGCCTTTCCAGCTGCCGGTCTGCGTAAAGCGCCGCTTCACCCCGCCGAAGCCCTTCAGAGCGCCCTTGGCGGCGTCTTCGGTAAGACCGAGCTCACGCGCCGTTGCCAGGGCCGCGACAGCATTGAGCACATTGTGCTCACCCATCATCGGCAAAACGATATCGCGCCAGGTCTCCGGCGCCTGGTCGCGCAGGCGGAAGGTGACGTCGAAAGTCGAACCGGACGGCTCCATACGCAGGTTTTCCAGACGCACATCGGCCTGCGGGTTCTTGCCGTAGGTGATGACGCGGCGGTCCTCGATCCGGCTGGCCAGCGACTGCACTTCGGGATGATCGGTGCACAGCACGGCAAAACCGTAGAAGGGCAGGTTCTCGACAAAGCGGAAGAAGGCCTGCCGCAGCGCATCGAAACTGCCGTAGTGCTCCATGTGCTCCGGATCGATATTGGTGACGATGGCCACCGTCGACCGCAGTTTCAGGAAGGAGCCGTCGCTTTCATCGGCCTCGACCGCCATCCAGTCGCCCAGGCCCATCTTGGCGTTCGAGCCATAGGCCGAGATGATGCCGCCATTGATCACGGTCGGATCGACGCCCGCCGCATCCATCAGCACCGAGACCAGCGATGTGGTTGTCGTCTTGCCGTGCGTGCCGCCGACGGCGACGGCGAATTTCAACCGCATGAGTTCGGCCAGCATTTCAGCCCGGCGCACGACGGGGATTTTCTTGGCCCGTGCCGCGACGAGTTCGGGATTGTCCGGCTTGATTGCAGAGGAGACGACGATGGCGCCTGCCCCTTCGACATTCTCGCCCGCATGACCGATCGCAACCCGCGCGCCCAGGCCTTCCAGACGCTCGACATTCGGATTGGCGCGGATGTCCGATCCCTGCACCTGATAGCCGAGATTCAGCATGACCTCGGCAATGCCGCTCATGCCGATGCCGCCGATACCGACGAAATGGACAGGGCCGACAGGGAAAGGCAGGGCGGCAAATTTCATACGAGGGCTCCTCGCACCAGGCCGTCGATCGATTTCGCCAGCGTTTCCGCGGCGTCGGGCCGGCCCAGCGTGCGGGCTGCGGCGGCCCGTTCGGCCAAGTCTTCGGGGTTGGTAAGGCGGGTTTCAAGCAGTTTGGCGACGCGATCGGCCGTGAAGTCGGCTTCGCGCAGCATGTCGGCGGCGACGGCCTGGACCAGACCGTCGGCATTGGCGGCCTGGTGGTCGTCTGTTGCGATGGCAAGCGGGCAGAAGATCGCCGGGCGTCCCACACCGGCCACTTCGGACACGGTGGACGCGCCGGAGCGGCCGATCACGAGATGGCTGGCCGCATAAAGCGCGCCGACATCCTCGAAGAAGGGTTCGCAAATGGCGTTGACGCCGGCTTGGGCATAGGTCTCGCGGGCCATGGGGAGGGATTCCTCACGGGTCTGTTGGACGACATCAAGGCGAGATCGCAGCTTTTCCGGGAGTTTTGCCACCGCCGCCGGCACGGTTTCCGACAGGATGCGCGCGCCCAGCGAGCCGCCGAGCACGAGCAGGTTGATCCGCCCGTCAGCCGTCAGCGCCGGATAGCCGGCCGCCCGCGCCTCGACGATGGGGGTGCGCAGCGGATTGCCGGTGAGGATGTGACGCTTGCGCGCCTTCTCCGGCAGCCTGTCCAGGCGCTCGAAGCCGGACGCGACAAAGCCGGCGCGGGCCGCAAACATGCGATTGACCCGGCCCAGCACCGCATTCTGCTCGTGAATGGCAAAGGGGATGCGCATCGATTGTGCCACGCCAAGCGCGGGAAAGGCAGGATAGCCGCCAAAGCCGGCGACCACGTCCGGCTTCCAGCGCTGTACGATGCCGCGCGTCTGGGCCAGGCCCTGGGTCAGCTCCAGCGCCGCCTTGGCCAGCTTGACCGGGTTTTTCGTCGACGGGCTGGCGGCATGGATCTCGTCGACCGCGACAGCCGGAAAATCCGCCGCATGGCGCAGGCCGCGCGTATCCGTGACGAGCCGCACCTGCCAGCCGCGCGCGATCAGCGCATCGGCCGCAGCGCGCGCCGGAAAGATGTGACCGCCGGTCCCGCCGGCGGCAATCAGGCAACGGCGCGGCGTCATGCCGAATGCCGCAGCGAATAGGCGCCGGGACGGCGGCGGGTGAAAGCCAGAAGGAGGCCGGCCCCGAAGGCGAGCGCAAGCATGGAGGACCCTCCGTAGGATACGAAGGGCAAAGTCATGCCCTTGGGCGGGATGAGGTTCAAGTTCACGCCGATGTTGACGAGCGCCTGCAGTGCAAATTGCAGCGCCAGCCCGGCGACCGCCAGCTGGGCGAAATTGTCCTGCAGCCGCATCGCCTGGGTCCAGGCGCGCGCCACCAGGATCGCGAACAGGCCGATGATGGCGAGCGAGGCCATCAGGCCGAATTCCTCGGCAGCGACGGCGAAGATGAAGTCGGCATGGGCGTCGGGCAGGAAGTTCTTCACCTCCCCCTCGCCCGGCCCGGCGCCGGCGATCCCGCCGCGCGAGATCGCCTCGATGGCCTGGTCGATCTGGTAGGTGTCGCCGCTCTCCGGATTCATGAAGCGGTCGACCCGGCTGGCGACGTGCGGGAAGGTGAAATAGGCCAGCGTCGAGCCGGTCGCCGCCAGCCCGCCCAGCACCGACACCCACAGCCAGGACAGGCCGGAGGCAAAGAAGACGCCGCCGAAACACAGGGTCAAAAGCACGGTCTGGCCGAAATCCGGCTGCGCCATCAGAAGCCCGATGGACACGATATAGATGCCGAAGGCGATCGCCCGGCCCGGGATCGGCGCGCCACGCTTTTCCTCGGCAAACAGCCAGGCGGCCGTGACGATCAGCGCCGGCTTGAGAAACTCGGAGGCCTGCAGGGAAAGCGGGCCGACGCGTATCCAGCGGGTCGCGCCCTTCACCTCATTGCCGATGAAGAGCGTCGCCACCATCAACAGAAGCGAGCAGCCCAGCGCAATCACGGCCAGCCGCCGCGCGCCCTTGGGATTGAGCGCCGATACGCCCAGCATGCCGACAAGGCCGGCCACCGCGAACACGCTCTGGCGGTAGAAGAAGTGGAAAGGGTCGTCGATGCCGATCCGCCCGGCGATGGCAGGGCTGGCAGCCATGGACAGGATCAGGCCGATCACGATAAGCGCGATGACCACGACCAGCAGCGTCCGGTCGACCCCGCGCCACCAGGTCCCCAATCCCCGGGAAACGTCCTGGATCACGAGACATGCTCCGCAGCATCGTCCGGCACGGTGAGGCCGGAGACGATCGAGCGGAAGGCATCGCCGCGCGCCTCATAGGAGGTGAACTGGTCAAAGGAGGCCGCGGCCGGCGACAGCAGCACCACCTCGCCCGGGCGTCCCTCTGCCCAGGCATCGCGTGCGGCAGCCGCCACAGCGGCTTCCAGCGTGCCGCAGCGTGTGAACGGGATCCGGCCGTCCAGTTCGCCAGCGAACCGGTCCTCGGCCTCGCCGATCAGATAGGCCCGGGCGATCCGTCCGGCGGCGCCCATGGCCGCTTTCAGCCCGCCTTCCTTGGCCCGCCCGCCGACAATCCAGCGGATGCTGTCATAGCAGGTGAGCGCCTGGATGGCGGCTTCGGCATTGGTGGCCTTGCTGTCATTGACGAAGCGGATGCCACCAAGGGTCGCGACGCTTTCCTGGCGGTGCGGCAGGCCGGGGAATGTATAGATCGCCTCGGCCGCGGCGCGGGCCGACACACCCATCAGCCGCACGGCGGCGAGCGCTGCGGCGACATTCTGGGCATTGTGGCGCCCCGGCAGGGCCGGTGCCCGTTTCAGATCGACCGCCGGATGCGAGGCTGTATCCAGCGCGTCATAGACCCGGTCGCCCAGCGCATAGACGCCCCGCGCAAACACGCGGCCGGACGAGATCGGAACGACCTGTTCCTCACGCCGGGACTGCCGCAGCCGGGAGAAGAAGGCGGCGGTGTCGTTGTCGTCGATGCCGATCACGGCCTGGCCCGACGGTGCCTGCATTTCGAACAGGCGCTGCTTGGCACGGAAATAGCCGTCGAAATCGCCGTGCCGGTCGATGTGATCCGGCGTGATGTTAAGCAGCACCGCGACGTCACAGGCGAGCGAATGCGTCAGATCGATCTGGTAGGAGGACAGTTCCAGCACGTAGTGCAGGCCCGGGCTGGGCGGATCCTGCGCCAGGATGGCGTCGCCGATATTGCCGCCGACGACAGTCTTGCGGCCGGTTTCACGCAGGATGTGGCCGATCAGTGCGGTCGTGGTCGACTTGCCGTTGGTGCCGGTAATACCGATCACTTTCGGCCGGCGCTTTTCCGGCACATCGCGAAGCGCCAGGGCGAACAGCTCGATATCGCCGATCACCGGCGCGCCGACACTGTTGGCCAGCTCGACCATGCGGTGCGGCTTGGGGTGGGTCAGCGGAATGCCCGGCGACAGGACCAGCGCGGCGATATCGCCCCAGTCGCGCCGGTTGAGATCGTCCGGCTGCAGGCCGGCGGCCAGGGCACGATCGCGCGCAGCCTCGCTGTCATCCCAGCAGGATACGTCTGCGCCGCCTGCGGCGAGGGCCTTGGCCGTGGCTATGCCTGTGCGCCCCAATCCGAACACAGCGACACGGCGGCCTTCATATGCATGGATCGGGATCATGAAGGGCTGTTATCTCAGCTTCAGGGTTGCAAGTCCAATCAATGCGAGCACAACGGCAATGATCCAGAAGCGGATGACAATGGTGGGCTCGGCCCAGCCATGCCGTTCGAAATGGTGGTGGATCGGCGCCATCTTGAAAACACGCTTGCCGGTCAGCTTGAAGCTGGCGACCTGCACCATCACCGAGACGATCTCGAGCACGAACAGCCCGCCGACGATTGCCAGCACGATCTCGTGCTTCACGGCGACCGCGATGGCGCCCAGCGCGCCGCCCAGCGACAGCGAGCCGGTATCGCCCATGAAGACCATGGCCGGCGGTGCATTCCACCACAAAAAGCCCAGTCCCGCGCCGATCAGCGCGCCGCAGAAAACCAGCAGCTCGCCGGTGCCCGCTGTGTAGTGGACCTGCAGGTATTCGGCAAAGTCGACCCGGCCGACGACATAGGCAATGGCGCCGAAAGTCGCCGCGGCAATCATCACGGGCACGATGGCCAGCCCGTCCAGGCCGTCGGTCATGTTCACCGCATTGCCGGCGCCGACAATGACGATACAGCCGAACGCATAGAAGAGCGGACCGATATTGATCACCAGGTCCTTGAAGAAGGGAAAGGCGATCGAGGTCGACATCCCGGTTTCCATGCCCAGGCCCCGCGCCGTCACCGTCGCCCAGACGACGGCGACCAGCGCGATGATGAATTCCGTCGCCAGCTTCAGCCGGCCGGAGAAGCCCGCCGTCGATTGCTTGGTGACCTTGAGATAGTCGTCGATGAAACCGATCACACCGAAACCGGCCGTGACGAAGACGACGATCCAGACATAGGCATTCGACAGGTCCGCCCACAGGAGCGTGCCGACCATGACACCTAGCAGGATCAGAAAGCCGCCCATGGTCGGCGTGCCGGTCTTCTCGACCACGTGACGCTCGATCCCCTCGGCGCGGATCGGCTGGCCCTTGCCCTGCTTCTTGCGCAGCCAGGCAATCATCGGCTTGCCGAGCAGGAAGGCGATCAGCATGGCCGTCATCAGTGCGCCGCCGGTGCGGAAGGTGATGTAGCGGAACAGATTGGCCAGCTGGAGGTCTTCAGCCAGCGGCGACAGCAACAAATACAGCATGGGCGGATCAGGCCTCCGTCAATCCGAGCGCGGAACCGTCGGCCAGATATGCGGCAATCCTGTGGAGACCGGAGGCATTCGACCCTTTGACGAGCACAACATCCCCCGGCCGGATTGCTGCCCTGATCAGGTCAAGCCCCTCGTCCGCATTTGCCGCATAGCCTGCGCGGCGGGTCGCGGGCAAGGCGTCGTGGAGGCTGCGCATCCGGCTGCCACACGTATAGACCTCGTCGACACCGGCCGCCTCGAGCGGTTCGGCGAGTGCGGCGTGCATGGCGCCCTCGTCCGGTCCCAGCTCCAGCATGTCGCCCAGAACGGCGATGCGACGCCCGCCCTCACCGGGACGTGCGGCACCGAGCGCCGAGATCGCGGCGGCCATGGAAACCGGATTGGCGTTATAGGCGTCGTCGAGCAGGGTGAAGCTGCCGCCGGCGGGATGCGCCAGGGTCAGCACGCGGCCACGCCCCGCACCGGCTTCAAGCCCCGCCAGCGCTTCGGCAACATCACCGGCATCGAGACCGGCCCCGGCCGAAGCGGCGAAGATGGCGGCGATATTCCAGGCCCAGTGCATGCCCGACGCCTTGACCGAGAAAGGCACGCGCATGCCCAGTACATTGGCGATGCCGCGCGATCCGTCGAGCCCCGTTTCAAACGACTCGATACGGATCGCGGCGTCCTTCGCCGTGCCGAAATCCAGCATGAAGGCCGCGCCGGAATGGCGGGCATGGCGCGCCAGACGTTCGGCCTGGGGATCGTCGGCGGGATAGATCGCGACGCCGTCCGTTTCCAGGCCCTCATAGATCTCCGACTTGGCATCGGCGATCGCCTCGATCGAGCCCAGATGTTCCAGGTGGGCCGGCGCGATACGGGTGATCATCGCCACATGCGGCCGGACCATGGAGGACAGGTCGCGGATCTCGCCGGCATGGTTCATGCCCATCTCGAAGACAGCACGCTGCGTGTCGCGCGGCATGCGCGCCAGCGTCAGCGGGACGCCCCAGTGATTATTGTACGACTTCACGCTCCAGTGCGCCGGACCGGCGGCGCGGAACACGGCGGCCAGCGCGTCCTTGACGGTGGTCTTGCCGACACTGCCCGTCACCGCGACCCGGATCGCGTCGCAACGGTCGCGGGCGGCCTCGCCCAGACTGCGCAGCGCGGCCAGCGTGTCCTTCACCTGCAGCGCCGGTTCGAGGGCCAGATCGCTGCGGGAGATCAGACAGGCCGCGGCACCGGCCTTCAGGGCCGCGGCGGCATAGTCGTGCCCGTCGCGCTCGTCCTTGAGAGCGACGAAGAGATCGCCGGGCTGGATCGTGCGGCTGTCGATCGAGATGCCGGAACAGGTCCAGCCGGTATCGCCGATCAGCATGCCGCCGGTCGCGGCCATGGCCTGTCGGGCTGTCCAGAGCGGTTCAGACATGCGCGGCCTCCCTTTCCCCCAGAGCTTTGCGGGCCTCCTCGCGGTCGTCGAAAGGCAGCGTGGTCCCATTCACGATCTGCCCCGTCTCATGTCCCTTGCCGGCGATCAGCAGGCAGTCGCCCTCGCCCAGCAGGGAAACGCCGCGGCGGATCGCGGCGCTGCGGTCGGCGATTTCCTCGGCCTCCGGACAGCCCTTGAGGACTGCCGCACGGATCGCCGCGGGATCTTCCGACCGCGGATTGTCGTCGGTGACGATGATGTGGTCGGCCTGGCTGGCCGCAATCGCCCCCATTTTCTGGCGCTTGGACGGATCGCGATCGCCGCCGCATCCGAAGACGACGATGACCCGCCCCTGCGTGTGCGGCCGGGCCGCGCGCAACAGCTTGTCCAGACCGTCCGGCGTGTGGGCATAGTCCACCAGGACCGGCGCGGCCTCCCGCGTCTCGCCAACTTTCTCCAGCCGGCCGGGCACGCCTTCCAGCTGCCGCAGCGTGGCCAGAACGGTTTCGGTCTCGACCCCGTCGCCCAAGGCGATGGCTGCGGCACACAGGGCGTTGAGGATCTGGAACTCGCCGACCAGCGGGATTTCCAGACTGTGCTCGGCACCCTTCCAGGCAAAGCTGACATCCTGGCTCGCCGGGCGCGGCGTGATCTCGCGGATCGACAGGTCCTCGCCGCGCCAGCCGATCGTGACCGTATCCAGACCGCGCCGCTGCGCTGTCTCGGCCATGCGGCGGCCCCACTCGCTGTCAACATTGACGACGGCCCGGCCACCTTCGGCGACGCGCTCTGAGAAGAGCAATTCTTTGGATGCGAAGTAATCGGCGAAATCGGGATGATAGTCCAGGTGATCCTGGGTCAGATTCGTGAAGGCGCCGACGCTCACCGTGACCCCGTCCATACGGTGCTGCTTGAGCCCGTGGCTGGAGGCTTCCATCGCCAGATGCGTGACCCCGTCGCTTGCGAGCGCATCGAGGGCACGATGCAGGGCCACTGCATCCGGCGTGGTATAGCCGGTCACTTCACGCGCTGTGCCCCGGGTCACGCCCAGCGTGCCCAGACAGGCGGCATCGCGCCCAGCGGCCGACCAGACCTGGCGAAGGAATTCCACGGTCGAGCTCTTGCCGTTTGTCCCGGTCACGGCCACCACATGCTCCGGCTGGCGCGGATAGAAACGCGCCGCCAGTTCCGCCAGCACGGCGGCCGGCTCGTCGGTGACAAGGACCGGAATGTCCAGCCCCTCGACCGCGATATCGGTCAGGATCACCGCCGCGCCCTGGGCGACCGCCTGGGGGATGAAGTCCCGCCCATGCGCCTTCACGCCCGGCAGGGCGGCAAACAGGAAGCCCGGCTCAACCTTCCGGCTGTCCAGGGTCAGGCCGCGCACCTCGACGGCGCCGTCTTCCGGCGCGAACTCGTCTTCGGGCATCAGCTCTGACAGTTTCACGGGATGATCTCCGGCATGAGGGCGGCGCGGATCAGGGCCGCGCGTTCACCGTGATCGGTTTCCGCACGCTCCACACCGAGAATGGGGGCAATACGGGAGACAATGTCGCCGACCGCGGGCGCGGCCGTCCATCCACCCGTGGCATAGCCATAGGTCGATTCATTGCCGTGCGGTTCGTCCAGCAGCACCAGAACTGCATATTGCGGATCGTCGGACGGGAAGACCGCCGAGAAGGAGGAGATCAGCCGGTTGCGGTCATAGCCGCCGCGCGAGGGTTTTTCCGCCGTGCCGGTCTTGCCCGCCACGCGATAGCCGATCGCCTCGGCATAGCCGCCCGAGCCATCGGTCACATTCTCGCGCATCAGATCGATCACCGTGCGCGCAGCCTCCGAGGACATCACCCGCTCGCCGACAATCGTCTCGTCGGCCGCAACCGGCAGAAGCGTCGGCGGCACATAGACGCCGTCATTGGCAATGGCCGCAAAAGCCGCAATCGTCGCGATCGGGCTGACGGCCAGACCGTGCCCGTAGGAGATGGTCGCCGTCTCGGTCGGCCCCCATTGGCGCGGCAGCAGCGGATCGGCGCTCTCGGCCAGCTCGATCGGCGCGCGCTCGAGAAGGCGCAGATCGCCCAGGAAGCCGCGCTGGGCCTCGGCGCCCGCTTCCAGCGCAATCAGGCTGGAACCGATATTCGAGGAGTGGGTGAAGATCTCTGTCAGGGTCAGCTGGCGGTTCTCGGCGTGGTAGTCGTGGATGGTGTGACCGCCAATGCGCAGCGGATTGGACGCGTCATAGCCGCTTTCCAGTGTCGCCGTTCCGTTTTCCAGCGCCATCGCCACCGTGAATGCCTTGAAGGTCGAGCCCATCTCGTAGACCGACTGTGCGGCGCGATTGAGGCGGCCGCCGGCATCCGCATCGGTCGGACGGTTGGGATCATAGTCCGGCAGCGAGACCATGGAGAGGATCTCGCCGGTGCGCACATTCATCACCACGCCGACAGCGGCTTCGGCCTCGAACTCGGCCATGGTCGAGCGCAGCACTTCGTCGACATGGAACTGGACGGACATGTCGATCGACAGCGCCACCGGGCGCCCGTCGCCGGACAGGAGTGCGCTGTCGAAAGCGCGCTCGGCCCCGGCCAGACCGGCCATGTCACGGTCGGTATAGCCCACAATGTGCGAAGCGAGCCGGCCGCGCGGATAGACCCGGCGCGGCTCCATGCGGAAGCCCAGCCCGGGCAGGCCCAGCGAGAAAACGGCCTGGCGCTGGCGCGGGGTGAGATTGCGCTGCACCCAGACAAAACGGCCGCGGCCGCCAAGTTCCTCGGTCAGCGCGTCGACATCGATATCGGGCAAAACGGTCGCCAGTGCCTCGGCAGTCTCGCGCGCATCCCACACCAGGCTTGGGTCGGCGTAGAGCGAGTGGGTTTGCAGCGTGGTCGCCAGCACCTGACCGGTCCGGTCGAACAGATCGCCACGCGTCTCCGCATGCGCAGCCTGGCGGATCACCGGCGCTGCATCGGCGGGGCCCATCACGGCAATATCGACGGCCCGGCCTGCCAGCAGCAGGAAACCGACACCCAGGCTCATGCCGATGATACGCAGGCGCGAACGCGCCGCATCCAGGGCCTTGGTCTCGTCGCTTTCGATGCGCAGAAGGCGCGACATGTCCGCCGGCGCAGCCTCGGCCAGCGGCGGCAGTGCAACACTGCGCGACTTGGCGGAAACCTGCCTGCGGAACGGCCAGAGGCGCATCAGTCCGGGCCTCCCACTTCTCGCGGCTCGGCCATTGCCAGCCCCTCGATACGCTCCTCGCGCACGATGTGGCTGTCGGAGCGCAGCGTGTCGCGGCGCTCGTCGGCGCCTGCCAGCAGGGGAAGATCGCTCAGATTGACCTCGCGCGAGGGATCCAGCGGCTCGAAACCGAGATAGCGGCGCGCCAGCGCGCGCAGGCGCTCGGGATCTTCCAGGTGGGCAATCTCGACATTGAGCACATTGATCTGCCGGCGCTCCTCGGCCAGTTGCGCCTGGATGCCTTCCAGCCGCTCCTGCGAGCTCTTCGCCTCGGCTTTCGCGATATAGAGTGCCACTGCCAGCGCCGCGGCGACGACGAACGCGATCGCATTGAACGTGCGGATCATAGCGCGGCCTCCAGACGGGCAAGCGGAACGACACTCCGATACAGTTCCGAACCGTCGGTGACGGCCGGTGCATCGGTACGAATGGCGGCGCGCAGCTTGGCCGAACGGGCCCGCGGATTGGCACCAGCCTCCGCCGCGCCGGCCTCGACGGCCTTGCGATACAGGAGACGGAAACTCGGCTCGGGGCCTGCTTCGGCGACTGGCGCATGACGCGAACCGCCCCCTCCTGCCAGCCCGGCACGGGCCCGCAGGAAGGACTTAACCATGCGGTCCTCCAGTGAATGGAAGGTAACCACGACAAGCCGCCCGAGCGGCGCCAGCAGGCGCTCGGACGCCTCCAGCGCGCGGGCCAGTTCACCCAGCTCGTCATTGACGAAAATGCGCAGCGCCTGGAAGACGCGCGTCGCAGGATGGATTTTCGAATGTTTTCCGCCAGTTGCGCGCGAGACGATTTCGGCCAGCCGGTCCGTCGTCTCGATCGGCGCCTCTTCGCGGGCGGTCAGAATGAACTTGGCGACACGGCGCGAGCGGCGCTCTTCGCCGTAAACATAAAATATGTCTGCCAACTCCTGCTCGCTCAGCAGGTTGACCGCATCGGCTGCCGTGGGGCCGGAACCGGCCATGCGCATGTCCAGCGGACCGGCCTTCTGGAAGGAGAAGCCGCGCTCGGCCTGGTCGATCTGCATGGACGACACGCCGATATCCAGCACGATGCCGTCGACATGCGAGCCGCCGCTGGTGCGCACCACCTCTTCCATCGCCGAGAACGGCGCCTCGACAAAGGCAAAACGGCCACCGGCCGCCTGCTTGAGATGCTCGGCGGCGGGGCGGACAGACGGATCGCGGTCGATGCCGATCAGGCGGCAGTCGGCCGCCGACAGGATGGCCCGCGAATAGCCGCCGGCGCCGAATGTGCCATCGATATAGAGCGCACCGTCACGCGGCTCGAGCGCGTGCAGGACCTCGTCCAGCATGACGGGGATGTGCGGCGAGCCGGTCATGCCCCCCCTCCCGTACGGGGCGGCAGGCGCAGCGACTTCTTGTTCTCGCGCGCGAAGTCGCGGGCATTGGCCTTGCGCTCGGCCAGACGGTCCGGATTCCAGATCTCGAAGCGCGAGCCGAGACCGACGAAGGCCGCCTTGCTGTCCAGGCCGGCATGCTCGATCAGATCCTTCGGCAGGGTGACACGGCCGGTACCGTCAAAAGCCAGACCGCGCGTGTCGCCGAAGATCGTCTGCTCGAAGGCGGCACGGGCGTCGTCATACGGGTCCATCTCCTCGAGCAGGTTCAGATAGCGGTCGAGCAGGGCCTGCCCGCCGCCTTCCAGATACCCGCCTTCGAACGAGGGCCACACGTAGATCTTCTCCTCGGGGTCGTTCTTGACGACGGCACGGAAACCCGCCGGCACGGAAACCCGTCCCTTTGCGTCCACACCATTGATCGTCGTCGACAGAAACACGCGCTTGACCCCCTGCGCCCATGCGGACGAACCCTGCATGGTTAATGATGGGATAACATGGGACAGCATGGGAAACAATGACGAAAGGTTCGTTTTTCATGGATTAACACGCCATCTGAAGTATTCAGATCACAGGAAAACAAGAACAGACGCGGAACATTAAGTTAATATCCACAGCCCCCGGGCGAGTGCGACATGGGATTGCCACCCACAGGGGCCACTTCGGAGATTGTTTCCGATCCGGAACAGATGGTTCCGTGAAGCGACTTTCCTCCACCGCCCCGGGCGGGGGAGGTGCTCCGAAGGGGCGGAGGGGCCGCCGCGCGAAGCACGGCGGAATGGTGGAACCCGGCGCGACCGCCCTTCCTCCGCCTTCGGCTGCAGAAGAGCCCCCTTCGACCCGCAGCTTTGCTGCGGCCCGCTTCCCCCGCTCACGCGGGGGCAGAAAATCAGGAAAGAAGGATCAGGCGGCCTGTAAGCCGGGTTCTGTCCCCCGGACCGGAGTCCGGGGTGGCGACCATTCATCTGCGACCGGCCTTGCGGCCGGCCTGGTGCGACCTACCCGGATGACATGCGGAGACACATGTGCGGCAAGCCGCGCTCATCCCTATTCGGTCTTGCTCCAGGTGGGGCTTGCCTAGCCCCCTTCCTTGCGGTCGGGGCGGTGCGCTCTTACCGCACCGTTTCACCCTTGCCGGGCCCGAAGGCCTGGCGGTCTGTTCTCTGCTGCGCTTTCCCTGGGGTCACCCCCGCCGGACGTTATCCGGCACCTTGTCTCCATGGAGCCCGGACTTTCCTCGACGGCGCCGTTTCCGGACTTGCCGCCGCGGCCGCCCGGCCACCTGATCGCGGTCTAGATCGGTCAAACGCGTCAGCCCGTCAAGCGGCCGACGCCACACGGGCAATGAGATCGCGCGTCTCGTCGTCCAGCTGCCCGTCGACCCGGTGTGGCCTCCAGCGCCGCTGGAACGCCTCGACCACCGCGGGCAGGCCCGGCTCCAGACCGTAACCGATCCGCTCCAGCAGCACGTCCGGCTCACCTGCCATGCGCGCCTGCGGCAGCGCCAGCGCGCAGCCTGCTTCCGCCAGCTGTGTCCATGGGAATTCCTCGCCCGGATCGATCTTGCGCCCGGGGGCGATATCGGAATGGCCGATCACGTCGCGCGGCGCAATCCCATGCCGTCCCATGATGTCCCGCACCAGGGCGGTCACCGCCGCAATCTGGACAGCCGGAAACCCGGGCAGACCGAAATCATGCCCGCCATTGACGATCTCGATGCCGATCGAGGCCGAGTTCAGATCGCGCTCGCCGCGCCAATAGCTGACCCCGGCATGCCAGGCACGGCGGGTTTCATCCACGAGCCGGCATACCGCGCCGTCTTCCTCGACCATGTAGTGGGCGGACACCTGAGCCTGCGGATCGCACATCCGCTCCAGCGCCGCGGCGCCCGTCTCCATGCCGGTATAGTGCAGCACGATATAGGCGAGCGGGCCCTTGCGGTCGTTGAAGTTGGGCGACGGCGTGTCCCGGAAAACCAGGCTCACAGCGTCTTCTCCCGCGCCAGTGCGGCGGTCGGCAATTTGCGGTTCCGGCGCAGGGCGATGATGCCGACACCCAGCAGGGTCAGCGCACCACCGGCGATCAGGCGCCAGCCGAGCGGATCGCCTGTGACCGTGAGCCCCGCGATCACGCCGATCAGCGGTGCCATCAGGGTCAGCGGCGCGATCAGGGTCGCGTCATAGCGCTGCAGAAGATTGTAGAAGACGCCATGGCCGAACACATTCACCAGCAGGACGGTGAAGGCGACGGCCGCGCCGATCGCCCAGCCGCCGCTGACGACCGACTGCATCTGCCCGGTCTCGAAGGTCAGCGACAGCGCCAGCAGCGGCGGCGCCGAGATCAGCCCGATCCAGGCCTGCATGCGGATTGAATCCAGCGGCATCTGCTTGACCAGGATCATGCCGACCGCCGAGGCGAAGGCCGCACCGATGCCGATCATCAGACCGATCGACAGGTCGAGCTCGGCCGGATTGGCAATCACCAGCGCCACACCGGCAAAGGACAGGAGAATGCCGGCGATCCGCGGCAGGCCGACCTTCTCCTTCAGGAAGAGAACCGACAGGATGGTCGCAAAGGGCACGCCGGTTTGCACGGCGATCGCCATCGCCGAAGGCGTGGCCCATTTCAGCCCCAGGAACATCAGCGCGTACTGGCCCGCCCCCATGGTCAGGCCGATGGCGATCATCGTGCCCAGCTTGGCCGGGATCGGGCGCAGCCAGGGCGCCAGCACCGCATAGAGAAGAACAAAGCGCAGGAAGGCGAAAAAGAAGGGCGGCACGCCCTCGAAGCCGTCGACCCAGCCCGGTGCACCGGTCACCGAGAACTTGGCCACCACGAAATTGATGCCCCAGACGACACAGACGGCAAACAGGGCCAGGAAATCGCGCAACCGCATGGCGATTGTCTTGGACTGCGCCGCCCGGGCGGGCAAGCGCAAATCCTTGGCTCCCCCGAACGGGGGATGGCTGATCTCGGGCGCCGTCGGCACCCTCCCTGCGCGTCTACTTGCCCAGGGGAGAGGACTATGACGACAACCCGTATCACCGCATTTGGCCTGACGGCCGCAATGGCGCTCATGGCGGCCGGTTGTGCCACCACATCCAGCTCCGAACCGGCCACAGCCCTGCTGCAGGTCAACAGCCCCGGCGATGCCGATATGAGCTGCGAGCAGCTCAGCGCCGAGATCGGCCGCATGGACCAGATGATGGGGGCCGACATGCAGGCGGCTGCAAACGCGGAAGCCCGCGGCAGCGCCGCGGCCGCCGGCACCAGCGCCGCCATCAACGCAGCCGCCTATTCCGGCGCTCTGGGCCGTGTTCCGGGCCTTGGCTTTGCGGCCAATGCCGCCGGTGGACACGCCCAGGCCCAGGCCCAGGCGGAAGCAGAACGCCGCGAGGAAAATGTGCGCCGCGCCGAACTGCGCCGTACCAGCCTGATGGGCATCTATCAGGGCCGCGACTGCTAGATCGTTTGATGAACCGGGCGCGTGGCCGGTCCGCGCGCCCGCATCGCCTATTCGCCAGCGCCGAAATGCGCATCGAGAAAGGCGAGGAAATGACGCCAGTCGGCGGCATTCACACCATGCAGGCCGCGGCGCATGAAGACGGCGATATCGGCCTCGGGGTCGAACGCCCCCAGCGCATCCTGCTCCAGCCCGTCCGAGCCATAAAGCGCATAGACCGGATTGGCGCCGCGCGCCGCGCGCCAGCTGCCGTTCGGATCGGACCACTGATCCCGCCAGGCCCCGCCGATCAGGAGCGGCCGCGGCGCCATCAGGCCGATCAGCTGATGCTGATCGACCGGGATTTCCTCTTCCCGGCCGGCATAGCTTTCGAAACGGTCGTTGAACCAGTAGGGATAGGCCTCGGTGATCTGGGCGACGCTCTCGCCGGCATCCGAGCGGGTCAGCGTCGTACCGCCGGTGCCTGACTGGTGTGCGATGACGAGGTCGATGCGCGGATCGAAGGCGGCGGCCAGCAGGGCCGACTTGCCGTTGCGCGAATGCCCCCACACCGCCATGCGCTGCCGGTCATAGCGGTCGTCGGCCTCCAGCACGTCGATGACGCGGGAATAGGCCCAGGCCCAGGCGGCGATGGCGCCGGTCTGAACATCCGCCGACAATTCGTCCAGGGCTTCGTCGGCCGCTGCAGCGCTGTCCGGCACGATATCGCCGGCATAGATGAAGGCCAGCGCATAGCCATGCGCGAGGATCTCGGCGACCGGCGGCTCCATGATGTGGCGGCCGAAAATCTGCCGTGTCGACCAGCTGGCAAAACCGGACGGCGCACAATCCGGCGCACGGTCGGTGGCCGGGCCGCTGACACCCTCATGCCAGCCGAGCGCCGCGTGATTGCCGCAGAACATCTGCATCACCACCACCGGCACCGGCCCGTCGGCCGCCACCGGGAGCACGGTGGCCAGATGGGTCTGCGCGCCCGCCAGGTCGAGCGTGTATTCCTCGATGCGGCCAGCCCCGTCATAGGCGGCGGCATCGACAACCGTGTGATCGAGAACCCGCGCCGGCCCGGCCTCAGGCCAGGCGCCATAGACCTCGGCCTCGAAGGCCGCGCGCAAATCCGCCTGCCCCGCCTCCCAGGACTGCCGTGTCAGCCCCGCTGTCTCGAGCGGCGGACGCGCAGCCTCGCCGCCATGACGCGCCGACACTTTGGGCAGGGCCATGGACACACAGCCGACCAGCATCAGCGGCAGGGCAACAATCAGGAAAAGCGGAATGAAACGGCGCACGGCGGCACGACCTCACGAGACGGGAATGACGTCCAGACTAGCAAGGGCCCGGGCGGCGGACAGTCACGATTGCGGGAGCGGCGGTGCTTACCGGCCCAGATCGACGGTCCAGCCATCGGGACCGCGCGTGGCGACGAGCACATCGTCTTCCGCCCCCCGGGGCGAGCCGCGCAGTTTGCGCCACAGCCAGTAGGCGCCGCCGGCAAGCAGGGCAATGCCGGCCAGGACCAGGAAGGCGGCCGTCAGCATGGCGGCCAGGAAGATCACCAGGCCCAGGAAGGCGAGCGCGATCAGGGCGGCCAGCACATCGCGCACGATGCGCCCCGCCTTGGAAGCGAAGAAGTCGGTATTGGCTTGACGGGCGTCAGTCATGTCGTCCTATCCAGTCCAGTTCGCCCCCTACTGTAAGCTCCATGTTGGCATTCTTGGGGCAACAGTCAATTGGCGGCGGATGCGACGAGACCGCGCTCCTGGAGAATCTGGCCGTAAGCACTGTTGATCGCAGCCATTTTCTCGTCGGCCATACGCTGGATTTCCGGCGGTGCGCCGCGGGCGATCAGGCGGTCGGGGTGATTCTGCGAGGCGATCCGGCGATAGGCCCGGCGCAGGTCGAGATCGGAGATGTCCGCCTCGATTCCCAGGATCACATACGGGTCGTGATCCCCGGCATCGATATGGGCCGAGCGAATGCGGCGGAACTCGGTTTCCGAAAAGCCGAAAATATCGGCCACGCGTTCCAGATAGTGCATCTCGTCCGGCGTGACGGCGCCATCGGCCTTGGCGATGTGGAACAGGCCGTCGAGCACATCTTCCAGAAGCGCGGGGTAGCAGTTGAAACGCTTGGCCAGGCGGCGGGCATAGCCGTCAAAGCCCAGCGTCGTCTGGGTTGCCAGCTGAAAGGCGCGGTCCAGCGCGTCGCGGCCCTCCGGCGGTGGCCGGAAGACCTCGTAAAAGGCCCGGACCTCGCTGCGCGTCACAGCCCCGTCAGCCTTGGCCATCTTGGCGCCCAGCCCGATCAGGGCCATGGCGAAATCGGCATCCTCGACCTGGTGCAGCCGCGCACGCTCGTCGCAGCCATCGCACTCCAGGAAGCATTCCCGGCCCCTCAGCCGGTCAGCCAGCCTGCTCCAGAAACTCATGCGCGCGCCCTCCGGTGTGCCCATGTAGGCACTGCCCGCGCGCTGCGCGAGCCCCTGGGGTTGAAGAATGACAGTTCCGCCCCAGCTTAATCCGGTTGCGTGGCTGCACGCCATGCTTAACCTCCCCCGCCCAGCAGGAACGGATGAAAATCGATGACCGGCAGCGCGCGCAGCGAATGGGAATTCTGGATCGACCGGGGCGGCACCTTCACCGATGTGATCGGCCGCGCACCGGACGGCCGGCTGCAAGCGCTCAAACTCCTGTCGGAAAGCCCGGACTATCCCGATGCCGCCACCGAGGGCGTGCGGCGTCTGTCGGGCGGCGAGCCGGTCGCTGCGGTGAAGATGGGCACGACTGTCGCCACGAATGCGCTGCTGGAACGCAAGGGTGCGCGCACGCTCTTCCTGGTGACGCAGGGCTTTGCCGATCTCTTGGTGATCGGCGACCAGACGCGCCCCGACATCTTCGCCCTCGATCTGAGCCGTCCCGACCCGCTCTATGACCGGGTGGTGGAAATCGCGGAACGCCTCGATGCCGAAGGTGAAATCGTGCAGGAGCTGGACGAGGACGCCGCCCGCCGCGCGCTCGACGCCGCCCGCGCTGACGGTATCGAGACCGTCGCGATAGCGCTCATGCACGCCTATGCCAACGACACGCACGAAGCGCGCCTGGAAGTCCTGGCCAGCGACGCGGGCTTCACGACGATCGTGCGTTCCTCGGTCGCCTCGCCGCTGGTCAAGATCGTACCGCGTGCCTCGACCACCGTGCTGGATGCCTATCTCACCCCGGTGCTGCGAAATTATGTGAACCGGGTCGACACGGGGCTGGAGGGCACGCCGCTCTTCTTCATGCAGTCCTCCGGCGGGCTTGCCCCGGCCGGAGCCTTCCATGCCCGCGACGCCGTGCTGTCCGGTCCGGCCGGCGGCGTGGTCGGCATGGCCAAGACCGCCAAGCGCGCCGGCCAGCCCAAGGTGATCGGGTTCGACATGGGCGGCACTTCCACCGATGTGTCGCGCTATGATGGCGACCAGTATGACCGGGTGCAGGAAACCCTGGTGGCCGGCCTCCGCCTGCGCGCGCCGATGATGGCGGTGCATACGGTCGCCGCCGGCGGCGGTTCCATCCTCACTTTCGACGGCGAACGTGCCCGCGTCGGCCCGGACAGTGCCGGTGCCATGCCCGGCCCGGCTGGCTATGGCCGCGGCGGACCGGCGGCGGTGACCGACGCCAACATCGTGCTGGGCCGCATCCAGCCGGACTGGTTTCCAAAAGTCTTCGGCGAAACCTCCGACGCGCCGCTCGATGTCGAGGCCAGCCGCACCGCCCTCTCCGCCCTGGCGGACGAGATGGGTCTGGCCAGCGCCGAAGAGGCCGCGGAGGGCTTTCTCGCCGTGGCCGTGGAAAGCATGGCCCAGGCGATCAAGCAGATCTCCATCGGCCAGGGCGTGAACCCGTCCGGCTATGCGCTCGCCGCCTTCGGCGGGGCCGGCGCCCAACATGCCTGCCGCGTCGCCGACGCGCTGGGCATGACGACGGTGCTGATCCACCCCTATGGCGGCCTGCTGTCCGCCCTGGGCATTGGCCTGGCCGATATCCGCGAAACCCGCATGGCTGCGGTCGAGGCGCCGCTGGAAAGCGCGTTCGACGAGGCCGGCCGTATTGCTGACCGGCTGGACGAGGAGGCCCGCAGCGCCCTCGCCGCCCAGGACCTGCCCGCCGGCGCCATCCGCTCGCACGGCGAGTGGCGGCTCAAGGTTTCCGGTTCGGACACGTCCATCCCTGTGCCCGCCGGATCGCGCGACATGATGGAAGCGGCCTTCCGCGAAGCTCACAAACGCCTCTTCGGCTTCATCCCGGAAGGAGAGCTGATCGTTGAATCGGTCACGCGTGAAGCCGAATGCTCGCCGCCCGGATCGTCCGACTGGTCAATCGACATGCCCGCACCGGAAGCCGGCACGCCGCGCCCGAAGGCGCGTGCCCGCATGTTCGATGCCGGCGAGTGGAACGAGGTCCCCGTCTACGCCATCGACCAGTTCGCAGCCGGCATGAGCGAGACCGGTCCGGCACTGATCATGGATCCCAATTCCACCATTGTGGTCGACCGCGGCTGGACCGCCACGCGCCTTGAGGACGGCACGCTGTCGCTGTCCCGCGCCGAAGCCGCAGACGATCATCGCGGCGGCACCGGGCTCGACCCGATCCGTCTGGAATTGTTCAACAAGCGCTTCATGTCCGTCGCCGAACAGATGGGCGTCGCCCTCGAGCGCACCGCGCATTCGGTGAATATCAAGGAACGCCTCGACTTCTCCTGCGCCGTTTTCGACGCCGAGGGCGGGCTGGTCGCCAACGCGCCGCACATGCCGGTGCATCTGGGATCCATGTCGGCTTCGGTCCGGGCCGCCGCCGAAGCGCATCCCGATCTCGGTCCCGGCGATGCGGTCGCCGTAAATGCGCCCTATGATGGCGGAACGCATCTTCCGGACATCACACTTGTCACACCTGTGCATGACCCTGTGTCGCAGGAACGTCTCTTCTATGTCGCATCGAGAGGGCACCACGCCGATGTCGGCGGCATCGCCCCGGGCTCCATGCCGCCCTTCTCGCAGACCATCGACGAGGAAGGTGTGCAATTCCGCAATGTGAAGGTGATGGAGAAGGGCCGCTTCCTGGAAGCCACCGTGCGCGAGGTGCTCGCCTCGGGCCTGCACCCGGCGCGCCGGCCCGACCAGAATATCGCCGACATGAAGGCCCAGCTCGCCGCCTGCGCAAAGGGGGCCGACGAACTCCACCGCCTGGTCGCCGATAACGGGCTCGACGTGGTGAAAGCCTATATGGGCCATGTGCAGGACAATGCCGAACGCGCCGTGCGCCGGGTGATCGATGCTCTGGATGACGGCGTGCACACGGTGCGTCTGGACGATGGCGCGCAGATCCGTGTCGCGATCTCCGTCGACCGCGAGAACCGTTCGGCGACCGTCGATTTCACCGGCACCTCGCCCCAGCGCCACAGCAATTTCAACGCCCCGTCCTCGGTCGCCCGCGCGGCCGTGCTCTACGTTTTCCGCTGCCTGGTGGGCGACTCCATTCCGCTGAATGAGGGCTGTCTGAAACCGATCGAACTGATCATTCCGGATGGCTGCCTGCTCAATCCGCGGCCGCCTGCAGCCGTGGTGGCGGGCAATGTGGAGACCAGCCAGCTGGTCGTCGATGCCCTGTTCGGCGCGACGGGCCGCATGGCGGCGGCCCAGGGCACGATGAACAATCTCACCTTCGGCAATGACCGCCACCAGTATTACGAAACGATCTGCGGCGGTGCCGGTGCGGGCGTGGACGCCGAGGGCGACGGCTTTGCCGGCGAGAGCGCGATCCACACGCACATGACCAATTCACGCATGACCGACCCGGAAGTGCTGGAGCGGCGCTACCCGGTCCGCGTCGATCATCACCGCATCCGCCACGGTTCCGGCGGCACCGGACGCTGGCGCGGCGGCGATGGCAGCCAGCGCCGGCTCACCTTCCTGGAACCCATGGAGGTCGCCCTCCTGTCCTCGCGCCGGTCGGAAAACCCGTTCGGCCTGGCCGGCGGCGGCGACGCCTATCCGGGACATCAAAGGGTGATCCGCGCAGGCGGTGCAGTGGAAGACCTGCCCGGCCTGTTCCGCATCGATGTGGAAGCCGGCGACGCCGTCGAGATCGAGACCCCGGGCGGCGGCGGGTATGGCGCCTAGCTGATCCTGCGCAGCACGTCAGGCAGCCGCTATTCCGCCACTTCCTCGGCTGAACGCGTGCGGCGTTTGCCGACCCGGCGCGGCGGGACCTGGCGCACATGCCCCTCGATGTATTCGACGATCATGCCAGCGACATCCTTGCCCGAAGTGCGTTCCACACCTTCCAGACCCGGCGAGGAATTCACCTCGAGAATCTTCGGCCCGGTCGACGAGCGCAGCATGTCGACGCCGGCGACAGACAGGCCCAGCGCCTTGGCGGCCTGGACCGCGGACGAGCGCTCTTCCTTGGTGATCCGGACCCGTTTGGCAGAGCCGCCACGGTGCAGGTTGGAGCGGAACTCGCCGCTCTCGGCCTGGCGCATCATCGAGGCCACCACCTTGCCGCCCACGACAAAGCAGCGGATGTCGGCGCCATCGGCCTCCTTGACGAATTCCTGGACGATAAAGTTGGCGTCGAGGCCGCGGAAAGCGTCGATCACCGACTCGGCCGCCTTGCGCGTCTCCGCCAGCACGACACCGCGCCCCTGGGTGGATTGCAGCAGTTTCACGACCAGCGGCGCACCGCGCACGTGGGAGATCAGATTGGCCGTGTCCTTCGGCGAGTGGGCAAAGGCCGTCACCGGCATCTGGATCCCGGCCCGTGCCAGCACCTGGTGGGCATAGAGCTTGTCGCGCGAAGCACCGATCGCTTCGGGGACGTTCAGGCAATAGGCGCCCATCATCGAGAACTGGCGCAGCACCGCCATGCCGTAGGAGGTCATGGACGCACCGATGCGCGGGATCACGGCATCATAATGCGGCAGCGGTTTGCCGTCGTAATAGACGTCCGGATCGGAGGCATCGATGGCCAGGGTGCAGCGCGCCGTATTGATCATCTCGACGACATGGCCGCGCGTCTCCGCGGAATCCTTCAGGCGCTGCGAGGAATAATTGTTGGGCTCGCGTGTCAGGATGGCGATGCGCAGCGGACGCTTCACCGGCCGGCGTTTCGGGAAATCCTTGTAGAGATCGTAGCTCAGCTCGCCCTGGCAATAAGACAGGGTGGGATTGACCATCATGTCCTCGCGGATCGCCTGACGCCCCAGCAGCATGCGATACATCATCGTCTCGCGATTGGTCAGCGTCAGCTCGACCGGCCATTCCCGGTCGCCCATGCGTACCGGCGTCTCGATCACCCAGCGCAGTTCACGTTCGCCATTCGAGGAAATCACTTCGCGGCGGTCGACGGCGGGTGCGGAACACACCACCTCGATCTCCGGCTTGTCGGGAATCGGGTGCAGCACGAAACGGACCTGCGGACTTTCCAGCGGACCGAAGGGCTCGACCGACACCGCATGCAGCGCAGAGGTCCGCGCGCCCGTATCCACCTTCGCCTTGACGGCCGGAATGTTGAGCTTGGGGAAGGCAGCCCACTCTTCCCAACCCAGCATGAAAGCATCCGCCATTCGAACGTCTCCCGTCTCGTTTGGTGAACCCGTTATAGCACAACGGGATATCTGCACAGGGGGCGGGCGCTATACGCGCATCCGGCCTCAGCCCTGGCGTGCGACCCAGATCTTCATGGTCAGCTGTCCGGACGGCTCCTCCGGATGCAGCGCGGCCTTCTCGACCAGCTCCAGCCCGGCCTGCTCGATCCAGCCCGCCATCTCCTCGTCGGAGAAGCCCAGCCGGCGGTGATAGTGATCCTCGCGCAGCGTTTCCAGCTGGTGCGGCGCGAAGTCGACAATCAGCAGATTGCCGCCCGGCTTCAGCACACGGGCGCATTCGTCGACCGCCAGGGCCGGGTCTTCCAGGTAGTGAAGCACCTGGTGGACGGTCACGAGATCGGCCACACCGTTCTCGAAGGGCAGCGCCCCGACATCGGCGTGGCGCACGGAACAGTGCCGCAGCCCGGCCTTTTCCAGATTGAGCCGCGCGACATTGAGCATGGAGTGGTTGATATCCACGCCGATACCGCGATCGACCCGGTCGGAGAAAAGCTCGAGGATACGCCCTGTGCCCACACCGACATCGATCATCAGGCCGAACGGGCCCTCGCCTGCCAGACGGCGCATCGCCGCCTCGACCTCGTGATCGGCCAGGTGGAAGGAGCGGATGCGGTCCCAGTCGTCGGCGACGCTCTCGAAATAGGCCTGGGCCGCCTGGGCCCGCGCCTGCTTGATGGATTCGAGCCGGGAGAAGTCGCGCGTCATCACCGGATCCTCCTCGGGCAGGAGATCATGGGCGATCTGGGCCAGGCGCCGGCCGCCGCCGGCATCGGTCAGGCGATAGAAGACATAGGCGCCTTCGGGCAGCCGTTCGGCCAGGCCGGCATCGGTCAGCAGTTTAAGGTGACGCGAGACGCGCGGCTGGCTCTGGCCCAGGATCTGGACCAGTTCGGACACGGTCAGCTCCCCCCGCGACAACAGTGCGACGATGCGCAAGCGCGTGGGTTCCGCCAGAGCCTTGAGCTGTGCAACCAGTGCGTCCATGAATTCCGAGTCGATAAGTGCGAATGCCCCCTTGCTTTTATCTGCATCCCCACGAAGTTCAAATGGCCGCATGTAGGCGGACCCGCCGGAGAGCGCTTTGACTACAAAGGAAATCCTCATCGTCGGCGCCGGGCTCGCCGGGATCGCCGCCGCCTGGGCCCTGCGACAGCGCGGTCATTCGGTCACGGTCATGGACATCCACGACCAGGCCGCCTGCGAAACCTCGTTCGCCAATGCCGGCGCGCTGACCCCGTCCGAGCCGGAACCCTGGAATGCGCCGGGCGTGCACTGGCAATTGCTGCGCTCGCTGCCGGACCCGCATTCCGCGATGAAGCTGCGCCTGAAACCCCTGCCGGGTCTTGTACCCTGGGGGCTGCGCTTTCTCGCGAACTCCACGCGCAAACGCTATGAAGCGTCCTGCCGCGCCAATTTCGCCCTGTCGCGCCACTCGCTCGCCCTTACCCAGGCCGTGCGTGACAGCGAGGCGCTGGAATTCGACAATCTCACCCGCGGCACGCTGAAGGTCTGCGGCACGACGGCGCCGATGGAAGAGCGGCGTCGCATGGGGGAGATGCTGCGCGATGCCGGACTGCGTCTGGAGCTGCTGGACCGCGACGCGACGATCGAGAAAGAACCCCTGCTGGCCTCCGTCGCCGACCGGATTGCCGGATCGATCTTCTATCCGGACGATGAGTCGGGCGATGCGCGCGCCTTCACGCGCGGGCTCGCCGCTGCGGCCGAACGGGCCGGTGTGCGCTTTGAATGGAATACGCAGATTGTCGACCTCGTCGACCGCGGCGGCCGCATTGTCGGCGTGCGCACCCTCGAGGAGGAGATCGAGGTCGACGATATCGTGCTCGCCACCGGCCACACGAGCTGGCGCCTGTTGCAGCCGCTCGGCCTGCATCTGCCGGTGCGGCCGGTGAAGGGCTATTCGCTCACCCTGGACATGTCCGGCCTCAACCAGCGCCCCGGCCTGCCGGTGGTGGACGAGGCGCGTCACGCCATTGCCACCCCCATGGGCGACCGGCTGCGCATCGCCGGCACGGCGGAGTTCGCCGGGCTCGATCCGGTGCTGCGCGAAGAGCGGATCGAGAATCTGCGCCGCATGCTCCGCGATCTTTATCCCGACCTCGCCCCGCAGCTCCTCGCCGGCGACCAGCAGGCCTGGACCGGTTTCCGGCCCATGTCGGCCGATGGCCGCCCCTTCATCGGCGAAACCCGCGCGAAAGGGCTCTGGCTGATCACCGGGCACGGCCATCTCGGCTGGACCCAGGCCATGGGCTCCGGCGACCTCCTCGCCGCCCTGATGAGCGAAGAGACGCCGCCGGTCACTACAGCCCCCTTCTCGGCGGCACGTTTCTAGGCGCCGCCGAGAAGGGCCGGGCCTTGAAGCCCGTGCGCGCCTAGAAGGTCATGCGGGCAAAGATGCGCGCACTGTCGCCATCGCCGATATCGTCGGACCAGTCGTAGGTGTAGCGCACACCCGCCGTCCAGCGGCCGCCGAACTCGACATCGAAACCGGTCGTGCCGTCGAACCGGTTCTCTGCCGCACCGGCCGAACGGATCGTCGAGGGCAGTGCCGTATTGTCGATCAGGCGCGAGGTCAGCGCGTGACTATCCGGTCCGAATTCATGCCGCCAGGACAGGCCGGCGACAGGACGTACCGAAACACCCGGCGACACGGCCCACACCTCACCGCGATACTCGGCTTCCAGCGTGTAGCGTTCGCTGCGCAGGGTCTGGTCCTCATAGGCCAGCGCCAGGCCGTCGGCACCGGTCTCGGCATAACCGTCGATCGCGGTTTCCGAGATGCTGATCGCATTGCGCAGGTCGACATGGCCCATCTCGCCGAGATCGAACCGGACCGAGGCTGCCAGGCTGACATCCCAGTATCGGCCCTGCGTCGATGCGCGTGCCGTCAGGAGGTCGACGCCCGTCTGGCGCTGGATGTCGTCGATGTCGAACACGCCGTAGACGGCATTGGCCGAGACGTCGAAAGCGCCCGCGCGATAGCCGGCCCAGCCATGGGCCGACCGGCCGCGGGAGGAGAAGGCGCCGCCCGTCGACAGGTCGGCATCGGTATCGGCGATACTGGCAGCCGCACCCGCATAGGTGCGCTCACCGATACGGGTTTCGCCGCCCAGCACGAAGCCACGCAGTTCGAACCGGGCGTCCGGTTCGCCAGCGGCGCCGTCCAGGCGCGGCTGGGCGTGGATATAGTCGGCAAAAAGCACCCGGTTTTCCGCCTCGGTGCGGAACCGGCTGCCACCTGCACTGCGGCCCACCATGTCCTGACCCAGCGCGATCACGGACGGCATTCGTCCGGTTTCGCGGGCCGCTTCACCATTGGCCCCTTCCAGGGTCGCCATCCACCATTGCGCCGCCAGGCGATGACCGGCTTCGGTCATGTGCAGATCGTCCAGGAAGAGGTAGCGGTTCTGGTCCTCGAAAGTTGTCGCGCAGAGCGTACCGGCTGCCTCGTCGAAACAGGCCGTGCCGATACTGTCGAAGCCGAGTGCCGCCGCATTCCGGTCGATATGCGCCATGAAGTCGGAGTACTTCATCGTCACGACATTCATGCCATCCGGCAGGTCGGCCGCGGCAATCGCATCGAACAGCGCCGTATTGGCCGCATCGACCAGCGCGGCAAGTTCTGCTTGCGTCTCGGCATCGCCGGCGACCAGCGGGGCGTATTGCAGCGGCTGGATCTCCGAGATGATCACCGTGCGGATACCGTGATCGGCGAGGCGCTCGATATTACCCGCGGCCGCCTCGGCGACATCGGCGATGATCGTATCGGCCGCCTCATTGGCGTCCAGCCGGTCCAGGAAGTCATTGGCACCGGCGATCATGAAGGCGACATCGTTCTGGCCGACCTCCAGCGCGCCCGCCTCGACCAGGGCGCCAAAACCCTCGGTCTGGACCGTCACGCCAGTCTCGACACCGAAGGGCACCAGATCGCCGCCGCGGGTCATGTGTGCACCGGAAATGGCGAAGTTGATGTTCGGGGAGTCGGCGTCCGGATCGAGGACGATATCGACATCGCGCCCCATCATCTCCGCCCACACAAGGCCGTTGGAGTCGCGCTCGAAGCCATTGTTCGAGGAATTCGGGAAGAAATCTTCGCCACGCGATCCGACAATGGCGGAGAAATTGCCCTGGCCGATATTGCTGTCACCGAAGAAATACCAGTTGCCGCTGCCGGCCTGGGCCTGGGCGACAGGCGCCAGCAGGGCTGCCGCAGCGGCTCCGGCGAGCAGGATGGAGGCGGAAAAAGGCGCGCACGTCTTCGGGCACGCAGTCGGTCTGCGAGTCATTCTTGTCTCCTGGGACCGTTGCGGTCCGTTGTGATTTCGGGGGAGGTCTGTTCAGTTAGCGGCCCGGCCGGTCTGCCGGCGAGCGAGTACGATTTTCAAAGCGCGGTCATGTCGTGTCATTCCATTTGCAGCGCGCAAGACCATTTGCTACGCTTTATGTAGCACTCATACTGCTACAGATTTTGTAGCGCAAGGGCGGGAATTGGCCGATATCAAGGCAAATTCGAGGCAGCCGGTCATGGCCGTGCTGGAGCTGGTCGGGCAGAAGTGGATGCTGCGCATCCTCTGGGAGCTGCGCGATGCGCCGCTGACCTTCCGCGCCTTGCGCGCACGGTGCGACAATGTCTCGCCAACCGTGCTCAACCAGCGCCTTGCGGCACTGCGCGAAGCGGGCCTGGTCGAGCTGGGCGATGAGGGCTACGAACCGACGGAATTGTGCCGCGGTCTCGGCGACATCCTCCCGCAACTGACCGACTGGTCCCGCCGCTGGGAGAAGGAACGCCCGGCGCCTGCGGACGAAGACTAGATGCGGCGATACCGCTCGGCGAATCCTTCCCGGTCCAGTGCCGCATCGAAGGCCCGGGCGGCGGCGAAGAAGTCGACGCCGATCTCGTCGAACAGTCCGGCATAGACCCGGTTCACCCGGGCCATGAATTTAGCGATGCGTTCCGCCTCCGCCTCGCCCTGCGCCGTCAGGCAGAGCGGTTTTCGCCGGGCATCGCCGGCATCCTGCCCGCGCTCAACAAGACCGAGTTTTTCCAGCATGCGTTCCGTTTTGATGACGGCGGCATGAGTGACGCCGAGGCGTTGCGCCAGCTCGGTCACGGTCTGGCTGGCCCGGGCGAGCAGCATGATCATGGAGAAGGTGCGCGGTGGCGCGGCGATGCCCGCCTCACGCGCCGGCGGCACACCCTCATCGACCAGCCGGTCGACGATCCGCCCGAGCAGAAGGCCGATAAAGCCCGGCGCCATCTCGCCGTGAATCAGCCCGTCCAGTCCGTTCCCGTCCACGTCTGCCATGCCCCGATTGCCTCGCTTCGAAATTTGCGTTACCAGTTACGTTACTAGTAACGCTTTATTGGAACACGGTTCGTCCCATGATGAAAGTACTCAGGCTGCTGGCGGGTCTGGCCGGTCTCGCCCTCCCCGCCCCGGCCCTTGCCGGCGGTGCCGATACCATCCCCGCCGACGCCGTCGCCGCGGATGTCGCCGAATGGCGCGACTGGCTGTTCGCGACCCACCCGCAGCCCGGTTTCAGCATGGATGTCGAGGCCGTGAATGCCGGCTTCGACGCCGTCATTGACGGGATCGAGGGCGACTATACCGAGCGCGAGGCCTGGCTCGCCCTGTCGCCACTCAATCCACTGTTCAATGACGGGCATGTCGCAATCCGCCTGCCGCAGGAGGCCTATGAGGCCGATCTCGCCCATGGCGGCATCGCCTTCACCCTGCCCGTGCGTCTGGCGGACGGCCGGCCCGTCGTCGCCGACACGATCGCGGCCGACAGCACGATCGAGCCGGGCGAGACCGTTCTTGCGATCAACGGCACCGACACCCGCACACTCGTCGAACAGGCGCTGCGCCGCACGCATGGCGATACGCCCGGCCTGCGCGCCCATCTCGTCGAGACCCGCTTCCCGCAATATCTCTGGGCGCTGACCGGTGGCGCTCGAAGCTGGACCGTCACCCTGGAAGCGCCTGACGGCGAACGCCGCGAGGTCACGCCCGACCCCACCATCGACCGCGCCACAGGCACGCCCAGCAACTGGGACCTCGCCTTCCGAGACGACGCCGCCATCCTCACCCTCAACACGTTCGCGCCGACCGTGGAGACCGAATTCAGGGCCTTCATCGACCAGGCCTTCGCCGACATTGCCGCGCGCGGCAGCGAGATCCTGATCGTCGATATCAGCGCCAATGGCGGCGGCGCCCACATGCTGTCCGACCACCTGTTGGCCTATCTGACGACACAGCGTCACACGCCCCTGTCGGCCGTCACGGCCCGCATCACCGAACAGAACCAGGCGCAGATCCCGGGTTCACAGATCGGCGACGTGATGTCGATGCCCTTTGCCCGATGGGTCGAGCCGCCCGCGGAGCTCGCCAACCGCTTCACCGGCCGGACAGCCTTTCTCGTCGGTGCCGGCACCTATTCCCAGGCCATCGTTCTGGCGGCCACGGTGCAGGATTTCGGCATCGCGCCGGTAGCCGGTCCGGGCACGGAAGGCCGCGCCAATTCCACCGGCCAGGTACAGCTGCGCACGCTCACCCATACCGGGCTGGAAGTGGCCGCGCCGATCTATGTCTTCATCCGCCCCTCCGGCGACACATCCAGCGCGCCGGTCATTCCGGACATTCCTCTGGAAGGTCCGCGCGAGACGCAGATCGACGCGCTGATCGCCCATCTGCGCGAGGCCAACTGACCGCTTCGCCGCGTCACGGTGTCAGCCAGGCGGGCAGATGCCCGCCGGCGGCCGCCGCGCCCAGGCCGATCCCGATCACGTTATTGGTCACATGCGCCGCGACCGACGGCCAGATCGAACCGGTGCGCCAGTAGAGCCAGCACAGCACCAGCCCCATCAGCGTCGCCGCGATCGCCTGGGGCGGCAGGATATGGGCGACGCCGAACATCACCGAGCTCACACCCGCAGCCAGCCAGACACGGTGATGCCCACTCATCCAGCGGAACAGGAACCCCCGGAAGAAAATCTCCTCGGCCACCGGCGTGATGGCGATGGTCATGACCAGGAAGGCCAGACTGCCCGCCAGCGAATTGCCGGCATCGAGCGCAAAGGGCGCCTGCGCGAAAGCCAGCCAGTCCGGCACGATGACGACGATCAGCTTCGCCAGCGCCAGCAGGACACAGAACCCGCCCACGCCCGTCAGCACGCCCAGCGCGATCCAGACCGGCGCGACCGGCACCAGTCCGATCCAGCGCGCCGGCAGGCCCTTCACCCGCAGTCCGACCAGCCAGAGCATGGTCAGTAGCGCGCCCGCCTTGATCGCCTGCCCGGCGACCAGGACATGCGGCGGCAGGCGCGGCCCCTCGCCCAGATAGGCCTGCATGCCGACGGTCTGGCGGACGATTTCCATATGCGCCCAGCTGAGCAGGATGTAGAGCGTCATCGCCGAGGCGAGCACGGCCGCCCCGTGCCAGAAACGCCAGGGGCTTTGGAAACTGGATGTCGTGGACTGCATGTACCGCCTCCGTCTTGATGCGGAGGCGAGCCTTGCCCGGCCCGCCCGGCCGGACCATCGACAGATGTCGGCAATCTGTCAGTCGACAGATGTTGAATACTGCAGAAGGGAACCGCGTCGTCGCACCGCGTCATCCTTCCCCTTGATGGGGAAGGTGGCCCAGCGCGCAGCGCTGGGTCGGAAGGGGTGAACCCCGGTGCTCGATAGCTTGCAGAAACCTCGCCCCCACCCCCTCCACCGCAGCAAAGCTGCGGTCCCCCTCCCCCATCAAGGGGGAGGACGGGAGCGTGACGCCGCCCCCGGAGATCAATCCTGCGCGGTCAGCCCCAGCCGGTCGGCAATCGGCACGGCCTGGGTGCGCCGGGAAATGCCCAGCTTGGCGTAGAGGTCGGAATTATAGGTCCGCACCGTCGCCGGCGAGAGATTGAGCTCGCGGGCGATTTCCTTGTCGGTCAGCCCCTCGGCGATCAGGCGCAGCAGATCGCGTTCGCGGCGGGTAAGATCGATATCCGCAGGGGCCTCGTCATGAACGGCCGTCCTGTCCTGACGGGCAATCGACACGACGGCCCGGCTGCGCGGTGCAAAGCGCACGGTATAGGTCTTGCCGGGAATGAGCTGCTCCGCCCAGAACGCGCCGATCTCGAAGGTCTCGTTCCGGATCCGCAATACATAGCGCGACGGGGCGATCAGGCCGACGCCGCGGCGTATATCGACCGTCACCTCGCCGCGGACACTGCGGATATCACCCGTGCGTTCGTCTTCACGCGCCCGGAGCCAGCGCACCGGCGCCCGGCCCAGCAGCCAGATCCAGAGAAGCCCCGCGGGGATCAGCACCGCCAGCGGCGTGCGAAACAGGTTCTCCGGCGCAGATGCAACCGCAACGATAGCCAGCGAGAGGGCCGGCAGAAGGACGAGCCCGAGCACCCATACGGCAAGGGCCTGGCGTGACCGCCAGGCCCTCAACTCGCGACGCTCGTCGTCCGCCAGCATGCCTAGCGGGCGAACTTCTGGAACTTGATGCGCCGGGGCATTTCGGCATCGGGGCCGAGCCGGCGCTTCTTGTCTTCCATATAGTCCGCGAAATTGCCTTCGAACCATTCCACATGGCTGTCGCCTTCGAAGGCGAGAATGTGGGTGGCCAGACGGTCGAGGAAGAAACGGTCGTGCGAGATCACCACGGCGCAGCCCGGATAGACTTCCAGGGCCTGTTCCAGCGCCGCGAGGGTTTCCACGTCCAGATCGTTGGTCGGTTCGTCGAGCAGCAGGAGGTTGCCGCCGGTCTGCAGCGTCTTGGCGAGGTGGACGCGATTGCGCTCACCGCCCGACAGCAAGCCGACCTTCTTCTGCTGATTGCCGCCCTTGAAATTGAAGGCACCAACATAGGCCCGGCTCGGCACTTCCTTGCCGCCCAGATCGATCATGTCATTGCCGCCGGAGATTTCCTCCCAGACGGTCTTGTTCGGATCGAGCGCATCGCGCGACTGGTCGACATAGGACAGTTTCACCGTCTCGCCCAGACGGATCGAACCCTCGTCCGGCTTGTCCTGGCCGGTGATCATCTTGAACAGGGTGGACTTGCCGGCGCCGTTGGGGCCGATCACGCCAACCACACCGCCCGGCGGCAGTTTGAACGACAGGCCGTCGATCAGCAGCTTGTCCTCGAACCCCTTCTTCAGGTTCTCGACTTCCACCACGACACCGCCCAGGCGCGGCCCCGGCGGGATGTTGATCTGGGCGTGGTTGATCTCGCGCTTCTCGGCGCTCTCGCGCAGTTCCTCATAGGACTTGATACGCGCCTTGGACTTGGCCTGGCGGGCCTTGGGCGAGGAGCGGATCCATTCCAGTTCGCGCGCCAGCGCCTTGTCCTTGGACGAGGCTTCGCGCTCTTCCTGGGCCATGCGCTTGGCCTTCTGCTCCAGCCAGGCCGAATAGCCGCCCTCATAAGGCACACCGCGGCCGCGATCGAGCTCCAGCGTCCAGGTGGTGATACTGTCGAGGAAGTAACGGTCGTGGGTGACGATCAGGACGGCGCCCTCGAACTTTTCCAGATAGGTCTGCAGCCAGTGCACGCTTTCCGCGTCCAGATGGTTGGTCGGTTCGTCGAGCAGCAGCATGTGCGGTTCGGACAGGAGGAGGCGGCACAGCGCCACGCGGCGGCGCTCACCACCGGACAGTTCGGCCACGCCCCAGTCGGACGGCGGGCAGCGCAGCGCCGTCATCGCCATCTCGATCTTGCTGTCGATATCCCAGGCGTTCTCGGCGTCGATCTTTTCCTGGAGCGCCGTCATCTTCTCCATCAGCTCGTCGGAATAATCCTCGGCGAGCTGCATGGAGATGGCGTTGAACTCTTCCAGAAGCTGCTTCTGCTCGGAACCCTCGATGACGTTTTCCCAGACCGTCTTGCTCTCGTCGAGCTGCGGTTCCTGGGGCAGATAGCCGACCTTCACGCCCTTCTCGGCCCAGGCCTCGCCGGTGAACTCCGTGTCCATGCCCGCCATGATCTTCAGCAGGGTGGACTTGCCCGCACCGTTGACGCCGACGACACCGATCTTGGCGTCGGGCAGGAAGTGGAGGGAAATGTCCTGGAAGACCGGCTTGGAAGCACCCGGATAGGTCTTCGACAGCTTGTCCATATGGTAGACGTATTTATAGGCGGCCATTGCGGTTCGGTTCTCTTGGTCTTGGGGGAAGCCTGAACCGCACCGTCTAACCGAGAGCGGCCGTTTGGGCAATCGGCATGGCAGGCTTGGCGCGCGGCGGCGTTCCGTTTTCACGAATGAAAGCTCTAGTCAATGCCGATGGAGACGCGTCTCGACCTTGGGAGTGGAGGTGTGAAGCGGCGCCCTTCACCCTAAACACCCCGCCGCTTTTCCCGGTCGCATGCCCGGCGGAGGCCGGGCGAAGCGCCGGGATCTGCGGGAAACACATCGCTTGAGATGACTTTCGGTCGGTCCCGGATCTGCAGCCTGCCTTCGCAGGCCTCCGTCCGGGAAAAAGTGAGGCGGTTGGAAGACAGAGTGAGAACGCCGCAACAAGCACCGTCACCCTGACACCCGCTTTCGCGGGCGCAGGCTTCAGTCAGAGCCCAGTTCATAGGGCGCGGTGGCCGCGAGTTCGCACATATCCCGCACGTCACCACCGCTCAGACCGAGCCCGCCTGGCGAAAATCTCCCTTTACGATCTGGGTCCTGACTTTCGTCAGGATGACGGAGTGTGGAGCGGATATCGGAAACTTATCCCCGCCCGTTCAACTGCGCGTAAGATCGTCAGTGGTTTCCGGGATGGGAGGCTTGAGCTCAGTCCCTTGTGCCCGGGAGCGTGCGGAGCTCGTACGCGCCTGGTGGGTGACATCATCAGGCTCCG
>NZ_JAEPOL010000001.1 GCF_017642925.1 Maricaulis sp. | reverse complement strand
CCTTGTGCCCGGGAGCGTGCGGAGCTCGTCCGCGCCTGGTGGGTGACAGCATCAGGCTCCGGCGTGGCCATCTGCGGGGACACCGGCACAAAGCTCGACCGGCCCGTGCCTGCAGGTTTCGAGACGGAACCCGCAAGGGATCCGGGTAAATCTCCGCGTGCGGGATGCCTCGGGCATCTCCACCAAAGCTTCAAATCGGACACCAGATGTCCGCCGTGCATCCCGCACCCCTCTCATAGCTCCAGGCGCCCAGCGCCGTGGAGGATTTCGTGCTTCCTCATCTCCAAACACACACGATTTTTCCCGGAAGCGCGCAGCGCTGTCCGGGACCGACTGGACGCGGCTCACGCTTCACGCCGGTCGGTAGATCCCGGATCTGCAGCCTGCCTGCGCAGGCTTTCATCCGGGAAAAATGGAAGAGGTTGAAATGAACACTTCCGCTTTCCCCGGATTTATTCCGCGGTCTGGCGGGGTTTCAGGCTTAACCGCCTCCCGGCGCTGACGCGCCGGCCCCTTCGACCCCTCCTTCGCCAAGGCTATGGAGGGCCCACTTCCCCACAGCGTGGGGAAGAAAGAGAGAGCTGCTTTCCCCGGACGTGTTCCGGGGTCTGGCGGCGTTTCAGGCGCAGGCTCAGCCGGGCCGCGGCACGGGGGCCGGGGAAAATGGAGAAAGTGAGGGAGAGCGGACCAAAGCAGCCAGACACACAAACGCCCACCTCTCTGCCCTGCCGCCCCGGCCCACAACAACCCACCCCGAAATCCCGCGCTTGCACTTCTCCCATATCCGTGTACTTTGCTTTGTAAAGTTCTTGGAGAAAGATATGTCTAACGATGCCGATCTTGCCTATCTGCGCTCTGTAGCCGAAGCCGGACAGCAGGCGCCGTCCCTCGCCGGGCGTTTCTTCATCTGGTGGGGCGGGCTCGCCGCGCCTGCGCTTCTGGCCCACTGGTTCATCATCACCGGCCAGGCCGGAATCGATCCGAACCTGGTGGGCTTTGTCTGGATGGCCTACGGGCTGATCGGCATGACGGGCACCGCCCTTCTCGGCCGCAGCCTGCGCAACAAGCCCGGTACGGGCGCAGTGAACAATCGCGGTGAGAGCGCGGTGTGGCACGGGGTGATGTGGCTGGTCGCCGCCTATGCCATCGGGGCTGTTGTGGCACTGGTGCTGGGACGGGGCGACATGATCCTGTTCGACACCATCCCGCTGGTCGCCTTCGGCGGCTATGGCGTCTCCTTCTGGGTGTCTGCCAGCCTGGGCGGACCACGCTGGATGCGGCCGATGTCGATCATTGCCTGGCTGGCCTGCGGTGGCGGGATGAGTCTGGCCGGCACGCCGGAGCTCTACCTGTTCAGCGCCGCCGCGGTGGCGATCCTGGCCATCGTGCCCGGCGTCATTCTGCTGCGCGGGGAACCGGCCGGCGAGGCGGCATAGATGGGTGCCGAATTCGACGCCTCCCGGATCGACGAGACGATCCATGGCCGCCTGCGCCTGGGCATCATGGCGCTGCTTTCGGCGGCCAGCAGCGCCACCTTCGCCGAGATCAAGCAGAAGACCGGTGCCAGCGACGGCAATCTCTCGGTCCATCTGAGAAAGCTGGAAGATGCGGGCTATGTGTCGGTCGAGAAAAGCTTTGTCGACCGCAAGCCCCAGACCCGCGCCGCGCTGACAGGGGCGGGCCGAAAGGCCTGGCTGGCCTATCTCGACCAGCTGCGGACACTGCTCGGCGACACGCCTGAAAACTGAGACGGATCAGGCCGCCAGCCGGCTGCGCTCATGGGTCCAGGCGATCACATCGCCCTCATGACCCGCCTGCACGAAACCGGCCTTTTCCAGCACCCGGTGCGCGGCATCGCGATCGTCGGGCGTGTGGGCGACCACCTGTTTTACCGTGTCGTGGGAATAGGCCCATTGCAGGAGCGTGTTGACCGCCTCGGTCGCCAGCCCCTGCTCGCGCCAGGAGGTCAGCATGGAATAGCCGATCTCCACCACACCGTCGGCGTCCGGCGCCCCCATGAAGCCGCCGCTGCCAAGCAGGCGGTGCATGACGGGCGAGATGAAGACCCAGGCCCGCCAGCCGGTCTGCTCCGGGTGAGCCTCCAGTGTCTCGCACAGCCGGCGCATGGCCGTCTCGTCGGTCAGCTCCGGCGGCCAGGACGGCTCGGGCTCGACCTCGAGCGCGTCGAAAAAGGCCTGACGGTCATTAACCTGCAGAGCCGCCAGGCGCGGGTCCAGCGCGACCAGCCGCAGGCGCGGCGAAGCGATTTCGATCTGTGTCGGCATCAGCGCTTGGTCCATGTCCCGGCCTTGCGTCCCGGCGGCCAGCCAGCCGCCCGGGACGTCCGTTTGATTGTGCCCGAAACGGGCCTGCTTGTCCGCCGGAAATCCCGCCGGTGCCTCTATCGCAGTCCACCACAAGGGCGAATCACGCAGAGTCTAGGCGGGCTTCACGTCGGCTTTGCGACACTGCCGGGGCCGTGCAGCTGCATCAGGCCTGCATGGTCCAGCCTTCCACACCCATGGCCGCCTGGCGGATCGCCTCGGTCAGGGTCGGGTGAGGATGGCAGGTGCGGGCGATATCTTCGGACGCCGCCTGGAATTCCATGGCGAGGCAGATCTCGGCAATCATCTCACCGACATTGGCCCCGATCATGTGGGCCCCGAGGATTTCGTCGGTCTCGGCATCGGCCAGGATCTTCACGAAGCCTTCGGTCTGGTGATTGGTGCGCGCCCGGGAATTGGCCTGGAAGGGGAATTTGCCCTTCTTGTACTTGCGGCCTTCCGCCTTGAGCTCTTCCTCGGTCTTGCCGACCGCGGCGATTTCCGGCGCCGTGTAAACGACGCCCGGAATGACGCCATAATTCACATGCCCCGCCTTGCCGGCGATGCGTTCCGCGCAGGCCGTGCCTTCATCCTCGGCCTTGTGGGCCAGCATCGGACCGCTGGTGCAGTCGCCGATCACCCAGACATTCTCCGCAGAGGTGCGGAAGTGGTCATTGGCGATCACGCCGCGCTTGTCGGTCTCGATACCGACATTTTCCAGCCCTAGGCCTTCGGTGTAGGGACGGCGGCCGATGCAGACCAGAACCGTATCGGCTTCCAGCGTCTTGGCCTCGCCGCCTTCGGCCGGCTCGATCGTCACTTTCAGCATGTCCGCATCCGAAGCGTCGACGCCGGTGACCTTGGTGGACAGGTGGAATTCCATGCCCTGCTTGGCAAAGATGCGCTGGGCGTTCTTGGCCAGCTCGCCATCCATGCCCGGCAGGATACGGTCGAGATATTCGACGACCGTCACGTCCGCACCCAGGCGGCGCCAGACAGAACCCAATTCCAGCCCGATCACGCCGGCGCCGATCAGCACCAGCTTGCCGGGGACTTTCTCCAGCGACAGTGCCCCGGTGGACGACACCACCCGCTTCTCGTCGATCTCGACCCCCGGCAGCGGCGTCACTTCAGAGCCGGTCGCGATCACGATATGCTTGGTGTCGAGCGTCTGCTTGCCGTCCTCGGTCTCCACCTCGACCTTGCCCGAACCGGCGATGCGGCCCTTGCCGACGAGATAGTCGACCTTGTTCTTTTTCATCAGGAATTCGATGCCCTTGGTCAGGCCGTCGACGGCCTCGTCCTTCTGCTTGAGCATTTGCGGCAGATCGAGTTCCAGACCGCCGGTCTTGATGCCCAGGCCGGCAAATTCCTTGTCCGCCGCCTCATAGAGTTCGGACGCGTGCAGCAAGGCTTTCGAGGGGATGCAGCCGACATTCAGGCAGGTGCCGCCGAGGCGGCCGCGCTTCTCCACGATGGCCACCTTGAGGCCCAGCTGGCCGGCACGGATGGCGCAGTTATAGCCACCGGGGCCACCCCCGATGATCACGACGTCGTAGGGTTCGGACATGGTCGCCTCGCAAAAGCTGGAATGATCGGTCGGACTTGCAGCCTATATGCCCATGATCGTGCGCAAAAGTAAGGCCCGATCTGCCCCGATTGGCAGCTTCTCGCGCAAGGCAGGCATGCACGGATCAGTCGGGATCGCGCGTGAACACGGATCCGGCGAGGACCAGGACGGCGATGACGGTGAGGTCGAAGGCATTGAGCCCCCATTCGACCAGATTGGCGCTGCCGGAATAGGCCCGGTCCATGCCCGGCTGCTGGAACCAGTAGAGCGAGAGGAGGAAGTCGACCGTGAAGGCGATCGCATAGACGGGCAGGGCCAGCCAGGAGCGCAAGAGCAGCATGAGCGCAGCAAGCGCGTAGCCGCCGACGAACCCGCCCCACACCAGGAAATACCAGAGCGGGAAGCTGCGCAGCATAGCCGCCACGTGCTCGTCGATGTCGAAGGGACCGTCTCCACTGAGCCGGAAGGCCATCGTGCCGCTGAACAGCAGCACCGCATAACTGACCCGGAGAACGACCAACCCCTTGAAGAGGGTCGAGAACGCAGTGGTTGCACGCATGAAAAACTCCCGCCGGAAGGCTTAACCCAATCCGGCGGGAGCTCGCGGAATAAAGAAATTTTGGCCTGTGAAGACCTTGCTGACCTAGAGGTCGAACAGCATGCGCTGCGGGTCTTCCAGGTTTTCCTTCACGCGGACAAGGAAGGTCACCGCTTCCTTGCCGTCGACGATGCGGTGGTCATAGCTCAGCGCCAGATACATCATCGGCTTGATCACGACCTGGCCGTTCTCGGCGACCGGGCGCTCCTGGATCTTGTGCATGCCCAGAATGCCCGATTGCGGGGCGTTGAGGATCGGCATCGACATCAGCGAGCCGTAGACGCCGCCATTGGAGAGGGTGAAGGTCGCACCCTGCATCTCCTCGATCGAGAGCTTGCCGTCGCGGGCACGCTTGCCCAGACGGATGATTTCCTTCTCGATCTCGGCCAGCGACATCTGGTCGGCATCGCGCACGACCGGCACGACGAGGCCCCGGTCGGTACCGACCGCCACGCCCATGTCGTAGTAATTCTTGTAGATGATATCGGTGCCGTCGATCTCGGCATTGACCGCCGGGATTTTCTTAAGCGCCGAAACACAGGCCTTGATGAAGAAGCTCATGAAGCCGAGCTTCACGTCGTGCTTGGCAACGAAGGCGTCCTGGTGGGCCTTGCGGGCGGCCATGATGGCCGACATGTCGGCCTCGTTATAGGTGGTCAGGATCGCCGCGGAATTCTGGGCATCCTTAAGGCGCTTCGCGATCGTCTGGCGCAGACGCGTCATGCGGACGCGTTCCTCGCGCGGACCGGTTTCACGCGGCGCGGCAGACGGGGCCGGAGCAGACGGCGCGGGAGCCGGGGCCGAGGTCGAGGCCTTGCTGGCGGCTTCCGCGGCCTTCAGCGCATCGCCCTTGGTGATGCGGCCATCCTTGCCGGAGCCCTCGATGGAGCCGGCATCCAGCTTGTTCTCCTCGATCACGCGCGAGGCCGACGGCATGGCCTTCTTGTCGCCGCCCGAAGCGGTTTCAGCCTTGCTGTCGTCCTGGCTGTCCGAAGAGGCCGCTGCCGAGTCGCCGGCGCCTTCCGCGATCTTTGCGACGGCATCGCCCGGAGACACGGTATCGCCCTCGCCGACCAGCAGTTCGGCGACCTTGCCGGCCACAGGCGACGGCACTTCGACGGCCACCTTGTCGGTCTCGATCTCGACCAGCGCCTGGTCGATCTCGACCGTGTCGCCGACCTTCACCAGCCAGGAGCCGATCGTGCCCTCGGTGACGCTTTCACCCATTTGCGGCACGGTCGCCTCGACCGTCTCACCGCCCTTGCCGGCATCGGCCGGCTTGTCGTCTGACTTGGACGCCTTCTTGCCCTCATCGGGCTTTGCCGGCTTCTCGTCAGCCTTGCCGCTATCCTTGTCGCTGCCTTTGCCGGCACCCTTGCCGCCGGCATCGAGCACGCCCAGCTTGGCGCCGATCTCGACCGTATCGCCTTCCTGGGCGGAGATTTCACCCATCACGCCGTCTTCCTCGGCGCGGACCTCGACGGCGACCTTGTCGGTTTCCAGCTCGACCAGGACATCGTCCTTGGAGACGGCATCGCCGGTCTTCACCTGCCAGCTGCCCACCGTGGCTTCGGTGACACTCTCGCCGAGCTGCGGAACGGTGATATCGGTCATGTCGGTTCTTCCTCTGTCAAAGAGAATGATCGCGCGCCCTAGGCGAGGGCTTCGTCGACCAGGGCTTCCTGTTGCTGCTTGTGCTTGGCGGCGATGCCGGTCGCCGTCGAGGCGGTCGGCGCGCGGCCGACATAGCGCGGCCGCTCCGCCTGGCCCTCGACCTTGCCAAGGACGTATTCGATATTGGGCTCGACGAAAGTCCAGTAGCCCATATTGCGCGGCTCTTCCTGGCACCACACGACTTCGGCGTTCGGGAAACGCGCCAGTTCGGCCATCGCCGCCTTGTACGGGAAGGGATAGAGCTGTTCCACCCGCATCAGGTAGATGTCGTCGATGCCGCGTTCCTCACGGGTTTCCAGAAGATCGTAATAGACCTTGCCCGTACACATCACGACGCGGCGGATCTTCTCGTCAGCCTGAAGCTTGATCGAGGTCTGGCGGATCTCGCCTTCAGGCCGCTTCTCGTCGGCATCGTCCCACAGGACGCGGTGGAAGGAGGAACCCGGCCCCATCGCGGCGAGCGTCGAGACGCAGCGCTTGTGACGCAGAAGACTCTTCGGCGTCATGATCACCAGCGGCGAGCGGAAATTACGGTGGATCTGCCGGCGCAGGATGTGGAAATAATTGGCCGGCGTGGAGCAGTTGGCGACCTGCATATTGTCTTCCGCGCACAGCTGCAGGAAGCGCTCTGGGCGTGCCGAAGAGTGCTCGGGACCCTGACCCTCATAGCCGTGCGGCAGCAACATCACCAGGCCGGACATGCGCAGCCATTTGCGCTCACCGGACGAGATGAACTGGTCGATGATCACCTGGGCGCCGTTCACGAAATCGCCGAACTGGGCTTCCCACATCACCAGCGTGTTCGGCGCCGAGAGCGAGTAGCCGTATTCGAAACCCAGCACCGCCTCTTCGGACAGCATCGAGTCGATGACTTCATACTTCTTCTGCTCGGGCGCCAGATTGTTCAGCGGCGTGTAACGCTCGGCCGTTTCCTGGTCGATGATGTGCGAGTGACGCTGCGAGAAGGTGCCGCGGCCGCAATCCTGGCCGGACAGGCGCACCGGGAAGCCTTCGGTCAGCAGCGTGCCGAAAGCGAGGTGCTCGGCCGTCGCCCAGTCGATGCCCTCACCCTGCTCGATCGCCTCGCGCCGGCCATTGATGACCCGCTTCAGCGTGCGGTGGATGTTGATATCGTTCGGTATGCGGGTCATCGCCTCGCCGACCGCCTTGAGGCGCTCGATCGTGGCCGAGGTCTCGCCGCGGCGCTCGTCATCCTCGGGCAGGCCCAGGCCCGACCAGCGGCCGTCCAGCCAGTCGGCCTTCTTCGGCTCGAATTCCTTGCCGGCGTCGAACTCGTTTTCCAGGAAGGTGTCGAACTCGTTCTCGATCGCCTCGGCTTCGGCCGCTGTGATCACACCTTCTTCCATCAGCCGGTCCTGGTACTTTTTCCGCACCGGCGGCATATCCTTGATGATGCGGTACATGATCGGCTGGGTGAAGGTTGGATCGTCGCCCTCATTGTGGCCGTAGCGGCGGTAGCAGATCATGTCGATCACCACGTCCTTGCCGAACAGCTGGCGGTATTCCGTCGCGATCTTGGTGGCGTGAGTGACGGCTTCCGGATCGTCGCCATTCACGTGGAAGATCGGCGCCTGGACCATCAGCGCCACATCCGACGGATAGGGGCTGGACCGGCTGTCCTTCGGGTCGGTGGTGAAACCGATCTGGTTGTTGACGATGAAATGGATCGCGCCGCCCGTGCGGTGGCCGCGCAGGCCGGAGAGACCGAAGCACTCGGCCACCATGCCCTGGCCGGCAAAGGCCGCATCGCCGTGCAGCAGCAGCGGCAGCACCGAGGAGCGCGGCGTGCCCGGGGCCTTGCGGCAATTCTCTTCCTGCTTGGCGCGGGCCTTGCCCAGCACGACCGGATCGACCGCTTCCAGATGGGACGGGTTGGCGGTCAGCGACAGGTGCACCTTGTTGCCGTCGAACTCGCGGTCCGAGGAGGCGCCGAGATGGTATTTCACGTCGCCGGAACCGAACTCTTCCTCGCCCTGGGTATTGCCGCCCTGGAATTCGTGGAAGATCTGGTGATAGGGCTTGCCCATCACGGCGGCCAGAATGTTCAGGCGGCCGCGGTGCGGCATGCCGATGATGATGTCCTCGACACCCATCGCGCCGCCGCGCTTGATGATCTGTTCCAGCGCCGGAACCATCGCCTCGCCGCCATCGGCACCGAAACGCTTGGTGCCCGGATAGCGCTTGTGCAGGAATTGCTCGAAACGCTCTGTCTCGATCAGCTTGGACAGGATCGCCACCTTGCCCTCGGGCGTGAAGGTGATGTCCTTGTCCGGCCCCTCGAAACGCGCCTGCAGCCAGGCTTTTTCCTCGGGGTTGGAGATGTGCATGAACTCGACACCGATCGGGCCGCAATAGGTGCGCTTGAGGATGTCGAGCATCTGGCGCGGCGTGGCGGTCTCGAGGCCGAGATAGCCGTCGATGAAGACTTCTTCGTCCAGCGCCGCCCCGGTAAAGCCGTAGGTCGCCGGATCCAGTTCCGCCTGATAGCCGAAATCCGTCAGCCCCAGCGGGTCGAGATCGGCCGCCAGGTGGCCGCGCATGCGGTAGGCGCGGATCATCATGATGGCGCGGATGGAATTCTGCGTCGCACGGCGGATTTCCGCCGGGTCGGCGCCCGGGCTGGCCGCAGCAACATGCTCGGCGACCCGGTCGACCATCGCCGCCTCGTCCGGACCGATATCGCCCAGCGCCGAGACCAGATCGCCATTGGCCGCCTTCGGCCAGCCGGGCCGTTTCCACGCCGGGCCGCGCGCCGCATGGCTCGCATCGGCCGGGGCATCGCCCATGGCGTCGAAGAAGGCTTTCCAGCTCGGCGGCACCGAGTTCGGGTCCCTGGCATAGGCGGCGGCCATCTGTTCGAGATAGACGGCGTTGGCGCCCTGCAGGAATGACGTGTCCAGGAAGGACTGGTTTTCGGGGGATCGGCTTTGGTCAGACATTGGGGGAGATGGCCTGAGTCAGGAGTGTGTCTGTATGCGTCGCTACACAAGGACGGTTAAGCAATCATCTAGGACGGATGTCCAACGAACAGTACCGTTTTTCCCCGGTCTGCTGACAAGTTGGTGACAGAGATGACAGCTCGCCGATAGCACACGCCCCCGATGCCCGAAGCGCGGTTCTTTTTGGCAAAGTTTCTGAAAACGTGTACGAGCGACTAATCGTCGTTGCGTAATTGTGCCGCCAAGACACCCGCGAGATAAGTTTCCATAGGGGCCGGCTCAAGATCGCCCGCTTCCCAAGAAGCATCCACTTGCCTCAACGCGTCGTAATATGGTTGTCGATTTTCTCGGATTCGTTCGGGTACAATCTTATTCCCCGGCAACAATGTTCCGTTGTGAACACAGAGCAGATAGTAGCAAACGGCCCTAGCGGTTCGCCCATTCCCTTCGATGAAAGGGTGTATCCAGTTTAATCGCCATAAAGCGTATGCTGCCAGCTGAGTGGCTGTTTGATTGTGCCAATTTTCATGTATGAAAGAAATAAACCGGTCCATCGGCTCCGGGACATCGCTGAAGTGGGGCGGGCGGTGCCCGCCCACATAGATAGGCTCTTCTCTAAACCTTCCACCGAATTGGCAAATCCCTGAAACCGCCGCATGATTTAGAGACCAGAGCATATATTTGTCTATGGCGGTCGGCCCTTGGCGAATACCTATTTCAATAAAATTCGTAAGCAAATCATACTGTCGAAGTAGATTTCGCTCGGTAAGAGCTTGATAAAAATCTGAATCTTGATGCTCGGTGACAATCATAAAAAAGGACCCGCTTGTAGCGGGTCCCGATAGTTATCGATTCTTACACGGGAATCAATCTAACCGTGCGCGAAGCGTTGCGAGCAGACTCTTTTGTGATTGTGGAACCTGCAGGCGCATTCCCAAACGCAAAACTCGCGCGCTGCTCTCGAAGTTCATCATCCGTGATCTTACGAGCTCGCGCATCCTCAAGAAGGCTCTCAAGTTCCGGTCTCGACGGCGCCGGGCTAGCAACCGATTTACGTTCAGCCATGACGGTGCTCCAAATTCTAATCCCTCTAGTTCGAACGAGAATCGTAAAGGATCATCTAAGATTCCCGAGTTGGCATTTCCACCCCTGAGTGAGAACAAGACCTGCCTGCCACCCTTTCCGCAGACATCCCAAATCACTAGCCAACACTGAGATTCTACGCCTCACCCATAGATTTCGCCACCTCAAAATTTCGTATATGCGTGCGCAAATTTTGTACTGAGCTAAGCGACTCTGCGAAAAGCGAAAAACCGCGCCCCGGAGACCCGGAGCGCGGCTTGTTTTCGGTGTCGTTGCTGAGAGAGCCTAGCCCTTCAGCAGCTCCGCCAGCGTGGTGCCGAGGCGGGCCGGGGACGGGGAGACCTTGATGCCGGCCGCTTCCATGGCCGCGATCTTGTCTTCCGCACCGCCCTTGCCGCCGGAGACGATGGCACCGGCATGGCCCATCGTGCGGCCCGGAGGCGCCGTGCGGCCGGCGATGAAGCCGACGGTCGGCTTCTTGCGGCCCTTCTTGGCTTCGTCGGCCAGGAATTGCGCGGCGTCTTCCTCGGCAGAACCGCCGATCTCGCCGATCATGATGATCGACTGGGTCTCGTCGTCGGCCAGGAATTTCTCCAGCACGTCGATGAATTCGGTGCCCTTCACCGGGTCGCCACCGATACCCACCGCCGTGGTCTGGCCGAGGCCGACCTGGGAGGTCTGGAACACGGCTTCATAGGTCAGCGTGCCCGAACGCGAGACGACGCCCACCGAACCCTTCTTGAAGATCTGGCCCGGCATGATGCCGATCTTGCACTCTTCCGGCGTCAGGATGCCCGGGCAGTTCGGACCCAGCAGCATCGACTTGGACTTGTCCAGCTTCGCCTTGACCTTGACCATGTCCATCACCGGAATGCCTTCGGTGATGCAGACGATGAACGGGATTTCAGCATCGATCGCCTCGATGATCGCGGCACCGGCACCGGCCGGCGGCACATAGATCACGGACGCGTCGGCGCCGGTGGCTTCCTTGGCCTCGCCCACAGTGGCGAAGATCGGCAGTTCGGCGGAGGCGTCGAGACCCGAGGTCCAGCTTTCGCCGCCCTTCTTCGGGTGCACGCCGGCGACCATCTGCGTGCCGTAGTATTGCAGCGCCTGTTCGGTGTGGAAGGTGCCCGTCTTGCCGGTCAGGCCCTGGACGATGACCTTGGTGTTCTTATCGACGATGATCGACATTATTCGGCCTCCTTCACGGCGGCGACAATCTTCTGGGCGGCGTCGTCGAGATCGTCGGCGGCGATCACGTTGAGACCGCTTTCATTGATGATCTGCTTGCCCTTTTCGACATTCGTGCCTTCCAGGCGCACGACCAGCGGCACCTGAAGGCCCACCTCCTTGACGGCCGCAACCACGCCTTCCGCGATCACGTCGCAGCGCATGATGCCGCCGAAGATGTTGACCAGGATGCCCTTCACATTCTTGTCGGCGGTGATGATCTTGAAGGCCGCGGTGACCTTCTCCTTGGACGCGCCGCCCCCGACATCGAGGAAGTTCGCCGGCTCGGCGCCGTAGAGCTTGATGATGTCCATCGTCGCCATGGCCAGGCCCGCGCCGTTGACCATGCAGCCGATATTGCCGTCCAGCGCCACATAGGCGAGGTCGTACTTGGAGGCCTCGATTTCCTTGGCGTCCTCTTCGGTGGTGTCGCGCAGTTCCATGATGTCCGGATGACGGAACAGCGCATTGCCGTCGAAGGAGACCTTGGCGTCGAGCACGCGCAGGTGATGGTTTTCCATCACGATCAGCGGGTTGATCTCGAGCAGCGACATGTCCTTCTCGGTGAAGGCCTTGTAGAGTGTCGGGGCCAGTTCCATCATGTCGTCGCGGGCGACGTCATGCAGGTGCAGCGCTTCGGCGATCTTCACGGCATCGCCCTGGGTGACACCATATTCCGGATCGATGTCGATCGTGTGGATCTTTTCCGGCGTGTCGTGCGCGACCTGCTCGATATCCATGCCGCCCTCGGTGGACACCACGAAAGCGACCTTGCCGGTCTCGCGGTTCACCAGCAGCGAGCAGTACAGTTCGCGGGAGATATCGGCACCGTCCTCGATGTAGAGGCGGTTGACTTGCTTGCCCTCGGGGCCCGTCTGGTGCGTCACCAGCGTATTGCCGAGCATTTCCCTGGCGTGGGCGATCACCTCGTCCTTGGAGAAGGCCAGGCGCACGCCGCCTTTGGCATCCGGGCCAAGTTCCTTGAACTTGCCCTTGCCGCGACCGCCGGCATGGATCTGCGACTTCACCACCCAGAGCGGTCCGGGCAGTTTGTCGGCCGCAGCTGCGGCCTCGTCGGCGGAGAAGATGGCAACGCCCTCGGCAACCGGTGCACCGAAGGTCTTCAGGACGGCTTTCGCCTGATGTTCATGAATATTCATAGATGGGGCCTCGCGGGAGGATAAAAGCGAAGAAATGGCCAGACAGGACCCGCCTTATAACACTGGCCCGGCCAAGCGCAACGCATTCGCCTGCGCCGCGCCGGACTAGGCCGGACGGCGGTCCGGACTGCCGGCGTTTTCGACGATCCGGGACAGCGGCAGCGCCATGGGCGAGCAGGGCAATTCCGCATCCGGAGCAATCGCGGCGCCGGAGAAATACCGCACGCCCGCTGCAATCGCGACCTGCAGGAAACCCGCGTTTTCGACTTCGGCCAGCGCCGTTTCCGCCTTCATGGCCTGGGCCGAGGCGGTCCAGTCGGTCAGCGCCGCGACCTGCGTCTCGTCGGGTCCGCCCTCATTGATGCGCGATGGCGTATCCGCATCGAATACACCGACCCCGCAGCCTTCGAAGCGCTGCAGATCGATATCGCCGAATGGCAGTTTGACCATCCGTTCGGCGGCCAGCGGTTTCAGCGAGCGGAAGATTTCCTGGGTGCGGCCGATCGGCGCGCCGGCAGGCACGCCCTCGATCCGCAGCCGGAAAAAGCGGCGCATCGGTTCAGGAACCGACTGCAGCACGCCGATATAGTCCAGACGCCGCGACACCGTCACCAGCGTGGCATGGTGGACCGGGACCACCACGGCGCAGGGACCGCCGGCCGCCCGGGCCTTCTGGAAGCCGCGCTGGGCGGCGCGGGCGACGGCCATGTCCAGCATGTGATGCAATTCCGGCTCGTCGCGTCCCATCAGCGTGTCGCGCCCGTGGACCGCAAACCCGTTCACCGACCGGCGGGCGATGCAGACATTGTGGATCAGCGCGCCGCGCCTAGCATCCCAGACCGGCCGGAAGACGATACTGTCCCAGGGTAGCCCACCGGCGGCCGAAGGCGCGGGCCGGACAGCGGCACCGGCGGATTTCTTCGTACCCGCCTCGACGGCCTGCCAGCGCGGCGCCGTCTCTCGCGCGGCCCCGGCCTTGTCCTCCGGCGCCGGCTCCGCAGCCGCACGGGACTCTTCCTGCGCCTGGGCGACAATCTCCAGCAGTTCGGCCGTGGTCACGCTGCGCGCATCGGCGACGAGTTCAATCATCTCCAGCCGCCGGTCGCCGAGGAAGAAGCGCTCCAGCTCGGCGGCGATGCCGGTGACCTGGGCCTCGGCCGCCGCCGGATCGAGGGTCGCGAACACGATCATGAAACCGCCGCGGCAGCGGATCACGACATCGGCCGCATCGATGCGTTTCTCGATGAAGTGGGCCGCGACCTCGTAGATCTTGTCGCGCAGGCGTGGCCAGTCCTCGCCGGCCTCGTCGCGCACCCGGTCGAGATTGAGGAACTGGAATTGCCCCATATCGACGGAGCTGCGCCCCGCCAGCACGCTCTTCAGCTTGTTCTTGAGTTCCGGCGACATGGCAGCGCTTCCCCGGGGACCCGATCCCGCGCCGCAAGGCTAGTCTGCAAGGTCTTGCCAATCGGTAAGCCTGCGCAAGCCGCGTCAGGCGGCGTCGCTGGCCCGGTCGCGCAGATCGTCGAGCAGGCAGGGCTGCAACGGCACCGGCAGGGTCGAGGCCTCGCCGACCGCATCGCCGATGAACACCTGGAAGCCGGCATTCAGGCCGGCGTCGAGCTGTTCGAACGTCGCCACATTGGTCAGACAGCCGCGGGCACCGAAGCGCTCGATCGACACCGCCTCGGCGGTCAACTGCTTGAGCACGTTTTCCTTGATATGTCCCGTCGCATCCGGCGCCGGCAGCTCGGAGGAAAACAGGGTAATGCCGCAATTCTCGAAACGGCTGAGCTGGATGGTCCCGACGGGGATCTTGGCGAGGATGTTCGAGCCGAAGCAGCGCATGGCACGGAACAATTCCTCCATCTGGCCCTGGGGCGCACCGTCGGGGATGTTGTCGACCCGCAGGTAGAAATACTTGCGAACCTTCTGGGGCATGCATTGCAGGATGGAGAAATAGCGCACCCGGTCGGACGGACCGATAATCGTGTCGTAATTGACCGGGATGGCGATGGCGCACTTCATCCCTTCGGCATAGCGCCGCATGAAGCCGCGCTGGGCGGCGATCGCGACGGAATGGTCGAGCAGCCGGTGCAAGTCCGGCGCCGCATTGCCCAGCAGCGTATCGCGCCCGAACAGCATGCGGCCATGATACTTGCGGCGGGCCAGACAGAAATTGGCGGTGATATAACCGAAGCGCACATCCCAGGACGGCATGAAGACGATGTCATCCCAGGTCTTGTCGAGGTCGGAGAAGAGATCGGCGGTCGAATGCGACCACCGCTTGGCGGCAACATCGAAGTCGGCGGGATCGGCGCCCGAGAGCGCCAAAATGGAATCATCCGGAGCGTCCCCGTCAAGCCCAGCCAGATCGCCCCGCCAGTGACCGGTCGATGAGGAGACAGCAGTCCCGGCAGTCTTCTCGTGCTTGAGCGCCTGCCAGTGGCCGACACTCTTCAATGTCTTTGTGTCCTTGCGGACCGGTTTGCGGCGGGCCCCGGCGGCGGCCTGGCTATCCTCGGCCGCGCCCGACGCGACCATGTCCGCCAGCTCGGCCATCGAGACGGTCTGGCTTTTCGAGGAAATTTCCAGCCTTTGCAGGATGCGGTCGCCGAGGAAGAAGCAGTTCAGCTCCTGCGAGATCGCTTCGGTGTGGGCGACCGCATCGGCGCCGGCATAATCGGCAAAGATAAGTATGAAGCCGCCCTGGCAACGCACCATCACATCATTCGGCCCGAGGCGTTTCTCGATGAAATGCGCTGCAGCACCGTAGATCTTGTCGCGCAGACTGTCCCATTGTTCGGCGGCTTCGGCGCGAACCATATCGAGATTGATCCACTGGAAGTGCCCGATATCGACCGAAGCACGCCCGGCGAGCGCGGTCTTCAGGCGTTTCATCGTTTCGACATCCATGGCGGCGACCTGTCCTGCAGTTCTCCCAAGGCTCGAAAGAGCGGTACGGAAACATCCTGATGCTAGCCAGCATGCTTCACGAAACTCCGAAGGATTTGCGGGGCCTTTGATTCAAATGCAGAACAAGGTCTAGCGGGCGCTGGGTTAGCCATGGCTTACCACACACCTCGCACGCATAAGTTATGAATGCGGATGCTTTCCGCAGAAGTGTGGGCCGGCTCTGCTGTTCGAAAGGCCAGTCCGGCTTCAATGGTGTTGCTCTAGCGTGTCGTCGCCACGATGGCCCCGTCGACCGACAGAGCCCCGCCGCCCCGGGCAAACAGGTAGAAGGCCGCCGCCGCAAAGACGGCCGTCGCCGGCCAGGCCTCTGGCGCGATCCACGCGGCATAGACGCCGGCGGCTGCCAGCAGGATCAATCCCGCCAGGCGCGTCAGGAAGCCGATCAGCAGCAGACCGGCGCAGATCTGCGTCCCCCAGACGGCGATCTGGGCCAGGTGTGCGGCGGAGACAACCGGAACCGACCAGACTTCGGCGGCATGGATCAGGGCCGGGTCGACCCCGGGCCAGGCAGCGGCGTGCGCACGCCCCCACAGCCACAGGCCCGGCACCAGCGCCAGGCGCAGGAGACCGCCGACCAGCCAGTCGGGCATGAAGCGTTCCGCATTGGCGGCTCCGCCGGCGCTGTTCATCTTTCCCCCCGGAAATCCTGTCGGACGGACCATGCCCAAGCCGGACACGCCCCGCAAGCGACTACGCCCGAGGCGCGAATACCGGCCCGCTCAGCGGCCGATATAGGCGGTATAGCGCGCCGTTCGTTCTCCGAAACCGTGCACGCTGAAACCGACCGGCGCCTCGCCGTCGGCGCACTGGTCCGAGGTCATGCGCTCGACCCCGTCATCGGGAAGCGGCAGGCAGAACTGCCCCTCCTGGCGGCCGTGATAGACACCGATCTCGGCCACCATCAGCGTGTCGGTTTGCGGGAAGCCGCGATAGACATCCGCGCATTCCTCCGCCGGCACGGTATGCAGGCCGTCCAGTGCGAAATTCCCGTCCGGCATGGCATCCAGCACGGCGATCTCGATATCGCGGGAAATAAGGTTGCACACTTCCAGCGTCCGGACCGGCCGGGCCAGACCCTGGTCGTCGACCGGCGCGCCCGGACACAGGGTTGCGTCCTCCGCGGCCAGTCCGTCACACGCAATGCGCCAATGTACGCGCCCGACATTGCGGCCGCCGGGACCACGCTGACCGGTAATCTCGATCGGCGTCGACCGGAAAGCGCGCGGCACACGCCCGGAAGTACAGGGCTCTGCGGTTGCGAGCGATGTCGACGACGAGGCGGGCACGCACCACACCGCATCGCCCTCGCCGCGTGGCCAGAACCACTCGCCCGACATCACATGCAGATCGATGCTGTCGCCCATCACCCCGTTCAGCCCGCCATCCAGGCATTCGCCGGGATCGACCAGGAACCAGGTCTGCAGCGTCCGGTCCTGCGTGGGCCCGGTCCGGTAGGCCGCGGCCGTTGCGACACGGAACCCGGTCTCGTTGCACACCTCGACCATGACGGTGCGCTGGGCGAAGGCGGGGGTGGACACGGCGCTCAGGACGAGCACGGCAAGACAGGACAGGACGCGTTTCATGGGAGGCTCCGCTGGCTGCACGCGAAGGTGGCAAGCCAGCCGCGCCCCGTCAATCGCTCACCCGGCCGGACCGGCCAGAAACATGTCGTGCATCAGCCGGCCGGGCACGAAGGTGAACAGGCCGGGAATGATCAGCGCGCCGAAATAGAGACTTATCACGATAGTCCGGTGCCGGCGCCACCGGCGCGTCTGGATCGAACGCGCCAGCCCGACCAGCCCGAACAGGGTGAGCGGGATGAAGAGGTGGATGGGCGAGAACCCGCCCTCATTGATCTCGTGGATGAAGAGGGCTGACACCGCAGTAACCGCCATCAGTCCCGCCCAGACCACGCCCAGCGTCCGGTGCGGCAGCGTGCCCTTGGCCCCGGCCAGCTGCACCGCCCCGAGCACGAGCGCCCCGGTGGCGCAGATCGCGTGCAGCTGGATCACCGCCGGTGCGGCGGCAAAGGCGCCGAGATCCATCACCGCCTCCTAGAGCGAACGCCAGCAGCCGTGGAAGCCGTACGGATTGGCATAGGGCAGACGCCAGCTGCCCACCGGCCCGTCATCGACGCGCCGGGCGTCGAAGACGTGCAGCTCGCTCGCCCGGGCCCGCTTGTTCAGCGCGGTATGGACCAGCCAGCCCGCGCCTTCCTGTGCACGGTCGCTCGCCGGAATGAAGAGCGGTTCCTCGACGACGATGTCATCGCCGAAGTCGAAACGGCGGGTCTCGCCGGACGCCAGGTCGCGGCGCACCAGTTGCGAGGCGCCGCGCAGCTGGTTGTCCGACCAGCCGACATGCCAGGTGAAACGGCGCTCAAGACCGGTAAAGCGTGGATCGATCTGCGGGAACTCGGCATAACTGTCGGCGAATTCGGCCTGTTCGAACCGGCCGCCGGGCCGCAGCGTGATCAGCCGCATACGGCTGGTGCTGTCCGTCTCCGGGCGAACATGGCCGCGCATGGCGTCGCGGGCGCCCTCGGTGGCAAAGCGGGCATTGTCGGACAGGGCCGCATCGACACGGATCGTGCCATCGGCCTCTTCCCAGGCACCGCCGATATGGAACAGGAAGCCCGGCGGCAGATCCCACACACGGCGCTGCGACCAGTCGGCCTTGTCGATGGCGACGACGCGCATCGCCCGGCTGTCATCCCAGGCGAAACTGTCCAGATAGGGCAGGCGCGCGCGGTCCCACATCAGATTGCCGACCAGGAAGACCAGCGAACGGTCGGTGACGGCGAAGTCGTGGATCATGCCGCCCGGCACATCGCCGACCATGTCGGCGCGGCGCAATTGCCCGTCGGCGCCGATATGCCAGAGCACCAGCGCGTCCTGCATCGGCGCCTGGCCGAAATTCCAGATCGTCCCGTCCGGATCGACCTTCGGATGGGCCGAGAAAGGAAGGCCGGCCAGGCCTTCGCCCCAGATCTTCGCACCACGGGATTCCAGCGTGTCCGGATCGAGCTCCCAGGCCGAACCGCCTTCCCACAGCGCCATCAGCGCCCCGTCGATCATCATCACCGACGTGTTTGCCGCATTCATGTAGTCCGGACCGCGCATGCCCTGGCTGTCCGGCGGCACCGATCCGAAAGTCGGCATCAGGAAGCGGCCGGCATCCTCTTCCGCCAACCATTTGCGCGTTTCCACGAAGCGGGCCTGGTGGGTGACGGGCTCGCCCGGCGTCAGCCGCCAGGCATGGACCATGCCGTCACCGTCGAACCAGTGGCGATAGCGCCAGTCATTACGGGTGAAGCGTGCCGGACCGTTGCGGTGCAGAACGCCGGACAGGCCGGAGGGCAGACGGCCGTGCAGGCGCTCGGCCACGGCATCACGGCCTTCGGCCGGAGCGTCGGCCATGCCCAGCGTCCACGGATCATTGGCCGCGGCCGCCTCGAAGGCGGCCAGGACCGGATCGGTCGACAGGAGGCCGAAGGCCGGTCCCGACAGGCCCGCGGCGCCGCCCGCGGCGGCCAGCATGGACAGCATTTCCCTGCGGCTTGTCTGCATGTCGGCCTCCCTAGCGCAGATCCAGAGCGTGGGCGTTGCTGCCCGGCTCGATCGTGAAGACGGCATCATCCCAGCTGGCCGGGCCGAAGCGGCCGCGGGCATTGTTGGAGAAGGCGAAGGGTTCGGTCGGGATGCCCATCAGATTGGTATCCATCTCACCGTCGCCGTCGACATCGTGATAGAGCTTGATGCCATAGGTGCCGGCCGGCAGTTCATCGAAGGTGAAACTGACGCTGTCGCCGTCGACCGGCACAAACTGGCCCGCAGCCGAACGGCCGGCCTCCCAGTCCTCGGAGGAGGCGAAGAGCCCGACGACCAGCTGTCCGCCGGCCTGCTGGATACCGGTCACGGAAACCGTCAGTTCGGCCTCGCCGTCCTGGGCGGCCGTGAGCGCCGTCGCTGCGGCCAGTACGAGCGTGGAAATCGTGATCATGCGTGTCTCCCTGTTGGTCCGGCTCCTGTGCCGGTGTCACGAACAGGGATGGCGCGCCGCCGGACGCCGCGAAACACGGATTGCGCAAACGGGCTGCCGGGCTGCGCGAATTGCGCTAGGTGTTCATTCGCGCTTCGTGAATGACCGGCATGATTTCGACTGAACAGATCCGCAAGACCCTGCCGACCGTCGGCGCCATCCTCGCCGTCGGCACGCTGATGTCGATCCTAGGCCCCTATGACAGCCACAATCTCGGCGTCCCGGGGGTCTGGCTTTACTGGACCGGTCTGATGGCGATCGGCTGGATCAGCGGGCAGGTCTTCACCGCCTGGCTGGCGCGGCTCTATCCGGATCTGACACCGCTTCTTTTAAGCCTCGTCCTGGCGACACTCGTCGCCATCCCGGTCAGCACCGCCGTCATTATCCTGCAAGCGGTGATGGGGCCGGCCTTCCGGATCATCCAGCTTCCCATGGTCTATTTCATGGTCTGGGTGGTGTCGGTCGCCGTCACCCTGGTCTCGGTTTATCTGGAGCGGGCCAGAGAGGGCCAGGGCGAAGGCACGGATACCGGCACAGCCGCACCCGGCCCGGCGCTCCTGGATAAACTGCCGCCACATCTGCGCCGGTCACGCCTTCTGGCCCTGCAGGCCGAGGACCATTATCTGCGCGTGCACACCGAGGCAGGCGACGGTCTGATCCTGATGCGGCTGGGCGATGCCATTGCCGCCGTCGAGACGCTGGACGGCGCCCGTACGCACCGCTCCTGGTGGGTGGCCCGCAACGCGGTGGAACGGGTCAGCCGCGGCGACGGCCGGGCGACGCTGACACTGGCCAATGGCGTCGAGGTGCCTGTCAGCCGCACCTATGCTCCCAGATTGCGCGAAGCGGGCTGGTACTGATCCCGCTCAGTGCACCATGAGAATGGCGAAGTCGGTGCCCTTCAGCAGCGCCGTCGTGTCGTCGCGCCCCAGCGCATACTGCCAGCCCGGCGCGCCGAAACCGCCCATCACCAGGAAGTCGATGTCCGCAGCGCTGGCCGCCTCGATCAGCGTGCGCGCGGTCGAGCGATGGTCCAGAGCCAGCGTTTCGGTCGAGGCGGTGACACCGTGCCGGTCGAGATAATTCGCCAGACGCGACAGCTGGGCCGCGTCCTCATGATCGGTGCCGGCATGAACTGCCTTCACCGATGAGGCCATCTCGAGCAGAGGCAGCGACCCCGCCACGGCGCGCGAAGCTTCCAGCGAACCGTCCCAGGCGATCATCGCCTTGTCCAGCGCCGCCTCCGGCGCCCGTCCGGCCGGCAGGAGCAGCAGCGGCCGGCCGCTCTCGCAGGCGGCAATCTTGATGGCGCTCAATTGATGGCGGGCGCTGTCGCCGTCCGGCAGGGCCATGACTACCAGGTCGCTCAGCCGGCCTTCCTGCGCCAGCGCCGCTTCGGGCAGGCCGACAAACTCGGCAAGACGCCCCAGCCGGTTGGCCGGAGCATCGTCGGCAACCCGCTCAAAGGCCTCGTGCGCCCGCACGCTGGCCTCCGCCGCCGCATCGTCCAGCGCTTCCAGCACGGTCTCCATGCCGTAGGTGGAGAAGGTATCGCCGAGAAAATCGCCGCCGGACGCCGCATTGCGCCGGACGAACAGAGCGTCCAGCCGCGCATCATGGCGGATGGCCAGTGCCAGGGCCTGGCGCAGCAGCGGTTCATCCTGCTCGCTGCCCTCGATCACGGTGAGAATGCGCTTGATTTCCATGCCACGCTCCTGCGTCAGATCATGATTGCGGACGCGCCCGCCAGTCGGCCGCGTCCTGGCCCCAGAGATCGACTTCCATGCCGGGGAAGCCGGCGACTTCGACCCGCCGTCCCAGATTGCGCGAGCCCAGGCGCTCGGCCACGCGCTGGCTGGGTGTGTTGTCGCTGTCGATCAGATGCACCACATCGCGCCAGCCCAGGCGGTCGAACACATAGTCCATGCAGGCGGCGCCGGCCTCGGATGCATAGCCCCGTCCCCAGCTGTGCCGGTTCAGCGACCAGCCGATCTCCGGCTGCGGCCAGCCGTGCGGATGCCAGGGTCCGACCCGGCCGAGCCAGGTCCCGGTCCCTTTCTCGATCACGCTGAAGAAGCCGTAGCCGCGCAACTCCCAGTGCCCGACAATGCCGCACAGGGATCGCCAGACCTGTGCCGGGTCCTGCACACCGCCGATGAAACGGGTTACAGTCTCGTCCCCCATCAGCTCGCACAGGGGTTCGAAGTCCGACAGATCGGGCTGTCTCAGGATGAGACGGTCGGTTTCAAGAACGGTCTGGGTCATGGGCGGAGTCGACGGGTTTGGCGCGATCCGGTCAACCGGAAATCCGTCAGATGAATACACGCATTCTTTATGACCGCCCAGAGCGCCACAATGTCACGGGGCGGGGCTAGGATGCCGCGCGAACGGGGCCGGAATGTCCAGGCAACTGGCGTGCCGTTTGCAGGTTATGTCCGGCGAGTAGTTGTTCGAGTTTGGGGCTATGGACGGAAAGCGCAGTCCAGGCATTGTGACATTGCTGGTCTACCTGATCGCCGTCTCCAGCCTGGCCGGCGGATTGTCGGGCTGGATCCATGCGACCGGCGCCTTCGCCTGGCTGACCGGACTCAACGCCCCGAACTGGACCCCCGGCTATACGCTTCTCAACCTGATCGGCCTCTTCATTCCCGCTTTTGTGGTCATCGCGCTGTGGATCAACCAGCGCGCCGGCGCCGGGATGATCCACTGGCTGGCGAGCGGTTTCATCGCGCTCTTCCTGATCGGACTGCCGGCCCAGATCTGGCTGTTCTTCTCGACGCGTGACGTCGCGCTCGGCTTTGTCGCCGCGCTGGCCATGTGGGTGTTCACGGTGTTTGCCGTCTGGGTCGCCGGACGCAGCTCCCGGCCCGCCGGTGTGCTGATGTGGGTGCCTTTCGCCTGGCAGAGCTTCTTCGTCATTCTCGGCTTCGAGCTGATGCGTCTGAATACCGGCGGACCGCTGACTGCGGGCATGCTCTGATCCCGGGCGTATTCCGGGCATGAAAAAGCCGCCGGCCAAACGACCGGCGGCTCTGTCATATCAATCTGTCGCGGACGCGATCAGCCCAGCGACGGCTCCAGGCCCTTGCAGGCCTCGACGAGGCCCTTCACGGCGTCGACCGAATTGTCGAACATCGCCTGCTCGTCTTCATTGAGCGATATCTCGACGATCTTCTCGACACCGCCGGCACCGATCACGACCGGCACGCCGACATAGAGGTCGTTCTGGCCGAACTGGCCGGTCAGATGCGCTGCGCAGGGCAGGATGCGCTTCTTGTCGCGCAGGTAGGAGACCGCCATGTCGATGGCGCTTTCCGCCGGTGCGTAGAAGGCCGAGCCCGTGCCCAGCAGCGCGACGATTTCGCCGCCGCCCTTGCGGGTGCGGTCGACGATGGCGTCCATCTTCTCCTGGGTCGACCAGCCCATCTCGATCATGTCCGGAACCGGGATGCCGGCGATCGTGGAATAGCGCAGCAGCGGCACCATCGTGTCGCCATGGCCGCCCATCACGAAGGCGGTGACGTCTTCGACGGACACGGCGAACTCGTCAGCCAGGAAGTGGCGGAAGCGGGCCGAGTCCAGCACGCCGGCCATGCCGACGACCTTGTTGTGCGGCAGGCCGGAGAATTCACGCAGCGCCCAGACCATCGCGTCGAGCGGGTTGGTGATGCAGATCACGAAAGCGTTCGGCGCGTATTTGGCAATGCCTTCGCCGACGGCCTTCATGACTTTCAGATTGATGCCCAGGAGGTCGTCGCGGCTCATGCCCGGCTTGCGCGGCACACCGGCGGTGACGATGCAGACATCGGCGCCTTCAATGGCGGCATAGTCGTCGGAACCGGCCAGCTTGCTGTCCTTGCCGAAAACCGGGCTCGCCTCGGCAATGTCCAGCGCCTTGCCCTTGGCAACGCCTTCGGCAATGTCAAACAGGACGACATCGCCCAGTTCCTCACGCGCGGCGATATGGGCGAGCGTGCCGCCGATCATGCCGGATCCGATCAGCGCAATCTTGTTTCGGGCCATGGGGAGAGCTCCTCTTTCGGGATGTTCCAGTGCTGGCCAGCGGTCTAGCGCTGCACGGCGGCTTGGGCAAGGCGGCGAAAACGTCACACTTGCCCCGCGAGCCCGCTCGCCTCACCGTTCCAGCGAGAAAATCTCCTCGACCGGCACCTCCAGCGCGGCGGCCAGTTTCAGCGCCAGAATAGTCGAGGGCACGAAGACCCGGTTCTCCACCGTGTTGATGGTCTTGCGCGTCACGCCGACCTTTTCCGCCAGCTGGGCCTGAGTGAGACCGTGCCTTGCCCGCAGTTCGCGCAGCCGGTTCTCCAGCCCGTCCGCCGTCATTCGCCCTCCTCCTCGCCGGAGGCCCGGTCCAGCCACAGGAAGGCGAAAATGGGCACGCACACGCCAGTCACCATCAGAACGCGGATCATGTGGCCGGACGGAATGTCGACAAAGCTCGACGCACCATAACCGCCGGCGACCAGAACCATCAGCGCGATATACCCAAAGCGCACCGCCCGCGCCTGGTTGTGGGCGAACAGTTCGTCCTCGATCACGGCCTGGGTCCGCGTCTCGGTCACCTTGCCGGCATAGACCAGGAAGACCCCCATCGCCGCAATGAATCCGCCAATCCCGACCAGTCCGGCGATCAGCACCACGCCGAACGTCGCGGTCGACGGCGGCAGGATATCTTCCAGCCCCTGCATCAGCTGCCAGACCAGGAAGGAGACGGCGGCCAGTCCCAGACAACGGTTGCGCATCCGGACCAGTTTGGAAATTTCAGTCATCGACCTCTCCGTGTCACCTCTAAGTTACAAGTTACCTACAGGTGACGCGATGGAACGTCAAGGTTACTTTTCGCGCTACTTCCGGGAGGCCGCGTAGAACACGTCGAAGACGGCCGGGTCGCGCACGGGCCGTGGCGTGGCACCCGCCAGACGGCGGAAGTCGCGCGTCATGTGCGCCTGGTCGGCATAGCCTGCATCGGCCGCTGCATCCGACAGGGCCGCACCGGCCTTGATCGCGGCCCGCGCCCGGCCGAAACGCTGGATGCGGATGACTTCACCGGCCGTCAGGCCGCACGCCCGCTGGAACCGGCGCCGGATCGTCCGCGGCGAGGTGCCGGCCCGCGCTGCCAGATCGTCAATCGCCCGCGCCTCGCCGCCGGCCAGCGCCTCGATATGATCACGGACATCCGCCTGCAGGGGCGGGACAGTCAGAGAGGGCTCCAGGATCGCGGCCGCCGCATCGCTGAACGCCTCCAGCGTCGCGCACGACCGGGCCGCATCCAGCAAGGTCTGTGACGCAGCACCGAGAATATCGGCGAGCGGGACCGCCCGGTTTCGCCATTGACCGGGAGCCGGCCCCAGTGCCCCCGCCGCCCAGGGATGCAGGCGCAGGCCCGTCACATCCATCTCGCCCTTCTGGCGCAGCACCAGAGCCCGGCTCATGGGGCCGTAGAGAAAGGCCGGCGGCTGGCGTGCCCAGCCGGAGCCGGTCCGTTCGAGCGGCGGGGTCGTGCGGTGCAGGATGATCTCGCAGCACCCGTCCGGCGCAATCGTTTCCGCCTCACCCGACCCAAGCGTCTGCAACGACCAGATGCCGGCGAAGACCTCGGCCAGGGCGGCCGGCGGCGCGAGAAATCGATAGGCCGGTTCTGTCATGCACGCCCCCTGTCCGGATCATTCAAGACGGCCGCGAAATCCGGTGTCAATCATGCCGGACCAACCCGGAGAACCCTCATGTCTTTACGCCTGCAAGTCCTCGCTCTTGCTTTTATGCTCTCACCCTCGGCCGCCCTGGCCGAAACGCCCGATCTCGGCTGGCTGTCCGGCCACTGGCGCAGCACGGAAGACGGCCCTGTCAGCGAGGAATTCTGGACCGATGCGGCGGGAGGCCTGATGCTCGGTGCCAATCGCACCGTGTCCGACGGCCGCGCCGTCGCCTTCGAGCACATGCGCATCTACACCCCGCCGGCCGGCAGCGAGGCGGCGACCGTCTATTGCGCCCAGCCGGGCGGTGCGCCGGCTACCTGTTTTGCCCTCGTCTCCTGGGAGGACGGCCGGGCGCAGTTCGAGAATCCCGATCACGACTTCCCCCAGCGCATCACCTATTCGCGGGACGGCGACCGGCTGACGGCGACCATCTCGGACATGACGGACACGCAGGTGATGCAGTTCGGCTGGGATGCGGTCACCGACTAGAAGATTCTGAATGTGCCGGTCTTTTTATGATCGCATTTTCGAACCGCGAAACCGGTACCCGCTTTCGCTGAAAACGCTACTGCTTCGTCGCCATCAGGATACCGTCGCCCACGGCCGTGAAGGCGCTGTGCACACGGGCATCGTCGCGCACCTTGTCCGCCAGCGCCTTCAGCGCGGCCGTGTCCGCATCGGCAGCGACGCGGTCCGGGTCGGCGACGTCGCCATTCCAGAGCATGTTGTCGAACAGGATCAGCCCGCCGGGTCGCAGAAGGTCGAGACCGGCCTCGTAATAGGCGTCGTAGCCGGTCTTGTCGGCGTCGATGAACATCAGGTCGGCGCGGCTGCCGATCTCGCCCTTCAGGGCCTTGAGCGTGTCGCGGGCCTCGCCGATACGCAGGTCGATGACATCGTCCACGCCGGCCTCCTCGAAATAGCGGCGCGCGGGCGCCGTGTATGCCTCGGAGTTATCACAGCCATAAAGGCGCGCCGCAGACCCGTGCCGTTCTTTCATCACGAGCGCGGTCGCCAGCGCCGAATAGCCGGTGAACACACCGACCTCGACCGCAATCCTCGCATCCGTCAGCCGCGCGCACATCTGCATGAAGGCGCCCTGCTCGGGCGAGATCTGCATGCGCGAGATATCCCCCATCGCATCGGTCTCCCGGCGGCAGCGGGCCAGCGCGGCGTGTTCGGGCGGATTGGCAGCCTGGACATAGGCCGCCAGCGTTTCGTCGAGACCGATCGAGCCGGACATGGGCGTCTCCTTTTAACTCACGATTGCTGGGGCGCCTCTTCCCCACCGAGCCGCCGGACGAGATCCGACGCCGAAATATAGAGGCTGGTCCGTCCCTGTTTTTTCTTCCTGAACAGGCGCCGCTCCACCAGGTCTTCCAGATCGGCTCGCGCCGTAAGGTATGAAACCCCGTGCTGCCGTTGGTGTTCCGCGATCGTGATCTGCCTCACCCTGCCGCGTGCGGCGTCGTTCAGAAGAAAGGTCTGACGATGGTTCAGGCTCTCATCCCTCAGCGCACCCGCAAACTGGTCCAGAAGGGTTTTGCGACGCTCTGCATACTCGAAGAGCTGTGCGACGGCCCGCTTGAGCACGTTGACCTGGTCGATCAGGAAATAGGTCAGGTCGCCATCATCGCTTTCGGTTTCGAGATAGGCGCGCCCGTACTGAACGGGAGCTTCCATGATGGTTTTCGAGATCGAGACATATTCGAGCAGCCAGTAGTCGGCCTTCAGAACATACCAGTAGAACAGGGCCCGGGCGGTCCGTCCGTTGCCATCGACAAAGGGGTGATCGTATCCGATCATGAAGTGCAGGATGATCGCTTTGAGGATCGGATGGATGAACTCGCCGTCCCTGTGATCCGCATTGGCGAAAGCACAAAACGCTTCCAGACGCGCCGGCAGACTGGCGGCGTCTGGCGGGATGTGCAGGACGTCACCGGTGATTTCGTCCTGTACCGTGATGTCATCACCATCATCGCGAAGGACGCCGCACTTTTCGGGATTGTCGAGCGTGCCGACCGTCACGATATGATGGACTTCCAGGATAAGCTCCGGCGTCAGAGGCGTGTCACTGAGCGATTTGACGAACCGCAAGGCGTTGTAGTTGTTGAGGACCATGCGCTCGTCACGGGTGCGTGGCGTTTTGCCGGATTCAATCATCTCGCGTGCGGCCTGACGTGTCGTCGCGGCCCCCTCGAGAACCGAACTTGAGAAAGGTTCCTCGACAAGGGAGCGCGCGAGATAGCGCCTCTGATCCTCCGCGTTAAGGTCATGGCCACGCGTGAGGATCGATCCTCCACTCGTCATATCCAGATCACGCAGCGCCGAAGCGAGAATGCGCGGCTCTGTGAACCAGAAGGCGTTTCCGGCCTTCTGGCTGAGGGGCACTTCCCGTCGCGCTTTCTCCCGGCTGAATTTAGTGACCGCCCAGTATTGCTCCGGCGTCAGCCCATCCGGTGGCGAAAGCCGCTTCAGCTTTTCCCAGTGCAGATAGCGGCCCTTATGGTCTTCCGGGCGAGCCGTTATGACCGACATCGCCGCTTCCGGGTTCTTGCTTATCATGGCGCTGAGGATTTCCCGGGCATCGGGAGGTGTAGGGAGCGGCTTCATTTTTATGCACCATAAATGTCTATCGAGGCGCCAATATGTTTCGCTTCAAAATCATGAAGTTAAGCTTCTATAGGGCTGCATCGAGTATAATTCTTATAGACTATAAATATAACACTCACAACTTTCATATTTAACAATATTATCAATGTGTTACATGTTTATAAGATCCGTCTTGGCACCAAGAAAATTGTCGTTCGAATCAAAAAAGCAAAGCGGGAACACGCGCTTTATTCCGCTATCTCCCCGGCCCGCTCGGCCGCCAGGTATTCATGCGTGCGCATTTCCATCAGGCGCGAGGCCGTGCGTTCGAACTCGAACGCCCCGTCGCCGGACGGGTAGAGATCGTCCGGCTCGGCATCGGCACTCATCACCAGCTTGGTCCGCGCCTCGTAGAGCGCGTCGATCAGCGTCACGAAGCGCTTGGCCTCATTGCGCTTGTCCGGCGAGAGTTTCGGCACGCGGTCGAGCAGGACGGTGTGAAACCGCCCGGCAATGGCGAGATAGTCGCCCGCCCCCAGCGGCCGGGCACACAATTCCGGGAAGGTGAAGCGCGCAACGCCGGCCACTTCGCGCTCGACGACCAGTTCGCGTCCCTGCACGTCCAGCGTACAGCGTTGCGGTGTCGCCCCGGAGGTCAGCCGCTCCCAGGCCATATCCATGGCGTGATCGGCATCGGCGCCGAGCGGGCAGTAATAGACCGGCGCGGCCTCGAGCTGGCGCAGGCGGTGGTCGACACCGCCATCCAGCTCCATCACGTCGAGCCTGTCCTTCAACAGGTCGATGAAGGGCAGGAAAAGCTGGCGATTGATGCCGTCGCGATAGAGATCGTCGGGATGCCGGTTCGAGGTCGCCACAATCACCACGCCCTCAGCGAACAGGTGTTCGAACAGCCGGCCCAGGATCATGGCATCGGCAATATCGGTGACATGGAACTCGTCAAAGGCGAGAAGACGGGCCTCGCTTGCCAGGCTGCGCGCCACCGGCGGGATCGGGTCCTCGCCCGCGCCCTTCACATATTCCGGCTGGCGGCGCCGGTCAGCCTTCGACAGGCTGCGCCAGCGATTGATACGGGCATGCGCGCCCTGCATGAATTCGTGGAAGTGGGCCCGGCGCCGGGACGCCACCGGCGCGGTCTCGATGAAAAGGTCCATCAGCATGGACTTGCCGCGCCCGACCCCGCCCCAGAGATAGAGCCCCCTGGGCGCCGGTTTCGTCTTGCCGAACAGAGACTTCGCCCCCGGCTTCCAACCCTCGAGCCGGCCCGAGAGCGCGCTCAGCGCCGCCGCTGCCCGTTCCTGGTCGGGATCGGGGTTCAGGCTGCCCGCGTCCACGCGCTGGCGCCAGAGATCGAGCGGCGTTGTCATGGTGCCAAGGCTTGGGTGCTGCGACCGCGAAGGTCAATGGGCAAGGCTCAGCCCGCCGGCCAGAGCCGCACCAGCGCCAGCACACCCAGCACCAGCGTCGCCGCAATCGCTGCCCACAGCCAGGCCGGGCGTTCGACCTCACGCATGGATCGCCTCCAGAGTCTGGCGCATGGCCTCGGGCAGGCTGACCGGACGGCGGGTCTCCCGATCGACATAGACGTGGACGAAATGCCCCTGGGCCGCCGGCTCGTCCTCGCCGTCCCGGAACAGACCGATCTGGTAGGTCACCGAAGAATTGCCGATCCGCGCCACACGCACCCCCGCCTCCACCGTCTCCGGATAGGCCAGCGCCGCGAAATAATTGCAGCCGGTCTCGACGACCAGGCCGATAATGCTGCCGCCATGGATATCCAGGCCGGCTTCCTCGATCAGGAAACAGTTCACCGCCGTGTCGAAGAAGCCGTAATAGGCCGCGTTGTTGACGTGACCATAGATGTCATTGTCGGCCCAGCGCGTCGGGATCGGCCGGAAGCGCGGATAGGCGTTACGGGCGCGTTTCTCGATCACAGCACGGCCTCGTAGCAGGCACGGGCGGCATCGAGCGTCATCTCGCGCGGATTATTGACCAGCAGGCGCTGGACCTTCATCGCATCCTCGGCGAGGCGCGGCAGATCATTGTGGCTGACACCGACCTGGCTCAGCCGCGTCTCGATCTTCACGGCGTCCGCGATGCGCTCCATCTCCTCGACCAGGGCCACGGCGCCGGGATTTTTCAGGCCGATATGCGCCGACATCTCGGCATAGAGCGGATCGGCGACATCGGCATTGTAGCGCAGCACCGGCGGCAGCATTAGCGAGTTGGAAAGCCCGTGCGGCACGTGGAATATCCCGCCCAGCGGATAGGCCAGCGCATGCACGGCGCCCACGGGCGCATTGGCGAAAGCCTGCCCGGCCAGCAGGGCGCCCAGCAGCATGTCCTCGCGGGCCCGTGTGTCCTGACCGTCCGTGCAGGCGCGCTCGATCGCGCCATGCAGTTTCTTGAGACCCGCCAGCGCCAGGGCATCGGAAATCGGGTTCTTCTCGATCTTCGAGGTATAGGCCTCGATGCAGTGGACCATGGCGTCGATACCGGTCGCGGCCGTCACGGCGCGGGGCAGACCATAGGTCAGCGCGGCATCCAGTACGGCCAGATCGGCATAGAGCGCCGGATCGTTGACGCCCATCTTCGACGTCTCGCCCACGGTCACCACCGAGATCGGCGTGACTTCGGAGCCCGTGCCCGCCGTGGTCGGGATCAGGATCAGCGGCAGGCGGCCGCCACGCACCTTGTTGACGCCATACATGTCGGCCAGGGGCTGGTCTGTGCCCAGAAGGAGTGCGACCAGCTTGGCGGTATCCATCGACGATCCGCCGCCGAAGCCGATCACCAGTTCCGCACCGAATTCGCGCGCCGCATTAACCGTGGCGAGAACCCGGTCTTCCGGCGGGTCGGCGACGACGCTGTCATCGATCGCGACCGTGAGGCCGGCCTCCTCCAGTCCCGCGACGGCCGTATCGAGCAGCCCCAGGGCACGTACGCCCTTGTCGGTAACCAGGAAAATCCGCTTTCGCGCACCGATCAACGGGGCGGCGATACTGGCCAGCCGCCTGGCCGAGCCCGGGCCCGAATGAATGTGCGGAACGGTGCGGAAATCGAAGGATGCCATGGCTGGCAACTCCCAGTTACAGTTAACGGTATGCTGCAGTCGCTCACATGGTCGAGCTTCGGCGCACGCTTGGCAAGGCCGGATGGCGGTTCTTGCGCGCAAGGCCCTGTTTTCACGGAACCTTGATTATCCGTTCGAAGAAACGGTGTGGACCTTTCCGTTCCATCCGGCGAGGCTAATTTTGAAATACTGGAGACACGCGAACCGCGTTCGTAACCTCCAGACTTGAGAACAATAATATGTGTATGGGTGTAGTGGTATGACGATCAGGGTGAACCTGATTGAGAACGGGCGTTTCGCGGAAATCCTGTCGGACGGGCATGTGACGCGACGCGAGGCCGGCTGGGCAACGGAACGGGTGCGTGAAATGGTCGAGGCTGGCGAAGTCGCTGCCATCCTCGCCGACAGCACCGATACCGAACGCCAGGTCTCTCCCCTTCTCTCCGGCGAATTGATCGAGGGTTTCCTGCTGGCAATCGGCACGAGCGTGCCGGTTGCCTATGTGCGGCCGACCCGCTGGACAGAGACCTATTTCGCGCGTGTGCGCGACCATGTCGGCGAACTTCCGGACTCGGCAGGCTATTTCACCACGCGCGAAGAAGCCCTTGACTGGCTGCGCACGAGGAGCTGCGCGGACGCCTGACGACGGCGCCCGCGCAAGCCGGATCAGTTCATCGTCGGGATGACAAAGGCCTGATCGCCGATATCGCCGGTGGGCCAGCGCTGGGTCACCGTCTTGATCTTGGTGAAGAAGCGGATGCCGTCCGTGCCATACTGGTTGGTGTCGGTGAAGGCCGAACGCTTCCAGCCGCCGAAGGAGTGGTAGGCCACCGGCACCGGGATCGGCACATTGATGCCAACCATGCCGACCTGCACCTTCTTGGCAAACTCGCGCGCGGCCAGACCGTTGCGGGTGAAGATCGCCACGCCATTGCCGTACTGGTGTTCAGACGGCAGGTGTGCGGCCTCGTCGAGACTGTCGGCGCGCACGACCTGCAGCACCGGCCCGAAGATCTCTTCCTGATAGGAGGTCATGGACGGCTTCACATGGTCGAACAGGCTCGGCCCGATAAAGAAGCCCTTCTCGTGACCCTGCAGTTCGAAACCGCGGCCGTCGAGCAGCAGCTCGGCGCCCTCGTCGACACCCGTCTGGATCCATTTCTCGATCGAGGCCCGGTGGGCCGAGGAGACGACCGGGCCGTAGTGAGCATCCCCGTCCGTCGACACGCCCACGCGCAGCTTGGCGGCCTCTTCCCTGATACGCCCGACAAATTCGTCGGCCGTGTCCTTGCCGACCGGCACGGCCACCGGCAGCGCCATGCAGCGTTCACCGGCCGAGCCGAAGGCGGCACCGAGGAAGTCGGTGACGACCTGGTCCATGTCGGCGTCGGGCATGATGATGCCGTGGTTCTTGGCGCCGCCCATTGCCTGGAAGCGCTTGCCCTGCTCGGCGCAGGTGCGGGCGATGTAATGGGCGATGTTCGACGAGCCGACGAAGGACACGGCCTTGATGTCGTCATTGTGCAGCAGTGCGTCGACGGCGCTCTTGTCGCCATGGACAACCTGCAGCACGCCTTCGGGCAGGCCGGCCTCGATCATCAGCTCGGCGAGGCGTACCGGCACGGACGGGTCTTTCTCGGACGGCTTGAGGATCATGGCATTGCCGGTGGCCAGCGCCATGCCCATGAACCACATCGGGATCATGGCCGGGAAGTTGAACGGCGAGATGCCCGCGACCACGCCCAACGGCTGGCGCATGGAATAGACATCGATCCCCGTGCCGGCGCTCTCGGTGTATTCGCCCTTCATCAGGTGCGGCACGCCGCAGGCGAACTCGATCACTTCCAGACCGCGGATCAGGTCGCCCTTGGCATCCGCGATCACCTTGCCGTGCTCGGAGGAGAGGAGATGGGCGAGCTCGTCCATTTCCGCCTCGACCAGGGACTTGTAGGTCATCAGCACGCGGGCGCGGCGTTGCGGGTTCATCGCGGCCCACTCGATCTGTGCGGCCTTGGCGGTCTCGACAGCCTTCGCGACCTCGCCGGGCGTGGCAAACTGGACGCGCGCCTGCACCTCGCCCGTATTCGGATTGAACACGTCCCCGAACTGGCCGGACGACCCTTTGAAGGTCTTGCCGTCGATGAAGTGGTGGATTTCACGCGTCATGATCTCACTCCCGATGGATGGATGCCGGGCGGTCTGCCGCCGTCCGTTCTGGCGCTGACTTAGTATGTGCAGGCGGACGTGTCGAGGCGGGCACGTGCCGACGGCTGCGCGCAAACAGGCTGGTTGCGTTTTGCGTCCGGTTTTCTAATCTGAACGGCGACGCGCAAGCCACGCGGAATCAACCTGAGGGGATACGTATCATGACAGAACAGAGCACCCGGTCCTGGCGGTCGCTGATGACCTCCACCACCTCTGCCGTAGCACTCGCAACCGCCTGCGCCGCAACGGCAATCGCCCCGGCCAGTGCAATCCCCTATCGCGACGATGTCGGCGACGAAGGGTCCCAGGACTTCGCCATCGGCTGGGATGGCGTCGTGCAGATCTATCTGTGGGACCAGAGCTCGGGTTCGGTCTTTTTCAACTGCACCGGCTCGCTGGTGAATGCGCGGACTGTGCTGACGGCCGCCCACTGCTTCAACGACCTGAGTTCGGAAGCCTACGGGTTCGGCGGCAGTTTTGTGCCGATCGTCGCCTACGGCCCGGACACGTTCGACGCCCTTTTCAACTGGCTCGACACCGGCACCCAGTTCATCGACAATCTCAACGGCCTGACCTTCGCTGTCGACACGATCGTGCATCCGGACGGCGCCGTTGACGGGTTCGGTTTCCCGGCGTCCGACGTGGCAATGCTGGCGCTGATGGACCCCCTCTACACCCTGCCGACCTACGGCATGCTGTTCAGCCCGATCCCCAACGAGGTCATGGAGGAGGGCGTGCTGGTCAACCAGATCGGCTATGGCACTTTCCACCCAGGCTCCACGGGTACAGGCAGCATCAATGGCAAGCGCCGTGCCGGCGAGAACATGCTCGGCCTGCTCGCCTCGCAGAGCGACTTCTTCCAGGCCCTGGCCCAGAATGCCGGCGCCGGCGACCCCTCTGTCGCGGGCAACCAGCTCCTCTACTGGACCGATTTCGATCTGCCCGGCCGTACCGGCGAGTGTACGCGCGGCCCGGATCCGATCTTCAACTATGGCGGCTCCATCACCTGTACCGACTGGGACGGCTTCTCCGGCGTGATCCTGGACGGCGACACCGTTCTCCTGCCCGGCCCGAGCATCGACTATTTCCCCGGCGGCGCACTCGACAATGAAGTCGGCACAGGCGGCGGCGATTCCGGCGGCCCGCTGATGGCGATGAACATCTTCGGCAACCCGCTCATCCTCGGCGTGCTGTCCGGCGGTTTCCTGCCCGGCTTCTTCAGCGCTTCGGGCCAGACCTATGGCGATGTGAGCTACTACAACCCGCTGTTCTCGGTGCATGACTTCATTTCCGAGAACAATCCCTACAAATACGTCTCCGCCGTGGGCGGCGACGGCGTGTGGAGCGATCCGAGCCACTGGGTCCAGACGCTCGACCCGAACTATTTCGTCTATCGCGACGGCGAGATCGTGAACGGTCTGCCCGGTACGCCGGAAGAAGGCGTCGGCGGCACCCGGCCCATCTGGGGCGATGTCATCGACACGGATATCGGCGAATATGATGGCGGCGACGACGCCACCGGTACGGGGATGCCCGAGAACTGGAGCTTCCTGGACATGATGGCCAGCGGACGCGTCGCCGACGCGTTCAACATGCTCGGCTGGCGTGATGCCGACGGCAATCCCTTCAATGCCGGCATCAATGCCAACGGTCCGCTCACCGGCCCGGGCTCGACCGGCTTCGTGCCCGACAATTTCTACGGCATCATCGGTACGGAGTTCGACAATCCGGCCCAGTTCTTCGAGGTCACGCTCGATGCGGCCGGCACCACGACCCTCGACATGAATGTCGAGATCGACAAGCTGACCATCCGCGGCAGCGATGCAGCGCTGGACATCGCCGACGGCTACCAGATGTTCTCGCTGATCAATACCGAGGTCTTTGCCGGCGGACTGAATGTCGACGGTCACCTTCTGTCGCGCGAGCTCGTCCTGTGGGGCGGCCAGCTGACCGGCACCGGTCTGGTCACCCTGTTCGAGCCGAACCTGCTGCAGGGCAATCTCACCTTCCAGCGCGGCACGCTGTTCAACATCGCGGGTACGATCAATCCGGGCGCGATCGGCGATACCGGCACGCTGAGCATTGCCGGTGACTATGTGCAGTCCTCGGCCGGCCTGCTGGTGATCGAATACGATGCCAACAACACCGACCTGCTGCGCGTCAGCGGCGATGCCTCGCTCGCCGGCGGTCTCGGCTTCGTCCCGCTGGGTGGCGCCCTTCCCCGCTACGGCGATGGCGGCATCTTCCTGTCGGTAATCGGCACCACGATCGGCGAATTCCAGACGATCGACCTGCCCGGCGTGCTGCGCCCGGTGGTGACCTATTCCAACGGCCAGGCCAGCTTCTCGCTCGAGGCCCAGGAATTCTTCACCCAGACCAGTTTCACCAACCACTTCCAGGCCAATCTGGCGGCAGCGCTCGATGATGCCCGCGACACGGATTATGACGCGCTGGCCGACCTTTACGGCCCGCTCGACCTTCTCAGCGGCGGCACACTGAGCAGCGCCTTCGACTCGCTGGCACCGTATGAAGCAGTGATGTTCGACCGCACGGCCCGCACCCATGTCGGGGCCCTGAATGCGGCCCTGATGGGTCAGCTGGGCGGACAGTTCGGCGGCAGCGCTGGCGAACTGAACACAGCCCTCAACGCGGCCGAGCGCCAGATCAACGGCTTTGCCGACACGCAGTCGCTCGGCGGCGCCAAATCGCTCTTCCGGCGCGTGCTGGGCGTCGGGGAGGGCGGCGCGGACCGCGAAAGCGGGGTTCGCTTCTTCGGCGATATCGGTCTGCTGCACGGCACGGCCGAACTCATCTACGGCACGGGCGAAGCCGATCTCAATGGTCACTTCACCCTGCTCGGTGTGGAAGCGAACCTGGGCTCCGGCTGGTCGGCCGGCCTCGCCCTGGGTCTGGCAAACAGCGAGTCGGATTCACCCGACACGCTGGGCCGGATCCGGACGGATGCCGAAACCGCGCAGGTCTCGGCCTTTGCCAGCTATCGCGGCGAGCGCATCTCGCTCACCGGCTTCGTGAATACTGCCGAGATCGAGAACGACGCCATCCGCGCCGTCAATCTGGGCGGGATGGGCACCGGTTCGACGGCCCAGCACGACGCGTCCAGCACCGGCGGCGGCATCACGTTCGAGTATGATCTCTCCGGCGCGGATGCCGATATGCGGATCATCCCGACGGCCAGCCTGGAATATGCATCCTTCGATTTCGACGCCTTCACCACCCAGGCCGGCGCCGCCAGCCTCAATGTCGCGGCCCGCGATACCGACAGCCTCATCGCCCGCCTCGGCACGGCCTTCGTGATGAGCGCCTCGAACTGGCGCCCCATCGCCTATCTCGGTGTGGCCCAGGAACTGGGTGACGGCAGCGAGTACTACAGCGCCGCCTTCACAAGCGCGCCATCGGTCAGCTTCGGGACTGCCGGCGATATCTCGCTCGACACGTTCTGGATCGAGGCGAGCTTCGGCGTCGAGCACGAATTCAACAATGGCTCGACCCTGTCCATCGCCTATCAGACCGAGATGAATCGCGACTATCTGGACGTCCAGGGCGCGACACTCTCCTACTCCATGCCGTTCTGATCCGTCCGGCACACCACGAAAATCCCCGGTCTTCTGTCGAAGGCCGGGGATTTTTCTGTCTGCCGCGTGCGCATCGCGCGACGGACTCGCACACCTGGCAGCGTTAGCAATCCGGATGTCCCACCGGAGAACGCGCCCTTGCCCCCCATCGCCCGCCTCGCCCCGCTCGCCCTGATCGTGCTCGCTGCCTGCGCGTCGGGAGACCGTCCGCCGCGCGGCGGCCCCATGAGCGGCGGGCCGGGTAGCCCGGCGGGAGGTGGCCGCGATGGCGGTTTCACGCAGGCCGCACGCCTGGTCGACGAGGGCCGCTACGCCGACGCCCTGCCGGTCCTGCGCTGTGTCGCCACGCGCGGTGAAGGCTTCGAGATTGCCGAGTATCTTGCCGGCTACAGCGCCTTCCGGCTCGCACGGTCGGAGGAAACGCCTGCCGTATTGCGCGATGATCTCCTGACCGAAGGCTTCGAGCGAATGACCGCCGCGGCACAGGCCGGATGGCCCGCCGCGCAAGCCGGCCTGGCGGAGGCCCTGTTCGAGGTCGCAAACGGGGACGCCCTTGCCGAAGCCGCCTACTGGGCAGCGGTCTATCGCGATAATCCGCGCGAACGCGTCTACGGCATCGACCGGCTGGATGACGCTGTCGAAGCCGGGCTCGCTGCACAGCTCGGCGACACGGCAATCAGCGCAGCAGAACAACGCGCTGCCGGTTTCACCATCATGCCCCTGGCAGCAGACGAGGCCGGCCCGGAATGCGCGCGTTTTCTGCGCGCCGGTAGCGAGAATGCTCAGCGCGGCGATGGCGGCCGGCGCGGACGCGGCGGTCCGCGTCCGGACGGGGCCCAGGGCGGAGGCCCCGGTGGCGGTCGCGGCGGCTGGGCCGAGCCGGATGACCGGGAAATTCACACGCGCTGACGACCGGGCTTCAGCCGGACGTCAGGACGCTTCCATCAGCGCGGCTGCTGCAGCGGCCTCGTCATCGGTCCCCGTCAGTTCCGGGCGGCCATGACAGCATTCGTCAACGAAGTAGCGCACCAGGCGGCGCGTGCCTTCCGGGTTCAGCGAATAGAGCATGAAGCGGGAGCGGCGCTCGGCCTTGATCAGACCGGCCCGCTCCAGCGTCTGGAGATGTCCGGTCATGGTCGAGGGGGGAATGTCGAAGCCATGCGCCAGCTCGCCCGCAGACGCGCGCTGCGGTGCCTGATCGCACAGGGTGCGGAACAGGGCCAGGCGGACGGGATGGGACAGGGCGGCAAAGCCGGAAACAGCGTCACGAGCGGTCATGAGGAACGGGTTAGACCGCGTCCGTGACCGCTGCATTCAGGTTCGGTGAAAGTTTTGCGACAACGCATATCAACGTCCGGGCGAATTTTCCGCGCCCGGATTGCGGTTGAATTCGCCGGTCAGCGTACGGGGCGCGGACGCAGGATCCGGTCGAACAGGCCGGCCAGCGGGAAGCGGCTTACGCCGCGGGCGCGCCGGTGCGGCTGGCCCGCGGCCGACAGGGATTTCATCGTGCGCGCATTGTCGACCGGCATGGCCTTGCGGAACACGGCTGCATCGCCGCAGCGGCGCTCCTGCAGCACCCAGGCCTCGTCCATGGCCAGCGCATCGGCGAGACGGGCACCGGCACCGCGCTCAGCCCCGACGAGGATCAGCACACCGCCCTGGCGCATCGAGGAGGACACGTGACGCCAGTTGGCGGCCATCGCCGGAAAACCGGTCTCGGCGCCGAAAATGGCAACATCGATCGGGCGCTCCCCGGCGTCCGTGCGGGCCGCCAGCCCGCCCCGCAGCGCATCGGCGGAAATACCGCGGCGTTCGCAGACCGCCTGCAGGGACTCAATGGCAACAACCGGCGCCACGATTTCGTGCCGCGCCCCGCGCTGCAGGCAGACCGCACCCAGATCGCTTGCACCGATCTGGATCGTCCGGTCACCCGGCTTGACCACCATGGCCAGATAATCGGCCGTCACATCGTCCTGGATGCGAGCGCGGCGCGTGCCCAGCTTGCGCATCTTGCCGGCGGGCAGGGTCAGGGTTGCGGTCATGGCGTGTCCCGTTCGTGAACAAGGGGTTAATCCCTGACACGACCGTCGCAAACCCCGGGCCAATTCGTAAACAGCGCGTTAACCCTTTGGGATGTGAACGGCATTTTCCATTGCGCCGGATCGCGTTCGGCGCTTTCGTGACATCATGGAATCCAGCCCCGACTCTCCGCTTCCCGAAGATGCCCGCCATGTCGTCGATGCGCTGATCGAGGAGCGGGCACCGCGCCTCATCGGCACGCCGCTCTGGCCGGCCGTCAAGGCGATCGGCTATCCGCTCCTGGGTTACCGCCGTGCCGTCTACATGGCCGATGCCATCGCGGACCTGTCCGGCAGCGACTGCCTCGACTGGGCGTCGGACTATCTCGATCTGGCCGTACACACCGACGGGCTGGACCATGTTCCTGCCGAGGGGGCCTGCGTGGTCGTGGCCAATCATCCCGGCGGGATCGCCGACGGGATCGCCCTGTGGGACGCGCTGAAGGCCCGCCGTCCCGATATGCTCTACTTTGCCAATCGCGACGCCCTGCGGGTCTGCCCCGGCCTGGAGGAGCGCATCATCCCGGTGGAATGGCGCGACACCCAACGCTCGCGCATGCAGAGCCGCGATGTGCTGCGCCGGGCCATGGAGGCCTTCAAGGATGGCCGCTGTATCGTGATTTTTCCGTCCGGCCGCATGTCGGAATGGAGCTGGGCCAAATGGCGCCTCATGGAGAAGCCCTGGCACCCGACAGCAATCAGCCTCGCCCGCAAGTTCAACGCCCCCGTGGTGCCGCTCGCCGTGCGCCAGCGCATGCCGGTCCTCTACTACGCCCTGGCGCAGGTGAATGAGGAGCTCAAGGACATGACCGTCTTCCAGGGCCTGATGGACAAGCGGCGCGCGAAGTATCGCCTGCAATTCGGCCGGCCGATCACCGTCGGCAAGGATGACGGTACCGATGCCCAGGTGACCCGGATGTTCCGGGGTATCTGCGAGCAGATGGCGTGGCGGTCGTAGAGCAGAATCGTTTCCTGCGGAATCGCTTCTGCTCCAGACTTCTGAGCGGTCGCGTGATCGAACCGGTGAACCGGTTTCCACTTCATCTGATCACGCTCCTGGGCGCAAGAAGCAAAAACACGACTTTTGATTGTATTTATGTTAGCCTGCCCGCTCCTGCTTTGAGAGCGGAAGCAGCAGCGCCGGGCCAGCGGCGCACCCGGGGAGGATAGGCCGCCCCGGCTGTGGCGAACAGCCTCGCTCTCAAACCGGAGGTGGTGATATGTGGATTTTTCCGCTTTTCGTCACCCTGGACATGAAAAAGACCCGGACCACCTGGCTAGTGCGTTTCCGGGTCTTCATCATGATCTAGGAAAGAGGGCGGGCCGAAAGGCTCGTCCTCACTCCGGTATTATAGTACGCCCACCCCGAAATTGCCAGAGCATCCGCCTAATCGCCCGATAACCGGTCGAACCGGTTGATCACCGTATAGTTCGAGCCTTCCGAGACGGCGTAGACGATGTCTGCCCAGCCATCGGCATTGAGATCGCCGACGCTGAGATTATAGCTGTCGGCCGGGTCGGCCCCGATCCCGATCGTCTCGAACCCGTCCGGCCGGTTGAGATAGACCCGGTTGGTCACGCCCGAATTGGCAATGGCGATGTCGAGGCGTCCGTCATGGTCGAAATCGGCGGTGTCGAGGCCGAACACCACATCGCTGTCCGAGCCGAAACGCCGGATCGTGCCGAAACCGCCCATGCCGTCATTCTCGAAGATCACGCTTTGCGCTTCCATGCCGCCAGCGAGAATGTCGGCATGCCCGTCGCCATTGATGTCCGCCACGGCGACCGCGCGGATCTCCATCTCCAGCGCCGCCCCCAGCATGTCCGGCGCGGCGAAGCCGCCGCCCGGCTGGCCGCGATAAACCGGCACGCCCTCGCCGCCGCGGTTGGAGAAGACGAGGTCGGCATGGCCGTCTCCATCGAGATCGGCGATCGCGACCTGGATGGTCTGGTATTCACCGGGCAATTCGACCGGATCGGCAAAGCCGCCGGTGCCGTCATTCAGGAAGTAGCGATTGGCCTCGCCGCGCTGGACCAGGACGAGATCGCTGTCGCCATCGCCATCCAGATCGGCCGCGGCGATGCTGCGTGCCTGGGCGACGGGACCGATCTCACGCGCCGCGTCGAAATTGCCCTCACCGTCGTTGAAGAGCAGGAGGATCGGCAGGAGGTCGCGCGCAATGGCCGCGTCCAGATCGCCATCCCCGTCCAGATCGGCCAGCGCCGCCTCGTAACCGGTCGCACGGTCCGGCCCGGCATCGCGGGCCGAGCGGAAGAAACCCATGCCGTTATTGAGAAAGACCTCGTCCTGCTGGATCCAGTGACGGCCATTGACGGCGAACCCGTCCAGATCGCCATCCCCGTCCAGATCGCCCAGATTGACCGAGGCCGTCAGGGCCGTTTCGTCCCCGAAATAATTATAGGGATGCAGCCAGAAGGCCTCGTCCTGGGCATGGGCATGGGCTTGAAAGCCCAGCATCGCCGCCAGGCCTGCCGCCATCAGGATTGGTTTCATGAATTCAGTCCTCCCTCGTGCTCGCTGCACGCTAAAGGCAGCGCCCGGCGGCAGCCAGTTACAGTTTGGACGGGACACAAGAAACCCCGCCGGCAGGACCGGCGGGGTTTCTTTTGTTCGCGAGGATGCGGAGGCTAGCCTTCGCGTTCGGCCATCATCTTCTTGATCTCGCCGATCGCCTTGGCCGGGTTGAGACCCTTCGGGCAGACCTGGGCGCAGTTCATGATGGTGTGGCAGCGATAGAGCTTGAACGGGTCGTTGAGATCGTCCAGCCGTTCGCCCTTGGCCTCGTCGCGGCTGTCGGCCAGCCAGCGATAGGCCTGCAGCAGCGCGGCCGGGCCGTAATACTTGTCGCCATTCCACCAGTAGGACGGGCAGGCCGTGGAGCACGAGGCGCACATGATGCACTCATAGAGCCCGTCCAGCTGTTCGCGGTCTTCCGGGCTCTGCTTCCATTCCTTTTCCGGCGCCGGCGTATCGGTCTTCAGATAGGGCTTGATGGCCGCGTGCTGGGCGTAGAAATCGGTGAGGTCGGGCACCAGGTCGCGCACCACCGGCTGGTGGGGCAGCGGCGAGATGGTGATCGTGCCGTTATACTCGTCGATGCCCGAGGTGCAGGCGATGGTGTTGCGCCCGCCGATATTCATCGAGCAGGAGCCGCACACGCCCTCGCGGCAGGACCGGCGGAAGGCCAGCGTCGAGTCGACATTGTTCTTGATCCAGATCAGCGCGTCGAGAACCATCGGCCCGCAATCGTCCATGTCCACCTTGTAGGTGTCCCAGGTGGGATTGCCGCCCGCTTCCGGATCATAGCGGTAGATGCGGAAGGTGCGCGTATTCTTGGCGCCATCCGGTGCCGCGTGGGTCTTGCCCTTCTTGGGCTGGGAACCGCGGGGAAGTGTCAGCTGAACCATGAGGGTCCTCGTTCAGTTCACGGCGCGCTTGTCGCGCGGAATCATCAGTTTCAGGCCGGACCACACGTCGGTGACGGCACAGACTTTCACATCGACCAGATCGATCGGCAGGGCGACGGCGCGGATCACGTCCTCGGTCATGTCGGTCGCCACTTTCGACGCCTTCTTGGGCCAGGAGACCCAGATCATGCCATCCGGCCGGATCGCCGCACGCAAGCGCGGCAGATCGGTTTCGAACTCGGCGCGCACCTTGGTGAAATAGTGCACGAAATCGAGTGCGTCGCCGGCCTCCGCCCGGTCCTGCTCACGCGCGAACAGGGCGGCCGAGCGCAGATCGTCCAGCTCCGCCGGCAGGCCGAGAAACGCCACCGCCTGCCCGTCCTTGAGACCGAGCTTCTTCGGCAGGGGCGTCCCCGAATATCCGGCGGTCGCAGCCATCGATCAGTACACCCGGGCCTTCGGCTCGATATAGGCGATGTCGTTGGACATCGTGTAGGTGTGCACCGGGCGGTAGTCGATCTTCACATTGCCCTTGTCGTCGCACCAGGCGAGCGTGTGCTTCATCCAGGTCTCGTCATTGCGGTCCGGGAAGTCCTCGCGGGCATGGGCGCCGCGGCTTTCCTCGCGATTGGCCGCCCCGTTCACCGTCACCGCGGCCTGGCTGACCAGATTGTCCAGCTCCAGGGTTTCCATCAGATCCGTATTCCAGATCATGGTGCGGTCGGTGACCGAGATGTCCGGCAGACCGGTATAGACCTGCTTGATCGCCTCGACGCCCTCATTGAGGACCTCGCCGGTGCGGAACACCGCGCAATTATTCTGCATGGCGCGCTGCATTTCGAGGCGCAGCTTGGCCGTCGGCGTGCCGCCCTTGGCGTTGCGGTACCGGTCCAGGCGGTCCAGCGAGATCTGGCCGTCCGTGGCCTTCAGCTCCGGCTGGCTTGCGCCCGCCGTTACCGTCTCGCCGACGCGCAGGCCGGCGGCGCGGCCGAACACCACGAGGTCGATCAGCGAGTTGGAGCCCAGGCGGTTGGCGCCGTGCACCGACACGCAGGCCGCTTCGCCGACAGCCATCAGGCCCGGCACGACCGCATCGGGATCGTCGCCCACCTTGGTGAGGACCTCGCCATGATAATTCGTCGGGATGCCGCCCATATTGTAGTGGACGGTCGGCAGCACCGGGATCGGCTCCTTGGTCACATCGACGCCGGCGAAGATGCGCGCGCTTTCGGAAATGCCCGGCAGACGCTCGTGCAGGATGTCCGGATCGAGGTGATCCAGGTGCAGGTGGATGTGATCCTTGCCGGCCCCGACACCGCGGCCTTCGCGGATTTCCATCGTCATCGAGCGCGAGACGACGTCGCGGGACGCCAGGTCCTTGGCGGACGGCGCATAGCGCTCCATGAAGCGCTCGCCTTCCGAATTCGTCAGATAACCGCCTTCGCCGCGGGCGCCCTCGGTGATCAGGCAGCCGGCGCCATAAATGCCGGTCGGGTGGAATTGCACGAATTCCATGTCCTGCAGCGGCAGGCCGGCGCGCAGCACCATGGCATTGCCGTCGCCCGTGCAAGTGTGTGCGGACGTGGCCGAGAAATAGGCGCGGCCATAGCCGCCGGTCGCCAGGATCACGGTCTGGGCGCGGAAACGGTGCAGCGTGCCATCGTCAAGCTTCCAGGCGGTGATGCCGCGGCAGGCGCCCTCATCGTCCATGATCAGGTCGAGCGCGAAATACTCGATGAAGAACTCGGTCTCGTTGCGCACGGACTGGCCGTACAGCGTGTGCAGGATGGCGTGGCCGGTCCGGTCGGCGGCGGCGCAGGTGCGCTGCACCGGGCCTTCGCCGTAATTGCGCGTCATGCCGCCGAAGGCGCGCTGATAGATCTTGCCGTCCTCGGTGCGCGAGAAGGGCACGCCCCAGTGTTCCAGCTCGTACACGGCTTCCGGCGCGTTGCGGCACAGATACTCGATCGAGTCCTGGTCGCCCAGCCAGTCCGACCCTTTGACGGTGTCGTACATGTGCCAGCGCCAGTCATCCTCGCCCATATTGCCCAGCGAGGCGGAGATACCGCCCTGCGCCGCGACGGTGTGCGAGCGGGTCGGGAAGACCTTGGTGATGCAGGCAGTCTTCAGACCGGCCTGCGAGGCGCCCAGGGCAGCGCGGAGGCCCGAGCCGCCGGCGCCGACGACCACGACGTCATAGGTGTGATCGATCCAGTTGTATTCGGCCATCGTGTTTCGTGTCCGTTACAGAGCGAGCTTGAGAAGGGCGAAGGCCGTGATCAGCCACAGCCCAGCCGCGATGAAAGTGTTGCCCAGCACCAGCAGCGTCTTGGTGAAGGGTTTGTGGATATAGTCCTCGATCACGTCCAGCATGCCGGTGCGCATGTGGGCGAGACCGGCGGTCAGCGTCAGCAGGGTGACAATGGCGCCGGCCGGCGAGGCCAAGAAGGCGCGCGTGGCCAGCGGCTCCGGTGCGCCGGACATGGCCAGCATCCACACGAAGACGGGGGCGAGGAAGAACAGCGCGATCGCGGTGACGCGGTGCGCGATCCAGTGGCCGGCGCCGTGCCCGGATGCACCGAGACCGCGAACTCTCGAGGCGGGCGTACGATAATCGCTCATGCTCACGCTCCCAGGTTCAGCCAGAGAAGGGCCGTCGGAATGACTGCCGCGACGATGATGATGTAGGAGCGCAGGTTGGAACCGGCCGGGTCGTAGCCCTTGCCGAAATCCCAGACCAGGTGGCGCAGCCCGTTCAGCCAGTGATAGCTGATGCAATAGGTCAGGAGGATCAGGCCGAAGCGCGTCACCCAGGCCATCCAGCCCTCGAACAGGAAAGCCACCCAGCCCTCGGCCCCGAAGGCCAGCAGGATGATCCAGACGGAAATGGCGACGGCGCCGATATAATTGGCGATCCCGGTTGCGCGGTGGAGAATGGACGACGCCATCGTCGCGTGCCAGCGCCAGACCTGCAGGTGCGGCGACATGGGACGCGGATCAGACCAGTCGGAAGCCATGAGGCAGCCTTTCGATAACTATCCGGATAAGCCGCGTCCGACGCCCCCGTCGAAGCGGTATGTCAGTAATTGTGCAGCACAATAGGCCGCAAAGTGTCAGGGTCAACGCGTGCAGCGCTTACCGCTGACAACATCCAGACATTCCGGCGGGTTGTTCGGAATCGTTCTCATCGGAGCCCCTTCCGAACAACCCGTACGGTGTCCCCCTATTCCATCCGCAGATGTGCCGGCAGGCGCTCTTCATGGACCTGCCCGTCCTCGACATAGACCGTGCCCGCCTTCATCACGAAATCCACGTCCTGCAACAGGCTCGGATAGGTCAGGAGATCGCCGTCGACGGCGATGATGTCCGCCATCATGCCCGGCGCAATCGTGCCGACCTGGTCCTGCACACCCATGAAGACGGCGGCCCAATAGGTCGAGGAGCGGATCGCATCCATCACCGGCACGTCCAGCTCGCGCGTCCAGACGTCGAACTCGTTCCAGGTCGACTGGCAGTGGAATTTCATCGGAATGCCGCTGTCCGTGCCCAGCAGCATCACCACGCCGGCCTCGCGCAATTGCTCGAACTTTCGGCGCAGGGTGGGCGCGCGCAGCGGCGTTAGCTGGGTATATTCCAGACGCTCGGGATGCTGGATCGAGGCCTCGATATCGGCAATCGTGTCGTCGCGCAGGCCGCGATGCCAGCAATCGCTGTCGAGAAACTCGTCATTTTCCCGGGTGCGGGTGTAGTTCCACAACCCCTCGATCGTCGGCGTCCAGAACAAGGGCCCGCCGGAGACCCGGCCCCGCGCCGTCCGGTCGCGCAGCGCCGCCATCACTTCCGGCGGATATTCCGGTGCCGTGGTCAGGCCGGTATGCTCGAAATTGTCGATGCCGATCTCCAGGCCGCGCAGGATTTCCGCCGGTCTGTGGGAATGACCGACCACGCGCAGGCCGCGGGCATGCGCCTCCTCAACGACCGCCCGCGCCTCGTCGGGTTCCAGAAGGTCCTGATCGACAAACTTGATCACATCGACGCCGGCATCGGCGAGATCGCGCACATGCTGACGCGCATCGCCCACGGAATCCACGCCCCAGCGGAAAGCCTCCGTGCCCGGATAGGGCTGGTGCTGGATGAAGGGACCGGACACGTAGAGTGTCGGCCCGGGCAGCTCGCCGGCATTGATCCGGTCACGCACCGAGATCGACGGCTCCAGCGGCGCGCCCAGATCGCGTGCCGAGGTGACGCCCGCCAGCAGGAGCTGCACCGCCGAGGCGGGCATGATCTCGTCTTCCAGCCGGTCGATATAGACCCGGTCCCAGTGATCATAGTCGGAATGGCCGGTCAGCATGAGATGGGCGTGCATCTCCCAAAGGCCCGGCATGACGGTCATCCCTTCGGTCGAGATCACCTCGTAGCCGTCGGGAATGGCCGTATTGTCCTGGTTGCCGACCGCGACGATGCGGTCATCCTCGACGAGGATGACGCTGTCGTGGACCACCGGCCCGCCATAGCCGTCGATCAGCGTCCCGCCCACCAGCGCCTGACGCCCGTCAGCCTGCGCCGCCGCGGCCATTCCCAGCGCCATCACCGGCGCTACAACAAGTCCCGATATTTTCATGCCCGTCTCCCTCACGATGCGGCAACTGTCCAACACGCTCTTTGAGAAGGCAAATCGAAGATGGATTTCCCGTGTCTGCGGCCTAGATTGAGGCGGGCAAACGAGGAGACGTCCAATGCCGACACCGCAACGCACCGCCGTCGTGACCGGCGCATCGACCGGGATCGGTCATGCCTGCGCAGCCCGGCTGGCTGCCGAGGGCTGGCGGGTTTTTGCCGGCGTGCGCAAGACCGCCGATGCCGAACGGCTGACCGCCGAGCTGGGCGATGCCGTTGTGCCGCTGATCATGGATGTCACCGACACCGCCACTGTCCAGGCCGCTGCGGAGACGGTCCGCACAGCGCTCGCCGGGCGCACGCTGGACGGGCTGGTCAACAATGCCGGCATCGCCGTGGCCGGTCCGATGCTCAACGTGCCGCTGGAGGATTTCCAGCATCAGATGGACGTCAATGTCACCGGCATTGTCCGCGTCACCCAGGCCTTCGGGCCGCTGCTTGGCGTGGATGAGAGCCTCGAGGGCGGTCCCGGCCGCATCGTCATGATGTCCTCGGTCGCCGGCGAGATGGCCGCGCCCTTCCTCGGCCCCTACTCGGCCTCCAAACACGCCGTCGAGGGCCTGTCCAAGGCGCTGCGCCGCGAACTGATGCTGTACGGGATCCAGGTCGTGGTGATCGGCCCGGGCGCGGTGGCGACACCGATCTGGGCCAAGGCCGAGGAGATCGACGCCGAGCCCTATCGCGAGACGCGCTTCTATGACGCCCTGCTGCGCATCCGCGGCTGGATGGCCAAGAACGGTCCGGAGGGCTTCCCGCCGGAAAAGATCGCCGACCGCGTCTTCCGTTCGCTGACCGGGGACAAGCCGCGCCTGCGCTATGCCATCGTGCCCCAGCGACTGACCAACTGGTCCCTGCCCAAACTCCTGCCCGGCCGCCTGGTCGACAACATGGTGGCCAAACGCGTCGGCCTGCAGCGCAAATACCGCTAGCGCGCGCTTTGCTTGCCCCGCGGGAAGGCGCGCGCCATTCTGCGCGCGGTGTCCGCACCGGGCCGGGCACCGACAGGGGAGAGATTTCATGACACATCCGGTCGTTCGAGCGGCGCTGGCCGGCGCCTCCATCCTGGCGATTGCCGCCTGCAATGATGCAGGTTCCCTGACGCCGGAGGCGAATGCCGCCGCAGCCGTCCGCCAGGACGAGGGCGCACCGGAAGCGGCACCCGCCGCCGACCCGGCCGCCAGCGAGGCCTTCGCGTCACTGGTCGAGGACTATGAAACCTTCCAGCGCGAGAACAGCCTGAGCCGCCGGGCCCGCGACGGCGATCTGGACGCGATGAGCCGGTGGCCCGACGTGTCCGCGGAACACCAGGCCGAGGAAACCGCGCAGGAAGCAAGCTTCCTGGAACGGCTGGAAGCCATCGACCGCGCCGGCCTCGACCGCAATGACCGCGTCTCCTACGACGTGCTGGATTATTCGCTGCGCTTCAGCGTCGAGCTGGCGCCCTTCGACACCGCGCGCACGCCCTTCCTGAACGATAGCGGCTTCTTCACCGCGCCGACCTATGCCGCCGCATCGACCCGGCCGCGCAACGCCGAACAGGGCGAGGCGTGGATTGCCCGCCTGCGCAACCTGCCGGACTATTTCCAGGCCAATATCGACTGGATGAATCAGGGTCTGGAAGACGGCTTCACCCAGCCGCGCCTGATCGCCGAGCTGGCCGCCTCGCAGATCGAATCTCTCACCGACGCCGACACGCTGTCCGGCATCCTGATCGCCCCGATCGACGCCCTGCCGGCCGGCATGCCCGAGGCCGAGCGCGACCGCCTGCGCGCCGAGACCGAGGCCGCCATCGCCGAGGCCGCCCTGCCGGCCTATGAAAACCTGCTCGCCTATTTCCGCGACACCTACATCCCGCAGACCCGCGAGAGCCTGGGCATTTCCGACGTGCCGCAGGGCCGCGAATACTATCAGACCCTGGTGCGCTACCACACGACGCTGGATACCTCGCCGGAGGAGGTCCATCAGCGCGGCCTGGCCGAGGTTGCCCGCATCCGCGAGGAGATGGACGCCGTCATCGCCGAGACCGGTTTCGAGGGCACGTTCGCGGAATTCCTGCACTTCCTGCGCACCGACCCGCAATTCTACGCCGAGACGCCGGAAGAGCTGCTGATGCACGCCGCCTGGATTGCCAAGCGCGCCGACGACCAGATGCCGCGCTTCTTCGGTCATCTGCCGCGCCTGCCCTATGGCGTGCGGCCGGTGCCGGAGACGATGGCGCCGACCTATACGACTGGCCGCTACTGGGGTGGCGATCTCGCGAACGGCGTGGCCGGCGGCTATATGGTCAACACCTATGACCTGTCCCAGCGCCCGCTCTACACCCTGCCGGCCCTGACCGTGCACGAAGCCGTGCCGGGCCACCACCACCAGATCTCGATTGCCGCCGAACTGGAGGACGTGCCGGACTTCCGCCGCAACACCTACATCACCGCCTTCGGCGAGGGCTGGGGCCTCTATACCGAGAACCTGGCCATCGATATGGGCCTCTACACCACGCCCTACGAGGATTTCGGCCGGCTGACCTACGAGATGTGGCGCGCCTGCCGGCTCGTGGTCGACACCGGCATCCACTATATGGGCTGGACCCGCGAACAGGCCGAAGCCTGTTTCCTGGAAAACTCCGCCCTCGCCCCGCACAATATCCGCACCGAGGTGCAGCGCTATATCTCCTGGCCGGGCCAGGCTCTCGCTTACAAGTCCGGCGAACTGCTGATGCGCGATCTGCGCCGCCAGGCCGAGGAACGCCTGGGCGCCGGTTTCGACATCCGCGAATTCCACGACGTGCTGCTGCGCGACGGCGCCATGCCGCTGTCCGCGCTGGAAGAGAAGATGCTGGCCTGGATCGAGGACGAGGCGGCCGCGCTGGAGGGGGAATAGTTTCGCTTTGTCATCCCGGCCCTACAGCCCGCGAAGGCGGGCTGTAGGGCCGGGACCCATACGCGCCAAATCCGGCCGTAAGCAACGCGATTTCAGAGACAGCAAGGATCAGCACCGGGATTATAGGTCCCGGACTTCCGCCCGGCCCGAGGCCGGGCATCCATCCGGGATGACAACTTGCTTGGGGATTTTCCGTGATGACCAATCTCGCCTTCGCCCTCACAGACTTCCTCGTCGTCATCGGCGTTGTAATCGGCCTCTGGCGCCTGTGGCCGCAGCGGCGGCATGGCGAGGTGCGGATGATCCGGATGGGGCTGGTGCTGATGGCACTGGCTGCCCTTGTCGGCACGATCCGCTTTGCCTCGGGCGAGGTCGACGGTCCGCTGGCAACAGCACACAGCATCGCCAGCAGCTATGCGGCCGCAGCCGGGCTTCTCCTGATCGCGACCGGTCTCGCCCTCACCGCCTTTCGCGTGCGCCTGCCTGCAGGCGTAACCCGATATATCCGTATGGGCATTCCCGTTTTCATTGCCTTCCTGCTGGTTTTTCCCGGCTCGGATACCCTCCTCGGCGCCCTGCCCGCCCTCGCCCTTCTGATCGGCCTGGCCGGCGCGGGTGCGCTGCTGACCCGGCGCGACTGGCCGGCGGGCCTGGTCTGGCTGGCCGCCTTCGGCCTTCTGGCCTTTGCCTCGCTGGCGATCGGCGGCAGCCGCGAGGCCACCACGCTGGGCCTGGCCAACTGGCACATCTATCACGCCCTGCTGGGCGTCTGGGCCGTGCTGACCGGCGAAGGGGCACGGCGGATGATGGCGCGGCCAGGCGGCTGAAGCGCTGCCCGGCCGGCCGATTTCGCATACCCGTCCCGCGCTCATAATTGACCGCGCCGCTTGACGGCGCGGCAGCGCGTGGCCACTTATCCGCCCTCCATGAGCGCCCATGACGACAACCCCGCCGCCTCCGGGGCCGATACGCCGCCGACGCGGGATCCGGTCACCGATGAAGGCCTCGACATTCTCACCTTCGGCTGCCGGCTGAACGCGTGGGAAAGCGAGGTCATGCGCAAGCATGCGCGCGAGCAGGGGCTGACCAATACGATCCTGGTGAATACCTGCGCCGTGACCAATGAGGCCGTGCGCCAGGCGCGCCAGCACATCCGCCGTGCCCGGCGCGAAAATCCCGATGCCAAGATCATCGTCACCGGCTGTGCCGCCCAGGTCGATCCGGACATGTTCGGGCGGATGCCGGAAGTCGATCGCGTGGTCGGCAATGACGACAAGCTGAAAGCGGAAACCTTCGCGCCTGCCAGCCTGCTCGGCGGTACCGAGAAAGTGCGCGTCAACGACATCATGAGCGTCACCGAGACGGCCGGCCATCTCGTGGAGGGCATGGAAGGCCGCGCCCGCGCCTATGTCCAGGTACAAAACGGCTGCGACCATCGCTGCACCTTCTGCATCATCCCCTATGGCCGCGGCAATTCGCGCTCCGTACCGCTGGGCGAAGTGGTCGACCAGATCAGGACGCTGGTCGATGCCGGCCATTCCGAAGTGGTGCTGACCGGAGTCGACCTCACCTCCTGGGGTGAGGACCTGCCCGGTAATCCGCCGCTCGGACGCCTGGTCCAGGCGATCCTGAAGCATGTGCCCGACCTGCCGCGCCTGCGCCTGTCCTCGATCGACGCGATCGAGATCGACGATGCCCTGTTCGAGGCCGTTACCGGCGAGCCGCGCGTGGCGCCCTATCTGCATCTGTCGCTGCAGGCCGGCGACGACATGATCCTCAAGCGCATGAAGCGGCGCCATCTGCGCGGCGACGCCATTGCGCTGTGCGAACGGCTCAAGGCCGCCCGTCCGGAGATCGCCTTCGGTGCCGACATGATCGCCGGTTTCCCGACCGAGACCGAGGCGATGTTCGAGAACTCGATCCGCCTGGTCGACGAGTGCCAGCTGGCCTATCTGCACGTCTTCCCGTTTTCCCCGCGCCCCGGCACGCCCGCCGCGCGCATGCCGCAGCTGGAACGCGCCGTCATCAAGGACCGCGCCAACCGGCTGCGCGCCAAGGCCGACGAGGCGCTCCAGCGCCATCTCGACGGCATGATCGGACGTGTCAGCGCGGCCCTCGTTGAGAAGCCGGGCTTTGCCCGCGCCGGCAATTTCGCCGGCATCCGCATTCCCGAAGCCGAAGTGCCGCGGGCCGGCGCCCTTGTCGATATCGACGTGACCGGGCATGACGGACGCGAACTGCAGGGGGTCATCGCCGGATGAGCGAGAAGAAACCGGGCTTCTTTTCCCGGCTGGCGCAGGGGCTGAAGCGCTCCTCCACCCAGCTGGGCGACAGCGTCACCGCCATCTTCACCAAGCGCAAGCTCGACGCCGCCGCGCTGGAGGAGCTGGAAGACGCCCTGATCGCCGCCGATCTCGGTGCCGTCGCTGCGGCACGGGTCACCGAACGCCTGGCGCGCGACCGGTTCGACAAGGAAGTGTCCGACGAAGAGGTCCGGACAGCGCTCGCAGATGTGGTCAGCGAGACACTTATGCCACTCCAATGTGAGCTCGATGTTACCGGTATGTCACCGCAAGTGGTGGTCTTTGTCGGCGTCAACGGATCCGGAAAAACCACCACGCTCGGCAAGATTGCCGTCAAGCTGAAGCGCGAGGGCCGCAACCCGCTCCTCGCCGCCGGCGACACGTTCCGCGCCGCCGCAATCGAGCAGGTTTCGGTCTGGGGCGAGCGCGCCGGAGCGCCCGTGATCAAGCGCGAGATCGGTGCCGATGCGGCCGGTCTCGCCTTCGACGCCCTGGAAACAGCCGAGCGCGACGGGCATGACGTCGTCCTCATCGACACGGCCGGCCGGCTGCAGAACAAGGCCGAGCTGATGGACGAGCTGCGCAAGGTCATCCGCGTCATCAAGAAGAAGATGCCGGACGCCCCGCACCATGTCGTGCTGGTACTGGACGGCACGGTCGGGTCGAACGCCGTCTCCCAGGCCGAAGCCTTCCTCGAGGCCGCCAATGTCACCGGCGTGGTGATGACCAAGCTGGACGGAACGGCCAAGGGCGGCGCCCTGGTGCAGGTGGCGGAAAAGTTCAAACTGCCCATCCACTATATCGGCATCGGCGAGGGCGAAGAGGATCTCCAGCCCTTCTCCGCCCGCGACTTCTCCCGCGCCCTGGCGGGTCTGGAGGACTAGCGGTTGGACGCGGTCACGCTCGCCGCGACGCTGGCCATGCTGGGCTCGGCTGCCGCGCATTCGGGCATGACGCTCCTGACCAAACAGGCCGAAGACAAGCTGGTCTTCCGCGGCCTGACCCTGGCCTTTGTCGGCCTGGCCTTCCTGCCCTGGCTCATCACCCAGCCCCTGCCGCCCTGGGAGGTCTGGCGCTTCCTGCTGGCGGGCACGGCGGTGATCTGGGCCTACAACATGCTGATGATCGCCGCCTTCAGCCATGGCGACATGAATCTCGCCTATCCGGTCATGCGCGGCAGCGCACCGGCCCTTGCGGCCCTGGCAGCGTTTGTCTTCCTGCAGGAAACCATCTCGCCCGATCAGCTGGCCGGCCTCGCCATCGCCTGTGCCGCCCTGATCGGCTTTGCCTGGCCCGAACGCGACGGCAAGCCGAAGGTGAAAGTCCTGCTGCTGGCCCTCGCCGCCGCCACGATGACCGCCGCCTACACCGTCATCGACGCCTCCGGCGTGCGCGAGAGCGGCCGCATCCTCGTCTATCTCGGCTGGTTCTTCGTCCTGTCCATCGTCACCATCCTTCCGACAGCGATCCTGCGACGGGGCCGGGCCTTCTGGCCGGCAGCCAAACGCGAAGCCCGTCCGGCGCTCTATTCAACCGTATTCAACGCCTCGACCTACGGCCTCGCGCTCTACGCCTATGCCTCCGCGCCCGTTGCGCCGATGGCCGCCCTGCGCGAACTGTCGCTCGTGTTCGGGGCGGTTCTGGCCGCGCTTGTGCTGAAGGAACCCTTCGGCCTGCGGCGGACAGTGCTTGCAATCTGCCTCGCCGCCGGGCTCGTATTGCTTCAGGTGATGTAACCAGCCGAGCGGGAGACGCGATCTTGGCCCAGACCCAGAACACGAGCGAACAGGGCTCGCGCCTGCTTATCGACGCCGGCCCGATCGGCGTCTGGATCGTCGTCTACAATCTGGCCCGCTTCGTTGCAGGAGACAGCGCGATCTACTGGGGCACAGGCGCCTACATGGTCGCCGCGACAGCCGCCGTCATCCTGTCCATCCGGGTGGAGAAACGCATCCCGCCCATGCTGATCTTCACAACGGCGCTGGTTCTCGGTTTCGGCGCGATGGGGATCTGGCTGCAGGATCCGATCTTCATCTACATCAAGCCGACCATCATCAACCTTTTCCTGTCCTACATGATCCTGATCGGGCTCTTCTTCGGTCAGAACGTCTGGAAGATCTTCTTCCAGCATATTTTCGAACTGCCCGAGCGCGCCTGGACCATCCTGGCGATCCGCTGGGCGGTGTGGTTCCAGTTCCTGGCGGGGCTGAACGAAGTGATGTGGCGGCACATTACCGACAGTGTCGTGCCGGAAAGCGCACGCTGGTTCGACGGGCTGGCCCTGTCGGAGGCTTTCTGGGCCAATGCCAAGCTGGGCGTCATCGCTCTGACACTGGCCTTCGGCGCGGCGCAACTGCCCCTGATCTTCAAGCACCAGCCGAAAAGCGACGATCCCGCCAGCGCTTAAGCCGAAAATCCGTGCTCGGATCAACGTCATTTTCGCGTTATAAATCCGCATTAGGATGAAATCGGGATCGGGCGGAGAGGGTCATGTCTCAGGACAAGCTGGACACGAAAAAATTCGACCTGGCCGAGTCGCCGGGACATCTTCTCCACCGCGCACAGCAATTCGCGGCCGAACGCTTCATGAAGGCGATGGCCGGCGCCAAGCTGACCCAGCGCCAGTTCGCCGTGCTGCACGCGACCGGCGGCAATGAGGGCCTGACCCAGACCGAACTGGTCAAGGTGACCGGGATCGATCGGTCGACCCTGGCCGAACTGGTCGCGCGCATGGTGCGCAACGGCCTCCTGGAGCGCGAGAAACTGCCCGACGACGCCCGCGCCAATGCCGTCCGGCTGACCGATGACGGCCGCGCCCTGCTGGAAGCCGCCACGCTGGGCGCGATGGAGGCCGACAAGGCGATCCTGTCGGCCCTGCCGAAGAACAAGCGGGCCAGCTTCCTGGAAACCCTCCGCCGCATCGCCCTGACCCTGGAAAAGGGCGAGGAGGAAGCCAAGAAGGCCCGCGAAAAGGCCAAGGAAAAGAAGAAGAAGGCCAAGAAGAAGGCGAAGGAAAAAGCCAAGGCCAAGGCGAAGAAGGCGGCCAAGAAGGCAAAAAAGGCGGAAAAGGCCGCCAAGGCCTCGCCGGAGCAGATGTCAGCCTAGAGCCATTTCATCGCAATCCGGGTCGACGAAACGGCTCGACTGTTTGAGCGGTCGCATTTTCGAACCGCGAAACCGGTTCCCACTTTCGCTGAAAAATGCCGGGTCCTTTGGCGGTCGCATTTTCGAACCGCGAAACCGGTTCCCACTTTCGCTGAAAATGCCGGGTCCTTTGGCGGTCGCATTTTCGAACCGCGAAACCGGTTCCCACTTTCGCTGAAAATGCTCTAGCGGCGCGCGCCACGATCCAGTGCCGGATAGATGCGATTGCGCAGCACATCGGCGGTCAGCGGTCCCGGCCAGCGCGTCAGGATCTCGCCATTTGCCGAGATCACCAGCGTCTCCGGTGCCCCGGAAATCGCCAGCGCCTGCGCCGATGCACCGTTCACATCCTGCATGATGCCCGCATAGGGATTGCCCAGCTCGGCCAAGAAAGCATTGGCGTCGTCGGGGTGATCGCGCCAGTTGATGCCGTAGATCGCATAGCCTTCGGCCTTGAGCGCCATCAGCACAGGGTGTTCGATCCGGCAAGGCGCACACCACGACCCCCAGACATTGAGCAGGTAGGCGCCGTCGATATCAGCGGGATCGAATGCCGCCTGTCCGGCGAGCGGCGCCAGGGTGAGTGCGGGCAGGGGCTCGCGCGGTGCGTGATGGTCCTGATACACCCGCCAGCCCAGCATGCCGGCCAGGGCCAGGACCGCCAGCAACGCGGCCAGGCGGATGGCCTGCATCATGCCTCGTCATTCTCCAGGCGGCGCAGGCGTTCGGTGGCGGCGCGGCGTTCCAGAAGTGCCAGAACCACCAGAGCCGCGAGGGCCAGGGCCGACAGGCCCCAGGCCGGCCAGATGAAGGCCGCATAGCCGCCCATCGCGAAGAATTCGCTCATGCGCCACTCCCCTGCGTCGACTGCGCCGCACGGGCGGCCTGCAGCTTGCGGCGCTCGATCTGTCGCGCCCGCTGGATCACGGCGCGCGAGCGCAGCCGGTAGAAGACCAGCCAGGCCGCCAGCATCGTATAGGCCAGCGCCATGATGGCGAGCGGCCAGAGCTGGCTGGAATGGATGGTGGGCCCGTCGAAACGGATCACCGAAGCCGGCTGGTGCAGGGACGACCACCAGTCGACCGAGAATTTCACGATCACCAGATTGACGACGCCCGCCATGGCAAGGACCGCACCGGCCCGCGCAGCCTGCTGGGCATCCTCAAGCGCGGCGCGCAGGGCCATATAGCCCAGATAGACCAGTAGCAGGACCAGCACGGAGGTCATCCGCGCATCCCACTCCCACCAGGTGCCCCACATCGGCTTGCCCCAGAGCGAGCCGGTGATCAGCGCCAGCACCGTGAAAACGGCCCCGACCGGCGCAATCACCTCGGCGGCCGCATCGGCCAGGGCGTGACGCCAGACGAAGAAGACGAAGCTCGCCCCGGCCAGCGCCGCATAGAGCGCCATCGCCATATAGGCCGCCGGAACATGGACATACATGATCCGCACCGTGTCGCCCTGCTGGTAGTCCGGCGGCGAGCCGAAGAAAGACAGGTAGATACCGATGCCCAGCAACAGCACGGTCAGAACGCCCAGTACCGGGATCACCCGCCGGGCTAGGCCGTCAAAACGCTGGGGGTTGGAAAAGTAGGACAGCATGGCTTCGCTGATTACTTTGGGATGCTCCGGGCGGCAAGTGCGACGGATGCGCGCTTGAAACGGTCCGGCGCGAACACGCTTCCCCTGCGGAGCGGGGGAAGTGCCGAGCGGAGTGAGGCGATGGGGGTGAGTCGGATGCGCGCTACGCGCTTCGCGGCGCTTGTGCGCCGCCCCCTCAGTCCGCTGGCGCGGACAGCTCCCCCGCAAGCGGGGCGAGCCCTTTAGCCCAGCCGGCTCTTCACGGCAGCGGCGATACCGAATGGCGCAAGAGCAATCGCTCCCAGCGATACGGCGAGGGTGAGGACGAGATTGGCCAAAGCCCGTTCGTCGCCCTCGAACCCCGCCCGCCCGGCGCCGGCGGCGAAGATCAGGACCGGTACCATCATCGGGGCGGCGATCAGCGCGATCAGGAGGCCGGAGCGGCGCACGCCGGCTGCCAGCGCACCCGCGAACCCAGCCAGAAGCACGAGCGCCGGGATCGCTGCAGCCAGCGCAGCTGCCAGCATCATGCTGGGCTGAAGCGGCACGCCATACATCAGCCCGCCCAGGAGCGCGATCACGGGCAGAGGCCACAGGGTTGCGATACCCTGTCCCAGCGTCTTGGCGAGGCAGAGCAGGGACAGGCCCATCGGCGACAGGGCGTAGAGGTCGAGCGTGCCGTCCGAAAAGTCATCGCCATAAAGGCGCTCGGCCGATTGCAGTACCGACAGGAGGGCCGCAAATCCCATCAGGCCCGGCCCCGCCGCTGCGAGGAGTTCCGGTGACGGCCCGATCGCGAGCGGCGCAAGGGTGATGGCTGCGAGGAAGAAAGCGGCCGGACCGGCCGGACCGCCGCCGCCCGACCAGGCCAGCCGCGCCTCGCGCGCAAAGACCGCACCAAGCCGGCTCACCGGTACATCCCCAGATCCAGCATTGCAGCGCCGGGCCAGTCCAGCGTCTGGTGCGTCGCGGCGATCACGCCGCCGCCGCGGCTGCGGTGCCAGGCGACCAGCTCTGCGAGCCGGTCACGGCCGGCGCCGTCGAGCGGACCGGCGGGTTCGTCGAGCAGCCAGAGCGGCCGGTTGGCCAGGGCCACGCGCACCAGGCCGGCACGCCGTTGCTGTCCGCGCGACAGCTGACCGGCCGGCCGGTCGATCAGCGCCTCGATCCCCATCACGCGCATCAGGGGCAGGATCGCCGTGCGCGGCGTGCCATGCATGTCGGCCCAGAAGCGCAAGGCGTGCCGCAGGGTCTCGTTCGGCTTGAGCCCGTCCGCATGGCCAAGCCAGCCAAGCGTATCGGCAGCAACCTGGCCGGCCGGCTGATCGCCGATCGCCACAGCACCGGCATCCGGACGTACAAGGCCGGCCAGCGCGCGCAGCAGGGTCGTCTTGCCGGTGCCATTGGGACCGACCAGGAGGAGGGCGCCGGACGGCGCAAGCGCCAGGTCCAGCCGCTCGACCAGCCGCAGCCCGCCGCGCGACAGGGAAAGCCCTGTCGCTTCAAGTGTCTGCGGAGACAGCGCCACAAGGGACGGGAATTCGGCTAGGGCGGTCGTCATGGCCAGCATGTCGCCCGAGCGGGGTTGGTTCGTCAACGCACGGAACGCCGCATTGCAGCAGCGCCCCACACCGGTTAAAACCCCGCCAAAACATACGGCCACTTCGAAATGGCCGACCTCCCACCGGGCATTCCCCGCCCCTTCGACGCCTTACGAGGATGACGCATATGGCCTCTCTCGACAGTTTTTCCTGCAAGCGCACCCTCACCGCCGCCGGTGAGACCTATACCTATTACGACCTCAAGGTCGCCGAAGCGAACGGCCTGACCGGGGTCTCCCGCCTGCCGGCCTCGCTGAAGGTGCTGCTGGAAAACCTGCTGCGCTTCGAGGACGGCAAGACCGTCACCAAGGCCGACATCGAGGCGATGGCCACCTGGCTGACCACGCGCACCTCGGAACACGAGATCGCCTATCGCCCGGCCCGCGTGGTGATGCAGGACTTCACCGGCGTTCCGGCCGTGGTCGACCTGGCCGCCATGCGCGATGCCGCCGGCAAGCTCGGCGCCGACCCGCAGCGCATCAACCCGCAAGTCCCGGTCGATCTGGTGATCGACCACTCGGTGATGGTCGACAATTTCGGCCAGGCCAACAGCTTCGCCAAGAATGTCGAGCGCGAGTACGAGCGTAATGGCGAGCGCTACAAGTTCCTGAAATGGGGCGCCAAGGCGTTCGACAATTTCCGCGTCGTCCCGCCGGGCACCGGCATCATCCACCAGGTGAACCTGGAAAACCTGGCCCAGGCCGTCTGGACCAAGGAAGAGAATGGCGAGACCGTCGCCTACCCGGATACCTGCGTGGGCACGGACAGCCACACCACCATGATCAACGGCCTGGCCGTCCTGGGCTGGGGTGTCGGCGGTATCGAGGCGGAAGCCGCGATGCTGGGCCAGCCGGTCTCCATGCTGATCCCGGAAGTCATCGGTTTCGAACTGACCGGCAAGATGCCGGAAGGCGCCACCGCCACCGACCTCGTGCTGAAGGTCGTGGAAATGCTGCGCAAGAAGGGCGTGGTGGGCAAATTCGTCGAGTTCTACGGCGAAGGCCTGGATCACCTGTCGCTGGAAGACGAGGCGACGATCGCAAACATGGCGCCGGAATACGGCGCGACCTGCGGCTTCTTCCCGGTCGACAATGAAACGCTGGACTACATGCGCGCCACCGGCCGCGACGACAAGCGCGTCGCCCTGGTCGAGGCCTATTCCAAGGCCCAGGGCATGTTCCGTCCGGACTATACCGAAGCACCGGTCTTCACCGACACGCTGCACCTGGACATGTCGACCATCGTCCCGGCCGTCTCCGGTCCGAAGCGTCCGCAGGACTGGATCGAACTGTCCAATGCCGCCGCCGGCTTCGCCAAGGTGATGCAGAGCGAGTACGGCAAGGGTGACGAGCTGGACAAGTCGGCACCGGTCGAGGGCGAGGACTATGTCTTCACCAATGGTGACGTCGCGATTGCCGCGATCACCTCGTGCACCAACACGTCCAACCCGTCCGTCCTGCTGGGCGCCGGCCTTCTGGCCCGCAACGCCCTGGCCAAGGGCCTGAAGACCAAGCCGTGGGTGAAGACCTCGCTGGCACCGGGCTCGCAGGTCGTGACCGACTATCTGGAAAAGGCCGGCCTGCAGGACGACCTGGACGCGCTGGGCTTCAACCTCGTTGGCTATGGCTGCACCACATGTATCGGCAATTCCGGCCCGCTGCCGCCGGCCATCTCCAAGACGATCAACGAGAACGATCTCGTCGCGACCGCCGTCCTGTCCGGCAACCGCAATTTCGAAGGCCGTATCTCGCCGGACGTGCGGGCCAACTACCTGGCCTCGCCGCCGCTCGTGGTCGCCTATGCGCTCGCCGGCTCGATGAAGATCAACCTCACGACCGACCCGCTCGGACAGGACCAGGACGGCAATGACGTCTATCTGAAGGACATCTGGCCGTCTTCCGCCGAGATCGCTGATGCGGTCCGCACCGCGGTAACGCCGGACATGTTCGCCAAGCGCTACGCCGACGTGTTCAAGGGCGACGAGAACTGGCGCGACATCGAGGTTACCGGCGGCCTGACCTATGAGTGGGACCACACCTCGACCTATGTCCAGAACCCGCCCTATTTCGAAGGCATGACGATGGATCCGGAAGCCCCGGGCGATGTCGTCAACGCCAAGATCATGGGTCTGTTCGGCGACTCGATCACGACCGACCACATCTCGCCGGCCGGTTCGATCAAGGCCGACAGCCCGGCGGGCCGTTACCTGCAGGAACGCCAGGTGCCGGTTCTGGAGTTCAACTCCTACGGCTCGCGCCGCGGCAATCACGAAGTGATGATGCGCGGCACCTTCGCCAACATCCGCATCAAGAACAAGATGCTGGACGGCGTTGAAGGCGGCTTCACCAAGAAGGATGGCGAGCAGAAGTTCATCTACGACGCCTGCATGGAATACCAGGCCGAGGGCACGCCGCTGGTCGTGTTCGGCGGCAAGGAATACGGCACGGGTTCGTCGCGTGACTGGGCTGCCAAGGGCACCCGCCTGCTGGGCGTGAAAGCCGTGATCGCCGAGAGCTTCGAGCGCATCCACCGCTCCAACCTGATCGGCATGGGCGTGCTGCCGCTGCAGTTCGAGGACGGCCAGTCCTGGGAAGCCCTGGGCATGACGGGCGACGAGACGGTCACGATCAAGGGCGTCGAGGCCCTCGAGCCGCGCGCGGAGATGGACATCGAGATCACCTTCCCGAACGGCGACAAGAAAATCGCCAAGGCCCGGGCCCGGATCGATACCGAGAACGAGCTCGAATACTTCCGCAATGGCGGTATCCTGCACTACGTGCTGCGCAATCTGGCGCGGGACTAGGCCAATAGTACAAAGCACGCGCTCCATCCTCCCCCTTGATGGGGGAGGTGGGCCGCGGCGCAAGCCGCGGGTCGGAGGGGGTGGGAGCGAGGTGTTTCCAATTCGCAAGCACAGGGATTCACCCCTTCCGCCCGGCTTCGCCGGGCCTTCGATGCGCCGGACATGCCACCGGCATGTCCTTTGGCATCTCAGTCCCCATCAAGGGGAAGGACTGATCGGCTCTCGACGCCGTCACGTCCAAGTGATTGGCACGCCCGGGCCGGGGTGATTATCTAGACAGCATGCGACAGCTGGTGTCCCTCTTCCTTGCCCTGGCAGCTGCCGGGCCCGCTCTTGCCGGCGAGCCGGATACGCGTGAGACCGCGTGCTGGTCGGAACGGCCGGTGCTTGTGGAACTCTTTACCAGCCAGGGCTGTCCGCTCTGCCCCGACGCCAACCGCTATCTGGGCGAGCTGGACCGCCACGAAAACGTCTTCACCCTCGCTTTCGCCGTGTCCTACTGGGACATGTATGGCTGGACCGACACCTATGCGCGGCCGGAATATGTCCAGCGCCAGCGCATGTATCTGCCCAATCTCGACGTCAGCCGTCTTTATACGCCGCAATTCGTCATCGACGGCATCACCGACGCGCCGGGCTGGAACCGCGACAAGGTTTCCGGCGCCGTCAATGAACGCCTGTGCGCCATGCCGGACAGCCCGGTCATCCGTCTGGAAGACGGCCCCTTCGGCTCCTTCATGGTGCATCTGGACGGCGAGGCCCCGGAAGAAGAGCTCGATGTCTGGCTGGTTGCCTACGCGCCGGGCTGGGCGATGGTGGAGATCGGTGCCGGCGAGAATGAGGGGCTCGACATGCCGCACTACAACATGGTCAAGAGCCTGACCTATCTGGGCTCCTGGTCAGGCGGCGAGACCGTCTACATGGGCGAGAGCTTCCGCCGTTTCGGTACCGTTGCCATCGTACAGGGCGCGGGCGGCGGCCCGATCTACGGCTACGCCCACGCCGAACCCGCCGACGAGGACGGCCGGCAGCACTAGAAGGGACACCTACCGCAGGACATGTCCCTAATCCTAGCGCGGTGCGCGCTTCGCCAGGATGCGCTGCAGGGTGCGGCGGTGCATGTTCAGGCGGCGGGCGGTTTCCGAGACATTATGATCGCACAGTTCGAAAACGCGCTGAATATGCTCCCAGCGCACCCGGTCGGCCGACATCGGGTTTTCCGGCGGTTCCGGCTTGTCTTCCGGATGGGCCAGCAGCGCCTTGATGATATCGTCGGCATCAGCCGGCTTGGACAGGTAGTCCACCGCCCCCGCCTTCACCGCAGCCACCGCCGTGGCGATATTGCCGTAGCCGGTCAGCATGACAACGCGGCAATCGGGCCGCGAGGCGTGCAGCGATTTCACGACATCCAGGCCGTCACCATCCTGCAGGCGCAGATCCAGCACCGCAAAGGCCGGCGGGTTGTTGCGCGCGACTTCCTTGGCCTCGTCGACGGATCCGACCGCGGAAACGATAAAACCCCGGCCCGTCATGGCGCGGCCGAGCCGTGTCCGGAAAGGCGCATCATCATCGAGAATGAGCAGGGATTTGTCTTCGGGAAGCTGGTATTCGATCTCGCTCACACGTCCGTCCTCGTCATTATTCCGGTGTGCAGAACCTTCACTAGCCCAGAGCGGGCGGGGCCTCCACCTCTTTGCGCGGCCAGCGGATCGAGACCACCGCGCCGCCCTGGGGGCCGGCATTGTCGAAACGCACCACACCGCCGGAGTTTTCAATCATCGTCTTGGCGATGAAAACCCCCAGTCCCAGCCCGCCCTGTCCGGGCGTTCCCGAACGGGTCGTCGTGTAGGGCTCGCCGATCCGGGACAGGATTTCCGGCGAGAAACCGGGCCCGTCATCTATCACGCGGATATAGACATTGCCCGGATCCCAGCGTCCCTCGACGGTGACGCGCGTATCGGCGAAGTCGACGGCATTCTCGATGAAATTTCCGATGCCGTAGAGAATTTCCGGCATGCGCCGCAGGACGGGCGGCTCGGATCCCTGCCCCTCGGCCAGCTGCACCTCGACCATCGGGCCCAGACCGCGCAGCGGTGTGCTGGCCTCTTCCAGCGCTGCCAGGAATTCAAGACGGTCGTGACGGATATCGCTGACCGAGCGCTCCTGGCTGAGCCGCTTGAGGATGTCGCGGCAGCGGCGGGCCTGGGCCACCATCAGCTCGGCATCCTCGCGAAGAAGCTCGTTGTCCTTGAGATCGCGCAGCATTTCCTTGGCCGTCAGCTGGATCGTGGCCAGCGGCGTGCCCAGCTCGTGGGCGGCCGCGGCCGCCAGTGCGCCCAGCGCCGAAAGACGCTGCTCCCGCGAGAGCACGCTCTGCGTGGCGGCGAGCGCCGTGGCCATGCGCTTGCCTTCCTGGCTGACCCGCCAGGAATAGACGGCGGTGAAGGCAATCGAGATAAAGATGGCCGACCACAGGCCCAGCACGTAGACGCCGGGCAGATGGATCTGCTCGCCGGCGAACCAGGGCAGCGGCAGGCTCCACAGCCACATGGCGCCGGTGCCGGCCATCGCCAGCGCCCCCACACCGATCGACCAGCGTGGCGGCAGTGCGGCGACCGAAATCATCACCGGCGCGACAAGCATGATGACAAACGGGTTCCATAACCCGCCGGTCAGCATCAGCAGGACGCACAGCTGGACCACGTCATAGCCCAGCTGGGCAAAGGCCTCCCAGTCGCGCGCGAAGCGTTGCGGCGGCACGGACAGGGTCAGCCAGGTATTGATCCAGGCACTGGCCAGGATCACGCCGAGACAGAAGCCGATCGGCAGTTCGAAACCGATCACGAAGTGAACGAGGAGAACCGTGAGGGTCTGACCGGCAACGGCCAGCCAGCGCAGCATGACGAGCGTGCGCAGGCGCAAGCGTCCGAACACCGGGGTCAGCTGGGCGTCACCGCCGTAAGGATCCCAATCCGTATCGACCATTCAGACCTCCCCGGCAGCGGGCCGGCATGGACAGACGGGGCAAGCGCGCTTACCTTCGCATCTGCAACATTCCCTTCCGGCGAGGCTTATCATGCTTCGTCCGAGTCCGGATAGACACCGACACCGGACCCACAGATGGAGCGTCCATGCCGCGTCCCGTGATCTGGCTGCTGATTGCCGCCCCGGCCACGCTGATGATCGTGTTCTTCATTCTGGTCCTCACCCGGCCGGGCGCGGAAGCGCCGCGCCAGGCGGGTGTGCGCGTCAGCGGCGAAGCGAATATCGGCGGCCCCTTCACCTTGGTCGACCAGACCGGGGCGACGGTGACCGAGGCCGATTTCCGCGGCAAGGCCATGCTGATCTATTTCGGCTACACCTACTGCCCCGATATCTGCCCGTTCTCGCTGCAGGTCATGGCCGCAGCGCTGGACCAGATGGAGCCGGAAGAGCGCGAACGGATCCAGCCGATGCTGATCACTGTCGATCCGGAACGCGACACGGTCGAACAGCTCGCCCAGTATGTGACATCGCCAGCCTTCCCGGAGGGGCTGACCGGCCTGACCGGAACAGAGGACCAGATCGCCGAGGTCACCTCGGCCTACCGGGTCGTCTACCGGCGCGCAGGCGAGGGCGACGATTATCTGATGGACCACTCGTCCATTGTTTACCTGATGGATTCCGAAGGGGAATTCGTCGATGTGTTCACCCATGGCACCGACCCCGCCGCAATGGCGTCGCGGCTGCAAGACTTCCTTGAGGAAGACGGCGCATAGTCCCCGGTCCTGAGGGGGCTGCAACACTGCGCCTGAGGAGACGCCATGCTGTACTCCATGTACGAATTCAACCGTATCGCCATCACGCCCTGGCGGGCCGCCGCCAATGCCACGCGCCGCACGCTGCGCGCGCCCTGGAACCCGGTCGGCGAGACGATGGCCGGGCGCACGATCGCGGCCGCTGCCGAGCTGTTCGAGAGCGTCACACGCCGCTATGCCAAGCCGGAATGGATGATCGACAGCACGCAGATCAATGAGCGCTGTGTCGGGGTGTCCGAAGAGGTCGTCTGGTCGAAGCCCTGGTGCGACCTGCTGCATTTCGAGCGCGACCATGATGCGCTTCTTGCCGCACGCGGGACTGACACACCTGATCCCAAAGTGCTCTTTATCGCACCCATGTCGGGCCACTACGCGACCCTTCTGCGTGGCACTGTGGAAGCTTTCCTGCCCGATCACGAGGTCTACATCACCGACTGGGCCGATGCGCGCACGGTGCCGGTGATCGAAGGCCGCTTCGATCTCGACGATTTCGTCGCCTATGTCCGCGAAATGATCGCGCTGCTCGGACCCGATGTACACGTCGTTGCAGTCTGCCAGCCCGGCCCGCCGACGCTCGGCGCCGTTTCGCTGATGGCCCAGGACAATGATCCGGCCCGTCCGGCCTCCATGACCTTCATGGGCTCGCCGATCGACACAAGGCTGTCGCCGACCGTGCCGAACAAGCTGGCCGAGGAGAAGCCCTTCGACTGGTTCGCGGGCAATCTGATCCACACGGTTCCCGCGCCCAATCCCGGCGCTTTCCGGCGTGTCTATCCCGGCTTCCTGCAGCTGGCCGGCTTCATGAACATGAATCTCGACCGCCATGTCGACGCGCACTGGAACTTCTTCACCCACCTGGTCGAAGGCGATGGCGACAGCGCCGAGAAGCACCGCACCTTCTATGACGAGTATCTGGCGGTGATGGACCTGTCCGAAGAATTCTACCTGCAGACGATCAGCGACGTGTTCCAGGAACACAAGCTGGCGCGCGGCGAGCAGGCGCATCACGGCCGTCTCGTCGATCCGTCGAAGATTGCCGATGTCGCCCTGCTCACGGTCGAAGGCGAGAATGACGACATTTCCGGCATCGGCCAGACCCAGGCCGCGCACACGCTGTGCAGCGGGCTGGAAGAGAGCCTGCGCATGGACTGGATCCAGCCGGATGTCGGCCATTACGGCGTCTTCAACGGCCGCCGCTTCCGCGAGCACATCGCGCCGAAGATGAAGGCCTTCATGCGCGAACAGGGTGCAGCCGCGCTCGCCCGCCGCTGACCCGGTTCCACGCCTGACCGGAACCCGCTGCAAACTCTGCCGGAAGCGGATCGCTCCCGGCTCCGGAGCGTTGTGACCGCCGACCGTCATTCATCGCGTTTTTTGTCGCTCACCGTTCTTTCACAACGGTTGGTCTTTCCTCAATAGCTCCCCCCCTTGTCCGCCCATTACCGTTTTCTTTTTCGTAGGTTAATGGGAGGGGGCTTTGTACACACCCATTGAAAAGGGGCGCTTGTTGCGCTCGACAATTCTGGCCGGGCTGGCGGTTGCCAGCCTGTCCGGTGCGCCCGTCTTCGCTCAGGATGCGGAACAGATTCCCGAGCAGGCCGAAGACGATGCCGAACCGGAGACGAGCGATCGTATCGTCGTTACGGGGTCGCGCATCCGCCGCGACGGCTTTAACAGCGAAATTCCGCTCGACGTGTTCACGGCGGATGACGCAGCCCTTGAGGGCAATGTCGACATCGCCGATTTCCTGCAGTCCGCGACCGTTGCGGCCGGCTCGGCCCAGGTGACCTCGGCGACATCGTCGCAATTCGTCCAGAATGGCGGCACCGGTGTGGAAACCCTGTCCCTGCGGGGGCTGGGAGCCAACCGGACACTGGTCCTCTTGAACGGGCGCCGCGCCGGTCCGGCTGGCGTGCGCGGCGGCGTGTCAGCCTTCGACCTCAACGTCATTCCGCTGGCTGCTATCGAGCGCGTCGAAGTTCTCAAGGACGGCGCCTCGTCGATCTACGGCTCGGACGCTGTGGCGGGCGTGGTGAACATCATCACCCGCCAGGAAGAAGGCGGGACGATCGACGGCTTCATCTCGGTGCCGGGGGACGGCGCTGCGGAGCAGTACCGTCTGAGCGCTTCCTATGGCTGGGAGTTCGACCGGGGCGGCTTCCGCGTCACGCTGGACGCCTTCCAGCAGCGCGAACTGGCCCAGGGCGATCGCGACTATTTCAGCTGCGGCGAACCCTATGTCTTCAATAATGACGGTTCCCGCGCCGACCTCATCGACCCGCGCACCGGCCGCTATTCGTGCGAGGACCTCTACTGGGGCCATGTCTGGGTCTATGACTACGCACCCTTCTTCGGCGACGGCACCACGAACCTGCCGCTGCAGCGCCCGCGCCTGATCCAGTATGATTATGACGGCTCCCTGGCCGCCAACGGGCTGACCCCGATCGGCACCAGCCACGCCAACCCGTTCTGGTTCACCGCTCCGACCGACGACTGGTTCCTGGTCGATCCGCGAGTGCCGGAACAGCGCGCCCTGGTCAATTACGACCACCCCTTCCAGGACGACTCGTCCATGGTGCCGGAGACCGAGCGCTACACGATCTTCGCCGACGGCCATTTCGACGTCACGGACTCGATCGAGCTCTATGGCGAAGCGCTGCTCAACCGGCGTGAGACCTATGTGAACTCCTACCGCCAGTACTGGATTTACATGTATAATGGTGAGGATCTGTGGGGCGCCTATCCGGATCCGTTCGCGGCCGGCTGGGGCGGTATGAACGAGCTCTCGCCGACCCCGATCACCGACCACAATGACAGCTCGGTCAGCATCGACTATCAGCGCTTCGTTGCCGGTCTGCGCGGCGACACGCTGTTCGGCCTGGACACCTGGAGCTGGGATATGGCCTTCCAGGTCTCGCGCTCGGAAGGCGAGTACTGGGATCAGCGCATCTATGCCGATGCGATCTATGACCAGTATTATCGCTCCGGCTCGTGCGTTGGCACACTCACCTCGATCCGTGGTGCGCCGTGTATCGATGTCGACTGGCTCGACCCGGAACTGCTGCGCGGCAATGTGCCCGACGATGTCGCCGAATATGCGTTCGGTGAGGAAACCGGCCGCACGATCTATGATCAGCGCTCCTTCGAGGCGGTCGCCAGCGGTGAGGTGTTCGACCTGCCGGCAGGCGCCGTCGCGATGGCGCTCGGCGTCCACTACCGCGAGGACGAGATCAACGACACGCCGGGCGAGCTGACGCTGTCGGGCAATGTGTGGAACTCATCCGTTGCGGGCATCACGGCGGGTTCGGACACGACCGAGGCGATCTTCGGCGAACTCAGCGTGCCGCTGCTGGCGGATTCGCGCTTTGCGGACTCGCTGGAACTGACCGTCTCCGGCCGCTACACCGATGTGGAAAGCTATGGCTCCGGCGAGACCTACAAGGTCGGTCTGAACTGGGCGATAAATGACGTCGTCCGCCTGCGGGCAACGCATGGCACGTCCTTCCGGACACCGGCCCTGTTCGAGCTCTACCTGTCGAACCAGACCGGCTTCCTCGGACAGCGCACGATCGATCCGTGTATCGACTATGCGGCAAACCTGGCCGCCAATGTGATCAGCCAGCGGGTCGCCGACAATTGCGCCGCCGACGGTCTGCCGGACGATATGAGCGGATCTGGCGCTGCGGCCACCATCGTGACCGGTGGCGGGTTCGGCGTTCTCGAAGCGGAAACCTCGGAAGCGACCAATATCGGCATCGTCCTGACGCCGCAGACCATCAATTTCCGCCTGTCGATCGACTATTACGAGATCGAGGTCAATGACGAGGTTTCACGCCTCGGCGCACCGGGTATTGTCGGCGGGTGCTACAACTCGGAAGACTTCGCCAACGAGCCGTTGTGCGATCTGTTCACCCGCAATTCGCCGACCGATCCCGGCCCGTACCTGATCAATACGGTCCGCGACAGCTTCATCAACGTCAACAGCCAGATAAACCGGGGCGTCGACATCAATGCCGACTATCTCCACCAGTTCGACTTCGGCGATCTGTCGGTCAATCTGAGCGCGGCCTACCAGCTGGAGGACAAGACCGACCTGCTGGGCGGTGTCGTGGCCGACTTCAACGGCGAGGGCGGCGATCCCAAACTGGTCGGCGATCTCAGCTTCACCTTCGTGCGCAATGACTGGACCGCCTATTGGGGCATGCGCTACGTGGGCCCGACCTCGAACCGGGAATCCTACGGCATTGCCGCGCAGACCTATGTCGGCCAGCCCGTGAACTACAAGCTGTGGACCGAGACGACGATCTATCACAACGTCTCGCTTCAGCGGACATTCGGCGACTGGTCGGCCCGGGTCGGCGTGTCGAACGTGTTCGACGAACACCCGCCCTCCGTGACCGCCATCTCCGGTGAATACAACACGGTCGGCCGTTCCGCCTTCTACAGCCAGTATGACTGGTTCGGACGGCGCTTCTTCGCCAACATCGTGCGCACCTTCTAGGCCGCACGCCTGATCGAGACTATCGGGGCGGCGGCCATGGCGGCTGCCGCCCCTTTTGCATCCGATGCGACAGGAGGGATACATGCCGCTGATCCGAATGCACGCCGACAATCTGGACGCCCGCAATACCGAGTTTGACCAGCGACCGCTCACGCGCCCCGTTTTCCTGAATTCCGTGCCCAAGTCCGGCACGCATCTTCTGCGCAATGTGATGCGCATGTTCGTACCGGTCGAGCAGCACTACCCCGCCGCCTTCATCCAGCACCCGATCCTGGCCCAGCACCGCAAGGCCTTCGACGCCGAGGCGCCGAAGCTGAGCTGGGGGCATCTCCTCTTCTCCGATCTATCGGCGATCGCGCTGAAAGGCGTGCGCCATATCCTGCTGGTCCGCGACCCCTATGACTGGGTGATCGCCCGGGCGCGGTTTTTCCTGTCCGACACATTCCAGGCCAATCTGGAGCACCTGAAGAAGGACGCGGTGAGCGTCGAGGACATGCTGAACATGATGATTTTCGGCATTCCGGGCAAAGCGCCCACCCTGTCGGAAATCTATACGCACAACGCCGTCTCCTGGCTGGGAACGGGGATCCAGCTCGTGCGCTATGAGGAATTGGCGGCACACTGCAACGCGCCCGACACGCTGGATGCCCATGCCTATTTTGCGCGTCTGCTGGATGCCGCCGGTCTGGGCGAACTGCCTGAAGACTGGCGGAACCGCGTGCGGGTTGGTGCCGATCGCGGCCAGAGCGGCACGGCGCGGGAAAATCTCGCGGGCCGGAGCACGGCGTTTCCCGACACCCTGCCCGACACCCAGAAACGTCTGGTGGACTATGCCGCACCGGGGCTTCGGGCTCTGCTGGGCTACGGCAACAGCCCCGTCTGAAATGCAAAAGGGCGCCCGCTTCCGGGCGCCCTTCGAGCTGTTGCCGGCGGTCGCCGCTATTGCGGCGCGTCGGCGCTGAACGTGATCCCCAGTGCATTATAGTCGAACGTGTCGCTCTCGACCTGCTCGGCAATCGTGCCGATGCTGACCGGTTCCGGCGGCGTCACATCGATCGTCAGGCTGCCGCCATTATTGATGAACTGGGTAAGCGCTCCGGACAGCTGGGAGAGCAGCGGGCGCGGGATTTCCGGCGGCGCAGACATCATGCCCATGCCGACCATGGCCGCAGTCTGCATCCGCAACTCGTCGGTCGTGATGCCCTGGGCCGCGGCACCGGCTTCCAGGGCCCGCTCGAGCAGGGACTGATCGACGATGCGAAGGGACATATTGTACAGGATCAACGGTGCCATCATCTCCAGAACGGCATCGGCGTCTTCGGACGGCGCTTCCTTGGCACCCTCGCCGAAGCGTTCGGCCATTTCCGGCAGGGCGGCGTAGTATTCGTCATACCCGCCGAAATCCTGCGTCATTTCCATGCGAACGCCGTCGCGCAGTTGCAGATAATTATCGCCGATGGTCTGCATCCGGCCCGTGCTCTCGTCATAGACGGCGCTAGAGGCCATGCTCAGCTCAAGGCTCTCATAGCCCAGCATGCCGATTGCGGTGGCGACCTGGGCGCCGGCTTCCTGCGCCGCGTCCGGAACGATACGAGCCGAGTCGAGCGCGAAATCCCATGTATAGCGGGATCCGGCCTTGTTGATCGTGCCGACCAGATTATCGAGTGCAAAGCCGACGCCTTCCGCCGAGCCTTCGAGCCCGCGCATGGCGAAACGGTCGAACAGGTCCAGCTGCGGCGAGAAGGCGGTGCGGTAGTACGCGCTCATCACCTCGTCCTCGTCCGCACCGCTGGCGATGGCTTCCACGAGTTCGGAATAGGCGCTGGACTGGAAGCCGGTCACGGACAGCTCGCCCAGACGGAAACTCACGGGCGCGCCTTCGGACATGGCGTCGACGGAGACATTCATCAGTGCCATCCGGCCCAGCTCGACATCGCCGAAGTCCTGCAGGATGAATTGTTCAACGGAAATGTCGAACGGGCCTTCGCCGTCATCGCCCTGCACGCCAAAGCCTTCAAAGCCGAGAGACTCGAAGCGATAGGCCGACCAGTCGGGATCGAAGTCATCCTGCCCCGACAGCATGCGCGCCAGATCGGCCGCCATCGCGGTATTGGGGCCGTCGACCGCAATCCGGGCAATTTCCACATGGCCGCCATCGGCATCGATCATCGACAGCCCTTCGACCGCGAAGGCGTCGAACACCACATCGTCGTCGGAATTGATGCGCGGCGCTTCGAAAATCATCCGCGCGATGTTCATTTCCCCGGGACCGTCGACGTCGACATCTTCGTTCTCGATGTCGAGATTGCGGACCACAACATCGGACAGGATATAGCGGCCGCGCGACCAGGACGCGTCGGCATAGCTGAAGTCTTCACTGGCGCTGCCGATAAGGCCCATGCGCGTCAGCGCGGCCTCCGCATCGGCACGGCTCTGGGCCAGGGCGCTGCCAGCCGGCAATGCGGTCACGACCAGGCCGGACAGGGCGAGCGCGGGCAGGATTTGAGATCTCATGGGTCCCCTCTTTCGATGACAGGAGTTCGTACCGGTCCCTCGGCACGCAACCTAGCACCGTGCCTGCGCGGCGTCCTGCAAAACAGGTGTAATTACGCAGGGGATTACTCGCTGTCGGGTCCCCCCAGACCGGCCAGGAAAGCGGCGATCGGATCGCGCGGCTCCTCGCGCTCGGCCGGGGTAGCGACCGTTTCGGCATCGCCAACCTGCGGCGCGATGGCCGGCCCGTCTCCGGCGGGGCGCGAATGGCCGCTGGCCAGGCCGCTGTGCGGCGCCGATTGCATGTAGGCGCTGAAGATCAGGGCCGGCGGACCGCCCCCCGTCGCGTGATCGGTCGGCGCATTATCGTCATTGCCGGTCCAGATGGCCGTCACCACGTCCGCGCCATAACCGGCAAACCAGGCGTCGCGGAAATCATTCGTGGTGCCCGTCTTGCCGCCGGTCTCCAGACCGGGCACCGCGGCATTGCGGCCCGTGCCCCACACCACGACGGCGCGCAGCAGGTCCTGCATGCGCGCCACGGTCCGTTCATCCAGCACGCGGCGGTCGGCCGGTGGCGGCGTTTCGAACAGCAGGTCGCCCGCTTCGGTCTCGATGGAGATGATACCGAAAGGCGAGACCCGGTAGCCGCCATTGGCGAAGGGTGCGTAGGCACCGGCCAGCTCCAGCGGCGTAACTTCATAGGCGCCCAGCGCCAGGGAGCGGTCGGCCCGCATCGGGCTTTCCATGCCCAGCCGGCGCGTCAGCCGGGCAACATGGCCCCGGCCGGTCTCCTCGGCGATCTGCACGGCAATGGAATTGGAGGACCGCGCGAAGGCTTCGCGCAGGGTCATCTCGCCGCGATATGTGTCGTTGTAGTTCTGCGGCTCCCAGTCCCCGACACGCACGGGGCGGTCGTCGCGCACATCGTCCGGCGACAGGCCGGCTTCGAAGGCCGAGGCATAGACGAAGGCCTTGAAGGCCGAACCGGGCTGGCGGCTCGCCAGGATCGCGCGATTGAATTGCGAGCGGACATAGGACCGTCCGCCGACCATGGCACGCACGGACCCGTCATGCGCTAGCGAGACCAGTGCGCCCTCGCTGACCCCGGCGGCACGGGCCGGATCGGCAAGCACGCCTTCCAGCGCGGCTTCGGCGGCGCGCTGGGCATCGACGTCGAGCGTCGTGCGCACCACCAGATCGCCATGGCTGGGACCGGCGATTTCGCGGACGGACGGGAAAATCCAGTCGATGAAATACTGCGCGCCCGGGCTCGACGCGCCACGCGATACGCGGATCGGCGTGCTGGCAGCCGCAACGCGTTCGGCCTCGGTGATGCGGCCGGTCTGCATCATCAGGTCGAGCACGACCGTGGCCCGCGCCGCGGCACGGCGGGCATCATTGACCGGGCTGTAGCGCGAGGGCGCCTTCAGAAGCCCGGCCAGCAGGGCCGCCTCGCCCAGCGACACCTCGCTGGCGGGCTTGCCGAAATAGCGCAGCGACGCGGCCTCGATGCCATAGGCCCCGCCGCCAAAATAGACGCGGTTGAGATAGAGCTCGAGGATCTCGTCCTTGGTGAAGCGGCTCTCCAGCCAGAAGGCCAGCATCATTTCCTGCAGCTTGCGGCGCCAGGTGCGCTCGGGCGACAGGAAGAGGTTCTTGGCCAGCTGCTGGGTCAGGGTCGACCCGCCCTGGACGATATGACCGGCCCGGATATTGGCCAGCATGGCCCGCGACAGGCCGATCACGTCGACCCCGGGGTGGCTGTAGAAGCGCCGGTCCTCGACCGCCAGCACGGCATCGACCAGGTAGGGCGGCAGGTCCGCCACCGCGACTTCGTGACCATGGGCGGATCCGCGGCGTGCAATCAGGCGGCCGCGATGGTCCAGGAAGGCGATGGTCGATGAGCGCTCGACGGCGGCCAGGCTAGACGTGTCGGGCAGGTCGCGCGCGACGGATACCAGAAGCGCGGCGACGGCCAGGGCCCCGACGACGAAAAGGGCCGCAAAGACCCGCCACAGCGGCAGACCCGGCTTGCCCCCACGCCGGCGTCTGCGGCGCGCGGGCGCCGGGCGGGCGCGGTCGGCCGCAGGGGCATTTCGGGGCCGGCGGGCCATGGCATTTCCTGTGTGAATCCGGACGCACTATCTGCCGCCGCCAGGGTTAATTCCCCATGAATGAAGCCGGTGGCACGGAACGGCTGGCGCAGCTGCGCGTTGAATACACGAGCGGCAAGGAGGCCCGTCATGTCCAGGCTGACACACTTGGCCGGCGCCGCGCTGGGAGGCCTGCTGATTGCAGGTTTCGTCCAGCCCCCGGTGCTCGAACTGCACAATCGCCCGCCGGAAACGGCGACCGCGATGCCGGTTTCGACCGCCACACTTGAAGCCCTGTCCGTGACGGACAGGACCGGGATCGCCCGCGGTCATGTCATCACCGTCCTGAGACGGCCCGATGACAGCATCGCCGCTCTGGAAATCGCCTGGACGGGACCGGATGCCATTCCGGGCATGACGATCGAACACGCCGTCGGCTTTCTCGACTACCGGCCGGACGCCAACACGATCGTCGCCCATCAAAGCTGGTCCGAACTCGTGGCCGGATACCGCGCAGCCCGCGCGGAACCGGCCCCGGAACCGCCGCGCGCCGGCACGATCTGACGCCGCCGGGTCCGTCACTGGATAAGACGCTAGAAAAAGGAGTCCGTCATGCTCAGCTGGGCAATTCTGTTCTTCATCTTTGCGGTTGTCGCCGCTGTCCTGGGATTCGGTGGGATGGCCAGTGCTTTTGCCGGCATCGCGCAGATCCTGTTCGTGGTGTTCCTGGCGCTGTTTGTCCTGGCGCTCGTCGCCCGGGCGATCCGCGGCCAGTCGCCGCCCGTCTAAACCGGCCCGGCCGCAAACGGCCAGCTGGAAGAAAGACGCGCTCCGGGATATCCGGGGCGCGTTTTTTGATGGTCAGGCGGGCTTGCGCGGGGCGGCGCCTGACGTCACCATTGGAGCTCCACAAGGGGTGCTTCCAATGACCGTAAAGCGTGTGTTTCTGGTGTGTGCGGCGCTGCTGGGCGCGGCAAGCCTGTCCGGCTGCGTGATCTATGAAGGACGCGACGCGGTCTGCCCCCATGGCGACCCCAATGCCGACAACTGGCCCTATTGCGGGGGCGCCCGCCCCGGCGGTTCGCAGCCGGTCGACGACTTCCCCGACTACTGACGCGCTGGACCGGCGGGTTCGCCGCTCTCCGGCTGCCCGTCACGCGGCGGCGCAAAGCTGACGATCACCGTTCCCGGCGCGTCCGGCGGCTCGCGCCCCGGCCCCAGCAGGACGAGCGTACCGTTCGGCTGGCGCGCCAGAACGAGGTCGGCGTTTTCGTCGAGGTCCTCGAGATAGCGCGACAGCGGGTATTCCTCGGTCAGGCGCGTCGTGCGGAACCGCCAGCCGCGCCACCAGTCGCGTGCCAGACCGTCATAGCCGCGGCCGCGCCGGATCAGGGTCCGGCCCCGGGCCGTGAAGGCGATTGAGCGGGGATCGTCCTCGCCCCGCTCGCCCTCGTCCGGCCCCTCATGAGCCGACAGCTGGTAGACGCGCGACCGGCCCAGCTCGGGCGCATAGTCGATGCAGACCAGGGCGTTGTAGGCATCATTGGCGGAGGCCGCGATGAGGGCCGAGAAGCGCGACGGCTCCAGCCGCCACTCGGCGGCCTCGGACAACACCTCGCCGTAATAGATATCATGCCCGTCCAGCCGTGCAGCCCGCAGGCGGCGCCAGCTGGTATCGGCCACCGTGTGCGGCACCTCGATCTTCTTCAGGACGCCCGCAAGCCCCAGGCTCCAGGGATTGGCACCGACGATCAGGAGGCGTTCCGGCCCCGACTGCGACAGGCCGAACAGGCGCGCCAGCGGCGTCACGGCAAAGCCGCAGCCCACCACGCTGGCGAACACGGTCGCAAAGACCAGCGGCGCCAGGATGGCGGCGTCCTCGCGGCCGGCCTCGACAAGCTCTGCGGCCAGGTGTCCGGCGGTTGCCGCCGCGACCACACCGCGCGGACCGATCAGGCCGACAAAGGCGGTTTCGCGCAGATTGAGGCCGGAATTCAGGGTCGCGAGGAAAATGCCGAGCGGCCGGGCAAGCAGGATCAGCACCACCACGAAGGCGGCGTGGCGCCAGTTCAGCTCGGCCAGGGCCGACGGCGTCAGCCCTGCAGCGAGGACTACAAAAACGCTCGCGACAAGGATGGAGGCGATGCCTTCCTTGAAACGGCGCATCTCCTCGATCGAGGCCAGGCGCGAATTGGCGACGACCAGGCCGAACACCGTCACGGCGACCAGGCCAGTCTCGTGCGCCAGCGCCTCGGCCGAGGAGAAGCAGACCAGGACCGAAGCGAGCACGAGCGGCGCCTTCATCTGTTCCGGCACCCAGCCCCGGCGGAAGGCCCGCGACAGGCCGAAGCCGAAAGCAATGCCCAGCCCGGCCCCGATCACCGCGCCGAAGGCCAGCGCCCCGGCCGCACCGGCCCAGTCCTGGCCCAGCGCGGTCTGGCGCACGGCCTCGAACACGAACACGGCGGCGAGCGCGCCGATCGGGTCGTTGACGATGCCTTCCCATTTCAGCACCGAAGCGATACGCGGCGGCAGCTTCGCCTGCCGCAGCAGCGGCAGCACGACGGTCGGCCCGGTGACGGTCAAAAGCGCGCCGATCATCGCCGACAGATCGAGCGCCAGGCCCGCCACATAGTGCAGCGCCAGTGTCGCCAGAATGCCATTGAGCGGCACACCCAGCAGAACCAGCCGCCAGACCGGCTTCGACACACCGCGCAGCTCGCGGAAGTTCAGGGTGATACCGCCTTCGAACAGGATCACGCCGACCGCCAGGGCGATCATCGGCCGCAGATAACTGCCGAAACTCGCTTCCGGATCGAGCAGCGGCGCGCCCGAGACCAGCGCGAAGACCGGTCCCAGCAAGAGACCGGCACCCATCATCAGCACGATGGACGGCCAGCGCAGCCGCCAGGCGAGCCATTGCGCGGCGACGCCTGAACCGGCGATGAGTGCGATGGTCAGGGTGAGGTCAGGCGGTGTGTGGATCATGGACGCGTTGTTAGCGCGTTTCGAACCCGCCGTCGCCTGTGTGACGGCAAACAGTCGGGGAGGCTGTCATGACCACGCTACCGCTCGAAATCCAACTCGCCCTCGTTTCATTCGCCGCGGCGCTGCTGATCGGTGGACCGGTCACGCTGATCGGCGCCTCGAACCTCGCCACCGTAACCCGGATCGCCGGCGGTATCGTGTTGCGACGGCGCATGATGTCCGGGCTCGCGGTTACACTCGCGAGCGGTGCTGGCCTGGCATCGGCCTGGCCGTTCTAGCCCTCGCCCTTTTCGGCCGGATCGTTGTGCAGGAAGTCGAAGCCGATGGACTGCCCGCCATAATCGCCGTGCTCGAAGAGGTCGGCGGCATCGCCGAACCAGCGCACCAGATGGGCGTGCAACCGCTCGAAGAGGTCGAACAGCTCGGTATCCGAGACCGGCAGGCCGATATCGAAGACCGGCCCGTTGGCAATGGCGATCTCCATGTGATGGCCCTTCTTGGCGCAGGTCAGCACAAGCCGGATCCAGTCGCCCGTGCGCGACACCTTCACGGCCAGGCCGAAACTGATCGGCCCCAGCGGCAGAAACCCGGTTCCCGAGACCGAAAAGGCGCCGGAACGGTAGGGCTGGGGCACCCAGGCACCCTCCGGCGGCACGAGATGCACGCACACGCCCTTGTCGTCGCCGAGATAGCGGCAGAAGCCCGCCGACACATTCTCGGCGACGCTGCGCACGATGGCATAATTGTCCAGGCTCAGCCGGCCATAGCGCTCGGCGGCTTCGGTCAGTGTGTCGAAACGCGACTTGTCGCTCATTTGTCACTCCTCTTGCCGCAGGGCTCGCGCTAGTGTGCCGCGCAACGCACGGGGAGGGGAAGATGCGCCGACACATCATTCTGGCCGGACTGGCCTTTTCACTGGCCGCCGGACTCGCCGCCTGCGGCGAGGAAGACACGGCAGCGCCGATGTCCTGGCAGACCCTGTCCGGCGAACCGCCGCTCGTGATTGCCCATCGCGGCGCCAGCGGCGAACGGCCGGAACACACGCTGGCAGCCTATGAACTGGCCATCGCACAGGGCGCCGATGTGATCGAGCCCGATCTGGTGATGACATCCGACGGCGTGCTCGTGGCCCGCCACGATCATTATCTCTCGACCACGACCGACATTGCCGACCGGCCCGAATTCGCCGACCGCCTGCGTGAGCTCGACGGCCGGGCCGACTGGTGGGTGGAGGATTTCACGCTCGCCGAACTGCGCACCCTGCGCGCCATCCAGCCCTGGCCCCAGCGCGATGCCGGCTTCAACGGCGAATTCCTGATCCCGACCTTCGAGGAGGTCCTCGACCTCGCCGCGGAATACGGCGTGCTCACCGAGCCCGAGGTAAAGGTGCCCGGACATTATGTCTCGATCGGTCTGGACCCGCTGCCCGAGCTGGTCCGCATCCTGCGCGAGCGCGGTCTCGATACTGCCGATGCGCCGATGACGATCCAGTGTTTCGAGCCTGACTTCCTGGCGCGGCTGAATACCGAGATCGACACGCCGCTGGCCATGCTGGTCTTCCCGATGCAGGAAATCGATCCGTCCGCCGACCCGCTGCAGCCGAGTGTCGCGCTGGACGATCTGGCCGTCTTCGCCGATGCCGTCGGGCCGGCCAAGAGCCTGATCATCACCGAGGCCGGTGAGGATACGGGTTTTGTCGCCCGCGCCCATGCGCTGGGCCTGGAGGTCCACCCCTGGACCTTCCGCGACGACGTCCCGCTGACCGGGGATGTCGATATCGCCACGGAGCTGGAGCGCGTCTACCGGCTGGGCGTCGACGGCGTGTTTGCCGACTTCCCGGCCACGGCCGTGGCCGTGCGCGATGCCATGACCGGCGATCCGGCTGACGAATAGACGCCAACGGGCAAACAATCGGCAAAAGAAAACGGCGTGGAGATTGCTCTCCACGCCGTTCGATCTTTTGATCCTGCTGCGCCTTAGTCGGCGTATTGCAGGTTGATCGCCTTCGGTCCCTTGCCGCGACGGTCCGGTTCGGTCTCGAAGGAGACCTTTTGGCCGTCGTTCAGCCCCGGCAGGCCAGAAGCCTGGACAGCGGAGATGTGCACGAAGACGTCATTGCCGCCCTCGTCCGGGGTGATGAAGCCAAAGCCTTTGCTTTGGTTGAAGAATTTGACCGTACCTGTGGCCATGGGGAACCTTCCCTTGAATGCGTGCCCTGCGTCCGGGCATAGAAAAAATGCAATGTCAGCGCCCTGACACTGGTATTACGGACGTAGAAAGTCGGGGAAGGCTGAAGTCTAGGTGTCCGATGTGACCCCTTTGCAGGCGCCACCGGGTAGGCGATCAGAATTCCGTCCGGCCTCTGGGGCCGCCCGTCGCCGCGGATATGCGCACGGATTGACGCACAAATCAAATGAAACTCTTGTGGCACGGGAAACAGCCCGTATACGCCACCACCGAGCGTGCGGCTTGACCCCGCCGTGCGATGGCCTACTCCTGCCGGTATGAGCCGACGCCGCTTTCTCGACCGCACCCATCGCCAGCGTGACCGGCAGCGCCAGTCCGCCGGCGGTTTCAATCCCGGCGCGATGATCCGCCTGGCCGGGTTCGGCGCGGCCCTGATGGTCGGCGTTGCGGTCTATATCGGCTTCGCCCGCCAGGGCGAGACGATCTATGACGGCCGCTGGGGCGTCCTGCAGCGGCTGATCACGCCACTCTTCCTCGGCTTCAACGCGCTCGACCTGATCGTCCTGCTGCTCGTCGGCCTCGTCGCCTGGCGCATCTGGCTGCGCATGCAGAAGACGCGCTAGCGGCACCCCGAAGCCAACACGAACCCTCCACAAAGCCGCAAAAGCGGAGTTGATCCGTCCACGCCCCGGGCGGAAGACTGCGGGCCGGCGAAAAAATTTGCCCGCAGACCGGCTTTCCCTGAACTCCGCCCTAGCCTTGCCTCAATGAGGGGTTTAAGGCGTCACCTGTCGGCACGAGATCAACTCCGGGCATGCTGAAAGGTCAGTCAAGATGGGCGTGAAAGTCGCAGTTTTCGGTGCAACAGGCGCGGTGGGCAAGGAGATGCTCACCATTCTGGCGGAACGGCTGTTCCCCGCCGATGAGGTCTATGCACTGGCGACCCGCAAATCCATGGGCGTGGAACTCTCCTATGGAGAGAAGACGCTGAAATGCCAGGACGTCGAAACCTTCGACTATTCCAAGGTCGACCTCGTCCTGATGTCCGCCGGTGGTGAGCCGTCGAAGGAATGGGCGCCGAAGATCGCCAAGGCCGGCGCCATCGTGGTCGATAATTCCTCGGCCTGGCGGATGGATCCGGACGTGCCGCTGGTGGTGCCCGAGGTCAATCTGGATGCCCTGGACGGCGTGAAGAAGAAGGGCATTGTCGCCAATCCGAACTGCTCGACCATCCAGCTCGTTGTCGCCCTGAAGCCGATCCACGACCGTGTCGGCATCAAGCGCGTCTCCTGCGCCACCTACCAGTCCGTCTCCGGCGCTGGTCAGGAAGGCATGGACGAGCTGTGGACCCAGACCAAGGGCATCTACGTCAACGACCAGCCGACGCCGCAGAAATTCACCAAGCAGATCGCCTTCAATGTCATCCCGCACATCGACGTCTTCATGGAAGACGGCGCCACCAAGGAAGAGTGGAAGATGACGGTGGAGACGAAGAAGATTCTCGATCCGAAGATCAAGCTCTTCGCCACCTGCGCCCGCGTGCCGGTCTTTGTCGGCCACTCGATTGCGGCCCATCTGGAGCTGGAAGACGAGATGTCGGCCGACGAGGCCCGCGCCCTGCTGCGCGAAAGCCCCGGCCTGATGGTGATCGACAAGCATGAGGACGAGGGCTACGTGACGCCGGTCGAATGCGTCGGCGAATTCGCCACCTTCGTCTCGCGCGTTCGCGAGGACCCGACGGTCGAGAACGGCCTCGCCCTGTGGGTGGTTTCGGACAATCTGCGCAAGGGCGCCGCCCTGAACGCCGTGCAGATCGCCGAAGGCCTGCTCAACAAGGGCCTGCTTAAAAACAGCTGATCCCGGCTATTGCCCGCCGCCCGGCACCGTAGCGGTGCCGGGTATCGCGGGCTGCGGCGGATCGAACAGGTCCGGGTTCTGCCCGGCATACATCCGGCCCGCCATTTCCGCGAATTCCAGCGACATGTGGTGCTCGTCATAGAAGACGGGGATGCCTTCGGGTGTCCGGGTGAGGCAGGTTTCTGCCCGGCGCTCCTCGCACAACAGGGCCACCCGGTCGATATACACATCCGCCAGCGCCATGACCTCGCCATAGAGCGGCTCGTCCTGCGGATTGCCCTCGAACCCGGCGACATGCTCCGGCGCGGCGCAATTGCGCGGATCTCCCGTCTCGTTCACGATTCTCGCGCACGGGATATCGGTCGAGAAATACCCGCCCATAACGATGATGCGAAGGTCGGGGTTGCGGGCCTTGAGCCAGGCAAGCAGGTCGACAAAACCACGCTTGTTCGACCAGAACGGCCCCCGGACGGCGTAGACGAGGTCGTCGAGCGATGCGAGGAAATCGTCGCGATTGAGAACCTCGAGCCTGTCCGCACAGGCCGGCCGGTCGGACACCAGCCGGCCGCCCGGCGCTATTTCGATGCGGCCGCACGGATTCGTCGTGCCGAAGCGAACAAATTCCAGGCCCGGCTGACCGCCGAAACCGCCCAGCAGGAAGTTGTAGGCATCGGGCTCGTGGGAGTTCCCGAGAAACAGGACACGTCTGGCATCCGGCCGGTTACACAGCGGATTTCCGCTGTAGAACGCCTCGATCGGGCAGACCTCGTCCTGACGGGAGAAACGGGCGCTCTGCCCGGCCTCGATCTGTTCCGCCGTCAGTGACAGACCCGGTATCCGCCACGCCCAGCCGCCGGCGAACCACGCATGTCCCGCCACAAGTGCGAAAACCAGGCTCACCGCCACCGTCCGGAGCGCAAACGCCCCCGGTGTCAGCCTGAACGTCGCTGCGGCCTGACCGGCACGCCGGTAGAAGCGCCGCTCCAGCCCGTAGTGCAGGCCGGCCGCAGCCGCCAGCATCGCGGCGGCCAGCGCCAGTTGCTCGACCGGCGTCAGATCCAGCCCGGTGCGGTAGCGATAAAGCGCGACGACCGGCCAGTGAACGAGGTAGAGGGCGTAGGAGACCTTGCCGAGCCAGACACTGACCGGGTTTTCCAGCATCGCACGGCCGAGTCCGGCCTGCCGGTTGGTGAAACTCCCGGACAGAAGCAGCGCGACGGCCCCCAAGGTCGGCAGGAGCACCGCCCAGCCGGGAAAGGCCGTCTCGCCGTCGAACAGAAGAACGCTGGCCAGCACCGACACCAGCCCCGCCAGGAACACGCCATCCCGTGCCCAGCCCGGGGGATGGCGGCGCGGCCAGGCCTCCAGCCGAACGAGACATCCCAGGGCCGCGCCTGCGGCGAACTGGAATATCCGGAAGGGGAAAAGATAGAAGGCACCCGACAGGTCCCGCCAGCCATAGGTCAACGTCGCCAGGAAACCCAGAACCGCGATACCGGCCAGGATCGCGGGAAGGCGCGCGCGCCCGGCCAACGCCAGCGTCCCCACGATCACGGCCGGCCAGACAAGATAGAATTGTTCCTCGACCCCCAGCGACCAGGTGTGCAGAAGCGGTTTGAGCTCCGAGGCCGTGTCCCAGTAGCCGGCCTCGAGGTAGAAGACGATATTCGATGCAGAGGCGAGTGCGGCAACGGCGCTGCGGGCAAAGCGCTGAAAATCGTCCGGGGTCAGAATGAAGGCTGAAGCAATGAAGGTCACCGCGACCGTGGCCACGAGCGGGGGAATGATCCGCCGGACGCGCCCAAGATAGAAGCCCCGGAACGAGAAACGGCCGGCTTCGGCTTTGGCCGCAATGATGGAAGAGATGAGGAAGCCGGAGATCACGAAGAAGACGTCGACACCGACAAACCCGCCTGAGAACGCCTCGATATCCAGATGGAACAGGACAACCGCCAGCACCGCGATCGCACGCAGCCCGTCGATATCCGGCCGATAGTCCGTCTTGTGCCGCATGATCCCCCCGTCCGATGCGCCCGCTCCTGTAACAAAAGATCGATCCGCACACTTGTGCAATGACCCCGCGTGACCGCCGGCATGGCAGACATGCACAGGAAACGGGTCGCATTCTCACCACGCACATCCTATGTGCTGGTGACGCTGCGCGAGGGAGTGTCGCATGTCGTCCGAGCCGAATACCGACATCCGCCCCGCGCTGGCGGCCGGCCTGTCCAGCTATCTCATCTGGGGTGTGGCGCCGCTCTTCTTCCAGGCACTGGATTTCGCCAACCCGTTCGAGATCGTGATGCACCGGATTATCTGGGCGGTGCCGATCCTGGCCCTGGTGCTGGCTGTCTCGGGCAAGATGCGCCAGGCCCTGGCCGTCCTGGCCGATCGCCGGACGATCCTGACCCTGGTAGGCACGGCGGCGCTGATCTCGGTCAACTGGTGGATCTTCATCTTCGCGGTGAATTCCGGCCACGTGCTGCAGGCTTCGCTGGGCTATTACATCAACCCGCTGATGAGTGTGGCGATCGGCGTGATCGTCCTGCGCGAACCGCTCGGCCCGTTCCGCATCGCCGCCATCGTGCTCGCTGCGCTCGGCGTGGCGAACCAGATCATCGCCGTCGGCCAGGTGCCGTGGATCTCGCTGGCGCTGGCCACCTCCTTCACGGCCTATGGCTATCTGCGCAAGGTCGCCGCCGTTGACGGCCGGATCGGCCTGTTCTGGGAAACCTCCTTCAACCTGCCCATCGCGATCGTGGGGCTCACCATCCTGCAGCTGAACGGGCTGGGTCATTTCCAGGAAAGTCCCGCACAGGCGCTGATGCTGATGGCGGCCGGCCTGGTGACGGTGGTGCCGCTGCTGCTCTACGCCATCGGCGTGCGCGGGCTGCACCTGTCGACCATGGGCCTTTTGCAATTCATCGCCCCCTCCATGCAGTTCGCGATCGGCGTGATGGGCGGCGAGACCTTCACCGCCTCCCACCTCGTCACTTTCGCCTTCATCTGGGCCGGTGTCGGCATGTTCGCCTACTCCACCCTGCGGCGGCAGAAGAAGCGGGCCATCGCCGCCGAAGCGCAGCCGGAAGCGGAATAGGCCATCCGGCCGCGGTCTTGACCGCGCCGCATCCCTGATCTCTCCTGCGCCGCAACAATAATCGCCTGATCCCCAAGAGGTTTCAGGACCGGAGAGGCCCGATGACCGATTTTCCCCCCGCCACACGCATCGCCACGAACGGCATCACGCTCGCCGTCCACCTTGCCGGACCCGAAGACGGCCAGCCGCTCATCCTGGCCCATGGCTGGCCCGAGCTCGCCTGGTCCTGGAAGAACCAGATCGGTGTGCTGGCCGGCGCCGGCTACCGCGTGATCGCGCCCGATCTGCGGGGTTTCGGCGGGTCCGACTGCCCCGAAGGCGCCGATGCCTACGATATCGATACGCTGGTGGGCGATCTGACCGGGCTGCTCGACGCGCTGGGCCATGAGACCGCGATTTTCGCCGGCCATGACTGGGGCGGGATCATCGTCTGGCATGCCGCCATGCTGGCACCGCAGCGGGTCGCCGGCGTGATCGGCGTCAACACGCCCCACCTGCCCCGCGGCGCCGAGCCGCCCACGAACACCTTCCGGCAGATCGGCGGCGAGGATCACTACATCCTGCGCTTCCAGGAGCCGGGCTTTGCCGAGAGCCGTTTCGAGGGCCGCGAAGACGACTTCTTCGCCTTCATCTTCGGAACCCCGGTGGAGGGCGATCCGGAAGACCTCTACCCGCAGGTCACCCACATCCCCAAACAGTTCGAGAGCTTCGAGGACCGTCCGGAAGACAGGATCGTCGTCGGCCCGGAAGACCGCGCCGTCTATGCCGGCGCCTATCGCGCCACGGGCTTCACACCGGGCATCAATCTCTACCGGAATTTCGACGCCAACTGGCAGCGCATGGGCGGTGTCGACCACCGGCTTGCCATGCCCTGCCTGATGGTGTCGGCCGAGAAGGATTTCATGCTGCCACCGAAGCTGGCCGGCTGGATGCCCGCCCTGTGCAAGGATGTGGAATTCCAGATCATCGAGGGCTGCGGCCACTGGACGATGTGGGAAGCCCCGGAAGTGCTGAACGCCCACATGCTGGACTGGCTGCAGCGGCGCTTTCCGGCTGCGGGCAACTGATGCACCTGTTCCAGGTCACCCTCGTTGTCGACGATTATGACCGGGCCATCGCCCATTATTGCGGCGCGCTGGGCTTCGAGCTGATCGAGGATACGCGGCTTTCGGACATCAAGCGCTGGGTCGTCGTCTCGCCCGGTGCCGGCGGCGCGAAGCTCCTGCTGGCGCGGGCGGCCAACCCGGACCAGGCCAAAGCGATCGGCCGTCAGGCCGGCGGCCGCGTCGGTTTCTTTCTGGAAACGGCGGACTTCGATCGCGACTACGCCCGCCTGCAGGCGAACGGCGTCGAATTCGTCCGCCCGCCCCGCGACGAAGCCTATGGACGCGTCGCGGTCTTCCGCGATCTCTACGGCAATGACTGGGACCTGATCGGATCGGTACCCGCTCAGAACTGATCGACGAGAATGGTGCGGCCGTCCGGGTCTTTCAGCACGAAGTGCGCCGGCCCCTCATCGCCGGACGTGCCGGTTTCCGGCTCGATACCCTTGTCCTTCAGCGCCTTTTCCAGCGCGCGGGCATCGGACGGGTTAAAGGTGAGCAGGTCCTCTTCGAACATGCCCTGGAACAGGCCGATCTTCGCCTCGCCGCTCTTCAGGATCAGCCAGTTCTGCTCGACATCGCCGTCAAGCTTTTCAAACCCCAGCGCCTCGTAGAAGGCCAGCGATTTGCGGATATCCTTCACCGCCAGCGAAACCGAGAAATGTCCCAGATACATGCGCGTCTCCTGCCTTGTTCTCGACAGGCTAGAAGGCGCCGGGCCGGTTGTCGAACTTGAACCGCGACCGCCTGGTGCCGAACAAGGGCCGTATTGCCCCGACATGTTGCGCTCAGCGACACTGGCCGTTCGCGCGGCCCCAACCGAAAGGACTGGTGGGATGTCTGCCCTGATCGCGATTGCCGGAATTCTCCAGGCCAGCGCGCCGCCCGCCGTTTGCGGCATCACCGACACCGCCTCAATGAGCGCTGATGAGACGCAATGCGTACAGTCATTGAGCTCGCAAATCCTCTCGGACATGTCGGACCCGCTCGAGGTTTCGGCGGCCGATCTGACGTTCGCCGAAACGCTCCATTCGCCGCACGTCTGCTCGTTCCACGGCACGCATCTTCAAGCCTCCTGGCCCGTACGGCCAGATGGAACACAGATCGAGATCAAGGCACCGGTGCGTGTCACCCTGACCTATGCCTGGCAGGATAACGGGCGGGCGACAGATATTCAGGCAAGCATTGCCGACGCGGGCGGCCTGTCAGAACCGGACGCCGCACTGTTCGAAGCCTCGGCGCGCGATGCTTTGATGCGCTACGCACTGCCGCCAGCCTGTCTTGACGGGCCGGATGCCCCGCGGACGGACGAGATAGTCTTCCAGATGACCGACTAGAACCGCCGGGGCCAGCCCTACAAGCACCCGTAGACCGCCTCAATGATGCGGGTGGGACGGGGGTCGCCGGCGAGATAGTGCTGCTGGCGGTTCATCACATAGGCACCGGTGAGGCGCCGGACCGGATCGGCGAAAGCGCAGGACCCGCCCCAGCCGGAATGGCCCACAGCCTCCGGCGTCGGACCGTAGAACTGCGTGCGGGTATTGCGCATCACACCGGCCGCCCAGGAAAGATCGAAGGGCAGCACCTTGTCAGGGCCGGCGACGCGCTCCTTCACCAGAGCCTCCAGCGTGGCGGCCGACAGGAAACGCTTGTTGTCCAGCTTGCCGTCCAGCGCATAGACGCCCATCAGGCGCGCCAGGGCAGACGCGGTCGCATGGGCGTTGGCGGCGGGGAATTCCGCCTTGCGCCATTCCGTGGCGCCGCGGCGGCCGGGCGAAGACCAGGCCTTCAGGAAGGCCAGTTCGCGCGGCCGCGTCCGCTCGCCCAGATCGGGCACCTGGCGCGGCATGGCATGTTCGGCGGTGCGGGCATGCTCGCTCTCGGGCAGACCGACATGCAAGTCGATCCCGGCCGGGCCGCAGATGTCCTCGCGCAGGATGGCGCCGATCGACCGGCCGTCCGTGCGGCGCGCCAGGGCGTCGGCGATGAAGCCGAAGGTGACCGGGTGATAGCCCGAGCCAGTGCCCAGCTCCCACAGCGGCGCCTGGCGGGCCAGGCGATCCTCGATCTTTGCGGCATCGAACCAGTCGCCCGCATCCATCTCCTCGGCAATCCCCGACAAGCCGGCCTGGTGCGACAGCGCCTGCGCCACCGTGACCTGCGACTTCCCGCCCGCGGCAAATTCCGGCCAGTAGTCGGCCACCGGCACGTCGTATTGCAGGAGACCGCGATCGACGAGCTTGGCCATGACCAGCGCCGCGACTGCCTTGCCTGTCGAATAGACCGGCACCAGCGTATCGGCCTGCCAGTCCCGCGATTTCTTGCGATCGGCCCAGCCGGCGTGAATGTCGACGACCGTCTCGCCATCGATGCGCAGGGCGAAACCGGCGCCGATCTCGTCCTGATCGGACCAGTTGGCGAGAAACGCGTCGCGGACGGGTTCGAAACCCGGCGCGACAGAGCCGTGAACGGCGGGGAGGGTGTCGGTGGTCATGACGATCTGGCTAACCCGTTCCGGGGCACCCGAGCAAGGGCGATACTGACGCATCTCAGCCGTGCCTAGATTGCCTCGGCCTCATAGCTGACCAGTGGCTGGCGCAGCACGTCGGCAGCAGCGACAATCGGCAGTTCCGGCGCCTTCCACTCATGCGCCCGCATCACCACCGAGACAGTGGCCGCCACGGCGTGTTCGAGTGCGGCTTTCGGTTCGGCCCCGTGCACGATGGCGCCGACGAAAGCCGCCGTCAGCACATCGCCCGTGCCCTTCGGCGCATCGGGGATGCGCTCATGCGTGACCAGCCAGGCCTCGTCATTGTCGACATACATCACCCCGATCTGCCCGTGCCGCGGCAGGGAGGTGACAATCGCCGGGCAGTCGAGCGAGCGCGCCGCGCGCACCATGGAGGCCAGATCGGTCAGCTGGCGCCCGGTGATATGACCGAGCTCGAAGGCGTTCGGCGTCACAAGATCGGCGCGGCTGACCAGCTGGTCCTTGATACCCGCAGCGATGGCCGGCGGCACATAGAGCCCGCCCGGTGCATCGCCCATGATCGGGTCGACCACGACGATCGGCTCGCGGGCAAAGGCGCGGACACCGCGATTGACCCGCGATCCCTTGCGCACGACGTCGATCACCGCCGCCGTATCGAAAATCTGCCCGACATCGGCGAAGTAGCCGGTCAGCACGACATCGGTGATATCGAGCAGGCCCTGGTCGGAAATGCCGGAGAGCACGCCCTCGAACATGTCCTGTTCCACCGGCCCGCCGCCGGGCGGCCCCCATCCGGGCTGGCGGCCATAGAGCACGGTGGGCACGAGCATGGTGTCGATGCCGGCCGCGTTCAGCACGCGCTCGGACACGCCGCCCCCCACGCGGGAGGCCGCCACCAGACTGGAAAGGATCAGCGCCATCGGCATGGTAAGTATGCTATATCCGATTTTCCCAAGAGCTGAAGCCCCATCCGGACCCTGCATGCGCCGACTGATCCGCTCCGCCCTCTTCGTTCCCGCCTCCAAGCCCCGCGCCATCGAGAAGGCCGCCCATGTCGGCGCCGATCTCCTGATCCTGGATCTGGAAGATGCCGTGGGTCCGGAAGAAAAGGACGAGGCTCGCGCCCGCGTCGGCGAAGCGCTCGACAGCTGGTCGGCATCCGGCGCCATCCGCGCCGTGCGCATCAACGCCGCCGACACCGCCTGGAATGCCGCCGACATGCGTGAAGCGGCCCGGGCCGACGCGATCGTGCTGCCGAAGGTCAACCAGGTCGGCGATCTGCATGCTGCCCGCAGCGCCCTGAGCACGCATGGCACGTCCATCCCGATCTGGGCGATGGTCGAGACGCCGCTGGGCGTGATGAATCTCAACGGAATTGCCAGCGCCACGGGGACGGGACTCGCCGGGCTGATCGCGGGCACCAATGATCTCGCCAAGGATCTGCGCTGCACGGCCGAACAGGCCCGGCTGGCGCTGGTGCCGCACCTGGCCGCCATTGTGTGCGCCGCGCGGGCCCGCGGGCTTTACGCGCTGGACGGCGTCTACAACCAGTTCCGCGACCCGAAGGGCTTCCGCGCCGAAGCCGAACAGGGCCGCACGCTGGGCTTTGACGGAAAAACACTGATCCATCCCGGCCAGGTGGACCTTGCACATCTGTATTTCGGCCCCACCTCTGCGGAGCTGGAACGGGCCGCCCGCATTGTCGCCGCCTTCGCCGATCCCGAGAACGCCGGAAAGGGCGTGATCTCGCTCGACGGCGACATGGTGGAACGCCTGCATCTGGACGCCGCCCGGGCCCTACTGTCGGCCGCGGGCGACAATGACGCATGACCCTGCCGTAGACGGCAAATGCAGATGAAGACTTGATGTCGAGTGGCAAGACCGGCTTTCATCACTCGACTTGAGGGAAGAAAAATGAGCGATTCGACGACCATCTGGCACAATCCGCGCTGTTCGAAATCCCGTCAGACGCTGGCCTTGCTCGAGGCGCGCGGCGGCGATCTCACCGTTCGCAATTACATGGAGGACGCGCCCAGCGTCTCCGAGCTCAAGACCGTGCTGAAACAGCTCGGCTACACCTCGGCGCATGAATGGCTGCGCAAGAACGAGACGGTCTATCGCGAGCTCGGCCTGAAGGCCGTCGAGGACGAGGAAGCCGTTCTCAAGGCGATGTCCCAGAACCCCAAGCTGATCGAACGCCCCGTCGTGATCCACGACGGCAAGGCCATGATCGGCCGCCCGCCGGAACAGGTGCTGGAATTGTTTTAGGGCTGGAGTCCCGCTCTAGCCGCCCACGAATTTCGCCACCCTCGCGCCCAGCTTCATCAGTTTGATCAGCGTGCCCTGGGGCAGGGATTTCACCTGGCCGTACCAGCCGGTGAGATTGGTCACGAATTCCTCCATCCGGCGCAGGCGTTCCGCCGCCAGTTCCGGCGTGTTGCCGTCGGCTTCGGCGGCATCGGCGCATTCCTGCAGGATCTGGATTGTGGGGTCGATCTCGCGCTGCTTGCGGGCCTCGGCGATCGCCATGAGCATGTCCCAGGGTTCGTGCGTCGCGGTGAAGCGGTCGCGCCGGTCGCCCAGCACCTGTTCGCGATTGACCAGGCCGAGCGCCTGCAGCTCCTTGAGCGAGTTGGAGACATTCGAACGCGCGATCTTCAGCGTGTCGACGATTTCCTCGGCGTCCAGCGGTTCATCGGCCAGGTAGAGCAGGGCGTGGATCTGGGCGATCGAGCGGTTGACGCCCCAGCGGGCCCCCATCTCGCCCCAATGAAGGACAAAACGCTGCATCGGAGCGGAGAGATACACGGGCCGGCACCTTCACTTGTTTCTGTCCGAAGAGAAACACGATGCCGCGGGGAAGACCATGTGGCCGGCTGACGCAGGTCCGGGCCTGTTCGTTGGCCGCATTTTCGAACCGCGAAACCGGTTCCCACTTTCGCTGAAAATGCTGAGTCCTGAGTGGCCGCATCTTCGAACCGCGAAACCGGTTCCCACTTTCGCTGAAAATGCTCTAGCCAGCAGTGCCCGAAGCTGTCGCCAGTCCGTCCTGCATCTTTTCGCCGGGAGCGAGGCTTGCCCGGATGGCTTCGCCGAGCTGGATTGCCTCCTCGGCGCGGGCCGAGCCCTTGCGCCAGGCGACGCCGATCTCGCGGCCCGCGACGGGCGGATCGAAGGGCAGGACGGCGAGGCCCATCTGGTCGACCAGGCCCGCATCCACCGCCATGCGCGGCAGCAGCGTGGCGCCCAGGCCCGACTTCACCATCTGCACCAGCGTATGCAGGCTGGTCGCAGCGAAGTCCGACCGTGCCGAGCCCGTCGAGCACACCGACAGCGCGTGATCGCGCAAGCAGTGCCCGTCTTCCAGCAGCAGGAGAGGTTCGTCGGCCAGGTCTGACGGGGACAGCTTGCCCGCCCCCGCAAGACGGTGATCAGGCGGGCAGGCGAACAGGAATTCGTCCGACCAGATCGCCTTCGTCTCGATCATCGTTGCTTCATAGGGCAGGGCGACGAGCGCGGCATCCAGGCGCCGTTCGCGCAGCGCGTCGAACAGCCGGTCGGTCAGGTCCTCGCGCAGGAAGACTTCCAGCTTGGGGTGCAACGCGCGCAACGCAGGCAGGACGCGCGGCAGCAGGAAGGGCGCAATGGTGGGGATCACGCCCAGCTTGAACGGCCCGGTCAGCGGCTCGCCGGCCGCCTGGGCCGCGATCACCAGATCCTCGGCCTCGGCCATCACCCGCCGGGCCCGCTCCAGCACCACCTCGCCGGCCGGCGTGAGCGCGGCGCCGCGCGCCCCGCGCTCGACCAGCACGGTCCCCAGGATCATCTCCAGCTCCTTGATTGCAGCTGACAAGGTCGGCTGGGTGACGAACACTGCCTCGGCCGCACGGGAGAAACTTCCGTGCTCTGCAAGGGCGATCAGGAATTGCAACTGGCGGAGTGTGGGGAGCTGGGACATGGTATTGATAATAGTTATGGCTCGCCCAGAAACAATCCATTGGATTTGTTTGTTGCACTGCGTCACAAGGCCCTCATCACAAACGCCGGCACAAGCCGGCCGCACTCAATGGAGAGACCTATGCTGGGTATTGGCGACAAGCTTCCCGATTTCGAAGTCACCGGTGTGAAGCCGGGCTTCAACAATCACGAGGAAAACGGCGAATCCGCGTTCGAGGCCGTCACGCAGGACAGCTTCGAAGGCAAGTGGAAGGTCCTGGTTTTCTACCCGAAGGACTTCACCTTCGTGTGCCCGACCGAGATCGTGGCCTTCAACAATCTGGCCGAAGAATTCTCCGACCGCGACGCCGTCGTGCTCACCGGTTCGACCGACAATGAATTCTGCAAGCTGGCCTGGCGCCGCGAGCACCCGGATCTCGACAAGCTCGGTCACTGGCAGTTCGCCGACACGACCGGTTCGCTGGTCGACAGCCTGGGCATCCGCTCCCCGGAAGGCGTGGCCTACCGCTACACCTACATCGTCGACCCGGACGGCGTCATCCAGCACGTCTACGCGACCAACCTGAATGTCGGCCGCAACCCGGAAGACACGCTGCGCGTCCTCGACGCCCTGCAGACGGACGAGCTGTGCCCCTGCAACCGCGCCGTCGGCGGCGACACGCTGGCCGCATAAGCGGTCAACAGACCCCCGGCTGACGGCGGCGCCATTGCGCGTGCCGTCGGTTTGCCCCGGTGCCGGCCCCTTCGTGTGACCTGCCGGCATCGGGGCACCCTTATCCCGACCCCGTAAATTCCAAGCGATTGCGGCCCGTCCGGCCGCGCGTGGTTTCCCCTGGAGGAGAGCCCGATGAGCCTCGATGCGCTGAAAAACGACCTGCCCGACTACGCCAAGGACCTGAAGCTGAACCTGTCCTCGCTGGCGCGTGAAACCGATCTGGACGACCAGAAGAAGTGGGGCACTTTCCTCGCCTCTGCCCATGCTGTCGGCGAACCGAAGACGCTGGCTGCCCTGTCGGCCGCGGCGGAAGAGGTGCTGAGCCCGGAAGCCGTGACCGCCGCCAAGGCAGCGTCGGCGATCATGGGCATGAACAATGTCTATTACCGCTTCCTGCACCTGTCCAAGAACAAGGAATACGGTTCGCTTCCGGCCAAGCTGCGCATGAATGTCATCGCCAATCCCGGCGTCGACAAGGGCGATTTCGAGCTGTGGTCGCTGGCCGTGTCGGCGATCAATGGCTGCGGCCTGTGCATCGACAGCCACGAAGCCGAGCTGCGCAAGCACGGCCTGACCGCGGCCCAGATCCAGACCGCCGTGCGGATCGCCGCGACGGTGAATGCCGTGGCGCACGTCATCGCCGCCGAAAGCTGATTTTTGACGATATCGTGAAATTCCGATGCGTCTGAAGACCCCGGCGCACCGGGTTGTTTTCCGGTAAAAATACGGGCGCGCAAGGATCAGATTGCGCGCCCGTAGAAATTCCGTATAATGAGCGTATGTCAATGATCGACCATACGCTCGATCCGCTACCCAAGCGGGCCCATCGCACCGACGCCGGTGAACACGATGGCCGGATGTGGTTCTCCAGGGAGACCATGTCCCGCGCGTCGCATTATGCCGACGTATCCTGGTGGCGGATTGCCCTGCCGGCGCTGGCCTCTCTGGGCCTGGTCGCGGCCGGTGCGCTGACCGCCGCCGGCCTGCCGAGCGCGCTGTGCCTGCTGGCCGGTCTGGCCGGTTCGGCAATCACGCTGCCGGCCGCGCTTCTCAAAGCCACCTACGCCCCCCGCTCCCGCTAGAGCGCACTGCAGTCGCATTGCGGCAGCAAGATTGACGCTTTTCGCTCACCCACTAGTGTGCGGGGTCTGTTTGCGCGGCGTGGAGACCGCGTCCAGGGGGAGATAGACCATGCGCTGGTGGTTCAAGATCAAACTGTGGCAACGCGTGCTCGCGGCGCTGGTTCTGGGCGTGGCCACCGGCCTCGTCATGTCCGGCACGATGGGCCAGGAGGCGGCCACCGCCTGGATCGAGACCTGGCTGCGCCCGGTCGGCGATCTCTTCATCAATCTGATCCGCATGCTGATCGTGCCGCTGATCTTCACCACCCTCGTGGCCGGTGTGATCGCCATGGGCAAGCCGTCCAAGCTGGGCTCGCTCGGCCTCAAGACGATCGCCGCCTATTTCGTCACCACGATCTTCGCGAATGTGATCGGCCTGACCTTCGGCACCATTTTTCGCCCCGGCATCGGCGTCGACTTCGAGGGCGTCGAACCTGCACCCGTCTCGACGGAAGCCCCCTCCATCACCGACCGCCTGCTCGAGATCGTGCCGACCAATCCGGTCGCGGCGCTGGCCGATGGCGACGTTCTGGCCATCATCTTCTTCTCGCTGCTGCTCGGCGTCGGCATCATCGCTGTCGGCAAGGCCGGCAAGCCGGTCGCGGACCTGTTCAACGCGGCCTCCGACGTGGTGCTGAAAATCACCCACTACGTCATGGAAGTCGCGCCCTTCGGTGTCTTCGCTCTCGTCACCTATACCGCCGCCAGCCAGGGCATCGAGGCGCTGCAAGCCATCCTGACCCTGATCGTCGCGGTCTATCTGGGCCTGATCGCCCACGCCATCATCACCTATGGCCTGCTGATCCGCGTCGTCCTGAACCTGCCGCTGGTGCGCTTCTTCCGCGGCATGACCGACCCGATCGCGGTGGCCTATTCCACCGCCTCGTCCTCGGCGACCCTGCCGGTCACCATCGCCGCCGCCTCGGACAATCTGGGCGTCAAGAAGTCGGTCGCCGGCTCCGTCCTGCCGCTGGGCGCGACGATCAACATGGACGGCACCGCGCTCTATCTGGGCATTCTGGCGCTCTTCACGGCCCAGGCCTTCGGTTACGACCTGACCTTCATGAACTACGTCATGATCGCCTTCACGGCGGCCATCGTGTCGATCGGCGCCGCGGGCATCCCGTCAGCCTCGCTCTTCCTGCTCGCCATCGTGCTGGAAACCTTCGGCGTCACCCCCGAGCACACGGCGATCATTGTCGGCTTCATCCTGCCGGTGGACCGGATCATGGACATGGCGCGCACCGCGGTGAACGTGACCGGCGACGCCGCCGTCGCCACGGCCGTGGCCAAATGGGAAGGCGAGCTGGACGAGGAACGCTTCCGCGACCCGGCCGTCATCTGACGACTGAACCGTCTGCGTCTTTCCGGCCACCTTGTGTGACAGGAAGAACGGAGACGGTCAGTTGCGGATTGCCATTCACGCATTCGGAACGCGCGGTGACGTGCAGCCCTATATCGCGCTCGGGCTGGAACTGCAGGGGCGAGGACATGACGTCACCCTCTCCGTGCCCCGCGACTTTACGGCCTGGGTCGAAGGTTTCGGCCTGGCCGCCCGCGCCTTCGATCTGGATATGGGCGCCTATCTGCGCGAGGCCGACGCGCTTGGCCTGACGCGCAATCCACTGAACGCCTTCCGCTATCGCCGCCGCATGGTCGACCCGATGATCGAGGCGACCCTGACGGAAGGCATTGAAGGCGCGCGCGGCGCCGATATCGTCGTCGCGCACCCCAAATGCCTGTTTTCGGCAACAGGCGCCGAAGCCGCCGGCGCCGGCTTCGTGATGACGGCGCCCCTGCCGGCCATCGCACCGACGCATGCCTTCCCGATGCCCGGCACCTTCGCGAAGGATCACGGTCGCTTCTGGAACCGGCTGTCCTGGCGGCCGCTGGACTTTGCCATGGCGCCCTTCCGCAAGCGGGTGAATGCCGCACGCGTCGAGCTGGGACTTGACCCCGTTGGCAGCGCGATCCAGCACGACATCTTCGCCGGCCGGCCGTGTCTGCGCCTGATCGCCAACTCGCCGCTCATCGTGCCCCGGCCTGACGACTGGGACGCCCACACACACCTCACAGGCTATTGGATGCTGGATGACCCCGCGCCGCTGGACCCGGCGCTGGAGGGCTTTCTCAATTCAGGTCCGCCACCGGTCTATGTCGGTTTCGGATCCATGGTCTCCGGCCGCGCGACGGAACTGGCAGAAGCCGCCATCGACGGCCTCCGCCGCGCCGGCCTGCGCGGCGTCATCGCGCGCGGCTGGGCAAACCTGCCGGCTGCCGCAAACGACAGCATCCACGTCATCGACCATGCGCCGCATGACAAACTCTTCCCGCGCTGCCGGACGATCGTCCATCATGGCGGCGCTGGCACGACGGCGGCCGCGCTGAGCGCCGGGCGGCCCAGCCTGATCGTCCCCTTCATGGTCGATCAGCCCTGGTGGGGCGAGCGCCTGCGCGAACAGGGGCTCGGCCCCGCCCCGCTGCGGCCGGCGCGCTTCACGGCAAACCGTTTTGCCCGCGCCCTGAAACAGATCGAAGCCAGCGAGGTCTGGCGGGCACGGTGCACGCAGATCGGGAAGGGGCTCGCTGCGGAGAATGGAGCAGCGATAGCCGCAGACCGGATCGAGCACGCTTTGATTGAGGGGCGTAACTGAGGGTAGAGTATCGTCACTGACATCTCTTACCCCTTGAATATAAAATTCATTCAGCCGCCCATATGGTAAATTCGACTTAACGTTTGGCGATCTATTCGGGTGTCTTCCAGGAAGCGGAGCGCACCATGTTTTCCAGACTCAGCATCGCCGTGAAGTTCGGACTTATCGGGTTCTTTGGATGCGTGGCCCTCGGGATCGTGCTGGGCGCGACGGCCGTATGGCAGAGCCAGGACGCCGCCAGGCAGGCAGCAGAAACGCGACTGACCGCGATCGCCGAGGCGCGCGCCGACCAGATCGGCGAGTATCTCGCTTCGATCGACCAGGATATCGAGACGGTCGCCACCAATCCGAACACGCTTGCCGCGCTCAACGCCTTCGATGCGGGCTGGCAGGCTCTGGGTTCGACGGCGGGCAGCAGCCTGCAGCGCGCCTACATCACCGACAATCCGCACCCGGCCGGCGAGCGCGAGAACCTCGACGCCGCTCGCGACGGGTCCGCCTACAGCGCGGCGCACGCCGACTTCCACCCCTGGTTCCGCACCTTCCTGCGCTCGCGCGGCTATTATGACATCTTCCTGTTCAACACCGACGGCGACCTTGTCTACACGGTGTTCAAGGAAGCCGACTTCGCCACCAACCTGGAAACCGGCCCCCACCGCGCCACGGATCTGGGCACGGTCTTCAGTGCCGCCAACACCCTGTCCGAAGGCGAGATGTCCTTTGTCGACTTCGCGCCCTACGCGCCGTCCGCCGACGCCCCCGCCAGCTTCATCGCCACGCCCGTGTTTGACAGCAATGGACGGCGGGCCGGCGTCCTGGCCTTTCAGATGCCGATCAGCCGCCTGAACGAAGTCGCCGGTTCGCTGACCGGCCTCGGCGAGACCGGCGAGGCCTATATCATCGGCGATGACGGTCTGATGCGGACCGACACGCGGTTTGCGTCAGCTTCCACCATCCTGACCCAGCACGCCGGCGAAGCGATCGAAGCCGCACTCGGCGATGCAGCGCATCACGTCGTCTCGACGGACGACCATCTGGGCAACCGGGTCTTTGCAGCCGTCGCGGAAACCGACTTCCACGGCGTTCACTGGGGCGTCGTGGTCACGACAACCCGCAGCGAAGCACTGGCGGCTTCGCGCGCCATGACACTGACATTGTTCGCCGCAGCCCTGGTTCTCACCATGCTGATCGGCGCCATCGGCGTCTGGATCGCCATGAAGGCAGCCAAGCCGATCCAGACCCTGACCCAGGTCACCCGTACGGTCGCCGCCGGCAATCTCGAGACCGATGTGCCCCACCGCAACCGCCAGGACGAGATCGGCGCGCTCGCGGAAACCATCGAACAATTCAAGCAGAGCCTGGTCGAGAAAGCCCGGCTGGAGCGTGAAAGCGCCGACGCCGAGGCCGCCGCAGCAGCCCGCATGAAGGCGGAGCGCCTGCGCCTGGCCGAAGAGTTCGAGAACTCGGTCGGTGCCGTCGTTTCCGCGCTGGCCAGCGCCGCCACCCAGCTGTCCCAGTCGGCCGAGAGCCTGTCCGCTTCCTCCGAACAGACCAGCAATCAGGCCGTCTCCGTCGCCGCATCGGCCGAACAGGCGACCGCCAATGTGGAAACTGTGGCCACGGCCGCCGAGGAAATGTCGGCCTCCATCGGCGAGATCGGCCGCCAGGCGGTCGAGAGCTCGCAGCGCGCCACCACGGCAGAGGAAGAGGCCAGCGTCACCGTGCGCCGGGTCGAGGCGCTGACCGAGGCCGCCAATCGCATCGGCACAGTGGTGTCACTGATCCAGGACATTGCCGAGCAGACCAACCTCCTGGCCCTCAATGCGACCATCGAAGCGGCCCGTGCCGGGGAAGCCGGCAAGGGCTTTGCCATCGTCGCCCAGGAGGTGAAACAGCTGGCTGCCCAGACCGCCAACGCCACCACGGAAATCTCCCAGCAGATCGAGGAAATCCAGAGCGCGACCGGCGTCTCGGCCAAAGCCATCGGTTCGGTCGCCGAGGCGATTGCCGACCTGAACCGGATTGCCGGTTCGATTTCCGGTGCCATGGAAGAACAGGCCGCCGCCACACGCGAGATCGCCAGCAATGTCCAGGAAGCCGCCACCGGCACCCGGGACGTGACGGTCAATATCGCCGGCGTGAACGAGGCCGCCAGCGAGTCCCGCACCGCATCCGTGCAGGTGCTCGACGCCGCCAAGGACCTGTCGCGCCAGTCCGAAATGCTGCGCGACCAGGTCGACAGCTTCCTCGCCACCATCCGGGCGGCGTAACGGCCGGCCGCAAAATGTTTGGCGGCAGCGCCTGTCCTGACTAGGCTGGTCCGCGGATGCAATCACGGCACCGGGGACGGCCATGAAAATGCACTATCGCACCATCGAACTCGTCGTCGCGGCGAGCGTCGTCGTGATCTCGCTGGCCTCGCTCTTCGTGGCGGTCTTCCAGGGCATTGTCATGGACCGCACCATGAAGGCCTCGGTCATGCCGGTGATCCAGGTGGGCCACGGCAATGTCGGTGAGGACCGTCAGAGCTGGGTGATGACCATCACCGTCCACAATACCGGTCTGGGGCCGGCGGAAATCCGCTATTTCGGCATGCGCTGGCAGGGCGAGCCGATCCGCGACACGTCGGAATTCCTTGCGCGCTGCTGTGCGCCGGACAGCGTCCCCGCAGACGAACGGCTCGGCTATATGCACCAGGCCTTCCGTGACGGGCAGATGGCGCTGGTCTTCGACGACGTCCAGTCACGCTTCCTCGCCCCGCAGGAGCGCGTCAACTTCATCGCCTTCGACCGCCCCGACGCCGAAACCCGGCCGCGCGGCCACGCTGTCTGGCAGGCGCTCGACTCGGTCCGGCACGATCTGCGGTTCGATGTCTGCTACTGCTCGGTCTTCGAGGATTGCTGGCTGGCCCGCTTTCCCGCCCAGTCCCGCGAACCGGTGGCGCGCTGCGACATCGCCGACTGGTCGGCCGAACCAGGCCCCGACGAGGCCGGGTGATCCATACCGCGCTTGCGGACGTATCCTCCTTGTCCCTCGCGAACGGGAGAAGGAGTCCCCCACATGACCCGCCTTTTCCTGCTCGCATTATCCCTGGTTCTGGCGGCCCTGATTGCCCTCGCTGTCGGAACCGGGGATTTTTCCGCGGCGGGTGACTGGCTGCTCACGCGCCCCTGGGGCCGCGTGATCCTGGCCGACCTCTATATCGGCTTCATCCTGTCCGCGATCGTGATCGGCCGTTTCGAGCGGCGCTGGATCCTGCGCATCGTCTGGATCGCGCCGGTTTTCGTGCTGGGCAATGTCTGGACGGCGATCTGGTTCGCCTGGCGCGCGCCGGAACTGTTCCGCCGCCTGGCGGCCTCTTGAAACCGGCCGGGCCCTTTCCCATCTGACCGTCACCGGCCGGTTCCGCCGCAATTCGATGTGAATTGTCGAAGTCTTAACGACGCTTTCAACGGAACCGATGCCGGAAAGGTTTCGTTAAACGATTCAACGCTGGAATCGCCCGTGTAGCGACACGGGAGGCGGCTTGGCCGCCACAAGTGGAGTGAGGACGATGAGCAAGGCTGACTACGGACTGGGAACGATCGCGAAATCCGGACTGATCTGGCTGACCGCCGGACTGGTCTTCGCGTCCGTTTTCGGCGCCCTTCTGTCGGCCAGCTCTGACCGTCCGGCCGTCAGCTTCCGCGAAGCCGCGCCGCAGCCCGTCATGGCGATCCACGAAGCCAAGGCTGCCGGCTGATCCGGCAACAGCGCATCCCCCGACAGCGATAAATCCGCCCCGGTCTCACACCCAAGCCTTTACAGACGCAACCGGGCTCCCGATATGTGATGTTATCACATTTTGAGGGGGAAGCATGTCCGACCGTCAGATCCATCCCGCCTTCGAAGGCGACATGGCCGCCAACTATGACGCCCGCAACGAACCCATGGCGGCGTTGCGCGACGCGCTTCACCTTCTGGCCGGGCGCCTGCTGTTGCAGGACCTGCCCGGGACAGCGGACATCCTCTGCGTGGGCGCCGGTACGGGCAAGGAAGTGCTGCATCTGGCCAGCCTCGCCCCGGGCTGGCGTTTCACGGCACTCGACCCGTCCGCCGACATGCTCGCTGTCTGCAAGCGCGAGGTCGAGGCGGCCGGCATCGCCGACCGTGTGCGCCTCTTCGAAGGCTATGTCGATGAACTCGATGACGGCATCACTTACGACGCGGCCACCTCCATCCTCGCCTCCCACTTCATCACCGACCGCGCCGAGCGCCTGGCGTATTTCACCGGCATCGCCGAACGCCTGCGCTCCGGCGGCATCCTGATCAATGCCGATCTTGCCGGTGACCGGAAGGCCGCGACCTTCGATGCGCTGGAGCATGTCTGGCTGTCCACACTGCGTTCGGCAGGCCTGGACGATGACAGCGTCGCCGCCTACCGCACCAATCTGGACAAATCGGTCGGCCTCCTGCCGCCGCCGGACCTCGCCGCGCTGATCGCCGCGGCCGGATTTTCGGAGCCCGCGCAATTCTACCAGGGCGGCCTGATCCACGGCCATACGGCCCGCCGCATCTGAGGCAGGCTTGACTCTGCAGGCCCTGCCGCGTATTGCCCCGCCTTCATCACGCAAGCTCACACGCTTGTCTTACCGGCACATCCGTCCCAACTGACGGGGGAGGCCGGCGAGAACCCCGCTCGGCGAAGTCTTCGCTCAGCGGGGCGGCGACGCTTTGCGCGTGCGGCTGATCGCACGTCCGGGCTGTGGCCTTGCAGGATGAAACGGAATTGAGGACGAACGCATGTTCGACGCACTGACAGAACGACTTGGCGGCGTATTCGACAAGCTCACCGGCCGCGGTGTGCTGTCGGAGAAGGACGTCGATGCAGCGCTGCGCGAGATCCGCGTTGCCCTGCTCGAGGCCGATGTGGCCCTGCCGGTGGTCAAGGATGTCGTTGCGAAAATCCGCGAGCGCGCCGTCGGCGAAGACGTGATCCGCGCCGTCGCGCCGGGCCAGCAGGTCGTCAAGATCGTCCACGATGCCCTGGTCGACCTTCTGGGCGGCGAAGGCGAACAGCCCGGCCTGATGGTCGAGGGCGAACCGCCGGTCGCCATCCTGATGGCGGGTCTGCAGGGCTCGGGCAAGACCACCACCTCGGCAAAGCTCGCCAAGCGCCTGCAGGACGTCCACAAGAAGAAAGTCCTGCTCGCCTCGCTGGACACGCGCCGCCCGGCGGCCATGGAACAGCTGCAGCAGCTGGCCGCTCAGGTCGGCGTCGGCTTCCTGCCGATCATGGCGAACCAGCGCGCCGTCGACATCGCCAAGCGGGCGATGAATGCCGGCAAGCTGCAGGGCTATGACGTCGTCATTCTCGATACCGCCGGCCGTACCTCGATCGACGAGGACATGATGGCCGAGGCGAAATCGATCGCCGACGTCACCCGCCCGCGCGAAACCCTGCTGGTCGCCGACGCGCTGACCGGCCAGGACGCGGTGGAGACCGCCAAGCGCTTCCACGAACGCCTGCCGCTGACCGGCCTGGTGCTGACCCGGATGGATGGCGACGGCCGCGGCGGTGCGGCGCTCTCCATGCGCCATGTCACGGGCCTGCCGATCAAATTCCTCGGCGTCTCGGAAAAGCCGGACGGTCTGGACGCGTTCGACGCAAAACGCCTGGCCGGCCGCATTCTGGGCCGCGGCGATATCGTCTCGCTGGTCGAGAAGGCCGCCCAGGACGTCGACCAGGACAAGGCCGAACGCCTCGCCAAAAAGATGGCCAAGGGCAAGTTCGACCTCGACGATCTGCGCGAACAGTTCGGCCAGCTGAAGAAGATGGGCGGTTTGGGCAGCCTCATGGGCATGCTGCCGGGCATGAACAAGGCCGCCAAATCGCAGATGGCCGCCGCCGGCATGGACGACAAGATGCTCTCCCGCCAGGAGGCGATCATCCTGTCGATGACGCCGCAGGAGCGGGCCAAGCCGGAAATCCTCAAAGCCTCGCGCAAGAAGCGCATCGCCGCCGGTTCCGGCGTCACCGTCGCCGACGTCAACAAGCTGATCAAGATGCACCGCCAGATGGCCGACATGATGAAGAAGGTCGGCAAGAAGGGGCGCGGCGGCCTCGCCGGCATGATGGGCGGAATGCCCGGTGGAATGGGTGGAATGCCGGGCGGCATGAACCCGGCCGATATGGGCCGGGCAACCCAGGACCTGCTGGGCGGCAAGCCCCCCGCAGGCGCACAATTGCCGGGCCTTGGCGGTTCCGGCTCGAAGAATTCAGGCTCGTCACTGCCCGGACTGGGCGGCGGCGGCCCCTTGGGACCGGACGGCCTGCCGCTCGGCCTCCCGAAGAAGTAATCCCCGTTTCAAAGCTTTAGACCCGAAGGAAATCGAACAATGGCTCTGAAAATCCGTCTCGCCCGTGGTGGCGCCAAGAAGCGTCCCTACTACCGCATCGTCGTTGCCGACAGCCGCGCCCCGCGCGATGGCCGTTTCATCGAGAAGATCGGCTCCTACAACCCGATGCTGCCCAAGGATGGCGAGCGCGTGAAGATCGACATGGAAAAGGCCAAGGCCTGGATCGCCAAGGGCGCCAAGCCGACCGACCGCGTCGGCCGCTTCCTGAACCAGCTCGAGGCCGATGCCTGGGCCTGGGAACACGGCAATAACCCGAAGAAGGGCGAGCCGGGCGAGAAGGCCAAGGAGCGCGAAGCCGAGCGCCTCGAGAAGGAAGAAGCCAAGAAGGCTGCCGCAGAGGAAGCCAAGGCGGCTGCCGAATCCCCGGCTGAAGAGCCGGCTGCTGAAGCCGAGGAAGCCCCGGCCGAAGAGGCTGCTGCCGAAGAAGAGAAGTCCGAATAGGACTTTTCCGGCCAACCGATGACACCCCTCCTCCCCCTTGATGGGGGAGGGGGACCACGGCACAGCCGTGGTGGAGGGGGTGGGGGCGAGGGGTTGGCGAGTTTGCCTGCACCGGGATTCACCCCTTCCGACCCGCGGCTCCGCCGCGGCCCACCTTCCCCATCAAGGGGAAGGATGGTTTGAGCCGGACCCAAAACCATGACCCAGACCGCCGACGACCTTGTCTTCATCGCCGCCATTGCCGGTGCGCATGGTGTGAAGGGCGAATGCAAGGTGAAGAGTTTTGCCGGCGAGCCGGACGCCGCCTTTTCCTACGGTGCGTTCCGCGATGCCGATGGTGCGGTCCTTTTGACGCCCAAGAGCTGGCGTCCGGTGAAGGACGGTTTCATCGTCCGCTTTGCCGAAAACCTGACCCGCGACCAGGCCCAGGCCCTCAAGGGCACCCGGCTTCACATCCCCCGCGCGGCCCTGCCGGTGCTGGAGGATGACGAATTCTACCATGCCGACCTGATCGGCCTGAAGGTGCAGGCGCTGGACGGCAGCGCCATGGGCACCCTGCGGGCGATCCATGATTTCGGTTCGGGCGACCTGCTGGAAATCACCGGCACGCCGGGCCGCAACGGCCCCTGGATGCTGCCCTTCACCCGCGACTTCGTGCCCCATATCTCGATCAGCGACGGCGTGATCACGATCGACCCGCCCGAGGAAGTCGGGAGCAAGGCCGAGGAAGAGGCGGGAGAGTAGCGGGTTTCACGCCTGCCGTCTTCTTCGCTTATCTCTTTTCACTTTCCCCGGCCTTGTGCCGGGGCCTGGTTGAGTCCGCCTCTGAAGCGCCGCCAGACCCCGGAACGGGTCCGGGGAAACCGGAGACAGACTCTACGGCCCGCAGCGCCACTCGCCTTCGACCACCATGCGGGCGCCATCATCGCCGAGATAGACTAGGCGCGCCGGCATGGGCGGGGATTCCTCGCCCGCCGTCTCCGGCTCGCCTGTCACGATCACATCCACCGTCAGGCCGCCGCCCGCCAGGGTCTCGCCGTCGAGCAGCGCATTGAAGCCGCCGGGCGTCTGGCTGCGCACCGGCTCGATGCGGCCATCGACCTTGATCACGCCTTCGGAAAATTCCTCGTCCACCACATTCGCGCGCACCAGCATCACCGGCTGCGGCGTGTCGTCGATGTCGAAGGCGCAGGCCAGCTCGCCCGGCAGGTCGGTACCGCGGATATCGTCGGCGGTGAGCGTGCCGATCTCGACGCCCGGTTCCGCGTCTCCGGCCGCGCCGGGCCCGGTCGCCCCTTCAGAACAGGCCGCCAGCGCAAGGACGCTGACAGCGCCCAGCCCCAGAAAACGGCAGGCGGCGGTTTGCATGCGGAACAGGCGGACCATGGCGGTATCTCCGGATCAGGTTTCACCCCGACCAACGGCCCGGTCCCCGCTTTGTTCCCGGATGGGTGCGTCTCCACTTGAACGTAGCACACAAGGCTGCAACTCTGGGGTAGAGACCGGAGGGACAGGATGAGCTGGCTGACAGGACTTCTCGGCGCAGCGGGGCTGCTGGCCATCGCCCACATGGATGAAGAGGGCCCGCAACAGGCCAGCTGTGCGCTGATCGCCGAAGGCGAGGATGCCGAACGCCGTGGGCCGGACAGCTTCCGGGCCGAATGCCCGGCCAACCTCCCCGGCCTGCAACAGGCCGCAGACGGCGCCCTTGCCGCCCTAGACCTCGACATCCGCCCGATGCGATACCGGACGCTGACCTTCGCCGAAGAGATCCATTTTCAGAACTCCGGTACTGGCTGGACCCCGCTTCCCGGACAACGCGTTGTCGGGTCAGGAATGCAGATGCCGACGCGCGCCGTCGAGCGCGGCGTCCGGCACATGCTCTGTGCCTTCGCCATCGAACCGGACCCGAACGGCCGGCCCGCCGATGTCGAGGTGGAATGCTTCGGCGATGCCTCCGGCTCTGAACGACGGCTGACGCGAGCAGGGCGCGAGGGCGTACAGACCTGGCGCTATCTTCCGGTCGCCGTGCGGTACTGCATCGATGAACAAACCCTCGACACCGCACACGTCATCGTCGGGCGCCCGGGGCAAGCCCAGTATGCCGAACCCCCAAGCCCCATGCCCGACCCGTCACGCCTGCCCAGCCTGTGTTCGCGGGAATGAGGCCTTCGATAACCGGGATTTTGCGCCTCGTCTGCTAATCCCCTCCCCATTGGCCCCCATCCCTGCTAAACCCGCGCGCCATGACTGACGCGCCTGTCCCTTCCCTGCCGTGGACTGCAACGGCCCTGACCCTCTTTCCGGAGGCGTTTCCCGGACCGCTTGGCGTGTCGCTGATCGGCGCAGCTGCGAATCGTGGGTTGTGGGCGCTGGAAACTGTGGACATCCGGGATTTTTCCCGTCATAAGCACCGCTCCGTGGACGACACCCCGGCCGGCGGAGGCGCTGGTATGGTGCTCAGGCCGGATGTAGCCGCGGAGGCGATTGATACGGTGCAGTCTCGCTGGCAAGGCGGGAAACGGCCGTTGATCTATTTGACGCCGCGAGGACGACCGCTCTCTCAATCCCGGGTCCGGGAATGGGCGGCCGGTTCTGGCGTTGTCGTATTCTGCGGCCGGTTCGAAGGGCTCGATCAACGGGTCATCGACAGTCGCGGGATGGAAGAGGTCAGTGTCGGCGATGCCGTTCTGGCCGGTGGCGAAGGCCCTGCCCAGGTTCTCATCGAGGCCTGTGTGAGACTTCTCCCCGGCGTGCTCGGTGATCCGGCCTCGGCCGAAGATGAGAGTTTCGAGGGCGATCTCCTCGAATATCCTCACTATACGCGTCCGCGCGTGTTCGAGGATGAAGAGATCCCCGAAGTCCTGCTCTCGGGGCACCACGGCCGGATAGAGGCCTGGCGCCGGGAACAGGCGGAAGAGATTACGAAGGCGCGGCGCCCCGACCTCTGGGCGAGGTACGTGGCGCGCAAGGAGAATGCACGATGAACATGATCGAGCAGCTTGAAAAAGAAGAAGCCGCCCGCGTTCTGGGCGAGAAGACCATCCCGGATTTCAGCGCCGGCGACACGCTGCGCGTCCATGTTCGCATCAAGGAAGGCGACCGTGAGCGGATCCAGGTGTTCGAAGGCGTCTGCATCGCCCGCAATGGCGGCGGCCTGAACGAGAGCTACACTGTCCGCAAGATTTCCTTCGGTGAAGGTGTCGAGCGCGTTTTCCCGGTCTACTCGCCGAATGTCGAGCTGATCGAGATCAAGCGGAAGGGCAAGGTCCGCCGCGCGAAGCTGTATTACCTGCGCGACCGTCGCGGCAAGTCGGCCCGTATCGCCGAACGCGTCACCGGCCGCGGCATCGAGAAGCGCGAAGCCAAGAAATAGGCTTCCGCCCTCGCGCGATTTCAAAGACCCCGCCGGGAAACCGGCGGGGTTTTTTGGTTTGCGTTTGTCGGCGTCACACTTGTCATCCCGGATGAACGCCCCGCGCAGGCGGGGCGAAAGTCCGGGACCCATAACCCCGGTGCTCGCCCGGGTGTCGCCGATGCCGGGCCTGCTTCCGGCTCAAAACACGAGTATGGGTCCCGCCTCTGCGGCCCGCCTGCGCGGGCCATCCGGCCGGGATGACAAAGAATGTGAGGCAAGCCTTCACCTCACCCGCCAATCCCGCTTAACTCGGCCCCATGACAGGCTCGCTCGTTATTCTCACCGGCGCCGGGATCTCGGCGGAGTCCGGGCTAGGCACGTTCCGCGATACGGACGGGTTGTGGGCGAAGTTTGACTGGCAGGCGCTGGCGACCCCGGAAGCCTTCGCGGCCCAGCCTTTCAAAGTGCATGAATTCTACAATGCCCGCCGCGCCAATCTGGCAGACGCCTCACCCAATGCGGCGCATGCGGCCCTGGCCCGGCTGGAGCGCGACTGGCTGGCGCACGGCGGCGATTTCCTGCTGGTCACCCAGAATGTCGACGATCTGCACGAGCAGGCCGGCTCGCAGCGCCTCATTCACATGCATGGCGAGTTGCAGAAGATGCGTTGCGAGGCCTGCCACACGGTCGCCACGGCCTTCGGCGAGATCGGTACGGACACGCCCTGTCCGCGCTGCCAGCAGCCCGGCTTCCTGCGGCCGCACGTGGTGTGGTTCGGCGAAATCCCGCTGGAGATGGACCTGATCTTCCAGGCGCTGGAGGCCTGCACTCATTTCGTCGCGATCGGCACGTCCGGCACGGTCTATCCCGCCGCCGGCTTCTCCGAAATCGCCCGCCGCGCCGGCGCCCATCTCACCGAGATCAACCTCGCGGAAACCGATACCTCGCCCGTCTTCGACAGCCACATCACCGGCCCGGCCAGCGCCGCCGTACCCGCCTGGGCCGAGGCGTTTCTGGATTGAATTAGGCCTGCTTGGGTGAGCGAATTCGTCTATTTTCTCGACGCGCGTTCCATTTGTACTGCAACGACAATCCTTCAATATCTGGAAATATTGTTGAATAACTTATACCCAATCTGTCTAATTCTATTAGAATTTTTCCTTTCGCGAAGTCACGAACTTGTATTTTATTGATGAACATAAATTGACCAATGGAATCATTAAACGGAAGACTATGCGATGAAAAAACAGATTTTTGCGCATTCATTCTGGGGTTTTTAAATTTTGGAAATATGAAATTTGTTTCTTTTGAATTCAGTATGTCTTTCGAGCCGTCTGTTATGTTATAAGGCGTGGTTATATACACATATCCGTTCGAAATCTGCGATAAAATTTCTTCACGCCTCTTAGCGGCTTCGTCTACGCTCGCATAACGGTATGTAAGTTCAATGCCGTCGATTGCTGCGAACCAGAGCGCTACAAGCGGATTTTCAGTCCAGTCCAACAACCGCGTCGGAACGCCGTGGTGCTGAGCATGGGGGAGCAATTCGACTAAATCGGCGCGATCCTCGAGTCCTAGAATGCCTGCGGCTTCCCGATGCCACCGTTGGACTAGGTCCAGTTCCACAAAATTATACCAACCGTGTCGCGCTGCGCTTGGTATCAGATCCCAGTCTTGCGTTTGCCCTCTGAATACCCACGACGTTTCGAGTTGGTGGTCGTAGCTCTCGACCGCCCGCACAAAGTCGGCAACGCAGTCGACAACCTTTACTGCCGTATCGCTATTCCTCATCAGCCCTCATCCTCGATGCGGTGCATGTCTTCGTCGGAGAGGCCGAAATGATGGCCGATCTCGTGCACGAGGACGTGGGCGATCAGCTCGCCCAGCGGGATGTCGCCGCGCTCGGCCCATTCGTCCAGGATCGGGCGGCGGAACAGGAAGACCCGGTCCGGTTCCGGCGAAGGATCGATCACCGATTTGCGCGCCAGGTCGACACCGATATAGACGCCGGTCAGTTCAAACGCGTCCGCCATGCCCAGCGCGTCGAGGGTTTCGCCATCGGCGAAGTCGGCGACAAAGATCTCCACCCGGCCGCACATCTTGCGGAAGCCGTCGGGCAGACCCTCCCAGGCCCCGCCCGCCAGGGCTTCGAAATCTTCCAGGGAGGGCGGCAAAAGGTCGTGGGGCAGGGATCGGGTCATGGTCCCCGTATACCGGCCACGGCGGGCGCTGTCAGTCCGTTTCCGCGGCAGGCTTGCGCCGCGAACAAATATGGAACATGCTTTGCGGCATGGACCTGTCCGACGTTGCCTCCGCCGCCAATCCGGATATCGACGACGCCCAGGCGCTGATGCGCGGGGCGGCGCGCCTGCTCTGGCAGATGGGCTATAGCGCGATCCCGGAATTCATCCTGCCCGACGGCCGCCGCGCCGATCTCGCCGCGCTCGGCCGCAAGGGCGAGATCACCATTGTCGAGGTGAAGTCGGGCATTGCCGACTTCCGCGCCGACAACAAGTGGGAGAATTATGCCGGCTATTGCGAGCGGCTGTATTTCGCCGTCTCCCAGCGCTTCCCGCACGACCTCATCCCCGAACATGCCGGCCTGATCATCGCCGACGGGTTCGGCGGGGCTGTGGTGCGCGAAAGCCCCGTCCTCGCCCTCGCCCCGGCCCGCCGCAAGGCCCTCACCCTGCGCTTCGCCCGCGCCGCCGCCGACCGGCTGATGCGGGTGGAGGAGTAGGGGCTTCCTTCCCGGCCTATCCCACCTGTCATCCCGGCCGAATGGCCCGCGCAGGCGGGCCGAAGGGCCAGGACCTATACGCTCGTTTTTGACCGGAAGCAGGCTCGACATACGCGACAGCCCAGCCAGCACCGGGGTTATGGGTCCCGGACTTGCGCCCGGCCTTCGCCGGGCATCCATCCGGGATGACAACGCTTGCCCCCTAAACCGCCTCGGCGGCCCGCATCTCGCGCAGCAGCCCCTCGAAAGCCTCGACGCGCGGGGCGAAACGCTGTTCCACAGCGCCGCGGACGTGCAGGCAGGCCTTGTCCGGGCTGCCGCAATCGACGGGCGGATGCGGATCGTATTCCAGGCCCAGCTGGATCGCCTGGGCGACGGTCTCGCCGGCCAGTTCCACGACGACGGTGAAGGCGAAATCGATCCCCGCCGTCACGCCGCCGCCGGTGAAGAGATTGCCGTCGCGCACCACGCGCGCCTTCACCGGTTCGGCGCCAAAGGCTGCCAGCAGCTCGTGATAGCGCCAGTGCGTGGTTGCCTGACGCCCCGCCAGCAGGCCCGCTGCACCCAGGATGAAAGCGCCGGTGCAGACCGAGGTGACATAGCGCGCCTGGGCGCCCTGGCGTTTGACGAAATCGACGATCTCCGCGTCCTGCATCGCCGCATCCACGCCGAATCCGCCGGGAATGCAGATCATGTCGAGATCGGGACAGGCGGCGATCGTCGTGTCCGGCAGGATGAAGGGGCCGCAATCTGTGCGTACAGGGTCCAGCGTCTTGCCGACCAGGTGCACTTTCGCGCCGGGCACGCGGGACAGGACCTGCAGCGGGCCGGTGAAGTCCAGCTGGGTGATATCGTCGAACAGCAGGAAACCGATATTCAGCGTGGCGGTCATGATCAGGCCTCTTCTTTCAGGGGGGAGGTGAAACGGGCGCGGTAATCGCTGGGCGTGACGCCCAGCTGTCGCATGAAGGCGCGGTCCATGCGCTGGTGCGTGCCGAAGCCGCAGGCCTGCGCCACCATGTCGATGCGCTGGCGGGTCTCGACTAGAAGGCAGCGCGCCAGATCGATCCGCACGCGTTCGATGAAAGCGGCCGGCGAGGTGGTCATCTCGCGGCGGCACAGACGGCTCAGCGTGCGCGGCGAGACGGCGAGCGTGTCGCACATCGCGGTGACCGACCAGTCACGCTCCGGCGCGGCCCGCACCGCCTCGGCGAGGCGCGCCAGCCGGCGATCATCGGCGCCCTGGGCGGCCAGATCGGCGGAAAACTGTGCTTGCCCGCCGGACCGCATGCGGTAGACGACATTCTCGCGCGCCACGGCCAGGGCGAGATCGCGATCATGATCGGTCTCGATCAGGGCGAGGGCGAGATCGATCCCCGCCGTCACGCCGGCCGAAGTCCACACCTTGCCGTCGCGCACGAAGATCGCGTCGGGCTCGACTTCGAGCGCAGGATAATAGCGCTGCAGCCGGGCTGCCGACCGCCAGTGCGTGGTGACACGGCAGCCGTCCAGATGGCCCCGGCGGGCGAGCAGGAAAGTCCCGGAGCACACCGAGGCGATGCGTCCGGCGCGATCGAAAGCCGTGTCGATGAAGGCCTGCACATCCGCTTCGTCCAGTGCCGCGCGCACGCCCGGTTCCTCGCCGCCGGCGACGATCGCGGTAGAGCCCGGGCCCAGCCTGGCCGCTGCGGCGGCCGCACTGTCCCCGGCGGCGACGGCCAGCCCGGACGAGCTCGCAACATTGCCCGCCTGCGGTGCGGCGACGCGGATATCGTAGAGCCGGCGGCCTGCGGCCCGGTTGGCGGCCGAGAACATGGCCAGCGGCCCGGTGAGGTCGAGCAGCTGGAAGCCGGGATAGATCAGGAAAACGATGGTGTGCGGTGTATCCATGCCCGCCACCCTAGCCTCACCCCGTTATGGCCCAAAGGCCATTCATGGGGCAAATCGGGCCATTCGACACGAATCCGGAGCTCTCTTGTCCTTCCCCTTGATGGGGAAGGTACCCCGCAGGGGCGGAAAGGGTGGGCGCGAAATATCCGAGACCATGCACTATAAGGACCGGCACCGGGGTTCACCCCTTCCGACCCAGCGCTGTGCGCTGGCCCACCTTCCCCATCAAGGGGAAGGACCACCGCATCTCGCTGGCAGCACGTGCCGTGCTTAAGCCTCCGGCTTCACGCGCCAGGGCGGGTCGATGCGGTTTTCGCCGGCATGGTAGATCTTGATCTTGTGGCCGTCGGGATCGGTGAGGATCGCCTCGCGCCACAGCCAGGACTGGTCTTCCGGCCGTGTCTCGAAGACCAGGCCCTTCGCCTCCAGTTCGCGCACGCGCGCATCCATGTCGGCGTCTTCCAGATAGATCACCGCGCCGGGATGGACCGGCCCGGTCTCGACATGGATGGAGAACGTGGTGTCGCCCTCGGGCGCCAGGAAGCGGCAATAGTGCGGACTGTCGACCAGGAGCCGGAAACCGAGCTGAAGGTAGAAGGCCTTCGAGCGCGGGATGTCACTGACGGGGAGGGTTATCTGGTTCAGCTGCATCGGTTTCGGTCTCCCGCCTGGGATCGGCAATCTGGTCCAGCGGCCGGATCAGACGGTCCAGCGTCAGGTCCGACAGGAGGAAGGCCCACCCGTCCGCTGCCGCATTGATCGCCCCGGCCGCGTCGCGGGCATCGTCGGTCAGGGCTTCCGCCTGCAACACCGCCCAGCGCGTTTCGCCCAGCGCCAGCACGTCCAGGCTTACGCGCACGCCGTCGAAGGTCTCGGCGATATGGCGGGCGACGACCTCGCCTTCAAGGCGCGAAGCTGCGCGCACATCGCGAAAGCGCACCCGCGCCAGCGCGCTGGCCGGACCATTGCCCGCCGCCGCCGTGATCAGCGTCCAGCCGCCCGGCTGGCGCAGGGCGAAGCTGCGTACGCTTGGCGAGGGGCGTTCCAGCCGGTAGGCCGGGCCCGCTTCCGGCACGATCGTGCTGACGGCGATGGCGTTGGCGCCCAGTTCCAGGAAATCCAGATCCAGCCAGTGCCCCGCCTCGGCGATGGGTGGCAGGCTGGCCGCCGTTTCGGCCGGGCGCGCCGCATAGGTGCGGTTGCGGCCCGGGAAGCGCACATAAATGCCGGTCTCGGTTTCGCGTCCCAGCAGGATATCGACCCGCACGGCGCCGGAAGCGTCGCGCACCGTCACCCGGGTCGCCTCGCCCTCTTCGCCCCGGCCGCCCAGGCCCAGGCGGGCATGTTTGGCCGGATCCGCCGTGCGCGCCCCGGCATAGTCCAGCCCCGCCAGGAAAGCGTCGAGTTCAGCCAGCCGGCCCGCGACCACGGGATGGCCGTCGCGGCTGGGCATGATCCAGCCCGTCTCGCTGCGCGTCAGGGTGAAATGGTCTTCGGCACTGTCGATCTCGATCTCGGCGGCCTCGCTCACCGCCTGCGGCCAGTCGGGCAGGACCGGGCCGGAAACCTCCGGCTGCCAGGCCTGGCGCGCCTGGTTCCAGGTCAGCCCGGCCGCGAGGCCGAGAAGTCCCAGCGCCAGTATGCCCGCAATGGCGAGCCGCATGCCGCGCTGCCGGTCCATCCGCTGGCTCATGAGGGCCTCCCCCGGCGGCGGCGCACCAGCGCACCGGCAATCCCGGCCAGGATGATCAGCACCGGCGGCACGCCGATGGTCCAGAATTGCAGTGTGGCGTTCAGCGCGTCGATATCACGGCGGAAATCCCGCTCGACGGCGCGCAGCTCGGCCCGCGTCTCGGCGATCTGGTGACGCAGGCGTTCGGCCTCCTCGCGCTGGGCCGCGCCCGAGGCCGACAGGAAGGCCGAGGCCTGGCCCGAACCGGTCAGACTGTCCAGCTGCGCCTCGGCATCGGCGATTTCCTGCTCCAGCGCATCCTGGATTTCCAGATAGCGGGTCTCGGCCGCCTCGCGCAGCCGGTCGACCCGGCTCATCGGCCGCAGCGAGGGCGTGCGCGAGCGCACCTCGATCAGCGCCCGGTCACCGGCCGCCATGTCGATCAGGTTCAGCGCCAGGGTGAGATTGTCGGCCACCATCATGTCGCCGACTGCCGGGTCGGAGCGGACATAGTAAGTGTCGTCCAGCCAGTCGGCGTCGGCGACCACGGTGATGTCGACCGGCGCATCGGCCTGGCCGACATGATCGGCCGGGCTGAACAGCGTGTCGCCTGCGGGCGGGCCGTCCGGGAAGGCCGTCTCCGGCAGGCCGGACAGGCGTGCGGCCAGCACCAGCGGTGCCGGTGCGGGCTGATAACCGCGCAGAAGATCGTCCGGCCCCGGCGCACCGGCAGCGATATCGGCATCGACAGCGGCACCTTCCGGCGAGGTGACGGCCAGCGGTGTCACGGTCATGCCGGGCTGGCCGACGGGTTCGAGATAGCCGGGCGAGCCGAAATTGATCCCCAGATCGAGCGTGGCCGTGGCCAGGTCCTCGCCGGACAGCTGGGCCTGGCCGACCGAGAACCACAAGGGATAGGCGCGGCGGCGCGCCCGCCCGTCGGCATCGACAATCTCGACCGGCAGGCCGAGCGCCCGGTCCATGGCGACGCTCTGGGCGTCATAGCGCACGCCCCAGCGTGCCAGCAGCGGCCCCAGATCCGAAGACCGCCGTGCGCGGATCGGCGGCAGACCGTCCGGTCCCGGCCGCAGGGCGACATGTGCCAGCGGATCGATGAAGGCGAGCAGCCGCCCGCGGGTCAGCACATGCTGGTCGATACGGTAGAGCTGCGCCTCGCTCAGCTCGCCCGGATGCAGCAGCAGGAGTGCGTCGGCCTCGGGCAGGTCCTGGAAATCGCGATCCACCCAGACAATCTCATAGGCGCCGCTCAGCTCGGTGACGAAACGGTTGGGCGCACCGGTATCCGGCGTGATCGGCAGGCTGGTGACAACGGCGATACGCGGCCGGCGCGGCCGTTCCAGATCGGAGATGACACGGGTGAGATCGTATTCCAGCCGCGCCTCGGAATCCTCGCGGAAGACCGGGATCACCGCCTGTTCGTCGATGGAATTGCGCGCCACCAGGCCGAAATAGAGCGAGGTGCCGGCCTCGGTCGGTACAGCCTGAAGCCCCGCCTCCAGCGCGGCATCCTCGTCCGGCGAGAAGGGCTGCGGGTCGATCTCGGTCAGGCGGATCATGCCGCCGGAGCGGTCGGCATAGGCTTCCAGCATTTCGCGCACCCGGCTGGCATAGGCGCGGATCGCGGGATACTGGGCGGCCTCGGCGCGGGAATAGTAGAAGCGCCACTCCACCGGCTCGGTCAGGCGGGCGATCACCTCCTCCGTGCCCGGCGAGAGGCGGTAGAGCCCCTGTTCGGTCAGGTCGAGCCGCCAGCTGCGCAGGGTCAGCCCGGCAATCTGGTTGCCCGCCAGGAAGATCACGGCGAGCGCCAGCAGCATCAGCGGCGTGAAGAGGGCGCGTTTCATCGGCCGCCTCCGCGCCGTTCGGACACCAGCGCGCCGCCCATGGTCAGGCAGATGCCGATCAGGCCGAGGAAGTAGACCAGGTCCGCCAGGCCGATCACGCCATTGCGGAAGGCGTTGTAGTGATCCAGCGCCGACAGGCCGGCGACGAATTCGGTTACCGCTGCCGGGGCGCTGGCGCCCAGCACGGACAACACGAAGGGCAGGCCCGCCATGGTCAGCAGGAAGGCCGCTCCGGCGCCGAGCACAAAGGCGACGACCTGGTTGGCCGTGGTGGCCGACAGGGCCTGGCCGACCGCCAGATAGGCCCCGGCCAGAAGCAGCGTGCCCAGATAGGCGGTGGCGATAGCCGCATTGTCCGGCTCGCCGAGATAATTGACCGCGATCCACATCGGGAAGGTCAGCGCGATGGCCAGGGCTGCCATCGTCCAGGCAGCGAGGAATTTGCCGCCCGCCGTCGCCCAGAGCGGGATCGGCAGGGCCATCAGGAATTCCAGCGTGCCGCGATCGCGCTCCTCGGCCCAGGCGCGCATCGCCAGCGCCGGCATCAGGATGACCAGCAGCCAGGGCAGATAGTCGAACATCGGGGCGAGATCGGCGCGGTTGGTGTCGAAGAAACGGCCGACATGGAAGGCAAAGGCCGGCGCGGCAAAGCCGAACACGGCCAGAAAGACATAGGCCAGCGGCGTCAGGAAATAGGCACCCAGTTCGCGCCGGTAGATGGCCCAGAGTGTGTGGATCACGCGGCCGCCTCCGGCGTATTGCCATCACCGGCCGGGGCCAGGGTGAGCTGGCGGAAGGCGGCCTCGATCTGGCGTTCCGGAGCGAGCTCGGCGAGTTCGCGCGGCGAACCGTCGAACAGCAGCCGCCCGCGGGCTATCACGATGGCGCGCGAGCACACGGCGGGCACTTCCTCGAGGATGTGGGTGGAGATGATGATCGCCTTGTCCGGTGCCATGTCGCGGATCAGCTGGCGCACCCCGTCCTTCTGGTTGGGGTCCAGCCCGTCGGTCGGTTCGTCGAGAATCAGCACCTGCGGATCATGGGCGATGGCGGCCGCCAGCGCCGCGCGGCGTTTATAGCCCTTGGACAGCGTGCCGATCGGCTGATGCTCATAACCGCCCAGATTCGCACGCTCCAGCGCCAGCGTGGCGGCGCGTTTCAGACTGTCCCCGGAAAAGCCGCGCGCGCGCAGGCTGAAAGCGACGAAATCGCGCGGCGACATGGCCGGATAGGCGGGCGCGCCCTCGGGCAGATAGCCCAGCCGGGCCTGTGCTTCCAGGCGTGCCGCGACGCAGTCATGCCCGGCGATCGAGGCGCGGCCCTCATCCGCTTCCAGCGCGCCGGCCAGCATGCGCATCGTGGTGGTCTTGCCCGCGCCATTGGGGCCGAGAAAACCCAGCACCTCGCCGCGCTCCAGCGTGAAGGAGACGTCGTCGACGGCGCGCCGCGGTCCGAAATCCTTGGTCAGATGGTCGGCAACCAGCATGTAACGCTCGGAGACTCCAGGCTGAGAGGACCCTAGCGTTAGCGTGCCGGCGCGCGCTTGGCCAGAGGCGAAACAGGCGGGCAAAAGAGGGGGTGAGGGTGTCGACCGGACCGCCGCTCCTTGACCCGGGGGGCTGGGGGGGCTGTCTAAATCCAGGATCCGGAACGTTGACGCGACCGGCCGACGCGTTGGACGGTGGCTTCGCGGTATGGCGGGAACTGGTCGGGAATGTGGCGACTTTGCGGCACCGCGTGAAATGTTTGTAAGCTGTAAACGGCCATTCAACCCATGGGAGAATGCGGGTGACAGCAAGCCCTCACAGCGTGCGTCCGGCGCCACAATCGGTGATGTGGCAGCGCCGGGAACTGGACACCATCCTGCGCGTCTACGGCCATTTCGTCGCGCGCGGCGAATGGAAGGATTATGCGATTGACGGCCTTCGCGACCAGGCCGTGTTCTCGATCTTCCGCCGGCACAGCGAGATGCCGATGTATGCCGTGATCAAGACGCCCGCCGACGCCCAGCGCCAGGGCGCCTACAAGGTGGTCGGCATGGACGGCCAGATCCTCAAGCGCGGCCACGACCTCGCCCAGGTCCTGCGCATCTTCGACAAGAAGCGCTTCCACGTGGTGGACTGAAACTTCAGCGACACTTGTCATCCCGGATGAATGCCCCGTACAGGCGGGGCGCACGTCCGGGACCCATAATCCCGGTGCGTGCCCAGATGTCGTCGGTATCGAACCTGCTTTCGGCAGACAGCGAGCGTATGGGTCCCGGCCCTCCGGCCTGCCTGCGCAGGCCATACGGCCGGGATGACAGCGCGCCTGGCCCCCCAACACCCACAAAAAAGCCCCCGGAGTTTTCCCCGGGGGCCGTTTTCTGTGCGATGTCCGCTGATCCTATTCGCGGCTGCCGAGCAGCGAGAGGATGATCTGGAACATGTTGATGAAGGCGATGTAGAGGTTCAGCGCGCCCATATTGGTGAGCACGGCCATCGAGCGCTGGTCGCCCGCCACCTGATAGTACATCACTTTCAGGCTCTGGGTCTGCCAGGCCGTCACGCCCGCCATCAGCAGCAGCACGCCGAACTGCAGCAGCAGTTCCAGGCCGGCCGAGTGGAAGAAGAAGGCGTTCAGCACACCCAGGATGATCGCGCCGATCATACCCATGAACAGGAAGGACTGGATCGGCTGCAGGTTGATCTTCGTCGTATAGCCGAACACCGACAGGCCCAGGAAGGCACCGGCGGTGATGGTGAAGGCCTGGACGATGGTCGCCCAGCTGATCGCCAGCGTGCGGCCGCCCGACGTGGTGATACCTTCCGGCGCGTACCCGCCCGCAGCAACGACCCAGACACTCAGACCCGTACCGATCAGGGCGACGATTGCCCAGTAGAGCAAGGCCGAGCCGGTGGGCGAGGGATTGCGCATGAAGAACATCGAGCCGAACAGCAGGGCCAGCGGGCCCCATTGCACGACAAAGAGCAGCGGCGTGCCCCAGACCAGCATGGTCAGGGGCGTCACAGTGCCGACCGCATAGGCCAGAGCGGCCGAGATCAGCAGACCCAGGCCCATCTTGTTGTAGACGCCGAGCATGAATTTGCGCAGGCCGGCATCCCGCGACATGTCCATCGACTGGGCGCCGGAATAGGTGCGGGAAAAGTCGTTCATCGTTACGTCTCTCTCGTAGTCAGGGCGTGCGGAAACACGCCGCGCGCCGACAGGGCGCTTTGACGGGCAATATCGGGGCGACCGGCGAAAATGGCAAGGCGGGACGCAACGGGGGTCGCGTCCCCCCTGTCAGACGCTGACACGTCCCGGGCGCCATTGCCGAGCCGGCACAAACTGTCCTAGGCACTAAAGAGCCCGTTGCGGAGTTCCGGACCATGTCCCTGCGCCTGTTTGCCGCCCTGCCCGTGCCCGAAAACATCGGCGCCGGACTGGTGCGCCTGCAGAAGGGCGTGCCGGGCGCGCGCTGGCGGCCCGTGGAGAATTTCCACATCACGCTGCGCTTTTTCGGCGAGATCGACGAGCGCACGGCCGAGGATCTCGATGCCGAGCTGGCGAATATCCGGATGGACCCCTTCACCGTGCGGCTCAAGGGGGCGGGCTGGTTCGGCAAGGCCGATCCGCGCGCGCTCTGGCTGGGCGTCGAGGCCGGCGAGGCCGTTGCCACGCTGGCGGGCAAGTGCGAGCGGGCGGCGCGGCGCGCCGGTCTGAAGCCGGAGACGCGCAATTTCCACCCGCACATGACGATCGCCTATCTGCAGGGCACGCCCGTGGACAAGGCCAACCGCTTTACCCAGCGCGCCAGCGATCTGGAGACCGAGGCCTGGATGGCCACGCATTTCAGCCTCTATTCCAGCTGGATCACGCGCGGCGACGCCAATATCTACGAAGCCGAGGCCGATTACCCGCTGGCCTGACCGGGCTGCGCACGCAGCGCGGCAATCAGCCCGTCCACCCCGGCCTCAACCAGATCGAGCACATCCTCGAACCCGGCATCGGTGCCATAATATGGGTCCGGCACATCGCCCATCTGCTTGTCCGGCGCCCAGTCCATCAGGCGGGAAATCCGGCCCGACACGCCCGGTGGTGCAAGACGGCGCAGATGGCTGTCATGTCCACTGTCCATGGCCAGGATATTGTCGAAGCGGGTGAAGTCTTCCGCCACCAGGGCCCGCGCCGCGAGCCCGTCGAAACTGTAGCCGCGGGCGGCGGCCGCCGCCTGGCTGCGCGGATCCGGCGGCTCGCCTTCATGCCAGCCGCTGGTGCCGGCGGAATCGACGCTCCAGTCCAGCCCCAGCGCCTCGATCCGTGCCCGTGCGACCGCTTCCGCCGTCGGCGAACGGCAGATATTCCCGGTGCACACGAAGAGCAGACGCATCACTCGGCATCGACGCTGAAGGCGCCGGGCAGCACGGCGAGCTGCCAGTCACCGCCGGACTGGTAAAGCCAGTAGATGTCGCCATAGGCGGTTTCCGGCAGACGGCCCTCTTCGCAGCCGGCGGCTTCGGCGGCGGAGACGCCGGCAAACTCGGCCAGCCACAGGCAGGAGGTGTTGGAATGCTCGCCGGCGAGCGTCCAGCGGGCCTCGCCATCGCGGGCTTCGGCGAAGGCCGCGGAACGCTGGCGTTCGATCGTGGCGCCCGGCGTGCAGTCGGCGGCATAGCCGTCAACGGCCTGGTGCACGACCACTTCGGCATGGCCGGCCGCCGCCGTCAGCCGGGTGCGGCAGGCGGCGCTGGCATAGGCCCGGTCGACCGGCGCCTCGCCCAGCAGGCCGGACAGCCGCGTCACCATCGCCTCGCCCGCCTCGCTGAGCGGGCATTCCATGCCGTTGCAGTCCGGCGAGATCTTGTAGGCATGCCGCACCACCAGGATGTGGCGGCCGGACGCGGCGATATCGGCCTGCACGTCCGCCGGTGCCAGTTCCAGCAGGGCCGGACGGTCGAAATCCGCCGCAGCGGCGCCGTCCAGGCCCGCAGCCGTGAGCATGAGTGCGGAAAGATAAGTCGTGATCATGATGAACCTCCCCTTGTCCGGGCGAGACTAGCCGCGACAGCCCGGCAGGCAAATTACCCTTCCATGAGGAAGCGGACAGATTGCGGCCCGGCGCGCCGCCGGGGCTCAGACCTCGCCCGCAGATCAGACCTCAACCGTGTCCGGCTCGACCTGCACGACAATGCAGGCGCGCGCCTGCGTGCCCTCGCCCGGCGTGCTGTCGAAGGTCAGCTCGCCCTCCATCAGATCGACCAGGCGGCGGCAGATCGACAGGCCGATCCCGCTGCCAGATCCGGTACGCAGCGTGCGCGTCTCGGTCGCGAGGTCGAGCTCTTCCGGCGTCATGCCGATCCCGGTATCGGTGACGGTGAAGGTCAGGCGCGCATGATCGGGATCGATGGGCTCGGCTTTCACATGGACGGTGATCCGCCCTTGCGGGGTAAACTTGATCGCGTTGGAGACGAGATGGGTGAGGATCTGCTTGATCCGGCCCGGATCGCCGATCATCGGCTGTTTGCCGTCATCACCGCAGGCCGGGCCCAGTTCCAGGCCGCGCTCGGCCGCCAGCGGCGCAAACAGGCCGGTCACCGACCGGATCAGCTCGCACGGCTCGAACACCGTGCTGCGTAATTCCACCTTGCCGTTTTCCAGCAGCGACAGGTCCAGCACATCGCTGACCCGGTGCAGCGTCGACTGGGCCGACTGTTCCAGCGTGGTCAGCAGGCGGCGCTGTTCGGCATCGAGCTCGGTATTGGCCAAGAGGCTGGCCAGGCCGAGAATGCCGTTCAGCGGGGTCTGCAGCTCATGGCTCAGCCCCAAGAGGAATTCCGATTTCGACTGGCGCAGGGCACGCTGCATCTCGGCCTCGGTCTTGAGTTCCGCCTCCAGCGTATCGCGTGAGGACAGCTCGACCTGCATCCGGCTCGCCGAGCGCCGCATCCGCGACAGGAGCCGTCCCAGCCGCCGGATCAGCATCACGAAGCCGATCAGCATCAGGCCGACGGCCACGGCATCGGACAGCGGACGGATGCGGTGGCCGGCAAGGTCCACCCAGACAGCGAGCACATCCGGCGGCAGTACCAGCGGGCCGGCAATGTGCAGGAGGGCATCGGCGAGATAATAGGCGGCCCACAGCACGATACCGACGGACAGCACCTGCACGGCGCGCACCGCGCCGGCGAACTCGATCGACCGGGCATGCGTCCACAGATAGGCGGCCGCGACCGTCCCGGCCGCGACGAAGAGCAAATCCAGCAATATCGTCAGCAGGGCCGAGTGCATGTCCTCACCCGCCCCTGACCGGGGTACACATGGTCAAACGCCCGCTCTGCTCCATATCCGCCGCCGGCCTCGCTGCCGGCAGTCGGTAACCCTTGCCCCGGGGGGTGGCGGTGTAAAGCGCCGCCCGGCGCAATGAATTTTTCATTCATCGCGACGGAATGCGGCGAACAGGCGGCAGGAACAGGGAAATTGCGCTCCGCCGGGGTCAGTCGTTGCGGCCCAGACGGCGCTTGCGGCGCGCCATCAGCTGCAGGCGCAGCGCATTGAGGCGGATGAAGCCCTCGGCGTCCTTCTGGTCGTAGACATCGTCTTCCTCGAAGGTCACATGCGCCTCGGAATACAGCGTGTGGTCGGAAGACCGGCCGACGACATTGGCCGAACCCTTGTAGAGTTTCAGTCGAACATCGCCCGTGACATACTCCTGACTCTTGTCGATCGCCGCCTGCAGCATTTCGCGCTCCGGCGAGAACCAGAAGCCTTCATAGAGCAGCTTGGCGTATTTCGGCATCAGCTCGTCCTTCAGGTGCGCGGCACCGCGGTCGAGGGTGAGCTGTTCGATGCCGCGATGGGCCGCCATCAGGATGGTACCGCCCGGCGTCTCGTAGATGCCGCGCGACTTCATGCCGACAAAGCGGTTCTCCACCAGGTCGAGACGGCCGATCCCGTGCTTGCGGCCCAGCTCGTTCAGTTCTGTCAGGAGGGTGGCAGGGCTCATGGCCTTGCCGTTCACCGCCGTCGCATCGCCGCGCTCGAAGCTGATCGTGACATATTCCGGCGTGTCCGGCGCATCGACCGGGTCGACCGTGCGCTGGAAGACGATGTCGGACGCTTCCTCGGCCGGATTTTCCAGCACCTTGCCCTCCGACGAGGTGTGCCAGAGATTGGCGTCGACCGAGAAGGGCGCCTCACCGCGCTTGTCCTTGGCCACCTGGATGCCGTGCTGTTCGGCATAGGCGATCAGCTTGGTGCGCGAATTGAGATCCCATTCGCGCCAGGGTGCAATCACGCGCAGGTCCGGGTCCAGCGCATAGACCCCCAGCTCGAACCGCACCTGGTCATTGCCCTTGCCGGTCGCGCCGTGCGCCACGGCGTCGGCGCCGGTTTCGTGGGCAATCTCCACCAGACGTTTGGAGATCAGCGGCCGGGCGATCGAGGTGCCCAGCAGGTAAAGACCTTCATAGACCGCATTGGCGCGCACCATCGGGAAGACGAAGTCGCGCACGAATTCCTCGCGCAGATCCTCGATGAAGATGTCCTTCACGCCGGCCGCTTCGGCCTTCTTGCGCGCCGGTTCCAGCTCCTCGCCCTGGCCCAGATCGGCCGTGAAAGTCACGACTTCCGCGCCGTACTGATCCTGGAGCCATTTCAGGATCACCGACGTGTCGAGACCGCCGGAATAGGCAAGAACAACCTTTTTCACAGGCTTTTTGGCAGGCATGGCGCATTTCCTTTTCGTCTGCCGTTCGCCTACCGCCAAGCCCGTGCGCACGCAAGGGGAATGATCGGGTGCACAGGTTTGGCACTGCAAAGACCGCCTTCTCCCCCACATTTTTCCCGGCCGGACGCCCGGCGAAGGCCGGGCGAAGCGCCGGGACCGACGGGAAGCTCATCGCTTGAAATGATCTTCGGTCGGTCCCGGATCTACAGCCTGCCTGCGCAGGCTGAAGCCTGCGCCCGCGAAGGCGGGTGGCCGGGAAAAGTGGAGAGAGTTGGAAGTAGAAAGCGCAAACGCCGCAACAAACACCGTCACCCTGACGAAGGTCAGGGCCCAGGTCATAGAGCGCAGTGGCCGCGACCTCGCACCTATCCCTCGTGAAGGCACCGCTCGATCCGAGCCCCTAAAGCCCAAATCTCCCTCTATGAACTGGGTCCTGACCTTCGTCAGGATGACGGCGAGTGAGGCCGCACGGGGCGAAATCGGACAAACCGCCAACCCCGCTTGGACACACACGCAATCCGCGTCATGCTCGCCGTATGAACCGGTCCGGACTGTCCCGATTTTCCCGTTTTCGCGGGCGCCGTGCGCGCTTCGAGCATGATCGCAGTGACCGGGCGGCGCAGGATGAGCGGCTGCGTGCGCTGTGCCGCACGGCGAAACAGGCCGGGATCGGCACGACGCAGGCGCTGGCGGAGCGGCTGGCGCGCGAGGGGATCGATCTCGCCATTCCGCGCCTTGCCGGCCTGAAAGCGGCGCTGGAAGGGGAGACCCGTCCGCTGAAACCGGACGTGTTCGAGGGCAGCGCGGAAATCCCGGCGGACGCGCTGCGCCTCATGGAGCGCGCGCTGGACGGCCAGCTGGCCATTGCCGGTTTCGGCGGGTTTTCCGGCCGCATCGCCAATCTGTTCGATTATGCCCGCGAGAACCGCGCCGGCACGGTGGCCAGCTATATCCCCGAACTGGCCCGCCAGGACCCGGACCAGTTCGGCCTGGCCGTGTGCAGCCTGGACGGCCAGCGTCTCGCGCTGGGCGATGCGGAGCAGGCCTTCTGCCTGCAATCGGTGGTGAAACCGCTGAATTATGCCCTCGCCCTGGCGCTGAACGGCGAGAACCAGGTGCACCGCCATGTCGGCCGCGAACCTTCGGGCCGCCGTTTCAACGAGCTGGCGCTGGACCCGGACAACCGGCCGCACAATCCGATGATCAATTCCGGCGCCATCATGTGCACCGCCATGATCCGCCCCTCGCGCACCGTTGCCGACCGCCAGGACCTGGTGCAGCGCTTCGTGGCCTCGGCAGCGGGCGGAGCGGCATGCGGCTTTGACGAAGCCGTCTATCACTCCGAACGCCAGACGGCGGCGCGCAACCTCTCCCTGGTCAAGCTGATGGACGAGCATGACGCCTTTCCCGAAGGCGCCGATACCGAAGCCGCGCTCGATCTTTATTTCCGCACCTGTTCGCTGACGCTGGACTGTCAGGGCCTGTCAGTGGCAGCCGCCATGCTGGCCAATGGCGGGGTGTGTCCGCTCACCGGCCACCGGGTGATCGACCCGCGCATCGTGCGCAATACGCTGTCATTGATGCTGACATGCGGCATGTACGACTATTCCGGCGAATACGCTTTCTCGGTCGGCCTGCCCGCCAAGTCCGGTGTGTCCGGCGGTCTGATGATCGTCATACCCGGTATCGCCGGTATCGCGCTGTTCTCGCCGCGGCTCGACCGGCAGGGCAATTGCGTGCGTGGTATCGAGTTTTCCCGGCGGTTGATCGAGGACTACCCGTTCCACATCTTCGCCGGCGTCGCGACCGACTGAACCCGCGTCGCCGCAGACTGACAACGCTCGCCAGAGCGGCGGGATGGCGTCATAGTGCCGGAAACCGGCCCGGAGTCCGCCATGCTTGACCTCTCGCTTTTCCCGCTTTTCCTGGCCGCCGGCATCGCCCTGGCCCTGACACCGGGTCCCGACATGGCCTTCACCCTCGCCACCGCCGCCTCGCGCGGGCCGCGCGCCGGTCTGGGCGCTGTCGCAGGCATCTGCACCGGCGGTCTGGTGTGGACGATTGCCGCTGCCGGCGGGCTGGCGGCGCTGATCGCCGCCTCCGAACATGCCCTGACAGCCGTGCGCTATGCCGGGGCCGCCTATCTGATCTGGCTGGGCTGGAAAACCTTTCGCAGCCTGGATGCGCCGATCGAGGCCGAGGGCGCCGGCAGCGCCGCACGCGCCTTCCGCCGCGGCCTGGTGACCAATCTGCTCAATCCCAAGATCGGCCTTTTCTTCCTGGCGCTGCTGCCGCAATTCACCAATGCCGAACTGGGTCCGGTCTGGCTGCAGATGCTGACGCTCGGCCTGGTCTTCTTCGCCATCGGCGGCTGCGTGCTGACCGTGATCGTGTTTGCCGCCGGCGCCGCCCAGCAGCAGCTGAAATCCTCGCGGATTTCCCGCCGCGTGCTCAACGGCGTTGCCGCCACGGCGTTCGGCGGACTCGGTCTGCGCTTGATCTTTTCGGGCAATGCGACCTAGAAAGCGCCCATGTCACACACTGCAGATCCCCGCCTCATTGTCGCGCTCGACGTGCCGACGACCGACCAGGCCTGGTCGATCACCCAGGCCGTCGGCGATGCCGTCAGCTTCTACAAGATCGGTCTCCAGCTGCTCCCCGTGGGCGGGATGGACCTCTGCCGCCGCCTGAAGGGTGCCGGCAAGGACGTCTTCCTGGACTTCAAGCTGCACGACATCCCCGCCACGGTGGAAAAGGCGACCCGGTCGATCACCGCCGGCGGCGCCGACCTGCTGACCGTGCACGCCGAACCGCCGGTGATGCGCGCCGCCGTCGCCGGGCGCGAAGGGTCGAAACTGCGCATTCTCGGCGTCACCGTGCTGACCAGTTATGACGACGCCATGCTGGCCGAGATGGGCTATGCCTATGGCGCCCGCGATCTCGTCCTGCGCCGTGTGGAACAGGCGCTCGAGGCCGGTGTCGACGGTGTCGTGGCCAGCGCTCACGAAGCCACCGAAATCCGCCAGCGCTTCGGCGATGATTTCCTGATCGTCACCCCGGGCATCCGGCCGGCCGGCGCCGATATCGGCGACCAGAAACGCGTCGCCACCCCGGCCGCAGCCCTCGCCCAGGGCGCCACCCACCTCGTGGTCGGCCGCCCCGTCAACGCCGCCGAAGATCCCGCCGCCGCCGCCCGGGCGATCGTGGAAGAGATGGCCGGCGTCCCGGCCTGAGCGCTTCACGCTTTTCTGCTGTCATCGCGGATGGATAGACACCATTCCGGCCGCTCCCATCCGCCGTCACCCTGACGAAAGTCAGGGCCCAGTTCATAGCGCGAAGTAGGTGCGAGTTCGCGCTTACCCATACCGCCTCCACGTTTTTCCCGGCTGAAAGCCCGGCGCAGGCCGGGCGAAGCGCCGGGACCGACGGGAAACTCATCGCTTGAAGAGACCTTCGGTCGATCCCGGATCTGCAGCCTGCTTGCGCAGGCTGTAGCCTGCGCCCGCGAAGGCGGGTGGCCGGGAGAAATGGGTGCTTCCTCCCTGTTCAACCAAACCTCGTCATCCTGACGAAGGTCAGGACCCAGATCGCAAAGCGCGATTTGCGCGAGATGGGTTCGGATCACATCAGGCCGTCGTGCGGGATGAGCGCGAATTTGCACCAGCCCCGCCCTATGAACTGGGTCCTGACTTTCGTCTGGATGACGGTCGGTGGGGATAGGCGCAATCGGCATCCGCCCGAACCGAAACCCGCCTAATCGTAAGGATAGGCCCGCACAGCCGCACGCGCCTGCGTATCCATAGCGCGCACCCGCCTGGTGGCGTGGGGCATGCCGGCGAGACGCGTGCGCACCTCGCCCGAGGCGGCAATCAGCACGATCCCGCGATAGCTGTAAAGCGGCGTGAAGGGACGCTCGACCCCGCCGGCCAGCGGTCCGGTGAAAAAGCTCGGATCCAGGGTGACGGTCTCGCGGCGAGCCGGCGCGAAATCCGCGGTCTGTGTCACAGGGTGTCGCGGGGTGTCGCTGTAACGGGTCTCGTATGTGGCCGCTATGTCATACGAATGGTGCAGTTGTGCGACGTCTGTGCGACGGGTCTGCCGCGGTGCCCCTTCCAGCCGGGCCGCATCGGCGGAAAACCCTGACGAATGAGGGCGTTGCGCCTCATCCGGCATCTGGGTGAAGCGGCAGGCAGGGCCAGTATACGCCCCCGCCAGGGCCTGGCGGATATCCTCGGGCGAACACTCCCGCGCCGGCGCGCTGCCGGTCTGCGCAAATGCCGCCGGAGCCGCCAGGAGGGCGGTCGCCAAAACCATGAAAACAGGGCGTAAAGCGTGTGCCATTCCGGCACAGTATCGCGGACGGTCAGCCTTGCGAAGCCCGTGCACCCGGCACGCGAAACCGGGGATAAGCACACACCTGTCCCCACCCCCTCAGAAGTCGCTTAGAATGCCCTTCTTCTCCCAGTCGCCATAGCGCGTGGGTTCCGGCCCGTTGCGGCGTCCGCCGGTTTCCGGTGGCAGCTCGGCCTCCACCTGCGCCTTTCGGCGCGCCTCGGCCTCTTCCAGCGCCCGCCGGGCGGCCGGGCTCAATGTCTTGCCGGGCGCCGCATCAGCAGGGATTCCCGCCATGTCCGTCCCGTCTTGCCGTTCATTCTGGGTCATCCCATTTATCTAGTCCGACAGGGGCCTGTCGCCAAGAATGGATGCTGCCAGAACCATGACTGCCAACGGATTACGTACCTTCCTCCTGCTCGCCGGCATGACCGCCCTCTTCATGGCGATCGGCTATGTGCTGGGCGGAGCCGCCGGCGCGATGATCGCCCTGGTCATTGCCGGGGGCATGAACCTGTTTGCCTGGTGGAACAGTGCCGACATGGTGCTGCGCATGCACGGCGCCCGCGAGATCGGTCCGGACGAACGCCATCCGCAATTGCGCCAGTATGCCGCCGATGTCGAACATCTCGCCCGCCGCGCCGGCCTGCCGGTGCCGCGCGTCTTCGTGATCGAGAGCGACCAGCCCAACGCCTTCGCCACGGGCCGCGACCCCGGTCACGCCGCCGTCGCCGCGACGACCGGCCTCATCGCCCGGCTCGACCGGGAAGAGGTGCAGGGCGTCATGGCGCACGAGCTCGCCCATGTGAAAAACCGCGACACGCTGACCATGACCGTCACCGCCACCCTGGCCGGTGCGATCGGCATGCTGGCGAATTTCGCGCTCTTCTTCGGCGGCAATAACCGCGCCGGGCTGATCGGCTCGATCGCCCTGATGATCTTTGCTCCCATGGCCGCCATGCTGGTGCAGAGCGCGATCAGCCGCGCCCGCGAATACGAGGCCGACCGGATCGGCGCCGAGATCATGGGCAAGCCGATGGCGCTGGCCAGCGCGCTGGAAAAGATCGAGCGCACGGCCCGCCGCACCATCAATGACAGCGCCGAACGCAATCCGGCGACGGCCCACATGTTCATCATCAACCCGCTGAACGGCCAGCGGATGGACAATCTCTTCTCCACCCACCCGGACACCGCCAACCGGATCGCCAGGCTGCGCGAAATGGCCGGCGCCGCCGCCCCGGTCCGCTCCGGCCCCTGGGCGCCGCGCGGTCCGTGGGGGTAAAGGCTTCCCCTGCGAAGCGGGGGAAGTGCCGAGCGCAGTGAGGCGATGGGGGAGAGTCTGCGCGCTTACGCGCTCCGCGGCGCTTTGCGCCGCCCCCTCAGCCCGCTACGCGGGCAGCTCCCCCGCAAGCGGGGCGAGCCCTGATCATGCCGCGCATCGCATTAGACGGGCGCGCCTGCGCGTGCTAGCTCCCGCGCCATGAAAGACGGATTGCCCCCGCGGCGCTGCGGCGCCCTGGCCTATGCCACCATCCTGCGCGACCGGCGCGCCCTGGAACCCGCGCTGGAGCACACGCCCGGCTATCGCAAGATGAGCGACCGGGACCGGGCCTTTGCGCGCGCCATCCTGGCGACCACATTCCGCCGCCTCGGCCAGACCCGCAAAGTGCTCGACAAATTCCTCGCCAAGCCGCTCGAGGAAACCACGGAATACGCTGCCGCCCTTCTGGTCACCGGCGCGACCCAGCTTCTGTGGATGGACGGTCCGCCGCACGCGGTCGTCTCCACCACCGTCGCCCTGTGCCAGGACACGACCGAGACCTACGGGCTGAAGGGCGTGGTCAATGCCGTCCTGCGCAAGGTCAGCACGGAAGGGCCGGACCTCGCCGCCCGCACCGCCCCGCGCGACAATCTTCCCGACTGGGTGTCGCGTTCCTGGCGCAAGGCCTACGGCCCCGGCACGCTGTCGCGCATCGCCAATGTGCAGATGCAGCCGCCGCCGCTGGACCTGACCGTGAAGAACCCGCTCGAGCGCGAACGCTGGGCCGAGGCGCTGGGCGCGGAAATCCTGCCGACCGGCACGCTGCGCCGCAAGGAGATCGGCGACGTCACGCAATTGCCCGGCTTCCGCGAAGGCGCCTGGTGGGCCCAGGATGCCGCCGCCGCGATCCCGGCCACCCTGCTCGGCGTGAAGTCCGGCGACCACGTCGCCGACCTGTGTGCCGCCCCCGGCGGCAAGACGCTGCAGCTCGCCGCGCTGGGCGCCCGCGTCACGGCTGTCGATGATAATGAGGGCCGGCTGAAACGCCTGCGGGACAATCTCTCGCGCACCGGGCTGCGCGCCGCGGTCGCGGTCGAGGATGTCCGCCGCTTCCGGCCCAAGGGCCCGGCCGATGCGGTCCTGCTGGACGCGCCCTGCACGGCCACCGGCACGATGCGGCGCCATCCCGAAGCCGGCTGGATCAAGAAGCCGGGCGATGTCCAGCGCATGTCCAGGCTGCAGCTGGAGATGGCCGGCGCCGCCGCCCGCATGCTGCGTCCCGGCGGCTGGATGGTGATCTGTACCTGCTCGCTGCAGCCGGAAGAGGGCGAACAGCTCGCCGCCCGCCTGCTGGAAACCCGCAAGGACCTGAAGCCCGTCGCGATCCAGGACGGGGAAGTGCCCGGCCTGGCCGAAGCCATCACGCCGGAAGGCTGGCTGCGCCTGACCCCGGCCCTGTGGGCAGACCGCGGCGGAATGGACGGGTTTTTTGCCGCCCGCTTCGAAAAGCGCAGTTAACCGGCCGCCTGCCGCGAAGGACGGACCACCGGCCGTCTTGCGCCGGTCCGGCCCCCCTGTTATCGGACTTGCATGGGCGCTTCCGTAATCATCTCGCCGTCAATTCTTTCGGCCGATTTCGCCAAGCTGGGCGAAGAGGTTCGTGCGATTGACGAAGCCGGGGCCGACTGGATCCATGTCGATGTCATGGACGGTCATTTCGTACCCAATCTCACGATCGGGCCGGGCGTCGTCAAAGCGCTGCGGCCGCATTCGAAAAAGCCGTTCGACGTGCATCTGATGATCACGCCGGTCGATCCGTATATCGACGCCTTTGCCGAGGCCGGGGCCGACCTGATCACGGCACATCCCGAAGCCGGTCCGCACTTCCACCGCACGGTCCAGAAGATCCGCAGCACCGGCAAGAAGGCCGGCGCCGCGCTCAACCCGTCCACCCCGGGCGAGACGCTGGACTATGTCCTCGACGAGCTCGACCTGGTGCTGGTGATGAGCGTCAATCCGGGTTTTGGCGGCCAGAGCTTCATCGACAGCCAGCTGCGCAAGATCGAGGGCCTGCGCCAGTCGATCGACCGTCGCGGCCTAGCGACCCTGATCGAAGTGGATGGCGGGGTGAATCCGGACACGGCGAAAGCCTGTATCTCGGCCGGCGCCCACGCGCTGGTCGCCGGATCGGCGGTATTCCGCGGCGGGCCCGACGCCTATCGCGACAATATCACAGCGCTTCGCGGCTGATCGTCATGGCTCGTGCGGTGCGTCTGTCCGATTATACCGCTGCCACCGTCATGGCGCTGCGGCGCGAGGCCTCCTCGACGCTGCACGCCATCGGCCTGCCATCCGGGCTGAGCGATCTGGGCGGGCTGCCCGACGCGCTGAGCGTGCTGCCCGAAGATGTCTACGCCCCCAATCGCGAGCGCGGCGAAGCGATCCTGAACGGCCACTTCACCCTGGCCGGGGAAAGCCTGTCGACCGACGGTCCCGCCGCCACCTGGCTGCAACCCGCACCGACCCGCGCCTTCGCCCGCCGCCTGCATGCGTTCGGCTGGATGCGCGACTGCCTCGCCGCCGACCCGGAAGCCGGTCCCGACGCGATACGGCGCTATGTCGACAGCTGGATCGATAATTTCGGCCGCTGGAACAGTTTCGCCTGGTCGCACGACATCCTGTCGATGCGCCTGTTGAACTGGCTGCGCTGCGGCGATGCCCTGTTCAATGGCGACGAGGACAGCCGCAAGGCGCGCCAGGCCCGTTTCCGCTCACTGCTGCGCCAGGCGCGCTATCTGCAACGCTCGATCGCGATCGCGCCGGACGGCACGACCCGCCTGCAAAGCGCCGCCGCGCTCACCCTGACCGGTCTGTGCCTGCCGGGCCGCGATGCCCTGCAACGCGCCGGCTTCCAGGCGCTTGCCCGCGAGGTCCAGCGCCAGATCCTGCCCGATGGCGGTCATGTCACCCGCTCGCCGCGCGCCTGCGCGGAAGCCCTGATCGACCTCGTCACCGTGCGCGAAGCGGCCCAGGCCGCCGGTGCCGACCTGCCGCAGGAGGTGCGCCGCGCCATCGACCGGCTGGCGCCCATGGTCCGCTTCTTCCGCATGTCGGATGACGGGCTGGCCAGTTTCCATGGCGGCGGCGAAGGCGACCGCCACGCGCTGAAAGCCGCGCTCGATCATGACGACACCCGCGCACGCCCCTTCGGCTTTGCCCCCCATTCCGGCTATCACCGCGCCGAAGCCGGCGAAGCCACCGTGCTGCTCGATGTCGGCAATGCCCCGAAGGGTCCGCTAAGCACCGGCGCCCATGCCAGTGCCCTGGCTTTCGAGCTGTGCACGTCCGGTGGCCGCCTGGTGGTGAATTGCGGCTGGCACGACGACCAGCCCGCCAGCTGGCGCGAGGCCGTGCGCGCGACGGCGGCCCACTCCACCCTCATCCTCGACGAAACCTCCTCGGCCCGCCTCTTCCCGCCCGGCTGGAAGCGCGACCTCCTGGGTCCGCGCCTCGCCACAGCACCGGCCTCGGTCTCGGCCCGGCGCAATGAGGAGGAGATGGGCATCTGGCTTGAAGGCATTCACGAAGGCTATCGCGAGGATTACGGCCTGTCGCACCGGCGGCGGATCTTCCTGGCGGCCGATGGCGGCGATGTGCGCGGCGAGGATGCGCTGTTCCGGCCCGTCAATGATGGTGCGCCGGACGATGTCGATGTGCGCTGGCGCTTTGCGATCCGCTTCCACCTGCACCCCGAAGTCCGCGCCTCCCTGTCGCGCGATTCCATGAGCGCGCTTCTGGTCCAGCCCAATGGCGATGGCTGGCGGTTCCGGACCGATGGCGGCCCGATCCGGCTGGAGCGTTCTGTGTATCTGGCTGCGGGCGCACCTCCACAACGCGCCACGCAGATTGTAGTACAGGGAGAAGCAGAACCCTTTGGTGCCGGGGACCGGCCGCCCAATCGCGTTCGCTGGGCTTTTCAGCGTCTCGGCCAGGTCGGCGGCGCAGAAGGGGAAACCGGATGAGCACACCGCGTCCTCAGGACGGACGCCGCAGGCGAGCGCGTCAAACCGTTTCAGGCAATCTGACCGCCACGCGCAACCAGTTGTCGATGGTGGCGGTGGCCGTGTTCGATCTCGCCGCCGGCGCCTTCTCGATGTGGGCGGCAGTGCTGCTGCGCTACCGGTTCGAACCGGACGGTCCGCCCGACCAGGTGATGCTGCAGTCAGTGGCCGTATTTGCCCTGGCCTGTGCCATCGTCTTCCCACTGGAAGGCCTGCATCGCGGCCTGTGGCGCTATACCGCGCTGAACGATGCCGCCCGCATCGTCCGCTCGGTCCTGGTGGCCAATCTGGTCTTCCTGCCGATGCTGTTCCTGATCAACCGGCTGGACGGCTTTCCGCGGACGGCGATCCTGATCGATATCCCGATCCTGATCGGCCTCCTGCTGGCGCCGCGCTTCCTGCTGGCCGCCTTCCGTACCCAGGGCCTGCGCGGTGTGCTGCAGGTGGAAGACCGCTCCAAGCCCGCCGCGATCCTGGTCGGCTCGGAAGCCGATCTGGATGAGGCCCTGCGCGACATTGTCCGGCGCAACGGATCTGCGCCCTTCCGGCCGAAAGGCCTGATCGAGCCGGGCTCGCAGCTCACCGGTCACGCCATTCGCGGCGTGCCCGTGCTGGGCGGCCTGCATGCGCTGACCCCGGCGCTGAACCGGCTGGCCCAGGCCGAAACCCTGGCGCCGCGCCTGGTTCTGGCCGGCACGAATACCGATGTGGAAGTCGTCAACGAGCTGATCCGCGTGGCCGCCCGCACCGGCGCCAAACTGTCCCGCGCCCGTCCGTCCGAAGGTCCTGGCGCCTTCTCGCCGGTGGAAGCCGCCGACCTCCTGAACCGTCCGCCGCGGCCGCCAAACCTGGAGCCGGCCCGGCCGCTCATCGAGGGCCGCCGCGTCATGATCACCGGTGCCGGCGGCACGATCGGCTCGCAGCTGGCTCGGCTCGCCGCGACGCTCAATCCGGAAAAGCTGATCTTCTTCGACGCGTCCGAGGCCAATCTCTACGAGATCGATCTCGAATTCGCCCGCCACCGGCCGCATATGCAATGGCGCGCCATGCTGGGCGATATCCGCGATACCCAGCGTCTGGAAACCGCCTTCGCCGAAGAGCGCCCGGATGTGGTTCTGCACGCCGCTGCGCTGAAGCACGTGCCGATGAGCGAGCTCAATCCGGGCGAGGCCGTGCGCACGAATGTCATCGGCACGGTCAACACGATCGAGATGGCCAAACGCTACGGCGCCCGCATCGTCGCCCTGATCTCGACCGACAAGGCCGTCGATCCGGGCAATGTCATGGGCGCGACCAAGCGCGCCGCCGAACTCTATGCCCGCTCGGCTGCCGCCGAGGGTTCCGACACCCGCATCTGCGTCGTGCGCTTCGGCAATGTGCTCGGCTCGACCGGCTCGGTCGTGCCGCTGTTCGAGCGCCAGATCGAGGCCGGCGACCCGGTCACCGTGACCGATCCGGATGCCACCCGCTATTTCATGACGGTCGAGGAAGCTTCCGGCCTCGTGCTCGATGCCGCGGCCCAGACCGCCTTCGACGCCGACCTCAATGGCGCCTTGTACGTGCTGGATATGGGCGAGCCGGTTTCCATCCTGCGCCTGGCGCGGCAGCTCCTGCGCCTGCGCGGCCGCGACCCGGACGCGCCCGGTGCGATCTCGATCGTCGGCCTGCGGCCCGGGGAGAAGCGCCATGAAAACCTCGTCTACGCCTTCGAACGCCGCGAACCGACGGCGATTGACGGTGTCTGGTCGATCACCGGCCCGGTCCTCGATACCGGGGCGGTGGCCGCCGAACTGGAATGCCTGCTCGATGCGGCGCGCAGCGGTGACGCCGCAGCCGTTTCCGAAGCTTTGGGCGCCCTGTGCGCCCTGCGGCCTGCCACGGCCGCGGATTGACTTGCTGCGCCGTGATAGATACCTCGCCGCGCACATCCGGATGGTTACAACGGAGCCCCAGCCATGTCCGACCTTGATCTTGCGCCTCTGCGCCGCGCCCTGATTTCCGTGTCCGACAAGACGGGACTGGTCGAGCGAGCCCGCCGGCTCGTCGATGCCGGTGTGGAAATCCTGTCCACCGGCGGCACGCTGCGCGCCCTCAATGAAGCCGGTATCGCGGCCCGTGACGTGTCCGAGGTGACCGAGTTTCCTGAAATGATGGACGGCCGTCTCAAGACACTGCACCCGCGCGTGCATGGCGGCCTGCTCGGCCGGCGTGACAATGGCGAGGACCGGTCTGCGATGGCCGATCACGGCATCCCGAATATCGACCTGCTCTATGTCAATCTCTACCCGTTCGAGGAAACCGTCGCCAAGGGTGCCGAAGAGGCCCACTGCGTCGAGAATATCGATATCGGCGGGCCGGCCATGCTGCGCGCCGCGGCGAAGAATCATGCCTGGGTGAGCGTGTGCACGGATGGCGAGGATGTCGACGCCGTGCTCGCCGCCATGGAGGCTCATGAAGGCCACACGCCGCTCGAGCTGCGCAAGCGCCTGGCGGCCAAGACCTATGCGCGCACGGCCGCCTATGATGCGGCGATCTCGAACTGGTTTGCCGACACGCTGGAAGATACCAGCCCGGCTTGGCGCGCCTTCGGCGGCAAGCTCGCCCAGCCGCTGCGCTATGGCGAGAACCCGCACCAGAGTGCCGCCTTCTACGCCACACCGGAAAACCGGCCCGGCATCGCCACAGCCCGCCAGGTGCAGGGCAAGGCGCTGAGCTTCAACAATCTGGCCGACGCCGACGCCGCCTTCGAACTGGCCGGCGAGTTCGATCCGGCCGACAAGGCCGCCGTTGTCATCGTCAAGCACGCCAATCCCTGCGGCGTGGCCACGCACGACGATCTCGCCGTCGCCTATGAGAAGGCCTTTGCGGCCGACCCGATTTCCGCCTTCGGCGGCATCGTTGCCATGAACCGCAAGCTGGACGCCGACACGGCCGGCGAGCTGGTGAAGATTTTCACCGAAGTGGTGATCGCACCGGACGCCGACGAAGACGCGCTGTCGGTGCTGTCCGGCAAGTCGAACCTGCGGGTCCTGCTGACCGGCGGCCTGCCCGACGCCAAACAGTCCGGCTGGCTGACCAAGACCGTCGCCGGCGGCCTTCTGGTCCAGGAACGCGATACCGCGATGATCTCGGTGAAGGACCTCAGGACCGTGACCCAGCGCGAACCCACCGAAGCCGAGCTGGCCGACCTGATGTTCGCCTGGAAAGTGGTCAAGCACGTCAAGTCGAACGCGATCGTCTATGCCCGCAACCTGTCCACCGCCGGCATCGGCATGGGCCAGACCAGCCGTTTGGAAGCGGCACGTCTGGCGGTTCGAAAGGCTGAAGCAACCGCCGAGGAAAACGGCTGGGACGAGCCGCGCACCCAGGGTTCGGTCTGTGCGTCTGACGCCTTCTTCCCCTTTGCCGACGGCCTGCACGCCGCGGCCGAAGCCGGCGCCACGGCCGTGATCCAGCCGGGCGGCTCGATCCGCGACGAGGAAGTCATTGCTGCCGCCGACGAGGCCGGCATCGCGATGGTCTTCACGGGCATGCGCCATTTCCGCCACTAGGGCGGGGCTTGTCGCGCCACTGCGCGTGAATCCGTTTTTCATTGACCCTGGCCGGCGCTGCCCGCCAGGGTCTTTTCATGTCGGGAAACACAATCCTGCGCGGCGGACTGGCCACGCTCATCCTTCTGCTCGCCGGGCTGGGCGGCTGCGCCATCGGACAGGCGACCGGGATCACCACGCCCCGGCGCGATATCGCCGACCAGGTCGCGCTGATCCGGCCGCACACCACGATCGAAATACCCGCTGATGCCGAAACGCCGGTGCCCGCAGCGATCCTGCTGCATGGCTGTGGCGGATTGCGCCAGGTCCAGCCGGACTATGCCGCCGCCCTTCTGGAGGCCGGTTATGGCGTGATCACGGTGGATTCCAACAGCGCCCGCGGCATCGGCCGGCTTGCCGCGATGAGCCAGGTCTGCACCGCGCTGCGCCTGTGGGGCCGCGAACGGGCTTCGGATATCGAGGCCGCCCTGATGCTGGCCCGCGAGGATGCACGGATCGACGAAACCCGCCTCGCCCTGATCGGCTGGAGCCATGGCGGCTGGACCGTGCTGGATGCGCTGGACTATGCCGGCGAGGGCCGGGTTCCGCCCGGCCTTGCCGGCGTGACGACGCCGCCCCTGGCCGGCGTGCGTTCGGCCATCCTGCTCTATCCCTATTGCGGATTTCCGGTGCGGGCCGACGGACGGGCATTCCCGTCAGACATTGCCATTCACGCCATCCTGGCGGAACGCGACATGGTGGCCCCGACAGGCGATTGTACACGCCTGTTCGACCGCGCGGAGGCGGCCGGACACCCGGTCGATCATGTCACCTGGCCTGGCATCACCCATGCCTTCGACGAGCCGGCCGCACCGCCGGATCCGCGGATGGAATACGATGCGAACGCGGCAGCCCGCGCGCGCGCCCGCATCGTCGATATTCTTGACCGCGACCTCCGCGATCAGGGCTGAGCGACCGCCGCCATCTCGCCGATCTGGGTCGAGGCGATCGCCAGCTTGGACAGGGTCCACGCGCCGGACTCGTCCAGCTGCCGCTGCACCGAGTCGACCCGGCCGGCCTCTTCCTCATTGACCGTATTCCAGGCTTCGACGACCGCATCAGCCCAGTCGCGGGAGGGGTTCTCGATACCCGCTTCCAGCGACCCGCCGGCCTGGCGGGCAAAGCGCATCATCGACGCCGTCACCGCCTGCTGGTTGGCGTAGAAGTCTTCCATCAGGCGCCGCACGGCCAGACGGTCCCAGTGCAGATCCGAGGAGACCTCCTGGCCGAGACCGCGCAGACGGTCGAAGCGGAAACGCGCACCGGCCGCGTGGTAGATGTAGGCCGTCGAAGCGAGCGGCCAGTCGAAATTATTGGCCATGTCGATCACGTCCGTCGACGAGGTCAGCGGCCGCAATTCGGCAACCGACTGGGCCAGTTCGGCCGGAGCGCCCGCCTTGACGAAGGCGGACTTGCGCTTCTTCACGCCAGCGCGTTCGTGCTCGGAAATGATCTCGTGCACCATGGAGCGTAATTCCTGCACGCCCGGCCGGTAGGAGGCGATCACGTCGGAGATCGAGCTGGCATTGGCCGTGGCCTCATTGCGGCCGCGGCGGACAAGCCAGTAGGTCTGGCGGCGCAGGAGACGGATGATCTCCTCGTGCAGCTTGATCTGGACGTCGGCCGGAGCCTGGTTGTCCAGCGCATTGATCGCCGCCGTCAGTTCGGCAAAGCCGAAAATGCCCCGTCCGGCCTCGAAACCGCGGGCAATCGCCGGCACGGTCGCCGTGGTGGAGTCGATCGCCCGGTGGATGAAGGTCGGACCGCCCAGATTGATCATCTCGTTGGCCAGCACCGTCGACACAATTTCGCGCTTCAGGCGGTGCCCGTCCATCGCGGCCGAGAATTTGTGGACACCCTCCGGGAAGTAGGTGGTCAGCATGTCCCGGAAGTGCGGATCGTCCGGCACGTCGGAGGCAACCAGCTGATCGAACAGGGTGATCTTGGCATAGGAGTTCAGCACCGCCAGCTCGGACCGGGTCAGGCCCTGGCCACGGCCCTTGAGCGCGCGCATGCCTTCGGAAGAGGGCAGGCCCTCGACTTCACGGTCCAAGCGTCCCTGCTTCTCAAGGGACAGCATGAAACGCTCATGCGCATCCAGATCGGCCTCGGCCGTATGCTCGGCCATGGAAAGGGCGAGAGTCTGGTCGTAATTGTGGCGCAGCACGTGTTCCGCGACATCGTCGGTCATCGATTCCAGCAGCGTGTCGCGGTCTTCCCGGCTCATCTCGCCATTGCGGACCATCGGACGCAGCAGGATCTTGATATTGACCTCGTGGTCGGAACTGTCGACGCCGGCCGAGTTGTCGACGAAGTCGGCATTGGCCCGGCCGCCAAGACGGCCGTATTCGATCCGCGCCGCCTGGGTGAAGCCCAGATTGGCGCCCTCACCGATGACCTTTGCCTGCACCTGGTCGGCATTGACCCGCAGACCGTCATTGGTCTTGTCGCCGACTTCCCAGTGCTGCTCGTGCGTCGCCTTGGCATAGGTGCCGATACCCCCGAACCACAGCAGCTCGACTTCGGCCTTCAACAGGGCGTGGATCAGCTCGGTCGGGCTGACCGCATCCTTTGTCAGGCCGGTCAGCGCCTTGATCTCGTCGGTCAGCCTGATCGACTTCTCGCCCCGCGAGAAAACGCCGCCGCCCTTTGAAATCAGCGAGGTGTCATAGTCCTGCCAGGACGAACGCGGCAGGTCGAACAGACGCTTGCGCTCATTCCACATCGTCTCCGGATCGCCCGGATCGGGATCGATGAAGATGTCGCGGTGGTCGAAGGCCGCCACGAGACGGATCTGTTTCGACAGCAGCATGCCATTGCCGAACACGTCCCCGGACATGTCGCCGACGCCGATCACGGTGAAGGGTTCGGACTGGATGTCCTTGCCCATCTCGCGGAAGTGGCGCTTGACGGATTCCCAGGCGCCGCGCGCCGTGATGCCCATCTTCTTGTGGTCGTAGCCGGCCGAACCGCCCGAGGCGAAGGCGTCACCGAGCCAGAAATCGAACTCGTCGGTCGCCAGCCCGTTGGCCGTGTCCGAGAAGGTCGCGGTGCCCTTGTCGGCGGCAACGACGAGATAGGGATCCTCATCATCCCAGCACAGCGTCGCCTCGGGATGCCTGACCACGTCGTCGACAATATTGTCGGTGATGTCGAGCAAGCCGCGGATGAAGGTCTTGTAGGCCTCGCGTCCGGCTTCGAAAATCTCGTCGCGGCTGCCATTGCGCGGCAGGGCCTTGGGATAGAAACCGCCCTTCGAACCGACCGGCACGATGACGGCATTCTTCACCTGCTGGGCCTTCACCAGGCCCAGGACTTCGGTGCGGAAATCGTCTCGCCGGTCCGACCAGCGCAGGCCGCCGCGGGCAACCGGGCCGAAGCGGATGTGCACCCCTTCGACATCGGGTGCCCAGACGAAGATTTCGCGATAGGGCTTGGGCAGCGGCAGCTCTTCGAGCAGTTCGCTGGCAATCTTGATCGAGATCCGCGCCTTGGGCTGACCGTCGGCGCCGAGCTGGTAGAAGTTCGTACGCAACGTCGCCCGGATCAGATGGAAGATCCGGCGCAGGGCCCGGTCGTGATCGAGACTCTTGACGCCATCGAGCGCCTTGCCGATCCGCTCCTCGACGTCCCAGACAGCATCGGAACGCGTCTTGCGGTCATCGGTGAAGGCCGGATCGAACTTGACGCGGGCCAGTTCCAGCAGGCCGCGGGCAATGTCCGGATAGGCGGCCAGCGCCTCTTCCTGGATCGCCTGGGACGGGTCGAGCCCCGTTTGCTGGCGATAGCGCGCGCAGGTGCGCAGGAAAGCCGCCTCGCGCCAGGTCACGCCGATCTCGACGATCAGGCGGTTGAACCCGTCATCCTCGGCGCGGCGGTCAGCCATCGCCAGAAGCGCATCTTCGAGCACAGGCGCGAGTGCCTTGACGTCCTGGCCCTTCAGCGCGTCGGACTTCATCTCGAAGTCGTGCACATAGGCCCGGTCGACGCCCTGGCCATCGCTGGCGCGGCGATCCACCGGGAAACCGGTCTCCTGCACCACGTAAAGGCCGAGATTCTCCAGAACCGGCATCACCCGGGACAGCGAAACCGGTTTGCCGACGCGGTAGATTTTCAGCCGCAGCTCATTGTCCGGGTCATTGGCTTCGCGATAGACGCGCACCGCGACCTGGTTGGGCGTGTCCAGCCCTTCCAGCTTGATCACGTCGGCAAGGGCGTCTTCCGGATCGTAGAGTTCGCGATAGCCGGCCTTGAACGCATCCTGATAGGACGGCATGCGCAGGCGGATATCCTCGGGCGCGTTGCGGCGCACATGGGTTTCCAGATCGTCTTCCCACGTGCGGGCCAGACGGGCGACCCGGCGTTCCAGTTCGCCGACTTCCGGTTCCGGGTGATCGAACGGGTTGAGCCCGATGATGTAGTGCACCCGGGCCAGCGAACCGTCGCCGAATTGCGGATAGAAAGCCGAGAGGCGGCCGCCGAACGCGTCGCGGATCAGCTCCCCGGCCTGCTCGCGGACTTTCGAGGAATAGCGCTCGCGCGGCACGAAGAGCAGCGCCGACACGAAACGGTCGAACTGGTCGCGGCGGATGAACAGCTTGGTGCGCGGCCGGTCATGCAGGTGCAGAATACCGAGACAGATTTCCAGCAGGTCGTTCTCGTCTGTCTGGAACAGCTCGTCGCGCGGGAAATTCTCGACCGTATTGCGCAGCTTCTTGGCGCTGTGGGTACCGGGCGTCTTGCCGGCACGCTCGAGCACGCGGCGCACCTTGCGGCGGATCAGCGGCACCTGCGCGGCGGACTGGTCATAGGCCTCGGCGGTGAACAGGCCGACAAAGCGCATCTCGCCGATCACGGCACCGTCTTCGCGGTAGCGCTTGACGCCGATGTAATCCATGTAGACGCGGCGGTGGACGCGCGACTTCATGTTGGCTTTGGCGACAATGATCGGGCTGGGTTCGCGCAGGAAGGTTTCGATGGCCGGTGTCAGAACCGCAGGCTCGGAGCCCTTGCGCAGCACATGACGATCGGGATCGCGCAGCACGCCGCGGCCGGTCTCCGGACGCACGCGCGGATGGCGCTGGGCCATGCCGCCGTTTTCGTCGACCTCGAAGTCATAGATGCGGCAGCCCAGGAAGGCGAAGTGGTCGTCGCGCAGCCAGCGCAGGAATTCGCAGGCCTCCGTAAGCTCTTCCGGCGAGGCGTTCGTGGTCGCCTGGGCGAGATGGGCGATGGCCTCGTCCATCTGGGCGCGCATGTCGGCCCAGTCCTCGACTGTGACGCGGACATCGTCGAGGGTCGCGGTAACGCCCTCGATCAGCGTGCGGCGGGACAGATCGTCCAGCGGCGGCAGATGTACCTGGATCATCGATTCGGCGAGACAGCGCCCGCCCTGGTCGACCCGCGCACCGTCATTGTCACGGCGCACCTGAACGATCGGGTGGAACATCGCCAGGATGTCGTAACCCTGGGCACCGATTTCGCCCATCACGCTGTCGACGATGAAGGGCCGGTCACGGCCGATGATCTCCAACACGTCGCGGGGCAGCTCGCTGCCGTCGTCGCGAGTGGCCGTGCGCATCCGGACGAGAATCTCCTCGCCATTGCGCTGTTCGCCATAATGCCAGAAATCGACGCACATGGATGCCAGATCGGCGGCCGCAACCTGTTCGAGGTCTTCGGCCAGGGCATCGTCGTAGATCTGCGAAAAGAAGGACGTGCCCGTCTCTCCGCACTCGCTGCCATAGCGATCCTGCCAGCGCGAACGCGCGGCCTCCATGAATTCGTCACGGGTGTACGCGTGCGCGACTCCGACGACCGCCCCCATGTGGCGCTCCCTGTGGTCTGTTGTGGTTCTTGAGGCGAGCCTAGCCCTGTTTTCCCCACACGCAAGCCATGTACACCGTTGAAAACGCAAACAAGCCATTCTTTTTGGCAAGAGCGCAGATTTTGGGAGAGGCGGGGCCATCCCGGCCGGGATTTCATGCCACCAGCGGCAGCGGTGACGATAGCGGCACCGCCGGGTAGGGACAGGGAACCCGGCGGTGCCTGGCAGACCTCATCGGCAGGCTGGGGGGACGCTCGTTTGAGGCCTGATCGTCTGGAGCGGCCGTCTTCCTGCCCGCTCGAGGGGAGGAGAACAGGGCAGGGCGGCCACTCGCTTATTCATGTAGGAACGCCCGGACTGAATCCAAGACCGTCAGTGTCGAAAATCGCCGGCCCGGACACAGCAGTTTCCGCCGCGTTCGAAAACCGATATGGCGCGCCCCATTCTCCGCGCCAAGGGCACGGCCCGTCACACTCTCGTGAAGCCCGGCGGCCCGCCCCGGAAAGCGGGCTCAGCCTGCCGTTTCGGCCAGGCGCGGCCACTGCCGGTCGATGGCGTCCAGGCTGAGTGACGGCGCCAGACGGCCCGCCAGGTCAAACGCCAGGGCCCGGGTTTCCGCGACATCGCGCGGCGCAACGGCCAGCGCCCCCACGGCTTCGGGCACCAGGGTCAGCGGAATGTCGCGGGTCTGGGCATCGAACAGCGTCGCCAGGATCGAAAAGGGCGCGGAAAACCCGACAAGAAGACAGTCCCGGCCGGTATTGCGCGCCATGAACTGATGAAAATAGCTGTCTGAAAACGCCGACAGGCCCCGCCGCACGAAGACGGGTTCCCGCGTCAACGGACGCAAGGCGGGCACCGGCGTGCGGTCCGCGCGCACGCCATCTGTGATGGCGTGCTGGCAATGGCAGATCGACCAGCCATCGGCCCGGGCCCGGCGCAGCAGCGCCTCGATCCGGGTCATGGTTGCATGATTGTCCGCATCGATCCGGCCATCCGGCCCCTCGACCCGGTCACGCTGGCAGTCGAGCAGGATCAGCGCCGGCTTATGGGCGTTCGTCATGCCGCTTCCTCCTCCGATTTCTTCTTGTCTTTCCTGGCCTGTTCCTTTTCGGCCTCAAGCCGTTCGAGCGACAGGTCGAACGGACCGGGCCGGTCCCACTCGCCATCCGGCCGGATCAGGACCATCGGATCCGTATCCGCCGTGATCGCATTGACCGGCGGGATCAGCTCGCGCTCGATCTCGACATAGGCATAGTCCGAGAAATAGAATTCCGGCCGCTCAGGTCGAACGCGGAAACCGTGCGTCCGCCAGTATTTCACCCGGTTGAGCTGGGCATGCCCGATGACGCGGCGATAGCCGCGGCGGGCGCTGTAGCGCAAGGCTTCCTGCATCAGCACCCGCATCACCCCGTCACGCCGGTATTGCTGCAGCACCGCCGCACGCTCCACCTTCGCAAAGTCGGCAAACCAGCGCAGGCGCAGCACGCCGACCGGCTCGCGCCCCTTCCAGGCAATCAGGTGCGAGGCCGCCACCAGGTCGTTGCCGTCATACTCTTCGGCATAGGGCGCTTCCTGCTCGCCCAGATAGATGACGCCGCGCAGGGTCATCGCCATGACGACCTGGTCGAGCGTGCGGGCCACCGTGACTTCGATTACCGTCCCGTCCGTCGCATCCGTCATCGCGGCGCCTCCCAGTTCCCAAGAATACTGTGCCGCAGCAGCATGGCGCCGAGCTTGTCGGGAAAGCCGGTGCTGCCATAGAGCGGATTGATCCCGTCCGGCCTTGCACATTCCTCGAAGCCGAGCCGCCGCATCAGCGCCTGCCCCTCCGTGGTGCGCGCCCGGGCATAGACCCGCACATCCGAATAGAAGCCGCGCCAGCCCACCAGCAGCGCCCGCAGGGCCGCCGCCTGGGCATGCGGTGTGCGTCCGGCCAGCCCCCAGGACAGGAGCGCGGCTGCCTTTTCTTCCAGACCGCAGACCCAGTCTCGTTGCGCGTTCGCGAAACCGAACTCCCCAGCAAGCAGCGCAGACACGCCTTCTTCGCTCAGCGGGATAGACGCGACGAATCCGTCAGGGGTGCCATTCCAAACACGCATGTGAAGCGATCTCTGCGTCCAGCCCTGAACACGCGCGATATCTTCAGCGCTCGCGATTTCGCCCTCTATAAGCGCGTCCGCAAGCGCATGAAATTCGTCGATCCTGTCGAGGGTGACAGGCTCGAAATCCATTGATGCAAAAGCCTGATCCAACCGCTTCAGGGGAAATTGAAACCCGGTCCGGGTTTGACTAGTGTGGGTTGCCTGAGTCACCGTCGCGCTCCTCATGCCAACACGGTTACCCAATGGTTAACACCCCGCCTTGACGGCGACTTCTGCAAAGTTGGAATAGTGGATAGTCAGGAAACAGATACCCTTCTCCGGCGGAACCTGTTCGACTGGGACGACTTGCAGATTTTCCATGCGGTGGCGACGACGGGATCGATGAGCGCGGCCGCCACGGCACTCGGCTGCCAGCAATCCACCATTTCCAAGCGCATGCGCCAGCTGGAAAGCCGGCTGGGAAGCCAGCTGATCGAACGGCATGCCGGCGGGATCATGCTCACACCGGCCGGGGAAAGCGCCTTCGACTATGTGCTGACCATGCAGCGCTCGGCACACCAGCTGGAGACCCGGATCGCCGGTCGCGACCGCGCGATCGAAGGCGAGGTCGCCCTGCGCGCGCCGGACGGGCTGTCGAGCTTCTGGCTGGCAAGACACGTGCCGGAATTCCAGCGGACCCATCCGGCAATCGATCTGAAACTGCTCGGCGACCACTCGGCTGCGGTCGGAGAAAATACGTCGTCCCTGGCCGTCACTTTCGTGCCGGAAAAGACCATGGACACGCAGGCCGAGCTTTTGGCGACCCTGCACTATATGCCTGTAGCATCACGGGAATTTATTGAAACCTATGGTGCACCCCGGTCCCTTGTCGATGTCATGAACCTGAGGTTCGCGACGCTGGAACAGTATGACCGCTCGCTCTCGTTGTGGGGCGAAAAAGCCGAGGCAGCAGATACTCTTATTAAATATTCCTTCCGCACCGACCTCAGTTCGGTGTTATTTGAGGTGGTACGCCATGGCGGCGGTATCGCCATGGCACCGACCTATCTTGCCGCCCTTTATGCCGATGAATTGGTAGTACTCGACTACGACTTTCATCAGGATATCAGGGTCTGGCTGAAATATATGCCCGGAAGTCAGGGGATTGGCAGAATAAAGTGTGTTGGCGACTGGATCACCGACATATTCAATCGTAGAAACAATCCTTGGTTTCGCGAAGAGTTCTGTCATCCGCGTGAGTTCTGCGGCATAGACGTCATTAGACCACAACCGTGAGGATGCCATGAGTGCCAGGGGCCCAACGAGTATTGACCAGCATGTCGGAGCGCGTCTGCGCCTGCGCAGAAGTCTGATGGAAATGAGCCAGTCCGAGCTGGGCGAAAAGCTGGGCGTTACCTTCCAGCAAGTCCAGAAGTACGAGCGCGGCACGAACCGTATCGGTGCAAGCCGGCTTTTCCATGTCGCCAAGGTCATGGAAGTTCCGGTGTCCTACTTCTTCGAAGGCCTCGAGGAAGACGGCTCCTCCGAGCTGAAGGGCCCTGAATCCGACACGCTCTACGACTTCATCGCCAGCCCCGACGGCCTCGCCCTGGCCCAGGCCTTTGCCGGCATTAAGGACCAGACGGTCCGCCGCCGCGTCATCGACCTGCTGCGCTCGCTGGCAGACTAGAACGCAGACAGATCCTGCTGAGAAAGGGCCCGGCGATCTCGCCGGGCCCTTTTTCGTGCGCCCCACCCAGCGCCTAGACTGCCGGCGGGTTCAGGCGTGCAAAACCGTCCTGACGTTCATAGGGGGCGTGCGGATACGGCGCCGGCACACGACTGACGGCGTCCAGCCTTTCCATATGCGCGTCGCTCAGCGTCCAGCCGACCGCGCCAAGATTGTCCACCAGCTGGGCCTCGTTCCGGGCGCCAAGAATGACTGACGAGACCCCCGGGCGGCGCGTCAGCCAGTTTATGGCGATCTGCGGCACACTCTTTCCGGTTTCGCCGGCGATCGCCTGGAGCACATCCACGATGTCGTACAGCCTTTCGTCATCGACCGGAGGCCCGAAACCCGCGGTCTCATGCAGGCGGCTGCCCTCCGGGAGCGGACGGTCTCGAGCGATTTTCCCGGTAAGACGGCCCCAGCCGAGCGGACTCCACACCATCGCGCCGAGCCCCTGATCCAGCCCCAGCGGCATGAGGTCCCATTCGTACGCGCGGCCGACCAGCGAGTAATAAACCTGGTGCACAATATAGCGCGGCCAGCCGTGGCGCTCCGCCACCGCGAGCGACTTCATCACCTGCCAGCCCGAGAAGTTCGAAACGCCTACATAGCGCAGCTTGCCGGCCCTCACGAGAATATCCAGCGTGTAGAGGACTTCTTCCACCGGCGTGAACGCATCGAAGGCATGAAGCTGGAAGATGTCGATCCTGTCGGTCCCCAGCCGACGCAGCGCTGCTTCGACACAGTCAATCAGACGCTGACGGGACGAGCCGGCCGTATTGGGGCCTTCGCCCATCGGCAAGGTCGCCTTGGTCGAGATCAGCACATCATTGCGACGCCCCTTCAGCGCCGCACCCAGGATGCTCTCGGAGGCACCGTCAGAGTAGACGTCGGCCGTATCGAACAGGTTCACGCCCGCCTCCAGACAGAGATCGATCAGCCGGACCGCTTCTGTCTCGCCCGTGCGGCCCCAGTTGGAGAAGAGCGGGCCGGTGCCGCCAAACGTCCCGGCGCCGAAGCTGAGAGCCGGAACCTGCAGGCCCGAACGGCCCAGATGTCGATATTCCATCTTGAAAATTCCTGTGAGTGAAAGGGATCAGAGCGCCTGCGCGGGACACGGCCGGTTCCGGCCGGCCCGCAATGCCGCCAGGGCCAGCAAGAGACCCAGCAGCGGCAAGGCAGAAGCAAGAAGCGGCAGGGCTCGCAGCGGCATACCGCTGTCGAGAGCCAGGCCTGCCAGGCCGGCGCCCAGCGCATTGCCCAGATTGAACGCCGCGATATTGAAGCTTGAGGCGAGGCTCTGGCTTGCGCCATGCGCTCTTTGCATCACCCACAGCTGCAACGGCGGAACCGTGGCAAATCCGGAAACGCCCAGCAGGGCAATCGCCACGACCGCTCCCGGCTGGCTCTCAAGCAGGACGCTCATCGAGGCCAGAACCGCGCACAGTGCGAGGATCGTCCCGATGAGCGCCGGCACCAGCGCCCGGTCCGCCAGACGGCCGCCGAGCAGGTTTCCCGCGATCAGCCCGCCGCCAAGCACCAGGAGAAGAGGCGAGAGTGCCGGTTCAGCAAAACCCGTCACGCGGGTCAGCAGCGGCGCGATATAGGTGAAAACCGCGAACACCCCGCTGAAGCCCAGAGTCGTGGTCGCAAAGCCGAGTAGCACCGCTGGTCGCGACACGGCAGCGAAGTCCGCTCGCCAGCCCCCGGCACGCCCTGGTGCCGGGGCATGGGGCAGAAAGCGGGCAATGACGGCTATGGCCAGCAGTCCGACAATAGAGACCGCCCAGAAAGTCGCCCGCCAACCCAGCTGCTGACCCAGCCATGTTCCCAGCGGAACTCCGAGAATATTCGCAAGGGTGAGGCCGGTGAACATGATCGCGATGGCCGATGCCTGACGGTCTTTCGCGACGAGTCCGGCCGCTACGACGGAGCCGACCCCGAAGAATGTGCCGTGCGCGAAAGCGGTCAGGACCCGCGCCACCATCAGCAGGCCATAGTCCGGCGCGATGGCGCAGGCTGCATTGCCGATGGTGAAAATCGCCATGAGGGCCAGAAGGACCGATTTGCGTGACAGGCCCGCCGTGAGTGCGGTCAGGAGGGGCGCCCCGGCGACCACCCCCAGCGCGTAGCCGGAGATCAGCAGTCCGGCAGCAGAAAGGCTGACGCCCAGATCTGTGCTGACCTCCAGCAGCAAACCCATGATGACAAATTCGGTAACGCCGATGCCAAAGGCACCGACCATGAGAGCGTAGAGGGCACGGGGCATGAATGAGGAACCTCGTCGATCCGGCTTCTGGTGCGGCTCTAGATGGCTCCTCCGGGAAGATTGAATTAGACTGGGAAAAAGAAACTCATATATGAATTGAATTCACATGACGCAGCGCGAGATCAATCGCATCGCCGAGATGGAGGTCTTCGTTGCGGTGGTGGAACAGAGCGGCCTGTCCGCCGCTGCGCGCGAGCGGCGCATGACGCCATCCGCAGTCAGCAAGCTGGTCTCGCGCCTGGAAGCCCGCCTCGGCACGCAATTGCTGGCGCGCTCAACCCGGCGGCTGCGCCTCACTCCGGAAGGCGATCTGTTCTACCAGCATGCGCGCCGCATCCTCGCGGACATTGAGGAAGCCGAGCGCGCCGTGGCGTCCGGAGAGGAGGCAACGGGGCGTGTGCGGCTCAATACCAGCGCGTCCTTCAATACCCACGTCCTGGCACCGGTCTTGCCGGACTTTCTCGCCCGCCACCCGAGGGTCGGCGTCGATCTCGCGCTCACCGACCATGTTGTCGACCTGATGGAGGCGCGCGCCGATATCGCCGTCCGCGCGGGTCCTCTGAAATCGTCCAACCTGATCGCACGCAAACTGGGTACAAGCCGCAACCGGATCGTTGCAGCGCCCGCCTATATCGAGCGTCACGGACAGCCGGAAACGCCAGCCGATCTGGGCCGCCATACCCGCCTCGGCTTCTGCTATGAACGTGCCGTTTCAGCCTGGCCCTTTCGCGTAGATGGCGTCGAACGCCGCTATCCACCGGACGGGCGCATCCTGGCCAGCGACGGGGAGAGTCTCCGCGCCCTCGCTCTCGGAGGCGCCGGTCTTGCCAGGCTAGCGGAGTTCACCGTTCGCTCCGACATCGCCGCCGGCCGCCTGGTGCCCGTTCTGCAAGACTATATCTGCGAAACGGACGTCGAGGAGTTTTACGCTGTCTATGTCGGCGCGGGAGAGTTGCTGCCCAAACGGGTGCGCGTCTTCCTCGATTTTCTGGCCGAACACGCACGGGTCACGTGACGCTGGCGGCGTACGGTCTGAAAATGATCCGAAGGAAGAATGGAGCGGGCGATGAGATTCGAACTCACGACATTCACCTTGGCAAGGTGAATGTTCCTCATTCTCTGGGATTTCCTGCGGGACTACTGACTAAACTATCCCACTGATTTAGAGCGGCTTATGTGATACTGGTTATCTCATGGATCGCAGCGCCCTACCTTCTCGGTGCTGGGACGGTGCTGGAATTCTTGCGGGAACCTGATCAGATGAGCCTCAATCGACGCGAACGAATCACGAAGCGGGTGGTCGATAGCGCAACCCCGGCCGCCACAAAGTATGTGGTCTGGGATAAGGACCTCGCCGGGTTTGGCCTGAGGATCATGCCGAGCGGCCGCAAAACCTATTTCATCACCTATCGTGCTGGCGGTGGCGGCAGGAGCGCGCCCCAGCGCGAATACAAGATCGGCCGGCATGGCGAGATCACCGCTGACCAAGCGCGGGCCGAAGCTTCGAAGCTCCTGGGCTCGGTTCGGCTGGGCGGCGACCCGGCCGGCGACAGATCGGACGCTCGCTCTGAAATGTCCGTGGCCGATCTGTGCGATCTTTATCTGAAGGAAGGCGCGGCCACGAAAAAGGCCTCGACGCTGCTCAATGACCGGCAGCGCATCGAGCGCCATGTCAAGCCGCTGCTGGGCAGAAAGCGTATTTCCGCCGTGACCTCTGCCGATATCGAACGCTTTCAGCAGGACGTTGCGAACGGGCGAACGGCCGTGAAACGAGACGGCGGGGACCGGAAGCGCACCGACCCGGTTGCCAGAGGCGGCAAGGGCGTTGCTTCTCGCACGCTGGGGCAGCTGGGCGCCGTCTTCGCCTTCGCCGTAAAGCGCGGCCTATGCCCCTCCAATCCGGTTCGGGGCGTGAAGCGCTTCCAAGACGGCCAGTCACAGCGCTACCTGTCAGCCAAGGAAATGGGGGATCTTGGCAAAGCCCTTATGGACGTTCCGGCCAATGCCAAGGGCAAGAACATCATTCGCCTTCTGGTGCTTACCGGCGCGCGGAAGGGCGAGATCGAGAAGCTGCGCTGGTCAGAGGTCGATTTCGGCCGATCCTGCCTCTTCCTGGGCGACTCCAAGACCGGCGCCAAAGTCGTCCAGGTGGGTGCGGCCGCGCTCGAATGCCTGAAGTCGATCGACCGGGCAGACGGGTCGCCCTTCGTGTTCCCGTCCGAAGGCGATCCCGCAAAGCCCTATGTCGGCACGCCGGCTGTGTGGCGGCGGATCCGGACAGAAGCCGGACTTCACGATGTGCGTCTGCACGATCTTCGCCATAGCTATGCCAGCACGGCCGCCGCTGGGGGCATGCCGCTTCAGCTGATTGGCAAGCTGTTGGGACACCGGAATGTGAAGACGACGGCGCAATACGCTCACCTGGCCGACGATCCCGTCAAACAAGCCGCTGACCGTACGGCCAGCGCTACAGAGGCCGCCTTGAAGGGACAATCTGGCGAGGTGGTCAGCCTGAGGAAGGCGTAAGCCGCCCCTCTTCCGCCGCCGCGGTGGCGGGTGGGGAGGCCACATGCGCGCGAGATTCAGCGTTTTGCAGTTCAGGTCACCGTCTCGTCGCCCGCTGACCCTCGAGCTGGTCGCGGGTCCTTCCTGGGCTTTTTCCGTATACGGGGCATCAAGCCGCGGACGTTTTGCAGACACAGAGCGCGTCAACATGGTTGACGCCCTTGGTTGACCATCGTCGAACAGCCCTTTCAGTTGGGCGCCTATACTGCCGAAACTCCCTTCAATTCAATACAGTAGCCGTCTTCGTCGTACAGAGTGTCAACACCGGTCACGCGGATCGGTGCGACCGGTTGACACTTTTGGTGGGAACGGTGGGAACCGTGGGAACCGACCAGCCCGGATAGCATGCCTGGAAAGGCCAGAACGCTACACCACACATGAATCTTGAAAGTGGGAACTGGTGGGAACTGCTGGGATCCCCCGACCTCACCGAACGGCGTTCGGCCGGCTCGATTTTGATGGATCTGAACGGCACTCCGGTATCAGCCCAACCAACTCAGGGAAAAATCCCCGCGCTAGTGTGGCCCCCATCCCCGTAGTAATGGGCGAGGAAGGGCGGTGAAACGCACTCCAGGCGGGTCAACCCCTCTCCAAAGTCACCCTTCCGGAGATTGATGACATTGAGCGACATTCCACAATGTCACCTTTGCGCGGAACGATGACATAGGGACCCCGCAAAATCAGACCATTAGACGGACAAGTCACCTTTCGCTCGGTTCGTTCACCCTGCCCAGGGTGCAGATCCTCGCCTGAGACACGAAAAGGCCCCAGCGAACGGCATTCGCTGGGGCCTTATGAGGGGTCCCCTGGCGGGGGCTGTCCCGCTCAAGCCGACTTGGGGCTTGGCGGTTTCGAACTACATTGACCCCTCGCCAACGTTCTATGCTGTCAGCCCCGCTCTGCCAGAATCCAGGAGCGGGTTCACCGTGCGCGGGTCTTCCCTCATGTAAGTCTCTATCAGCTTGTGAAGGGCGCTCCGTTCCGCGTCACTTATCTGACGCAAGAGAAAATCGCGCACAGCATAGAGGTTCCGGCAAACTGTCCGCTCCGTTCGGTCGAGATACATGGGGTTCATCCTGGGCAAATCCTCCACGTCACTGGCCGCGAGCAGGAGATGAACCAATGCCCCTCCAGCGCTGTCCGGTCTCGCCCAGGATGCGGCCTCTTCGGCAGCCTTCACCCTGTTAAAACAGATCTCCTCCTGGGTCTCGATCTGTTCGGGTGTCGCGGTCGTATCGATCTGCCAGCCGCTTAGCGCTACCTGGACCCGCTTACCCAATTCAGTGGACTGGCAAGTTCCTGTTGGGATATCCGACATTTCACAATCTCCTTTCTGATCTGAGCCGCGGCGTCACGCGGCCGCGTATTCGCGATCGATGAGAGCGGCGGCGATTTTCAGGATCGCTTCGATGCCTTCTGGATCGTCTATCCATTCGTCCAGGACCGCGACGGAGAGCGCTATGCGCATGTCCTGAGTAGTATGGAAGGGCCCGTCCATGATCGCTCTTGCGGTCTCGTTCAGCGCATCTGAGGCCCGATACAGGCTGGCTTTTGCGGTGACGTAGTTCAGTTCGACGATCGCGCGCCCGGCAGCGGATATACTCGCGTCCTTCTGCGTGTCCCTGTGTGCTGTTTCTGCTGGAGCGAAAGCATCAAGGGCGCGGTCCTGGCGGGCTCGTCTTTCCAGAAACTCGTTCCATTGCACGGCCAAGCTGCCTTCTCGTTCTGCCGGCTGAATTGGTCCGCGCACAAGAAGGTTTTCGATAACCGCTCGTCTCTCGTTGTTGTGCATTTCCTGTCCCCTTTCCTCAAGCGCGCGCATTCCGTCGCCACGCCTATAGCGTCAAGATATATGACGCTTTGAATTTGGCAAACCCGTCTTTCTTGGTATGTTCGCATCCAATCGTGAGAACGCTGGGGGTTTCGATTTCTGATGCTGACTGCAGAGGCGTGTCGCGCCGGCCGGGCGCTCTTGGGCTGGGCTCTCGAAGATCTCGCATCGGCCAGCGGTATCGCCGCTGGCACGCTCTCCCGCTTTGAGAACGGGCGGCCGATGCGGCGAGCCTCAATCGAACGTGTCCTGTCAGCGTTCTCGACCCACCACGTGGAAATCATTCACGCGGAAGATCGCACTGGCGCCCAGCTCGTGTTCGCGTGCCGGCGCTCCGGGGGCTCGCAATGAATGGACCAAAGTTCATCTATGACGATGGTCGAGAAGCGGAGCTAGAGTGGCGCCCGATCAAGACGGTGGCGCAAGCCAAAGCCCCTCAGCCCCGGCCGCCTTATCATTTGCGAGGGAGAGAAAGCGGTGGGCCCTTCTTGATTGACGTTCCGTCTGTCGAGAGCGTCACGGTGCCAAGTTTCGATGCGTCCATGAAAGGTGGGGACGACGGATCGCTGGTCGTCAACCTGCCCATGAATAGTGACGGCAGCGAGCTGAAGCCAGTATCCATTGGAGAGGTCGTTTGGGCCGGCTCCGGAATCGATCGGCGGCGAGTGGCCTTCCTCGGGGGGCAGGGCAGTTCGACTAGTCGCTTGTTCCCCATTGAGATTGATCGCCGTTGGAATTATCTCGACCTTCAGACTGAGGCGCGCGGGGATAGCTGGATTGATTTCGACGCCCGCCGTCAAGCATCAGAGATTCTCCACGCCCACGACTTTCCATCTCATTGGGGGGTTGAGACAGAGCGGGGCCGCGTCGGAATCTCATTTGGTGATGGGAGCGGCTTTGGGCACGCTTGGGCGTGGATAGGCCCCAAACTGTGTTGGGCACCTATTCCTGAGCACGGGCACCTCGACCGCAGCGAAAGCCGCTCAGATTGCGAGTCGGCGCAGATCCCCACGAAGGTAACGTGGCGCTCTTGCCAAAACAGCGAAGGCAATGGTCGGAGGTTTCAGAAGGCCTTTCCGCTGGGGGCTCCGTTTCATTGGGCGTTGTGGGTTATCAACTATGTCCACGCCCAAGATGTTCTGCGTCGAAACTGGGATGAATTCTCTGATCCGAATAAAACGCTAGGAGTGGCGGGAAAGCTCGGCTTTGACTTGGGGCAGTTCATGGCGGAGCACCGACTGCGACAGCTACACTCGAGATCCATTGATGCCCACCATCAAGCCGAAGAAGAGGAAGCTGATCGGCGGTTAAACGTCATCGCTGGCAACGAATCTCGCGCAGACAAGCGGTGGCGAGACTATGCCTTGGCCTGGTGCAGGAGACGACGGGAAGACAGACCCGCCCATGGTCAGGGGGCGCTCGCCGACGAGCTCATTAAACACTTTGACGACAAGGCAAAAGCCGATGAGCCCATTGGGAGGCTTCCCAAGAGAGCGGGGATCATCGCTCAAATCTCTAAGTGGGAAAAAAAGGGCCAGCTTAAGCGGTCAACGGGCAACCCAGTTGATAAGGCCAGAAGACCCCCCAACTGATCATCAAAACTCCCCCCATTTATGATGATTGCTCCCCTTTTTAGCCATCAACCGGTCTGAACTCATTCGCTCGCGTTCGGCATTCCTTCCCTCGCCCACTCTGTAGGGCTTTGAACTGGAAGGAATAGCCCATGCATGATTCTCGTTATCTGGACGCCGACAAAGCCGCTGCATACCTCGGCGTGAGCCAAGGATACCTGAATAAGTTGCGGACCACCGGAGGCGGTCCCGTGTTCGTGAAGGTCGGCCGGCGCGTCGTCTATGATGTTGCCGACCTGGATCAGTGGTTCGCCGATCGCAAGCGCGCGTCGACCTCGGTTTAGCCCCCATGTCCAAAGACGCGAGCGCGCGGCGAGGTCGAATAGATTTCGCCCGCGTGAACAGCGCCGCCCTGTCCAATGCGCGATGTATTGTGCCGGCGCTTCTCCCCAGCGGACGGCTTGACGGTGATGAGTGGGTTGCCCGCAACCCCCAGCGTCAAGACCGCCGTCTGGGATCCTTCAAGATCAACCTCAACACCGGCAAGTGGGCCGACTTCGCCACCGGAGACCGCGGCACAGATCTGGTGAGCCTGTCCGCCTTCGTCACCGGGAAGTCGCAGCGGGAGGCTGCAATCAGCCTTGCCCAGTCGCTGGGGGTGGATCCGTTCGAGGAGGGCGCGCGATGAATGCTCATTCAAGGCGCTTCGATGCCTGCCCGCCCTGGGCACTTGCCAGCCTGCGGGCCGGGTTGAACCTGGTGGATCGCGAGCGCTTGCGATACGGGCTGCAGCAGGAAGGCATCATCCATCAATACCGGCAGCTATGTGACATCAACCTTGGCTGCCCTGATCTGACAGATTCCCAGTTCCGGCGCTTCTGCGCCACACTCGAGCAGGTACCGGTGTGGCTCACCGGACCGAGCCTTTGCATGCGGGGTGCCGGCGCGTTCGTGTTCGCTCCGCTGCATGCGGGCTTCTTAATGGCCGCAGCCCGCGCCCTGCTCGGCTGGACGCGAGGGGATGTGATCGGGCTGCCTGGTGTACGGCTAGACTATGACCGTCTGGCTTGGTCGGAACGAAGCCCAGATACCGCATTAATAAACGAGCTGCAGGAGGTATACGCGGCGGCCGGCGTACAAATCATGCACAGCGCGGATCGTTATTCGTCCCTCTATGGTGTTTACGCGCCGCTGGAAGTTCTGGATCCTGCGGCAAGCCGTGCCGCTCTCCATCGATTGAGGGGGCGGCATGACGAACGGGGCTGACGATCCTTTCGACCGGGTCCGCGCCGCTGTCGAGAATGGCCCTACCGAACGGCGTTCGGCGAGTTCAGCGGCCGGAGAGCTGATTTCGCCGGTTCCGGCCGATGCGCCGCCGCCGCCAGACGAGTTCCGGAAACTGGGCACTCCGTCCAGGTGCTGGGCCTTCCTCGAGGCCAGCGGCTTAGTGCTTCGGTACACGCTTCGCTTTGACCAGGAGGACGGCGGCAAGGAAATACGCCCCCTGACGCTATGGCGCGACAAGGCCGGGCAGCTGACCTGGCGCTTCAAGTCCGAACCTGGGGATGCTCGTCCCCTCTATGGCCTCGACCAGCTCGCCAGCCGCCCCAGCGCAGCGGTCCTGCTGTGTGAAGGCGAGAAAGATGCGGATGGCGCGGCGGAAAGGTTTCCGGACTATGTGTGCATGACATGGCCCGGCGGTTCGAACGCCGTTGCCAAAGCCGATTTCGGGCCGCTCAAGGGCCGCAGGGTGGCGATCTGGCCCGATGCCGATGCACCAGGCCAGAAGTCTGCCCGTGCTGCACAGCGCGCCTGTCTTGCCGCTGGGGCGCAATCCGCGTCGGTGGTCGAAATCCCCGCCGGCCTGCCCGACGGGTGGGGACTGGCGGACCCGTGGCCGTCTACGCTGGAGAAGTCAGCCGCTGCCCAGTTGATTGCCGGCGCACTCTCGACCCCCAGCGAACGGGCGTTGCCCTACGGTTATCGGCTTTCTCGGAACGGCCTCGAATATGAAACCGGTGAGGGCGACAAGCGCCACTGGATGAAGATTGCCGGATCGTTCGAGCTGATCGGCGAGGGCCGGGATCCGGACGGCGATGGCTGGTCGATCGTCATCCGCTTCAAGGATCGTGACGGGCGTGAGAAAACCGAGATCATTGCCCGATCCCAGCTCGCATCCGAACCGGGGGCGGTGCGCTCCCGGCTGGCGGGCGCGGGCCTCCTCATGCCGTCGAGCCGGGCGAAGGCAGAACGGTTCGCCCAGTTCTTCACCGAAATCGAATGCGCCGAACGCCTCACGCTGGTGGATTCCACGGGATGGAAAAGTGGCGACCGGTTCGTGTTGCCCCAGCGGGTATTCGGTCCGGATGGTTCCGAACCCATGCTGTTCACCGGCAATGCGAGCGCGCTGCACTATCGGCAGCGCGGATCGCTACAGGCTTGGCAGTCGGACATCGCGGGCCGCGCGCCGGGCAACTCGATGTTGCTCTTCGCGCTGTCGATCGGGTTTGCCGGACCATTGCTCCGCCCTCTCGATATCGAAGGCGGGGGCTTCCACTTCCGGGGCGGCAGTTCGACCGGCAAGACAACGCTTGCGCTGGCGGCCGGATCCATCTGGGGCGGCGGCGGTCCGCTGGGGGCGGCGCACACATGGCGCTCGACCGCGAACGCCCTTGAGATGATCGCCTACGGCCACAGCGAAACATTGCTCGTCCTGGACGAACTGGCTCTGGTCGCACCAGAAGAGGCCGGGCAGTCCGCTTACGCGCTCGCCAGCGGGCAGGCCAAGGGCCGCATGAACACGAACGCCTCGCTTCGGCCCCGGCCGGAGTGGCGAACCATTCTGCTGTCTACCGGCGAAATCGGCCTCGCAGACCACATTCGGACAAGCAAGCGCGCCGAACGCGTGATGGCGGGGCAGGAATTGCGCCTGATCGATATCCCGGCCGATGCCGGTCAGGGGATGGGGATCTGGGAGGATCTGCACAGCGCGGCCTCTCCAGCGGAGCTGTCGGACGCGCTCAAGGCTTCATGCGGTCGGCACTACGGTCATGCCGGTCCGGCGTTCGTGGAACGCTTCGTTCGGGATGCAGACGCCGCTCGCGCTGCGGCGAGCGAGATCATGCAGGCCTTCATCGAAACGGCGCAGCGTCCCGGCGATCACGGGCAGGTGCATCGGGGCGCCCTGCGCTTTGCCCTGGTCGCGGCCGCGGGCGAATTGGCTGCATCGTTCGGGGTTGCGCCCTGGGAGGCTGGCGACGCGTCCAAAGCCGCCTTGACGCTCTTCAATCGATGGGCCGGAGCGTTCGGGCGATCAGCCCCGCGTGAGCGGCAGGACGTAGTCAGGACCCTGAAGGCGGCAATTGAGCAGAACCAGAGCCGCTTCTCCTTCATCGCAGACACAGCCCTAGACGAAATTGATGAGCACACCGGCTCGCGTCCGCGCGCTGGCGAGGCGCGATCACTGAAGACGCTGGGGTATATGCACGATGCGGGCGAGGAGACCTTCTATCTGTTCCACGACGCCGGGTGGGCGGAGATCTTCGAAGGGTTTGACCTTAAATTCGCGGCGCGCGTCGTGCTGGAAGAGAAGTTGTTGGCGCCTGGTGACGGGAACCACATCAAGAAAGCCAAGAAGGTGCAGGGCCAGAACCGCCGCTTCTACTGGGTCCGCGCTGCCGTCCTGGGGATCGACTTCGATGCCGACTGATCGCCTCGCCGGCGCGATCGCAGCAGCTCGGCGCCAGTTCGGCGCGGCCGCCCCAGCGAGTGGGAACCGGGAACGCGGGTTCGCAGAAGTGGGAACCCGGAATTCCTCGGCAAACCAGACAGATGGCGGCTCGGTTCCCACTGGTCCCACCGTTCCCACCGCTGGGGAAGACACCCGCCAACATGCCGATGAAGCCGACCGCCTGGCCGCGTACGAAGAGCGCGCTGCGATCATGGAATTTGACGGGGGGCTCGACCGGCAGGAGGCGGAACGGCGAGCATCAAGGGAGTTCGAGCCCCACCAGAACGGGAGTGGACACACTACGCCATGCTGAAGATAGTTTCTCGGCTACGTGGCGGAGGTGAAGCCTGTGGAGTTTGATCGGAAGCTGATGGCTGTCATAAGCCCCTGGGAACCATCCGACCGTGTCGCCGAAGCCTACATGCTTCGCGGGGCGATATTGGCCAGCTTTGCCCACATCGAGCAGTGTCTTTCCGAATTGGCCATTCGCGCGTCGTACGCTCCTGAGTACGACAGCATTGCATCCGACCATGACTCATTGCCGTTCACCATGTCGAAGCGCGTCCGGTTCTTGAAGCGTATCGCCGGAACCGCGGGCCCCCTAGGTCCATACTCCTCGCTGTTGCAGTCTGTGTTGAAGCGCTGGGAAAAAACAAAGGATCTGCGAGACCAGATGGCACATGCTCACATGTCGGTCCTGCCAAACGCGCCAGTTCGCTTTTCAGGCATCAAACCCGATGGCGGCGAAATCCATATGGTTTGGAGTAACTACTTCAGTCCGGCCCTGACCAACGCAGCGCTGCGAGCCGCCCGGTTTAGCCGGGCATGCCAGCGAATCCGCGATAAGTTTGAGGCACAACAACTGCTGCCAACTTTTGAGGACGCACGCATCCATCACGAAGGCCGTTGATGATGTCCGAACGCCATCTATTCGCGACTTCGATTTACAACGCCGTGCTGGGATGGTGCTGGGAATTTTCCCGGCCCGATTTTCGTGGTTCGCTAAGTCTTTGAAATAATGGAGCGGGCGATGAGATTCGAACTCACGACATTCACCTTGGCAAGGTGACGCTCTACCCCTGAGCTACGCCCGCTCACGATGTGCGGGGCTTGGCCCCGCCGGGGAGCGGGGTATATCGCGCAAACGCCGGATAATTGCAAGCACCTGATTCCGTCGACTTGCACATGGCCGCATCTCGCGCTTCAACGGACAGATGCCAGCGACACGCCAACAGCTTTTCGACCGTCTCGACGCCTTGGGAATCGCCCATGAGACCGTCGATCATCCGCCTGTATTCACGGTCGAGGAAGGCCGCGATATCAAGGCGAAGATGCCGGGTGGGCACACCAAGAATCTCTTCCTCGCCGACAAGAAGGGCCGGATCATCCTGGTCTCTGCGCTCGGCGAGACGCAGATCCCGGTCAACCGTCTCCACCGCCTGCTCGACTGCGGCCGCCTCTCTTTCGGGAAGCCGGACCTGATGGAAGCCGTGCTGGGCGTGACCCCGGGATCAGTGACCGCCTTTGCCTTGATCAATGATGTCGAAAAGCGGGTCCACTTCGTGCTTGATGCGGCCCTGACGCGCCACGACCCGGTGAACTTCCACCCGCTCTCCAATGACGCCACGACTGCGGTGAGCTGTGCCGACCTGATCCGCTTTGCCGAGGACACCGGCCATCCGGTGCAGATTGTCGATTTCGAGGCGCTGTCTGCCGAGGCGGGCGCGGCGCAGTGACGCCTTGCATCCCGGCGCCAGCAAGGCCAACTAGGACACAACACTGCGATGCGATTGCCGCTGTGGCAGCCGCATCGTGCCTTTGAACATTCCGGCCGGGCCGGTTTCCAAGCGGAAGCCTCCCGGTCTAGGGTGACGCGAACACAAGGAATTTGGTCATGAGCGCAGATCTGACCCTGGGAACAGGCGCGCCGGAAGGCGATATCGTCAAGGACTCCACCGATCAGGCCTTCATGCAGGATGTGGTCGAGCCGTCGCGCGATGTGCCGGTCATCGTCGACTTCTGGGCGCCCTGGTGCGGGCCATGCCGCCAGCTGGGTCCGGTGATCGAAAAGGCCGTGCGCGACGCGGGCGGCGAAGTGCGTCTGGTCAAGATCAATATCGACGAGAACCCGGGCATCGCCCAGCAGCTGCGCGTCCAGTCCATCCCGGCCGTCTTCGCCTTCAAGAACGGTCAGCCGGTCGACGGTTTCATGGGCGCGTTGCCGGAAAGCCAGATCAAGGACTTCATCCAGCGCATTTCCGGCAAAGGCCCCAGCGAGGCCGAGCTGAAAGCGATGGTCGACCGCGCCCTGGCAGCCCTTGAGGCCGGCGATCTGGGCGGTGCGTCCCAGGACTTCGCCGCCGTGCTGCAGGCCGATCCGGGGCATCCCGGCGCGCTGGCCGGTCTGGCCCGTGTCTGGCTGAAGAATGGCGATACCGACAAGGCGCGCGAGATTCTCGACCATGTACCCGAAGACCGCGCCGGAGATCCCGCCGTTGAAAGCGTGCGCGCAGCGCTTGAGCTTGCCTCCGGCGCTCCGGCTGATGACAGCGAAACGGCCGCGCTGCGCAGCCGCGTCGAGCAGGACCCGTCGAACCTTGAGGCCCGCTACGAGCTGGCCGAGGCCCTGGTTGCTGCCGGCGATCACAAGGGCGCCATCGACCAGCTGATCGCGATCACCGCGCTCGACCGCGAATGGAACGACCAGGCCGCCCGCACCCTGCTGCTGAAAGTCTTCGATGCGGCAGGCCCGGTCAGCGAGGTGACCCGTGAGGGCCGCCGCCGCCTGTCGGCCATCCTGTTTTCGTAAGGAAGAAGACGATGAGCGAGAACCAGACCGCCCCGCGCGAAGTCGATCCCAAACTGCTGGAAATCCTGGTCTGCCCGGTAACGCGCGGCCCGCTGACATATGATCGCAAGGCCCAGGAACTGGTTTCGGACAGTGCCGGCCTGGCCTATCCGATCCGCGACGGGATTCCGATCATGCTGCCCGACGAGGCGCGCAAGCTGGAGCGTGACTGATGGCGCGCCCCTGGCCCGAGCAATTGCGCTTCTCCCGTGCCGACAAGGCCCTGCATGTCGCCTTTGATGATGGCAAGCGCTTTGCCATACCCTTCGAGACCCTGCGGGTCGAAAGCCCCAGCGCAGAAGTCCAGGGACACGGCCCCGGCGAGAAGCGACTGGTGACCGGCAAGGAGAATGTGCTGGTCACGGCAGCCGAGCCCGTCGGCCGCTATGCTGTGCGGCTCGTCTTCGATGACGGCCATGATTCCGGCCTGTTCACGTGGGATTATCTCTATGCGCTGGGTGAAAGCGCGCACTGATCACCGGTCCGAGGAGACTGCGATGCTCAAACCCGTTCTCGCCGGCCTCGCAGCCGCCATTGCCTTGCCCGCACTCGCCTTGGCCGGCCCCGGGGACTTCGCGCCCGGTCCCGTCATCGAGGAATTCGGCCCCGTCGCACCTGTCGAAGGCGCCCTGCCCATTCCGGAGGGCACTGAATTCCGGATCAGTTTCGACACCAAGGACCAGGCCGCCGAAGGCGAACTCAATTCCAAGCTGACCGCTGCAGCGCGCTTCCTGAACATGCAGGCCGCTGCGGGCGTGCCCGTCGAGAACATCCACCTCGCCATCGTGGTTCACGGAACGGCCGTCCACGATGTGACCCGCGGCAGTGCCGGCGCCAATGCCGACCTTGTCGCAGCGCTGGTGGAGCACGGCGTTGAGATTTTCGTCTGCGGCCAGAGCGCGGTCTGGTACGACGTCGCGGCAGACGATCTCCTGCCGGGCGTGTCCATGTCGCTCTCGGCCATGACGGCCCACGCCCTGCTGCAGGCCGACGGCTATACGCTCAACCCGTTCTAGGCGGCGTCCAGGCGCTGGCCTTTCAGCAGACGCGGCGGATCGCCGGTCTCGCCCCCGGCCTGGCGCATGAAGAAACGGCGCGCCGGCGGAATGCTGTCGACAATCGACAGGCCGATGCCGCGAAGCTGCCGGATCGGTTCTATGTCGTTCGAAAACAGGCGATTGAAGAAGTCGGTACCCGCGGCCAGCGTCGCGCTGTCGAATTTGCGCCAGTCCTCATAGCGGCGCAGCGTCGTGACGGCTCCGATATCGAGCCCGACCCGCCTGGCCTCACCGCAGACTTCCGCCAGAGCCGCCGCGTCGCGAATGCCCAGATTGAAGCCCTGCCCGGCCAGCGGGTGAATCCCGCGCGCGGCATCGCCGACAAAGGCAATGCGGTCGTCGCAGAATTGTTCGGCATAGCGCAGGCCCAGCGGATAGGCGAAACGCGGACCTTCCGGCCGGACATCGCCCAGGAAATCGCCGAAGCGCGCTTCCAGCTCCTCCTGGAACACCGCGTCCGGCGCCTCCTTGAGCGCATCGGCAATCGCGTCCGGCTCGGTCCAGACCAGTGAGGAGCGGTTGTCAGTCAATGGCAGGATGGCAAACGGGCCTGACGGCAGGAAATATTCATAGGCGGTGCCATTGTGCGGCTCGGCATGACGGACAGTGGCCACCAGACCCTTCTGGCCATAGCCCCAACCGGCCGTGCGCACACGGGCCTGGTCGCGCAGGCGCGAGAACTTGCCGTCGCACGCGACCAGCAGCTTGCCGGACAGGCGTTGCCCGTCAGCCAGGACAAGATCGATCCCGCCCTTGCGATGTTCGTAGCGATCGGCGCGCGCCGGTGCGATCAGCGTGATCTGCGGCCGCGCCTGCAGCGCCTTGACGAGCGCCTGGCGCGAGCGCCGGTTCTCGGCCATCCAGCCCAGCGGTTCGCCGTCCGGGCCTTCGGATATCTCGTTGCGGTCGAAATGCAGCGTGTGCGGTCCCGGCCCGCCGGGCTTTTCGCCGCCATAGGGCCGCCCGTCGCACACGAGGATATGCTCGATCCGCTGGGCATGTTCGCGCAGGTGATCGGCCACCCCCAGCGCCTCGAACATGCGCCAGGAGGTGTAGGCCAGCGCCGAGGCGCGGCCATCGAAAGTCGGCGCCAGCTGGTCTGAGAATTCCAGCGCGTCCACGACCGCGACCGACAGACCGGCCTGGTCCATGGCCAGGGCCAGCGTCATTCCGGCGAGACCGCCGCCGGCGATCACGACATCGCCATCAAAAAGGGGTTTGCTTGTCATGGAACGGAGAATACGGGGTTTGTGTTCTGTGAAAAGCGGTCAGAGCGCCGCAGCGCATTCAGTTTCTGTTTACCCTGCGGGAAGACTTCCCCGCTAGGACGGTGTTCATGAGCCGCAAAGCCGCCGCCAACGCCGACACCGGGGATACGAACCGCGCCGCCAAACCGCTTTGGCGGCTGCGCCTGCACGACCTCGTCGCGGGCGGGCTGATGCTGGCGGCCGGTCTCTTCCTGCTGTTGTCCCTGCTGTCGCACAATGTGCTCGATCCCAGCTGGAATGTTGCGGCCGAGGGCGAGGTGAGAAACTGGATGGGCCGCTGGGGCGCATCCCTGTCGGACATGCTGCTGCAATCGGTCGGCTGGGCCGCCGGCGGGCCGGCGATTGCCCTGACCATCTGGGGCGCCATCCTCGTCTGGCGCACGCCGCAGCACCGCCCGCGTTCGGTCGCCGGCTTCCGCTGGTTCTTCGCAGCCCTGGGCACGGCCGGTTTTGCGGCCGCCGTGAGCGCCCTTCCCGTTCCCAATGCCTGGCCGTTTGCCTCGGGCATGGGCGGCGCCATGGGCGATATCTTCCTCAACACGCTGGCCGCTCTGCCGGCCCGTTTCGATCTGCCGGGCGCGACAGGAATGGCGGCGGGCTTTGCTCTCCTCCTGTCGATTGCGGGTATTTTCCTCACCTTCGGCCTGCGCTCACGCGATATCGCGGCAGCCGTCGATGCCGCGGGGCTGGCCTGGGCAACGGTGCGCGTATGGCTGGATGCCGTGCGTGGCCGTGTCGCCGGCTTCTCGGGCGATGACGGCCCGGACGACGAGGTTCACCGTCCCGTTCGTGAAGAGCCGGTCCTGCGCCGTGCCATGCGGGCTGCGGACGACGCTCCAGCAGCCGTGCGCGCTCAAACCAGCGAGTCCGAAGCTTCAAGCGCAGTGAAAGTGGCGCCGGGCCGCAAGGCCAAACAGTCCGACCGTGACGTCCGCGAGGCACAGGGCGCGCTGCCCTTCGTCAAGACCGACGGGTTCAAACTGCCCCGGCTCGATCTTCTGGCGAAGCCGTCGGTGCGCAATGACGCCGTCGACGAGATGGCGCTGCGCCAGAATGCCGAGCTGCTGCAGGGCGTGTTGTCGGACTTCGGTGTGAAAGGCGAGATCGTCCAGGTGCGCCCCGGCCCCGTCGTCACACTCTATGAATTCGAGCCGGCACCGGGTGTGAAATCGTCGCGCGTGATCAATCTGGCCGACGATATCGCCCGCTCGATGTCCACTACCGCCGCCCGGGTCGCCGTCGTGCCCGGCCGCAATGCGATCGGTATCGAACTGCCCAATCCCAAGCGCGAAACCGTTTATCTGCGCGCCCTGTTCAATTCCAAGGCCTTCGAGGACGCCAAGGCGGAACTGCCCTTCGCGCTCGGCGAGACGATCGGCGGCGAACCCTTCGTGGCCGACCTGGCCCGCATGCCGCACCTGCTGATCGCGGGGACCACCGGCTCGGGCAAGTCGGTCGGTATCAACGCCATGATCCTGTCCCTGCTCTACCGGCTGCCGCCGGAAGACTGCCGGATGATCATGATCGATCCGAAAATGCTGGAACTCTCCGTCTATGACGGCATCCCGCACCTGCTGACACCGGTCGTGACGGATCCGAAAAAGGCCGTGGTCGCCCTGAAATGGGCCGTGCGCGAAATGGAAAGCCGCTATCTGCGCATGTCCAAGATCGGCGTGCGCAACGTCTCCGGCTTCAACGAGCGCGTCGCGGAAGCCCTCAAGACCGGCGAGGAACTCTCGCGCACGGTGCAGACCGGCTATGACAAGGAAAGCGGCGAACCGGTCTACGAGACCGAGACGATTCCGGCGGAGAAAATGCCCTATATCGTCGTGGTGATCGACGAAATGGCCGACCTGATGATGGTCGCCGGCAAGGAGATCGAGGCTGCCGTGCAGCGCCTGGCCCAGATGGCGCGTGCCGCCGGCATCCACCTCGTCACCGCCACACAGCGTCCCTCGGTGGACGTCATCACCGGTACGATCAAGGCCAACTTCCCGACCCGGATTTCCTATTCGGTCACCTCGAAGATCGACAGCCGCACCATTCTCGGCGAGCAGGGGGCGGAGCAGCTCCTGGGCATGGGCGACCTCCTGTACATGGCCTCGGGCGGACGTCTGCGCCGCCTGCACGGCCCCTTCGTCTCCGACCGCGAAGTCGAGGAAATCGCTGCCTTCCTGAAGAAGCAGGCCCCGCCCGAATACATCGAGGCCGTCACCGCCGGCGGCGATGATGACGAGGACGGCATTCCCGGTCTCGACATGGGCGATGAGGGTTCCGGCGACCAGCTTTTCGACCAGGCCGTCGCCCTCGTGGCCCGCGATCGCAAGGCCTCGACCTCCTATATCCAGCGCCGCCTGCAGATCGGCTATAACCGCGCCGCCACCCTGATCGAGCGCATGGAAGACGAGGGTATGATCGGCCCCTCCGACCACGCCGGCCGCCGCGAAATCTTCCTGCCGGAGAATGACGGGGTGTAGGGCATTGCCTTCCGGTGCCGGGGCGGTCATTTTCCCGCGCCCGCAATGGTCCGGAGCGCGACTGTCATGATCACCACACTGGCCTTCGATGCCGACGATACGCTCTGGCACAATGAGCGCTTCTACCGGCTGACGGAGGAGAGCTTTACCGCGATGCTGGCCGACTATGCCGAGCCGGACCACCTGTCGGAGCGGCTGCTGGAGGCGGAGCGGCGCAATCTCAAACGCTATGGCTACGGCATCAAGGGTTTCGTCCTGTCGATGATCGAGACGGCGGTCGAAGTGACGGAGAACCGGGTGCCGGCGGCCACGATCCGGCAGATCCTGGATGCCGGTCACGACATGCTGGAGCATCCTGTCGAGTTACTGCCCCATGTGCGTGACACAGTGGAAGCATTGACCCCTCATTACCGCACCATAATCGTCACAAAGGGTGACCTTATGGACCAGGAGCGCAAGATTGCGGCCTCCGGTCTGGCGGAGCTGTTCGACGGGATCGAGATCGTCTCGGAAAAGACCCCGGATATCTACCGGACGATTTTCGACCGGCATGGCGACGGCGCCGAGCGCGCGATGATGATCGGCAACTCGGTGCGTTCGGATGTGGTGCCGGCGATCGAGGCGGGCAGCTGGGGCGTTCACGTGCCGCACGGGATGACCTGGGCGCTCGAGCACGCCGAAGCGCCGGCCGAACATCCCCGCTTCCGGGAGATCGGCGATCTGGCCGGACTGCCCGGCCTGCTCGACACGCTGCGCTGATCTGCAGCGATGACAGCGGCTGACGGAAGAATGAACATCCAGGCCTTGCTCGCGCCCAAATCCCGGGCCAGCTTGCGGCCATGATCGCTCTGCTTTTCTCCCTCGCCCTGCTGCAGCAGGACCCTGCGGCCGACGCTCCCGCCGAGGCCGTGCAAACGCCGGCGGCCGAAGAAGCCGGCACGGCGCCGTCCGGCCTGGACCGCGAAACGGCGCTGGCCGATATCAACGCCTATCTCAACGGTATCGACACCCTGCGTGCGGAGTTCGTGCAGGTGGCCCCCGACGGTTCGTCCGCGACGGGCGAACTGGCCATGGCGCGTCCCGGCCGCCTGCGCTTCGAGTATGACGAGCCGACGCCGATCCGCATCATTGCCGACGGAACGACCGTCGCGATCGAGGACAGCGCCCTGGAGACGGTCGATCGCGGCCCGCTGCGCTCGACGCCGCTCTGGTGGCTCTTGAAAGAGGATATCGATATCGCCCGTGACGCCGAACTGGTGGGCATGGAGAGCGAGTTCGGCTTTCTCTATGTCACGCTGCGCGACCCCAGCGAGGAAATGCCGGGCGAGATCATGTTCGTCTTTGCCGAGCCCAGCTATGAGCTGCGCGAATGGTTCGTGACCGATGCGATGGGCGAGATCACCCGCGTCAGCCTGAACAATGTCGAGACGGGCATGCGGCTGAACCCGCGCCTGTTTGTCATTCCGGAGGCGGAAGACCGCCGGGATTCGCGCCGCAACCGGTAAAATGGTTGATGTTTTTCTGCCACAGGCAAATCCTTTCTCATTTTTTATTTGCAGAAATCCGGGCGATGTGGCGTTATTGATACGCTGACTGAGAGGCAAAGGATCGGCGTCGTCCCCCCGCTTGCAGATCCCTTCTCGGTCGCGCCGGACTGATCCCCTCCCGGCGCTGCGCTGTAAAAAGACACGCGCACGGCTCGGCGCCCGGTCTCTCCCCCCTCGAGACCGGGCGCCTTTCGTTTCAGGCTCCCGTCATTCAGCCTGCCGTCATTCGCGACCCCCGGCACACCTTCCCCCTGTCAAAGCCGGCAGCGGATCGCTAAATACGACGCATGCACTTCCACGACGAAGACGAAGGCGCCGACATCCCGCGCCTGCTCGAAGAAATTCCGCTGCTCTACAAGGCCCGGGCCTTTGCCGAGAGCCTCAATGCCAACACCTGGTTTTCCCGCCTGGGCGAACCGCTGGACGCGCGCGAGCGCTTTCTGGCGCGGACCTATCTGGACGGGCTGGGCTTTCCCGAAGCCGAGCCGGCCCTGCTGTCGGGCTGGGACGAGGCTGCCGGCGCGGCGGAAACCATGGATACCGATCCGATGGGCTGGGAAGCCGAGGAGATGCTGCGCACCGGCCTGGTGTCGCGGGTTCTCGAGCGGCTGGACGAGGAAGCGGTGCATGCCGCGCTGACCCTGGTTGCCCAGAAGACCGGCGACACGGCCCGCGACGCGATCGAGGATGCGGCCGCGCTGGCCGATGTCGAGGACATGGCGCTGGTCCATGCTGCTGCCGGTGCGCTGGCCCAGGCGGCGAATGGCGCGGCCCTGGTGGTTCTGGCCGAAGCCGAGGACGATGAGCCGCCCCATCCCTTCCTCGCGCGCTGGCGCCTGTTCGCCCGCGGCCGCTGGCCCGTGGGCCTGGCCGGCGCCACCTACAACATCCTCTGACACTTTCCGACCGACCGCCCGCACAAGGACTGCCCATGACCGCTTTCACGCTCGCCAGCTGGAATATCAACTCCGTGCGCCTGCGCGCACCGCTTGTGGCCGACTGGGTCAGCCAGGCCGATCCGGACGTGTTGTGCCTGCAGGAGATCAAGTGCCTGAACGAGCAATTCCCGGAAGAGGCCTTCCGCGAGATGGGGTTCCGGCATTTCCACGTGCGCGGCCAGAAGGGGATGCACGGCGTCGCGATCGCCTCGAAACTCCCGCTGGAGGATCTGGGCGATGAAGACCTGTGCCCGAAGGCGGAAGCCCGTCACCAGCGGGTGATGGTGGAAGGCATCGAGCTTCACAATTTCTACATCCCGGCCGGCGGCGACGAACCGGACCCGGCGATCAATCCGCGCTTTGCCCACAAGCTGGGCTTCCTCGACCGCATCGAGGCCTATTTCAAGGCCCGCGCCGCCGAGAACCCGCCGCTCGTCCTGGTCGGCGATTTCAACATCGCGCCCTATGAGCACGATGTCTGGTCGCACAAGCAATTGCTGAAAGTGGTCTCCCACACACCGGTCGAGACCGAAGCCCTGGAGCGGATCCGCCAGGCCGGCGATTTTGCCGATGTGGCGCGTGAGCTGATCCCGATGGACGAGAAGGTCTATTCCTGGTGGAGCTACCGCGCCCGCGACTGGAAAGCCGCCAATCGCGGCCGCCGTCTCGACCATATCTGGGCCGCTCCCGCCGTGCGCGAGCGCGCCCTGGCCGGCGGACGTGAGGCTTTCAGGATCTGGGAAGATGTGCGCGGCTGGGAGAAGCCGTCGGATCACGCCCCGGTGGTGCTGCGGATCGGCGGCTGACCGCCAACTTCCACCCAATCTCTTGTAATCGGCCCGTTTTCCGACGCATCCTGTGCGCCGGGGGGACGGGTTGATGCGGATTTTCCTGACAGCGGCAACGGTATGGATTCTCGCGGTCTGCGGTGCGCTGGCCCAGACGGGCTCCGGCTCCGCGACGAGCACGGAGACCGATACGGACAGTGCGGCCGCCGCCGGGATCTGTATCGGGTCCGGCGAGCCGGGCGGGCGCTATCACGCCTTCGCGGAGCGCCTGATCGAGGCCGGGCTCGAAGGCTCGGTCTGCAACGCCCCGACCGCCGGCAGCCTGGAAAACCTGCGCGGGCTGCGCGGCGGTGAGCTGGCCTTCGCCATTGCCCAGAACGATCTCGCCTATCACCAGTTTACCGGCAGCCACGGGCTGGAACGCTGGCAGGACTTTGCGGCTGTGGCGCCGCTCTTCCCCGAATTCGTGCAAGTCTTTGTGCGCCGGGAAGACAATGCGCCGGATCTGTTCGGCGAGCTGCGCGGACGCCGCATCAATATCGGCGTGCCCGGATCGGGCAGCACGATCAATGCGCGCGACGTGCTGGCCGCGGCCGGTCTGCGTGAAGGCGTCGACTATCTGCCGGCCAGCGACGGCATACGCGATGCGTTCACGGCGCTGGGCGACAATACGGTGGATGCCGTCTTCGTGACGGCCGGCGAGAATTTCGAGTTCGATGCGGACCGCTTCTCGCGCCTCGCCGTGCCGCCCTCGATCATCACCCAGCTGGCCAACGAGAACCCCTATTACGAAAGCTCCGGCCTGGAGATCGACGGACGCATCCAGGCGTCGCTGGCGACACGCGCCGTGCTGCTGGCCCGGCGGGATGCGCCGCGCGAGGCAGTCGGAGCACTGACCGGTACACTCCTCGCGATCTGGCCCGACCTGCAGGATGTCGGCGGGCTGTATCCGCCCGAGGATTTCGTGACGCGTCTGGCGCTGGACTTTCATCCGGCCGCACGCGCGGTCCTGGTCGAACAGGGCCATGCCGCTGCGCCGCCGCGTTACTGGCTCTGGCTGATCGCCTGGGGCGCGCTGCTGGCCTCGAGCGTCGCGGCAATTTCCATGCGCACGACCTATGACCGCACGGGCGAAGCGCGGACCCGGGACCGGCGCCTGCCGGGCGTGCAGCAGGCGATCGACCTGTGGGCCCGGCCCAGCCCCTGGTTCATCGGTATCAGCCTGTTTGCCATCATCCTGTGCGGCGCCTTTATCGCCCTGCGCACAGCCGAGGCGATGCACGCGCGGGCCTTCAACCTGGACAATCCGTTCGGCGATCTCGCCTTCATGGAAGGGATTGTCTGGATGCTGGCCTTCGTGGCCAGCGGCTTCACCGAGAATGACGCCTACCCGCTGAGCCCGCCGGGCCGGGTGATGGTGGCCTGCCTGGCCCTGCTGGGCATTGGCGGACCGATCACGGCGATTATCGTCACCAGCAATTTCATCGGCCGGCAGCGTGCCGCCAAGGCGGCCGGCTGGGCCCGCACGAAATGGCATGACCACATCCTGGTGTGCGGCTGGAACGAGCATCTCTCCGGCGTGATCTACTCGCTGACGGGACAGGACGCAGCCGAGCGATACAAGGTGTGCATGGTGGCCCAGTCGGGCGATGCGAGCCCGATGGACGGGCATCATTTCAATCCGAAACGGGTCCGCTTCCGGCGCGGCGACAGCGCCGACCGCAAGACGCTCGAGGAAGCCGGCGCCAGGCGCGCCTCGCATGCCATTATCCTGGCCGATTACGAGCGCCGGGAAAGCCAGAATATCGGCGCTATCCTGACGGCGATGAATCTGAAGCGCCTGAACCCCGAGATCCGCATCTCGGCCGAGCTGAATTTCAACCAGAATGCCGACCATTTCGCGAGCTTCGGCTGCGACACGCTGATCACGCCGGACCTCTTCATCGCCAAGGCCGCCGCGCTCTCCACCATCCATCCGCTGATGGTGGATTATCTGCTGGAAGTGCTGACCTATGACGCGTTCGACGAAATCTACGCCGTCGAATACGGCGAATTGTGCGACCGGCACCCCGGCTATGACCCGGAAATGACGCTGTGCGATGTCGAACGCGAGATCTGGCGCAGCGGGGCAAACCTGATCGGCGTGGTCCGCGGCGATCTCAAGCGCGAGGCTGTCTATGACGCCGAAGTTCTGGATGGCGGTCCGATCATCTCGCTGACCCGCGAGGCCGGCTATGACCATGTGCCCGCGCGCAATGACAGGATCATCTACGCCGCCCACACCCGCGACACGGTGCTGAAGCCCGGGCATCGCCAGACCGTTCTGGACGCAGCCCCGATCCCCCGCGAGCTGTTCAATTTTTCCCGCCCCGAGGGCACGCGGATCCTGATCTATGCTTCGGAAGAACATGTCGACCGGCTGGAAAAGAACCTGCGCGCCTTTCACCGCGACCCGCAGATCTGCGTTGTCACGATCGAGTCGACTCCCTTCCTGACCCGAAATGTCCTGGCCGAACGCCTCGACAGTTTCAGGACGGATTGCGGCGTGGAGGCTTTCGACTATGCCATCGTCCTGGCCGACGCGAAGAAGAAGCGCAATGCGTCCAGCTCGGCCCGGGTGCGTGCGGCCGATGCCCACACGCTTCTGGCCACCAAGCTGATCCGGCAGATCGCCGACAGCAGCGGATGGACCTGCAAGATCATCGCCGAGGCGATCGCCCGCGAGGACCGCGACGCCTTTCTCGGTCCGCAATTCTCACAGGGACAGGATCTGCCTGTCCGCGAGACTGCCAGCCAGGCCGGCGCGGGCGCCAATGCGGTCATCCCCAGCGCGACGCTGGTCGAACGCTTCCTCGTCAAGGACGTGTTCGACGGCAATTCGGTTCTCGATTTCCTGATCGCCGTTATGAATATGCGCGACGGCACCCATCTCTACATGAAGGAGCTGGCGGCCGACGATCCGCTGATCGGACAGAGCTATGCCAGCCTGGTCCGTTCACGCCATGCCGGCCTGCACCTAGTCGGCTGGCTGCCGGTGACCAAGCGCGACACGCTGCGCAACCGCAAGGGCGATTTCGATTTCCATTTCCGCACCTGCTACAACGACAAGATCGAGCAGGACACGCTGCAGCAGGGCGATCTGCTGGTCTTCACCGCCTGTTTCGGTATCTGGGAAGGCGGAACGGACGAGCCCTGAGTTGGACCCCTTGCCTCAGCCCTGCAGCCGGTATCCGCCGCTTTCCGTCACCAGCAGCCGCGCATGGGCCGGATCGGGCTCTATCTTCTGTCTTAGCCGGTAGACGTGGGTTTCCAGCGTGTGCGTCGTCACGGCCGGATTATAGCCCCACACCTCGTGCAACAGCTCGTCGCGCGGCACCGGCTTGCCGCCGGCGCGGTAGAGGTATTTGAGGATATTGGTCTCTTTTTCCGTCAGCCGGATCTTTTTCTCGTCGGCGGTCAGCAACAGCTTCATCGCCGGCCGGAATTCGTAGGGGCCGATGCGGAAGACCGCGTCCTCGCTCTGCTCGTGGCTGCGCAGATGGGCGCGCACGCGGGCCAGCAGGACGGAGAATTTGAACGGTTTGGTGACATAGTCATTGGCGCCGGATTCCAGACCGAGAATCTGGTCGGCATCGGTATCCTGGGCGGTCAGCATGACGACCGGTGCAGACACCCCGTTCTTGCGCATCAGCCGGCAGGCCTCGCGGCCGTCCATGTCCGGCAGTTCGACATCGAGCAGGACCAGATCGGCGCGTTCGGCCTTCGCCGTTGCCATGCCTTCGCCGGCCGTGCCGGCGCTGAGCGTGCGGAATTCCTCGTGAAGCGCGAACTGTTCGACCAGCGCCTCGCGCAGATCCTCGTCATCGTCCACGATCAGAATCGTTTTCTGTGCGCTCATGGTGCGATCATGCCCTTTTCCGGTCGCAAGGCAAATTCTGCCCACCGGCAGGATGTGCCCGGCAATATTTGCTTAAGCATAGCGAAGTGTCCCGTATTTCCATCACGAATTCTGGTACCGAAATTGCTTGGTTAGCGCCGAGTCCGCAGGCCGGACACCCTTCCGTGGTGGGGGAGGCGAAGTGGATGCCTGTGCCATTTCCGGCACAAGAGCGTCCCTCGCCGACCACCGCTTTTTTCATCTATGCTGGCGTCATGGATTGGCAAGTCTCACGAACCGGGCAGATCGACCTCGGCGGCCGCACCGTACGCGCAGCCTTGGGAAAAGGCGGCATCACGGACGCGTCAGACAAGCGTGAGGGCGATGGCGCCACCCCGCTGGGCCGCTATGCACTGCGCCGTGTGATGTACCGGGCCGACCGGGTCACGGCGCCCGACACCGCGCTGCCGGTGCGGGCGATCCGCCCCGATGATGGCTGGTGCGACGCGCCGGACGACCCCGCCTATAACCGCCCCGTCCGCAAGCCCTATCCGGCGTCTCACGAGGATTTATGGCGCGAGGACGGGCTGTACGACATCATTCTCGTGCTCGGCCATAATGACGATCCGCCCGTGCCCGGTGCGGGCTCGGCGATCTTCCTGCACTGCAAGCGCGGCGATTACGAGCCCACGCTGGGCTGTGTCGCGCTGGATCCCGACGATGTGCGCGCCCTGCTGGCGCAGGCGAAGCCGGGCGACACGCTGACGATCAGCTAGCATTTTCAGCGAAAGTGGGTACCGGTTTCGCGGTTCGAAAATGCAGCGGCTCTAGACTTCCCGTTCACCGAAAAAGGCTGTGCCGACGCGGACCGATGTCGCGCCCAGCGCGACGGCCGTCTCGAAATCGCCGCTCATGCCCATGGACAGCTTTTCGACCCCGTTTTCGCGGGCGAGCTTGTCGAGCAGGGCAAAGTGGAGACCGGCGGGCTCCTCGACCGGCGGAATGCACATCAGACCCTCGATCTCGAAGCCATAGTCCTGCCGCATCCGCGCCAGGAAGTCCGGCAGCTCGGCCGGGGCAACACCCGCCTTCTGGTCTTCCTCGCCGGTATTGACCTGCACATAGAGCCGCGGCGTGCGGCCCTGCGCGTCCATCGCCTTGCGCAGCGCACCGGCCAGCTTGTCGCGATCCAGCGTCTCGATCACGTCGAACAGGGCAACGGCATCGTCCGCCTTGTTGGACTGCAGCGGGCCGATCAGGCGCAGTTCGAGATCGGGATAGTCTGCGCGGCGGCCGGACCAGTGCGCCTGGGCCTCCTGCACACGGTTTTCGCCGAACACGCGCTGGCCGGCCGCAAGCGCGGCATCCAGCCGGTCGTCGCTCTGGCGTTTCGATACGGCCACCAGGGTGATATCACCCGGGCTTCGTCCTGCCGGCCGGGCCGCGGCAGCGATCGTGTCGAGCAGGGCCTGACGGTTTGCGGAGATTGCGGAAGTGTCGCTCATCATGCCGCCATATGACGCCCCGGCGGGCTTGGCAAGACAGGCGCTTGCGGTGCAGGCCCCGCGCGGGACCGGTCTGCCGGCGCTGCTGGCGCTGACCGATCCGGCCCGCACGCCAGACCCGGAAGCGTTCGCCGCTGCGGCCCCGGGCGGCAGCGCGGTGATCTACCGGCATTTCGGTGCACCGGACCGGCTGGAGGTCGCAGAACGGCTGGCTGCGATCTGCCACGCGCAGGGCAATTGGCTGCTGGTGTCGGGAGATCCGGATCTGGCCCGGCGGGCCGGGGCGGACGGCGTGCACTGGCCGGAACGGCAGATCGCCGAAGCCGCCGCCTGCCGGGCGCGCGGCAATACGGGCTTTTTCACAGCCGCCGCCCATTCCTGGCGGGCGCTGGCCCGGGCGGGCGATGCCGGTATCGATGCAGCCCTGCTGTCGGCGGTCTTTCCCAGCCAGAGCCCCAGCGCCGGACGGCCTTTGGGGGGCTGGGCCGCAGCGGCGATGGCGCGGGCCACAGTTCTGCCGGTCTATGCACTGGGCGGCGTCAATCACCGCACGGCGAAACGGCTGACAGGTCTCGGATTTTCAGGAATTGCGTGTGTCGGCGCGATCAGAAGCGCAGGGCCGACTCGAACTTGATTTCCGGCTCGCGGCGGTCCTGGCGGTTCTCGCGAAGCGTGAAATACTCGCTGTCCGGTGCGGCAAAGCGGACCTGACCGCCGAGGCGGAAGCGTTCGCCGAGATTGACGAAGGCCCCGGCGCTCACGTCTTCGGTTTCGAAGCGCGTGTCGGAATGGTCTTCCACGCCCAGCGTGATGCCCCAGCGGCCACCGGCGGATTCCCAGTCGAACGTATCGGGTTCTTCCAGGCCCGGATGGGCGGCTTCATTCATGGACAGGGTGAAGGCTTCATACCACGGCGTTTCAGCCTCGGACGTGGCCGGTGCCGGCGCTGCAAGCGCAGCCGCGGTATCGTCCTGGGCGAAAGCCGCAGGCGCGCACAGGCACAGGGCAGCAGCCGTTACGACTGCAGGCGCCGTCTTACCAATGATGTCAAACGGATAGCTCCGCCCGCTCATTGCAATCTCCCTCACACCAGATGGTTTTACCGCACCGGACCCATCCGTCCCAAGAAGATTCTGCGGCGGTTACAACAGTTTCACGCCGCCTGTGGCGGATTTGTCAAAACTGCCAGCCGAGCTCGAAAAATCCGACCGTGTCCTCCGACCGGACCTGTGTCCGCCCGGCGGGTGTCAGCACCGGATCCCAGCGCCGGGCGCTGCGCAGTCCGACGCCGGCAAGCCAGTGCTCGCCGATCAGGCGCGATCCGCCCGCTTGCCAGCTGGTGCCGTCGACATGAACCGCGTCGTCGGAAAAGCCCGCATATTCCAGCGTGAACAGCCAGGGACCGGCCTCATACCCGGCTGAAGCCGACCAGGCCTGATAGCCCTGGTCGCCGGCAAGACCATTGTCACTGACCAGGCCGCGCAGCCCCGCCGACCAGTCGCCAAGGCGCCAGGACAGGCCCGCATCCCAGGCAAGCAGGCGCTCGAAGCCCGGCCGGCCGGTGGCGTCGGCGCCGCTGGCGATACCGAAGGAGGCCTCGATCTCATGATCGCCGCGGCGGACGGCATAGATCAGGCCCAGCTCGGCCATGTCGTCGAAGACCGGGCTGACCAGTCCGGCCGGACCGTATTCGCGATGGCAGACATCGACGCCGCAATCGCGCACGGCCGGGGTCCAGGAGGCCGAGGCCCGCAGGGTGCCGATCGTGCTCTCCTGCCCCAGCGCGACCGAGCGGAACAGGATTTTCGGCGACCAGCCGGACGCGAGGTTGGCCGTGCGCGCACCCGACAGGCGGTCGGTGGCGACGCGGCCGCCATCGGCGCGGCTCAGGCGGAAGGCCGCCGGCCCGCCGGCCGTGTCGAGCTGGGCGGCGCCCGGCCCGTAACCCAGACGCAGCTCGCCCCAGCCGGTGTCGTAGTAGAGATAGGCGTCTTCCAGCGCGGTGCGGGTGGCGTCACCAACCGGTGCGCCGCTGCTGCGATAGCCGCTCGCCGGGCTCACCCCCGTGGCACAATCGCCGCGGCCGGCCGGACAGTCTCCGGCGAGCCCGCCCCAGCCGAGGCGGCCGCTGTCCCGCTCGATCCGCCCGCCGACGACCAGGCCATAGCGGCGGCCGGCATCGGTGAAGCCTTCAATGGTCAGGGCCGTATCGATGTCGAAAAGCGGCGTCTCAGCGCCATCACCGGACGCGAGGACCGCGCCGGCAGCCAGCTCGAAACGCGTCTCGAACGCCGCATCGAACCCGTTGCTTTCATTGGAAAATATGCCGGTAGACGAGTCCGTCTGGGGGAATGCCGGCGGGGCCGCAAGCGCTCCGGACAGAGCGGCGATCAAGGTCGCGCTGAGTGTCCGTACCATGTCTCGCGGTCCCGCCGATCGGCCCCGTCCCCCCGGACGTCGCGCCCCTAAAGGAGGTCAGCACGCCCGTCCGGTCAAGCACCCCGCACGGCTTGCGGAAAACTTGGCGCCAAGTTGTTGCGATCCTGCCACGCTCGCATCGGGTGCCTTTCGGCGCTGGCGTGTCCCGTTTCGCATGTTATACAAATCGTCAAAGCAAGGAGCGCGTCCGCGTTCACGGTTCCCCGCGTGTTACCGCTGTCTGTTTCGAAGGAGTCTCGGCTTATGTCCGACCGTCGGATTCTTGGAGTAGCCCTCTCCGCCGCCATTCTTGGCCTGTCGGCCTGTGCCTCGAACAATGCGGCCGAGCAATCCGCCGCGTCGGAGAGCCGGTCCGGCCTGCGTCTTCCGTCCCTGCCCAACCCGCTGGGTGGCGGCAATCGCCCGGTCGAGGTCGAGGGCATCGGCGTCAACGGTTTCCTGTGGCGCGCCAGCCTGGACACCATCTCCTTCATGCCGCTGTCGGAAGTCGATCCGTTCGGCGGCGTCATCATCACGGACTGGTACGCCAATCCGCAGATGCCGACCGAGCGCTTCAAGCTGACGGTCTATATTCTCGATACGCGCCTGCGTGCCGACGCACTGGCCGTCAACGTCTTCCGCCAGGTCCGCAACGACCAGGGCGAATGGACCGACGCGCAGTCCGGCGACGACACCGCCTACGAGATCGAGAATGCGATCCTGACCCGGGCCCGCCAGCTGCGTATTTCCCAGCTGGAAGGCTAGTGACGCCATAGCGGCCTCGCAGCGAGCATGACCATGAGCCGATACAATCCCCGCGAGGCCGAACCGAAATGGCAATCGGCCTGGGCGGAGCGTGATGCATTCCGTGCCGGCGGACCCGAGTCCGGCAAGCCGAAATACTATGTCCTGGAGATGTTCCCCTATCCGTCGGGGCGTATCCATGTCGGCCACTCCCGCAATTACACGATGGGTGACGTCGTGGCGCGCTACAAGCGCGCCCGCGGCTTCGACGTGCTGCATCCGATGGGCTGGGACGCGTTCGGCCTGCCCGCGGAGAACGCCGCCCGTGACCGCGGTGTGCACCCGGGCAAGTGGACCTATGGCAATATCGACGTCATGCGCAAACAGCTCCAGCGTCTGGGCCTGGCCCTCGACTGGAGCCGCGAGATCGCGACCTGCGACCCGGCCTATTATCGCCATCAGCAGGCTATCTTCCTGAAATTGTGGGAAAATGGTCTGGCCTATCGCAAGACGGCGAAGGTCAACTGGGACCCGGTCGACCAGACCGTTCTGGCCAATGAACAGGTGATCGACGGCAAGGGCTGGCGCTCCGGCGCCGAGGTCGAGCAGCGCGAACTGGACCAGTGGTTCTTCAAGATCACCCAGTATGCCGATGTGCTGACCGACGCTATTGAAGGCCTCGACCGCTGGCCGGACAAGGTCCGTACGATGCAGTCAAACTGGATCGGCCGGTCGCGCGGGGCCGAAGTCCGCTTCCCGCTGACCGATACCCGTTTCGGCGAGACGATCGACGTCTTCACCACCCGTCCGGACACGCTGTTCGGGGCGAGCTTCCTGGCGTTGGCGCCCGATCATCCGATCGTGAAGGCGCTGGCGAAGGACAATCCGCAGATCGAGGCCTTCTGTCAGGATTGCGCCCGCATGGGTACGACGGAAGAAGAGATCGAGAAAGCCCCCAAGAAGGGGATCGATCTGGGCATCAAGGTCCGCCATCCGTTTGACGACACTTGGGAAATCCCGGTCTGGTCGGCGAATTTCGTGCTGTCGGGCTATGGTACGGGCGCGATTTTCGGCTCGCCCGCCGGCGACCAGCGCGACCTCGACTTTGCCCGCAAATACGGTCTGCCGGTCAATCCGGTGGTGCTGCCGCCCAATGCCGATGCCGCGACGCACACAATCGAGGACGAAGCCTTCACCGGCCACGGCACGATCTATAATTCGCGCTTCCTGGACGGGCTCGAAACGCCGGCCGCGATCGAGCGCGCCATCGAGGAGCTGGAAAAGCTGGACCTCGGCAAGGGTGCGACCAGCTATCGCCTGCGCGACTGGCTGGTCTCCCGCCAGCGCTACTGGGGCTGCCCGATCCCGATCGTGCATTGCGCCGATTGCGGCGCCGTGCCGGTGCCGGAAGACCAGCTGCCGGTGGTCCTGCCCGAGGATGTGACCTTCGACCAGCCCTCCAATCCGCTGGAACGCCATCCGACCTGGAAGAACACGGACTGCCCGAAATGCGGCAAGCCGGCGCGCCGGGAGACCGATACGCTGGACACATTCGTGTGCTCGTCCTGGTATTTCCTGCGCTTCACCTCGCCCTGGACCGAGGACGCGCCCTTTGCACCGGCCGAGGCCGAGCACTGGATGCCGGTCGACCAGTATGTCGGCGGTATCGAACACGCCATCCTGCACCTGCTCTATGCCCGCTTCTTCACGCGCGCTCTGAATGATTGCGGCCTGATGAAGCTGGACGGCGGCGAACCCTTCGCCGGCCTGTTCACCCAGGGCATGGTGACGCACGAGACCTACAAGTCGGCGGATGGCAAATGGCTCGGCCCCGACGAGATCGAGGAGCGCGACGGAACACGCGTCGAGATCGCCACCGGCAAGCCGGTGACCGTCGGCGCGATCGAGAAAATGTCCAAGTCGAAAAAGAATGTCGTCGACCTGGATGAATTCATCGAGAGCTATGGCGCGGACGCAGCACGCTGGTTCGTCCTGTCCGACAGCCCGCCCGAGCGCGATGTCGAATACACCGACAGCGGTGTGGAAGGCGTCTGGCGCTTCATCCAGCGCCTGTGGACGACCGTCACCTCACTGCCCGAGGGTGCGCCGGGTCCTGCAACGATTGCAGCGGACGCAAGCGGCGACGCTCTGGATATCCGCAAGGCCGCGCACAAGGCCCTGAAATCCGTTACGGATTCGATCGAGGGTTTCCGCTTCAACTCGGCGGTCGCCCAGGTCCATGACCTGGTCAATGCGCTGCGGAAGTTCGAACCGACCGATGCGGCCGGTGTTGCGGCCAAGGCGGAAGGCCTGGGTATTCTCGTGCGCATGATCGCCCCCTTCGTACCGCACCTGGCCGAAGAATGCTGGTCAGTGCTGGGCGGGGAAGGCCTGGTGATCGACGCGGCCTGGCCGGAAGCCGATCCGGCGCTGCTGGTCGAGGATACGGTGACGCTGCCGATCCAGGTCAATGGCAAGCGCCGCGCCCAGATCGATGTCGCCAAGGGTACGCCCGAAGACCTGGTCAAGGAACTCGCCCTGTCCCATGACGGGGTGGTGCGCGCCACCGAAGGGCTTACAGTGCGCAAGGTGATCGTGGTACCGGACCGGATCGTCAATATCGTCGTGGGGTAGGAAAACCATGCGTACCAGCCGTCGAGTGATCCTGGGCTCTCTGGCAGCCTCTTTCACGCTGGCGCTGGGCGCTTGCGGTTTCTCGCCGATGTATGGATCGAGCGCTGTCGGCAGCACGCTGTCCCAGATCCGCGTCGAGACAGGCGATGAACGGGTCGACTTCCTGCTTCAGGAGGCCCTGATCGACCAGATGGGCTCGCGCCATGCCAATGGCGATCTGACGCTGCGAACGGAGACGGATCTGGGCGCGACCGGACTGGGCGTCGGGGCCGATGCGATCGTCCGGCGCTTTTCCATCCGGCTCGAAGTCGACTATGCGCTTTATCGTGACGGAGAGACCGATCCGGTTCTGGTCGGCTCCACCTATGGCGAGGCCTCCTACAATCTGTCGAGCTCTGTCTACGCCTCCATGATCTCCGAACAGGATGCCCAGGCCCGTGCCGCCCGGATGGCAGCCCAGCGGGTTTCCATGCAGCTTGTCCGCGCCCTGGACGAGATCCACACCCGCGGACCCGCCACGCCATGAAGGTATCGGCCCGCGACGCCGATGCGCGCGTCCGGACCCCGGATCCGGCCATCAAGGCCTATCTGATCTACGGGCCGGATCGCGGCCTCGCTCACGAGCGCGCCAGCACGCTGGTCAAGTCGATCCTGTCCGATCCCGACGATCCCTTCGCGCTGACCCTGCTCACCGAGGAAGACCTCAAATCCGATCCGGCCGCCCTGGCCGACGCGATGGTCGCCATGTCGCTGACCGGCGGTCAGCGCCTGGTCCGGGTCCGGCTCAGCGGCGAGACCGGCGGCGGCCCCGTTGCGGACGTGATTTCGGAGATCGAGAGCGGCTCTCTCGCGCCGCAAACCGTACTCGTGGTCGAGTCCGGGGATCTAACGCCGCGAGGGAAGCTCAGAAAAACCTTCGAACCGGCGAAAAAGGCTTTATCTATAGCATGTTATGCTGATGACGCGCGATCGCTCGGAAACCTCGCAGAAGACCTACTTAAAGCTGAAGGTCTGTCGATTGCTTCCGATGCGCGCATGATTTGGCTGCCGCGGCTCGAAGGTGACCGGGCGCTCGCCCGCGGCGAGATCGACAAGCTGATTCTCTACAAGGGTCTCCGCAGCCAGCGCGCCGAGGGTGACGATGTCGTCTCGATCGAGGATGTCGAGGCCATCGCCGCCGACCAGGGCGAGGCCCAGATGGATGCCGTCATCGAGCCTGCCCTGCTCGGCCGGCTCGCCGAAGCCGACAAGGCCTATGTCCGGTCCGTCAGTGCGGGTGGCAGCCCGGTTGCCATCCTGCGCGCCCTGCAGCGGCGGCTCGACCAGATCGGTGTCGTGCAGAGCTCCGGCGGGGATGATGCCGCCCTGGCGCGCTCCGGTGCGCCGCGCTTCGGGCCCCAGGCCGATGCCTTCAAGCGGCAGGTCAGCCTGTGGCGGGGACGCCGGCTGGAGCACGCCAGACAGCTCGCCTTCCAGGCCGAGCGCGACGTCAAGCGCTCGGGCAGCCCGGCCGAGGCCCTGGTCAGCGAATTGCTGATCCGGCTGGCCCGCGGCGCTGCACAGGCCAGCCGCTAGCTTTATATCTTTGAGGAATCAGGCGGTGCGGTTTCCGGACAGCCGGCGGCAGACATCGTCGAGCTGTTCGAGTGTCTTGTACTGCACCCGGATCTCGCCGCCCTTATTGCCGTGCCGGATATCGACCGACAGGCCGAGGCGTGCGGTAACATCGGACTCGAGAGCTCGCGTGTCAGCATCCTTGTCACCAGGTTTGGAGGCCTTGCCAGCCTTGCCGTCAGACGCTTTGCCGGCCTGCGCATCGCGCGCCAGGCGCTCGGCCTCGCGTACGGACAGGCCTTTCTCGACAATGATACGGACCAGCGCTTCCGGATCGGGCGCCGAGGCGATCGCGCGGGCGTGACCCGTGCTGATTTCACCGCTGGCAAGAGACGTCAGGACGGCCTCCGGCAGGGCCAGAAGGCGCACCATGTTGGCGACATGGCTGCGGCTCTTCGACACGGCGCGCGCGACATCGTCCTGGGTGTGACCGAAACGGTCGATCAGCTGGCGATAGGCATGCGCCTCTTCCACCGGGTTGAGGTCCGAGCGCTGAACGTTCTCGACAATGCCGATTTCCAGCGTTTCCTTGTCGGTGAGCTCGCGGACAAGCGCCGGAATATCGTGCAAGCGGGCCTTCTGGGCCGCTCGCCAGCGGCGTTCCCCTGCAACGATCTCATAGGCTTCGCCCTCGCCCTTGACGGGCCGCACCAGGATCGGCTGGACCACGCCTTTTTCGGCAATCGATTCCGACAGCGTTTCCAGCTCCGCCTCGGTGATGGTCTTGCGCGGCTGGTCCGGGTTCGGGCGGATCAGCTCGATCGGCAGGGTGCGCACGCCATCGCGCGAACGCGGCGCGGAGGCCGGCGCATCGCCGCCATCCGGCGCGGCATAGTCCTCGGTCTCGACCTCGCCCAGAAGGGCCGAGAGGCCCCGGCCCAGACGACGATTCTTGTCAGTGGATGTCATGCGGCTTCACCCTGCTCTTCCCGGCGGCGTTTGCGCTCTTGCTGGACGATTTCCTTGGCCAGGCTGATATAGGCCTGAGACCCGGTGCACTGCAGATCGTAGAGCAGCACCGGCTTGCCCACGGAGGGCGCTTCAGAGACCCGCACATTGCGCGGGATCATGGTCTTGTAGACCTTCTCGCCGAAATGCTCGCGCACATCGGCAGCGACTTCGGCGGAGAGATTATTGCGGCCATCATACATGGTCAGCACGACGCCCTGGATCTCCAGCTTGGTGTTCAGGTGGCCGCGCACACGCTCGACGGTGCGCAGGAGCTGGGACAGACCCTCGAGGGCAAAGAATTCGCACTGCAGCGGCACCAGGATGGCATCGGCCGCGGTGAGCGAATTCACCGTCAGAACGTTCAGCGAGGGCGGACAGTCAATCAGGATATAGTCCAGCCCGTCTTCATCGTGCGACAGCGCCGCAATGCTCTGGTCGACGGCGCGCTTGAGCCGGTAGGAACGGCGCTGATCGTCGGCCAGTTCCAGCTCGACCCCGGACAGGAGCTGATCGGACGGCACGATGGACAGGCCGGGCACGACAGTGGGAACCAAAGCCGATTTCAGCGGGTCGCCACCCACCAGCACGTCATAGGATGTCAGGGTCCGCTTGCTGGGCGGCACGCCCAGACCGGTGGAGGCATTGCCCTGGGGGTCCAGATCGATGATCGCGACCTTCTGGCGGATGGCCGCCAGGGCGGTTCCCAGATTGATGGCGGTGGTGGTCTTGCCCACGCCGCCCTTCTGGTTGGCGATGGCGATGACGCGGGGCGCTCTGCGGCGCTCGTTCTTATCGGACACGCTCGACCTCTTTGATGCGCAGGATCACACCGTCGCTCGTCTGGCTGGGTATGACTTCCGGATCAACTGTCCAGCTTTTGCGGGCTTCGGTCAATTCATCCTGGTACTGGCGGCCCTTGAAGAAGAGGCCTTCAGCCCCGTTTTTCAACAGGGGCTCGGCATAGCCCAATAATTTATTCAACGGCGCGAAGGCGCGCGCAGTGACGAGATCGAAACCTTCCGCAGGATCGAGCGTCTCCACCCGCACCGAGCGCGCTTCGGCATTGAGGCCGAGATCGTCGATCACCTTGCGCAGGAAGGCGACCTTCTTGCCCACGGAATCCACCATGACCACACGAGCCGCCTGTCCGCGGTCGCGGAAACCGAGCGCCAGGGCCATGCCGGGGAAGCCGGCACCGGCGCCGAGATCGGCCACGAGACGCGTTTCACGTGAAACAAGCGGCATCAGCTGGAAACTGTCGAGAGCGTGGCGCTCCCAGAAATGATCGAGCGAACTGCGGGCCACCAGATTGGTGTGAGCGCTCGTCTCGACGAGAATCTGCCGCCAGCGGTCGAACCCGTCGAGCGTTTCACGTGAAACACCCGTTCGGGCCTGGAATTCGTCGCGTGTCACCTAGCTGGCCTCTTTGCTGAGCCGTTTCACATGCGCCAGAACCGCTGTCAGAGCGCCCGGCGTGACGCCTTCGATACGCGAGGCCTGGCCCAAGGTCTCGGGGCGCGCGCGCTCCAGCTTCTCGCGCGCTTCGTTCGACAGCCCGCCGACAGAGCGATAGTCGAGATCACGCGGAAGGCGCACAGCTTCGTCCCGGCGGAAGGCGAGAATATCGGCCTGCTGACGATCGATATAGCCGGCATAGAGCGCGTCGATCTCGATCTGCTCGACAATGTCCGGCGCGATACCGTCCAGCTCGGGCCAGATCGGTGCGAGGTCGCTCCAGGCGATATCCGGGTAGGCGAGCAGTTCACTCGCCGTGCGGCGCTTGCCATCGGCATTCACGGACAAGCCGTGCGCCTTCGCCTCGTTCGGCGTCAGGGTGAGCGCCTGCACCTGGCTGCGGGTCGTTTCGAGCGCCGCCATCTTTCTGGTGAAGCGTGTTTCACGTGAAACAGACGCCGCTCCCAGCGCGATCGCCTTCGGCGTGAGGCGCTGATCGGCATTGTCGGCGCGCAGGGTGAGCCGGTATTCGGCGCGCGAGGTGAACATGCGATAGGGCTCGCTGACACCGCGCGTGATCAGATCGTCGATCATCACACCGATATAGGCGTCCGACCGGCTGAGCACGAAAGGCTCGCGCGCCTGAGCGGACAGTGCCGCATTGAAGCCGGCCATCACGCCCTGGGCAGCGGCCTCTTCATAGCCCGTCGTGCCATTGATCTGACCGGCCAGCCAGAGCCCCGTAACGGCGCGCACCTGAAGTGTCGCGTCAAGCTCGCGCGGGTCGACATAATCGTATTCGATGGCATAGCCGTAGCGCTTCACCTCGACCTGTTCGAGACCCGGCAGGGTCTTCAGGAAGGCGTCCTGCACGTGGTCGGGCAGCGAGGTGGAGATGCCATTGGGATAGACGGTGTCGTCATCCAGCCCTTCCGGCTCCAGGAAAACCTGGTGACTGGTCCGGTCGGCAAAGCGCACCACCTTGTCCTCGATGGAGGGGCAATAGCGCGGCCCGCGCCCGGCAATCGCGCCGGAATAAACGGCGGAGTGTTCCAGATTGGCGGCGATGATGGCGTGCGTCGCTTCCGTGGTCCGGGAGATAGCGCAGGTGATCTGCGGCACCTCGATCCGGTCGGTCAGGAAGGAGAACGGCACCGGCGTCTCGTCAGCCGCCTGCTGCTCCAGTGCGTCCCAGTCGATCGACGATTTCTTCAGCCGCGCCGGAGTTCCGGTCTTGAGACGGCCCATCTGCAGCTTGAGCCCGTAGAGCGTCTCGCCCAGACCCACAGCCGGCGCCTCGCCGGCCCGCCCGGCGGGAATACGCTCGGCACCGCGATGGATCATGCCGCGCAGGAAAGTGCCTGTCGTGAGCACGACAGACGCGGCGGCGTATTCATTCCCCGCGGCATCCGTCACACCGACGCAGCGGCCCTGGTCGATGATCAGGTCCTCTACCGCCGCGGCCCGGATCTCCAGATTGTCCGTCGCGCCCAGAGCCGATTGCATCGCGGTCTTGTAGAGCGCCCGGTCGGACTGGGTCCGCGGACCGCGCACGGCCGGACCCTTGGACCGGTTGAGCAAACGAAACTGGATCCCCGACGCATCCGCGACACGGCCCATCACCCCGTCCAGCGCGTCGACTTCGCGAACCAGATGCCCCTTGCCCAGACCGCCAATGGCCGGATTGCAAGACATCTCGCCGATCGTGTCGAGACGATGGGTCAGCAACAGGGTCGAGGCGCCCAGACGTGCGGCTGCGGACGCGGCTTCACAGCCGGCGTGTCCGCCCCCGATGACGATGACATCCCATTGCTTCATGACCGGATCGATCCCGACGCTCTGACTTGCGGAAAAGGTCGGCCTACATAATGCCCGCAGGTCGTCGAGTCGAGGGGCACACCCGCGTGTTTCACGTGAAACACGCCGCGCGGTTCACGAGAGCCTACTTGCCGATGCAGAACTGGCTGAACACCCGGTCGAGAACGTCCTCAACACCGACGCGGCCGGTCAGGCTTTCCAGCGCCCGCACAGCCAATCGCGCATCCTCGCCTGCGAGCTCCGGCGCATCGGCCAGCCGCTCGCGGCAGCGCTTCAGGGCCCCCAGCGCGCTTTCCACCGCACGGCGATGCCGGGCCCGGCTCAACGCCGGCAGTTCCCGCGCGCCGAGGCGCTCGCGCACGATCTCCTCGATCTTCGCCTCGAGCATGTCCACACCGTCGCCGGACTTGGCCGAGAGACGGTAAGCCCCTTCCGACCGCTTTTGCGGCGCCAGGTCGAGCTTGTTGAGAACAAGCAGATCGTCGTCCTTCAGACGTCCGCGCAGATCGAGCAGATCCTCATCAGACCGAGCATCCACGACGCCGATCCGCAGGTCCGCATTGTCGGCGCGATCCAGCGCCCGCCGGACGCCCTCGGCCTCGATGGCATCCACAGCCTCGCGCAGACCCGCCGTGTCGGAAATGATCACCGGAAAGCCCGCCATGGTGACGCGCACCTCGACCACGTCCCGCGTGGTGCCGGGAATATCCGTGACGATGGCCGCTTCGCGCCGTGCGAGCCGGTTCAACAGGCTCGACTTGCCCGCATTCGGTGCCCCGATCAGCGCGATGGAAAAGCCGGTCCGCACGCGCTCGCCGCGCCGGCCATCATCCAGATGGGCTTCCATGGACGCAATCAGCCGGCTCAGCGGCGCGTGTGCCACGTGGGACAATGCGTCAGGAACATCGGCCTCGTCGGGGAAGTCGATCTCCCCCTCGATCGAGGCCATGGCGACGATCAGATCCTCGCGCCAACCCTCATAGAGCTGACGCAGAGCCCCGGACATCTGCGCCAGGGCCTGCTGCCGCTGCCCCTCGGTCTCGGCCTCGATCAGATCCGCCAGACCCTCAGCCTCGGTCAGATCCAGCTTGTCATTCTCGAAGGCTCGCCGCGTGAACTCGCCCGGCTCGGCCGGTACCGCCCCGCTCTCGTCGAGCGCGGACAGCGCGGCCTCGATCACGGCCGGCCCGCCATGCAGGTGCAGTTCGACACAATCCTCGCCGGTGAAGCTTGCCGGACCCGGAAACCATAGCACCAGTGCCCGGTCGATGACGGACGCGTCGGGAGCATTCAGCGTGCGAAGCGCCGCCCGGCGCGGCTCCGGCCTCGGCAGACCCGCCAGCGCATCCAGCATGCCGCCCGCGCCAGGACCGGACAGGCGGACCACCGCCACACCGGACCGTCCCGGGGGCGTCGACAGGGCATAGATTGTCGTGTTCACGGCCTAGCGATCCTTGCTGCTGCCCGTCTTGCCGCCGGCAGCGGGCCCGGCCGCACTGCGCATCAGCTCCATGAACTGGTTCGTCATCTGGCCACCAAAGGCCGACCATTGACGCATCAGAACCTCGGGGTCCAGCTGATCCATATTTGCTTCAGCCCGCTTCTGCATTTCCGCCATCAGGCTCTCATTGAGCGCCGTGACGTCCGGCAGGCCGAGAAAGCTGCGCGCTTCCTCAGGTGTGCATTCGATCTCGATGTTGACCTTCATGGCCGCCTCGCAGGATGGTGGGTCCTCTTCCAATGAACAGGAGCATGACATGACAGGTCAAGACATCCGCATCACCGGGCCGGCCGGCGAATTCTCGGCCTATCTGGCCAAACCGGCGAGCGGTACCGGACCCGGCATCGTCGTCCTGCAGGAAATCTTCGGCGTCAATCATGTGATGCGCGAGATGTGCGACCGCCTGGCCTCCCAGGGCTTCATCGCGGTCTGCCCCGACCTGTTCTGGCGGATCGAGCCGGGTGTCGACATTACAGACAAGACCCAGGCCGAGCTCGATAAGGCTTTCGATCTGATGGGCAAGTTCAACCCGGATACGGGCATCGAAGACGTCCAGGCCACCCTTGATCATGTGCGCAAGCTGGACGGGTGCACGGGCAAGGTGGGCGCCATCGGCTTCTGCCTCGGCGGGCTGATGGCCTATCTCACCGCAGCGCGCACCGACAGCGATGCCACGGTCGGCTATTACGGCGTCAATATCCCGAACTTTCTCGACGAGGCCGGCAAGATCTCGAAACCGCTGATGCTGCATATCGCCGGCCGCGACGAGTTCGTGCCGCCGGAATCTCAGGCCGCGATGCACACCGGCCTCGACCCGCACCTGCAGGTGACCCTGCACGACTATCCCGACGATGAGCACGCCTTCTCGCGCATCGAGGGGGCACATTATAATCCCGAGAGCGCCCATCTCGCCGACAGCCGCACCCTGGAATTCTTCCGGAAGAATCTGAAATCCGAATAGGCCGTATCTGCCGGCGCTTGCCTCCCGGGGCAGGCGCCGCAGACGCAACCCATCGATCTATTCCACCGCCGTCGCGGCAACCCAGCTTTCGCGCTTGGTCAGGCGTTTGAAATAGGCCTGTACATTCTCCGGTGCGCCGTCGAACTGGCGCATCACCTTGATCATGTAGAGCATGTAGACGATCGAGATATCGGCCGCGGTCAGCCGGTCGCCGGCCAGGTATTCGCGGTCACCGATTCCATGTTTCCCAATAAATTCAAGAAGATGACCCACTTCCGAACGGGCCCACTTGGCCAGTTTCGGGTCGCGCGCCTTTTCCGGCAGCAAGACCGTATGCGCCAGCAGCAGGCTGACCGGCATCATCATCCCGGCTTCGCCGAAATGCAGCCATTGCAGATACCGTCCATAATCGGCCTCGTCCGGTGTCACCTCCAGCGGCGACGGTCCGTAGCGGCCCAGGAGGTATTGCACGATCGCCAGAGACTCCAGGACGATCGTGCCCTTGTCGTCGAGCGCAGGAACCTTCCGCAAGGGATGGATTTCGGCATAGGCCTCGTCGCCGGCCGGGCGCGAGTCGAACTTCACCGGCACGATCTCGTGCGGCACACCCATTTCCTGCAACAGCCACAACACCCGGATCGAGCGCGTGCGCGGTGCGTGATAGACGCGAATTCCTGACGTATCGGCCATGGCCGGTCTCCCCTTATCCATGCTTGTGCGTGTCCTACCGTTCCACGGCGATCTTGCGCCGCCGCGCTGAATTTCAGCATGTCACAGATACAACTCTGTCGCGCTCATGGGATAGTGTCTCGCGACACTTTCCGGAGACACCCATGCTGAAGCGCCTCATCCCTTCCCTCCTCGTCCTGGCCGCCGCCTGTTCGCCGTCCACCCCGACAGCGCCAGAAACCGCCCTGGCCGCGCCGGCGATCCAGCTCGACTGTTTCCGCGAGACCGGGGCTGCCATGCTGGCCGCGCACCGCGCCGGCCCGGCGCCGGGCTATCCGGAAAACGCACTGTCCACCCTGCACCGTCTTGCCGAGCTGGGCGTACTCTATGCCGAGATCGATGTGCGCCGCTCCGCCGATGGCATGCTCTTCCTGCTGCATGATGACACGCTGGACCGCACCACGACCGGAACCGGCTCCCTGGACGGTCTCGCCTGGGACGCGCTGTCCGGCACCACACTGCGCGATCCGGACGGCACAATTGTCGAGGACACCATCCCGACCCTCGCAGACGCCCTGACGGTCGCGCGTGAGGCCGGCCTGGTCCTCAATCTGGATCTCAAATCGGTCTCCCCCGAAGAGATCGTCGGCTTTGTCCACGACCACGACGCGCGCGATGAAGTCGCCATCATCGCCTATTCGATCGACCAGGCTGCCGCCATCCACGCCCTCGATGACGGCCTCCTCCTCTCCGCTCCCAATGATCCGGCCGCCCTGAGCGCGGCCGGCGCCAATCTGGATGCCGTCTATATCTGGACCGGGGTCGGTGCCGCAGACGCCGACCAGGATGCCCGCCTGGCCGAAGCCGGACTGGAAACCTCCGCCGGTCTGTTCAGGCTCGAGAATGGCGATCCCGCCGTATACCAAACGGCTGCGGCAGCCGGTGTGGAACTGCTCTCGATCGACGATGTCGACACGGCTGTCGTCGCGCTGGGCGGTGCGGAGGCGCTGCAAGCACAGATCGCCGCCTGCACACCGGATTGACATAACGGTACATTGGTAACAATATACCGTTATGGCGAACACACTCATCCGGACGCAGACCGGTGTGCGGCTTGAAACCCGCACACTGAAAACCCTCAAGGCCCTGGCCGAATATCTCGATCTGTCGCTGGGCGATCTCCTTGAAGGGATCGTCTGGCACGCCTTTGAGGGCAGGCCTGCCTTTTCGCCCGAAACGCTGGCCAAGATTGACCAGCTCAAAGCCGTCTACGGGCTCGATCTCACGGCGGCGGACAGCCATACACTCTGCGAGGACAGCGATGACGCGCCTGCCTGATCCGGATCGCGAACTGGATGCCTTCCTGGCGGGACAGACCGATCCGTCCACCTTCTCCCACGCCGCGCATGTGCGTATTGCGCAAGGGCTGCTGGCCCGCACAGGCTTCCTGGATGCAGCCTGCCTCTACGATCAGGCCCTCGCCCGTATCACGGCGCGCGCCGGCGTCCCGCAGAAGCGCTCGGTCACCAAGACGCTGGCTTTCCTGTCACTGATCCGGGAAGGCGGCGGTATTCCGCATCCGCAGACGCTCGATACCTGGTACAGCCCGGCCCGCCTCGCCGACCCGGCATCCCGCGACGCCTTTCTGATGCCCGACCGTTTCATAGGCTAGTGTTTCACGGGAAACATCCTATGTGACAGGGGGTTGATACGGGAGCACACGCGATGAGTATCCAGGCAATCCGCATTCACGAGACCGGCGGGCCCGACGTGCTGCGTCTGGATACGGTCGATCTGGCCGATCCTGGACCGGGTCAGATTCGCGTACGCCACACGGCCATCGGCGTCAATTTCATCGACACTTATCATCGCTCCGGTCTCTACCCTCTGCCCCTGCCCAGCGGGATCGGCCTGGAAGCCGCCGGTATCGTCGAGGCTGTCGGCGACGGCGTGACGACGCTGCAGGAAGGCGATCGGGTTGCCTATGGCTCCGGACCGATCGGCGCCTATTCCCAGGCCCATATCCTGCCCGCCGGACGCGTCGCCAAAATCCCCGATGGCGTCAGCGACGAGCAGGCCGCAGCCCTCTTGCTGAAGGGCATGACGGTGCGCTATCTCTTCAAGGACACCTATGCGCTGCAAGCGGGCGATACGATCCTCTTCCATGCCGCCGCGGGCGGTGTCGGCCAGATCGCCTGCCAGTGGGCGGCCGATATGGGCGTCACCCTGATCGGCACAGCCGGCAGTGACGAGAAATGCGAGATCGCCCGGCAGAAGGGCGCCGCCCACACGATCAACTATTCCCGCGAGAATGTCGTCGAGCGCGTCCGCGAAATCACCGAAGGACGCGGCGTGCCGGTCGTCTATGACGGTGTCGGCAAGGATACGTTCGAGATGTCACTGGATTGTCTGGCGCCGCGTGGCCTGCTGGTGACATTCGGCAATGCGTCCGGGCCGGTGACCGGCGTCAACCTGGGCATCCTCACCCAGAAAGGCTCGCTCTACGTCACCCGGCCGTCCTTGATGCATTATGTGGCATCCGACGATGATCTCGCCGCGAACACCGCTGATGTCTTCGACGCCGTCGCCCGCGGCGCCATCTCGATCGCCATAAACCAGCGCTATGCCCTGGCCGACGCGCAAAAGGCGCATGAGGATCTGGAGGGGCGGCGTACCACGGGTGCGAGTGTTCTAGTGCCGTAGCGCACCTCGCCGATGTCATCCCGGATGAATGCCCCGCGAAGGCGGGGCGCAAGTCCGGGACCCATAATCCCGGTGATCGTCCCGCTATCGCTTAAACCGAGCCTGCTTCCGGCCTCAAGCGAGCGTATGGGTCCCGGCCCTCCGGCCTGCCTTCGCAGGCCATACGGCCGGGATGACAAACATCGGCGATGCAGACCTACGTATTCATCGAGTCGAAGAATTCGTCGTTGGTCTTGGTCTGGCGCAGCTTGTCGAGCAGGAACTCGATCGCGTCCTGGGCGCCCATCGGGTTGAGGATACGGCGCAGGACGTACATTTTCTGAAGCTGGCTGCGGTCGACGAGGAGTTCCTCTTTCCGCGTACCGGACTTGAGGATGTCGATTGCCGGGAAGACGCGCTTGTCGGCAACCTTGCGGTCCAGCACGATTTCCGAGTTACCCGTACCCTTGAACTCTTCGAAGATCACTTCGTCCATGCGCGAACCGGTATCGATCAGCGCCGTGGCGATAATGGTCAGCGAGCCGCCATTCTCGATATTCCGCGCAGCACCGAAAAAGCGCTTGGGACGCTGCAGGGCGTTGGCGTCGACACCGCCGGTCAGCACCTTGCCCGAGGACGGGACGACCGTGTTGTAGGCGCGGCCCAGACGCGTGATCGAGTCCAGCAGGATGACCACGTCGCGGCCATGCTCGACCAGGCGCTTGGCCTTCTCGATCACCATTTCGGAGACCTGGACGTGACGCGTTGCCGGCTCGTCGAAGGTGGAGGCGATCACCTCGCCCTTCACCGTGCGCTGCATGTCGGTGACTTCCTCCGGGCGCTCGTCGATGAGCAGCACCATGAGGTAGCAGTCCGGGTGATTATTCTCGATGGAGTGGGCGATGTTCTGCAGGAGGACGGTCTTGCCGGTCCGCGGCGGCGCGACGATCAGGCCACGCTGGCCCTTGCCGAGCGGGGCGACGATATCGATCACCCGGCCCGAACGATCCTTCACCGTCGGATCCTGCGACTCCATCACGAAGCGGCTCTCGGGATAGAGCGGCGTCAGATTGTCGAAATGCACCTTGTGACGGGCGCTTTCGGGATCCTGGAAATTGATCGAGGAGACCTTGAGCAGCGCGAAATAGCGTTCGCCGTCGCGCGGGCTGCGGATCTCGCCCTCGACCGTATCGCCGGTGCGCAGGCCGAATTTGCGAATCTGGGTCGGCGAGACATAGATGTCGTCGGGGCCGGCCAGGTAGTTGGATTCCGGCGAGCGCAGGAAACCGAACCCGTCCTGGAGGACTTCCATCACCCCGCCGCCATGGATCTCGACACCGCGTTCGGCGAGCGCCTTGAGAATGGCGAACATCATGCCCTGTTTGCGCAAGGCCGAGGCGTTCTCGATCTCCAGGGCCTCGGCGAACTGCAGGAGTTCGGTCGGCTTCTTTTCCTTGAGATCCTGCAGAGTCATCCGCTCCAGGCCTTCGAGCGGGGCGGGCAGGGAAGTTTCGTCGGTCATGATGGGTCTATCTGTCAGACATTACGGGCGACCATCCCCGGACGGGGAGCTGTCGCGTTCAAACAATCGGCGTGCCGGAGGATCCGGACACGACCTGTGACATGTGGAATGGGCTGGCGCGTCGTCGGACCGATGTCCTGCGCCACGCAAAGAAAGGATCCATAAGAGGAGTTACTCAAAGCCTTGCCACGCCTTGCCATCCTCGTCAAGCACAAGCGCGGGACCGTCGGCTATTTCAGCGCCACCACCGCGATCGGCACGATGAAGAAGGCCAGCAGGAAGGGCACTTCGTTGAGCATGCGATAGCGCTTGTCCGACCAGTCATTGGCGCCCTCGGCAAACAGGCGGGTCCGTTTGGAATAGACGCCATGCATCGCCGACATTGCCAGCACGAGTGCAAACTTGGCCATCCAGGCCCAGTGCAGGAAGATCGTCCAGCCGCCGGCGCGCTCGGCATTCGACCAGATCAGAAGCAGGCCGAACAGCCAGGTCGCGATCATCGCCGGGTTCATGATGCCCTTGAGCAGACGGCGCTCCTGGATTTTCAGCGTCTCGTCCAGCTCGCCGCCCGGCTGTGCGCCGCAGTGATAGACGAAGAGACGCGGCAGATAGAGCATCGCCGCCATCCAAGAGATCACCGCCAGGATGTGCAGGGCCCTCAACCAGTCATACGCTGCTGCCAGGATCATGCTGTTTCCAATTCCCCGTTCCGGCAGGGACATCCGGACCATTCCGCCGGACAGATCCGCCCGCCCGTATCGCATCGCGGACCGGGCGCCCCCGCCAGGGCAGACTTCACCAATGTCGCCAGGGATTCAATGAAAACGGCATCCAGACCCAGCGCCGGCACGCGGACATAGGAGCTCACCCCCTGCTCACGGGCCAGATCGCCATATTCCTCGTCGAGCTCGACCAGCGTTTCGATATGCTCGGAGACAAAGGCAATCGGGCTGAGAAGAATGTTCCGGCCGTCTTTCGCAGCGCCCTCGATCGCCTCTTCGGTCGACGGGCCGATCCATTCCAGCGGTCCGACCCGGCTTTGATAACAGACCTGCCAGTCCGGGAATTCCGGCAATTGGTGCATCACCGCCCCGACCGTCTGCTCGACCTGCCACTGATAGGGATCGCCATCCTCGATGACTTTCTTCGGCAGGCCGTGAGCCGAGAACAGCAGGCGGACATTGTCCGGCCGGCCCGCCTTTTCCCAGGTCTTGCGGATCAGCGCCGCATGCGCATCCACAAAGGCCGGTTCGGTGGGATAGCAGCACACGGTGCGCGTTTCCGGCCCGCCTGCCTCGCGCCAGCGCTTCAGTGAGCTTGCGGTCGTCGTGGTGGAAAACTGCGGATAGAGCGGCAGCAGCACGCATTCGTCCGGCGCCCAGGCCGAGACTTCTTCCGCCACATCCTCGGTCAGCGGATGCCAGTAGCGCATCGCCGGCCAGACACCGATCTCGCGATCGGGGAAAGCCTTTTCCAGCTCGGCCTTCAGTGCCTCAGCCTGTTTGCGGGTTTCCGGCAGGAGCGGCGAACCGCCGCCCATCTTGGCGTAATTGGCCCTGGCTTCCTTTGCCCGCGTGGTCGAGATCAGCAGCGCCAGCGCTTCCCGGATCAGGCCGGGCGCGCGGATAATCGCCGGGTCGCGGAACAGGTTACGCAGGAAGGGACGAACATCGTCCGGACCATCCGGGCCGCCCAGATTGAACAGCACAACAGCCAGCTTGCGGCGCGCATCACCCATGGCGCTCTCCTGATTCAGGCCCGCTCCCGGATGCACGCCAGCAATTCGTGGACATGCGCGACCGGGACATCGGGCGTAATGCCGTGACCCAGGTTGAAGATATGGGGCCGTCCCGACCAGCTATCCAGCAAACGCTGCGTTTCACTACGCAGGGCCGCACCGCCCGCCCGCAAGGCCGCCGGATCGAGATGCCCCTGGACCGGCATGCCCTCGGGCAGCATGGACTGCGCCCAGGCCGGATCCATGCCGGTATCGAGCGCCACGGCGGTGACGCCGGTCTCGCGGGCATAGCGGGCGTAGAAAGCCCCGGCTCCCCGCGGGAAGCCGATGATCGGCACGGTCACGCCGGCAGCCCGCACCTTGTCGACAATCCGCTTTGTCGGCCGGATCACGACCCGCTCGAACAGGGGTTCCGGAAGCCCTTCCGCCCAGCTGTCGAAAATCTTGAGAACCTCGGCGCCGGCCTCGGCCTGCATGACCAGGTATTCTGCCGTCGCATCGGCGATCCGGTCCAGCATGCCGTCAAAGGCTTCCGGGTGCTGCCAGGCCGCAACGCGGGCTGAAAACCGGTCCTTTGATCCCCCGCCCTCGACCATATAGGTCGCGACGGTCCAGGGCGCTCCGGCAAAGCCGATCAGCGTTGTCTCGTCTGGCAGTTCAGGCGCAACCCGGCGCAAGGTCTCACCGACCGGTGCCAACACTTCGCGGGCACGCTCTGGCGTCAGCGTCTCGAACGCCAGCGGATCGAAGGGCTCCAGCCTGGGACCCTCACCCGTGACGAACCAGACCTTGCGGCCCAGTGCGATCGGGATCAGCAGGATGTCGGCAAACAGGATCGCTGCGTCGAAGCCGAACCGGCGGATCGGCTGCAGAGTCACTTCGGCCGCCAGATCGGGCGAGAAACAGAAATCGATGAAATTCTTCGCCCGGGAGCGAACCTCCCGGTACTCGTCGAGATACCGGCCGGCCTGGCGCATCAGCCAGACCGGAGGCGGAGTGCGCGTCTCTCCGGAGAGGACGGCGAGCATCGGTTTTTTCGAAGTCAGTGTCATACCGCCTGATAGGCATCCGCGGGCTTTCGATCAATGCGTCCTTTTCACCAGCCCCTTTTTCTTCCCAAAACCATCTTATTGAATTGATGTGATTGTAGGGCCGTGAATGGTGTGGGCGAATACGGTTATACCGTTTTGCCGGATATCCCCGTCCACGGCGCGATATCCACACCCCGGCCAGAACGAGCCGTTTTAAAACCGAAACTCTTATTTAAATCCAACAAGCTGGATACATATCTTCAAAGAATATCGTGTCGAAAACGAGATACACCCTGTGAATTGCCGATATTCCTGAACAGGCTTGTTCACAGCGTCCGGCGTGTGGAAAGAGGTGTTGGTTGCGCCGGGTAACACCCGGTACTACTCACAGGGCGGGAAGCGAATGGCCAGAATGTGGCCGGTTTTCCCAATTTGTTAACAGATCGTAAACGCGATCGAGGGGCAAAAACGCGCCATGACCGTTCCGCCGTCCACACGCTTCGAAACATGTTTCCACATCCATATGGTGTCAGATTCAACCGGTGAGACATTGATGGAGGTGATGCGTGCTTCGGTGGCGCAGTTCGAAGGCACGCATCCGCTGGAACATTTGTACGCCCTGGTCCGCTCGTCACGGCAGATGGAGCGCGTGTTCGAAGAGGTGGAAGCCTATCCGGGCGTGGTGATGTACACGATCGTCAATGCCGATCTGCGCCGGGAGCTGGAAACGCGCTGTGCCGAGCTCGGCGTGCCGGCGATTGCCGTGCTCGATCCGATGCTCGCCACGCTGAGTACCTATCTCGGCCGGCCGGTGGCTAGCCGGGCCGGCGCCCAGCGCTCCTTGGACGCCGAATATTTCCGCCGCATCGACGCGCTCAATTATACAATGGCGCATGATGACGGACAGGGCGACGATTATGAAGCGGCCGATATCGTGCTGCTGGGCGTCAGCCGCACCTCGAAAACCCCGACCAGCGTCTATCTCGCCCATCGTGGCTATCGCGCCGCAAATATCCCGCTGGTCAAGGATGTGCCCCTGCCCGAGGCGATCTTCAAACTGCGCAATCCGCTCGTTGTCGGTCTGACCGCTTCACCGGAACGCATCGTGCAGATCCGCCGCAATCGCCTGCTGAGCCTGAATGAAGACCGCGATACCGATTATATTGACGACTTCGCAGTGCGCGACGAAATCCTTTACGCCAAGCGGCTCTACGCCAAGCATAAATGGCCGACCATCGATGTCACACGCCGATCGATCGAGGAAACGGCCGCCAAGATCATCAATCTCGTCAATGAAAAGCGCGCAGCCAAATCATGACTGACTTCGTCCTCGCTTCCGGCAGCCAGATCCGCCGCCAGATCCTCGACAATGCGGGCATCGATTTCTCGGTCGAAAAGCCCGACGTCGATGAGAGCGTGATCAAGGAGCAGCGCAGCGATCTCTCGCCGGCCGAGATGGCGCTGGTGCTGGGCAAGGCCAAGGCCGAAGCCGTTTCGCGCGGCCGGCCGAAAGCCCTGGTATTGGGTGCCGACCAGACGATGGAACTGGACGGCTCACTCCTCGACAAGCTTCCGGACGCCGCCCTCGCCCGCGATCGCCTGATGGCCATGCGGGGCCGGTCGCACCAGCTGCATTCCGGCCTGGCGCTTTATCGGGACGGTGAATGCGTCTGGCAGCACCAGCAATCTTCCACCCTGCATGTGCGCGCCTTTTCCGATGCCTTCCTCGACGACTATCTCGAGCGGGCCGGTTTTGCCCTGACCGCCAGCGTCGGTGCCTATGCGTTCGAAGGTCTGGGCGCGCAATTGTTCGAGAAAATCGACGGCGACTACTACGCCATTCTCGGCCTGCCGCTTCTGCCGCTGCTGGATGCGCTGCGCGAATTCGACGTGATCCCGGCATGACGGTCGGGCTGACAGGCCGGGCGGTCTTTGCCGGCGTGGTGGGCGATCCGGTCTCGCATTCGCTGTCGCCCAGACTGATGGGGCACTGGATCCGCACGCTCGGACTGGACGCCGCCTACCTGCCATTTGCCGTGCCGCCATCAGGTTTTGAGGCCTTTGTGCGCGGGCTGGCCGGCACCCAGGCCAGCGGCCTCAATGTCACCCTGCCACACAAGGAAGCTGCCCTGGCCCTGGCCGACCGGGCGACACCGGCCGCCAAGGCCATCGGTGCCGCCAATCTCCTGACATTTCATCCTGACGGTATTCTGGTCGACAATTCCGATGCCACCGGCTTCCTGAATGCCCTGGAACCCGCTAAACCCGCCTATCACCAGTCAACCGCCCTGGTGCTCGGTGCAGGCGGCGCGGCCCGCGCCCTGGTCCATGCGCTGGTGACATCGGGTGTCAATCATCTCATCATCACCAACCGGACCGCTGACCGGGCCCGGGCCCTGGCGGCTGAACTTGCCCCCGATGCCGCGATTGTCGCCTGGGACGACCGCGATGCGGCCCTCGCCGATGCCGACATCGTCGTCAATGCGACTGCGCTTGGCCTGAAAGGTGAAAACGACCTCGCCATGGACTGGGGAAAAGCGCGGTCCGGTGCGATCGTGTTCGACAGCGTCTATACGCCGCTCGTCACGGGTTTCCTCGCCGGGGCGAGGCAGGCCGGGCTTAAAACCATCGACGGGCTGGACATGCTGATCGGCCAGGCCCGGCCCAGCTTCCGCGCTTTCTTCGGCCGGGAAGCACCGGCCGATCCGCCGGTTCGTCCGGTCCTGCTTGAAGTGCTGGGAGCCCGCCCGTGAAAATCATCGGTCTGACAGGGTCCATCGGCATGGGAAAGTCGGCAACAGCCAGGCTGTTCCGCGAAGCCGGCATCCCGGTCTTCGACTCCGATGCTTGTGTGCATGCACTCTATGATGCCGGCGGCGCGGCCGTCGGGCCGGTTGAGGCCGCTTTTCCCGGCTCGCTTGCCGAAGACGGATCGATCGACCGGGCGCGGCTTTCCCGGCAGTTGAATGACGATCCGGACGGCTTTGCGCGCCTTGAAGCCATCGTGCACCCCCTGGTCGGCGAGGCCCGGCAGCATTTTCTCGATGTTGCAAAGAAAGACGGCGCCGACATCGTCATCCTGGATGTCCCGCTCCTGTTCGAAACGGGCGGTCATGAACATGTCGATGCGGTGATTGCCGTGCATGCACCGCATGATGTCCGCCGCGAACGCGTGCTGCAGCGGCCCGGCATGACGGAAGACAAGCTGGCGGCCATAATCGCGCGGCAGACACCTGATTCGGTGAAGCTCGAAAAAGCGGATTATATCGTTGAAACATCGGGCGGTTTCGACGATGCGCGTCAGCAGGTTAGCAAGATCATTGCGGCCCTGCGCGCCAGCTAGACATTTTGGGCAGGCGGCCGACAGCCAGAGAGGTCCAGGGGCGGACATGCGGGAAATTGTCTTCGATACGGAAACCACGGGTCTCGATCCCAATACCGGCGACCGGGTGACCGAGCTGGGCTGCGTCGAGGTGATCGACTGCATCCCGACCGGCAAGACCTTTCATGCCTACGTCAATCCGCAGCGCTCCATCCCCAAGGAAGTGATCGAGATCACCGGACTGACCGCGGAATTCCTCGCCGACAAACCCCTGTTCGAGGAGATCGCCGAGGATTTCCTGGCCTTTGTCGGCGACGCCGTCCTGGTCGCGCACAATGCGCCTTTCGACCGCGGCTTCATCAATATGGAGCTCGCGCGGCTCGGCCACCCCATCTATCCGGAAGACCGGTTCAAGGACACGGCCCGCATTGCCCGCGCCAAGTTTCCTGGTTCCTATGTGTCGCTCGATGCGCTCTGCAAACGGTTCGATATCTCGCTCGACACGCGTGACAAGCACGGCGCGCTGATCGACGCCCTGCTGCTGGCCGAGGTGTATCTGGAACTGACCGGTGGGCGCACCCGGGCGCTCGACCTGTCCGGCCGGCACGCCTCGGAGGGTGGCAAGGTGGCGTTTCCTGCGCGAGCGCCGCGGCCGCAGCCGCTGGTTTCGCGCGTGTCCGACGCAGAGCGCGCCGCCCATGCCGCCTTTATCGACGAGCTGGGCGACGACGCGCTCTGGAAACGTCTGTCGAACGTCTAGCGGCTTGCGTCAGTTCGACGCGGCCGGATCGCCATTGCCGTTCGTGTCGGCGCCCGGAACGGCCGCGGCACGCTTGGCCAGCTGCTGGCGGTAGAGGCTGGCGAAATCCACCGGATCCAGCATCAGCGGCGGGAAATTACCGTCGCGCGTGGTGTCGGCGAGGATGCGGCGCGCATAGGGGAAGATCATGCGCGGGCATTCGATCAGCAGGAAGGGCTCGCGCTCGGTGTCCGGGATGTTGGCCAGCTGGAACAGGCCGCCATAGGACAGCTCTGCGATGAAGACGACGCTGTCTTCACCGGCTTCGGTCTTGCGGCTGGCGCGCGCATTGATCACCAGGAGAACTTCAAACGTATCGTCGCCGACATTGCGGGCGCGCACGTCGATCGACAGGTCGATGCCGGGGGCCGGCTGACCCGGGCGCAGCGTGTCCGGCGCACCGGGATTTTCGAAGGAGAGATCCTTCACATACTGCGCCAGCACGCGAAGCTGCGGCTGGGCGGGCGTCTGGTTATCGGTCGGCGTGGACGGTGCGTCGGTCATTTAAGTCCCCGGATGAGCCCCGGTTCGGGCAAGGTGAATGTCGGACCCTTCTAACAGGGCCGCACTGAAACAAGGCGGGCCCGTTAACATGCGGGCCTGCCTGCGGCAAGCTGGCAGCACCACAGCGCAGAGGCTGACGTGACCGCCAATCCGGCCTATATCTAGGGACTGGACCTGTTGCTTGCCCAGTCTGGCGGACCTTGATGATCGAACTCCTCTCGACCCTTATCTTCGGTGCCATCGCCGTTTTCTTCGCCATCCGCCTGTATTCCGTGCTCGGACGGCGGGAAGGCCATATGGAAGCGCCAGCCCCCCGGGATGTCGAAACCCGCAAGGGCCTGGCGTCGGAAAACGCCACGCATCTGCGCCCGGCCTTCGAGGGACCGGCCGCGGCCGGTCTGGAAGCCATTGCCGCTGCCGATACCAGCTTCGACCCGGCGCGCTTCCTGGAAGGCGCCCGCGCCGCCTATGAAATGATCGTCGAGGCCTTTGCCCGGGGCGATCGCGAAACCCTCAAACCGCTGCTCGCACCAACCGTCTACGATCGCTACGAGGCCGCCATTGCCAAGCGCGAGACGAAGGGCGAGACCGTGCGTACGGAGATCGAGCGCATCCGTTCGGCCGAGATCACCGAGGCGGATCACACCGATCATGTCGCGACGATCAAGGTGCATTTCGATGCCGAGATCGCGACCGAGACCCTGGACGCCAATGGCAAGTCTGTCGCCGGCGACTTCAGTCGTCTCTCCACGGTCCACGAGGACTGGGTCTTCCAGCGCCGCACGGACGACAGCAATCCGAACTGGGTGCTGACCCGTGTCGCCTCGGCTTGATGGCCGGCGCGCACCCTGGACGGTCGCGGCCGGTTGTCTGCTGCTGATCGCATGCCAGCCGGAGCCTGAACCCGCGCCGCAGCCGGAAGAACCGCCGGCGCCCCTACCCGATACGCTCGAATTCCTGCCCGCCAGCTGGGATGCGCTGCCCGGCTGGGCAGAGGCCGATCTCGCCGACGCGCAATCGGCCTTCCTGCGCAGCTGTGAACGCCTGCGGGTGCGTGAGGGGGCTGCGGCGCTCAGCGAACGGGCCGCCTGGGCCGGAACGGTCGCCGACTGGCGCGAGGCCTGTACCCAGCTCGATGCGGTGGAACCCGGTTCGGCGCCGCTGCAGCCGGTTTTCGAGGCGGTGTTCACGCCGGTCCGCGTTGTCGCTGTGGAGCCGGAGAGCGGGACCGAGGCGCAAACCGGCATGATGACAGGCTATTACGAGCCTTTCGTCCATGTCCGTCCGGAGCCCGGAAACGGTTTCACCCAGCCCCTGCGCCGGCGTCCGGACGATCTGGTGACGGTCGATCTGGGCCGGTTCGATCCGGCCCTGGCCGGGCGCCGGATTGTCGGCGAGGTGCGAGGCGGCGAGCTGGTCCTCTACAAGGATCGCGGCGAGATCGAGCGCCTGAATGCCGGCGAGATTTTTGCCTGGGGCCGTCCGGCCGATGTCTTCTTCCTGCAGATCCAGGGGTCCGGCCGCCTGGTCTGGCCCGACGGTCATCAGGAGCGCGCCGCCTTTGCCGCGCACAACGGCCTGCCCTACCGCTCGATCGGCCGCGAGCTGATCGAGCGTGGCGAGCTGGAAGCGCATGCCGCGTCCAAGGCGGGGATCGAGGCCTGGCTGGAGGATAACGGTCCGCAGGCCACGGCCGAGCTGTTTGCCGTCAATCCGCGCTATGTCTTCTTCCAGACCCGGATGCTGGACGATCCGGCGATCGGTCCGTCCGGTTCGGCCGGCGTGCCGCTGACGCCGATGGCCTCGATCGCGGTCGACCCGTCCCAGCATGCCTATGGCGTGCCGGTCTGGCTGAGTGCCGACCTGCCCGAGCTGGGTCCTTGGTCCGGCCTGGTCGTGACCCAGGATACGGGCGGGGCGATCACGGGTCCGTTGCGGGTGGATTTTTTCTGGGGCTGGGGCGAGGCGGCAGAGCGCCGGGCCGGGTCGACGCGGGCGCAGGCAGAATGGGTGATGCTGTTGCCGCACACAGTGGTTGCGCGCCTGTTCGCCGAACGCCCGCCTGCGTGACCGGCCGTGAAGGGCAAGCGGACAATCCGGCCCGAGGAGCGCGCGCTCTGGCGGAAGGTGGCGCGGTCGGTGAAGCCGCTCGATGATGCCAAGAAACAGTCGCTTGAGCGTGACGAAGAGCCCCCATTGGTGCCCCCTTCGCGTAACATTGATGCCCCGTCCGGTGACGTTTCCGCCCGCAAGCCGGACAAGCCGCTGCCGCAGCGTCATGCCTATCGTGATCCGGCGACCCATCACCCGCCGGTGCCGCACGACCGGTCGACGGAAAAACGCGTGCGCCGGGGACGGGTGGAGATCGATGCCCGCCTCGATCTTCACGGCCTGACCCAGGACCAGGCGCTGTCCTCGCTGCGCCATTTTATCACGATGGCCCACAGGGGGGGATATCGCACCGTGCTGGTGATCACCGGCAAGGGGCTGAAGACGCGCGAGCGCGATGCCGAGCCGTGGGACTATGTCGAAGAACCCGGCGTCCTGCGGCGCAAATTGCCGGAATGGCTGGGCAGTCCGGAGTTTCGTCAGCAGGTGTCAGGAATAGCCCCCGCCCATATCCGCCATGGCGGCGGCGGGGCCTTCTATGTGACGCTGCGGGTCAAGCCGAAAACCGCCTGACACGACAGGACCGATCAGGATGAGCGAAGAGAGCTATATGACCCGCCGGCCCACGGCGGAGGAGACGGCGCGCCTGACCGTGCTGTCGGGCTGTTCCGGCGGTGGCAAGTCGAGCCTGCTCGAGGAACTGGCCCGGCGCGGACATGCGGTGCGGCCCGAACCGGGCCGCCAGATTGTGCGCGAGCAGACGCTGATCGACGGTCCGGGCCTGCCCTGGAAGGACCTTTCGCATTTCGCGGAACTGTGCCTGTCGCGCGCGGTGCATTTTCATGCGACGGCTGTGGCGGAGGCGCGGCGGACGATTTTCGACCGCTCCGTCGTGGATGCCGTCGCCGCGCTGGAGCGGACCGGTCTTGCCGTGGCCGGGCACCATCGCCGGATCGTCGAGCGGCTGCGCTATGCGCGTACGGTCTTCCTGGTCCCGCCCTGGCAGGACCTGTTCGAGCAGGACAGTGAGCGCCAGCATGATTTCGGCGCGGCGGTTGCCGAGTACGCGCATCTGCTGACCGCCTATCCGGCCGCCGGCTATGACGTCGAGATCGTGCCGAAAGGCCCGCTGTCGGCACGGGCCGATTTCATCGAGGCCCGGCTGGCTTGAAGGCTGAACATCATCCGGCCGGGGCCCGGGAGATGAGGATGCGGATGGCCGCGCCGCCGAACAGCACAGCGAAGACGGCGCTGAACGCGCGTTTGAGACGGGCATAGCCGCGCGCGACCGGCGGGGCGGCGAAGAGGATCGCATAGCCGCAGAAGATCAGCCCGGCCAGTGCCCCGAGTGCGGCGACGATGACGGCGAGTTCGGACAGGCCGGCGCCGGCCGGCAGGCCGAGGGAATACAGCGCGCCGAAAAACAACACCGCCTTGGGATTGGTCAGATGGATCATCAGGCCCCGGCGGTATGACGCGGCCGGCGAAGTGGGCGCGGTCCACTCGTCCGGCGTGTCGGCGGGGGTTTGCCGCTGCAGGGCGGTGCGGGCCGATCTGATCGCCAGATAAAGCAGATAGCCGGCGCCGAGATAGCGCACGAGGGTGAAGGCCCAGGCATGGCTGGCCATGACAACGCCCAGCCCCGCCGCGGCCAGCAGCGACCAGGTCACCGACCCGGTTGTCACCCCGGCGGCGAGGGCGAGCCCGTTGCGCCGGCCGTCCTGCATGGAGGCGGCAGCAATCGCCAGCGTGGCCGGACCCGGGCTGGCCATCACCAGCAAGCCTGCGCCCAGAATCCCCGCCAGCGAAACATCCATGCCGCGAGCCTTCCCGTGTCAGAGAATGAATTTCGACAGATCGGCATTCTTGGCGAGTTCGCCGACATGTTTGGCGACATAGGCCTCGTCGATCGTGATCGTCTCGCCGGAGCGGTCGGAGGCGGTGAAGGAGACCTCCTCCACCAGTTTTTCCATCACGGTCTGCAGCCGCCGTGCACCGATATTCTCGACGGTGGAATTGACGTCGGCGGCCAGCTTGGCCAGCGCTTTCACGGCATCTTCGGTGAAGTCCAGCGTCACGCCTTCCGTACCCATCAGCGCGGTGTACTGCTTGATCAGATTGGCTTCCGGCTCGGTGAGGATGCGGATGAAATCGGCCTCGGTCAGCGCGTTGAGCTCGACCCGGATCGGCAGCCGGCCCTGCAATTCGGGCAGCATGTCCGAGGGTTTGGCGACGTGGAAGGCGCCCGAGGCGATGAACAGGATATGGTCGGTCTTGATGGCGCCGTGCTTGGTGGCCACCGTCGTGCCCTCGATCAGGGGCAGAAGATCGCGCTGCACACCCTCGCGGGAGACATCGCCGCCGCGGGCGTCCGAGCGCGCGGCGATCTTGTCGATCTCGTCGAGGAAGACGATGCCGTCATTCTCGGCCAGCTTGATCGCCTCGGCGGTGATCTGGGCGTCGTCGAGCAGATTGTCGGCCTCTTCCTCGATCAGCGGCTCATAGGCATCCTTCACCTTCATGCGCACGGTCTTGGTCTTCTTCGGGAAGCCCTTGCCGAAGAGTTCGCCCAGATTGAGCACACCGGCCCCGCCCGAGGGCATGCCCGGAATATCCAGCATCTGCATGGGCGAGGACGTTTCGGACAGCTGGATCTCGACATCCTTGTCGTCCAGCTCGCCGGCGCGCAGGCGCTTGCGGAAACTGTCCTTGGTGCTCTCCGACGCGCCCGGCCCGACCAGCGCCTCGAGCACGCGATTCTCGGCGGCGGTGTGGGCGCGCGATTTCACTTCCTCGCGCTTTTTCTCGCGCACCAGGGAAATGGCGATCTCGACCAGGTCGCGGGCGATCTGATCCACATCGCGGCCGACATAGCCGACCTCGGTGAATTTGGTCGCTTCCACCTTGATGAAGGGCGCCCCGGCGAGCTTGGCCAGGCGGCGGGAGATCTCGGTCTTGCCGACACCGGTCGGCCCGATCATCAGGATATTCTTCGGCGTGACTTCCTCGGCGAGTGTCTCGTCCAGCTGCCGCCGCCGCCAGCGATTGCGCAAGGCGATGGCCACGGCCTTCTTCGCGTCGGACTGGCCGACGATGTGGCGGTCGAGTTCGGAGACAATTTCGCGTGGAGAAAAATCGGTCATCGAGAGCTTTGCGTTGCCTGTTGGTCAGCATGATGTAATCAGGGCTATGGCCTGAAACCAGTCCCGAAAGGCAGAACGCCCATGAGCCGTCCCCGTTTCCACCTGGCTTTTCCCGTCAACGATATTGCCGAAGCGCGCCGTTTCTATGGCGGTCTGCTCGGGTGTCCGGAAGGCCGTTCGGCCGAGAACTGGGTCGATTTCGACCTTTATGGCCACCAGATCGTCGCCCATTACGCGCCGGACGAATGCACGCCGCCGCCCACCGGCGCGGTCGACGGCCACCAGGTGCCCTGCCGCCATTTCGGTCTTCTGCTGGATTGGTCCGACTGGGAAAGCCTGGCGGAAAAATTCCGCGATGCCGGCTTCGAATTCGTCATCGAGCCCTATGTCCGCTTCGAGGGCCAGCCGGGCGAACAGGGCACATTCTTCGTCCGCGACCCGGCCGGAAACAATCTTGAATTCAAGACCTTCCGCAACGACGACCAGATTTTCGCGGCGTAAGTTTCTTCTCCGCGTCTGCGGGTAGAAAAGCGGGGCGCTCAACTTGCCGGTTTCCCCGGACCCCGTTCCGGGGCCCGGCATACGAAGGCAACTGTGCTCAGCCCGTCAGCAGTCACAGGCCCCGGCACAAGGCCGGGGGAAGTGTGTTTGGGGTGAAGCTGCTGCTCTTACGCCTACGGCCGTCGTGCCCGGCATCAACACACCGCCGCTGACGCGGCGCCCCTCCGTCTCGCCGCTCACGCGGCGATCCACCTCCCCATGGAATGGGGAGGAAAGGCAGTAGCAAGCAAACACGCGGTTTCCCCGGACCTTGTTCCGGGGCCCGGCATACGAAGGCAACTGCGCTCAGCCCGTCAGCAATCACGGGCCCCGGCACAAGGCCGGGGGAAGTGTGTTTGGGGTGAAGCTGCTGCTCTTCCGCCTACGCCCGTCGCGCCTGGCATCAACACACCGCCGCTGACGCGGCGCCCCTCCGTCTCGCCGCTCACGCGGCGATCCACCTCCCCATGGAATGGGGAGGAAAGGCGGGAGTGTGCTTGATGATGGAACGCTGGCGCCCTTGGGCCTCCCCGGCTAGAGTGCCCGCAGGCACATCGGGGGATGGGTCGATGCGGGTGTTTCCTTGACGGGGAGATGACCCTTGACCAGACCATGCCCGACGCCCTTTACCCGGCGATTTTCATTTGTCCGACTGGCCCTACCGGTGCTCACCGGTGTGCTGGCCGTAACCCTTCCAGCCACTTCACCGGCTTTTGCCCGGCAGGATGACCTGCAGGCCCTGCTGTCGGCCCCTGTGGGGATCGAGCGCGCGGCGGCGGTGTCCAGCGTGCCCTTCCAGACGCGTGTGCGGAAATTCTATCTCGACGCGTCGGTGAACGGCGAGACCCGTGAATTCATTTTCGATACCGGTTCGCCGACCGTGCTGTCGCGCCAGCTCGCCGATGCACTGGGGCTGGAAATCGTCGGCCAGAATACCGGCCGCGATGCCAATGGCACGCCGATCACCATGGATTTCGCGATTATCGACCGGCTGACCCTGGGCGACGTCACCTTCACCCGCGTGCCGGTGCTGATCCATGATTTCTCCGGCCTGGCGACCGGGGCCTGCCTGATCGATGGCGGGGTGATCGGGTCGGAAATCCTGCCCGGCAGTGCCTGGCGGATCGATACGTCGGCCGGCCGGCTGGAGATCGCTGAAAGCGCCGCGGCTCTGGCGCCGCTGGAAACGGCCCTGGAAGCACCGCTGCATGATTTCGGCTATCCGCACGCGCCGGTGCTGGACTATGCGCTGGGGCGGATCGAGGACAAGGCATTGTTCGATACCGGCAGCGAGGAAGAAGTGGTGCTGTTCCAGGAGGTCGCGGACAGCCGTCCGGCGCGGTCGCACATCGTGCGCGGCTCGGTGGTGACCGGCCAGGGCAGTGATGGCGAAGGCGCGGGCGGGCGGTCTGAAAACCGCGAACTGGTGCGCTTCTCGCTCGAGGACTTCCGGATCGGCGAGATGTCACCCGGTCTCGTGCGCGCCACCACACGCACGGTCCCGCCCAGCCTGGTGGGCGCGGGGATGATGGACCGGTTCATCGTGACGCTGGACTATCCCGGCGCGGCCTTCACCCTGTCGCCGCGCGACGCGCCGGCGCCGGAACGGATCGAGCCGGGCTTTGCCCTTGCCTTTGCCGAAGAGGGTGTCGAGGTGGTGCAGCTGTACGAGGGCTCGCCGGCAGACGAAGCCGGCCTGCGCCTGGGCGACCGCGTCACGGCGATCGACGGGCGCGCGCTGGGCAGTGATGGCTGCGAGGACGTGCTCTGGCTCATGTCAGAGTACAGCGAGGCCGATGGCGGCGCGCTGACGGTGGATCGCGCAGGCGAAACGCGTGTCATCGAGGTGCCGCCGGTGCGGTGAGGGGGTGGGGGCGCGCAAACCCGGGCGTGTCATCCCGGATGAATGCCCCGCGCAGGCGGGGCGCAAGTCCGGGACCCATAATCCCGGTGTGTGCCCAGATGTCGTCGGTATCGAACCTGCTTTCGGCAGACAGCGAGCGTATGGGTCCCGGCCCTCCGGCCTGCCTGCGCAGGCCATACGGCCGGGATGACAGAGGGGAGGTCAGGGAGACCGCTCCTTGTCGCCATCCAGCACGCCTTCCGCCAGGCTTGCTCCGGCTGTCAGCGGGCTGCGACAAAAAGTCTGCATTGCATTTTAGTCTGTGATGCAGACATGATGCCCGTCAATGGAGGTGACCATGACGATGCCCCTGACCCGCGCCCTGTACCGGCGCTCATTTGACGATGGCTGGCTGGACACACTGACCGGTCTCGGCCTGGTGCTGATCGGGCTGGCCTGGCTGGCGGACCAGATCGTGCTCGGCGCACTCGTTCCGGCGGTTCTCGCGCCATTCTGGACAATCGGCCGGCGCGGCCTGATTGAGCCCCGCCTTGCTTCGCCGCAATTCGGGTCGGCGCAGCAGGCCGAAACCCGGCGTTCACTGACGGGCTGGCTGATCTTCGGGGCCGGCGTCGGCCTGACCGAGCTGGCCTTCCTGATATTCGTCAATCGCGGCGGAACGGGACTGGGCGGCCTGGCCAATATGGCGGTCGGTATTCCGGTCATGCTGGTTGGCCTGGGTCTCTTCGCCGGACTGATCCTGGGTGCAAAACGGTTTGCGGCCTACGGTCTCTTCGCGATCGGGCTTGGCCTGGCCGGCGTGTGGACGGGCGTTGACCGGCCCGGCCTGCTCATTCTCCTGTCGGGTGTACTGGTTCTGGCATGTGGCGGTGCGCTTCTGGCCCGCTTCATGATGCGCCATCCGGCAAGCGGGGGCGGGGATGCCTGAGGCCGATATCCTGCCGGAGATCCGGGATGTGCTGGCGCTGGACAAGACGATCCACGAGCCGGCCCGGCTGGCGATCCTGGCGCTCCTGCTCTCGGTCGATAGTGCTGACTTCACCTGGCTGATGCGCCAGACCGGACTGACCCAGGGCAATCTGTCCGCCCATCTGGGCAAGCTGGACGCGGCCGGCCTGGTGTCGGTCGAGAAAGGGTTCGAGGGCAAGCGCCCGAAAACAACGCTGCGCATCACACAGGACGGGGCCGCGCGTCTGAATGCCCAGGGCAAGGCCCTGATCCGCTTTCTCGGCCTGATCGATATCCGGCCGTCCCGGGGGACGAAAACACGAAGGGAAACCTCCTCATGACACCCGTCAGATCCCTCGGCTTCAACGCCGCCATCCTTGTCGTGTCCATCATCATGGCGCTGCTCTACCTGCAACCCGCCTTCGGTGCCGATGCGCCCGCGCGGACGCTGCTTGTCTTCAGTGTGTGGGCCGGCATCGCGCTGGCCAGCGGCGCGGTGCTGGTTGTGCGTATGGCGCGGCGGCAGGGGTGAGGGTTTGGGGCGCTCTCTTCCCCACATTGTGAGGAAGAAACTTCATGCCCGTTTTCCCCGGACCCCGTTCCGGGGCCTGTGATTGCTGACAAACTGAGCACAGAGCGTCGTCGTTTGCCGGGCCCCGGAACGGGGTCCGGGGAAAGTACGCTTGAGTTAGAGAAAGTGCGCTTGAGCTAGAGAAAAGTCTGCTGGAGTACGGGAACACCCCTTAATCGCTGCCGAGCACTTCCACGGTCAGGTTTTCGTTCGTGTAGACGCAGATGCGGGCGGCGATGGCCATGGATTTGCGGGCGATGACTTCCGGGTCGTCCTCGTAGTCGAACAGGGCCCGGGCGGCCGAGAGGGCGTAATTGCCGCCGGAGCCGACAGCGACGATGCCGTCTTCCGGTTCCAGCACATCGCCGGCGCCGGTCAGGAGATAGGTTTCCACGCTGTCGCCGACGATCAGCATGGCTTCCAGGCGGCGCAGATAGCGGTCGGTGCGCCAGTCCTTGGCGAGCTCGACACAGGCGCGGGCGAGCTGGCCGGGATATTGTTCCAGCTTGGCTTCCAGGCGTTCGAACAGGGCGAAGGCGTCGGCCGTGGCGCCGGCGAAACCGGCCACCACATTGCCGCCGGCCAGGCGGCGCACCTTGCGGGCATTGCCCTTCATCACGGTCGGCCCGATCGACACCTGTCCGTCGCCGGCGACCACCAGCTTGCCGGCCTTGCGGACCGCGACAATCGTGGTGCCCCGCCACTGGCTGGCATCGGCATAGTCGGTCGGGGAAGCGTGGGTCATGCGAGGGTCTCCCTTGGATACCCCCTGCATGTGGCTGGGTCCGGCGCCGGGATCAAGTCCCCGGCGCCGGGCGGGGCTATTCGTTGACGGCGCGGTCGGCGCTGGAATCGGTGGCGAATTCCACCAGATCGGCACCCGGCATCGGACGTCCGAACAGGAAGCCCTGGGCCAGGGTGGCCCCCTGCAGGCGCAGCATGTTCATCTGCTCGGCGGTTTCCACGCCTTCCGCAACGGTTTCCAGTTTCAGCGACTTGGCCATGGCCAGGATCGTCTCGACGACGATGCGGGCGTGCGGGTCGGTCGCCATGTCGCGCACGAAGGACTGGTCGATCTTGAACACGTCGAACGGCATGCGCGTCAGGTAGGACAGGGAGGAGTGGCCCGTACCGAAATCGTCGATGGCGAAGCTGACACCGCGATCGCGCAGCGGCTGCACCTGTTCGATCACCCGTTCCGGGTTTTCCATCGCGATCGACTCGGTGAGCTCCAGCTCCAGCAGGTGCGGCGGCAGATCGGCGGCCTGCAGCGCGTCGAGCACGGAGTCCGAGAAGCCCTCGCGTTCGAACTGCATGGCGGAGACATTGACTGCGACCGGGATTTCCAGACCGCGGGCGCGCCAAGAGGCCGCTTCGCGGCAGGCGGCGCGCAGCACCCAGTCGCCGATCTCGCCGATCAGGCCGCATTCCTCGGCCGCCTCGATGAAGGCGCCGGGCGACAGAAGGCCCGCCGTCGGGTGCTGCCAGCGCACCAGCGCTTCGGCCCCGGCACACGTGCCGTCTTTCATCAGGACTTTGGGCTGGTAGTAGACGACCAGCTGGTCCTGCTGCACGGCGTCGCGCAGCTCGTTTTCCAGCACCAGGCGCTCGAAGGCGGACTGGTTCATGGTCGGCTCGAAGAATTGCGCGGCCGAACCCCCGGCGCGTTTGGCATGGGCCATCGCCAGGTCGGCATGGCGCATCAGGGTTTCCGGGTCGGCCCCGTCCTGCGGGAAGACGGCGACACCGATCGACACGCCCAGGAAGACGTGGTGGCCGGAAATCTCGAAGGGCATGCGGATCGCGTCGACCAGCTTGTTGGCAATACGGGCCGCGTCGGCGCTGTCGGCGATCTGCGGCAGCAGCACGGTGAATTCGTCGCCGCCGAGACGGGCGACCATGGAGGGTTCCTCGCCGCTGGCGGAGGCCATGTCACAGCCGCGGGCAACCTCGGACAGGCGGCGGCCGACCATTTCCAGCAGGCGGTCGCCCTCGCCGATACCCAGACTGTCATTGACGCGCTTGAAGCGATCGAGATCGAGGAAGAGCACGGCACCGGACGTGCCCTCTTCCAGCGCCTTGCGGGCCACGCGCTCGGTTTCCTTGCGGAAGCGCTCGCGGTTGGGCAGCTCGGTCACCAGGTCGACATAGGCCAGGCGGTGGATGCGTTTGAGATTGCCGTCCAGGCGCGCAAACATGCGGTTGAAGGCATTGGCGAGCACTTCCAGCTCGTCGCCCGTCTTCACATTGATGCGCATGTCGAGATTTTTCGACGAGGCCAGGCGTGCGGCATCGGTCAGCGTCTGCACCGGCTTGAGGGCGCGGCCGACGATGAGGGCGGCCAGCGGCAGGAAAATCCCCAGGGCGAACAGCGCGATCAGCGTCTGGCGCTGGATCGCTGCATTGCGCGAGGCGACCAGTTCGACCAGTTCGCGCTTGGCGTAGACGACACCGACCAGGCGGCGTTCGGCGGTGTAGACCGGCGCGGCCATTTCCAGGAAACCGTCATGCACGGAATAGCGCAGATCCCCGGCGCCCAGGGCCATGACGGCCATGTCGGCAGCGCGCAGGCGGCCCTGTTCGCGGTCGTCATCATAGGCTTCGCCGAGCACTTCACGGCGATTATTGAGGACGTACATTTCCTGCGCGCCCAGCGAGGCGATCAGTTCCTCGACATACAGGTCGACGAAACCGTTATTGTTTTCGGACACCGCGTTGGCCAGCCGGCTCGCCGTCGTCTGCAGCGAGGCCACAGACCGGTCGATCAGCAGGTTACGCGTTTCCCGTTGCGCGGAAATGCTCTCCAGCGTCATCAGCATGAGTGTGGTCGCGAAGATAAGAGCGCCGGTGAGCAGCGTGAACTTCATCACCAGCGAACGCATTACCCGCGACACCGCTTTGCGGATGGGTGCCATGTCTACCCCTGAGCGCGCTCCGGTTCTGGAGCGCGTTTTCACCACCAAATACGCAGGCAAGAAGACCTTCTCGCCCGTTCTCAAGGGTCACGGTGACACCAAGCACTTGAATTGTGGTTAAAATGCCGGAGTTTTTTCGTTAAGTTTTTAGTCGAATACCGGAAACGCCTTTACTCGAAGGCGATTCCGGCCTCTTCCGCGAGGTCTTTCAGACTGCAGTCGGGACGCGCGCCATAGTGCGAGATGATCTCGGCGGCGGAAATCGCCCCCATTTTCCCCGCTTCCGCCAGCGGCCGGCCCTGGGCAATGCCCAGAAGGAAGCCGGACGCGAACAGATCGCCCGCGCCCGTGGTGTCGACCAGTTTCGAAACCGGTTCGGCTGCTACGGTCACGGTCTCCTCGCCGGCGACGATCACGGCGCCCTTTTCCGACCGGGTCACGGCGGCGATCGCCACATCCTGGCGCACGGCGTTGAGGGCGGTGTCGAAATCCTCGGTCTCGTACAGCGCCAGCAGCTCGGCCTCATTGGCCAGCAGGATATCGATGTGATTGGCCACGAGATGGCGGAAGGAAGCGCGGTGCCGGTCGACGCAGAACACGTCGGACAGGGTCAGCGCGGTGCGGCGATTGGCAGCGGCAGCCATTTCGGCGGCGGCGACATAGGCGCGCTTGGCCTCTTCGCGGTCGAAGAGATAGCCTTCCAGATAGATGATCTCGGCAGCCTTGAGCGCGTCAGCGCCGGCTTCCACATCATCCTCGGTCACCAGGGCGGCGGCGCCCAGGAAGGTGCACATCGAGCGTGCCGCATCCGGGGTGACATTGATCAGGCAGCGGCCCGAGGCCGGACCTTCCTGCAGGGCCGGCGTGTCGAAATGCACGCCGATCGTGCGGATATCATGGGTGAAGATCTCGCCCAGCTGGTCATTGGCCACCTTGCCGATATAGGCCGCCTTGCCGCCCAGCGAGGCGACACCGGCGACGGTGTTGGCGGCGGATCCGCCGGAGGCTTCCTTGCCCGGCTGCATGCGCGCATAGAGCGAACGCGCCCGGTCCTCGTCGATCAGTGTCATGGCATTCTTGGCAATGCCCTCGGCGGCGAGAAACTCGTCGCTGGCCGGCGAGAGAACGTCGACAATGGCATTGCCGACGGCGAGCACGTCGAAACGGGCTTGGGACATGGAAAATCCGTTCAGTGGCTGAAAGACAGCGGGTTGAGCCGTGACACCTAACCGCAGCGCTGCGCGAGAACAAGGCTTGCGGCCGGACGCCGCTCTGCTAAAGCCCGCGCCATGACCCGTATCGCCTTCCTCACCGCGGCCTGCATGTTCCGCGACAATCCCGCCGCCCGCGCCGACTGTTTCGAGTACGAGCTCGAGATCGCCGCGCTGCAGCCGGCCTGTGTGGCCGCCGGTTTCGACCTCGTGCCGGTGATCTGGGACGATCCGGACTTCGACCCGGCCGCCTTCGACGGCGCGATGATCGGCACCTGCTGGGATTATATGGAAAAGCCGGACGCCTTCATGGCGAAGCTGGAGGCGATTTCTGCGGCGACGCGCCTGTTCAATCCGCTGCCCATGGTGCGCTGGAACAGCCGCAAGACCTATCTCAAGGACCTTGCCGAACGCGGCGCCCCGATGATCCCGACCGTGTGGGCCGACCGCGCCACGGCGGACACGATCACGGCAGCCTTCGAGACGCTGGACTGCGACGATATCGTGGTGAAACCGGTCCTGGGGGCCGGGGCCTGGCGCCAGGCCCGGATCCGCAAGGGCGAGCCCGTTCCCGCAGCCGAGGCCCTGCCGCCCGCGGACTGCATGATCCAGCCCTTCCTGCCGGCCGTGGCGGAAGAGGGCGAATATGCCTTCCTCTTCTTCGGCGGCGAGTTCTCGCACTGTGCCCGGAAAATCCCCGCCAGCGGCGATTACCGCGTGCAGTCGGAATATGGCGGACACGAGGAAATCCATGTGCCCGGCGAAGACGAGCTGGCGCTGGCCCGTTCGGTGCTCGACTGTATCGATGGCGAGCCGCTGTATGCGCGGGTCGACATGCTGCGCGGGCTCGACGGCCAGCTGGCGCTGATCGAGATCGAGCTGATCGAACCCTATCTCTATCCCGAACAGGGCCCGCAAATGGGCGAGACCCTGGCCCGCGCGCTGGGGCGGATGCTGGCGGTGCCGGCCTAGAAAAGCGGCGGTTCCGGGGAACGCGCAGGCGTACGCGCCCGTTGGTGTCACGACTTCGCCATCGACTGCGTATAAAGCCGCGCCCATGACCGAGAAACTGCGCAATGAAGACGATCTGACCGGCGTGACGCGTCTTGTCCGCCTGGAGATCGCCAATGCCCGCCGCGCCCTGGACGGCATGGGCGAGGATCCCCTGCTGGCCGTGCACGAGGCGCGCAAGAGCATCAAGCGCGCCCGGTCGATTGCGCGTCTGCTGCGCGAGAGCGATCGCGAGGTGGCCAGCCTGGTCAATGCCGCCGCCCGGCGCGCCGGACACGTGCTGGCCGAGGCCCGCGATGCCGACAGCCTGGAGCAGCTGGCCCGTGCGATGGTCCGTGACTGCGACGACGATGCGGCGCGGCCGGCCCTGTCGGAACTGGCGGCGCAGGCGCGCGCCGACCGTGAACGGGTCGATCGCGAGACGGCGGCCCGGCAGGCGGCCCGTGCGCTGGACGAGATGGACCGGGCGCTGGCCGGCCTGCCCACGCCGGACGATGCGCCGGATGTGGTCGCCCGCGGCATGGCGCGCACCTATCGCCGCGCCGCAAAGCGGCTGGGCAAGGCGCAGTCCGTGCCGGATAGCGAACGCCTGCACGAATTGCGCAAACGCACCCAGGACTGGCGCTACCAGGCGATTGCGCTGAAGCGGGCCTGGCCGGACGAGGTGGCGCGCCGCAAGTCGCAGACCGACGCGCTGGTCGATCTGCTCGGCCTGCACCACGACCTCTCCCGCCTCGCCCGCCGGCTGGACGATCTGGCCGATGCGGATGCCGCGATCGAGCGGGTCGAGGCGCGTTGCGAGGCGCTGGCCGCCCAAGCGCTGGAGCGGGCCGAGGCCGTGTTCGGCGACAGGCCGAAAAAGGTGAAAAAGGCGCTGAAGGCCGGCTTCCGGGACGCGGGATAGCGCTGACCCTGAACAGGGACCGGAGCCGGGCCTTGAAACGGCCCGGATTGCCCGTCCTGATGAGGCCTTTCCACGTCCAGACCCGTCCCATGCGAGGCCGCCATGATCCGTCACAGTCTCTCCGCCCTTCTCCTGGCTGCCGGCCTGTCGGCCTGTGCCGCGACGTCCGGTCCGGCCGCACCGGACACCTATCGCGCAATCAGCATCACCGAGACGCCCTGTTTCGGCTTCTGCCCGGCCTATACGATCACCGTCACGCCGGACGATCGCTATGTGCTCGAGGCGCGCAGCCATACGCAGACGCAGGGCCGCACCACGGGCGCGCTGGAAGCCGGCAGTTTTGCCCGCATGACCGCCGTGCTCGAGCGCGAGGATGCGGCCAGCCTGCCGGTCTCGATCAACACACAGGACGACAACACCTGCCCGCTCTGGCACACCGATGCGCCGGGCTATGAGCTGTCCGTCACCCGTGTAGATGGCCGTCAGGATGTCAGCTGGTATCGCGGCTGCTCCGGCCACCCGGCTATCGAACGCCTGGAACGCATCAGCGAGGCCCTGCGGGCGCAGTATGACTACGACACGCTGATCGCTGTGGAGCGGTAGGGGGGTAAACTCAGCCTCGCCACTTTCCCTGGGCCCCGGAACAAGTCCGGGGAAAGTGGTGAGGTTGGGGAAAATGGATTGTACTGGGGAAATGGAGAGGGTGTCAGGACAAGCAAGGGCTCGCCCCGCTTGCGGGGGAGCTGTCCGCGAAGCGGACTGAGGGGGCGGTGCGGAGCACCGCAGAGCGCGGCAGCGCGCATTCACTTACCCCCTTCGACCTCACCCGCCCAAGGCCAGACCCAGTCGGTTTCCCCGGACCCCGTTCCGGGGCCTGGCAAAGGTGAAGAGGGGATCACTGCTGCCCCTCGAACCGGACGTGGCCGGCTTCATCGCAAGCGCGTCGAGGCCACCAGGCCCCGGAACAGGTCCGGGGAAAATAGAGAGAGTGTCAGGGCAAGCCCTGCGCCTTAAACGCCTTTCGGGGCCGGTGTCTTGTCCTTGAACTGGCAGATATCCTCGATCGGGCAGCGCCAGCATTCCGGCTTGCGGGCCTTGCAGACATAGCGGCCGTGCAGGATCAGCCAGTGGTGGGCGCCCTGGCGGAATTCGTCGGGCATGATCTTTTCCAGCCGCAGTTCGACCGCCAGCGGGTCCTTGCCCGGCGCCAGTTTCGTGCGGTTGGAGACACGGAAGATATGCGTGTCGACGGCGATGGTCGGCACGCCGAACGCCTCGTTGAGCACCACATTCGCGGTCTTGCGGCCGACGCCCGGCAGTGCTTCCAGCGCCTCGCGTTCGGCCGGCACGATGCCGCCATGCTTCTCGATCAGGATTTTCGACAGGGCGATGACATTCTTGGCCTTGTTGCGGAACAGGCCGATCGTCTTGATCCGGTCGCGCACATGATCCTCGCCCAGCGCGACCATCTTCTCCGGCGTATCGGCTTCCTGGAACAAGAGCTTCGTCGCCTTGTTCACGCCGACATCGGTGGCCTGGGCCGACAGGGCGACCGCGACCAAAAGCGTATAGGGATTGGTATAGTCCAGCTCGGTGCGCGGCGCAGGCCGATCCTGCGCCAGGCGCGCCATCAGGTCATGGGCCTGCTCGCGGGAAAGGCCGCGCGGCTGGGACTTGCGGCGGGATTTCGGCTTGGCGGCGGTCTTGCGGGGCGTGGATATCGTCATGGCCGCAGGTATAGCCGCTTCGCGCGGCCTGTCATCCGGCGCGCGGACCCGGCGGCCATTGTCTCGCCCTCAGGAGCGATTATCTTGCCCGTCATGCGCACGATCGTGGAAAGCTGGCCCGCCGAGGCGGAGGCCGTTGCACCGCATGAGGGCCCGGCCTTCATGGAGGCCGAACTGGCGCCCAACCGGTCGCTGCCCAATCCCGCCTTCACGGCGCTGATGATCGCCATCGCCATCATCTCTTTCAGCGCCGGCATGCTGTTCATCACCATCGGGGCCTGGCCGGTGACGCCGTTTTTCGGGCTCGATGCCTTCCTGGTCTGGCTGGCCTTCCGCATCTCCTATCGCGACGGGCGGGCGCGCGAATGGGTGACGGTGAATGCACGCGATATCGAGGTGGTGCGCCAGCACCCGACCGGGCATCGCCGCCGCTACCGCCTGCCTACGGCCTGGGTGCAATTGCGCCTGATCGATCCGGGTGAACACCATGCCCAGCTGGCGCTGAGCGCCCATGGCCGCGCGCTGGTGCTGGGCAGTTTTCTCAGCCCGCCCGAGCGCGGCGAATTTGCCGAGGCGCTGGGGGCGGCGATCGATACGGCACGCCGATCCCTCAACCCGGCGCAAGAACCGGGTGGAGCCGTGCCGGCCGGTGGCTAGACTGGCCGCATGATGACCGCACAAATTCTCGATCTGGACACGGCCTGCCGTGATTATCGCCGCATCGCCTCGGCCCTCGCCTGGCTGGGCGAAAACTGGCGCGACCATCCCGATCTGGACGCCGCAGCGCGCTCGGCCGGCCTGTCGCCGCACCACTTCCAGCGCCTGTTCACCCGCTGGGTGGGGCTGAGCCCGAAGAAATATGTCGGCGCGCTGGCCCATGGCGCCGCGCGCGAGGCGCTGGAGGACGGCGCCAGCATTCTCGATGCCGCCTTCGATGCCGGCCTGTCCGGCCCCGGCCGGCTGCACGATCTCTTCATCGCCCACGAAGCCGTGACGCCGGGCGATGCGAAACGGCGCGGTGCCGGGCTGAGCTTTACCTGGGGTGCAACGCCCACACCCTTCGGCGAAGCGGTGCTGCTGATCGCGCCGCGCGGCCTCTCCGCTCTCGCCTTTGCCGAACCGGATATCGACACTGCCTTTGCAGACCTGCACGCCCGTTTTCCCGCCGCAGACTATGTCCGCGATGACAGCGAGGCGCGGGCCTGGGCCGAGCGCATCTTCCAGGGCGGCGGGCCTGGTGCGCCGGTGCCGCTGGCGCTCTACGGCACGCCTTGGCAGCGCCAGGTCTGGCGGGCGCTGCTGGACATCCCGGCCGGCGAGACGACGAGCTACAAGTCGATCGCCCAGCAGGTCTGCACCCCGAAGGCGGCGCGCGCCGTGGGGGCCGCGGTCGGGGCGAACCCGGTCGCCTGGCTGATCCCCTGCCACCGCGTCATTGCGGCGGACGGTCAGCTGACCGGCTATCACTGGGGTGTCGAACGCAAGCGCGCCATGCTCGCCTACGAGGCGGCAGCGAGCTAAACTGGGTCCCATGGACCTTTCACACCCCTTCGCCATTGCCGGCATCACAGGCCTTGTTGCCGCCGCCGCCTTCCTGATCCGCTGGGTCGCGGCGCGCCGGCGGCTGATGGAAGACGCGCGGATCGAGTATGCCGAGCGCTGCGAGAGCAAGCCGGCGACCGTGCGGGGCGTCGATGCGGCCGCGTTCGAACGCCTCTATGTCGCTGCCTACGAGCCGCGCTGGGCGCTCTATGCCGCCGGTACGCTGGTGCTGGCGATCGGTATCACGCCGCTGGCCGCGCTGGGCCTGGTGGCGTTCTGGCCGATCATCGTCATGGGGCTGGATGGCGGGCCCTGGTATGATGAGGGCTATTATCCGTGGATGTTCTACATGTTCTTCGGATTCTGCCTGATCTGGGCGGCCTGCGGCGCGCTGATGGCCCGCATCCACCATGCCCGCTCGCCGGAATCCTTCGTGCCGGCCCTGGCCCGCGCGCGCGGCGAACCCTTCGATGACATTGTCATTCCGCGCAAACGCCCCAAATGGGCGGTAAGAGCGGTGCCCGATCCGAAAAATCCCGGTCAGCGGGACACGGGGACCGAACCCGCCAACGAGACGAATTAGGACGGATTGCCATGCGCTACCTGCACACCATGGTCCGGGTTTCGGACCTGGACGCGAGCCTGCGTTTCTACTGCGAAGGCCTGGGCCTCAAGGAAATCAGCCGGATGGACAGCGAGAAGGGGCGTTTCACCCTGATCTTTCTCGCCACGCCGGAAGATGTCGCGGCGGCAGGCTATACCGGCGGCAAGATCCCCGAAGGCCTGCCCTGTGTCGAGCTGACCCATAACTGGGATCCGGAGGAGTATTCCGGCGGCCGCAATTTCGGGCATCTCGCCTATCGCATGGACAATGTCTACGACACCTGCGCCCATTTGCAGGCGATGGGCTATACGATCAACCGTCCGCCGCGCGACGGCCATATGGCTTTCGTGCGCTCGCCGGACGGTATCTCGGTGGAACTCCTGCAGCGCGGCGAGAATCTCCCGCCGCAGGAGCCCTGGGCCTCGATGGAAAACACCGGCAGCTGGTAGCGCCGGTTTCTTTCAGGGCGTCATTCAAACCGTCATTCCGGCGAAAGCCGGAACCCAGCTCGTAGAGCTGGATGGTCGCTGGTTGTGATGAGCGTGCCCTGTGGACCGGGCCCTGGCGGACACTTGCGCCCGTTGAGGCGGGCGTCTGGGCTTTGACAGGCTCGCGCACGCGCAAACCAGCCCATTGATTTCATGCCGGGATTTCGCCGCAGGGGAGGCGTCTCGTCAAGGGGCCAGCCCGCATGCGGCGCCCTTGACGAGACGCCTCCCCTGCGGCCTGCTGGCTGGCAAGAGATCAATGGATAGACGGGGCTGGGGGAGGATCTTCCCGGCCCTTCCCTGTCATCCCGGATGGATGCCTGGCGAAAGCCGGGCGCAAGTCCGGGACCCATAACCCCGCTGCTCATCCAGCTGTCACAGATATCGAGCCTGCTTGCGGCCCACACCGTGCGTATGGGTCCCGGCGCTTCGGCCCGCCTGCGCGGGCCGTTCGGCCGGGATGACACGAGATGAGCGAGAGCTACGCCGCGCGCCGCATGTCTTCGTAGCGCTTGCCGGGCTCGTCTTCATAGCTTTCGGCGAGGACGGTGAGGCGTTCGATGCGGTCGGTGCGGAAGTGGCGGAAATCATTGCGCAGTTCGCACCAGGCCGAGAGCAGCCAGACACGGCCGAAACAGGTCAGCGCGAGCGGGCGGATGACGCGTTTGGTCTTCTCGTCCTGCAGCGAATTGTAGACCACGCGCAGCTTGCGCTTGTTGGCGATGGCGTTGCGCACGGGACCGAAGGCTTCCGGCCGCACAGTCTCGTCGAGGAAGGCGGCAAACAGGGGCGTGGAGCGCAGGCGCTGGCGGTGCGTGTCGGGCAGGGCGTGCTCGATCTTGCCCAGCGCCTCGGCGGCGGCCATGGCCAGGTCCTTGTCGCCGGTCGCCTTGACCAGGCGCGCGCCCAGGGCGAGCGCGTCGAGCTGTTCATAGGAGAAGGTGAGCGGCGGCAGGTCGAAACCGGGGCGCAGCACATAGCCGACACCGGCTTCGCCATCGATGGGCGCGCCGGAGCCGATCAGATGGGCGATGTCGCGATAGATGGTGCGCTCGGAAACCTCGAACCGCTTGCCCATGTCATGGGCGGTCACGGCGCCGGGCGCCGCTTCCCGCAAGGCCTGCACGATGCGGATGAGACGTTCGGCCCTGCGCACTGACACCCCCTGAAATATGGCCTTGAGGCCGGCTGATCTGGCGGGATGATGTCAGGATTTCGGACCCTGCGCAAGCTGGGGCCGGCCGGTGCCGTCTCCGGCATGTTTCACGTGCAACGCAGGTCGAGGCCTGTCACACAAGTCCTGACAAACCCTGTCACCCGCCGGCGATGACGTCCTGCATGGAGTAGAGACCGGCCAGCCGGCCCTCGCCCGTGTTCGACATCCAGCGCGCGGCTTCCAGCGCTCCGGCGGCGAAGATAGAGCGGTCGAAAGCGCGGTGGGAGATGGAAATCTCTTCCATATCGCCCAGAAAACGCACGGCATGTTCGCCGATAATGGTGCCGCCGCGGGTGGCGGAAAAACCGATCGTGCCCGGCTTGCGCGGACCGGTCGTGCCATGGCGTCCCGGTGTCGCGACGGCGTCAAGATCCTCGCCGCGCGCCTCGGCCGCGGCCCGGCCCAGCAACAGCGCGGTGCCCGAGGGCGCGTCGGGCTTCATGCGGTGATGGGTCTCCTCGACCTCGATATCCCAGTCATGGGCGCGCAGCCGCCCGGCAGCCTGGCGCACCAGGGCTTCGGCCAGGGCGACGCCGAGCGAGAAATTCCCCGTCGAGAGAATGGGCAGGCGGCGGGCGGCGTCAGCCAGCCGGGCCTGCTCGTCCGCGCCGAACCCGGTCACACCGCTGACCAGGGGCGGACCGTTCCAGCCGGCCAGGCGCTCTGCCGTGGCCACCGTCATGCGCGGCAGGCTGGCATCGAGCACGATATCGGCGTCACGGACCGCCTCCTCTAGCGCGACCGTCGCGATGCACTCGCAGGGCGAACCGGTCAGCCACTCGCCGACATCTTCGCCTTCCGAGGACGATCCGGCGCGCACGACGGCGCCTGTCAGGGCGAAATCGGGTGCATGCAGGACCGCCCGGCCGATGGCCCGGCCCAGGCGCCCGGTCACACCCAGAAGCGCTACACGGATGACCTGGCTCATACTCCCCCTCCGGAAACAAACTGATCGGCCAGCTTTTCAAACACATAGGACCCGATGATGGGAATGACCGGGATCAGTACATACAGCGAGAAGCGCGTCGTCACACCGGCCGAGACCGGCCATTCCGGCCGCGCATTCACCCAGATCTCGTAATCGGTCAAACCGGCCAGGGCCGAGGCGGCCCCGGCATCGCCGGCCAGTGCCCGCTCGCGCACCCGGGCCATCTCGGCATGGATGCGGTCGAGCTCGGCCTGTTTGGCGGCGCGGATCTTGGTGTGCACCGGGTGCAGCGCGCTGGTCAGCACGATGACGCCGCCGGCAATCGAGGCCGCGACCACGGGCACGGTGATCCACAACTGGGTGGCGTCGAACAGCGCGTCGGGCCGGTTCGGATTGATCAGGAAAAGCAGCAGGATACCGGCCATGATCAGCCAGGACCGCGCGGCGCGCAGCCCGATCCGGCCGAACACGTCCAGCCGGTCGAGATGGAAGAGATCGATCGCCAGATGGTCGCGGATCAGCTGTTTGATGGCCGCACTCTCGCGCGCCAGATCGATCCCGGCGCGGAAGCCGATCCCGTACAGAACCGGCGAGACCAGGACAAACCACAGACCGACCGAGCGGAGATAGCTGGCGAAGGTGAAATTGCTGGTGAGGATGATCATGCCGTTGAAGGCAAGACCCGCGGCGGCTCCGGCGAAGAACATCAGCGCATAGCGCCGGCTCCAGCTGCGCGGAATGCCCAGGGCGAAAGCATTTGCACTGTCGGCGCCGGCCGGTTCGAGGGCGGCGACCAGGGCATCGGTCTCGGCCTGCCACATGCGGCGGCTGAATTCGGTAAAGGCAATGCCGGCGGTGAAGATCAGCGACAGGACCAGCGCGATCCAGGCGACCTGCACCAGCACGATTTCGCCGGCCGCGCTGACATGGAAAAGTGACGGCTGGCGGGTGGTTTCGGCGATCAGCACGAAAGCGCCATAGACCAGCACGAACAGCGCCAGCGTTGTCAGGAGCGGGCCCAGCGGCGAGACGCGATAGAGCCGCATCTCGAAGGGTTCGAAATGCGCCGCGTCCGCGGGCGTGTCAGCAGGGGCAGTCGTGTCCGGCCGGGTATCCATGCGCGAACCCTACGCCGTTGCGGCGCAGGGTGTCACGCGGATTGCGTGCGGTGGATCAGTTGGCGTTGGGACGACCGTCATCGGTCGTCACATCGTCCCAGAACTGTTTGACCTTGTTGAAGAAACCCGCACTGTCGGGATTGCAGCCCTCGCCGGAGAGATCGCAGAACTCCTTCAGGAGCTCTTTCTGGCGGTCGCACAGATTGCGCGGGGTTTCCACGAACAGCTCGACAATCATGTCGCCGCGCGGGCCGCCGCGCAGGCGGGGCATGCCCTTGCCGCGCAGGCGCATGCGGCGTCCGGTCTGGGCGCCTTCGGGGATTTTCATCTCGGCCTTGCCGCCCTCGATCGTCGGCACTTCGATGGAACAGCCCAGCGCGGCCTGCACCATGGAGGCCGGCGTGCGGCAGTAAAGATTGGGTCCGTCGCGCTCGAAAATCTCGTGCGGCCTGACGGAAATGAAGATGTAGAGATCGCCGCGCGGACCGCCCCGGGCCCCCGCTTCGCCCTCGCCGGCAAGACGGATGCGCGTACCGTCCTCGACGCCGGCCGGAACGGTGACATTCAGCGTGCGGGTCTTGCGGACCCGGCCGACGCCGTCGCAGTCCTGGCAGGGGGTTTTCACGTACTGGCCGCGCCCGCCGCAATGCGGACAGGTCTGTTCCATGGTGAAGAAGCCCTGGGAGCGGCGGATCCGGCCGGCGCCGCCACAGGTGCCGCAGGTCTCCAGCTCGGTACCCGGCTCATTGCCCTGCCCGTCGCAGCGCTCGCAATGCATCGCCGTGGGGACCTTGATGGTCGCTTCCTTGCCGTTGAAGGCGTCTTCCAGCGCGATTTCCAGATCATAGCGCAGATCGGCACCGCGGGCGGGACCATGGCTGCGTCCGCCGCCCCGGCGTCCGCCGCCCATTCCGCCCATGCCGAAGGCTTCGCCGAAGACCTGTTCGAAAATGTCGGCAAACTCGGCCGCGCCGGCGCCACCGCCGAACGGGCCCTGGCCGCCGCCCATGCCGCCATGCTCGAAAGCGGCGTGGCCCATGCGGTCATAGGCGGCGCGCTTGTCCTTGTCGGACAGGATGGCATAGGCCTCGCCGACTTCCTTGAACTTGGCCTCGGCCTCCGCATCGCCCGGATTCTTGTCCGGGTGATATTGCATCGCCAGCTTGCGATAGGCGCTCTTCAGCGCCTTTTCGTCTGCCGTCCGGTCGACACCGAGTGTCTCGTAATAGTCGCGTTTACTCATCAAGCTTTACCGTGGGACAGAACCAGTACCGCGTTCTGCCGCATCTGCCGCGCCAGCGTATAGCCCTGTGCAAGACACAGGCCCGCGGCGCCGTCATGGATCGCGGCCTCGTGCCGCGTTTCGATCAGGATCATGCCGGGCCACAGCGTGCGCGGCGCCCGGGCAAAGAAAGCCTCCAGAACCGGAGCCTCATAGCCCTCGATGTCGATCTTCATGACATCGACGCGCGCAATGCCGGCCTCTTCCAGCACGGCCTGCAGCGGACGCATGGCGACCGTGTCGCCCTCGCCGCCGGTTTCGACATGCACTTCGCCCCGGTTCCTGCCGGACTGCACCATGCGGGCTTCACCCGCCTCGGCGCCCAGCGCACAGGGCACGACCGTCACGCCTTCGGCGCCCGACGATCGCAGATTGAATTCCAGCCGCCGCCGGTTTTCCGTGTCCGGCTCGATCGCCACCACCGTCACCGGCCGCCCCAGCGTCTTTCCGTCTGCCAGAACCGACAGGGTGTAGAGACCGGCATTGGCGCCGGCATCGACGAAATTGAAGGGGGTATCGGCGCTGTGGGCGGCAATGCGGGCGCGGATCTCGGCCCGTTCCGCATCGTCCCAGGTGCGTGCACCGGCAAAGACGCGCTTTTCGCAGCGATTGTCGCGCAGGTGCAGACGGGCGAACTGGCCGGGGAACACCTCGACATCGGCGATGTCGCGGCCGCCGGACATCAGGGTCCGCCGCACCACGGTCTCCGCGCCGCGGCGCAGGCCGTCGAGCGGAAGGGACATGGGGAGGCGCCGGAATCGCTCCGCCAGCTCGGGAAGCGCAAAGGCACCGAAAGGTGCGGAAATCGGGTCGGGACGGGCCATGTGGCACTCCTGGGCCGGCGGGCCCGGAGCGGCCGCGTGAACGCGTGCCGCTCCGGATCACCGGACCTTAGCCGTCCTTCTTGTTTTCGTCGTCGACTTCGGAGAACTCCGCGTCGACCACGTCATCGTCCGAGGACTCCTCGGAGGCGGCTTCACCGCCTTCGGCGCCTTCGGACTGCTGGGCGGCATACATCGCCTCACCCAGCTTCATCGCGGCCTGGACGAGGGCCTGGGTCTTCTGCTGGATGGCTTCGACATCCTCGCCATCCTTGACCGCTTTCAGCTCGGACAGGGCCGTTTCAATGGCTTCCTTGTCGGCAGCCGGCACCTTGTCGCCGAACTCCTCGAGCTGTTTCTCGGTCTGGTGGATCATGGCTTCGGCGCCGTTATGGGCCTCGGCCAGTTCCTTCTTCTTCTTGTCAGCCTCGGCATTCGCCTCGGCGTCCTTGACCATCTGTTCGATATCGTCGTCGGACAGACCGCCGGATGCCTGGATCCGGATCGCCTGTTCCTTGCCGGTCGCCTTGTCCTTGGCCGACACGTTGACGATGCCGTTGGCGTCGATGTCGAAAGTGACCTCGATCTGCGGCAGGCCGCGCGGGGCCGGCGGGATGCCGACCAGGTCGAACTGGCCCAGCAGCTTGTTGTCGGCGGCCATCTCGCGCTCACCCTGGGAAACCCGGATGGTGACGGCGGTCTGGTTGTCGTCGGCGGTCGAGAAGACCTGCGACTTCTTGGTCGGGATCGTGGTGTTGCGCTCGATCAGGCGGGTGAAGACACCGCCCAGCGTCTCGATACCCAGCGACAGCGGGGTCACGTCGAGCAGCAGCACGTCCTTCACATCACCCTGCAGAACGCCGGCCTGGATGGCGGCACCCATGGCGACCACCTCGTCCGGGTTCACACCCTTGTGCGGGTCCTTGCCGAAGAAGCCCTTCACGGCTTCCTGCACCTTGGGCATGCGGGTCATGCCGCCGACCAGGACGATATCGTCGATGTCGGACGCCGACAGGCCGGCATCCTTGAGCGCCTTCTTGCAGGGCTCCAGGGTGCGCTTGACCAGATCGTCGACCAGCGCTTCCAGCTTGGCGCGGGACAGCTTGATGTTCAGGTGTTTGGGACCCGAGGCATCGGCGGTGATGAAGGGCAGGTTCACTTCATAGGAGGTGGCCGAGGAGAGTTCCTTCTTGGCCTTCTCGGCTTCTTCCTTCAGGCGCTGGAGGGCCAGCTTGTCCTGCTTCAGGTCGATGCCGTTTTCCTTTTTGAACTCGTCTGCGAGGTATTCGACGATACGCAGGTCGAAGTCCTCACCGCCCAGGAAGGTGTCGCCGTTCGTGGCCTTCACTTCGAAGACACCGTCGCCGATTTCCAGGATGGAGACGTCGAACGTACCGCCGCCGAGGTCGAACACGGCGATCGTCTTGTTCTCGCCCTTGTCGAGACCATACGCCAGCGCGGCCGCGGTCGGCTCGTTGATGATGCGCAGGACTTCAAGACCGGCAATCTTGCCGGCGTCCTTGGTGGCCTGGCGCTGGGCGTCGTCGAAATAGGCCGGGACGGTGATGACCGCTTTCTCGACCTTCTCGCCGAGATAGCTTTCCGCGGTTTCCTTCATCTTCTGCAGCGTGAAGGCGGAAATCTCGGACGGGGAATACTTCTTGTCGCGGCCCTGCACCCAGGCGTCGTTATTGTCCGACGGCACGATCTTGTAGGGCACCATGTCGATGTCCTTCTTGACCGTGGGGTCGTCCATCATGCGGCCGATCAGGCGCTTGATGGCGAAGAAGGTGTAGTCCGGGTTGGTGACGGCCTGGCGCTTTGCCGGCTGGCCGATCAGGCGCTCGCCGTCCTGGGTGAACGCGACCACGGACGGGGTCGTCCGCGCGCCTTCGGAATTCTCGATGACCTTGGCCTGTCCGTTTTCCATAACGGCCACACAGGAGTTGGTGGTACCCAGGTCGATGCCGATGACCTTGCTCATTGATCGTCTCTCCGTTTTTTCCAAGCGGGACCGGTTCGGCGCATCAGGACCTTGTCGCAAGCGTACCGGATGCCGTTCACCGTCCCCTTCGGGATCGTCATTGAATATCCGGTGATGCCGACACCGGAGTGGTTCACGCATGTTCGGGGAATAACCCCGCGCTTGGTGGGCGATTTAGGGAGGGATGACTGCAAGCGCAAGGCCGCAGACGCGTCCATTGCAGGGACGGGGTGTCGCGGCGGCGCGAACCGCAGAAAATCCCCCGCGTCTTCGTCGATCGCCGAATGGCCTACCGTGCAAGCCCCCAATAAACCGTACGGGTTTTCAAGGACAGGGCCCGGCGGCCCGAGGGGGGAGAATGATCGCCAGACGCCTGATGCTGCCTGTTGTCGCAGCGCTCTCATTAATTATGTCCGCCTGTTCGGTGATTCTGCCGCAGCAGACCTTCATCGTCACCACGCCGGAACCGGGGGCCGAGGTCTACATGTCGCTGACCGGCCACCGCTCGGTCGGCGTCAATTCGACGGATGTGATGGGCTCGATTCCGGCCGGACGGGACACGACCTCGATGAACTTCATCGGCACGACACCGCTGACGCACACCTTCCACATCACCCGTCATCGCCCGGGCGTCGCTTCGCCCGGCGAATTCTCGGCCAGCATGAACACGGTCTACACCGAGGCCTTCGTCGAGGTGATCTATCCCGATGGACGCCGGGAATCCCGCAATGTCCAGCTGAACAACGGCGAGATGCGGCTCGACTTCACCGGTTCCGGCGCGCGTTAGGCGTTTGGGACGGCCGCCGGCGGGTGTCGCAGCAACGCGCCCGCCGGCGGTCGACAGGGGATGATTGCCGGGGGATGAATTCCGGGTGGAAGCGCGGCCTGCGGCGCGCCATGTTGGGGGCATGGACGCGCCCGCCCCGCCTCTGCCCGGTTTTCGCTTTCTGCCCGGTCATTTCGACCGGACGGCCCAGTCGGACCTGATGGCGGCCGTCGTCGAGGCGGCCGCGACGGCGCCCTTCTGGCGGCCCTCCATGCCGCGCACGGGCCAGCCCCTCTCGGTGAAGATGACGAATTTCGGCCCGCTGGGATGGGTCACCGACCAGGCGCGCGGCTATCGCTACGAGCCCGCGCATCCGGAAACCGGCGCCCCCTGGCCGCCCCTGCCGGCAGCATTGCTGGACCTGTGGAATGCCGTGTCCGGCTATCCCGCGCCGCCGGAAGCCTGCCTGGTGAACTGGTATGCGCCGGGCAGCCGCATGGGCCTGCATGTCGACAGCGACGAGGCGGCGACCGATGCGGCCGTCGTCTCGGTCTCGCTGGGGGACAAGGCCCGCTTCCGGATCGGCGGCACCACGCGGCGCGGCAAGACGGTCTCCATGGTGCTGTCCTCGGGCGATGTCGTGGTGCTCGGCGGGGCCTCGCGGCGCAGCTATCACGGTGTCGACCGGATCTATCCGGGCACGTCCACCCTCTTGCCGGAAGACGTCTTTCCCGGCGGTGGACGCATCAATCTGACGATGCGGCGGGTGACGCCGGCCTGAGCGCCTGCGGCGCCGGCAAAATCGCCGGTCCATGGAACGGGTCCTGCGTCCGGGCGTTGCATCCGGTGTCGAACAATACACGGGAGACTGGACGCCATGATGAAGACACTTCTGATCGTCAGTGCTGCCGCCCTGACCGTTACGGCCTGCGGTGCCACCACGCGAAATGCGGCTGCCGGCGGCGCCATGGGCGCGGCTGCGGGCGCGATTATCGGTAACAATACCGGCTCGGGCGATGCCCAGACCGGTGCCCTGATCGGCGGTGCCGTCGGCGCAGCGGCCGGTGCCTATTCCGGGTGCCGCGAAGAGGGCGGCTGCCGCTGGAACGAGAGCAATTCCAACCATTCGCAGCTCTATCTCGATCGCCGCGCCAACCGGTATTACTACGTCAACGATCGCGACGGCTGCACCTATTGGCGCAACGGCGAATACCGCGCCTGCTGAACCCGAACGCCACAGACATCACCGGTACCCCTTGCCGGTCGAACGCCGGGAGTTTCCGCTCCCGGCGTTTTTTGTGCGCCCTGCGACCTGTTGGTTCATGGCGCAGTCATGCAATTGCGGGCAGAATGGCATCTCCACCCGCTCGCGATGCCCCGGCAGACGGCCGGACCGTGCCGGGTGCGACAGGGAGACGAGCATGATCTCGAAAGCGTTTGCAGTGAGTGTTCTCGCACTGGGCCTGACGGCCTGCGGGGCCACCACCCAGGGGGCGATCACCGGCGGCGCGCTGGGCGCGGCGGCGGGCGCCATTATCGGCAATAATACCGGCTCCGGCGATGCCGAGACCGGCGCCATCATCGGCGGCGTGATCGGTGCGGCGGGGGGTGCCTATGCCGGATGCCGGTCCCAGGGCGGCTGTGCATGGAACCAGAACAATCCCAGCCATTCCCGCCTCTATTACGATGAGCGCGCGCGCCGCGAATACTATGTCGACGAGCGTGACGGCTGTACCTACTGGCGGGATGGCGAATACCGCGCCTGCTAATCTGGCAGACACAGGTCTTTGCCGGCGCCGGTTCAGCGGGCGCCGGCAGAGACAAAATGGGTGTCGAGCCGGAAGGGGTAGTCGAAATAGGCTTCCCGCCAGGCAGCACCCCGGCGTTCGAGCAGTTCGGCATCGGCCGAGCCCAGCGCATAGAAGGCGACGCGCTGCCAGTCCGGCAGTGACAGTTCGCGCAATTCCTGGCGCAGCCGGGCCTCCTGGCGTGCGGTCTCGTCGCTGTCATCCGCAAGGCGGGCCAGCGCCAGCTCGGCCCAGCGCGCAACCCCCTCTTTCCAGACCTGGAATTCATAATAGCGATGATCGGCATCGCTCAGGCGGGCGATGAAGGCTGCGCGGGCGGCGGCATAGGCATCGAAGGCCGCGTCGAACCCGTCCGGCTCTGCGTCGAGCGCTGCCAGGGCCGCATCGGCCAGGGCACGCCCTGCCTCGGCGGTTGCCGGATCGTCGTAGGCGAAAGGATAGTTCAGCATCCACATGCCGGTCTCGTCACCGCCATGCAGGTCCAGCGCCTGAACGGCGGCATAGCTGGCGGCGGGATGTGTGTCCTGGAACTGGTGCATGTGCTCGTGCAGGACAGTCTGCTGCCAGGCGCGCGGGCTCTGTCCGGTCTCTTCCGGCGTGCCGATCACGATCGTGCTGACCCCGAACAGCGGGAAAGTGGCCAGCAGGTTCGGCCCGAACCGGGCGTCGCGCGCGGCAAGGGAACAGCCGGTCACGGGATCCGTCCCGGCCGGTTCGAACCCGTCCGGTGTATCGCCGCAGACCAGAAACTCCCGCTCGCCATCGTTCAGCAGCATCCGGAAGGGCGCATCGGCGAAGCCCGGCCAGAGTGTGTCGCCATGGGTTTCGATGGTCGCGCGGGCCCGGGCGTAGAGCGCCAGCGGTTCGGCCGGCGGCGCCCCAAGCGCGAGAAGTGCGATCAGTCCCAGCATGCCATTCCCCCCGAAAAACAGATCAATTCTGTCAAACTGGCGGTCGAGACCTGTCACGCCCGTGTAAGGCTGATTACGCTTTCGTCAGGGCTGTGACGGCATGTCGCCGGGGCGGTTGCGGCCATCGGGCGGCGGCATGAAGTCGATCGCGCTCATCGGCAGCGAACGGCCGTTTTCCTGGATGATCCGCACATGCTTGCGGCGCAATTGCCGCGGCTCGGCGACACCGCAGGAATGCGCGATCATCTCGACATGGCTGCGGATCGTGTCGGCATAGCGGGCGACGCGTTCGGCCTTGTCGGTGACCACGAGACCGCGCTGCAGGCGCTTGTCGTGCGTAGTGACCCCGGTTGGACAGGTATTGCGGTGGCACTTCATCGCCTGGATACAGCCCAGCGAGAACATGAAGCCGCGGCCGCACTGGACGAAATCGGCGCCGGCCGCCAGCGCCCAGGCCACAGCACCCGGCAGCAGCAGCTTGCCCGTCGCGATCACCCGCACCCGGCCGCGCAGGCCGTAGCGGTCGAGAATATCGACCACTATGGGCAGGCTTTCGCGGATTGTCAGGCCGACATTGTCCATCAGCGCCATCGGCGCTGCGCCGGTGCCGCCATCGCCGCTGTCGATGGTGAAGAAGTCGGGTGCGCTTTCCGTGCCGCGGCGCGTGATCGCCTCGCACATGTCCTCGATCCAGCCATAGGCGCCGATCACCGCCTTCAGTCCGACCGGCTTGCCGGTGACTTCGTGGATATGCCCGATCATGTCGAGGAGGCCGTCGACATCGTCGAATTCGGGGTGGCGATTGGGTGAGATCGAGGCTTCGCCGACCGGAATGCCCCGGATTTCCGCGACTTCTGCCGTCACTTTTTCGGCCGGCAGGATGCCGCCCTTGCCCGGCTTGGCGCCCTGGGAGAGCTTCAGCTCGATCATCTTTACCGCATCGATACCGGCCATGTCGCGCAGGCGCTGATCGTCCAGCCCGCCTTCCGCATTGCGCACGCCATACTTGGCGGTGCCGATCTGGAAGACGATGTCGCAGCCGCCTTCCAGATGCCAGGGCGAGAGCCCGCCCTCGCCGGTATTCAGCCAGATCCCGGCCTTGGCCGCACCGCGCGACAGCGCGCGCACCGCCGGTTTCGACAGCGCGCCATAGCTCATGCCGGAAATATTGAAGAAGGAGGGCGCGTCATAGGGTTTGCGGGCATGCGGCCCGATGCGCAGGGGTTCGGTGGCGGCGGCATGATCGTCGAGCAGCGGGAAGGCGCAATTGACGAAAAGCGCCGTGCCGACCTTGTCCATCGGCTTGGTGGAGCCGAACGGCACGGTGCCGCCCTCGCCCCGCGCCGATCGGTAGACCCAGTCGCGCTCGGCGCGGTTGAACGGCAGTTCCTCGCGGTCCATGGCGAAGAAATACTGGCGGAAGAACTCGCCCAGCGTCGTGAACAGGTTCCGGAACCGGCCGACCAGCGGATAGTTGCGGCGCACCGCGTCGGCGGTCTGCGCGCGATCAACGATATACATGACGATCATCGCCAGCGCCGCAGCCCCCAGCGCCAGCACAAAGAGCTGGGTCAGGATGTTCAGCGCGTCCATCGCCCATTGCGGCAGCATCGACATGATTTTCAATCCTGTTTCATGACGGGGCCATCATGGACTGCCGCCGCGCCCCTTGCGAGGGGGCGCGGTGAAAACAGGTGATGTTTGATCCGCTGTCCGGTCAGGCGGTGACGTCGACGCCGTTGCCGCCTGATGCATGGCCATCGCCGGACGGATTGCCCGCCGAGACGGCGACCATGGCAGCGCGCAGGGTGCGTTCGCCGATGACGAAACCGGTCTGCATCACCGAGGCGATGCGGCCATTGGGCTGGTCGGACGGGATCTGGGCGACGGCCTGGTGGCGGTGCGGGTCGAAGGCGTCACCCGGCTGGGGATCGACCTTCTTCACGCCATGCCGCTCCATCTTGGAGAGCAGGGCCTTCTCCGTCATCGCCACGCCTTCCACGAGGTTCTTCACCGCGTCCGGTGCGCCGTCCAGCGTCGCCGGATCGACGGCGCCGACCGCCCGCGACAGATTGTCGGACACGTCCAGCATGTCCTTGGCAAAGCTGGATACCGCATAGCTGCGGGCATCGGCGACATCGCGTTCGGCCCGGCGGCGGGTATTCTCGGCCTCGGCCAGGGCGCGCAACAGCTTGTCGCGCATGGAGTCCAGCTCGGCCGTCAGCTTCACGATCGCATCTTCCGGCGACGCATCGGCACCGGTCTCGCCGGCCGTGTCCTCCGCGCCCGCTTGCGGGGTCGCGGCGGCGTCTTCCGTTTCGGGCTGGCCGTTGTCTTCAGGCTTGCTGTTTTCGGTCTCGCTCATTCGCTTTCACTCTCAAGATCGCGTGCCGTCGAGGATCTGTCCGACGACACGGGCGGTGTAGTCGACAAGGGGGATAACACGCGCATAGTTCAAACGGGTGGGGCCAATTACACCCAGCGCCCCGATGATTTCCTGGTCGGAATTCATATAGGGAGCCACGATCACGCTTGAACCCGACAGACTGAAAAGCGGGTTCTCGGCGCCGATGAACAGGCGCACGCCATCGCCGTCTCGGGCCTTGTCCAGCAGGGTGATCAGCTCCTCCTTGCGTTCGATATCCTCGAACAGCAGGCGGATACGCTCCAGATCGCCTGCCGCATCGACGCTTTCCAGCAGCCGCGCCTGGCCGCGTACGATCAGGGCGCGCTCGGCCGAGCCGCCGGACCAGTCGGCCAGGCCCTGCTTGACCAGGTCTTCTGCGGCACTGTCCAGCTGGGAGCGGCGCTGGGCGATCTCGGCCTCGATCGCCTTGCGCGCCTCGGCGAGGGAACGGCCCTTCAGCCGGGCGGAGAGATAATTGCCCGCCTCGATCAGCGTGACCGGCGGCATGCCGTCCGGCGCGCGCATCAGCCGGTTCTCCACCGTGCCGTCCTCGAAGACGAGGACCGCCAGCACTTCCTGCGGAGAGAGGGGCACGAATTCGACATGCCGCAGCGGTGCCTCGCGCTTGGGCGTGACAACGAGGCCGGCCCCGCCCGCCAGGCCCGACAGCAGGGAGGAGGCTTCCGAGAGAAGGTCCTGCTGGGTGCGGCCCGAGCGGGTCACCTTGCCCTCGATCGCCTTGCGCTCGTCCTCGGTCAGCTGGCCGACCTGCAACAGCCCGTCGACGAACAGCCGCAGGCCGGCATGGGTCGGCATGCGGCCGGCGCTGGAATGCGGCGCGGTCAGAAGGCCCATCTGGGCCAGGTCGGACATGGTATTGCGGATCGAGGCCGGCGACAGCGACAGATTGCCGGTCTGCGACAGGGTGCGCGAGCCGACCGGCTCGCCGGAGCGCAGATAGGCCTCCACGATCTCGCGAAAGATCGTGCGCATCCGTCCGTCCAGGGCCGCCAGGGTCGATTCGGGTCGCGTATCAGCCATGCCTCTCAATTAATCGCGGGTTTGCGCCGGTTCAATTCTCTAATCCTGTCTTCCATTCCTGCCGCGGCGCTTGAAGCGATGCGCACATGCCGCTAGGAGCGGCCGGTATCAAGACGTGGAGAGACGCATGAGACCCTTCGGACGCGCCCGCGACGCAATGCGCGAGATCAGCCTGGAAGCCGGTGTTTCCGTCTATGCCGAAGGCTCCTGCATGGCCCGCTTCGGCGGCACGCACGTGCTGTGCACGGCGAGCATCGAAGACAGCGTTCCGCCGTGGCTGCGCGGTGGCGGCAAGGGTTGGGTGACGGCGGAATACGGCATGCTGCCGCGTGCCACGCACACCCGCGGACGCCGCGAAGCGGCGGCCGGCAAACAGTCTGGCCGCACCCAGGAAATCCAGCGTCTGATCGGCCGCTCCCTGCGCGCCGTGGTCGACCTCAAGGCCCTGGGCGAACGCCAGATCACGGTCGACTGCGATGTCATCCAGGCCGATGGCGGCACCCGCACGGCGGCCATTACCGGCGCCTGGGTCGCCCTGAAACAGGCCACCGGCTATCTGATCGAGGAAGGTCTGCTGAAAGCCGATCCGGTGCACGGCCAGCTCGCGGCGATTTCCTGTGGCGTGATCGACGGGGAAACCCGCCTCGATCTGGAATACGAGGAAGACCGCCGCGCCGAGGCCGACGCCAATTTCGTCCTCACCAATACCGGCGGCATTGTCGAGATCCAGGCGACCGCCGAGGACAAGCCGATCCCGGAAAGCGATTTCCATGAACTCTTCGCGCTGGCTAAAGCGGGTGTGACCGACCTGTGCGCGGCACAGCTGGCGGCGTTGAAGGGCTAACGCCAGTCGGGCTTTCTCCGGCGGCGCACAGCGCATTCCGGGGCCTGCCGTCGGTTCCGTGAAGCGATAATCGCAGGCAGATTCCAGGCCCCGGAACGGGGTCCGGGGGAAGCGGTGCGTGGCGTCAACGCGCTTGCCAGCGCGGCCGGCCGCGTTATCCTGCAGAAATTGCTGCGACTTGCGAGCATAGAGACAGACGGCGGGAGTGCGCTGGGGGGCTGGAAATGGCCCGCACGGGCTCCTTGGGAAGGGCCCCTTCCGTGAGGGAGGGTCTTCCGTGCAGGCCCACCCCCGCCGTCTGCTTCGCCGGTATGAGGGACGGCGAAGTTTCGTGTTCTGCCAGGAACGCCCGCGCCTATTCGGCGGCGTCGCGCCCGTCTTCATCCTCGTCATCATCGAAGCTCAGCAGGTCGCCCGGCTGGCAGTCGAGTTCGCGGCACAGCGCCTCCAGCGTGGAGAAGCGCACGGCCTTGGCCTTGCCCGTCTTGAGGATGGACAGGTTGGCCATGGTGATGCCGACACGGTCGCACAATTCGGTCAGCGACATGCGGCGCTCGAGGAGCATACGGTCCAGGGTGACGCGAATGGGCATGAAAGGCGCCTCCCTAAATCGTGAGTTTCTGTTCTTGGCGCATTTTCGCACCTTCGCGGAAGATCTCCGCGAGTACCAGCAGCGCTGCCACCGCAAACCAGGCGCCCAGGTCGATATTCGCCGTCGCCGTGAGTTCCAGACCGCCCAGAACGGGCTGGTCCATGATGGTCAGCAGCATCGCAACGGCCCCCTGCGTGACGTGACGCAGAACCTGGTAGCCGGCGATGGCGATCGCAATGACCCGCAGGTGTCCGGCATTTTCCGGCACAAAGGGGTCCCCCGCGATCAGGGTCGAGGAAATGCGGCGCAGCCGGTCGATCACGATCATGAAGGCGATAATCTCGGTGACCAGCAGCGGGAAAAGCCATCCGTGTTCGCGGATCGACTGGAAAAGCTCTGTTACAACACCCGGCGAATAGCCGAGGAAATCCATGACGAGCGTGGCAGCGGCTGCCAGAAGGACCAGCGCGGCGAAACTCAGCAGGACCCAGCCCAGATACCAGACGACATCCAGGATGATCTTCACAATGGATGCGAGCGATCCTTGGCCCAGTGTTTTCATGCCCGCCCCTTCCCATAGGCAATGCGGCTTGCGAATGAGGCCTGTGAGCGGCGCGTCCGCCCGTCAGGCCTCACCCGTCAGTAGCAATCATGCAGCAACCGGTGCAATCGCGTAGAACGCGCCGGCGGCAACCGAGATCAGCAGCATGGCATTGACCGCGATGGACGCGACGACCTGCATGCTCGAATTTCCGGACCTGACCATTTGACTGTTTCCTTTCTGCTTTAATCTGACCAATTACCGTTGTCATTCGTGGTACGCGGGACGGTGTCTCCCGTCCTTGTTGTTTATCGATAAACGAGAGGCGGCGGGTGCGCAAGCGAAAAATATCGTTTTTCGATATGAATTTTTCGAAAGGCGATAAAAGAGGACCGGAATAATGGTGATTTCAGACGGTGAAACCTGGGTTCTCGCAAGCCATAATGCGGGCAAGATCAAGGAGTTGCGGGACATTCTCCTACCCCGCGGGATCGCCCTGAAAAGCGCTGCCGAACTCGAGCTTCCTGAACCCGAAGAAACCGAGCCGACATTCGAGGGTAATGCTGCGCTGAAAGCGCGTGCCGCGTGCGAGGCGACGGGGCTTGTCTGCCTGGCGGACGATTCCGGACTGGCCGTCGATGCGCTGGACGGAGCGCCCGGCATCTATTCGGCCCGCTGGGCCGGCGAGCCCCGCGATTTCGGCCGGGCCATGCAGCGGGTCCATGACGAACTGGGCGAGGCGGCGGACCGTACGGCGCGCTTTGTCAGCGTGATTGCCCTCGCCCGGCCTGACGGATCGATCAGCCATTATCGCGGTGAGGTGGCTGGAACCATCGTCTGGCCGCCGCGCGGCACGGGCGGTTTCGGCTATGACCCGGTCTTCTGCCCGGCGGGCGAGAGCCGCACCTTCGGCGAGATGGCGCCGGAGGAAAAACGCGAACTCAGCCATCGCGCCCGCGCCCTGGCCGCGATGATCGCAGCGGAATTCGGATCGTGAGTGACGGGCCGGCCTCCGGCCTCGGCAATGCGCTGGGGCTGTATGTGCACTGGCCCTATTGTGCCCGTATCTGTCCCTATTGCGACTTCAACGTCTACCGGCCGAAGGGCGATGACGAGGCGCTTCTGGCGGCCATGCTGGCCGATATGGCGCACTGGCGCACCCGCACCGGCGCCCGGCCGCTCGCCAGCCTGCATTTCGGCGGCGGCACGCCATCCCTGATGACCCCGCAGCAGCTCGCCGCCGTGATCGGTGAGGCAGAGCGTCTGTGGGGCTTCGCCGGCGGCGCGGAAATCGGTCTGGAAGCCAATCCCAAGGATATCGACGGATTTTCCGGCTTGGCCTCGGCGGGCATCAACCGGCTGTCGCTGGGCGTGCAGAGCTTTGACGATCAGGCACTGGTCTCGCTCGGCCGGGACCATGACGCCTCACTGGCGCGCCGGGCGATCGACGCCGCCCAGCGCGATTTCGCCCGTGTCTCGCTCGACATGATCTATGCCCGCGCCGGCCAGACGGCGGATGACTGGGCAGCCGAGCTCGGCGAGGCGCTGGCCAGCGGTGTCGGGCATATCTCGCCCTACCAGCTGACCATCGAGCCGGGTACGGCCTTCGGAAAGCGCGCCGGCCGCGGCGAACAGCTGGACGCGCCGCCGGACTTTGCCGCCGACCTCTACGAACTGACCGAAAGCCTGTGCGCGGACGCCGGGTTTGAAGGCTATGAAATCTCCAATCATGCCCGCAGCCGCGCCGACCAGTCGGTTCACAACCGGCTCTACTGGGAGGGCGGCGACTGGATCGGTATCGGCCCGGGGGCCCATGGCCGTATCGGACGCGCCAGCGCGGGCGGGCGAGCGGCGACAGAAGCGGCCCGGCGCCCGGCCGATTATATCCGCCGTGTCGCAGGGACCGGCAGCGGCATTGCGGGCGAGGAAGCGCTTGCGGTCGCGGACGAGATCGCCGAACGCATCCTGATGGGGATGCGCCTGGCAGACGGGCTGGACATCCACCATCTGCACGCCACTACCGGCGGCGGGGTCAACCCGGACGGTCTGGCGCGCATGGTGCGCCAGGGCATGGTGGAACAGGCCGGTTCGCGGATACGCCTGACCGCCGCCGGCCGTCTTCTGGCCGACAGGGTTTCCGGCGAACTCGTACCCTAGAAGGCCTGCGGTTCGAAGCTCAGGGGTGCGGGTTCGATCTCGCGCAGACCGCGCGGGCGGATCTCGAAGATCGCCAGACCGCGCTCGATCATCCCGTCAGAGCGGAAACGGAACAGACCGTCTGCCCCCATGAAGCCCTGCTCTTCCTCGATCGCCGCGCGCGAGAAGCCGCGCTCGCCGCCATCGAGGTGTGCGGCCAGGGCCATCGCGTCATAGGCCAGGCTGGCGATGCGCGAGGGCGGACTGTCATAGGCGTCGCGATAGGCCGTCTCGAAGCGCTCGCGGGCGGCCTGGTCGGGGCCGGCAAACCAGCCGCCATGCAGCGCCGGTTCGCGCAGCAGTTCCGGATCGTTCCACAGGCCGGTGCCCAGGAAGCGCACGACCAGCGGGTCGACATTCTGCGAGACCAGCAGCGGGCCCAGGGCGCGCAGGCGCGTGCTGCCCTCGGGCAGGATCACGGCCTGGAAAGCGGCATCGGGATCCGGCACCCATTCCTGGCGTTGCAGCTCGAGTGCTTCTTCCGGAGTGAGCGGTTCGAAGACACCGCTGGCCAGGCGCGCCGACGCGCGCGCCATGGCTTCGACATCGCCGGTATAGAAGGAATCCGCGGCGACATAGCCGCCATTCAGCCCGGCACTGTTCTGCAGGGCATCATAGACCGCCATGCCATAACGGTCCTGCGGACCCAGATAGGCAAAACGTTCAACGCCCTGGCGGGCGGCGTATTCGACAATTCGTTCGACCTCGATCTCCGGCGGGAAGCTCATCAGATAGACGCCATCGCCCGCCACCGTCGTGTCCGTGGTGAAGGCGATGACCGGAATATTGGCCTGGCGGGCAATCGAGGCGGCACCGGAAACAGCCGGGCCGAACAGCGGGCCGATAATCATGTCGGCACCGTCGCCGGCGGCCGCCATGGCGGCGGCGCGGGCGCCCTCGGGCGTGCCCTGGGTATCCTTGGGAATCATCAGGAGATTGCCACTGCCGCGCTCGAACAGCGCCAGTTCTGCGGCGCGCAAGAGGCGCAGGGCCTCGGTGCGGGCGCCGGCATTCTCGGCCGAGAAGGGCAGCAGGATGGCGACGCGAACGAGATCGCGATCGGCCATGTGCGGCGGGATAAGCCCGGTGCGCACTTCCGGCTCGGGTTCAGGCTCCGGCTTGGGCTCCGGTTCCGGCTGGGTGACGGGCGGTTGCTGGACCGGCGGCGGGGGCGGCGGCGTGGTGCTGCAGGCCGCTGCGGCGAAGCCGACAAGGCCGATGACAGCGAAGGCGCGCAAGCCCGCGCTTTGTGTCATGCTGGAAAGACAGGAATGAAAACGCGAAAAAATGACGGACGGCATGAGCGGACTACCCGATGAAATTTCTCGCGAAGCTATCTGGCCGGGTGGAAAGGGGCAAGCACTGGAGCCCGGTCTCTACCTGGTTTCCACCCCGATCGGGAATCTGCGCGACATCACCCTGCGCGCCCTCGACGTGCTCGCTGCTGCCGATAGCGTTCTGGCCGAGGACACCCGCGTCTCCCGCCGCTTGCTCGACGCCTACGGTATCCGGGCCGAACTGCAGCCCTATCACGACCATAATGGCGAGAAGGTCCGGCCGCACATCCTGGCTGCGCTGGAGGCGGGAAAGCGGATCGCGCTGGTCTCCGATGCCGGCACGCCCCTCGTCTCCGATCCCGGCTTCAAGCTGGCGCGCGAGGTTATTGCGGCCGGCCACAAAGTGATCGCGATCCCCGGCGCGTCTGCCGTTCTGGCGGCGCTGACCATTGCCGGCCTGCCGACCGACTGTTTCACCTTTGCCGGTTTTCCGCCGCCCAAGACCGGAGCCCGCGAGACCTGGCTGGCGGAAATGGGCCGGTCGCCGGGCAGTCTGGTTGTCTATGAAGGCGCTTCCCGCCTGCCGGCCTCCCTGGCGAGCATGGCAAAAGTGCTGGGTGACCGGCCGGCGGCCGTCTGCCGCGAACTGACCAAGCTGCATGAGGAAGCCCGCCGCGGCACGCTCGCCGGACTGGCGGAACACTATGCCGAGGCCGGTCCGCCGCGCGGCGAGGTGGTGATCGTGATCGGCCCGCCCAGCGAGACCGGCTGGGACGAGGCGCGCATCGATGCGGCGCTGAAACGCGTGCTCGCGGAGATGCGGGTCAAGGATGCCGCGGCCGAGATCGCCGCCCAGTCCGGCTGGGCCAAACGCGATGTCTATGCCCGCGCCCTGGCGCTGCGGGACAAGGGGTGAGCCGGGCCCGGCAGGCAGCGGAGGCTCGCGGCCGCTGGGCGGAATGGCTGGCCATGGCCTGGCTGGCGGCAAAAGGCTATCGCCTGCTCGACCGCCGCGCCCGTACGCCGGCCGGCGAGGTCGATCTTGTCGCCTGCCGCGGCGAGTACATCACCTTCATCGAGGTCAAGCTGCGCCCGTCGGTCGCCGAGGCGCGCGACTCCGTCGGTCCGCGCCAGCGCCAGCGCATCGAACGGGCCGCCAGCCTGTGGCTCGCCCGGCACGATGCGCGCTTCCGGCGGCTGTTCGTGCGGTACGATCTGTTTCTGGTCGCGCCGGGGCGGCTTCCGGTGCATCATCGTGCGGCCTGGGTCCCCGGCGATGGCGCGGTCAGCCTGATCTGACGCTTCTCTGCACATGGGCCGGGAACCGGGACGTGGTCTTGCGCGTCCCATCGCGTAGAGTGAACCGCACGATTCGACTGGAGAGCGTCCCCATGTTCCGCATTCTGGCCCTGCCTGCCCTCGCCCTGCTGACCGCCTGTTCAACGGTGCAGGAAGAGCGCTCCATCGGCCGCCAGCTGGACGACACGAATGCCTCCGTCTCGATCAAGGCGGCGATGCTGCGCACCGAGGGCTATGCACTCGATGGCGTCGATGTGGAGGTCACCGAGGGGATTGCCCTTCTGACCGGCGCCGTGCCGCGCGAGGCCGACAGGCGCATGGCGGAATGCCTGGCCTGGTCGTCGGTCGCTGTGCGCAATGTGGCCAACGAGCTGGAGGTCGGTCCGGGCGACGGTTTCCGCAACCGGGTCCGCGACGGCCAGATCACGGCGCGGGTGAATGCGCGCCTGGCCGCCGACCGCAACATCCGCTCGATCAATTTCAATGTCGAGACCCGCGCCGGCCATGTCTACCTGCTCGGCGTTGCCCGCAACCGGGCCGAGCTCGAGCGCGCGTCCAGCCATGCCTCGCTGGTCGAGGGGGTGGAAGAAGTGATCACCTATGTGCGCATCGATGGTGTGCCCACCGATCTGCCTGCCCGCGGCGAGCGCCGCGCGGAAGTGTGTGAGGGGGAAGCCCGCCCGGCTCTTGATCCGGCGGCGGAAACCCCTAACTCCGGTCCGCAATTGCTGGGCGCCCCGGAGACACGTTGATGACCATGCGCGTTGCGGTCCAGATGGACCCGATCGAGACGGTGAATGTGGATGCAGACACCACGTTCGCCCTGATGGAAGAAGCCCAGGCCCGTGGTGCCGAGCTCTTCGTCTACCATCCCGACCAGCTTGTCTGGCTGCAGGGCCGTGTGCTGGCACGGGCGCGTCCGGTGACCGTACGGCACGAGCAGGGCAATCATGCCGATCTTGGCGAACCCGTCATGCTGGACCTGGCCGAGGATGTCGATGTCGTCCTGATGCGCCAGGATCCGCCCTTCGACATGGCCTACCAGACCGCCGCCCACATCCTGGAATTCCTCAAGGGGCGGACCCTGGTGCTGAACGACCCGGCCTGGGTGCGCTCCAGCCCGGAAAAGATCATGCCGCTGCTGTTTCCGGACCTGATCCCGCCGACGCTGATCTCGCGCGATATCGGCGCGCTGCGGGCCTTCCGCGACACCCATTCCGACATCATCATCAAGCCGCTCTACGGCAATGGCGGCGCCGGCGTGTTCCGGCTGCGCCCCGGCGACGGCAATTTCTCCTCGCTGCTGGAAATGTTCTTTGCCCAGTCGCGTGAACCCGTTGTCGCCCAAGCCTTCCTGCCGGCCGTCGAGAAGGGCGACAAGCGCGTCCTTCTCATCGATGGCGAGCCCGTGGGCGCGATCAATCGCGTGCCGCAGAAGGGCGAGACCCGTTCGAACATGCATGTCGGCGGTGTGGCTGAGGCTTCCGAACTCGATGATGCCGACCGTGCGATCTGTGCCGCGATTGGCCCGGTCCTGCGCGAGCGGGACCTGGTCCTGGTCGGGATCGATGTGATCGGCGGGCGGATGACGGAGATCAACGTCACCTCGCCGACCGGCGTACAGGAGCTCAAGCGTTTCTCCGGCATCGATACCTGCGCCATTTTCTGGGACTGCGTCGAAAAACGGCTGGCCATCTATAATACACGCTTGACGTGTTGATTGTCTTCGTTCACTCTGTGTTCCTGTTTTGATCCGGGTGTGGACAGGGTCTGTGGAAAACCCTGTCATGATGGGCCTTTAGAACGGTCGCTGTGCGATCGTGGCAGAAAGGCCCGGTGAGCGGCATTGTGCGACACATGCGGCTGCTCGTCGATTCTATTTCCCGGTACGTCAGGGAGAAAGCATGGCAGCGCGAACGACATCGGTGGCGTTCGACGGGGCTGAAGCGGGCCTGGTTGACGTACAAGTCCAGGTAGCGGGCGGTCAGCAACCGATCTTTTCCGTCGTCGGTCTGGGCGACAAGGCGGTCACGGAAAGCCGCGAGCGGGTGCGTGCGGCATTTGCGGCGCTGGGCCTGTCGCTGCCGTCCAAGCGGTTGATCGTCAATCTCGCGCCGGCCGACCGCCCCAAGGAAGGGGCGCATTTCGACCTGCCGATCGCCGTCAGCGTGCTCGCGGAAATGGGCATACTGCCCAAGGATGCTGTCGAGGGGCATCTGGTGTTCGGCGAGCTGGGAGCCGATGCGCGAATCCGCTCGGCGCCGGGGGCGCTGCCGGCCGCCGTTGCTGCCAACGCGGCCGGCCTGTCGCTGATCTGTCCGGACGCCTGCGGTGCCGAAGCGGCCTGGGCCGGGGGCGATCTGGCCATCCTGGCACCGGCGACGCTGATCCAGCTGATCAATCACTTCAAGGGCACCCAGGTGCTTGCCCGTCCGGTGCCGGGCGAATTGCTCGATGCCGGCACGGGGCCGGACCTCGCCCAGGTCCGCGGTCAGGAAGCGGCCAAGCGCGCGCTGGAGATCGCTGCCGCCGGTCACCACAATCTCCTGATGGTGGGGCCGCCCGGTTCCGGCAAGTCGATGATGGCCGAGCGCCTGCCGGGCCTCCTACCAGCGCTGGCGCCGGAAGAATTGCTCGACGTCTCGATGATCCACTCGGTTGCGGGCCTGCTCGAGCGCGGGCGCCTGACACGCACCCGTCCCTTCCGCTCGCCGCATCATTCCGCTTCGATGGCGGCGATGGTCGGCGGGGGCATGCGCGCCCGGCCGGGCGAGGCTTCGCTCGCCCATCGCGGCGTGCTGTTTCTCGACGAACTGCCGGAATTTCATCCCCAGGTGCTAGACAGTCTACGCCAGCCACTGGAAACCGGCTCGATCACCGTCGCCCGAGCCAATGCCCATATCGCCTATCCGGCGCGTTTTCAGCTCGTCGCTGCCATGAATCCCTGCCGCTGTGGCGGTGGCGGGGATGGCGGGCAGGGCTGCCGCCGCGGTCCGCGCTGCGCGCGTGATTATCAGGCCCGCATCTCCGGTCCGATGCTCGACCGGATCGACCTCCAGATCCACGTCCCGGCCGTCACGCCGGCCGATCTGGCCCTCCCGCCGCCGGCCGAAGGCACCGCCGAAGCTGCCCGGCGTGTCGCCCGGGCTCGCGAGATCCAGGCGGCGCGCGGCTATCTCAACGCCCATCTGCCAACCGATATTCTCGACCATGTCGCAACGCCGGACCGGCCGGGCGAGGCTCTGCTCAACGAGGCGGCGACGGCGCACAATCTCACCGCCCGCTCCTATCACCGCGTCTTGCGCGTCGCCCGGACCATTGCCGATCTGGAAGGCCAGGAGGGCGTACGCCGCATCCATATTGCCGAAGCGCTGGCCTGCCGGCGCGGCCTGTTCGAGGCGACGCAGATGTCATCCGGTGCGGTACTGGCGGCGCAATAGGAGGCATGCCCGTGCAGGGCCCTGCGGTGCGTCCGCTGGCCGGTCTGGGACAGAGCCGTGAATAGGACATCAAAACCGGGCTCCGGAGGCCCGGGCGCGATCCGGCGCGGCGCAACCTCCTGCCGCTGCCGGGTTGCGCCCGGCGTTGCGCTGCGCCAGGCCTTGTGGTGTGCGCGGAGGGGCGGTCACGACGCTTCGTTAACCGTCCCCTGCTAGACAGGACGGCATGAAACGGGACGGCAAAGACGGATCCTCCGGGCCTCCCCCTGGCGCGCCGCGGGACGGTTCCCGCACCGGCACGGCGGGCGAGAGCGACAGGCAGGGCTATGCAGACCGGCGCGCGGACGCCGGGGCTGAGAAAGCGTCTGCGCCAAACCCCATGCGCCGCCGTGCGCAAATCATCCGCCCGACAGGTTCCGCGGCACGGCAGGCAGCCCGTCAAAGCGATGCCGGTCAAAGCGATCCCGGTCGCGGTGAGCCCGGTCGCAGTGACGCCTTACGCGGCGATGCCGATTGCAACAATGCCGGGCACGGTAACACGGCCCCCAGCGACGCAGGCGCCAATGACCAAGGTCCTATTGACACGGAACAGCGTGACGGGAACACAAGCCCGGACCAGGCGCCGGGTCGCGTCGCAGACCCGGACAGCGGATCGATCACGCGTCTCCCCGGTCGCGGCGCCGGCCATGCCGCTCCTGCCAGAGAGCCCGGACCACGCCGGCTGCAGGCCGAGCCCTCGCTCGACACTGTGCTTCTCACAGCGCTCGATGCGGCGGGTGAGCTGATGCTGGTGCGCAGCCATAGCGGCCGCGTGCTCTACGTCAATGCCGCCTTTCTCGCGGCATTCGGCGGCGAGCGGACCGACTGGGTCGGACGCTGGTTCTCCGTGGCGCCGCCGGTATCGACCGCCGATCAGCGACGTTACGAAATGCTGATGCGCACGCGCTCCGGTCCGGTCTGGATCGAATGGGACGAGCGCCTCCTGCCTGACGATGGCGGCGTGATCTCCGTCGGGCGCGACGTCACCCGCCGCCGTGAGGCGCATGACGATCTGGAAGCGTCGCAGCGCGCCAAATCCCTGTTCTTCGCCGCTGTCACCCATGAGCTGCGCACGCCGCTGGCCGGCGCGCTGGGGGTTGCCCGCCTGCTGGAAGCCACACCATTGCGTCCGGACCAGGCCGACTATGTCCGCTCGATCGCCACATCGGCCGATCATGCGCTGGCGATGGTGGACGATATTCTCGACCTGTCGCGTCTGGAGGCCGGCAAGCTCGATCTGCGTCCCGAACCGGTCGATGTCGCCGAACTGGTGCGCGAAACCGTCGAGCTCGCGGCGCCGCGGGCCCGCGAGAAAGGGCTCGAAATCGGGGTCGTGCAGGCCGCCGGTGCCCCGGTGCGTGTCATCGGCGACGCCGCGCGCCTGCGCCAGATCCTGTTCAACCTGATCGGCAATGCGGTGAAATTCACGCGGTCCGGCGGTGTGCGGGTCGACATCACCGGCACACCCGGCGCCGATGGCGCGGTGCGTCTGGCGCTCTCGGTCAGCGATACCGGGCCGGGCATTGCCGAGGCCGACCAGCAGACCCTGTTCGAGCATTTCGAGCGCGGTGCTGCGGAACGTGACGGTGCCGAGGGCGGCGCCGGCCTGGGTCTCGCCATGGTGCGCCGGCTTGTGGAAGCCATGGACAGCACGATGGGCCTGGAAAGCCGGCTGGGCGAAGGCGCGAAATTCTGGGTCGTGTTCGACCTGCCCGTCGAGGCGGTGATGGATGCACGGCCGCTGACGGGATACCGGGTCGCGGTCGCTGCGCCCAATACCATTCTGCGCACGAGCCTGTGCGACCAGCTGCAGGCACTCGGGGCCGACGCCCTGGCAATCGACTCGCCCGACGCGCTCGCCGCGGAGGCCGATGGCCGGGAACTTCTCGTCGATCCGGTCTGGGCGGCGGCCGCTGCCGAAACGGGCGTCGTGCGGACCTGGCACCTGGTCGGGCCGGACCAGAAGGCGGCGGTCATCGAAACCGCAGGGCCCGGCCAGGGCTGGTTCGTCAAACCGGTCCGCTCCGCAACCCTGGTCGACCGGCTGACCGGCCGTGAAGACGGGCCGGACGCCGAAGCGCCGCGACGGCCGTCCGTACAGCCCGATGTTTCCGGCCTCAGCCTGCTGGTCGCGGAGGACGATCCGGTCAACGCTCTCATTGCCCGCAAATGCCTGGAGAGCCTGGGCATTGCCGTCACGCTCGTGACCGATGGTGAAGCCGCCAGCGAAGCGCTGGCGGTGCAGGAATTCGACGCCGCCCTGCTCGATCAGCGCATGCCCAAGCGCGACGGGCCGGATGTCGCCCGCAAGGCGCGCGAAGCCGGACTGACCCTGCCGCTGATCGCACTGACGGCCAATGCCTCGGAAAGCGACCGCAAGCTGTGCCTGGGCGCCGGGATGGACGAATTCCTCTCCAAACCCCTCGATCCCGACCGTCTGACCTCTGTTCTCGTTAACTTGTGCGGACGGAAAAAGCGCGCCAGCATGGGCTGATCTCAACCCCGCTGGAGTTTCAGGGACATGGCCGACAGCAATGCGGAGATCGGTGCGGCCGGCCGCACCACCTGGCTCAAGACGCTCACCGTCTATTTCACCCCGGTCATGCTCTCCATGCTGATCCTGGGCTTCGCCTCGGGCCTGCCGCTCTACATGGTGTTTCAGAAACTGTCCTACTGGCTGCGCGACGCCGGTATCGAGCGCTCGACGATCGGCTTTTTCTACTTCGTCACCCTGTCCTATTCTCTGAAATGGCTCTGGGCGCCGGTCGTCGACCGGGTGAAATTGCCGGGGTTGCACAAGCTTCTGGGCGCCCGGCGGTCCTGGATCGTGACGGCGATTGCCGGCACGGTGGTTGCGCTGGCGATGCTCTCCACGAACGACCCGACCGGAGCAAATTATCTGGAGGGCACGGACGGCGAGCGCCTGGCGCAGATCAGCGCCGGCGAATATGCGGTCCTTACGGACTCGCTGGCTTTCGCCGAGGAAGAGGACCTCCTGACCGAGAGCGACGCGGCCCTCCTGACGGCTGGCTACACCCGCGAAACCGACGTCGACGGTACCGAGACGGTACTGCTCCCGGCCGACGACTACCGCCGCCTGCTCGAAATCGTCCGTGAGGATGAGCATTTCGAAGCCCTGTCGGACTATCGCAGTTTCACCATTCTGTTCCCCATTATGATCGCGGCGCTGTTGCTGGCCTATTCCGGCGCGACGCTTGATGTCGCGATTGACGCCTGGCGGATCGAGTCGGCGCCCAACGACCTCCAGGCCAACATGGCGGCGGCCTATTCCTTCGGCTACCGCATCGCCTATCTCACCTCCAGCCTGGGTCTGGCGATATCGGAATGGGTCAATTGGCACGCCTCCTTCCTGGTCATGGCCACGGCGATGGCGATCACGGCAGCGCTGGTCTTTTTCATGAAGGAACCCAAGGCCGGGACCGGCCGCCGTGAGTTGGAAGGCTCCTTGGGAATGAAAGTTGTCCGCGCCGTCTGGCAGCCCTTCAAGGACTTCTTCGAGCGGCTCGGCTGGTGGATCATTGCCGTCGTCGCGCTGATTTCGCTCTACCGCATCAGTGACTTCACCATGGGCGTAATGGCGTCGCCACTCTATTCGGACCTAGGCTTCGACCGCGCCGTCGTCGGTGCCGTCCAGGGCGGGCCGGGGCTGATATCCACCTTTGTCGGACTGTTTATCGGTGGTGTCGTAGCCTATCGCATCGGAATGATGCGGGCCCTGGTGGTGGGCCTTTTGATTACCCTGATCACAAATGGTGCATTTGCCTGGCTGGCAGCGACCGCCCAGCCCGAGGACGCTTGGAAGCTCACCGTGGCCATTGTGGGTGACAACCTTGCCGGTGGCTTTGTCACGACGGTCTTCATCGCCTATCTGTCCAGCCTGGTCGATCCCGCCAGTGCCGCGACCCAGTATGCCTGGGTCAGCTCCTTCTATGCCCTGTTCGCGAAATTCCTGTCGGGCTTCTCCGGCGTCCTAGCCGACGCCGTGGGCTGGGTGATGTTCTTCGTTCTAACCGCGGCCTGGACCATTCCCGCCGGCATCTTGTTGGCAGTGATCTTGCTCTTCGGCCCGAAAGCGGCCCGCGGCGAATACAAATTCGCCGAGCGCGAGACCGTCGAAGACAGCTGATCCCTACTCCGCCAGCGTGCTGTCCACCTCATGCTTTTCCGGGTCGTATGCAGCCAGCGCCGCCAGCGTGGTGATCTCGCTGACCGAGGCGCCGAGGCGGGCGATCTGCACGGGTTTTTCGACACCGACCAGCATCGGGCCGATCACGGTCGCCCCGCCGGCCACGCGCAGCAGCTTGGTGGCGATGGAGGCGGCGTGGATCGCCGGCATGACCAGCACATTGGCCGGACCCTTCAGGCGCGAGAAGGGGTAGAGGAAGCGGTGTGACGGGTCGAGCGCCACATCGACATTCATCTCGCCCTCGTATTCGAAGTTCACGCCGCGCTCGTCGAGCAGGCGCACGGCTTCCTGCAGCTTGTCGGAGCGCTGGCCCTGCGGATTGCCGAAGGTGGAGTAGGACAGGAAGGCGACGCGCGGCGTGAAGCCGAAACCCTTGGCCGCCGCCGCGGTCTCCGTGGCGATATCGGCCAGCGCCTCGCTGTCGGGAAACTCGGCGATATTGGTGTCGGCGATGAACAGCGTGCGCCCTTTTGCCAGGGCGATCGACATGCCCATCACGCGCTGGCCCGGCGCCGGGTCGAGCACGAGGCCGACATCGCTCAGCGCGGCGGCATAGGAACGGGTCGTGCCCGTCACCATGCCGTCGGCATCGCCCAGCTTCACCATGCAGGCGGAGAAGACGTTGCGGTCGTTGTTGACCAGACGCTGCACGTCGCGGCGCAGATAGCCCTTGCGCTGCAGACGCTCATACAGGAAATCCGCATAATCGGCATTGCGGTCGGACAGGCGGGCGTTGACGATCTCGATCGCGTCTTCCGGCACGCCGACCTGGCGCATGTTGGCGCGCGTGATCTCTTCGCGGCCGACCAGGATCGCCTTGCCCAGCTCCTGGTTCTGGAAGGCATAGGCGGCGCGGATCACCGACGGCTCCTCGCCCTCGGCAAAGACGATGCGGCGGCCATGCCCCATCACCGCGCCCTGGATGCGTTGCAGCAGGGCGGCGGTCGGGTCGAGACGCCGGGCCAGCGAGGCCCGGTAGGCGGTCATGTCGGCGATCGGCTTGCGTGCGACGCCGGTATCCATCGCAGCCTGGGCGACATAGGGCGGCACATAGTGGATGAGCCGCGGATCGAAGGGTGAGGGGATGATGTAGTCGCGGCCGAATGTCGGGCGCGAGCCATGATAGGCGGCGGCCACTTCGTCCGGCACATCCTCGCGCGCCAGCGCGGCGAGGGCGCGGGCGGCGGCGATCTTCATCTCCTCATTGATCGTGCGGGCGCGCACGTCCAGCGCACCGCGGAAGATGTAAGGGAAGCCGAGGACATTGTTGACCTGGTTGGGATAGTCCGAGCGGCCGGTGGCGATGATGGCGTCGTCGCGCACGGCCCGCACGTCTTCCGGCTTGATCTCGGGATCCGGATTGGCCATCGCGAAGATGATCGGGTCCTTGGCCATCGACTTGACCATGTCCTGGGTCACCGCACCGGCGACCGACAGGCCGAGGAAGCAGTCGGCGCCGTCCAGCGCCTCGGCCAGCGAGCGGCGATCCGTGTCGGCGGCATGCGCCGCCTTCCACTGGTTCAGCCCGTCGCGCTCTGCATGGATGACACCCTTGGAATCGCACAGCAGCGCGTTCTCGTGCTTGACGCCCATGGCCTTGAGAAGTTCGAGCACGGCGATGCCGGCCGCGCCGGCGCCGTTCACCACGACTTTCAGATCGCTGATCTTGCGGCCGGTGATGTCGCAGGCATTGATGATACCGGCAACCGAGATGATCGCCGTGCCATGCTGGTCGTCATGGAAGACCGGCACGTCGAGCAGTTCGCGCAGGCGCTGTTCGATGATGAAGCTTTCCGGCGCCTTGATGTCTTCCAGATTGATGCCGCCGAACGTGTTGCCGATGCGCCGGACGCATTCGATGAAGGCGTCGGCATCGGTCTCCTCGACCTCGATGTCCATCGCGTCGATATCGGCAAAGCGCTTGAACAACACCGCCTTGCCTTCCATCACGGGCTTGGACGCCATGGCGCCCAGATCGCCCAGGCCGAGAATGGCCGTGCCGTTGGAGATCACGGCGACCATATTGCCCTTGGAGGTGAAATCGTAGACGGCGTCAGGGTTCTCCGCGATCGCCTTCACCGGCGCAGCCACGCCGGGCGAATAGGCCAGCGAGAGATCGCGCTGTGTCGCCATCGGCTTGGTCGGAGACAGGGCGAGCTTGCCGGGAACGGGCTCCTTGTGAAAGGCGAGCGCTTCTTCGTCCTCGACGTGGCTGGTTCTGTCGTTCATCCCCGTATTCCCTGCTTTATTTTGATTATGGACAATCGTATGGGCTCTAGCCGCTTCACACCCTTGCACGCAAGGTGAAACCTCGCCACCGTCTGCGCCGATGAATTCCCTGTCCAGCCTTCCCATGCCCGCCGATCGCGCCTTCCCCTCAGCCGAGGGGGCCACGCCGATGATGGAGCAATTCCTGGCCCTGCGGTTGCAGGCGCCGGGCGATGCCCTGCTCTTCTATCGCATGGGCGATTTCTACGAGCTCTTTTTCGACGATGCCGTGCGGGCGGCTGCGGCTCTGGATATCGCGCTGACCAAGCGCGGTGAGCACCAGGGCGAGCCGATCCCGATGTGCGGCGTGCCGGCAGCCACGGCCGAGGCCTATCTGGCGCGGCTGATCAAGGCGGGCTTCAAGGTCGCCGTGGGCGAGCAGATCGAGGATCCCAAGGCCGCCAAGGCGCGCGGATCCAAGGCGGTCGTGCAGCGGGCCATCACCCGTATCGTCACGCCGGGCACGCTGACCGAGGACAGTCTGCTCGATCCACGCTCGGCCAACCGGATTGCCGCGCTGGCGCAGCTGGCGACCGGCGAGAACGCCATCGCCTGGGCGGATATCTCGACCGGGGAGTTTGCGGTCTGTGCTGTTGCGGGCGACGCCCTGACGGCCGAGCTGGCCGCGATGAACCCGGCCGAACTGCTGGTCGAGGAGAGCCGGTTCGGCGAGGCGGCGGGCCTTCTGCCGCGCACCACGCTCACGCCTTTGCCGCGGGCCAAGTTCGATGTCGCTTCAGCGGAGCGGCAGCTCAAGGCCCAGTTCGAGGTGCAGGAGCTGACCGCGTTCGGGGATTTCTCGAAGGCCGAGCGCGCCGCGCTGGGGGCGTTGCTGGACTATCTCGCCCTGTCCCAGGCCGGTGCTCCGGCCAAGCTGTCGCCGCCGCGCCAGGCCCGCGAGGGCAGTGTTCTGGCCATCGATCCGGCGACCCGGGCCAGTCTGGAAATCGATCGCACCCTCTCCGGTGACCGCCAGGGTTCGCTGCTCGGTGCAATCGACCGGACCGTCACCGCGCCGGGTGCGCGGGCGCTCGCCGACCGGCTGGCGCGTCCGCTGACCGATGTCGCCGTGATCGAGGCGCGGCTGGACGCGGTTGCCTGGTTCGAGCGCGAGGCCGGGCTGCGCCGGCAATTGCGCGAGCGGCTGAAATCCGCCGGCGATGCCGAGCGGGGCCTGTCGCGCCTGCTCGTCGGCCGTGGCGGTCCGAGGGACCTCAAGGCGCTGAGCGGCGCGCTGCAGGAGGGAGAGGCGATCGCCGCGCGCCTGCTGGACGCCCAGCTCGACCGGCCGCCGCAACGCATTGCCGACGGGATCGCGGCACTGACTCTGGCCGACAAGCCGGAGCTTGCGGCCCTGGTCGGCGATCTTGACCGGGCGATTGTCGACGAGCCGCCCTTGCTGGCGCGCGATGGCGGGTTCGTGGCTGAAGGCTGGATGCCGGAGCTGGACGAGACTCGGCAATTGCGCGACGCTTCGCGCCGCATCGTTGCCGGCCTGCAGCAGACCTATGCCGAGGCGACGGGCGTTTCGAGCCTGAAGGTCAAGCACAATAATGTGCTGGGCTATTTCGTCGAGGTGACGGCGCGTCATGCCGATGCGCTGATGGGGGATGATACTTTCATCCACCGCCAGACCATGGCGAACGCCGTCCGCTTCACCACGACCGAGCTGGCGGAGCTGGAATCGAAGATCGCGAGTGCCGGTGAGCGGGCGCTGGCGATGGAGATCGAGACATTTGCCGCGCTGCGTGACCGTGTGGAGGCATTGGCAGGCTTTATCCGCCTCGCGACGGCCGCTCTGGCAGAATTCGATGTGTCGTCCGCGCTCGCCGAATGGGCCGAAGAGGCCGGGGCGTGCCGCCCACAAATTAACGATTCGTTTACGTTTTCTGTCGATGGCGGCCGGCATCCCGTGGTCGAGCGCGCGCTGGCGAAATCCGGCGAGGGACGCTTCACCCCCAATTCCTGCCAACTCGACGGATCGGGGGAAAATGCGGTCCGTCTGACCTTCGTTACCGGCCCCAACATGGCGGGTAAATCGACCTTCCTGCGCCAGAATGCCCTGATCCTGATGCTGGCCCAGGCCGGCTGCTATGTCCCGGCGGAGCGGGCCGAGATCGGTGTCGCCGACCGGCTCTATTCCCGCGTCGGGGCGGCCGACGATCTGGCGCGTGGCCGCTCGACCTTCATGGCCGAGATGATCGAGACGGCGGCGATCCTCAACCAGGCGACACCGCGCAGCTTTGTCATCCTCGACGAGATCGGCCGCGGCACGGCGACCTTTGACGGGCTGTCCATTGCCTGGGCGGCGGCGGAACATCTGCACGAGATCAATCGCTGCCGCGCGCTCTTCGCCACCCACTATCACGAGCTGACCCGCCTCGCCGAAGACCTCGATGCGGCCGGAAACGTGTCGCTCAAGGCCAAGGAATGGAAGGGCGAGCTGGTCTTCCTGCACGAGGTCGGGGCCGGGGCGGCCGACCGCTCCTACGGCATCGAGGTCGCGCGCCGGGCCGGTCTGCCGCGCAAGGCGATCAGCCGGGCCAAATCGATCCTCAAGCGCCTGGAGTCCGATGGCGCGCCCGCCGCCGCACTCGACACCCTGCCGCTCTTTGCCGTCGCCGAGCCGGAACAGGCGCCGATCCTGGAACCGTCAGAGGTGGAAAAGCGGCTGGACGGGATCGACCCGGATGCGCTGACGCCGCGCGAGGCGCTGGACCTTGTCTATGCGCTAAAATCGCTGGTGAAGAAGGCGTGACGACGGCCCGCGGCACGACTAGATTGACGCCGTCATGACACGGTCCGCCCTGCCCGCCTCGCTCGACGCCCTGAAACTGCGGGCGCAACTGGCTGCCGCCACGGCGCAGTCGGGCTGGACCTCGCCTGCCGCACGCTCGGCAGGACTGGCCCATGTCCGCTCGGCGCTGGACGGGTTCCGTGAACAGGCCTTTGCCCGTCTGTCCGGTGCCGGCGGTGGTGCCGCGGCGGCGCAGGTCCTGTCGGACGGGATGAGTGTCTGCCTGCATGCCCTGTTCGACTCCATGGCCGCCGGCGACCCGGACGGATCGGCCGGTATCGCCCTGTGTGCCCAGGGCGGGTTCGGGGCCGGCGAGCTGGCCCCGTCCTCGGATGTCGACCTCCTGCTGGTGAAGCCGGAGGGCGAGCGGCCGGAGACCGACGAATTCCTGCAGCAATTCCTCTACGCCCTGTGGGATCTGAAAATCGATGTCGGCGGCGGGGCCTGCCGCACGATCGACCAGACCCTCGATCTGACGCGCGAAGATGCATCCGAACGCACGGCCCTGCTCAGCCTGCGGCATCTGGCGGGCGACGAGACCGCGACCCAGTCGCTTGCCCAGCGTTTCCGCGAGGAGATTGTCGCGGGCGATCTGCAGGGCTTCGTCGAGGCCAAGCTGCGTGAACGCGATGCACGGATCGAGAAGGCCGGGCGCTCGCGCTACACGGTCGAGCCCAATCTTAAATCCGGCAAGGGCGGGCTGCGCGACCTGCAGCTGATGCGCTGGCTGGCGCAATTCCTCTACGGCGCCGACGCCTTCGAACGCTGGGTCGGCACGCGCCTGCTTTCGGTCGAGGATGTCAGCCGTTATGTGGCAGCCGATGACTTCCTGTGGACCGTCCGCTTCCATCTGCACGATCTGGCGGGCGGCAAGGATGAACGCCTGACCTTTGACCTGCAGCCGGAAATTGCGGCCCGCATGGGCTATGAGGACAGCGAGACGGAAAGTGCCGTCGAGCGCTTCATGCGCCGCTATTTCCGCACCGCCATGGCCGTCGGCGCGTTGACCCGCCTCGTCTGTGCCAAGCTGGAGGCCGATGCCTGGAAGGCCAAGCCGAAGGGACTGGCGCGCTTCCTGCCGCCGGGCATGGATCATGAGGAAGGCGCCGATGTCGGCGAATTCATCATCCGCGAGGGCCGGCTCGACTTTGCCCACGCCACCCAGATCCGCGAGGATCCGGTGCGGCTGCTGCGCTTCTTCCACATGGCGGCCTCCCGGCGACTGGATCTGCACCCGGAAGCCGTCGCCCGGATCGGCCGTACACTCTATCTGATCGATGACGAGTTCCGCCGCGACCCGCGTGCGGCGCGCGCCTTCTTCGCGGTGCTGCTGGACAGTCCGGCGCCGATGGCGGTGCTGCGCATGATGACCGAGGCGGGCGTTCTGGGGCGCTATATCCCCGAGTTCGGCGATATTGTCGCGCGCACCCAGTTCAACATGTATCACCGCTACACGGTGGATGAGCACACGCTGCAGGCGCTGGGTCTGCTGCGCGAGATCGAGGACGGGCTGCACCCGCTCGATCATCCGCTGTCGACCCGGATTGCACCGCTGATCCAGAACCGCCGCGCGCTGCACCTCGCCATCCTGCTGCACGATACCGGCAAGGGAGCGGGCGACCAGTGTATCGAGGGCGCGCTGCGGGCGCTGACGGCCTGCGAACGCCTGGGTCTGGGCCATGACGATACCGAGCTGGTGGCCTGGCTGATCCGCTCCCACCTTCTGATGAGCGATACCGCCCAGCGGCGCGATCTGTCCGATCCGCGCACCGTCGCCGATTTCGCGGCCGCGATGGGCTCGGTCGAACGCTTGCGCCTGCTCACCGTGCTGACTGTGGTCGACATCCGAGCTGTCGGGCCCGGCGTCTGGAATGGCTGGAAAGGCCAGCTGATCCGCGAGCTCTACACCGCCACCGAAGCGGTACTGCTCAGCGATGGTGACGCAATGGCCTCGGCCCGGCGCAGCCTTTCGGACCGGGCGCGGGCCGAGCGCGAGGCCGTGCTGCCGCGGCTGGAGCGGCTCAATCCGGAATTTGCGGCTTGGTGGGTGGCCGAGCTGAACGATGCCTACTGGGTATCCTTCGGCCGCGAGGACCGGTACCGCCATGCGGCCTTTGTCCGGCGGGCATTCGAAGCCGGGGAGACAACGGCGGCCGGTGTGCGTGTGGACCGGCGGCGTGCGGCGACCGAGGTGATGATCTGGTCGCCTGACCGCACGCGCATCTTTGCCGATATCGTCGCCGCCTTCGCCGAGATGGGGGCAGACGTCGTCGGTGCGACGATCAACACGACTGCGTCGGGCCAGGTCTTCGACATTTTCTACATCCAGGACGCGGCCGGTCAGCCCTATGGTCAGCAGGACGAGCGCCAGCGCCAGGCCTTGGTCGCCTATCTGCGCGAGGTCGCGACCGGCGAGCTCACCGTTCGCCGGCGCAAATCCATGCCGCTGCAGCGCCGCGATGCCGCTTTCCGGGTCACGCCCTCTGTCACGATCTCCAACGAGATTGCCGAGAATGCCACGGTGATCGAGGCGTCAGGCCGCGACCGGCCGGGCCTGCTGGCCGACCTGGCAGACGTGCTTGCCGATGAAGGCCTCGCGCTTAATTCCGCCCAGATCGACGGCTATGGCGAGCGTGCGACCGACGTCTTCTATGTCAGTCACGGACAGGCCAAGCTGGAAGATGCCGAGGTGATCGAGCGGGTGGAAAAAGGTCTGATGGCCGTGCTGAGCGAGAGCGAGACGGCCGCCGACGAAAAAGCCGCCCAGCGCGGTATCGCGCGGGCCCGCGCCAGTGTTCTGAGGTAACGGCATGCGTCTTCTTCGGTCCTCGGCGGTGGTCGGACTTTTCACCATGGCCAGCCGGGTCCTCGGCCTTGTGCGCGAGATGATGCTGGCGGCGGCGCTGGGCGCAGGCGCGGTTACTGACGTTTTCCTGACAGCGCTGCAATTCCCCAACCTTTTTCGGCGGATATTTGCCGAGGGCGCGTTCAATGCGGCCTTCGTGCCGCTCTATGCCGGCAAGCTGGAAGCCGACGGTCTGACCGAGGCACAGCTGTTTGCCCGTCAGGTCCTGTCGGTCCTCCTGACAGCCATGCTGGTTCTGGTGGTCGCGGCACAATTGGTCATGCCGTGGTTGATGTATGCGCTGGGGCCGGGTTTCGTGGGAGACCCCGGCCTGTTCGGTCTGGCGGTACTCCTGACACAGATCACCATGCCCTACCTCATGATGATGTCGCTCAGTGCCATGCTCAGCGGTGTCCTCAACTCCCACGGCAAGTTTGCGGTTGCCGCTGCGGCGCCGGTCCTGCTGAACCTCACCCTGATCGGCATCCTCGCTTTTTCCCCGGCAGAAGGTCGCCAGCTGGCGCTATGGTTGTCAGTGGGTGTCAGTGTGTCGGGAGTCGCGCAGCTCATCTGGCTCTGGGCGGCAACGCGCGCGACCGGCGTGCGGCTGTCGGTGCGCCTGCCGAAGCTCACCCCGGATGTGAAGCGGCTGATCGTGCTCGGCGTGCCTGGCGCAATGGCGGCCGGTGTCACCCAGATCAATATCCTCGTCACCTCCTCCATCGCGACGCTGCAGGAGGGTGCGCGCTCCTGGCTCTATTATGCCGACCGCCTCTATCAACTGCCGCTGGGCGTGGTCGGGATCGCGATGGGGGTCGTGCTGCTGCCGACGCTGAGCGCGCGCCTGCGGGCCGGCGACCTGCCGGCGGCGGGCAATGCGATGAACCGCGCGCTGGAGATTTCCATGGCGCTGACCCTGCCGGCCGCAGCGGCGCTGGCGGCGATCCCGGTCTTCATCGCCACCGGCATCTACGAGCGCGACGCCTTCACGCCTCAGGATGCACAAATGGTTGCCCAGGCGCTGATCGCCTTTGCGGCCGGCCTGCCTGCCTTCGTTCTCATCAAGGTCCTCTCACCCGGCTTCTTTGCGCGCCAGGACACAATGACGCCGATGAAGTTCGCGACGGTCGGCGTGGTGATCAATCTCGCGCTGGGGCTGTCGCTCTTCTTCGGTCCGCTCGGCTTTGCCGGGCTCGCCATTGCCACCTCGGTCGCCGGCTGGGTCAACACGCTGCTGCTCGCGGTGACACTTCACCGGCGTGGCCTGTTCGAGCCGGATGCCCGCCTGCTCAACCGCCTGCCGCGCATTGTCGTGGCCAGCGCGATCATGGCCGGCTTCCTGCTGCTGGCGCACCAGAACCTCGGCTGGCTCTATCCCTGGCTGTTCAATTCGACACTTCTGGTGCTCGCCGCCGTGTGTGCGGCAGGCCTCGTCGTCTTCGCGCTTGCCTCGCTCCTGACCGGCGCCCTGCGCCTGTCCGAAGTGCGCACGGCGCTCAAGCGCTCTTGAGGCTTGGGCTCCGGCTGGGTAAGACGCGCCGTCCGACCCTTTTCTGCCAAGGCATGATCCCATGAGCGAAACGCCCACCGACTACACCGGTCCCGAGCGCATCTTTTCCGGCATGCAGCCCACCGGCCGCCTGCATCTCGGCAATTATCTGGGCGCGCTGAAGAACTGGGTGGCGCTGCAGGACGAGGGCGATGCCGAGTGCATCTATTGCGTGGTCGACATGCACGCGATCACCATGCCGCACGACCCCAAGGCCCTGCCCGGCGCTGTGCGTGCTGCGGCTGCCGCCTACATCGCGGCCGGCGTGAACCCCGACAAGAGCATCATCTTCGCCCAGTCCGCTGTGTCCGCACACGCGGAACTGGCCTGGATATTCAACTGTGTGGCGCGTCTGGGCTGGGCCGAGCGCATGACCCAGTTCAAGGACAAGGGCGGCAAGGACAAGGAGCGCTCCTCCGTCGGCCTGCTGACCTATCCCGTGCTGCAGGCCGCCGACATTCTCGCCTACAAGGCGACGCATGTGCCCGTCGGTGAGGACCAGAAGCAGCATCTCGAGCTGTGCCGCGATATCGCGGCGCGCTTCAACCGCGACTATGGCGATGGCCAGGCCTTTTTCCCGCTCACCGAACCGGTGATCCAGGGGCCGGGCGCGCGCATCATGAGCCTGCGCGACGGCACGGCGAAAATGTCCAAGTCCGACGTGTCGGACAATTCGCGCATCAATCTGGAAGACGATGCCGACACGATCGCCCGCAAGATCAAGAAGGCGAAAACCGATCCCGAGCCGCTGCCGGAAACGGTGGAAGGCCTGGAGGCCCGTGCCGAAGCGTCCAATCTGGTCGGCATCTATGCCGCGCTGACCGGCAAGACCAAGGCGGATGTGCTCGCCGAGTTCGGCGGCCAGGGCTTCGGCGCCTTCAAGCCGGCGCTGGCGGATGTGGCGGTGGAATATCTCGCACCGATCTCGCAGGAATTCCGCCGGCTGATTGCCGACCAGGCCGAAATCGACCGCATCCTGACAAAAGGCGCCGAGCGGGCCGATGTGATCGCCGCTCCGATCCTCAAGGAAACCAAGGAAATCATCGGTTTCTGGCACTAAAGCATTTTCAGCAGACGTGGGAACCGGTTCTGCGGTTCGGAAATGCGACCACTCCAAAGTGCGATCAACGCATCGCCCTTGATCGCGATGAAGTGGTTCAGGTGGACAATTCGCCGCATGGCGGGCCTTCTCACGGCGCGCTCCTGTAGCGGCTGGAGGACTTCAATGAAGCACTATGCCCTGATCGTTGCCGCAGGCCTCGCCCTGACAGCCTGCAGCGAACCGGCCGAAGACACCGCCGCCATGGACTCCGCCATGGATCATGGCGGGATGGATCACGCGGCACCTGCCGAAACGGCTGACGCGGCCGCGCCGCTGCCCGACGATGGCGTTACCCCGGTGGTCGAGATCGCCGATGCCTGGATCCGGCCGCACCCGCAGGGCCGCGACGTGACGGCGGCCTATTTCACGGCAACGCTCGCGCAGGGCCATGCCGACCGCCTGGTCGAGGCGCGCATGGACGGTGCCGGCCATATCGAGCTGCACACCCACACCATGAATGATGAAGGCATGATGCAGATGCGCCAGGTGGGTCCGCAGGACATCACCGATGCCGGCGCGCTGGCCTTTGCACCGGGCGGGCTGCACCTGATGGTGTTCGGCATGGATCCGGTCGCCGAGGGCGATGCGGTCACCGGCACGCTCGTCTTTGAACGGGCCGGCGAGGTCGCGGTCACCTTCCAGGCGCGCAATACGGCACCGGGCGGGCATTCCGGCCACTAGCAGCCGTCAGGCCGGGTCCGGTTCGCGCTTTGTCGCGGGCCGGGCATAGGTTTCCGGATCATAGGGTTTCGGTCCGCGGGGCCAGAACAGGCGGGTCAGCCACACGCCCGCCACGACACCGGCAATCAGGAACAGGCCTGAGGCCTGTTCACGTACCAGGAAGAGCAGAGCGAAGAAGAACAGGCTGATCCCGGTCAGCGCCAGGCCCAGTGAGAACATCACGAACAGGAAGACGATCGACGAGCCTTCGATGAAGCGGATGCCGTCGCGATAGGGCAGCAAGGCCAGGTGCAGGTCGCGCAGCAGGGCGCTGAATGTGTCGGCGGCGGGCTCCCAATGGCCCACGCCCGCCCAGCGCATCGAGCCGAACACCGTCTCTTCTCCCTGCGTGTCGGTGATGCGGCAGACCACCTGGCTCTGCTGGCCGGCCATTTCCACACTCAGCCGCACCTGGGCGATATCGGTCAGTTCGACCTCGCCGCCCGGATCGTTTTCACCCTCGCCGCGCCAGACCAGCGCTGCGTCCGTCAGGCTGAAGATTCTGGCCGGTGTCGCGGCATTGCGCCGGTCCCGGTGTTCGCTTGCAGACATGCGCCCTCCCTTGCCCGCGCGGTGTTAGCAGCATTCTCTGGACGAGTCGCCCGCGAGACGCCAAACTCCGTTTCCATGCCTCAGAGCTCACGAAAATTCCTGGTCGTGGCCGACGACAGCAATGAGTGCCGGACGGCGCTCTACTTCGCCGCCCGCCGCGCCGTGTCGACCGGTGCCCATGTCGCCATTCTGGCAACGCATGAGCCCAGCGACTTCAATCACTGGATCGGTGTCGCCGAGACGGCCAAGCGTGAAGCGGAGACCGCCGCCGAGACGCTGCTGGAATCCATGGCCGAGGATGCCGAGGCCGTTACCGGCGAGCGTCCGGAATTGCTGCTGCGCGAAGGCGATCGCCGGACCGTACTGGCGCGTCTTCTGGAGGAAGACCCGCTGATCTCGCTGCTGGTGCTGGCGGCCTCCTCCTCGAGCGAGGGCCCCGGCCCGCTGGTGACGGCGCTCGCGCGCGGACGCGGCCTGTTCGACGGCCGTGCGGTGCCTGTGACCGTGGTGCCCGGCGACATGGATCCGGCGGAAATCGACGCGCTCGTGTGAAACCCACACGCCGATCATGGTTGAAAGCCGTGGCCGGGTGGGCCAAGTGACGGTCAGGAGATCCGAACCATGTTTATCCAGACTGAAGCCACACCCAATCCCAACACGCTGAAATTCCTGCCGGGCCGGGAAATCTCGCCCGATCAGCCGCGGGAATTCGAGAATGCCGAGGATGCCGAGGCGTCGCCGCTGGCGGCCGATCTCTTCCTGGTCGACGGGGTGAGCGGCGTGTTTTTCGGCGAGGACTTCGTCGCCGTCACCAAGACCGACGATTATGAATGGGACCATATCAAGCCCTTCCTGCTGGGCGCGATCATGGACGGTCTGCAGTCGGGCCGGCCGCTGTTCGAGACCTCGCAGAGCGGGGTCGATCATGCCGAGTATGACGGGGCGGATGCCGAGGTGGTGAAGGAAATCATCGATCTAATCGACACCCGCGTCCGTCCCGCCGTGGCGCGCGATGGCGGCGATATCCTGTTCCATTCCTATGTTGCCGACAGCGGTCTCGTGCGTCTGCGCATGCGCGGCGCCTGCTCGGGCTGCCCGTCCTCGACGATGACGCTGAAGGCCGGGATAGAGAACCTGCTGCGCCACTACATTCCCGAAATCCAGGGCGTGGAAGCCGTCGAATAACGGTTTCCGCTCGCCGGAAAGACTTTTTCCAGTGCGGAAATTCAAAAGCCGGTCGGCCCGGATTATGGTCCGGCCGAACTGGTTATTCGCACAGGAGCGCCCCCATGGCCGACGAATTGTCGCGCAAGCCCACCCATAACGATCCGATCGGTGACGCAGCGCTGAAGCAGATCCTGCTGGACGCCCGCACCTATAATGATTTCGACGAGACCCGCCCGGTCCCGGCCGGGACGCTGAAAGAACTCTACGACACGCTCCGCATGGGTCCGACCAGCGCCAATTCCTCGCCGGCGCGCTTCCTGTTCCTGACGACGGCCGAGGCGAAGGCCCGCCTGGAACCGCACCTGTCCGAAGGCAACCGGGCTAAGACGATGAAGGCGCCGGTCACGGTCGTTCTGGCCTGGGATACCGAGTTCTACGACAAGGTGCCTCAGCTGATGCCGCACAATCCCGGTGCCCGCGAATGGTTCACCGCCCCGGCGTCCACGATCGACAATGGCAAGCGCAATGCCGTGCTGCAGGGCGCCTATCTGATCATCGCCGCCCGCGCGCTGGGCCTGGACACCGGTCCGATGACCGGGTTCGAGAATGACGGCCTGGACAAGGAATTCTTCCTCGACGATCCGGAAATGAAGACCTGGCGGTCCGACATCCTGATCAATCTGGGCTATGGCACGACGAAGAACCTCTTCCCGCGCCTGCCGCGCCTGGACTTCGACGAGGCCGCGAAAATCCTCTAAAGGGCTGGCATGACCCTGCTGGCCATCGATACCACCGGTCCGGACTGTGCCGTCGCGCTGCGCGTGGATGGCCGGCCGGACCGTGTCCTTTGCGAACGGATCAACCGCGGCCATGCCGAACGGCTGGCGCCGATGGTGGAGCAGATCCTGGCCGATGCCGGGGTCACGCCCGGCGCGCTGACGCGTATCGGCGTCACGATCGGTCCGGGCAGTTTTGCCGGCACCCGGGTCGGCACGGCCTTCGCCCGCGGTCTTGCCCTGGCGACGGGGGCCGTGGCCATCGGCATCGGCAATCTCGCCGTGATCGCCCGTCAGCTGCACGATGTGCGCCCGCTGGCCGTGCTGCACGATGCCAAGCGCGGCGAGGTCATCCTGCAGGTCTGGACCGGGCCGGACGCGTCCGGACCGCTACGCCTCACCGTCGATGCGGTTCCCGCTCACCTCGATACCCTCGGGCTCGACGGCCTCGTCCTGGCCGGCTCGGGCGCGGCGCTGGTCGACCCGGCCGTCGCATCGGTCCGCGATGTCACCGAGCTCGACCTTCACGCCCTGCTCGATCTGGTGGCCGAGGCAGATCCGGCGCAGGCACCGGCCTCGCCCTTCTATGCCCGCCCGCCGGACGCCAAGCTGCCGGGCGGGATCGAGCCGGCATGAGCGTCACCATCGAGCGCGCCGGGGCGGAAGCCGCCGGCGAGCTGGCGGCGCTGCATGCAGCCTGTTTCGCCGCGCCCTGGTCGGAGCGCGAATTCGCCTCGCTTTTGCTGACGGACGGCGTCACGGCGCTGATCCTGCGCGGGGATGGCGAGGCGCGGGGGCTTGTTGTCGTGCGCCAGGCGCTCGACGAGGCGGAAATCCTGACCATCGGCATTGCGCCGCACGCCCGGGTGTCCGGCCGCGGCGGACAATTGCTCGCCGCTGCCCAGGACGGGCTGATGCAGGCGGGTTGCAGCAGGGTTTTCCTGGAAGTTTCGGTCGCCAATACGGCCGCGCAAAAGCTCTATGCCCGGGCGGGATACCGGCAGGTGGGGCTGCGCAAGGCCTACTATGCCGACGGTGCGGATGCGCTTGTCCTTGAAAAATGGCTGCGCGAAGATGGACAAACCCCGGCGTGAACGCCTATCTCTGCAGTATCAAGGACGAGGACGATGATGCCTGACCGTATCGAACAGATCTGCATCGCGAAGGGACTTCGCATGACCGATCAGCGCCGGGTCATCGCCCGCGTGCTGTCGTCTTCCGACGACCATCCGGATGCCGAAGAGCTGCACCGCCGGGCATCGGCGGAAGATCCGCGGATCTCGCTGGCCACGGTCTACCGCACGGTCCGCCTGTTCGAGGAAGCCGGCATTATCGAGCGGCACGACTTCCGCGACGGAAGGTCGCGCTATGAGGAAGTCGGCGACGAGCATCACGACCACCTGATCGACCTGAAGACGGGCGAAGTCGTGGAATTCGTCAATGAAGAGATCGAACGTCTGCAGGAAGCGATCGCGCGCAAGCTGGGCTACAAGCTTGTCGATCACCGCCTGGAGCTTTACGGCGTGCCCCTGAAGGGCGCCGAGGACTAGGGCGTCCGCCTCCCGCAGGAGACGTCATGTCCGCCCGCAAGCCCGGCAAGCACGCTTTCATCTTCATTTTCATCACCGTGCTGATCGACATGATCGGCATCGGGCTGATCATGCCTGTCATGCCGGCCCTGATCGAGGATGTGACCGGGCTGGAAGCGAATAATGCCGTGGTTCTGGGCGCCTGGCTGACCGCCAGCTATGCCGGCATGCAATTCGTCTTCGCACCGATTGTCGGCGGCCTGTCCGACCGGTTCGGGCGCAAGCGCGTTCTGCTGGCAGCGCTGGCCGGCTTCACGCTTGACTACACGATGATGGGCTTTGCCCCGCATTTCTGGCTGCTGCTGATCGGCCGCATCCTGGCCGGCGTGTTCGGCGCCAGCTATTCCACCGCCAACGCCTATATCGCCGACATCACGCCGGCGCACGAGCGGGCCGGACGGTTCGGCATGATGGGCGCCGCCTTCGGCATCGGCTTCATCCTCGGCCCGGCGATCGGCGGTCTGCTGGGCGAGCATTTCGGTCCGCGCGCGCCCTTCTTTGCGGCCGGCATTCTGGCCGGGCTGAACCTGATCTACGGCCTGTTCGTGCTGCCCGAGACGCTGGCGCCGGAAAATCGCCGCGCCTTCTCGATCCGCCGCGCCAATCCGCTCGGTTCGCTTCTGCAAATGCGCTCCTATCCCGCGGTTCTGGTGATGATGGGCGCGGTCTTCCTGATGCTGCTCGGCCACGCGGTCTATCCGGCTGTCTGGTCCTACTACACCGACTTCAAATTCGGCTGGACATCCGGCGATATCGGCCTGTCTCTGATGGCGGTCGGGCTGACGACGGCGCTGGTGCAGGGCGGGCTGACCCGCATTCTCGTGCCGAAACTGGGCGAGTGGCGCGCCATCGCGGTCTCGCTGTCGCTGGCCGTGTGCTCCTATGCCGCCTATGGCCTGGCGACCAGCGGCTGGATGGTCTACCCGATCATCGTCTTCGGCGCGCTGGCCGGGATCGGCCAGCCGGCGCTGCAGGGCGTGATCTCGCGCATCGTCCCGGCCAATGCCCAGGGCGAGCTGCAGGGGGCAATGACCTCGATGCAGAGCCTGTCGATGATTATCGGGCCGCTGATCATGTCGCGCATGTTCGAGGGTTTCACGGGCGCCGATGCGCCCTTTGTCTTCGCCGGCGCGCCCTTCCTTCTGGCCTCGGCGCTGACGATTGTCGCGCTCTTCCTGGCGCTCGGCGCCAAGCGGCACGATCCGGGCACGCATGAACTGGCGTCCCGGGAGACTGTTCCTGAAGGCGCCGTAGAGGCCGAATAGTCTTGCGGGCCTTGCCTATCGGCCCCATTTCCATCATAACGCCCCGCTTCCCGGCCGCGGGCCGGATGACGCTGATTGGGTGAACCGCCGGACGCGGTTTTGAAGGTTTCATGAGTTCGACGCGCAAACGTCTCTTCATCAAGACTTACGGCTGCCAGATGAATGTCTACGATTCCGAACGGATGAGAGACGTGCTGGCCCCGCTTGGCTATGAGCCGGCCGAGGAGCCCGATGGCGCCGATCTGGTGATCCTGAACACCTGCCACATCCGCGAAAAGGCCGCCGAGAAAGTCTATTCCGAACTGGGCCGCCTGCGTCCGCTGAAGGACGAGAAGGCGGCATCCGGCGGCATGACGATCGCCGTGGCGGGTTGTGTTGCCCAGGCCGAGGGCGCGGAAATCATGAAGCGCGCACCGGTCGTCGATCTCGTCGTCGGACCGCAGACCTATCACAAGCTTCCCGAGCTGATCGCCCAGGCGCACCGCGCCCGCGGCGAGGCGCTGGATACCGAGTTCGAGGTCGAGGACAAGTTCGACCGTCTCGCCGGCGAGCGCCAGGTCGAGGGCTATTCCGCTTTCGTCACCGTGCAGGAAGGCTGTGACAAGTTCTGCACGTTCTGCGTCGTGCCCTATACGCGCGGTGCGGAATGGTCGCGCCCGGTCGACCAGATCGTTGCCGAAGTGCGCGGCCTGGCGGCCAAGGGCGTGCGCGAAGTCACGCTGCTGGGCCAGAATGTCAACGCCTTCCACGGCGCGCCGCCGTCCGGCCGCGAGGCCGACGGTGCCTGGGGTCTGGGTCAGCTGGTGCGCCATATCGCCCTGATCGGCGGTATCGAGCGCATCCGCTTCACCACTTCGCATCCGCGCGACATGGATGACGATCTGATCGCGGCCTTTGCCGACGAACCCAAGCTGATGCCCTATTTCCACCTGCCGGTGCAGGCCGGGTCCGACAAGATCCTCAAGGTCATGAACCGTCAGCATACGGCCGCGGAATATATCGCCATTATCGAGCGCCTGCGGGCGGCCCGGCCGGATATCGCGATTTCCGGCGACATGATTGTCGGCTTTCCCGGCGAGACCGATGCCGATTTCCAGGCCACGCTCGATCTGGTGCGCGAGGTGAATTACGCCTCCTGCTTCTCCTTCAAGTATTCGCGCCGTCCGGGCACGCCCGGGGCCGCGATGATGGGCCAGATCGACGAAGCCGTGAAAGGCGAGCGTCTGGCCGTGCTGCAGGATCTGCTCAACGCCCAGCAGGTCGCCTTCAACGAAAGCCAGATCGGACGCACCCTGCCGGTCCTGTTTGAAAAGCCGGGCCGCCAGGACGGGCAATTGCATGGCCGCAGCCCCTATCTGCAGGCTGTCCATGTCGAGGCGCCGGCCGGGATGATCGGCCAGATCGGCGATGTCATTATCGAGCGCGCCAGCCGCAATGCGCTGGCCGGGCGTCTGGCGGGCGGAGAACGGAGCGCGGCGTGAGTTCAGCCAAGACACCGCCCCGCAACCGGGCAACCAAGCCGCGGCGCGAAGCCTCGGAAACGGTCTTCTTTGACGACAAGGAGCGCCTGCGCGGCATGGCCGGCGCCGGCGACCGCTTCCTGATCCTCATCGAGCAGGAACTCGGCGTACGCCTGTCGGCGCCCGGCGGCGGCCAGATCGTCATCACCGCCGGTGACGGCGCGGCGCGCGACGAAGCCAAGCGCGTGCTCAAGCGGCTCTATGCCTCGCTGGAACACGGGCTGACCTGTGACGAGGCGGCCGTGCGCGCCGCTCTGCGCCTGCGCGATGCCGACGAGCGCGCCGGCGGGAACGAGGATGGCGTGATCCGCGTGCCGCGCGGCTCCAGCCTGATCGCCCGCACCGAAGGTCAGCGCGAATACGTGCGCGCCCTGAAGAATGACAAGGCGTACGATCTGGTTTTCGGCGTCGGCCCGGCCGGCACCGGCAAGACGCTGCTGGCGGTCGCCTATGGCGCCTCGCTGCTGGTCCAGCGCAAGGTCGAGAAGCTGATTATCACCCGCCCCGCCGTCGAGGCGGGCGAGAAGCTGGGCTTCCTGCCGGGCGATCTGACCGAGAAGGTCGACCCTTATCTGCTGCCGGTCTGGGATGCGCTGGCCGACACGTTGGGGCGTCACGAGCTGGAGAAGATGCGCGAGGACGGCCGGATCGAGGTTGCCCCGCTCGCCTTCATGCGCGGCCGCACACTCAATCGCGCCTTTGTCGTGGTCGACGAGGCGCAGAACACGTCCAAGCCGCAGATGCAGATGGTGCTGACCCGCCTGGGCGAAGGCTCGCGCATGGCGGTGACCGGCGATCCCAGCCAGATCGACCTGCATCCGCGCGAACCGTCCGGCCTCGGCCATGCGCTGGGTATCCTGTCGGAGACGAAGGGTGTTGCCATCTGCCGGTTTTCGCGTGTTGATGTGGTCCGGCACGATCTGGTGGCCCGGATCGTGGAAGCCTATGAGGACGATGCGCGCCGCGCGAGCGGCACGGCGAAACCGGACCGATGAACGCTGTCGACCTGATCGTTGAGGACGAGGCCTGGAACGGGCTGGACGGCAAGACCCGTCTCGCCGAGCAAGCCGTTGAAGCCGTTTGCGAAGAGCTCGACGAGCGCAGCCCGGGCGTGGTGGCGATCCTGCTCACCGGCGACGATGCCGTGGCGGCCCTGAATGCTGAATTCCGCGGCCGGGAAGGGCCCACGAATGTGCTCTCCTTCCCCTCCGGCGGTCATGCCGACAATCACCTTGGCGATATCGCCCTGGCCGCCGGTGTTGTGGCGCGCGAGGCGCAGGCGCGCGAAATCTCGCTCGCCGATCACCTGCGGCATTTAATCATCCATGGATTCCTGCACTTGCAGGGGTATGATCACCAGGATGACGACGAGGCTGAAATCATGGAAGGTCTGGAGCGCCGCGCGCTGGCCAGACTGGGGGTGGCTGATCCCTATGCCGCCTGAGCGACAATTTCCCGATCGAAGACACAATGGCTGACAATCCTACCACGCCGGGCCCGGAGGGCCGCTCCTGGTTCCGGCGCATTCTGGGTAAAAGCGGTCAAACTCCCGTCGCAGCGGCGGCCGCACCGGCGGCTCCGGCTTCCCTGCCGCTCTCCATCGAGGCGGATGCGCTGGACCTGCTGCGCGTTGCCGATGTGATGGTGCCGCGCGCCGACATTATCGGCGTCGAGGTCTCCACCCCGCTCGACGAGCTGGCACAGCGTTTCGCCGAAGCCGCGCATTCGCGCCTTCCGATCTACCGGGAAACGCTGGACGATCCGGTCGGCGTCGCACACATCAAGGATGTGGTCGGCCATCTCGCCCCGAGCGAGGATGGCGAGCGCCTGCCCGGCTGGCTGCAGAAACAGATCCTGCCCGCCATCAGCCGTCCGCTCCTGTTCGCCCCGCCCTCGATGCGCGCCAGCGATCTGCTGCGCCGCATGCAGGGGCGCCGCATGCACATGGCACTGGTGGTTGACGAGTATGGCGGCACCGACGGTCTGGTGACGCTGGAAGACCTGATCGAGCCGATCGTGGGCGATATCGAGGACGAGCATGACGACGAGGATTCGCCGGCCATCCGCGCCCGCGGTCCCGGCGTCTGGGATGTCGACGCCCGCGCCGAGATCGACGATTTCGAAGCCGTCGTCGGCGAGGAAATCGCCGCCGAGGACGAGGACGAGGATGTCGACAGCCTGGGCGGGCTGGTCTTCACCCTGATCGGCCGCGTGCCCGAGCGCGGCGAGGTAATCCGTCACCCGACCGGCTATGAGTTCGAGGTGATCGAGGCCGACAGCCGCCGCATCAAGCGGATGCGCGTACGCGCCGCACATCGCAAACCCAAGCCTTCGGTAACACCGGCGGCAGAGGGAGCCGGATCCGGATCATGAACTGGCGCCGGCTCGCTCTCTGGCGTCCGCGAGCCTGGCTTGCCGCCCGTCAGGGCTGGCGGCATCTCGCCGTGGTCTTTGCAGCCGGCGCCGTGTCGGCGACCGCGATGGCGCCGCTGCATTTCTGGCCGGCCCTGGCGGTCGGCCTGTGTGTGCTGGTGTGGAGCCTGGACGGTGCCCGGCGTCACCCCAAACGCACCCTGGCCGGCTTCCTGCGCGGTTTCGTCTTCGGCTTCGGCTATTTTCTCGCCGGCACCTACTGGATCGCCTTTGCCTTCCTGACCCGCGGCGAGGGCTATGGCTTCATGGTGCCGGTGGCCGTGCCGGCCTTTGCGGCCATGCTGGCCGTGTTCTGGGGGATGGCCGGCGTGCTGCAGGCCTGGATCGCGCCGCGCCTGCCCTGGCGGGTTCTGGTCCTCGCCGCCGTACTCACCGTGACCGAATGGCTGCGCGGACATCTCTTTGGCGGCCTGCCCTGGAACCTGCCCGGCTATGCCTGGCCGGCCGGTGGCGCGATGAGCCAGGCGGCCGCCTGGTTCGGGATTTACGGCCTGTCCTTCCTGACGGTTTTTACCCTGGCCTCGCCGGCGGCCGCCATTGGACGGCCCCTGCGCCTGTCCAGCCTGGCGCCGGTGATCGCCGGGGCGGTAATCGGCCTGATCGTGCTGTGCGGCGGGGCGCTGCGCCTGTCCGGTGCCGATGCAGGTTATCAGCCGGACATCCGGCTGCGCCTGGTCCATGCCGACATCCCGCAGCGCGCAAAATGGGCACCCGGCGGGGCGGCCATGACGCGCGACCGCTATCTCGAACTGACTGCCGAGCCGGGCCTGGCGGACGTCACCCATGTCATCTGGCCGGAAGGCGCGCTGCCGGTCTTCATGCTGGAAGATGATGCGACGCTCGCCCTGATCGGCCAGCAATTGCGCGCCGGCCAGACCCTGGTCGCCGGCATCAATCGCCGTGCCGACAACGGCAATGGCGAGTACGCCTACTACAACGCCCTGGTCGGCCTGCGCTTCCCCAACGGCTCGCCGCGGGTGGAGAGCCTGTACGACAAGGTGCGCCTGACACCGTTCAGCGAAATCGTGCCGCTGACCGGCCTCCTGCGCGCGGTCGGGCTGGACGAGTTCGCGCGCTACCAGTTCACGCCGGGACCGGGTGCGACGACGCTGGACCTGCCCGGTGCGCCGCCCGTGATGCCGCTGATCTGCTATGAGGCGATCTTCCCCGGCTTTGTCCGCGCCGCAGCGGACAGGCCGGCCTGGCTGCTCAACATTTCCAACGATGCCTGGTTCGGGGTGACGGCCGGGCCGCGGCAGCATTTCAACCAGGCGCGTTACCGGACGATCGAGACCGGAGTGCCGATGATCCGCTCGGCCGCGCGGGGCGTGTCCGGCGTGGTCGATGCGCATGGCCGGACCCGGGTGGAAATTCCTCCGGGTGAGGAAGGTGTTCGCGATGTGAACCTTCCGAGGCCTGTGGGCGTTCCTCTATACGGGTGGTGGGGCGATGTGCCGGTCTGGATTGTTGTCCTGACAATTCTTGCCGGCGTTCTGATCCTGCGCCGCCGGGCGGTGGCCCGACTGCTGTCGATGCGAACATGAACTGAAAGTGATGTGAAATCACGCAAGGGTTGTGATAGCATCATCAGGGCACCGCGGGGTGGCAAACCGGCAAAGAGGTAATTGAATGCCCAAGGCGAATCCCAGAGGGCCCAACCCGATCGACGTCCATGTCGGCGCTCGGATCCGGTTGCGCCGCCAACTGGTCAAGATGAGTCAGGAAAAGCTCGGTGACGAACTGGGTGTCACCTTCCAGCAGGTCCAGAAATACGAGCGTGGCGCCAACCGCGTCGGCGCCAGCCGGCTCTACCGGCTGTCGCGCGTGCTGGACGTGCCTGTGCAGTTCTTCTTCGAAGGGCTGGGCGAGCGATCGGCCGCCACAGGCATGGCGGAAGGCGACCAGACGCCCGTTGTCTACGACTTCATCCAGAGCGCCGACGGTGTGTCGCTGGCCGAAGCCTTTTCGCGCATCCAGGACTCCAAGGTCCGGCGGCGCGTTCTGGAACTGGTCCGCACGCTGGCAAGCGAAGCCGATGAGGGTGCGCTCGCGCACTGAGGCGGCGGGTCTGCGACGCAAGGGATGTCAAGCGGTCGCAAAACCGCTAAATGCCCGCGCATGAGCAAGACCCCGAAACCGGACGCACCGGAATTCCGCCTGTATGGCCGTGCCCAGGGCAAGCCGCTCTCGGCGCGCCAGCAGGGGCTGGTCGACGATCTCCTGCCGCGCATCGGCCTGCCTGAAAGCGGGCCGGTGGACGCGGCTGAGTTGTTGCCGCACTGCCGCCGGCAGGTGCTGGAGATCGGCTTCGGCGGCGGCGAGCATCTTGCCGCCCAGGCCGCGCGTGCGCCGGAGACCGGCTTCATCGGCATCGAGCCCTTCCTCAACGGCGTCGCCAAGGCGCTGACCTATATCGACGAACAGGGTCTGGAGAATGTCCGCCTGGCCCGCGCCGATGCGCGCGAGCTGCTGCCGCGTTTTGCCGATGCCAGTCTCGACCGGATTTTCCTGCTTTTCCCGGACCCCTGGCACAAGAAGCGCCACGCCAAGCGCCGTTTCGTGCAGCAGACCACGCGCGACGCCTTCGCCCGGCTGTTGAAGCCCGACGGCCAGCTGCGCATCGCCACGGATGTGAAATCCTATGCCGACCACTGCATGAGCGAGTTCCGGCAGGATGACCGCTTTGTCTGGCAGGCCGCAAAAGCCGACGACTGGCGCATCGCCCCGGCCGACCACATCACCACCCGCTACGAAACCAAGGGCCTGGGCGACTGCGCGCCGGTGTTCATGGATTTCGTGCGCTCCTGACGCTCATCTTGCATCATCGACCCTTCGGGCGTATAAGGTGCCCATTACATGTTCGATCGCATCGGATGATGCTATCGAGCGGTCGCTTCCGGCGGCCGCTCTTTTTGTTGATGGAGACACGGGTCCCTTGAAGACCAAGACCCCGCAGGACACCCGCATTCTCGCCCTCGTCGACCCGGTGGCTGCCGAGCTCGGCCTGGAAATCGTGCGCGTGCGCGTCATGTCCGGCAAGAAGCCGCGCCTTCAGATCATGACCGACCGGCTGGACGGCACCGGGGTGGATGTCGACGACTGCGCACGCCTGTCGCGCGCCCTGTCCGACGTGTTCGAGGTCGAGGATCCCGTTTCCGGAGAATACGATCTTGAGATATCCTCTCCGGGTATCGACCGGCCGCTGACCACGCTGGCGCACTTCGCGCGCTGGGAGGGTTACGAGGCCAAGATCGAGCTGGATCGCATGGTGGAAGGCCGCAAGCGCTTCCGCGGCATGCTGGCCGGTGTCGAGGACGGCAATGTCCTCCTCGACATGGATGGCGAAGAGGACACCGCGCTGATCCCGTTCGACTGGATCGCGGATGCCAAACTTGTACTCACGGACGCCTTGATCGAGGCGGATTTGAAAGCGCGCGGCGGCAATGCGCCCGCGCAGACTGAAGGAGACGAATGATGTCGCTGTTTACGGCAAAAGGGATTGCCCGATGAGCATTGGTGTTAGCGCCAACCGGCTCGAGCTGCTGCAGATCGCCCGTGCGGTCGCTGCCGAGAAATCGATCGACGAGAGCATCGTCATCGAGGCCATCGAGGAAGCGATCCAGAAGGCTGCGCGCTCGCGCTACGGTGCCGAGAACGACATCCGCGCCAAGATCGACCCGAAGACGGGCGAGCTGTCGCTGACCCGTAACATGACGGTCGTCGAAGAGGTCGAGAACGAGAGCCAGGAGCTCACGCTGGCCGACGCGCAGAAAATCGACAAGACCGCCGAGATCGGCACCGTCTTCTCCGACGAGCTGCCGCCGATCGAGTTCGGGCGCGTCGCCTCGCAGACCGCCAAGCAGGTCATCACGCAGAAAGTGCGTGAAGCCGAGCGCCAGCGCCAGTTCGAGGAATACAAGGACCGTGTCGGCGAAATCGTCTCCGGCATCGTCAAGCGCGTCGAGTACGGCAATGTGATCATCGATCTGGGCCGCGCCGAAGGCATTATCCGCCGCGCCGACGGCATTCCGCGCGAGAACCTGCAGAACAATGAGCGCGTGCGCGCCTACATCTACGATGTGCGCGAAGAGGTCCGCGGTCCGCAGATATTCCTGTCGCGGGCGCATCCGGACTTCATGGCTGCCCTGTTCGCCCAGGAAGTGCCGGAAGTCTACGAAGGCATTATCGAGATCCCGTCGGTCGCCCGCGACCCGGGTTCGCGCGCCAAGATCGCCGTGATTTCCAATGACAGCTCGATCGACCCGGTCGGCGCCTGTGTCGGTATGCGCGGTTCGCGCGTGCAGGCCGTGGTGTCCGAACTCGCCGGCGAGAAGATCGACATCATCCCGTGGTCCGACGATCCGGCCACCTTCATCGTCAACGCCCTGCAGCCGGCGGAAGTCGCCAAGGTCGTGCTCGACGAGGAAGACCAGCGCATCGAGGTCGTGGTGCCGGACGAGCAGCTCTCGCTCGCCATCGGCCGCCGCGGCCAGAATGTCCGCCTGGCCTCGCAGCTGACGGGCTGGTCGATCGACATCCTGACCGAGGAAGAAGAGTCCGAACGCCGCCAGAAGGAATTCGCCGAGCGGACCCAGCTCTTCATCGCGGCCCTTGATGTCGACGAGGTCATTGCCCAACTTCTGGCTACGGAAGGTTTCTCGGACGTCGAGGAAATCGCCTATGTCGACCTCGGCGAGATCGCCGTGATCGAAGGCTTCGACGAGGACACCGCCGAGGAAATCCAGGCCCGCGCCCGCGATTATCTGGACCGTCTGGCGGCCGAACAGGACGCCAAGCGCAAGGAGCTGGGCGTCGAGGACGGCGTGCTCGAGATCGAGGGCGTCGACCTGGCGATGGCCGTGAAGTTCGGCGAGAACGACGTCAAGACGGTCGACGATCTGGCCGGCCTGGTCACCGACGATCTGCGTGGCTGGTTCGAGAACCGCAATGGCGAGCGCGTGCGCGAGCCGGGCATCCTGGAAGACTTCAACCTGTCCGCCGACGATGCCGAGATGATGATCATGCGCGCCCGCGTCGCGGCCGGCTGGATCTCTGAAGAAGACCTGCCGCAGCCGGCGGTCGAAGAGGTCGAGGCTGACGACGGGGACGAGGGCGTGTTCGACGTCGAGAACATGGATCTGGCGGCTCTGGAAGCCGAGGCCGAGGCCCTGGGTCTCGATCTCGACGAGGCAGCCGAAGAGGAGAAGGAGACTGACTAGGTCTCCTGCCAGCGGCCGGGAGCGTGAACGGCGCTGCGTCGCCAGCGGCGAGGTGAGGGATGAGGCGGACCTGGTCCGCATCGCCCTCGCGCCGGATGGCAGCGTGGTGCCCGACCTGGCCGCGAAACTCCCGGGCCGCGGTGCCTGGGTTTCCGCCGACCGTGCGTCGGTGGAGCGGGCGGTGGCCCGCAAGGCATTCAACCGGGCCTTTGGCGGTCCGGTCACGGTCCCGGAGGATTTCGCCGGGACGATTGAACGGCTTCTGGCCGAGCGTGCGCTGAACCTGATGGGGCTGGCGCGCCGGGCCGGCGAGCTTGCAGTGGGGCAGGACGCGGTGCGTCTCGCCCTCAAGGCCGCCCGCCCGGCCTGGCGCATCGAAGCGTCGGACGGGGCGGCGGACGGCCGGTCGAAACTCGACCGGCTGGCACGCGCAGCCTGGGGCGATGTCCCGGTTGCGGGATGTTTCGAGGCGGAAGCCATCGGTCTGGCGCTGGGGCGCAGTCCGGTGGTCCATGCCTCCCTGTCGGAGGGACCGCAGGCGCGGGCCTTTTCGACGGTGATGCGGAAGCTCTCGGGCTTCCGGCCGCTCGACCCGCACGGGGCGGGTCTTGCGGCAGATGCGAAATGAACCGCCTTCGCGGTTGCGTCCGGGCCGGAGCTGGCTAGTTTAGCGAGCCTTCAAACCGGACGAGCAGGTTTGGATAGTGCGCCGCACCGGCATTCGGCTACCGGGGCGGAACGTGGAACGAAAGCCGATTTGGAAGGCTCGCATGAGCGACGCAGACGACAACAAGTCCGGCCGCCGGCCGCTCTCTTTGAAACGATCCGGCTCCGGCACCGTGCAGCAGAGTTTTGCGCGCGGACGCTCCAAGGCCGTGGTGGTCGAGAAGAAGCGCAAGCGTGTGGCGACACCGGGCAAGGACGGAGCTCCGGGAACCGGCAAGGGTGCCGGCGGCGCGGCCAAGGGCGGCGAAAGCGCGCTTGCGGCCAAGGCGCGCCAGCTCGGCCTGTCCGAAGAGGAACTGGTCGCCCGTCAGCGCGCCATCGCCCGGGCCCGGGCCGAGGCGGCTGACCGCGACGCGCTGAAGAAGAAAGAGGCCGAGGAACGCGCCCAGCGCGCCGCGGACGAACAGCGCCATCTCGAGGAACAGCGCGAGCGCGAGGAACGCGAAGCGCGCGAAGCCGAGGAAGAGGCCCGCCGCAAGGCTGACGACGAAGCGCGTCGCAAGGCGGAAGAAGAGGCGGCCAATCTGGCAGCGGCCCAGGATGCGCCGCGCAGCGATGACGAGCCGCGCCGCAAGGCTGCGCCGGCCAAGGACAAGGACGAGCCGCGCCGCGACCGTCGCGATGACGGCGAGGACGCCGCGTCGGCGCTCGAGGCCATGGGTGGCCGCGTCAAGCGCAAGGGCAGTGCCGGTCCCGGCCCGGCCAAGGCCCAGCCAGCCCGTGCCAAGACCGACAATCGCCGCCGCGGCAAGTTGACGATCCAGAATATCGTCGATGGCGACGAGGAGCGGCAGCGTTCGCTCGCCTCGGTGCGCCGGGCCCGCGAGCGTGAAAAGCAGCGCCGTCAGGATACCGGCACCGGCCGTGACAAGATCGCCCGCGATGTGGTCGTCCCGGAAGCCATTACGGTGTCCGATCTGGCCAACCGTATGGCTGAACGCGCTGTCGACGTCGTCAAATACCTGATGAAGCAGGGCCAGATGGTCCGCGTGAACGACGTGCTCGATGCCGACACCGCCGAACTGGTGGTCGAGGAGTTCGGTCACATCGTGAAGCGCGTCTCCGAGTCCGACGTGGAAGAAGGCTTCATCGCCGAGGACGATCCGGAAGAAAGCCAGGTCGCCCGTGCGCCGGTCATCGCCGTCATGGGTCACGTCGACCACGGCAAGACCTCGCTGCTCGACGCGCTGCGGGCCACCGATGTGGCCGCCGGCGAGGCGGGTGGCATCACCCAGCATATCGGCGCCTACCAGGTGCAGCTGAAGGGTGGCGAGAAGATCACCTTCCTCGACACGCCGGGCCACGCGGCCTTCTCGGCCATGCGTTCGCGCGGTGCCGAGGCGACCGATATCGTGATCCTGGTCGTGGCGGCCGACGACAGCGTCAAGCCGCAGACCATCGAGGCGATCCATCACGCCAAGGCGGCGGGTACGCCGATCATCGTGGCGGTCAACAAGTGCGACAAGCCGGACGCCAATCCGCAAAAGGTCCTCACCGACCTGCTGCAGCACGAGATCGTCGTGGAAGCGATGTCCGGTGACGTGCAGTCGGTGAATGTGTCGGCCAAGAAGCGCGAAGGTCTCGACGAGCTGACCGAGGCGATCAACCTGCAGGCCGAACTGCTCGACCTGAAGGCCAATCCCGACCGGGCCGCCGAAGGCGTGGTCATCGAAAGCCAGGTCGACAAGGGCCGCGGCTCGGTGGCTACGGTGCTGGTGCGCCGCGGTACGCTGAAGCGCGGCGATATCGTCGTCGCCGGGTCGCAGTGGGGCCGGGTGCGTGCGCTCGTCAACGAGCGCGGCCAGCAGCTGGATTCCGCAGAGCCGTCCGTGCCGGTCGAGATTCTCGGCCTGGCCGGTGCGCCGGAACCGGGCGAGGTCTTTGCCGTCGTCGAGAACGAGGCCCGGGCCCGCGAGATCGCCGATTATCGCCAGCGCAAGGAGCGTCAGGCGGCCGGTGCGGTCAGCGGCGGCGGTGCCTCGCTCGAGCAGATGATGGCGCGCCTGAAGCAGGACCAGACCCAGGAAATGCCGCTGCTGGTGAAGGCGGACGTGCAGGGTTCGGCCGAGGCGATCAAGCAGTCGCTCGAGAAGCTGGGCAATGACGAGGTCCGCGCCCGCGTCATTCACGCTGCCCCGGGCGGTGTGAACGAGAGCGACGTGCTTCTGGCCAAGTCGTCCGGTGCTCCGGTCTTCGCCTTCAACGTCCGCGCCAACAAGCAGGCCCGCGAGCTGGCCGAGCGTGAAGGTGTCGAGATCCGCTACTACTCGGTGATCTACGACGTGCTGGACGACGTGAAGAACACGATGGAAGGCATGCTGGCGCCGGAGAAGCGCGAGAACTTCATCGGTTACGCGGAAATCCTGGAAGTGTTCAACATCACCAAGGTCGGCAAGGTCGCCGGTTGCCGCGTGACCGAAGGCGTGGTGAAGCGCGGCTGCGGCGTGCGCCTGCTGCGCGACGACACGGTGCTGCACGAGGGCAATCTGAAAACCCTCAAGCGCTTCAAGGACGAGGTTCCCGAGGTTCGTGCCGGTACCGAGTGCGGCATGGCCTTCGAGAATTACGACGACCTGCAGAAGGGCGACCAGATCGAGTGTTTCGAAGTGGTCGAGATCGCCCGCAAGCTGGACTGACCGGTTCGGCCGAACAGCTGGCATTGAAAAAGGGCGGCTCCGGCAGGGGCCGCCCTTTCTGCATCCCGCTACAAGGGCCGGTGGATCACTCGGCGGCCGGGATCAGCCCCTGTTCGGGATTGGCGTAATTGGCGTAGTCGTCATGACGGATCACCACGCCGTCGCGCACCGTCACCACGGTGACCTGTTCGGCGCGCCAGCGGAAATTCTGGCCCTCTGTACGTGCGGGATAGAGCGCGTTGACATGGCCCATGAAGACAACGCGGCCATTGCTCTCGAACACGGTGTCCCACTCGAAGCCGAGCTCGATCGGATTATAGCTGGCGCTGAAGCTGCGCAGCGCCTCCATGACCGCCTCGCGGCCCTCGTACAGGGCACCGTCCTGGCCATAGTCCGGACCCATCGCGGTCGGGTCGGCGAACACCACATCCTCGGCCAGATACCCTTCCATCGTATCCCAGTCGACGGCGGAATAGTGTTCCATGTACTCGCGGGCGAAACGCTCGGTCTCGTTCATCTCCTGCGCCCAGGCTGCGGGCATGCAGAACAGGCCGGCCATCATTGCTGCCGCGACGGTATGTTTTCTCATGCAGGTCCTCGTCAGTGATCGCCGGCCGGATCGATCTGCGCCATGCCGGCATAATCGGTATAGTCGCGATGCTCGACGACCTGGCCGTCCTGCACCGTGACGATGGTGACAATGGGAAAGCGGTAGTGCCGTTCCCCGTCTTCCAGCGCGTAGACAGCAGTGACCGCGCCGTCAAAGACGGTGCGTCCGGACGCCTGATAATTGCGATCGACGGCATATTCGAGCCGTTCGATATTCCACGAACGCAATCCGCTGAGGATGGCCTCGCGGCCCTGCCAGTCGATCGGCGGTGTGATTGCGCCGACATCGAAGGAGGTCGGGTCGACGAAGACGGCGTCCTCGGCATAGAGCCCGGCCAGGGCGTCGAAATCCTGCGCCTGGTAGGCGGCCAGATAGGCCTGTGCGACCGGGGCCTCCGGCGGTGCATCGTCCTGCCGGGCGACCAGCGCCATCATGATCACGAAAAAGCCGGCAACCGACTTGTCCATCTGCGTTCTCCTCCCCGCGGCGGTGAGCGAGACTAGACGCGGCGTCCGGCCGGAGCCATTCACGCTTTTGCGAGCGCTTGCCCTGCAAAGCCGGGCGCATGCCTTGCATCGCGGCGGCAAGAGGCGTACACCCCCGCGCCCCGGACCCGAACCGATGGAGCGCGTCATGGCCAGACATCAGCATCGCAACGAAACCAAGGGCCCCTCGCAGCGCCAGCTGCGCGCGGGTGAGCTTATCCGTCATGCGCTGGTCGACATTCTCGCCCGCGAGGAGCTGCGCGATCCGGATCTGGACGGTGTGCTGATCTCGGTCACCGAGGTGCGGCCCAGCCCCGATCTGCGCCAGGCGAAAGTCTATGTCGCACCGCTCGGCCAGGGCGACCAGGTGCGTCTGGCCGCGGCGCTCAACCGCGCCGCCAGCTATCTGCGCGGCAAGCTGGGACGTGAGATCGACATGAAGTTCACGCCGCAGCTCAACTTCCATCCCGACAACAGTTTCGACACGGCCAGCCATGTCGACGAATTGCTGTCGCGGCCGCAGGTGAAGCAGGACCTCAGACACGATCATCCGGGCGAGGACGAGGACTAGGCCGGACCGCCCGGTTGCACGCGCCGGGCCCGTCGTCTAGACACCCGCCCTTTCTGACCGCTCTTGCGCATCCGGGTCCGATCCCCGGCGAAAGAAGGAGACTTGTATGGCCCGTCGCCGCAAGGGGCTGGACGTCCATGGCTGGATCGTCCTGGACAAGCCGCTCGACATGACCTCCACCCAGGCCGTCTCGGCTGTGCGCCGCATCTTCAATGCCAAGAAGGCCGGCCATGCCGGCACGCTCGACCCGCTGGCCTCCGGCCTTTTGCCGATCGCGCTGGGCGAGGCGACCAAGACCGTGCCCTTCGCCGTGGAGGGCGAGAAGATCTACCGCTTCACGGTGAAGTGGGGCGAGCGCACCGACACGCTGGATACCGAGGGCGAGATCGTCGCCACGTCGGATGTGCGTCCGGACCGGGCGGCGATCGAGGCGGCGCTGGCCGGCTTCATCGGCGATATCGAACAGGTGCCGCCGGTCTATTCGGCGATCAAGGTGGATGGCGAGCGTGCCTACGACCTCGCCCGCGACGGCGAGGCGGTCGAGCTGGAGGCCCGCCAGGTGCATGTCTCCGCGCTGAGCCTGATGGACTGCCCCTCGCCCGATATGGCGGTGCTGGAGATGCGCTGCGGCAAGGGCGTCTATGTGCGTTCCCTGGCCCGCGATCTGGCCTTTGCGCTGGGCACGGAGGGCCATGTTGCGGCGCTGCGCCGGATCCGGGTCGGCCGTTTCGATGAGGCTGAATCCACAAGACTGGACGTATTGGAAGAAATGGCCCATAAGGGCGCCGCTTCGGAAGCTCTGCTCCCGGTTCAGACCGCGCTGGACGACATCCCGGCCCTGGCCGTGACCGAGGAGGAAGCCTTCCAATTGAAGCAAGGACGCTCGATCGTCCTGCTCCCGCGTCAGGCGCAAGAGCTGAAAACGCAGCGACGCCCGCTCTCGATTGCGGGTCGGGACTGCAGCTTCTCGGCTTTGGCGACCTGCAAGGACCAGGCAGTCGCGATCGGCGACGCCAGAGCCGGAAAATTCCAGCCCTGGCGCGTTTTCAACCTCACCCCGTGAACGGGGCGACATAACGCGTTTTAGGAGAACACGATGTCGATTACGCAAGAGCGCAAGACCGCGCTCATCAAAGACAATGCTCGCGGCAACACGGATACGGGTTCGCCCGAAGTCCAGGTGGCCATCCTGACCGAACGGATCGCCAACCTCACCGAGCACTTCAAGAGCCACAAGAAGGACAACCACTCGCGTCGCGGCCTTCTGAAAATGGTTTCCCAGCGTCGCCGGCTTCTCGACTACCTGAAGAAGAAAGACGAAGCGCGTTACACGGCGCTTATCGAGAAGCTGGGTCTGCGCCGCTGATCCGCGACCACATCCGTACGAAAGACGATATGTTCGATATTCAGAAAGAAACGATCGAGTGGGCGGGTCGTCCGCTCACCATCGAAACCGGGCGGGTCGCCCGGCAGGCAGACGGCGCGGTCATGGTGACCTATGGCGAGACCACGGTCCTCGCCACCGCCGTCGGTGTCAAAACCGCGAAAGAGGGGCAGGACTTCTTCCCCCTCACCGTGAACTACCAGGAAAAATACTTCGCCGCCGGCAAGATTCCCGGCGGTTATTTCAAGCGCGAAGGGCGTCCGACCGAAAAGGAAACCCTCACCTCGCGCCTGATCGACCGTCCGATCCGCCCGCTGTTCGCACCCGGCTTCAAGAACGAAGTCCAGGTGATGATCACGGTCCTGTCGCATGACATGGAAAACGATCCGGACGTGGTCGGCATGGTTGGCGCCTCGGCGGCGCTGGTCCTGTCCGGCCTGCCCTTCATGGGCCCGATCGGCGCAGCCCGCGTCGGCTATATCAATGGCGAATACGTCATCAACCCGCATGTCGACGAAATGCCGGAGAGCGCTCTGGACCTCGTCGTTGCAGGGACGAGCGATGCCGTGATGATGGTGGAATCGGAAGCCAAGGAGCTGTCCGAGGACATCATGCTCGGTGCCGTCATGGCCGGCCACAAGGCCTTCCAGCCGGTGATCGACATGATCATCAAGCTGGCCGAAAAAGCCGCCAAGGAACCCTGGGACTACCAGCCGGCCGATTACTCGGCCGAGGAAGCCAAGGTTCGCAAACTGGTCGAAGCCGACCTCGCCAAGGCCTACACCATCACCGACAAGACCGAGCGTTATGCAGCGGTTGGCGCGGCGAAGGAAAAGGCCGTGGCCGAGCTGGCCCTGACCGAAGAACGCCCCGACGGTATCCCGGGCACGGTTCTGAAAGATGTGCTGAAGTCGGTGGAAAGCTCCATCGTCCGCGGCGGCATCATCAAGACCGGCAAGCGGATCGACGGCCGTTCGCTCGACCAGGTCCGTCCGATCGTGTCGGAAGCCGGCATCCTGCCGCGCACGCACGGTTCGGCCCTGTTCACCCGCGGCGAGACCCAGGCGATGGTTGTCGCCACGCTGGGTACCGGCGAGGACGAGCAGTTCATCGACGACCTGACCGGCACCTACAAGGAAAAGTTCCTGCTGCACTACAACTTCCCGCCCTACTCGGTCGGTGAGACGTCCTTCCGTCTCGCTCCGGGCCGCCGGGAAATCGGCCACGGCAAGCTGGCCTGGCGTGCGGTGCGGGCTGTCCTGCCGAACCATGAAGACTTCCCGTACACGGTCCGTCTCGTCTCCGAGATCACGGAATCGAACGGTTCGTCTTCCATGGCCACGGTGTGCGGTTCCTCGCTGGCCCTGATGGATGCCGGTGTGCCGATCACGCGTCCGGTTTCCGGTATCGCCATGGGTCTGATCAAGGATCCGGACGGCGTTGCCGTCCTGTCCGACATCCTGGGTGACGAAGATCACCTGGGCGACATGGACTTCAAGGTCGCCGGCACGTCCGAAGGCATCACCTCGCTGCAGATGGACATCAAGATCGCCGGTATCACCGAAGACATCATGACGACGGCCCTGGCACAGGCCAAGGGCGGCCGCATGCATATCCTCGGCGAGATGGGCAAGGCGCTGGGCGAAGCCCGCACCGAGCTCGGCGAATTTGCGCCGCGTATCGAGACCATCACCATTCCGACCGACAAGATCCGCGACGTGATCGGTTCGGGCGGCAAGGTGATCCGGGAAATCGTCGAGAAGACGGGTGCCAAGGTCGACGTCAATGATGACGGCGTGATCAAGGTCTCCTCTTCCGATGCCGCCTCGATCAAGGCTGCCCTCGACTGGATCCACGGTCTGACCGCGGAACCGGAAGAAGGCCAGATCTACAAGGGCAAGGTCGTCAAGGTGATGGACTTCGGTGCCTTCGTGAACTTCTTCGGCCCGAAGGACGGTCTCGTCCACGTGTCGCAGATGAAGAACGAGCGCGTGAAGCACCCGTCCGACGTCGTGGCCGAAGGTCAGGAAGTCTACGTCAAGCTGCTCGGCTTCGACGATCGCGGCAAGGTCCGCCTGTCGATGAAAGTCGTCGACCAGGAGACCGGCGAAGAGATGAAGGAAGAAGCCGACGCCGAATAAGGCCCGCTTCATCCCGACTGAAACGAGACGCCCCCGCAGCTTCCGCCTGCGGGGGCGTTTCTTTTTCAACACACTGTAAAGTCAGTATCATTTATGCGGCACTCGCGGCTTGCAGCCGCAAAACAGCCTGCTAATACCCCCATCTCTTTTCGGGATTTCCCGGCGCGATACGCCGGCAAAGGGGACGTTTCAGTGAAAACCATTCTTCTGACCACCGCCGCCCTCATGGCGGTGAGCGGTGCCGCTTCCGCGCAGGACCATGATGTCGAATACACGGCGCTGGGCCGCCACATCCGGGTCGACCCCGCGCTCACCGCGCAACTGGCCGACACCCAGGAAGGCCTGACCCAGGATGTCGCTTTCCTGCTGCGCGCGCGCCAGTCCGGCCGGCTCGATGCGAACACGCTGACCCTGGGCGGTTTCTTCAAGGGCGCCTATTTCCACGAAACCACGGATACGGCCGGCAAATTCCCGATCCTCAACCGCTTTCCCGACCAGCACGGCTCCGGCGAGGAAAACTCCGACTTCGTGATCAACGCCGCCGGCCTCACCTTCACCGGTGCCGTGGGCGACTGGCTGACCGGTTTCGTGCACACCGAGTATTCCGAAGTCACCTTCACGCGCGACCAGAACCAGTTCCAGACGCGCGAATACTATGCCGTCCTGGGCAATCTCGATGTGTTCGGCGGCTATCTGGCCTATGGCCGCAAGACGATCGATTTCGGCGAGCAGTTTGGCTACAACCCCTTCACCCACTCGATCAACCAGCACTTCTTCTGGGCCCTGGCCGACGAGCCGGTGCTGGAGCTGGGCTATATCGCCGATACCTGGCGCGTGTCCGCCACGGCGGCGACCGGCGAGCGCATGCTGCGCGTCGGCTTCACCACGGACCGGGATGGCGGTCTGGGCACGAATTACGCCCTGAAGGCCGAGCGCCGCTTCGATCTGGGCGACGACCGGGCCCTGCGCGTGTCGGCCAGCTATCTGCACGACACGATCTACAACAATAATTTCACCGCCCACACGGTGCAGGCCGTCGACCGTTTCTCGCCGCCGAACGCGCCGCGTCCGCCGCTGGTCTATATCGAATACCGCACCGGCCTGTGGGACATCGCCGCGGAATACACCACGCCGCGCTATGATCTCGCCGTGGAATACACCCGCTCGACCGATGTCTGGTCGGCGACCGCCTTCAACACGGATGCCGGCCAGGCTTTCGACGGCAATCGCCATCTCGATGCGCTCACCGTGATGGGCCGCTACCGCACCGAGCTTCTGGGCTATGATACCGATCTCAGCGCGGTCTTCTCCCACACCACGCTCGGCCCGGACAATACCGAGTTCGACGAGGCCTTCCAGCACGTGCTCGGCCTGGAAATGCACCTCACACCGCAGCTCGATCTGGGCGTGGAATACGTCTTCAACGACGGTTTCCAGCCCTTCGTCGGCATCCAGGACGTCTCCCTGTCCGGCGTCCAGTCCAATGTCGGCATCGTGGGTATCAAGGCGCGGTTCTGATCTGTCGCTGAAGTAGCAGACCGGGCCTCGCCGTTTGCCAGACGGGGAGGCCCGGTTTATCCCGCCGGGCGGGAGGTCCGGCGAAGCGATGGAAACGGCGCAGCAGCATGTCCAGGCGGCGATGGATTATATCGAGGCGCATCTCGATACGCCGCTGCCGCTCGACCGGGTCGCTGCCGCGGCCGGTCTGACGCGCTATCATCTGCACCGGTTGTTCCAGGCCCATTATGGCGAAGGGCTGAAGGCCTATATCCGCAAGCGCCGTCTGACATGGGCCGCCGCCCGGCTGCGCGGCAGCGATGTGCGCATCCTGGATCTCGCGCTCGATTGCGGGTTCGAGAGCCAGGCGGCTTTCACGCGCGCATTCAAGGCTCTGTACGGCACGGCGCCGGGCCGCTATCGCGCCCGGCCGGCGCGGCGCTACCAGTCCGGCCTGCGCCCGCCGACGCCGCCCGGTCTTGCCCAGCGGCGCCGGGTTCTGCGCGCCCCGCCGGATCTGGTCGAATGGACGCAGCCGCTGACGCTCGCCGGCCGGGGCATCGGTGTCGCCTTTGAAGACCAGGCCGCCGTCGAGGCCCTGTGGATGTCCGTTCTGGACGCGGATCCGCCCGCACCCGGCGACACGCTGTTCGGCGTCACCCTGGCCGACCATCCCGCGATCGCCGACATGCCGGACCGCTGCCTGGTCTATGTCGCCGCCCGGCCGGAAGAAGGCGGGCCGGGCAAAGGCGGGGCGGACGAAGGCCTGATCGCCCTCGACATCCCGGCGGGGCCGTATGCCGTCTTCGTCCATGACGGCCCGCTCGAAACCCTGCTCGACACGGTCAACTACGCCTGGGCCAGCTGGCTGCCGCGCAGCGGCTGGGTCAAGTCGGACCGTCCGGATTTCGAGCGCTTCCGGGCCGATGCGGTCCTGGGCGGGCCGGTGCGGGTGGAGTTGTGGGTGTCAGTGGAGCGCGCCGATCGTGCCGGCGATGATGACGATACCGGCCAGGCCGAGCGCGCCGCCGAGAATGAGCCGCCGTGCACCGGCTGACAGGGCGCGCGACGGGGTTTGCTCCGGTTGCGGCCGGCGCAAATCGCGGACGGCGGAGCCGATGATGGCGAGGCCGAAGGCCAGCCCGGCAAGCTCGAACCCGATCAGGGCCGGCGACATCGGTGTCGGCGAGACCGGGAAGATGTGCAGCAGGTCGAGGGCGAAAATCGCGACATAGCCCAGCCCGTCGGCGATCACCCAGACCAGGATGTCGCGGCCGCCCCGGCGTGCCAGCGCAGCCAGCGGGATCGAGCCCAGCACCACCAGCGTGATGAAGGCGTTGAACGCGATCAGCACCGCGACGGGGATGTGTCCGAAACTGCGGTTTTCCACCGGCCCGCCCGGTATCAGGGGCGCCATCGACAGAACGGCGAGGATCAGGAGGATGGGGGTCAGGCGGCGGGCATTCATGACAGGCTCCGGGGCGGGAAACGGGACAGACCCGATGTTTAGACCCTCTGCCGGAGGCCGTTTTGACCGTTTGTGACATTGGCTCCAGCGGACTGGACAGACCCGCGGAAGGGTCTGCTATCGTGGCTTTTCAGCCGGACGGGAGGGACGGGACATGGACTGGAGTTTCGGAGATTATGCGGCCGCGGCGACCCTGCTGGCGGGCTTTGTCTTCGGCGCGGCCATCGCGCTGAAAGCCAGCGGTCAGCTGGCCTACCGGGCTGCGGCCTTCCTCGCGCTTCTGTCCGTCCTGGCGCTGATCTGGATCAATGGCGCTGTCGGCATTATCGGTTCGCAAAGCAATGCGGCCAATCTGATGTATGGCGTCGTCGTGCTGATCGCCCTGGCCGGCGCCGTCGTCGCGCGCCTGCGGGCCGCCGGCATGGCGCTCACCCTGGCCTTGATGGCGGGGGCGCAGGTGCTGATCGGCCTCATCGCCTGGCTGGGCGGGATGGGCAGTGGCTCGCCGTCCTGGCCGCAGAGCCTGATCGGCGTGACCGTGATCTTTGCCGGCGCTTTCCTGGGGGCGGCCGCCCTGTTCCGCGCCGCGGCGCGGGCTCAGGCTGCGGCCAGCCTGTCGCGATAACGGCGGCTGCCGGGGATCCGGGCGCCGCTTTCCAGCGTGATGGCGACATCGCCTTCGCCGGTCGGCGCGATCTCGGCGATCCGGGCGCGATTGACCAGCCAGGAACGGTGCACCCGCACCGCGTCGATGCCGGCTTCCGTCAGCTGTTTTTCCAGCTCAGACAGGGTGATCCGCGCCAGATGTTCACCGGCGGGCGTGTGCACTTCGACATAATTGCCGGCGGCGCGGGCGCTGTCGAACCGGTCCGCTTCCAGCCGGATGATCCGGCCGCCGCATTTCAGCGTCAGCCGATGCGTCTGGCGGGCTTCCGCCCGTGCGCCGATGGCCTCCATCCGGTGCGTCTCGATCGCCCGGAAGCCGGACAGGACGAGGAAATGCGAGGCATAGGTCAGCACGTCCTTGCGCAGCTCGTAGACGAATTCGCGCACCGGGTCCTCGAAGAAGCGGTAGTCAAAGCCGAACAGCAGGGGCGTCAGGGTCTCGCGGGTCCAGGCCATCGCGAAGATGTGGGTCGTCGCATAGACCAGCACGCCGGCGATATGGACGGGGATGGCGACAGTCCAGCGGGTCGAGGCCAGCGGAAAGCGCCGCTCCAGCAGGATCAGGCCGATGAAGAGCAGCAGGATGTAGACGACGCTGGTCGCCTCGATGAACCAGGAAAAGGCGGGGGCCATCTCCCGGCCGATGCGTTCGAAATCGGTCACCCGGGACGCCGAATTGACGGCCAGATGGCCCAGCGTCATGGCACAGGTGAACAGGCCCGCATACAGCGCGACGCGCCGGTCGGTGCCGTCCTCGATCTGACGTTCGGTCCGGGTCATGCCGTGTTCTTGCCCCTGTGCGCGCCCGGCGCAAGAGGCAGGCGCGCCGCTCGTCCCGGAGCGCCGCCGCCCGTCCCCGCGCTGCAGTCGCTCACCCCGCCGGTCCGGATATCGTCCCGCACCGCTGGGGCGATTGCGGCGGACATGCAGTCTGGCGGCGAAAGGATACCGCCATGACCCCGCTCTCCCATCCCGCCGCATCCGGGACCGTCCATCCCCGCCGCCACGATCTCGACTGGCTGCGGATCATCGCCTTCGGCCTGCTCATCCTCTACCATGTCGGCATGTTCTTCGTGCCCTGGGACTGGCATGTGAAGAGCACCCAGGCCAATGACGGCCCCGTCTACGCCATGCTGCTGCTCAATCCCTGGCGGCTGGCCCTGCTCTTCTTCATTTCCGGCGTGGCGATCCGCTATCTCTCCGACAAGCTCGGCGCCGGCCGTTTCGCGCTCGACCGGACGGGGCGTCTCCTGCCCGTGATCGTGTTCGGCATGATCGTCATCGTCATGCCCCAGACCTGGGCGCAGCTGCGTCAGGCGGGCGTGATCGAGGCGGGGCTTCTCGCCTTCTGGCCGCGATATATCCTCGGGTGGGAAATCGGTGGTATAGAAGTGCCGACGTGGAACCATCTCTGGTACGTCGTCTATCTCTTCGTCTATTGCCTCATACTGTCACCCTTTGTGCCGCTTATGAGGGCCTTATGCGACGGCTTTGTTGGCCGTATGTTGCAGGTATTGAACCGTCCCGTGACGGGTCTCATCCTGCTCGCCCTCATCCCCGTCCTGCCCTTCTGGGCCTACCGGATTTTCCTGGAACCGCATTTCCCCACGACCCATAATCTCTACTGGGACTGGGCCAATCACGCCCATCGCCTCACCATCCTGCTGATCGGCTATGCCGTTGCAAAGAATGAGGTTTTCTGGCGCGCCGCTGACCGGGTCCTGGTTCCGGCCCTGATCTACTGCGCGATCTACGCCGCCGCGCTCTGGTGGGGGCTGGGGCGTCCGGACGCCGACTGGGAGGGGCAGGCCTGGCTGAGCTGGATTTTCCGTCTGGGCCGCATCCTCTACGCTTGGCTGGCCATTCTGGCGCTGATCGGTCTGGCCCGCCGCTATCTCAATGGCGACGGTCCCGTGCGCCGCTATCTTACCGACGCGATCTTTCCCTATTATATCCTGCACCAGACGATCACCGTCCTCACCGGCTACTGGATCGCGCCGATGGGTCTGAATGTCTGGGTCGAGTTCGCAATCCTCGCCGGGGTCACGACGGCCGGCTGTGTGGCGGGCTATGAGATCGTGCGCCGCATTCCGCCGCTTCGTCCCGTGATGGGGTTGAAATGGCGATCCGCTCCGGTGCGCTGAAGTTCGAACATTACGGAATTTTCAGCGACCGGACGGAGTGTTCGCCCTATTCTCCCCGTCATCGATCGGGATACGGGGAGATAGTCATGAAACCGCTCGGACTTCACATTGCGGTACGGCGTGTTGCGCCGGCCCTGGCGCTGGCCGCTTTCGGCCTGACGCCGGTGGCAGCGCAGGAAGCCTACCGCCTGCCGCCGCAGGATATTGTCGACATCGTCGACGCCGCGCCGGCGCCCTACACCTCGCTGTCTCCGGCACGCGACACGCTGCTGCTGATGCACCGTGAAGCCCTGCCGCCGGTCTCCGAACTGGCGCGGCCGATGGAGCGTCTGGCGGGTATGCGTCTCGATGCGGCGACGAATGGCCGTCACGGTCCGCGCACAGTGACCGGGCTCAGCCTGATCGATCTGGAAACGCGCGAAGAGCGCACGATCGAACTGCCGGCCGATGCCGGTATCGGCTCGATCTCCTGGTCGCCGGACGGCTCGCGGATCGCTTTCACCCTTACCCGCAATGACACGATCGGGATCTGGGTCGCCGATGTGGCGCGCGGCCGGGCCCGCGCCGTCGTGGAGCGTGGCGTCAATGCCGTGTTCTCGCCCTTCACCTGGATGCCCGATGGCGAACGCCTGCTGGTCAGCCTGACCGATCCGGATCGCGGCGCCCAGCCGCAGCGGCCGCGCGTGCCGGCCGGCCCTGTGATCCAGGAAGCCAGCGGCTATGAAGCGCCGGTCCGCACCTATCAGGACCTGCTGAACGACGAGCACGATGCCGAACTCTTCGCCTGGCTGGCGACCAGCCAGCTGGCCATCGTCGGCGCCAATGGCCGCGGCCTGCGCCATGTGGGCGAGCCGGGCCTCTACTTCATGGCCGACCCGGCCCCGGGCGGCGACTACATCCTGGTTGGCGAGATGCGCCAGCCCTTCTCCTACCAGGTGCCCTGGAGCCGCTTTCCCGACCGGACCTTCGTGATCGACCTTGATGGCAATGAGATCGCCCAGATCGCCGAACAGCCGCTGGCCGACAATATCCCGATCGGTGGCGTGGTGACCGGCCGCCGCTCCGTCGGCTGGCAGGACTCCCATGAAGCCCGTCTGACCTGGGCGGAAGCCCTGGACGGCGGCGACCCGCGGGTCGAGACCGACGAGCGCGACAGTGTCTGGACGCTGGACGCACCGTTCGACGGTGAGCCGGTGGAGCTTCTGCGCACCGAGGACCGCTATTACGGTGCCCAGTTCACTGAGCAGGGCGAAACCGGGTTCGCCATGGAATATGACCGCGATACGCGGGTCGTGCGCCGCTGGCTGGTCGACTTCTCCGATCCGTCGGTCGAGCCGCGCCTGGCCGAGGAACGCAATATCCAGGACAGCTATGCCGATCCGGGTGAGCCGGTGATGACGCGCAACCGCTTTGGCGAGAGCGTCGTCGCGGTGACGGACGGCTATATGTACTTCACCGGTGACGGCGCCACGCCGGAAGGCGACCGGCCCTTCCTCAACCGGGTCAGCTTCGACACGTTCGAGACCGAGGAGATCTGGCGCAATTCCGGCGAGAATTACGAGCAGGTGATCGGCCTGACCGCTCCGGATGCCTCCGCCTTCCTGACCTCCTGGGAAGACCCGCAGACGCCGGCAAATGTGCGCTGGCACCGGGCGGGCGAAGAGACCGTGCAGATCACGGACTTCCCCAATCCCCACCCGCAGCTCAACGCGATCTCGCGCGAGCTGATCACCTTCGACCGTGCCGATGGCGTGCCGCTGTCCGCCACGCTCTACCTGCCCGCCGACTATGAAGAAGGCGACCAGCTGCCGGTCGTCGTCTGGGCCTATCCGCGCGAGTTCAACAATGCCGAAACTGCCGGCCAGGTCCGCGGCTCACCGTATGAGTTCACCCGGGTCGCCGGCACCAGCCCGCGCTTCCTGGTGACCCAGGGCTATGCCCTGCTGGAGAACGCCACCATGCCGATCGTCGGCGACGATCCGGAGACGGTGAATGACAGCTTCATCGAACAGCTTGTCATGTCGGCCGAGGCCGCCCGTGACGTCACGGTGGAGATGGGCTTCGGCGATGGTGAACGCCTGGCGATTGCCGGTCACTCCTACGGCGCCTTCATGACCGCCAACCTGCTGGCCCATTCGGATATCTTCCGGGCGGGTATCGCACGGTCGGGCGCCTATAACCGCACCCTGACGCCCTTCGGCTTCCAGGCCGAGCGGCGTACCTTCTGGGAAGCCTCGGACATCTATTTCGAACTGTCGCCCTTCATGCAAGCCGACCAGATCGACGAGCCTATGCTGATGATCCACGGCCAGATGGACAATAATTCCGGCACCTTCCCGATCCAGTCGGAACGCATGTTCGCCGCTGTGAAGGGCAATGCCGGCACGGCCCGCCTGGTCATGCTGCCCTTTGAGAGCCATGGCTATCGCGGCCGTGAGAGCGTGCTCCACGTGCTCGCGGAAAGCTTCGACTGGCTGGACCGCTGGGTCATGCCGGAAGAAGACCCGATGGGCGGCGGCGAAGAGGTCGCTGCGGACTAGGATGAAGCATCCGGCGGCCCCGCACGGGGCCGCCGGGCGCCTTCCTGACGGCCGAGGGCCCGCACCAGGGCGATCGCGGCCAGAACCAGAATACAGGACATCGGCAGGCCGAGCGCGATCGATGCGTTGCGGATGGCCGACAGGCCTCCGGCCAGCAGCAGGGTGATGGCGACGGCCCCCTCGCTGACAGCCCAGAAGACACGCTGGGCCCGCGGCGGGTCCGGATCTCCACCGGATGTGACCATATCGTCCACGAAGGAGCCCGAGTCCGAACTCGTCACGAAGAAGATCAGGATGACGCCGGTTGCGAGGGCCATGCTGACGGGGGCGAGCGGCAGGGTTTCCAGCAGGGCGTGAAGCGCGATGGCCGGTTCCTCGACAATACGCCGGGCCAGTTCTGTATCGCCGCTCAGGGCGAGGTCGAGACCGCTCGTGCCGAAAACGGCCAGCCAGGCGAAGGTCGCCAGACTGGGCACGATCAGCGCACCCACAATGAATTCGCCTACCGTACGCCCGCGGGATATTCGCGCCAGGAAGACGGCGACGAAGGGCGCCCAGGATATCCACCAGCCCCAGTAGAACAGCGTCCAGTCCGCCTGCCAATCATTCTCGCGCACGAAGTCGACAAAAAGCGTCGAGCGCGGCAGGGACTGGATGTAGAGACCGCTCGACGTGACGAGGCTTTCCAGGATGCGGCCCGTCGGGCCGGCGGCAAATACGAAGGCCATGAGGCCGAGCGCAGCGATCATGTTTGCCCGGCTCAGTCGCCGGATCCCGCTGGACAGGCCCGCCACCACGGAGATCGTTGCCAGCAGCGTGATGACGCCGACCAGCAGGCTCTGGACCGTTGTGGAGATCGGCCAGCCCAGGAAGCGCTCGAGCCCGGTATTGATCTGCATGGCACCGAGGCCAAGCGAGGTGGAAACGCCAAGCAGGGTGCCGACCGTGCACAGAATGTCCACGATGTGACCGGCCCAGCCCTTCATCACGGCCCGTCCGAACACGGGCTCCAGGATGTTACGCGGGGCAAGCGGCAGGCCGCGATTGAAGTGGAGCAGGGCGATCGCCAGCCCCAGTACGATGTAGATGGCCCAGGCATTCAGGCCCCAGTGAAAGAAGGTCAGCCGCATCGCTTCGCCCGCGGCCTGCGGGGTCCGGGACTCCAGCCCGGGCCGGGCCTGCATGTAGTGCGTCAGCGGCTCGGCGACAGACCAGAAGACAAGACCCGTCCCCATGCCGGCGGCGAACAGCATCGCCATCCAGCTGAGCCGGGAAAAGTCGGGCGTTGCGTCCCTGCCGCCCAGTCGTACATGGCGGGCCGGGGAGAAAAGCAGGAAGACGCTCAGCACCAAGAGGCCCGTGGCGGCCAGCATGTACCACCAGCCGAACGTTCGCGTGGTCCACGCCTGTGCGGCCTCGAAGGCCGACGCGGCCGTGTCGGTGAAGCCGGCGCCAAAGACCACAAAGCCGATCACCAGCCCTGCCGCGCCGAAAAAGACGGGCGGTTTCATGTGCGCAGTAATGCGGTTCCAGGCCGATTTCGGACCGGGCGAGCCGCTCAGGCCGGAAAACAGGGCGATAACGCGCTCCGTCGTGGCTTGCCCTCAGACTTGCGCAGATAGGGGGTGAAGGAAAGCCCGGCAAAGAAAAACCCGCGACGCACCGGGCATTGCGGGTTTTCCGGATAGTCTGGCGGAGGCGGACTACTCGTCCGCGATGTCCGGCACCGCGACGGCGTGGAAGCCGGCGTCGACGTGCAGGGTTTCGCCGGTGCAGGAGAAGCCGAGATCGGACAGCAGGTAGAGCGCGGCACCGGCCACGCCTTCCATCTTGGTATCCTCTTTCATCATCGACCATTCACGGCCGGTCTTCATCAGCGCCTTGCCGCCGGAGATACCGGCCATGGCCAGGGTGCGCATCGGGCCGGCCGACAGCGCGTTGACGCGGATGCCGCTCGGACCCAGATCGCGGGCCATGTAGCGCGTGGAGGCTTCCAGCGCGGCCTTGGCGACGCCCATGACATTGTAGGACGGCACGACGCGCTCGGAGCCGAGATAGGTCAGCGTCACCATCGATCCGCCATTCGGCATCAGATGGCTGGCGCGCTTGCCGGCGTCGACGAAGGAGAAGGCCGAGATTTCCATGGCCCGGCGCCAGCCTTCACGCGTGGTATTCTCGGTGAAGGAACCGACCAGCTCGTCCTTGCCGGCAAAGGCAATGGCGTGGACGAGGAAGTCGATCGTGCCCCACTTGTCTTCCAGCTGCTTGAAGCAGGCATCCATCGAGGCGTCGTCGGTGACGTCGGCCTTGATCATGAAGGGCTCGCCCAGGCTTTCCACCAGCGGACGCACACGCCGTTCCAGCGCATCGTCCTGATAGGAGAAGGCCAGTTCCGCGCCCTGGGCTGCCAGCTGCTGGGCAATGCCCCAGGCGATGGAGTTCTTGTTGGCCACGCCCATGACAAGCCCGCGCTTGCCTTTCATCAGGTCTCCGGCCGGAAACACGGTCTCGCTCATCAGGCTCTCCCCGAACGCTTTGAGGCTTAGATTTTCTTGAACACCACGGTGCCGTTGGTGCCGCCGAAGCCGAAGGAGTTCGACATGGCGGTCTTGATATCGGCATCGCGGGTTTCGGTGACGATCGGCAGGTTCAGCGCCGCGATGTCCGGATCCATGTCGAAGACATTGATCGAGGGCGCGACGAAGCCGTGCTTCATCATCAAAAGCGTATAGACCGCCTCGTGAACGCCGGCAGCGCCCAGCGAGTGGCCGGTCATCGACTTGGTGGCCGAGATCATCGGCGCGCTGTCGCCGAACGTCTCCTTCACCGCGGTCATCTCGGCGATATCGCCCACCGGGGTCGAGGTGGCGTGCGGGTTGAGATAGTCGATATCCGAACCGGCCGTCTCCATCGCCAGCTTCATGGCGCGCACAGCGCCTTCGCCGGACGGGGCGACCATGTCGTAACCGTCGGAGGTGGCGCCATAGCCGGTGATTTCCGCCAGGATCGGCGCACCGCGCTTTTTCGCGCGCTCATACTCTTCCAGCACGACGACACCGGCGCCGGCACCGCCGACGAAACCGTCGCGGTCCTTGTCGAAGGCGCGCGAGGCGAGTTCCGGGGTCTCGTTATACTTGGTCGACAGGGCACCCATGGCGTCGAACAGGTTCGACAGCGCCCAGTGGATTTCCTCGCAGCCACCGGCGAACATCACGTCCTGCTTGTTCCACTGGATCTGCTCGGCAGCCGCGCCGATGCAGTGCAGGGACGTCGTGCAGGCCGAGGTGATCGAGTAGTTCACGCCGAGGATCTTGAACGGCGTGGCCAGCGTGGCCGAAGCCGTCGAGCTCATCGCCTTGGGGACGGCAAACGGGCCGACGCGGCGCGGGCCCTTGTCGCGGGTGATGTCGGCCGCATTGACGATAGTGCCGGCAGACGGACCGCCCGAACCCATGATGATGCCGGTGCGCGGATTGGAGATGTCGCTCTCTTCCAGGCCGGCTTCGGCGATGGCCTGTTCCATCGCCATATAGTTCCAGCCGGCGCCTTCCGACATGAAGCGGTAGACGCGCTTGTCGACATGTTCGGCCGGATCGACCGACGGCTTGCCGCCGACATGGCATTTGAAATTGTATTTGACGAAGTCGTCCATGCGGCCGATGCCGCTCTTGCCATCCCTGAGGGATTGCGTGACTTCCGCAGCATTATTGCCGATGGGAGAAATCACACCGAGTCCGGTGATAACGACGCGACGCATGTCAGGTCTCCTGGGGTGAGGCCATTTCGCCGGGCTTGAACAGGCCCACGCGCAGATCTTTCGCTGTATATATGGTCTTGCCGTCGGCTTCGACACGTCCGTCGCCGATGGCCATGATCAGGCGGCGCTGGATGACGCGCTTCAGGTCGATGATGTAGCGGACCTGCTTGGTCTCCGGCTTGATCTCGCCCTTGAACTTCACTTCGCCGACGCCGAGCGCCCGGCCCTTGCCCGGATTGCCCTTCCAGCACAGGAAGAAGCCGACCAGCTGCCACATGGCGTCGAGGCCCAGGCAGCCGGGCATGACGGGGTCGCCCTTGAAGTGGCAATCGAAGAACCAGAGATCGGGATTGATATCCAGTTCCGCGACGATATGCCCCTTGCCGTATTCGCCGCCGTCTTCGTCGATATGGACGATGCGGTCCATCATCAGCATGGGCGGTGCGGGAAGCTGGGCGTTCTCGGGGCCCCACATCCGGCCTTCGCTGGATTCAATCAGATCTTCGTAGCTGAAAGAGCTTTGGCGTTCAGTCATGTAGCCGATCGGTTGCGCCGCGTACGACCGGAAGAAGGTGGCCGCCGGGCTGGTCACTGGGACCCGGTCCGAAGGCCGGCCGGGTGGGTCAGGGCAGAGCGGTATCACGCGGGCGGGTGGTGCTCAAGACGGCGCTGCCGTCACCCGTCTGCGTCTCGGCATCCGTTCTTTCCTCCGGATACACGCCCCACAGCGTGTCCGTCCTTGCCCAGCCTCGATAACCCTGTGCCTCGACACGGCACCAGCCGGTGCGGCAGCGTTCGAGCGACAAAACGACGCCCGGCTCGGCAATCGCCTCGACCGGGGAGTCCGCGTTGTCGCGTGCGTGCAAAGGTGTTTCGTCAAGCGTCCAGACCGAACGGCGGCCGGACAGGATTGACCGGTGCATCCAGGTAACTTCGCCATCGGGGTCGCGCACGCGGCGCCAGTCGGGGGTTTCCGCGATCACTTCCATCGGCAGACCCGCCCGCACATAGCGCCAGGCGATGGGGTGGGAGCGGGACGGTCCGGAGCGGCCGTTGGCGACATCCACTTTCAGGCTGACAAAGCGCGGGACCTGCTGGCCTGACGGCGTGTCGGCGCGATCGCTGTCGTCCTGCGCGACGGCAGAAGCGGACGCCAGGGCGGCGGCCGAAAGGGCGAGGGCAAGCATGATCGAGCGGCGCATGAACGGACTCCTTCCGCCAAGCCTGTGCCCGGCTTCGGTGAACAGGCCGTAAAAGCGGTGCGTCCCAACGCGCACCCAGCATGAACCCGCCGTGCAAAACCGGCAAAGGTGAAATCGCAGCGCGCTTTCCTATATCTTCGGGAAGGCAGCCGGCTGGCTGCACCGATCCAGGGAGGGACAGGATGAGCTTTCGTCTTGCGATAACAAGTGTTGCCGCGCTTCTGGCGGCAGGAAGCGTCGTGCCGCGTGCGGCCGAAGCCAGCGTGAGGATGCGCCAAAGCGAGGACATCCAAGTCGAGACGACCGATATGGGCGACGGTATTTTCATGATGTCGACGGGGATCGCCGGCAATCTCGCCGTGCTCGCGGGCGATGACGGCGTGGTGATGGTCGACGACCAGCTGCCGAACACAACGTCCGTGATCGAGGGCGCTGTTGTGGCGGTCACCGGCACGAATGCACCGCGCTTTATCGTCAATACGCACTGGCATGGCGATCATACCGGAGGCAACGCGCATTTTGCCGAACTGGGCTCGACCATTGCGGCGCACCACAATATCCGCCGCCGCCTGGCCGATGCCGACGATGAATGGGCGCAGAGCCCGGCCACCTTGCCGATCATCACCTTCGGCGAGGACCTGACCTTCCACATGAACGGGCAGACGGTCGAAGTCACGCACGTGCCCACCGCCCATACCGATGGCGATGCGCTGGTCTATTTCCGCGAGGCGGACGTGCTGCACATGGGCGATGTGATGTTCTCCGGCCTCTTCCCCTTCATCGACCTGTCGGCCGGTGGCACGGTCGACGGCTATATCGCGGCCATGGAACGCGGGATGGAGATCGCCGGTGAAGAGACGCGCATCATTCCGGGCCATGGGCCGCTCTCGACCCGCGCCGACCTGCAGGCCTCGATCGACATGCTGCGCGAAGCGGCGTTCAGGGTACGCACCCTCGTCGAGGGCGGTGCCGATCTGGAAGCCGTAAGAGCGGCCGAGCCGCTGGCGGACCTGCACGATGACTGGAACTGGCGTTTCATCACCACCGACCGCATGGTGCAAACGCTCTACAATGATGCCGTGGGCAATGATTTTGCCTACGAGTAGACCCGGATCGTGACCAAGATTTAAACCTGTGACCAGTTTCCGGTCAGCCTTGACGCGCTAAATGGTGTGTTATGGCAAAACCGGAAACACCCCCTTCCGGGTCGCATGGCCCAGCCCCGCTCGGATCCCGCCTGGGACGCCCCCTGGGATTTGCTGCGGGGCTGGGTATCGGCCTGCTACTCTGGCTGATCATCGGCCTGGTGACCTCCAACATGTTGCTGGGGCTCACCTTCGGCCTCCTTCCCGGCATTGCCATCGGGCTCGGCCTGCAATTGACGGCGAGGCGATGACGGTGAGGGTGGAATGGATTTGAGCGCGTGGGACGCCGGGCATATCCGGCTTGCGGGGGTCGGCATCATCCTCTTCGGCCTGCTGGCCTGGATCGCTGTCGGCGCACTGAGCGGCAATCTTGCGCTGTCGCAGATATTCACCCTCCTGCCCGCGACGATCGCCGGCGGCTTTCTGCTAGCCCGGGCGCGCCGGTGCGAGAACCGGACCGCGGATCGCCTCTAGCGGCCGCACACCGGACAGTCGGGATCGCGCGGCAGCTTCACCGTCCGGCTCTCCATCGACAGCCCGTCAAACAGCCAGATGCGCCCGTCCAGGGTCTCGCCGGCTTTGCAGACATGTTTGATGGCGTCCAATGCCATCATCGAGCCGACCACCCCGACCAGCGCTCCGACAATGCCCACGCGAGCACAGGTCTCGGCGTCTGGCGGAATTTCCGGCACCCAGCAGCGATAGCAGGGTGCGTCCGGAGAGGCGTTGAACAGCGAAACCTGCCCGTCCCACCGCCCGACCGCGCCCGAGACTAGCGGAATGCCCAGCCTGCGGCTGACGGCATTGACCGCGAACCGCGTCTCGAAATTGTCACAGCCGTCCAGGATCAGATCGGCACCTGCCAGCAGGCGTTCGGCATTATTGCCGTCTATGGCCTGTCCGACCGCGTCGACCGTCGTGCCGGGATTGAGCGCGGTCAGGACCTGCGCACCCGTCGCGACCTTGGCGCGCCCGACATCCGCCGTGCGGAACAGGATCTGCCGCTGCAGATTGTCCAGGCTCACCGCGTCCGGATCGATCAGCGTGATGCGGCCGATGCCTGCGGCTGCGAGATAGAGCGCTGCCGGCGCGCCCAGACCGCCTGCGCCGATCATCGCAATATGGGCACGTGCCAGGGCCTGCTGGCCCGGCCCACCGATCTCGCGCAATACGATGTGGCGCGCAAAGCGCTCGATATCGATCTCGTCTGTCATGCAGGAGTGGTGGCGGATTGCCGGGCGGTTATCAAGCACGCTGCCGCTTCGCACTATGCTTTTCACCCAAACCCGGCCAGTTTGCGGGCATGTCCACCGTGTCCCAGCTTGCGTCGGTCCAGCCGACCCTCTCCGACCAGCAGTCGCGCCTGCTGGACTGGCTGACGGGTGCGCGGCCGAATGTCTTCATCACGGGCCGGGCGGGCACGGGCAAGACCACGCTGATGCGCGAATTCCTGCGCCGGGCGGGCAATCGTGCTGCGGTGATCGCCCCGACCGGCGTGGCGGCGATGCAGGCCGGCGGACAGACCATCCACTCCTTCTTCCACTTCCCGCCGCGCATGATCGGCGCGCGGGATATCCGCAAGGTGCGTCACCGCCGCGTGGTGCAGGCACTGGAAACCCTGGTAATCGACGAGATTTCCATGGTGCGCGCCGACATGATGTGGGCGATCGACAAGGCGCTGCGGGTCAATCGCGAACGCGACGAGCCGTTTGGCGGCGTGCAGGTCGTGCTTGTGGGCGATCTTGCGCAATTGCCGCCGGTGATCCAGGGGGCCGAGGCGGAGTATCTGGAGAGCACGTTCGGCGGGCCTTTCTTCTTCAACCCGGAACCCTTCCGACAGGCCGGTTTCTCCCTGGTCGAGCTTGAGCAGGTCTTTCGTCAGACCGACGAGTATTTCATCAACATCCTCAATGCCGTGCGCGATGGCGATCTGACATCCGACGAGGCGGCGGACCTGAATGACCGGGTGACCGGCCGCTCCGGCCTGGAAGCCTCGCTGACCCATATCGTGCTGACCTCGACCAATGAGGCCGCCTGGCAGATCAATTCCGCTCGGCTGGAAGGTTTGCGCACACCGGGGCGGGCGTTCGAGGCCAAGGTGGAAGGCCAGTTCGACACGCGGCTGTTTCCGGCGGAAGAACCGCTGACACTGAAGATCGGCGCCCGCGTCATGCTCACCCGCAACGATCCGGCGGGGCGCTGGGTCAATGGCACGCTGGGGGAGGTCGAGGGTTTCGACGAGAAGGCTGTGCGGGTGCGTATCGGCGATACCACCTATGCCGTGGAGCCCCAGAAATGGGAGCGCAACGCCTATGCCTTCGATCCGGAAGCCCAGGCGCTGACCAAGACAACCGCCGGCAGCTTCACCCAGTATCCGCTACGCCTGGCCTGGGCGATGACGATCCACAAGGCCCAGGGGCTGACGCTGGACAAGGTCTATCTCGATCTTGCCCGCCGCCTCTTCGCACACGGGCAGGCCTATGTCGCCCTCTCGCGGGCCCGCTCGCTGGAAGGGCTGGAGCTGTCGCGACCGCTGACCCCCGGCGACATCATCTCGGACCCGCGCATTTTCGACGTGCGCAGCTTCTGTGACCCGGCGCCGGCGAGCGTGGGGGCTTAGGGAGTCACCCGCCCGGCCGGTTTTCACCGTCATTCCGGCGAAGGCCGGAACCCAGTTCGAAAAGCCGGGGCGTGCCAGACTTGGCACCCGCTCGCCCTGCGATCTGGGTCCTGACCTTCGTCAGGATGACGGTATTGAGCCGCGGGCCCCGCAGGCCGGCCCTACTCGTCCTCGAACAGCGCCGTCGACAGATAGCGTTCGGCACAGCTGGCCAGGATCACGACGATGATCTTGCCGGCCATGTCCGGGCGTTTGCCGATTTCCAGGGCGGCCTTGAGGGCGGCGCCGGAGGAAATGCCGCCGGGCACACCGTCGGTGCGGGCGGCTTCGCGGGCGGTGGAGAAGGCGGCGGCGTTGGAGACGGTGACCATCTCGTCGATCAGGTCGGTCTCCAGGATTGACGGAACGAAGCCCGCGCCGATGCCCTGGATCTTGTGCGGGCCGGGATCGCCGCCGGACAGGACCGGGCTGTCTTCGGGCTCGACGGCCACGACATGGAAGCCGGGCTTTTTCTGCTTGAGCACCTGGGCACAGCCGGTGATCGTGCCGCCGGTGCCGACGCCGGCGACCAGCACATCGGCCTCGCCGCCGGTATCGTTCCAGATCTCCAGCGCTGTCGTCTTGCGGTGGATTTCCGGATTGGCCGGATTGGCGAACTGGCTGGGCATCACCGCGCCGGGCGTGGCGTCGATGATTTCCTGGGCCTTCACGATGGCGCCCTTCATGCCCTTGGCCGCCTCGGTGAGAACCAGCTCGGCGCCGAGATATTTCAGAAGCTTGCGGCGCTCGATCGACATGCTCTCCGGCATGGTGAGGATCAGCTTGTGGCCCCGCGCAGCGGCAACGAAGGCGAGCCCGATCCCGGTATTGCCCGAGGTCGGCTCGACCATCACCGTGCCCTCACCCAGCTTGCCGGCGGCTTCCAGCGCGTCGATCATCGCCACGCCGATCCGGTCCTTGACGCTGGCCAGCGGGTTGAAGAATTCCAGCTTGGCGAGGATGCGCGCCTTCACGCCATGGGCCTTCGCCAGGCCGCTCATCTCGACGAGGGGCGTGCTGCCGACCGTGTCGGCGATGGAGGCATAGACGCGGCCGCGTCCGGGTTGGTCGGTCATGGGGTTGCTCCTTTTTATCAGACACCGGTCGAGCCGAAACCGCCCTCGCCGCGCGCGGTTTCGTCGAGCGTGTCGGCGACTTCCCAGACGGCCTGTGTGACCGGGGCGATGATCATCTGGGCGATGCGGTCGCCGCGATTGACGACGAAATCGGCCTTGCCGTGATTGATCAGGTTGACGCGGATCTCGCCGCGATAGTCGGCATCCACCGTACCCGGCGTGTTGACGCAGGAAATGCCGAACTTGGCGGCCAGGCCCGAGCGGGGGCGCACCTGGGCTTCATAGCCGGCCGGCAGGGCGATCGCGATCCCCACCGGGATCAGCCGCCACTCGCCCGGCGGAATGGTGACCGGCTCATCCTCGGCCACGGCCGCACGCAGATCCATGCCGGCGGACTGGGCGGTCTCGTAGGCCGGCAAAGCGAGGCCTTCATAGTGTTCAAGCGGTTTGATGCGGACGGATACGGTCATGTGCGGCGGCCCTCATGGTCTGGATGTTGCCCTGTTTTCCGATGCGTCGCGGTGCGAGGCAAGTCAGGCGAGGGCTTTAGCGATCCGCTCCGCCAGCTTTTCCGCAACCACGCCCTTGGGTGCGCGCTCCCAGGCCTCGGATGTTTCGGCGGTGACCAGCAGGACGGCATTCTCGGCACCGCCCATCACATCGCCGGAGACGTCATTGGCGACGATCCAGTCACACCCTTTTCGCTCGCGCTTGGCGCGGGCCAGCGCTTCGACATCATGGGTCTCGGCAGCAAAGCCGATGACCAGGCCCGGACGGTCCGTATCGCGGCGGGCTATGGTCTTCAGAATGTCCGGGTTCTCGACCAGCGGCAGGCTGGAGAAACTGGCCTTGTCCAGCTTCAGCTTGCGGTCGGAGGGCTGGGCCGGGCGCCAGTCGGCCACGGCCGCCACGGCGATGAAGACATCTGCAGGTAAGGCCGTCTCGACGGCCTCGAGCATGTCGCGCGCCGTTTCCACATGGATCGTCGTCACGCCGTCCGGATCAGCCAGGGCGGTCGGCCCGGCGACCAGCGTCACCCGGGCGCCCAGCGCGGCGCAGGCCGTCGCAATGGCGTAGCCCTGCTTGCCGGAGGAGTGGTTGGAAATGAAGCGTACGGGGTCGATCGGCTCGCGCGTCGGTCCGGCCGTGACCAGGACGTGGCGGCCGGCCAGCGGCTCAGACATTCAGCAGGCTCTCGATCTTGCCGGCGATCGTCCCCGGCTCGGCCATACGGCCCGGCCCGTATTCCCCGCAAGCCATGTCGCCCTCGTCGGGCCCGATAAAATGCACGCCGTCGCCCGTCAGCGTCGCCAGGTTCCGCTGGGTGGCTGGATGCAGCCACATGCGCACATTCATCGCGGGCGCCATCAGGACAGGTTTGTCGGTGGCGAGCAGTGTGGTGGAGGCCAGATCGTTCGCCATCCCGGTGGCGGCCTTGGCCATCAGGTCGGCGGTCGCCGGTGCGACGACAATGAGGTCTGCCGACCGGGACAGTTCGATATGCCCCATCTCCGCCTCGTCCGTGAGGTCGAACAGGTCGGCATAGACCTTTTCGCCCGACAGGGCAGAAACGCTCAGCGGCGTGACGAATTCTGCGCCGGCCTTCGTCAGGATGCAGCGGCTGCCGATCTCCCGGCGTTTCAGCTCGCGGATGAGTTCGAGGGATTTGTAGGCGGCTATACCACCGCCGATGATCAGCAGGATGCGCGGACTGGACAAGGCTCATCTCCCGTCAGGACGGGAAGACAGGTAGCGCTTCCGGGCGCAAATCCCAAGAGCAAGGGTGTGCCGGGTCGCTCAACTCGCCGCGAGCAGTTCGCGAACCTTCTCTGTGTCCTGCGCCAGCGCATCGCGCTTTTCCATGCGATGCCGGTAGAAGGCGCCGACCGTCAGCTCCATGTCGTACATCGTCACCCGCGTCAGGGCCGTGATGTCGTCAACGGTGAAGCGGTGGCGGTCCGACATGGCCAGCTCGACGATGCGCGCAAACATGTTGGTATAGGCCGCGGTGTAGACGTGCGAGTGGTATTCCAGCCGCGAATGGCGTTCGCCCATCTCGTCGGTGGCGGCGTAGTAGGCGTGATCGTAGCGCGCGGCGAACAGGCGATCGCAATGAGCCAGCATGCCGGCGCGAAGATAGGTGATATTCTCGGCGATCTCGTAGTAGTGCGCGACTTCCGGATTGCCCATCAGGTGATCGAACACCGTTTCCAGGGCTTCGCGCGCATAGGTCATCAGGCGCGGCTTGAGATGGCGGATACGTTCCGCCGTTTCCGCATCGATGCGGAAGAACTCGCGCTGGATCTCGCGCTGCTCGTTCGGGATCGCGTCGTGCCTTGTCATGCAAGCATTCGATCACAGCTTCCTTGAGGGAAGGTGTAGAGGATCGCTAAAACTAGAACAGAGCCTGTGCGGCAAAGGCACCGGCCGCCGCTGCGGCAGCGAGCCAGGCAATGCGCAGGGCCCACGGACGGATGCGCGGACTTCCGCCCAGTTTCAGCTCGCCCGCCTTGAGCATCGCGCCGACCTCGGCCCAGTCGTCGATGGCGCGAGGCAGCTGGCGCACAGCATCGTGCAGGCGCTGCAGGTCTTCACCCAGATCGCGGATGCGGCCTTCCGGACCCAGCTCGCGCTTCATCCAGCGTTCGACCACGGGGGCCGCGGCGCCCCACATGTCGTGCTTGGGGTCGAGCTGGCGGGCGACGCCTTCGCACTGGACCATCGTCTTCTGCAGCATGACGAGTTCCGGGCGCAGGCGCATGTCGAACAGGTCGGTGATCTCGAAGAGCTGCAGCAGCACGCGCGACATCGGCACCTCGTCGGCCCGCTTGCCGAAGATCGGCTCGCCGACGGCGCGCAGCGCACTGGCGAAGTCCTCCACCGAATGATGCTGCGGCACATAGCCGGCTGCGAAATGGGCGCGGGCGGCCGCCATGTAGTCGCGGGTCAGGAAGCCATGCAGGATCAGGGCGAGGAAGCGCCGTTCGGCCCGGCCGATGCGTCCCATAATGCCGAAATCGACAGCCCAGACGGTGCCATCCTCTCCGGCGAAGAGATTGCCGGCATGCATGTCGGCATGAAACACGCCGCGATCGAGGGCGGTGGCCAGGAAGGCCCGGGTGAGGCGCGTCGCCAGGGCCGGCCGGTCCAGATCGCTGCCCGCCACGCGCTCGATGTCGGACAGCGGAATGGCGTCGATCCATTGCGTGGTCAAAACGCGCTTGCTGGAGCGTGACCAGTCGACTGCCGGAATACGGTAGCCCTCGGCGACGGCAGCCGCTTCGGAGAGTTCGGACGCGGCGGCGGCCTCGAGACGCAGATCGGTCTCGACCATCAGCGAGCGGGACACCGTTTCCACGAATTTGCGTGGTTCGAGGCGGCGGGAAGCCGGAGCGAAACGCTCGGCGAGCGAGGCGCCGAGCGATAGCGTGCGGATGTCGCGCGCAATGCGGCGTTCCACGTCGGGCCGGAGAATTTTCACCGCGACGTCCCGGCCGTCGGCGGTGCGGGCCTTGTGGACCTGGGCGATCGAGGCCGCCGCGACCGGCGGGCCCAGCTCGGCGAACAATTCCCCGGCCGGCGCGCCGAATTCCTCGGCCAGCACTTTGCGGGCTTCGGCATCGCCGAAGGGCGGCATCTTGTCCTGCAGGCGGGCCAGGCCGCGGGCAAAGCGCTCGCCGACGACATCGCCGCGTGTGGCGAGGATCTGGCCGAACTTCACATAGGACGGGCCCAGCGACTCCAGAGCCCGGGCGAGGCGTTCGCCGGGATTGTCGGGGCCGCCGCGGCGGGCAAACAGGCGCGTGATCCGGCCCAGCATGCGCGCCGATGCCGGATAGACCGACTGGTATTCCGCCGGCAGGATCGCATCGTGCCGCGCCAGGGTGACCAGGGCACGCACAAGACGGAAAAAGGAGGCGAGGGAGGCAAGCATCGAAAGCCGGTTTAGTGTCTGCAGCGCCGTTTGGCGAGCGTGGCGTGAAGTCGCGCAGGCAAGCAGCCGGCAAGAATGCTTGCCTGCGTGCAGCGGGTGTCGGATTGTTGTGCCGTGAAACATACAATCGACCTCGACCGTGAAAACCAGTGGGCCGTCATTCGTTACCATGGCGAGGTAGCGATCGAGGATGCGCTTGAGGTCATGCAGCGCCTGGTGGCGATGCCGGGCTGGACGCCGCATTGCGACCGGATCGTGGTGTATGATGACGGGCTGCTGGGCGGTATCACGGCCGAGGATTTCCGGCGGGTCCGGAGCGATCTGGCCGCATTCATTGCCGAACACTATGGCGATACGCCGAACTATTCCGCCCAGGTCTGCGGAAATGCGATCCAGAAGCCGCTGGTCGAATACTGGGTCAATTTCGGCCGTGATGCCTATGCGCCGGGCCTCGAAATCTTTGACACGGTGACAGCTGCCAAGGCCTGGCTGCGTCGCAAGCGCGCCGGCGATCAGGCCTGAGGTTTAGGCCCAACCCGTGTGAAGCGCCGCGATGCCGCCGGAAAAATTGGTATAGCTGACGCGGTTGAAACCGGCCTCGCGCAGCTCTGCGGCAAATGTTTCCTGATCGGGGAAACGCCGGATGGACTCCACCAGATACTGATAGCTTTCGCGATCCTTGGCGATGTGGGCACCGAGTTCGGGGATCACGTTGAACGACCAGGCGTCGTAGATTTTTTCCCAGGCTCGGCTGGTCGGCCGTGTGAACTCCAGGCAGAGAAAGCGCCCGCCCGGTTTGAGCACGCGCCGCATCTCCCTGAGCGCTGTGAGGCGTTCGGTGACGTTGCGGATCCCGGTCGAGATTGTGACGCAGTGTGCCGAGCGGTCGGGCAGAGGCAGGCATTCGGCATTGCCGGTCACCCACTGGATGCGGCCCGATTGCCGGTCGGATACGCCGCGCTTAACACCGGCCCGCAGCATCTGCTCATTGATATCCAGAACGATGGCTTCGGCTTGCCGCGGGTCGCCGCGCCGGGCGGCCGCGCGATCGGCCTTCACCAGAAAGCTGCGTGCCAGATCACCCGTGCCGCCGGCGACATCGATCAGACGCTCGCCGGGCTGCGGATTGGCGCGGGTGATCACCATGTCCTTCCACACCCGGTGCACCCCGACCGACATCAGGTCATTCATCAGGTCATAACGCCGCGCCGAACGGTCGAACACGCCGCGCACAAGGCCGGCCTTTTCCTCGCGGGCGACATCGGTGAAGCCGAAGGAAACGGTGGAATGGGTCTGGGTCTCGGTCATGCTCGTGACCATAAACTCAGGCGCGGTGCGGGGAAAGCGGCCGGGGCGGTTCGCAGTGTCGCAGCCGGCAGACGCTTGCCCGTAAAGCCGGAACGGGGCGATACAGGCAAAAAGGATGGATCGCCATGCCCGAGCTTCCCGAGGTTGAAACCGTAAGGCGCGGTCTCGTGCCGGCCCTGGAAGGGCGCCGTATCCTGTCTGTGCAGCAGAACCGGGCCGATCTGCGTTTCCCCTTTCCCGCCGGCTTCGCCGATCGGCTGGCCGGCCGCCGGGTCGTTCGCATCGACCGCCGGGCCAAATACCTTTTGATCCGGCTGGACGGCGATCTGACGCTGTTATCGCATCTGGGCATGTCGGGACGGTATTCCATCGAGGCGGAACAGGGGGCGGCACAGCCTGGAGACTTTGTGCATGCCACGCCGGCCAATCCGCGACATGACCATGTCGTGCTGCAGGTCGAGGGCGGTGTGACGATCCGCTACAACGATCCCCGGCGCTTCGGTTTCATGGATTTGTTCGCGTGCGACAGTGACAGCCCCTATCTCGCCAGCCTGGGGCCGGAGCCGAATGAGAACCGTTTCTCCGGCGCCTATCTGTCCGAGGTCCTGGCGGGGCGCCGGACGCCCATCAAGACGGCCCTTCTCGATCAGAAGATCGTGGCCGGGCTGGGCAATATCTATGTCTGCGAGGCGCTTCACCGGTCGGGTATCAGTCCGCGGCGGCTGGCATCCAGTATTCCGGGGCAGCGGGCGGAGCGGCTGGCGCCGGTGGTTCGGAGTGTCATCGACGAGGCGATTGACGCGGGTGGATCGACCCTGCGCGACTTCGCGGCGGCCGACGGTGCGCTGGGTTATTTTCAGCACCGCTTCCGGGCTTATGGCCGCGAAGGTGAAGCGTGCGTGACCGAGGGGTGTTCCGGCACGATCGGCCGGATCGTGCAGTCCGCGCGCTCGACCTTCTTCTGCCCGTCCTGCCAGCGATAAGTTTTTCGGTTGCGCTATCTATGGTGGTGCGGTCTCGTGGGGACCGCTATCGCCATAATCCCGGATAACACGTGCCGCGATCTCGCCTAGAAAACCTGTCATTGATCTGCGCTCCAAGGAGAAAGACCTCATGATTTCTGTTTCCCGACTGACCCGCATGCGCCCTGCGCTAGCAGCCGGAACCGCCGTTGTGGCCGGGTTCCTGGCCGGTGCGTCCATGGCCCAGGCCCAGCCTGCGGCCATCGATTATTCGGACGTTCAGGCAGACCCGGCGCTGTGGCGTGTCTCGGATGCGGACTCGGACGTGTACATCTTCGGCACCTTCCACATCCTCCCGGATACGCTGGACTGGCAGACCGATGACCTCATGGCAGCAGTGGATTCCGCGGACACGGTCTATCTGGAAGCGGATGTGCACAGCCCCGAGGCCCAGGCCCAGATGCAGGCCCTCATCCCGCAATACGGTCTCAACCCGCAAGGTGTGACGCTCTCCTCCATGCTGGACGAGGAAACCCGCGAGCTTCTCGCCGAAGTCGCGCCGAGCGTCGGAGCCGCGCCGGCCGCGCTGGACCCGCTGCGCCCCTGGCTCGCCCAGCTCATGCTCAGCGTCGCCAAGATCCAGCAGATGGGCTTCAACCCGGCAGCCGGAACCGAGATGCAGCTGATCGCCCGCGTCAATGGCACCGATACCGAATTTGGCTATTTCGAAACCGCCGCCGAGCAGATCGGCTTCCTTGCCGGTATTCCTGAGGAGGTCCAGGTCCGCGGTCTCGCCGAGACCCTGCATGAGCTGGAAGACCTGCCGCAGGAAGTGGACGACATGGTGCGTGCCTGGGCGACCGGAGATGTCGAAGCGCTCGACCAGTATGTGAACGGCGACCTGCGTGAGGACGAGCCTGAGGTCTATGAGGCCGTGATCGTCCAGCGCAACCGTAACTGGATCCCGCAGATCGAGGCTGTCCTGGAAGGCGAGGGCACGGTCTTCATCGCTGTCGGTGCAGGCCACCTGCCCGGTGATGAAGGCGTGATCGACCTGCTGCGTGACCAGGGCTATGAGGTCGTTCGCCAATAGCAGATTGCCGAACGCCGGCGCGAGCGGGTGACTCCGGCGAACGCGCCGGTATCGACGCTCGCGCCACCGTGCGTTATAGCGGCGCGGATTTTTCCCGCGCGGGGGTTTCCGCGCCGTCACATGGAGTGCCGAATGGCCTACAAGACGATACAGGTTAAGACCGAAGGACGGGTCGGCGTCATCACGCTGAACCGCCCCGAGGCGCTCAACGCGCTGTGCGATGCGCTGACCGGTGAACTTGCCGAGGCTCTGGCGGCTTTCGAGCGCGATGAGGACATCGGCTGCGTCGTGCTCACCGGCTCGCGCAAGGCCTTTGCCGCAGGCGCGGACATCAAGGAACTCCAGAGCCGCGACCAGGTCAGCCTCTACCTGAACGACCCGTTCGCGCAGACCTGGGAATCCGTCGCGCGTTTCCGCAAGCCGATCATTGCGGCCGTGTCCGGCTATGCGCTGGGCGGCGGCTGCGAAATCGCCATGATGTGCGATTTCATTATCGCTTCGGAGACCGCCAAGTTCGGCCAGCCGGAAATCAATCTCGGTGTCATGCCGGGCTCGGGCGGCACGCAGCGCCTGCCGCGCGCTGTCGGCAAGGCCAAGGCCATGGATCTGTGCCTCACCGGCCGTATGATGGATGCCGAGGAAGCCGAGCGCGCCGGGCTGGTCTCGCGCGTTGTCCCGGCTGACGACCTGATGGACACGGTGATGGAAGCGGCCGAGACGATTGCGACCAAGTCGCTGCCGGTCGCCATGATGACCAAAGAAGCGATCAACCGGTCCTTCGAGGTCGGCCTCACGGAAGGCGTTCTGTTCGAGCGCCGTGTCTTCCAGTCGCAATTCTCCCTGGAAGACCAGCGCGAGGGCATGGCAGCCTTTGCCGAGAAGCGCGCCCCGCATTTCAAGCACCGCTAGCGGTGAAAGCGCATTACGGCGGTTGACGGCCCGGCTGCAAGGGCCTATACGCCGCCGCTCACGGATTTCGCCGGCCGCCTCGAGCGTCCGGCCGCATGAAGAGGTTAGGATCCATGGCCAATACAAACTCGGCCAAGAAGATGGTTCGCAAGATCGCGCGCCGCACGGCTGTCAACAAGGCGCGCCGCTCGCGCGTCCGGACTTTCGTGAAGAAGGTCGAGCTGGCGATCGCGGCCGGCAACCAGGCCGAGGCCAAGACGGCTCTGGTCAAGGCAGAGTCGGAAATGATGCGCGCTGTCTCCAATGGCGTGTTTCACAAGAACACCGGCTCGCGCAAGGTTTCGCGTCTGTCGGCCCGCGTGAAGGCGATGTCGGCCTGATCGGCCGTCGCTGAAACGACGAAAAATGCGATGCGCCCGGAACACACGTTCCGGGCGCATTTTTTTCGAACGGACTCCGCCGGGCTCGAGCAAGCGCGCTCAGCGGCGCGGTGCCGGAGACGCCAAATTATTGATATTTTATTCCTGATACGGATGAGCGAGCGCTCATCGCCGGGCTTGATTTTCGGCTGACCGGATGCGTCGGTTTTGTCGCGAAAAAAGACCGTTATGAGTGTCGTAAATCTGTCGTAAACGACAAGCTTCGATCCGATCACGGATTTCTCGTGTCAAGCGAAGAATCTCCAGAATCAGGCGTTGAATCCGGTTGACCATAACCGGGGAAGGCGTAACCTCTGGGCCACTGAGGGCGACCAATCCCATGCGGATAAATTTCCGATATCGACGAGGCGATCCGTCTCGTTGGGTGGGGAGATTTGCGCCTAAAAAACAAACACCTGAACCGCGCAATCGCGTGATAAAAACAAAAGTGTGGCGAACGATGGCGTTGAACAAACTGGCTGTGGCAGAGGCAAAGACAGCGGGCTTTGAAGTCGATGGAACCGGGGGCATTTCGGCTATCTGGCGTCAGGTGAGATCCCGGCTTCGGGATGAGTGCGGTCAGGCACTTTACTCCCAGGAAATCGCCCGTCTCCGGGTCAGTGTTTCGGAGTCCGGTGCGGTTGTCATCGTTGCCCCGAGCCAGTTCAATCGTGACTGGGTGGAGGACCACTGGGGAGCGAGAATTCGCGCGATCTGGTCCGAGCTTGATACCACACATCGCGCCGTTCACCTTGTCGCTGAAGGCAGCAGTGAGGCTCAACCCGTGGTCGCAAAGCGGCCCGAGCCGGCGGCGCGGCGTACTGCGGAACCGTCGGTGAAAGAGGCGCAGGCGACGTCCGAGGCGGCAGCCGATCCCGCGATCGGCGAGACCCGCTTCACGTTCGACAGCTTCCGGGTCGGCCCGGCCAACGAGGTTGCCGCCGCGGCGGCGCGGACCGTGGTCGGTGCCCAGACCCCGCCCTTCAATCCCGTTTTCTTCTACGGCGACTACGGCGTCGGCAAGACCCACCTCATGCACGCCATGGCGAGCGCCTTCGAGCACACCTCGCGGCCGCGCAAGGCGCTCTATCTGACGGCCGAGGAATTCCTGTCCGGCTTCGTGACCGCCATGCGGGCGCGCGACACGATCTCCTTCAAGGAAACCGTGCGCGGCGTCGATGTGCTGCTGATCGACGATGTCCATTTCATCGCGGGCAAGCTGAAGACCGAAGACGAGCTGCTGAACACGATCGCGGCGCTGATTGCCGAGAACAAGCAGGTCGTGCTGGCCTCGCACCGGCCGCCGGCCGAGCTGCAGGTGTCCGACGACCGGTTGCGTTCGCTGCTGACGGGCGGTCTGTCCTGTCCGCTCGGCAAACCCGATCTCGACCTGCGCCGCCAGATCCTCGACTGCAAGATTGCCCAGGCGAAGTGCCACTATCCGGTGCTCGATGTGCCGGAAGCCGTGCGCGACTTCCTCGCCGCCCGGATCACCACCAGCCCGCGCGAGCTGGAAGGCGTGCTGAACAATGTCATCTGCCGCACGGCCCTGCTCGGTCTGCCGGTGACGATGGAAGCCGTGTCCACGGCGCTGCGCGAACTGTCGCTGAATTCCGAGCGCCGCCTGACGGTGGACGACATCCAGAAAGCCGTCGCCAGCCATTACGGTGTGACTCCTGCCGATATCTGTTCGAAGCGCCGCACCCAGAGCGTCGTGCGTCCGCGGCATGTCGCGATGTATCTGGCCAAGACGATGACGACGCGTTCGCTGCCGGATATCGGCCGGCGCTTTGGCGGGCGGGACCATTCCACCGTCATCCACGCGGTCAACAAGGTCACGGCCCTGCTCGAAGCGGGGGATCCGGTGGGCGACGATATCGACCGTCTCACCCGCGAGTTGCAGGGCTGACGTCCGGGCCTTCCGGTCAGTCTCAGTTGTGGAGAAGGCGCGGGCGCTGGAGAAATCTCTTGCGAACGCGCGTTTTCATGTATCCTCTTTGACCCACCTGTTTCGGCACGGGGTGATTTGCCCGCCGTGCTGTCCCGACCGACCCGGTGTCACGCTGCGGTGATGCCGCCAATGTGCAAGCGGACGTAAGACATGAAGCTGACGATTGAGCGCGCAACGCTCCTGAAGGCCCTGGGCCATGTTCAGGCCGTCGTCGAAAAGCGCAACACGATCCCGATCCTGTCCAATGTCCTGATCTCGGCCGGGCCGGATGGTGCGAGTTTCGCGGCCACCGATCTCGATATCGAGATCCTGGAAACGACGGATGCGAGCTGCGAGGGCGAAGGTCTGGTGACCGCGCCGGCGCACACGCTCTACGACATCACCCGCAAACTGCCGGACGGCGCCGATGTGACGCTGGAGATGGCAGGCGGCGATCCGCGGCTGACGCTGAAGGCGGGCCGCTCGAACTTCTCGCTGCCCTGCCTGCCGCCGGGCGATTTCCCGGTCATGCCGACCGAGGATCTCGAACACCGCTTCTCGGTTCCCGCCAGTGAGCTGGCCCGGGTGATCGACAAGACCCGTTTCGCGATCTCCACCGAAGAGACACGCTATTATCTCAACGGCATCCATCTGCATGCCGCCGAGCACGACGGCCGCAAGACGCTGCGCGCTGTTGCCACCGATGGCGTACGCCTGGCGCTGGCCGAGATCGATCTGCCGGAAGGGGCGGACGGCATGCCGGGCGTGATCGTGCCGCGCAAGACGGTGCAGGAAGTCCGCCGTCTGCTGGAAGACGCCGACGACGATGTCGAGGTCTCGGTCTCCGAAGGCAAGATCCGTTTCCGTTTGGGCCGCGCCGTGCTCACCTCCAAGCTGATCGACGGCGCTTTCCCGGACTATGAGCGCGTGATCCCGCGCGGCAATACCCGGGTGATGTCGGTCGAGAACAAGCGCTTTGCCGAGGCTGTCGACCGTGTCGCTACGATCTCGGTCGAGAAGTCGCGCTCGGTAAAGCTCTCGCTGGGTCAGGACACGCTGACCTTGGCGGTGAACAATCCGGAAAGCGGTCAGGCCGAGGAAGAGCTGGCCGTGTCCTATTCCGACGAGGGCTTCGCGATCGGTTTCAACGCGCGCTACATGCTCGATGTCGCTTCGCAGATCGAGGGCGACGAGGCGCGGTTCCACTTCGCCGATGCGGCGTCGCCGGCCCTGGTGACAGACAGCGGCGATGAAGACGCGCTTTACGTGCTGATGCCGTTGCGGGTGTGACGGACGGGTCTGCCGAATTCGAGACTCCGACACCGCCGCCGGTTCCGCCTGCGGCGGTTCGTCGTTTGCGGCTTACCGATTTTCGCTGCTATGCCGCGCTCGACCTTGAGCTCGCGCCCGCACCTGTCGCGCTCTATGGCGCAAACGGGGCCGGCAAGACCAATCTGCTCGAAGCGCTCTCCTTTCTCGTGCCCGGCCGCGGTCTGCGTTCGGCCGGCGCTGACGGTGTCGCGCGCAAGGATGCCTCCGGTGCGGCTGAGGCCTGGGCGGTCTTCGCCGAGATGGAGACGCGGGATGGCGAGGTCCGCCTTGGCGTCGGCGCGCGCAATGGCGGCCGTCGGGAAACCCGGATCGACGGCGAACCGGCGCCCCAGGGCGAACTGGCGCGGCTGGTACCGATGATCTGGCTGACACCGGCCCAGGACCGCCTGTTCGCCGGTCCCCGGGCCGACCGGCTGAAATTCTTCGACCGGCTCGTCTACGCCGCCGATCCCGCCCATGCCGAAGCGGCGACGGCTTATGACAAGGTGCGTACGCGCCGCCAGCGCTTGCTCGACGAGGGCCAGGCGGATCCGGCCTGGCTCAACGCGCTGGAAAGCGAGATGGCCGGTCACGGCGTGGCCATGGCGGCGGCGCGGCTGGATGCGCTGATCCGCCTGCAGGGCGAGATCGATGCCCGTCCGGAAGGCGCTTTCCCGCAGGCCGATCTGGCGCTGGACGGGGCGGTCGAGGCCGATCTGGCCGACGGGCTGGATGCCGGAACGGCCGAAGACAGGTTTGCCGCGGCACTACGAGACGGCCGGCGGCGGGACGGCGCGGCCGGCCGCACCCTGACACGCGGTCCCCACCGGACCGAGCTCGTTGCCCGTCATCGCGACAAGGATCAGGCTGCCGGCGATTGTTCGACCGGCGAGCAGAAAGCACTGATCCTCACCCTTGCGCTGGCCCAGGCCCGGGCGCTGGCCCGGCAGGGCGGCGTGGCCCCTCTTCTGCTGTTCGACGAGGCCTGCGCCCATCTGGACGCAACCCGTCGCGAGGGGCTGGCCCGCGAGATCCTCGCCACAGGCTCGCAAGCCTGGCTGACCGGCGTGGAGCGCGTGTTGTTTGAGCCCTTCGCAGGGCGGGCGCAGTATTTCGAGGTCGATGCGGCCCGTGTGGAGCGGTCGGCATGACTCCCGAAAACCTCCTTCTGTTCGCCGGTGCCTTGCTGGTCCTTTTCATCACGCCAGGTCCCGGGATTGCGGCGATGGTGGCGCGGACGCTGGATGGCGGTCCGGTGAATGCGGCCATCTATGGCTTCGGCATTCTGCTGGGCGACATGTTCTGGTTCACCCTGGCGGTGACCGGGTTGTCGGCGCTGGCGACGCAATTGTCCGGCTTCTGGCTGGCGGCCAAGCTGGTGGGCGTGACCTATTTGTCCTGGATGGCGTTCCGGGCGTTCTGGAGTGCCTGGACCGGTGCCCGCCCGAAACCGGTCTTCAAGGCGGGCTCGAAACGCAGCCATGCCGCGACCTTCATTGCGGGCGTTGCCATGCCGCTGTCCAATCCCAAGCCCATCGTTTTCTACCTGACCCTGGTGCCGGCCTTTGTGCCGCTCGAGGCGATCACACCGGCCACATACGCGCTGATGCTGGCCATGATGACCGTGCTGGCCGTGCTCACGGCGGGCGCCTATATCGGCGGCGCGCATCGGGCCCGCGAATGGCTGGTGACGCCGGCGGTCCGGCGCGGCGCGGATATCGTGACCGGGCTGGTCATGACCGGTATTGCGATCCTGCTGCTGGTCGCACGCTAGCGGGCAGGCGGGCAGGCTGGGAGCACGGCGATTGAGGTTTGTAACCGGCGCCAAAGCGGCACACACTCGCGGCGCAATGATCGGGGCAGGGACATGAGCGATCCGACAAGCATCGATTTCCGGCGGCCGGAACGGTCCGGCGAGGGGCCGCGGGCCTGCGTCGTGATCGCCGTGCTCGACGAGGCGGAGAATGTTGCCGCCGTGTGCGAGGAGACGCTGCGCGAAATGGAACGCGCCGGCGCGTTCGAGATCGTCTTTGTCGATGACGGGTCGAGCGATGCCACGCCAGACATCCTGCAGGATATCGCCGCGAAGGATCCGCGCGTCCGTGTCGTTCGCCATGACCGCCGCTGCGGCAAGTCGCAGGCGGTCCGGTCCGGTGTTCTGGCCGCCCGCGCGCCCTGGATCGCGACCATGGATGGTGACGGGCAGAACGATCCGGCCGATCTTCCCGACATGCTGGAAAAAGCCTGGGCCGCCGAGGGCGAGGCGCCGCTGGTTGCCGGCACACGTGTGCGCCGCAATGATCCGGTCTCCCGGTTGGTGGCGACCCGCATCGCCAACGGTTTCCGTGCCGCGGTGTTGGGCGATCACTGCCCCGATACCGGCTGTGGCGTGAAGGTCTTCCCGCGAGAGGCTTTCCTGATGCTGCCCTGTTTCGAAGGCATGCACCGCTTCCTGCCGGCCCTGTTCCAGCGCTATGGCCATCCGTTGATCAATCATCCGGTGCGCCACCGGGCCCGCCATGCCGGCCAGTCGAAATACACCAATATCGGCCGCGCCTTTGTCGGCATATTCGACACGATGGGCGTGATCTGGCTGGTGCGGCGGACCAAGGCGCCGGGCCGCATTGAAGAGCGACGCCCGTGAGCGAGGCGGCCGGCCGCGCGCTGGGGTGGAAGGACAGGCTTGTCCTGGTCCTGCTGTCCTTCGTGGTTCTGCTGCCGGGCATTTCCTCCATCCCGCCGGTCGATCGCGACGAGGGCCGCTATGCCGTTGCGACCAGCCAGATGGTCGAGACCGGCGATTTCATCGACATCCGCTTCCAGGACGAGCAGCGCTATCTGCAGCCGGCCGGAATCTACTGGCTGCAATCGATTGCGGTGACCGTCTCCGGCACGGCGGATGACCGCGCAATCTGGGCGCATCGCATCCCGTCCTTCCTCGGAATTCTGGCTGCTGTGGTTATGACGGCGGCTATCGCGGCCGGCCTGTTCGGGCGTACGGCGGGTGTGGGCGCGGGCCTGCTTGTCGCGACGGCCCTTGCTGTCGGGTTCGAGGCGCGGATTGCCAAGACCGATGCGGTCCTGCTGGCGACAATCACGGCGGCACACCTCTCCCTGATGCGGATCTATCTGCAGCCACAGGGGCATTGGTGGCGACCGGCCCTGTTCTGGGCCGCGCTGGGCGCCGGCATGATGATCAAGGGACCGATCATCCTGCTTTTCATCGGCCTGGCCCTGGCCGCGCTTCTGGTCTGGGACCGAAAATTTTCCTGGCTGGGCGGACTGAAACCGCTCTGGGGCGTGCCGCTTTTCCTGCTCATCGCCCTGCCCTGGTATGTCGCCATCGGCATCGTGTCCGACGGCGCCTTCTACGCCGAAGCCGTCGGCGACAGCCTGATGGGCAAGGTGGGCGAGAGCCAGCAATCCCATGCCGGCCCGCCGGGCTATTATCTCGGCCTGTTCTCGCTGACCTTCTGGCCCGGCTCGCTGTTTGCGGTCTTCGCCGGCTGGTGGGCGTGGGCCAACCGGACCCGGCCGGCCGTGCGCTATCTGATCTGCTGGATCGTGCCGGCCTGGATCGCCTACGAGCTGATCGCGACCAAGCTGCCGCATTATGTGATGCCAACCTATCCGGCCTTGGCCGTGTTGGCTGTGGCGGCGATCTTCGCGCCGGGCGACAGCAAGGCGCCGCTCTGGCTGAAGATCGCGGCAGGGCTCTACGCCGTCGTGTGGCTCGCCTTTTCCGGACTGGTCGCCGCTGTGCCGGCGGCCGGGTTCCACTGGTCCGAGGGCATTGTCTCGCCGCTGCTCGTCGTGCTGGGCGCAGCCATATTCCTCGCGGCCGCTGTAGCGCTTGCCCTCTATCTCACCGGCCGCCGGCCGGCCTCGCTTGCGGCCGGACTGGCCGGCGGAGCGCTGGCGGTGATCACGGTCTATGGAGTGACCATGCCGCGGCTGGAAACATTGTGGCTGACGCCGCGCATCGTTGCGGCCGTCGATGCGCATGCGGCGTGTGAACCGACCCATCTCGTCACCTCCGCCTTCCGCGAACCCAGCCTGGTCTATCGCCACGGCCCCTATGACACCGTGCTGGCCGCAGATCCCGCCGATGCCGCGACCCGGCTGGCGGCCGACACGGCCTGTTCGCTCGCCCTGATCGACGCCTCCGAAGCCGAACCTTTCCTGGCGCAGGCCGAGGCGCTGGGGCTGTCGCTGCAGGCGCTCGAGACGATCGAGGGCCGGAACTACTCCAATGGCGACGAGATGCGGCTGACGCTCTACCGGGCGCAGCCGTGATCCCCGGGGCGCTGGCCGGTCTCGTCCGGCGCCATCCGGGCCGGGCTGTGGCTCTGATTGTGCTCATCGCCCTGTTTTCGCTGGGCGGGTTTGCCGCCTTCCTCCTGCCCGAAGATGTCACGCGGCGCGGACTGGACATGCTCGGCGCGGCAGGCGGAACCGTCTGGGCGCCGCCGGTCGCGCTGGTGCTTTTCCTCGTCCTGATCCTGCTGGGCACACCGCAGGCGGTGCTGATCGCCGCGATGGTGGCAGCCTTCGGTCCCTGGGCGGGCTTTGCATACAGCTGGGCCGGCAAGCTGGCCGCCTGTGCACTCGGTTTCGCCCTCGGCCGCAAGCTCGGGGCGGGCTGGGTGGAAGAGCGGGCGGGCTCCGACGCCGCCATCGTGATGGACGAGCTGGCACGCCACGGTTTCTGGGCCAGCGCGGTGATCCGTCTCGTGCCGACCCTGCCCTCCATCGTGATCAATGCCGCGGCCGGCTGCACGCCGATGCGCTTTCGCGACTTCATCGCCGGGACCGCGATCGGCAGCGTGCCGAAAATGGCGCTGATCGCCCTTGCCAGCCATGCCGCCATCCGGGGCCTCGAGGGCGCCGGCCTGCAGGCCTGGATCGCGGTCGGCGGGGCGGTTCTGCTGCTCGTCCTGATCGGCGTGATCGGCCGCAACTGGCTGAAGCGGCGGATGGTCCGTCCCGAGGCTGAAGACGCTGCGAACTGACTCACGCGCGTACGCACGCGCGCGTGTGCGCGCGAGTGGTCACAGGGATGCGAAACCTGTACAACAATCCCATGACGGAACAAGCGAATCAGGAATACGGCGCGGAGTCGATCAAGGTCCTCAAAGGGCTCGACGCCGTGCGCAAGCGCCCGGGCATGTATATCGGCGACACCGATGACGGTTCCGGCCTTCACCACATGGTCTACGAGGTCGTCGACAATGCGATCGACGAAGCGCTCGCCGGCCATTGTACCGAAGTCGTGGTGCGCCTGCATGCCGACGGTTCGGCCTCGGTGCGCGACGACGGTCGCGGCATCCCGACCGACATCCACAAGGAAGAAGGCGTCTCTGCGGCCCAGGTCATCATGACCCAGCTGCACGCCGGCGGTAAGTTCGACCAGAATTCCTACAAAGTGTCCGGCGGCCTGCACGGCGTGGGCGTCTCGGTGGTGAACGCGCTGTCCGACTGGATGGATCTGACCATCTGGCGCAATGGCAAGAAGCACCACATGCGCTTCCGCCGCGGCGAGGCTGAGGAAGATCTCAAGGTCGTCGGCGAGGCCGAGGGCCAGAAGGGCACGGAAGTGCGCTTCATGCCGTCGGACGAGACCTTCTCGATGATCGAGTTCGACCGCGACACGCTGCAGCACCGGCTGCGTGAACTCGCCTTCCTGAACTCCGGCGTGAAGATCACGCTGAAGGACGACCGCGGCCCCGAGCCCTTCTCCGACACGATGATGTATGAGGGCGGCGTGGCGGCTTTCGTCTCGCACCTCGACCGCACCAAGACCCCGCTCTTCACCCCGCCCGTCCTGATCCAGGGCGAACGTGACGGTGTTTCGGTGGAAGCGGCGCTGGAGTGGAATGACAGCTACCACGAGAATGTGCTCTGCTTCACCAACAACATTCCCCAGCGCGATGGCGGTACCCACCTGGCCGGTTTCCGCGGTGCGCTGACCCGCATCATCAACAATTATGCCGGCTCGTCCGGCCTGGCCGCCAAGGCCAAGGTCGCCATCTCGGGCGATGATGCCCGCGAAGGCCTGACCTGCGTCCTGTCGGTGAAGGTGCCGGATCCGAAATTCTCCTCCCAGACCAAGGACAAGCTGGTGTCCTCGGAAGTCCGTCCCGCCGTCGAGGGCGCGGTCGGCGAGGCGCTGGCCGAATGGTTCGAGGAGCATCCCAACGAAGCCAGGATGGTCGTCTCCAAGATCATCGAGGCTGCCGCCGCCCGCGAAGCTGCCCGCAAGGCGCGCGAGCTGACGCGGCGCAAATCGGCGCTGGACATCACCTCTCTGCCCGGCAAGCTCGCCGACTGTCAGGAGAAGGATCCGGCCAAGTCCGAACTCTTTATCGTCGAGGGTGACTCGGCCGGCGGCTCCGCCAAGCAGGGCCGTCACCGCGAGAACCAGGCCGTGCTGCCGCTGCGGGGCAAGATCCTCAATGTCGAGCGCGCGCGCTTCGACAAGATGCTCTCGTCCGACCAGGTCGGCACGCTGATCACGGCGCTGGGCACGGGCATCGGGCGCGACCAGATCAATTACGACAAGCTGCGCTACCACAAGGTCATCATCATGACCGATGCCGACGTGGACGGCGCCCACATCCGCACCCTGCTGCTGACCTTCTTCTACCGGCAGATGCCCGAGCTGATCGAGCGCGGCCACCTCTATATCGCCCAGCCACCGCTCTACAAGATCACCAAGGGCCGTTCGGAACGCTATGTGAAGGACCAGGCGGAAATGGACGCCTACCTGATCGAGGAAGGTGTCAGCGATGCCTCGCTGACCCTCGCCGATGGCGAGATCGTCTATGGCCAGGATCTGGCCGGCCGTGTCGCTGCGGCGCGGGGGGTGAAGCTCTCCGTCGACCGCTTGACGGCGCGGGCTCCGGGCTTTGCCCTGGAAGCCGCCGCCCTGGCCGGTGCGCTGGTGCTGGAACCGTCCGAAGAGGCCGTGAAGACGGCCGCCGAACGGCTCAACGCCGTTGCCGATGAGGGCGAGGATGGCTGGACGGCGCGCCTGGGCGAGGAATACCAGCTGATCTTCCAGCGCGAGGTTCGCGGTGTCACCGAGACCGTGGTGCTGGACGCCAATCTCCGCGAAAGCCCGGAAGCGAAACGCTTGTCCGAGCGTGCCCTGGCGATCGCCGGCGACTATACCGGCCCGGCCGTGTTCGCACCGAAATCCGGCAGTGTGCGTATCCATTCGCCCAGCCAGCTGGTCGAGGCCGTCACCACGTCCGGCGCCAAGGGCATGAAGATCCAGCGCTACAAGGGTCTGGGCGAAATGAATCCCGGCCAGCTCTGGGAAACCACGCTCGACCCGAATGCGCGCTCTCTCCTGCAGGTCTCGGTCACCCATGCCGATACTGCCGACGAGCTCTTCACCAAGCTCATGGGCGACGTCGTCGAACCGCGCCGCGACTTCATCCAGGAGCATGCGCTGGAAGCCGAGGTCGACGCCTAGAGGTGTCGCAGACGCATCACAGCGCCCGCCCTCCCGGGGGCGGGCGTTTGTGTGTTCGGGGCCGATTTTGTCCACTCTCTTTCTCACTTCCCCTAGCCTTGTGGCGCGTAAAGCGCTCTCTCTCTTTCTTCCCCATTCCATGGGGAAGTGGGCCCTCCATAGCCTTGGCGAAGGAGGGGTCGAAGGGGCCGGCGCGTCAGCGCCGGAGGGCGGTGGAGCTTGGCATCAACACAACGCCGCTGGCGCGGCGCCCCTCCCCCGCTTCGCGGGTCCCCCTCCCCATGGAATGGGGAGGAAAGGCACTCAGCGCGAAATCCTCCACGGGCCTGAACCCTGGAGCGATGAGAGGGGTGCGGGATGCACGGCGGACATCGTGTCCGATTTGAAGCTTTGGTGGTGATGCCCGAGGCATCCCGCACGCGGAGATTTACCCGGATCCCTTGCGGGTTCCGTCTCGAAACCTGCAGGCACGGGCCGGTCGAGCTTTGTGCCGGTG
>NZ_JAEPOL010000022.1 GCF_017642925.1 Maricaulis sp. | reverse complement strand
GGCGGGCTCGGATCGTACTACGCCATCATGGGGGATAAGTGAGCGATCGCCGTCACCGCGCCCTATGAACTGGGCCCTGACCTTCGTCAGGGTGACGGTGTTTGGTGGAGCGTTGGTACCTTCTCTTCCAACTCTCTCATTTTTCCCGGACGGAGGCCTGCGCAGGCAGGCTGCAGATCCGGGACCGACCGAAGATCACTTCAAGCGATGAGCTTCCCGTAGATCCCGGCACTCCGCCCGGCTCAGGGCCGGGCATTCGACCGGGAAAAACCGAGGGTGTTTAGGGCGACGGTGGCAGCTCCGCCGCGCGCCCCTCATCCGCCTTGCGGGCACCCTTCGGCTGCGCCGACCGCTCCCTAGCCCCAAGAGGGGAGAAGGAGGGCGCCTTACCCCATGGCAAAGCGCGCGGAAACGCACTAGATAGAGGGCGTAATGGCTGACGAACTCTACTCCAATGCCGTCCTGCGGCTGGCGGCGGATATTCCGCGCATCGGGCGTCTTGAACGTCCGCAGGCGTCGGTGCGCAAGGTGTCGCGCCTGTGCGGTTCTGAAGTCGAGATCGATATCGTCATGCGTGGCGACCGCGTTGCCGACCTCGCCCTGCGGGTAAAGGCCTGTGCGCTGGGCCAGGCTTCGGCCTCGGTGCTGGCGCGCCAGGTCGTCGGCGCTTCGCTGAAAGAGCTGGAAGTCGCCCGCGACAGCCTGCTGGCCATGCTGAAACAGGGCAAGCCGGCGCCGCGCGGCCGTTTCGGCGAACTTGCCGTCTTGGAAGGCGCCCGCGCCTATCCCGCCCGTCACCAGTCGGTGATGCTGGCCTTCGAGGCCGTGACCGAGGCGGCCCGCCAGGCGGCGACTGCGCAGACTCCGACCTCGCTCACTGGATAGGGCTGTCCGGCCCCGCTTTGCCGGCGGGACGAGCCCGGGCAGTCCGAAAAGGCTTCCACACTTCACCCACAGGCTTTACTGCGGCCCGCGGTGCGCGCTTGATGTCCATGGTGGACAGCGCGTCCAGCGGCGTTAAAAGGCTTGAATCCATATGCGTTCGACGGAACGGAAAGAAACGCCAGACCGCCCGCTCGTCGGGGCCGTGATGATCGGCGCCTTGCGCGTCTATCAATGGACCCTGTCGCCGGTCTTCTATGCGCTGGGCGTGCGCTGCCGCCACGAGCCGAGCTGTTCGCACTATGCGATCGGATCGGTGACGGCGCAGGGCCCCTGGCGCGGTTTCTGGCTGACGCTGGGGCGGCTGGGACGATGCCGCCCGGGCGGCACGTTCGGTTTCGACCCGGTTCCGGAGGCGCGTACGCATGTTCCCTGGTGGCGGGTCTGGGCCTTCCGGACCCGGTCGCCGGGACCAGCGCAGGACGAGCTTTCGCCGGCGGGCCGCGCCGACAACAAGGACATGTGACCGATGATCAATGTGACGCTTCCCGACGGATCGAAACGCGAGCTTCCCGACGGCGCCACGCCCCTCGACCTGGCCGAGGGCATTTCCAAATCGCTGGCCAAGGCGGCCATCATTGCCGAGGTAGACGGCCAGGACTGGGACCTGACCCGGCCGCTGGACGGTGACGCCCAGGTCGCCATCGTGACGCGCAAGGACGAGAAGGCGCTGGAGGTGATCCGCCACGATGCGGCCCACATCCTTGCTCAGGCCGTGCAGGACCTTTTCCCCGGCACGCAGGTGACGATCGGCCCGGCCATCGAGGACGGGTTCTACTATGATTTTGCCCGCGAAGAGCCGTTCAGCCCGGAAGATTTCGAGGCGATCGAAAAGCGCATGGGCGAGATCGTCGATGCGGATCTGCCCTTCGTGCGCGAGGTCTGGGACCGCAATGAGGCGATCGCCGAGTTCGAGAAGATGGGCGAGGCCTACAAGGCCGAGCTGATCCGCGATCTGCCCGAGAGCGAGACGATCACCATCTACCGCCAGGGCGACTGGTTCGACCTGTGCCGTGGTCCGCACCTGCCCTCCACGGGCAAGGTGGGCAAGGCGTTCAAGCTGATGAAGGTGGCCGGTGCCTATTGGCGCGGCGATCATCGCAACGCCATGCTGCAGCGGATCTACGGCACGGCCTGGGCCGACGAGAAACAGCTCAAGGCACACCTGCACCGTCTGGAAGAGGCCGAGAAGCGCGATCACCGCCGGCTCGGCAAGCAGATGGAGCTCTTCCACTTCCAGGAAGAGGCCCAGGGCCAGGTGTTCTGGCACCCCAATGGCTGGCGCCTCTATCGCGCGGTGCAGGACTATATGCGCCGGCGGCTGGAAGCGGCGGGCTATGTCGAGATCAGGACGCCGCAGCTGATGGACCGCAAGTTCTGGGAGGCCTCCGGCCACTGGGACAAGTACCGGGAGAACATGTTCATTTCCTCGATCGACCAGGAAGAGAAGGTCCTGGCGGTCAAGCCGATGAACTGCCCGTGCCACGTCCAGGTGTTCAACCAGGGCCAGAAATCCTATCGCGACCTGCCGCTGCGCATGGCCGAGTTCGGCTCCTGCCACCGCTATGAACCGTCCGGCTCGCTGCACGGTCTGATGCGGGTGCGCGGCTTCGTGCAGGACGATGCGCACATCTTCTGCACGGTCGACCAGATCACCGAGGAGGTGAGGGCCTTCTGCGAGCTGCTGAAGTCGGTCTATGCCGATTTCGGTTTCGAGGAGCCGCGCATCAAATTCTCCGACCGTCCGGAAACGCGGGTCGGGTCGGACGAGGTCTGGGACAAGGCCGAAGCGGCACTCAAGGAAGCCGCCGCAGCGTCGGGTCTGGAATACGAGCACAATCCCGGCGACGGCGCTTTCTATGGCCCCAAGCTGGACTTTGTGGTCAAGGACGCGATCGGCCGCGACTGGCAGACGGGCACGATCCAGTGCGACTTCAACCTGCCGGAACGCCTGGATGCGACCTTTGTCGGCGATGACAGCGAGAAGCACCGCCCCGTCATGCTGCACCGGGCGATCCTGGGCTCGCTGGAGCGTTTCCTGGGCGTGCTGATCGAGAACTATGCCGGCAAGCTGCCCTTCTGGCTGGCCCCGCGCCAGATTGTCATCGCGACGATCACGTCCGATGCCGACAGCTATGCCGAAACGGTGAAGGCGGCGATGGTGAAGGCCGGGCTGAATGTGGAGACCGATCTGCGCAACGAGAAGATCAACTACAAGGTCCGCGAACACTCGGTCGGCAAGGTGCCGGTGATTGCCGTTGTCGGCCGCAAGGAGGCCGAGGAGGGCACGCTCGCCCTGCGCTTCCTGGGTGAAGAGGGCAACAAGCAGGAAGTCCTGCCGCTGGACGAGGCGATCGCCCGCCTGGCGGCTGACGCCACGCCGCCGGACCTGAAGCGGAACTGACGGCGTAGGGGAGGGACGCGGACGTGCGCGATGATACCAGGGCAGGCATAGCCGGCATCGCCGCGTTCGCACTCTCCTTCCTCTTCGGTATCGCCGGATCGCTGATGATCGCGCCGGCGGTAGCGCTTATGGCGCTGGTGGCCTTCCCGGTCGAGCCGTCCTTCTGGCGGCCCGGCCGGGTGCCGATCTCGCTGATCGCCGGCGGCCTGTTCCTGGTCTGGATTGCGCTGAGCTTCCTGTGGTCGCCGCACGACGATCCCGGTCAAATCTGGCGGACCTGTCTGGGCATTCCGCTCTATGCGCTGTTTGCCGTGCGCATCGGCAAGCTGGGCGGCGCCTGGCAGCGGCGTGTCGAGGCGGCGATCATGTTCCTCGTCGCCGGGCTGGGCCTTTATCTCTTTGCCGAAGCGATGCTGGACGGCAGCGCGACCCGCGGCTTCAAGATCGCCGTCGAGGGCATGGGCAGCCTGCCCGAGCGGGATCAGATGATCCATGTGAACCGCAATCTGGGACATGCGGCCGTGCCGCTGCTCTTGCTGTCGGTTCCCGCGGCGCTGATCGCCTGGCGCGAGGGCGGTCCGCTGATCGGGGCGCTGTTTGTCGGCCTGGCGGCGGTCGCGGCTTTCGCCTTCGACACCGAGGTCAACACGGTCGCCTTCATTCTCGCCGGCATCGCGGCCGTTCTGACCGTGTTCTGGCCGCGCACGCTGCTGGCCATCGTGTTCGGGACGGTGGCGGGCATGCTGATCGTCATGCCGCTTGCCCTGCCGGATGTGATTGCGCACATGCCGCAAAGCCTGCGCGATGCCATGCCATTGTCCTGGGTCTGGCGCCTGGAGATCTGGTCCTATGCCGGTGAACTGATCCGGGAAAAGCCCTGGACGGGGTATGGGCTGGATGCGTCCCGTCCGCTCAACGCCGAGATGGAACTGGCCGGCTACACAATCGAGCGCTTGCCGTTGCACCCGCACAATGCGACTTTGCACATCTGGCTTGAAACAGGCGCTGTCGGAGCTGTGCTCCTGGCGTCCTGTCTGGTTGCCATGGGGGGAAGAATTGCAGGTGCTCCGCAACTTTCACGGCTGCAGGCCGTTGGAGTGGTCTGGATACTTGTGGTGTATGTATCCCTTATCGTGTTCTCCTACGGGGTCTGGCAGGAATGGCACCAAGGGACAGTAGCGTTGGCGGCGACGTCGGTCTTCTTCCTCGGAGCGAAGCAGCCCCGGGGGCGGGTGCCGCGCGTCTGAGCGTCGTTACGGTCTCCTGGCAGACCGGTCCGCGCCTGCTCGAGGCTGTCGCCGCGATCCTGGCGGCGCCCGGTGTCGACGAATTCGTGCTCGTCAATCACGGCAATCCGCCCGACATGATCCGGCGTCTGCGCGAAATGGCGGCGGGCAGCGACAAGCTCGTCCTGGTGGAAACCGGCGCCAATCTCGGTTTTGCCAAGGGCTGCAATATCGGCGCCCAGCGTGCCTCCGGCGAATGGGTGGTGTTTCTCAATCCCGACGCCGTGCTGCGTCCCGGATCCATGCGGCGGATGAAGGCCTCCGCGGCCGAGCTGGGATCCGGCATGTGGGTGCTCGGCGCGCGCATCACCAACGAGAACGGCACCGAACAGCGCGGCGGCCGTCGCGGCGAGCTGACACCGGTCTCGGCGATGGTCAGCTTCCTCGGGCTGGAACGGTTTCTGCCGGGCGCCCGCAATCTGCATTTCGAGAACCAGCCGCTGGCCGACGGTGTAATGGATGTGCCGGTCGTCTCGGGCGCCGCAATGATGGTGCCGCGCCAGGCCTTCCTCGATCATGGCGGGTTCGACGAGCGCTATTTCCTGCACGTCGAGGATATCGATCTGTGCCGCCAGGTGCGTGCGCAGGGCGGGCGGGTGTATTTCGAGCCGCGGGCGGAAATCCTCCACTACGGCGGCACCAGCCGCACGTCGCCCTTCTTCGTGGAGACCCACAAGGCGCTGGGCTTCATCAAGTATTTCTGGAAGCATTATCCCGGACCGCTGCAGCGGCTCGCCACGATGGCGATGATCGGGCCGATCTTCGCGGCGATCTGGGGGCGGATCACGCTCCTGCGCCTGAAGGCGCAGGTGCAGAATTTCATCCACCGCCAGCGCGTGGCGCTGCGCCTGCGCCGCATCCGGCGTGCCAGCGGCAGCCGCTAGGCGGCCGGGACGGACAGTAAACACTCGACTGCGACATGAGCCATCCTTCCCCTTGATGGGGAAGGGGGACCGCGCCGAAGGCGTGGTGGATGGGGTGAGGGCGAGGTGTTCGCGGTTTTGCACTAAAAAGGCCAACACCGGGATTCACCCCTTCCGACCCGAAGCTTTGCTTCGGCCCACCTTCCCCATCAAGGGGAAGGATGGATGTCGCAATGGTCAGCGGGCGGGAGCGGGAAATGCACCAGCCCGCGAGAGCGCCGAATCCACCGGGTGTTTCAGCCCGTCCGTTTCCAGCCATTTCGCCGTTTCGATGAGTTTGCCCAGGTCGAGCCCGGTGTCGAAACCGCCGCGCTCGAGCATGTAGACCACATCCTCGGTCGCCACATTGCCGGTCGCAGCCGGGGCGAAGGGACAGCCGCCAATCCCGCCGACCGAGGCGTCGATGACATCGACGCCGGCCTCGACAGCGGCGTAGATATTGGCCATCGCCGTATTGCGCGTGTTGTGGAAGTGCATGCGCAGGCGCATGTCGCCGCTCTGCGCACGCACCAGGTCCAGGGTCTTGCGGACTTTCCACGGGTCGGCGACGCCGATCGTGTCACCCATGGCGAATTCGACCGCACCGGCGGACCGGGCCCGGCCGGCCAGCTGCGCGACGACGGCAGGATCGACCTCGCCGTCAAACGGGTCGCCGAAGGCCACGGAGACGGTCACCGAAACGGGCACGCCCTCGTCATGGGCGAGGATGGCGATGCGGTCGAACAGATCGGCGGTCTGCTCCGGCGTCGCATTCTGGTTCTTCAGGCCGAAACCCGGCGAGGCGACCATGACATAATTCACCTCGTCACAGCCGGCCTCCAGCGCGCGCCGCATGCCGCGCTCATTGAGGGCGAGGCCGATATATTTCACCCCGTCCTGCCGCGGCACACGCTGCATCACATCATCGCTGTCGGCCATGGCCGGCACGAGTTTGGGGTGGACAAAGCTGGCCGCTTCCATGCGGCGGACGCCCGCCGCGATCAGGCGTTCGACGAATTCAATCTTGGTATCCGTCGACATCATCGCCGGGTCGTTCTGCAGCCCGTCACGCGGGCCGACTTCAACGATTTCGATCTTTCGGGTCATTGAACATCAAGCTCCGGGATTTGAGGCGTGTCCGGCTGGCAGCGCGAGAAGATCGCAACCAGAGTCGTGTCACTGCCTCTGGAATAATTCGTACCGGGAAGCCAAGCCCGGTGACAGTCGCCAAGCGTGTTGAGGCGGTCGAACAGGTCATGCTCCGGCCAGGCGCTGCCGGGCCGGCTCCCACCGGCGAAAGCGGCGCGCAGATCCTCGTCGCGCGACAGGTCCAGCACCAGCAATGTGGGGGCTTCGCGCGCTTCTGCAAAGGCCAGCACATCCTCTGCCGATCCGAGGAATGTGTCCGTGCCCAGCGAGAAGACGAGACTGGGTTCGGTGTAGGACGAGGCCGTCACGATGTCATGCGGCGCGATGCGCGCGATCTCCTCCGACATATCCCGCACGGCACGCACCCGCTCGGCAAGACGTACCGCTTCGGCGCCGGGCAGGGCCGCGCCGCGTGTCATCACGTGCCAGCTCAGTCCCGACAGCACGGCCAGGACGAGCGCGACGGAGCCGGCGCGCAGCCAGCCTGCGATCAGGGTCGCGCCCGCCAGCCCGGAAAAGACCGCGGCCGCGGCGAGCACGAGTGCCATCATCGTCGGCGAAAGCCCGGGTTCGGCGGCGCCGTCGAAGCTGGCCTGTACAAGGGCCAGCACATCCCGGCTCGTGCCATCGCCAAAGGTCATGAAAACCGCCGGAACGAAGATCGCGAAGATCAGCGCCGCCAGTCCGAACAGTGCCCAGCCGGTCCATCGGGCCCAGTTCGCGGTCTTGGTCAGCTCCACAAACCCCCAGCCTGCGATCAGGGCCAGGGCGGGATAGGTCGGCAGCACGTAGTGCGGCAGTTTGGTGGGCATGAGTTCGAAGACGATCCAGGTCGGCAGTGCCCAGGCGATTAGGAAACGGGCGGTGCGGGTGGCCTTGTCATCGATCCGTCCGCGCACAGCCGGTATCAGGCGCGTCAGGCCGGGAATGAGGAAGAGGATGGCCGGGAAGAAGGTCAGCGGCAGCAGAAGGAGATAATAGCCCGGCCAGCCGCCATGGCGTTCCTGGGCCGAGATGATCTTGGGTCCCATGTCCACACCCAGCGCCTCGCGCAGAAAATTGCCCTCGGTGGCGATCTGGATGGAGACGATCCAGGGCAGGACCATCACGACCGCCAGTACCGGCCCGGCCCAGAAGAGGAGCGGTTTCAGCCAGCGCCACTCGCGCTCCCAGATCACCAGCGTCAGGATCGTCAGGCCGGCCACCATCGGTGTCACCGGGCCCTTGATCAGCACACCAAGACCGAGTGCGAACCAGAAGAGGAGGGCGGTCTTGCGGCCCCCGCCGGCGCGCAGATTGGCCAGCGCTGCCAGGGCGAGCGTGGTGGCGCCGGCCAGCATGGCGTCGGTCTTGGCGATGCCGCCCTCGATGCCCAGCATCACGGTCGCTGCAAAAAGCGCCGCGCCGGCAAAGGCCGCTTCGCGGCCGACCAGGCGCTGGCCGCCCCAGAAACAGGCGAGCGCCGCCAGGATGGCGCCGAGCATGGAGGGGATGCGATAGGCCCAGATCTCGCGCGCCTCGGCGCTCGACAGGGCGGCGACACTGGCCGCCTGCAGCCAGTGGATACCGACGGGCTTCTTGTTGCGTTCCTCGTCCTGGAAATTGATCTCGACGAGATTGCCGCTCTCCAGCATCTGGGCCGTCGCCTGGGCAAAACGGCTCTCGTCACGGTCGAGCGGCGGCAGGGTGAATATCCCGGCCAGGGCCGCCGCGGCCGCAATCGCAGCAATGATGAAACAGGCGCGCAGGCCCCGGGAAAGCTCGGTCATCCACCTCTCCGGTTTACGCCGGACATGAGAAAACCCTCGCGTCGCGAACCAAACCCGGTATGTAACGGGCAGACCCTGTTTCGCAAGCTCAAGCCGTCATCCCATGAGCCAGACCCCCTCCGCCCTGCCGGAAATCTCCGTCGTCGTTCCGGCCTATAACGAGGCCGGCAATGTCGTGCCGCTCGCCCGCGAGATCGCCGAAGCGCTCGAGGGCCGCAATTTCGAGATCATCTTCGTCGACGACCATTCGTCCGACGCGACCCGCGACGAGCTGGTTGCAGCGAAGGCCGAGCTGCCCATGCTGCGGGTCGTGTCGCACCGGCACAATGCCGGTCAGTCGCGCTCGATCCGGACCGGCGTGATGCATGCGCGTGGTGCAGTCGTGGCAACCCTGGACGGGGACGGTCAGAACCCGCCGCAGGACCTGCCCACGGTGATCGATGCGCTGATGCGCCCCGATGCACCGGACCGGCTCGCCCTGGTCGGGGGCGACCGAACGGCGAACCGCCAGGACAGCGCCTGGAAGAAATTCGCCTCGCGCGCCGGCAATGGTATCCGCAAGGGGCTGCTGAACGATGATTGCAACGATACCGGATGCGGGCTGAAGGCCTTCCGGCGCCAGGCCTATCTGGAATTGCCCTTCTTCGATCACCAGCACCGTTTCATCCCGGCCCTGATGAATCGCGAGGGTTATCTGTGCGAATTCCGGCCGGTTTCCCACCGCCACCGCACGATCGGTTCGTCAAAATATACGAATTTCGGCCGTCTTTTCGCCTCTTTGACAGACATCCTTGGCATGATGTGGTTAAATTCGCGGGCGCGCAGCCCGCGCGGAACCGACGAGTATTGATACCGGCGCCCGCCCGCGGCCGCCGGTCAGGGGACGAAAGGATGCGAGATGGCCGGAGGCGGGGATAACGGCGTATTGCTAGGTATGACGGCGGCGAACCAGGCTCGGCGCGCCGGCGGATCCAAGGGGGGAAGTTCCATGTTCAATGTCATTCCACTGCTGGGAATTCCGGTCATCGTCTATGCGGTGCTGGTGATTTTCACGGGCGGGGAACCGTCAGCGGCAGCCGCGCTGATGGACAATACCGTATTCCAGGTGCCGCTGGTATCAGGCCCCTGGGGCATGAAGGTCGGCGACCTGCTGATCATCTTCGCGCTGATCATGATGTTCATCGAGCTGGTGAAGTCGGCCGGCACGGGGACTGCGACGATCATCAATCACGGCCTGTCCATGGCCGTCTTCGTGATCGCCATGGCGCTCTTTCTGCTGGTCGGCCGTTTCGGCACCTCGGTCTTCTTCCTCATCACCATGATGGCGCTGATGGATACGGTGGCCGGTTTCGTGGTGACGATCGTCGCCGCCCGCCGCGACCTCGCGGTCGGCGGGGAATAGGCACAAAAACCTTTCGCCCCGCGCAAGCGGGGCGAAAGGTTTTTGTCTAGACTAGGAAAAACACCAGTCCGGCGCCCAGGCTGACATCCAGCCAGAAACCGGCACGCCGGGCGGTTCCAAGAGACAGGCTCATGCGCGCCGCTCCCATTTCGGGGCCGGCGCGCTTGGCTGTGCGGCCTGGGCGTAGGTGCGGCGGAAACGCTCGACCTCGCTGGGGTCGGCCTTGATGCCGCGGCGCGGGATATCGCCACCGATGATCTGGACCATGACCTCCGCCGTGGCAGGACGCGCGCGGACAAAGGACCGTTCGGCATAGCCGTCGGTCTTCTGCCGGGTCGGGACGGTGACAAGGGCACGGTCCTGCCGGGGCGGATGGTCGCTGGAACCGCGTGCACGACCGGCCGGCTCTACGCGCCGGCGGGTCGGGGTCGGGACAGAATATGCACTGCGGATCGTGGTCATGCCGTCTGCTTCGCAAGGCCGATGCCAACTCTTAATGAGAGGTTAACCACGATCCGGGTGCGAAAACAGGGTTTAGAGGTTGTAAATGAATACACCCGGCGGTCGCGGGACCGCCGGGTGCGTCAATTCGGTACGAAAGTCTTAACGGCGCGGGGCCGCTCTATTTCTTCTTGTCGAGGATCTGGTCGAGCTTGGCACGCATCGCATCGAGTTCCTCGCGCATGGCGGACAGATCCTCGCTCTCCTTCTCCGGCGCGGCCTTGCCGGCCTCATCCGGGGTTTCCCCCGGCTGATTGAAGGGCGAGAACATGCGCATGGCCTGGCCGAACATCTCCATGTTGCGGCGGGTCTGTTCCTCAAGCATGGCCATGGAGGCCTGCGGCGAGGTCATCGCCTCGGTCATGCGCTCGCGGAATTCCTCCTGCTGCTGGGCGAAGGAATTCATCGACATCTGCAGATAGCCGGGCACGACGCTCTGCAGGCTGTCGCCATAGAAGCCGATCAGCTGGCGCAGGAAATCGACGGGCAGCAGATTGGCGCCGCGCGACTCCTCTTCGAAAATGATCTGGGCCAGAACGCCGCGCGTCAGGTCGTCGCCGCTCTTGGCGTCGACCACCTGGAACTCTGTCCCCTTCTTCACCAGGTCGCGCAGATAATCGAGTGTGACGTACTGGCTGGTCGAGGTGTCGTAGAGGCGCCGGTTCGCATACTTCTTGATGATGATCTCGGGCGACTTTCCGTTCGATTTGGTCACCGCTTACTCCCCTGTGGTGCGCCCTTTTTTTATCGGTCGAGCCGCAATTCGCTCGACACGAGCGCGTAGCTATTTCATCTAAGGGTGTACGCGCTTAATGTGGTCTGCTGCAAGCGCGAACGCAAATGGCCGATGAGCCATGTCGAATTTCGGGGGATGGAATGACACGCACCGCAATCGTGACCGGCGGCACTCGGGGCATCGGCGCCGCCATCAGTCTCGCGCTCAAATCGGCCGGCCACACGGTCGTCGCCAATTATGCCGGCAATGAAGCGGCCGCCCGGGCCTTCGCCGAGGAAACCGGTATCAAGGTGGTGAAGTTCGATGTCGGCGACGCCGATGCCAGCGCCGCCGGGCTTGCAGAAGCCGAACAGGCAGCCGGCGCGCCGGTGGATATCGTCATCAACAACGCCGGCATCACGCGCGACACCATGTTCCACAAGATGAGTGCGGAACAGTGGCGCGAGGTGATGCGGGTCAATCTGGACTCGATGTTCAATGTCACGCGCCCGGCGATCGACGGCATGCGCGAGCGCGGCTGGGGCCGGATCGTCAACATCTCCTCGATCAACGGCCAGAAGGGCCAGATGGGCCAGGTGAATTATTCCGCAGCGAAGGCTGGCGTGATCGGCTTCACCAAGGCGCTGGCCCAGGAAACCGCCCGCAAGGGGATCACGGTGAATTGCGTGGCGCCGGGCTACATCAATACCGACATGGTCGCGGCCGTGCCGGAAAAAGTGCTCGAGAGCATTATCGCCGGCATCCCGGCCGGCCGGCTGGGCGAGGCCGGCGAGATCGGCGCGCTCGTCGTCTATCTGTGCAGCGAGGAGGCGGGTTTCATGACCGGCTCCACCCTCACCATCAATGGCGGCCAGTACATGGCCTGATGCGGCTCGGCAGCGGGCTGCAGTGCCTGCCGCAAATTTGCCGTCTTGCCACTGATGATGCTGACCGGGATGATACGCTGGATAACCGCCATACTGATCGCCGCACTCGCTGCCGGCGCCGCTTCGGGAATGCAGAACCCGTTGCGCGACCGCCTGTTGCGCAATGAGCGGGTGCAGGAGACCACCGGCTGGTACCAGCGGGCCGATACCGGCGCCTTCTTCCTGTTCGACCGGTCCGGCGAAGCTGCCCTGCTGCGCGAGCGCGATGCGCTGGACAGCGAGGTGATCGTGCTCTATCCCGACCGTGCGCCGGGGGGCGGAACCGCTTTTATCACCGATACCGGACGCGAGCTGATTCGGCTCAATGCACTGGGCGGCGCGACCTATTTTCCCGCCGACGCACCCGACGGTGTGATTGTCGAATTCGCCAGTCCGGCGGCCGGCCTGTCGCCGATCCCGCGCTCCCCCGGTGAAGTCAGAAGCCGTGCCGAGCGCCTCGCCGGCGATCTGGCCCGCCAGCTCGACCGCAATATCTCGGTGCAGTATGCCCCGGCCCCGCGGGCCGGCCTCGGCATCCAGTTCGACACGCTCGATCTGATTGACCGCGCCGTCGAACTCGTGCCCGGCGATCGCCGGCGTCTGCGCGATCTGACGGAGATCAGCCTGGTGCTGGGCGACCGGCCGGCGGCCTTTGTCGAAGAGAGCCGGCTGGTGATCGTGATTGCGCCGGATGCGGGCCACGCCGGACGGCCGTCCTCGGCGATGATCGCCCAGGTCCTGGCGCGGATGTCGAGTTAGATCTCTTCATCGTCATCGAGGCGGATGATATGGCTCCGGCTTTTTGGGCGGTCGCATTTTCGAACCGCAGAACCGGTTCCCACTTCTGCTGAAAATGCTCCAGGGCAAATCCTACCCCGGCGCCCAGCCTTCGGGTGCCAGTTCAAATCCTGAAAATTCGAAACCCGGGGCCACCGTGCAACCGACCAGGCTCCAGGCGCCCGTTGTGCGCGCGGCCTGCCAGGCACCCTCCGGTACCACGCCCTGCGGCCGCTGACCCTCCGCCACATCCGGGCCGAGCTCGATCGCGCGCGTGGTCTGTGCATCTTCACTGACCGAAAGGACAAGCGGTGCGCCGGCATACCAGTGCCAGGTCTCCACCGCGTCGACCCGGTGCCAGTGCGAGCCGGGCCCCGCGGTCAGAAGGAAATAGATCGCGGTCGAGCGCGACCGGCCGTCCGGTCCGTCGGCATCCCGGAAGGTCTCGACAAACCAGCCGCCCTCAGGATGCGGCTGCATGCCCAGCGTGTCGATAAGGGTGCGGATTTCCGGTGTGAGGCTCATGGTCATGTTCCGGTGGCGGCGTTGTTCTGGCGAACGGACGAGACGGCATCCTCGATTGATGCGGCATAGGCGACAAGGGGTGGCGTGACACCCTGACGCTCCAGCGCCTCGCGCACCGTCGCATTCGTACCGGTCAGCCAGATATCGATGGCGTGCCGTTCTGCCGCCTTGCGGGCAAAGGCTGCGATCGTGTGGGCTGCGGTCGAGTCGATGGCCGGGACGTGCGTGAAGTCGAGGATGAAGGCGCGGTGCCGGTCGGCGATGGATCCCAGCACGCTGTCGACCGTGGATGCCGCCCCGAAAAAGAACACGCCGCGAATGCGATAGATGACGATATCCGGATCGGTCGCCAGGCCGGCATCATAGCCGTCGCGTTCGACACTGTCGGCGATGTCGCGCTGGACCAGCCCGTCCTCCCGGTCGATGCCTGCCAGTTCCGACATGCGGTTGATGAACAGGATCGCGCCGAGGGAGAAGCCGACGACGATACCGGCAGTCAGGTCATAGAAGACCGTGAGGAGGAAGGTCGACAGGAGAACCAGCGCATCGCCCCTGGAGGCGCGCAGCAGGCCGAAGAACTGGTGCCGCTCGGCCATGTTCCAGGCCACGACGGCGAGGATGCCGCCGAGGGCGGAGAGCGGGATGTAGCGGGCGAGCGGTGCCGCGATCAGCATGAAGGCGAGCAGAAAGGCGGCGTGCAGCATGCCGGCGACCGGGCTGCGGGCTCCGGCGCGGATATTCGTCGCCGTGCGGGCAATGGCGCCGGTCACGCACAGCCCGCCGAACAGGCCGGACCCGATATTCGCGACCCCCTGGGCGACAAGCTCGCAATTGGACCGGTGACGCCGGCCGGTCATGCCATCCGCGACGACGGCGGAGAGCAGTGACTCGATCGAGCCGAGCAGGGCGAAGGCAAAGGCGCTGGGCAGCACGGCAATCGCCTTGTCCAGCGAGAGGGCGGGCAGCGACGGTGCGGGCAGCCCGTGCGGGATGCCGCCGAATGCGCTGCCGATGGTCTCGACGGGCAGGTCCAGCAGCGCCGCGGCAGCCGAGGCTGCGACGATGGCGACCAGCATGCCCGGCCAGCCGGGCCGCCAGGCCTTGAGGCCGGCGATAATGGCGATGGTCGCAACGGCAAGGCCGGCGGCCTGCAGGTTCAGCGTCGGCAGGGCGGCGGCGAGGGCTTCCAGCTTCGGGGCGAAGGCGCTGGGCTCCGGGCCGTCCAGCTCAAGCCCCAGAATAGGGCGCAGCTGGCTGGTGAAGATGATGACTGCTATCCCGGCCGTGAAGCCGATCGTCACCGGATAGGGGATGAATTTGATATAAGTGCCCAGCCGCATATAGCCGGTTGCGATCAGGATCGCGCCGGACATCAGTGTGGCGAGGATCAGCCCGTCCGGTCCGTGCTGTTCCAGGGTTGCCGCGACGAGCACGATGAAGGCGCCTGCGGGGCCGCCGATCTGGAAGCGGCTGCCGCCCAGTAACGAGACCAGGAAACCGCCGATGATCGCGGCATAGAGACCCTGTGCGGGCGAGACGCCCGACGCGATGGCGATCGCCATGGACAGGGGCAGGGCGACGATGGCGACCGTCAGCCCGGCGACCATGTCGGCGCGCAGGTGCGTCAGCCCGTAGCCCTCGCGCAGCACGGTGACGATCTTGGGTGTGAACAGGGCGGCAAAGCCCGGTGCCGGCGGATGACCGGACCGGCGGTCGCTCGATGATGGTTCCATGGCAGCACATCCCGCATTGCCCGGCCGCGTGCCGATCGCGGAGGTCGACTGCCGGACAGTTTTTGTCACCCCCGAGGGCAGGGTGTGTCAACACGACACTCTGACGGCAAGGAGCGACGGGCTCAGAAATTGTCCTTTCGACGGCGGATTTCCGCGAAGACGGCGGTGTCGTCGGCGGTCTCCAGGCCGAGGCGCTTGCGGATGGCCGGATCGGCGGGACGCAGGAAGGGATTGGCGGCCAGTTCGGCGCCGATCGTGGTCGGCACGGTTGCTTCGCCGCGGGCACGTTCGGCCTCGACAGCGGCGGCATAGGCCTGCAGGTCGCGATTGTCCGGATCGACCGAGAGCGCGAAGGCGGCATTGGCCTGGGTGTATTCGTGTGCGCAATAGATGCGCGTTTCCTCGGGCCAGGCCGCCAGGCGGCTCAGGCTGGTCCACATCTGCTCCGGCGAGCCTTCGAACAGGCGGCCGCAGCCCAGCGCGAACAGCGTGTCGCCGACAAAGGCGATCCGGTCATCGGCGAAGTGATAGCAGACATGGCCCAGCGTGTGGCCCGGCGTGAACAGCACGCGCGCCTCGTGCCGGCCGAGAGCGACGGTGTCGCCGTCGCTGACGGGCACGTCGATGTCCGGGATGCGGTGGGCGTCATAGCGGGGCGCAACGATGCGGGCGCCGGTCGCGGCGCGCACGGCGGCATTGCCGCCGGCATGGTCGAAATGATGGTGCGTGTTCCAGATCTGGGTAATGCGCCAGCCTACCGCCTCGGCCTCGGCCAGGATGCGGTCGGCGTCCGGCGTGTCGATCGTGGCGGTCTCCCCGCTCTCCGGATCGTGCACGAGAAAGCCGTAATTGTCCGATAGGCAGGGGAATTGCCGGATAAGGAGGTCGCTCATTGTCGTTGCCGCGGCTTGGGTTAGTGTGGCCTTGAATGCCGACTGTGTAGGACATGAACGGGGAGTCTGGCCAGTGCGCCGCGATGCCACCGAACTCGATCGCTTCTACAAGACCCGCCAGGGTCTGACCGCCCGCCGCATGATAGGCCGCCGCATCCGGGCGCTGTGGCCCGAGACGCGCGATCTCGACGTGCTGGGCTTGGGCTTTGCCAATCCCTATCTGGATCCCTACCGGCGCCAGTCGCGGCGCTGCATCTCCTTCATGCCCGCCGGGCAGGGCGTGATCGTGCCGGCCCGCGAAGGCACACCGACGGCGCTGGGCGATGAGGTCCACCTGCCTTTTCCCGAAGCGCTGTTCGATCGGGTGCTGCTGGTCCACGCGCTGGAAGAGGCGGACAGCCTGCCCGTCCTGCTGCGTGAAATCTGGCGGGTGATGGCGCCGGAAGGACGGCTGATGCTTGTGACCGCCTCGCGCAGCGGCATGTGGGCGCTGTCCGACAAGACGCCCTTCGGCCATGGCCGGCCGTTTACGCGCGGCCAGCTGTCCGGCCTGCTCGAGGATTCGCTGCTGGAAGCCACAGCCTGGTCGCGGGCGCTCTACGCGCCGCCCTGGGGCTGGGCGACCCACAGGCGTATCGCGTCGGTGTGGGAAGAGGTCGGGGAATATGCTTGGCCCGGTCTGGGCGGGGTCATCCTGGCAGAGGCCGTGAAGCATACCGGCGCGGTCCGGCCGCAACGGCGCACTGCGCCCGTTCGCAAACGCGCACTTGAAGGGCAGGCGCAGCCCGCGCTATCTCCCCGTCACCTGTCCGGACGGCAAGGGGCTGACCGGACGCTCCAGGACTAGAGGTCGCTTCATGGGTATTGAGCCGCGCGCGGGCATTCTCGACATTCGTCCCTACAAGCCGGGTGCCGCGGAAGCGCCGGGCATCGCCAATCCGGTGAAGCTGTCCTCGAACGAGAACGCGCTGGGCTGTTCGCCCAAGGCCGCGGCGGCGTTCGAGGCCTCGGCCAAACGCCTGCATCTCTATCCCGATGGCGGCGCGACCAAGCTGCGCGAAGCGATCGCGCGCGAGGAAGGGCTGGAAGCGGAGAACATCGTCTGCGGTTGCGGCTCCGACGAACTCCTGCAGCTCCTGGGCCGGGCCTATCTCAATCCGGGCGACAAGGTGGTGCAGTCGCAATACGGCTTCCTCGTCTACCGCTTGGTGGCGATGCAGTCCGGCGCCGAAATCGTCTCCGCACCCGAGCGCAACTACACCACCGATGTCGATGCGCTGATCGAGGCGGCCGGCGATGACGCCAAGATCGTCTTCCTGGCCAATCCGAATAATCCGACCGGCACCTATATCTCCGACGCCGAAGTGCGCCGCCTGCGCGATGCGCTGCCGGCCTCCACGCTGCTGGTGGTCGATGCGGCCTATGCCGAATTCGTGCGCAATGCCGATTATTCCGCCGGTCTGGAACTGGCGCGCGAACGCGACGACGTCGTTGTCACCCGTACCTTCTCCAAGATCCACGGTCTGGCCGGTGCGCGTCTGGGCTGGGCCTATGGCAACAAGTCCATCATCGACGTGCTGCACCGGGTGCGCGGCCCGTTCAACGTCAACCTGCCGGCTATCGAAGCGGGCACGGCGGCGATCGCCGATCGCGATTTCATGAAGCGCTCGGCCGACCACAATGAGGAATGGGTCGCCTGGCTGCGTCAGCAGATCGGCGGTCTGGGCCTGGAAGTGACCCCGAGCGTGTGCAATTTCGTGCTGATCCACTTCCCCGAGACGCCGGGCCGCACGGCGAAGGACGCCGACGCCTTCCTGACGTCGAAGGGCCTGATCATCCGCCCGGTCGAGCCCTATGGCCTGCCCAATGCGCTGCGCGCCACGGTCGGCAAGGCCGAGGAAAACCGGCGCCTGGTGGACGGTCTGGCCGAGTTCATGCGTGGCTAGGCACCGGCGGTCGGGCGATCACTCGTCGATGGCGCCCAGGCGCACCGGACCCAGATAGATCCCGCCGTCATGGATGCGGAAGGGCAGGGCAACCCCTTCGGCGCTGCGCGGGGCCATCATGGCTGCGAGTCTGAGCGCCTGCTCGTTCTCGCGCGGGACCACGCCGGCCTCGATCAGGGCGTCTGCGAGTGTGTCCGGGTCGGTAATGCGCAGCGACAGGCGCCCGTCCGGGCGTGCCAGGCTGTCGATGGTGAAGTCGCCATTGCCGGTGATATGCGCGGGACCCCATTCCAGCTCGGCATCGGCGATCTGCAGCGCGCCGCCGGCATCGCGCCAGGCGATGGCGTTGGCGCCGTCGGCGAGGGCCGACCAATGCGTGACTTCCAGATCGATACGGGCGGTGCGGGCCGTGTCGCCGAAGGCACGCTCGACATCGGGCTCCAGCACATCCGGTGCGGCGCGGACACCGGAGACGGCAAGGCGCATGCGCAGGCCGTCTTCCTCGTCCACAGCGCCGGACATCAGGAGCTCGTCGATGGAGCGGATATCGGGCGGCGTGCCGGCATGGGTGGTCACCACAAGGTCGCGGAATTCCGCACCGACGCGTTCGGTCTCACCGGCTGCATTGTAGACCAGGCTGATCCGGGCGTCCGACCCGGTCACCTCGATCACGCTGCCTTCGCTGGCATAGTCTTCCAGCAAGAGCGGACCGCCAAAGGCGACGATCCAGTGCGACAGGTCGTGCGGCATGGCGTTCGCGCTAAGTTCCTGCAGCCGGGCATCCCAGCCGCCATCGCTCTGCGGCGCGCGGAAATGCGGTTCGACGAGCCGGATCTGGAAACGGTAGGGATAGCCACCGATGTGCAGACCGGCATGCTCGATCTGGTAGCCGGCATTTTCCTTGTCGGCGATCCATTCGTCGACGCCCTTGCGGATCTGTCCGCTGGCGATGACCCAGTAGGCCGAATACAGCACGAACAGCCCGATAATGGCCGCGATGGGCCATAGCAGTTTGGTTCTCATGGTCACCGGCCTGTCCTCCCCAACGGCATTCCGGCGTCATCGACCGCCTGCAGGGCGTCCGATGCGGTGTTGATGCGCGTATGCAGTTCGCGCAGGAATTCGGGCTTGCCCAGCCCTGGCGGGATCGGTTCGAGAAACTCGACCACGATCCGGCCCGGCCGTTTCAGGCCGCAATAGGATTTCAGGAAGACGCCGGAATTCAGCGCCACCGGCACGCAGGGCACGCCCATATTCAGATACAGCCCGGCAGCACCCGGCTTGAAGTCGGGGTGCTCGCCCGGTTCGACGCGGGTGCCTTCCGGGAAGATCAGGATCTGCCGGTCCTCGCCGGCCCGGCGGGCCGCATCGCGCATCATGCCCTTCAGCGCGCTGGCGCCCTTCTTCCGGTTCACCGAGATATTGCCCAGCTTCACGGCGAACCAGCCGAAGAAGGGCATGTAGGTGAGGGTATGTTTCAGGATGATCGCCGGATCGGGCAGGATCTCCCAGAAGGCCAGCGTCTCCCACATGCTCATATGTTTTGAGGCGACCAGCGCACCGCCTGCGGGCAGGTGTTCGCGGCCGCGCACCTCGAAGGTGATGCCGTAGATCCAGCGCAGGCCGAACCAGAGCATTTTGAGATAGACCCGAAGCCAGCCACGCGACCAGGTGCGCGGCCCCAGCAGCAAGGGCAGTCCGACCAGGCCCATGAAGACCATGAGCGAATACATGTAGATGTAGAAGACGAGCGAGCGGATCAGGGTCATCAGACGCTTTCGGGACGCGGTGTAACGGTCTGGCGCAGCCACACGGCGGTGAACTTGGCGTACTCCTGCAGCCACAGACGCGAGGCACCGAAATCCCGCCAGGGCGGGGTCGTGCGGACGGGGTAGGCGATCAGTTCGACACCGGGCATCAGGGCGCGCATCTCCAGGAGGCTGCGCGGCAGATGATAGTCTGATGTGACGATGATCAAGCTCCGATAGCCGTTTTCGCGCACCAGCGCGCCGGTCTCGCGGGCATTGCCGATCGTGTCTGTGGCGTCGCGGCCGAGAATGACGCAGCAAGCGAGTTCATCGTCGGACAGGCCGGAATGGCGCTGGATGTCGGCCGGCGTGGCCGAGGCATCGACACCGGAAATCAGCAGCCGGGGCGCACGGCCTTCACGCAGGAGATCGATGCCTGTCGTGGTGCGGCCCACATCGCCGGTCAGGACGACGATGGCATCGGCCTGGCGTCCGGCGTCGGGGGTGGCGTAGGTGGCGATCCGGCCGGCGAACACGAGAAAGCCGATGGCCAGTCCGGCCACCAGCAGGAAGGCGAGTGTGCGCAATGCAATCCAGCCCCGGCTCATCGCGTCCGTCCGATCCCGTATCGCTGTGCGGCGTCTGCCGCCCGTGAAACCTGCATCAGCATGTCCTCGCGAACCCGGCCGTTTTGTGGCGCGCTACCAGCGTCCCCGCAAGTCCGACGCGACAGCAAGTCGCGCCGAAACCGCGGCAGTCAGACCGGCCAGCAAGGGGGCCAGGGCCAGCAGGATCAGCTCGAACGGGTCGGTCGCCCATTGCGGCAGGAAGAATGCCATATCGGCCGGCGACCCGCCGACGCTGACCAGAATGGACACCAGACCGGCAAAGATCGCGCCGGCGGCCCCGGACTTCAGGCCCAGCATGAAGAAGCGCCGCTGGAACAGGCCGGCGATAAAGCGGTCCTCGGCGCCGCACAGGTGCAGTGCGTCGATCACGTCGACGCGGGCTGCGAGACTGGCCCGTGCGGCGAAGGCAACGACGGCCGCAGCGGCACCGGCGACCAGCGCCAGAAGGGCGAGGCCCAGCGTCTGTGCTGTCGTCGCGGCGCGGCGCACGGCTGCTGCCCAGCGCGAATGATCGTCAACGGTCGCGGCCAGCCCGGCCTCGTCCAGCCGGGCCTGTAGTGCCTCGGGCTGGAAGCTGCCGGCACGAACGGTCTCGCTGTCCAGCTCCACCTCGACCATCAGTGGCAGGGGCAGATCGTCCGGCAGATTGCCTTCGCCCAGCCAGGGGCGGAGCAGGGCCAGCGCGTGTTCGCGTGTGCGGGCGGTCGCATCCCGGACGCCCTGCATGGACCGGGCGATCTCTGCAGCGGTCTCGGCATCCGCCGTGGTGTCGCGCTCGTCGACGGGGCGGATCTGGATCGTCAGGCTGGACTCCAGATCGCTGGTCCAGGTCTGGGCCTGCAGCCAGGCACCGCGAGCGCCGAGGGCCGCCACGCAGGCGAGGAAGACCAGGATGGCGGCGACGAGAAACAGCGGACGGTCGCGGCCCGCATCGGGCGGCAGAAGCCGGCCATTGCCGCCGGCGGGCGGTTTGGGAACGGCGGGCTCACTCATCGCCGGCCTCCGTATCCGTACCCGGGGGCGACATCGCATCCAGCGCTTCACGGCCTTCGGCCTCGCGCTGATCCGCGTCGCGCTGGCGCCGGCCGCGTGAGGGGCGGATATGCAGATGACCGTTCGACAGCGTCATCACCGGAGCATCGACCATCCGCACCAGTTGCAGATCGTGCGTCGCGATGATGATCGTCGTGCCCAGCTTGTTCAGCTCGGCGAAAAGGCGCAGCAGGCGCATGCCCATTTCGGGATCGACATTGCCCGTGGGCTCGTCGGCGATGAGGATTTCCGGCTGGCCGACCACCGCGCGGGCGATCGCGACGCGCTGTTGTTCACCGCCGGACAGGGTTGGCGGCAGGGCTGACATGCGATCGCCCAGGCCGACCCAGGCGAGGAGTTCGGCGACGTCCTCGGCATAGTCCGAGCGCTTCTTTCCGGCCACACGCAGCGGCAGGGCGACATTGTCGAACACGCTCAAGTGATTGAGAAGACGGAACTCCTGGAACACCACACCGATCCGGCGGCGCAGGTCCGGCAGGTCGCGGCGCGGCAGCGTGGCGGTGTCGCGGCCGAAGAAGGAGACCAGCCCGCGCGACGGTTTGGCGGCCAGATAGATGAGCTTCAAAAGCGACGTCTTGCCCGCACCGGACGGTCCGGTGAGAAATTGGAAAGAACCCCGTGGTAAATCAAACGACAAATCGCGCAGAATCTCCGGGCCGCGTCCGTACCGCATGCCGACATTGTCGAAGCGGACAACCGGTTCGGGATCGCTGTGCGGGGAAGCGGTCATACTCGGGTTGATGGAGTGCCTCCACTGACACGGGTGAACCTGGTTGGACGAAAACGACGCACGATGAGCATTGTACTGAGCTGTCCGTCCTGTTCTACGCGGTATCGCGCGAATGCCGACGCAATCGGCAGCGCCGGCCGCCGTGTGCGCTGTGCATCCTGCGGACATGTATGGACCGCCGACGCCCAGATTCCAACGGAAGCGGCCGCGGCGCAAGACATGGTCTCACCGCAATCCCCGGCCGAACCGGTCGTCGAGAAGCAGCCGCACAAGGCTTTCCGCGAACGCCAGGAAAAGAAACGTCACACCCTCTCGGTCGCTGCTGCGGGCGGGGCCTGGGGCGCTTTGGCCGTTGCCTGCGCTGTCGTGCTGACGACCGCCTGGATCTTCCGGGTGGATGTCGTCACGCTCTGGCCGCGCGCCTCCTCGGCCTATGCCGCGGTGGGGGCCGAGGTGAACCCGTACGGTTTCTCGGTCGGCGAGCTGGATATCCGCCGCGATGTGGATCATGGCGTTCCGCTTCTCGTGATCGAGGGCGATGTGCGCAATTTCGACCGCCGCTCGCGCGCCATGCCGGGCCTGCGGGCCGTGCTGCGCGATGCGCAGGGCGAGTCGGTTCTGGAATGGACGGTGTCGGTGCCGGCCGCGCAGATCCGTGCCGGCAAGCGCCAGGATTTCCGCACCGTCGTGTCCGATCCCCCGCCCTCGGCGGTCGAGGTCGAGGTGATGCTGATGGCCCATGCCGCGACCGGCAATGCGGCGCACGAGGATGCCGGCGAGGATGAGGACGCGCATGCTGCCCCGTCCAACCCAGAGCCATCCCATGAAGCGCCGTCGCACAACACGCCGTCTCATGATACGCCTGACCATGCTCCGGCCCCGGCTGCCGGGCATGAGCCGGTTGTCGCCGAGCACCAGGAAACGGCTGACGGCGGTCATCACTGATTTCACCGGCCGCGTCCGGCGACGACAGGGGATATCTTATCCTTGCAGATTCGGAACTTATATACGAAACTGCAAGGATGATATCACGCGATCTGACTGCGGAAATTGTCGAGGCGCTGGATGAAAACCCTGCGGTGGTCCTGCTCGGGCCGCGTCAGGTGGGCAAGACCACGCTGGCACACGAGATCGCATCGGGCCGGCCATCGATCTATCTCGATCTCGAACGGCCGTCGGACATGGCCAAGCTTCAGGATCCGGAACTTTATCTACGCGATCATCTCGACAAGCTGGTTATTCTCGACGAGGTTCATCGTGTTCCGGAACTCTTCGGAACGCTGCGTGGCCTTATCGACGAGGCTCGCCGGCTCGGCCGCGGCGACGGGCGTTACCTGTTGCTCGGCTCCGCGTCGATGGAGCTCATGAACCAGTCCTCGGAGTCGCTTGCCGGCCGCGTGGCGTATCGCGAGCTGGCGCCGGTCACGGCCAGAGAACTTGATGAGGACATCCCGGTTTCGACCCTCTGGGAGCGGGGCGGCTTCCCGCGCAGCCTGCTGGCGCCCAGAGCACGGGCCAGCGTCAATTGGCGCCGCGATTTCATCCGGACCTATCTGGAGAGGGATATCCCGCAGCTCGGGACGCGTATTCCGGCGGAAACGCTGCGCCGCTTCTGGACGATGCTGGCGCATCACCAGGGCGGCCTGTTCAATGCGTCCGAATTCGGCCGTTCGCTGGGCGTCGACAGCAAGACCGTCGCGAACTACCGCGATCTGATGATCGACCTGCTGCTGGTCCGCAAGCTCATGCCCTGGCACAGAAACACCAAGAAACGGCTGGTCAAGTCGCCGAAAGTCTATGTCCGCGACAGCGGGCTCTGCCATACATTGCTGGGCATTGACAGCTTCGATGCCTTGCTGGGGCACCCGGTTCTTGGTGGCAGCTGGGAGGGCTTTGTTGTCGAGGATATCGCCGCGGCCGGTCAGCTGGAGGCTCATCAACTCAGCTTCTACCGGGCGGCGGGCGGTGCGGAGATCGACCTTCTCGTCGAGCGGGACGGCGAAACCTGGGCAATCGAAATCAAGCGCACCAGTACGCCGAAGCTCACCCGGGGCTTCCACTCCGCATGCGAGGACCTGCAGCCTGCTAGGGCGTTCTTCGTATATGGCGGTCAGGAGCGTTACCGGCTGGCCGATGGCGTCGAAGCCATCGGGCTGCGGGAGTTGTTGAACGAAGTGTCGGCAAGTCGGGCTGCCAACTGACCGTATGCTGCCGGGCTGCGATAAGCGTTGATGCAGGCAACGGCCCGCCGCCTCAGAACCGATCCAGCAGGCGTTCGATATAGTCCAGCTCTTCCTGCGTCAGGCCGCTTTCGGCGGCCCGGCGGCGCAGTTCTTCCAGGATGGCCCGGGCGCGGGCCCGGCTCATCTCCTCGGGCACCTCGACACCGGATCCGTCAGCAAAGGCGCCTTCGGACGGCCGGCCCAGCGGATCGGTTTCCTCGCCTTCGCCCATGGCCTGGCCGCGGCCTTCTTCCATACGCTCCATGAGCTCGCGGGCCAGTTCCTCGGCGCCTTCACGCAACTGGGCGAGGGCCTGTTCCTGGGCGGCCAGCGCGTCTTCGGTGCTGCCTTGGCGCAGCGCCTCCTCGGCCTCGCGCATGGCCTGACCGGCCTGGCCGAGCGTCTCGCCGCTCTCGCCTTCGCCGGGCACGGCCTCGGCCGACTCGCCGAAGCGCTGGGCCAGCTGGCCCTGGGCGTCCGCCAGCTGCTGCGTGCTCGACGCACCGCCGCTCTGGTTCTCGGCCAGCGATTGCGAGCCCTGGCCGGAGGGCTGGCCCGACTGCTCGCCGCTTTGCGGCGCACCGCCGCCCTGCTGTTGCTGCTGGTTCAGGCCGAAGGTCTGGTCCTGCAGGTCGCGCTGCTCGCCGATCATCTCGCCGAGTTCTTCCAGCGCCTCGCGCATGGCCTCCGACGTGGCGTCGCTTTCACCCTCGCCGCCCGTGCCCTGGCCCATCTGCATCTGCATGTTGCGCAGAAGCTCGCTCAGCGCGGCCAGCGCCTGGCGTGCCTCGGCCGTATCGCCCAGCTCGGCCGCTTCGCGCAGGGCGTCGAGCATGTCCTGCAGCATCTGCTGGTCGAGCTGCGGCCCGCCGCCGCCTTCGGCAAACTCATTTTCTTCCGCCGCCTCGCGAGCGAGGGCCGCCATGTAATTGTCCATCGCCTCTTCATAGGCCTCGAACAGGGCGGCCAGCTCGGTCTCGTCGGCACCGCGCGCCATGGCTTCCATCAACGCGCGCTCGGCGGCGCGCAGTGCGGCCTCCGCATCGGCCAGCGAGCCCAGCTCGGCGCGCAGGGCGATATTCCACAGATCGTCGTCCAGCCCGGTGAGGTCGACCTGGTCCCGGGCGCGGCGCAGACGATGAACGGTTTCGCGAATGCCCAGATAGACGATCGGATCGTCGAAGAAATAGACCGGCGCGTCGGAAATCGCGTCCAGCGCGCGGGCGGCATATTGCAGGCCTTCCGGCGCGCGTTCGATCCGGCGCTCGGGCTCTTCGGCCAGATAGGCCGGACCGGGCGGGATGTCCTCGGCATACATCACCGGCCGCTCGGGCAGGGGGGCATAGGCGGCATCGGCCGCCATCACGCCGCGGCGCTGTTCGGCCACAGCGCGAGCGAGTGCGTCCAGGAAGACCCGTTCGGGCAGCGTCACGCCGAGGGGCGGTGACAGGCCCTCATTGCCGGCCGCGTCGGTGACAGCCAGGCGGATCATCACGCGCGAGCCGGCCAGCGGGTGGCGGGCGGTTTCCAGCAGCGTGCCCAGCCCCTCGCCCTCGCTGAGCGGGGTCACCGAGACGGCATCGATGGGAAGGCGTTCCCAATCGGCGCTCCCGTCGTCTTCCGGGCGGATGTCGAGCGCATAGCCGGTGGGGCCGTAATCATCCTCGACAGCAAAGCGCAGATCCAGCTCGCCGGCGGATGTCGCGTCCGGCACGGCCAGCAGACGCACGCGCGGCGGTGTGTCGGGAATGGCGTCCAGCGTCCAGGTTTCGCGCGTACCCGGAGCGGCCAGCCGGGCGGTGGCATCGCCGGTCACAGGCGCGCGGACCTCCCAGACGCCGTCGCCGATCTGGCGGACTTCGCCGCGCTCGGTCCCCGCTTCGCTGCGCAGGGTGAGGCGCGGTTCGCGCCGGCTGCCGGCCACACGGGTAATGAAGGTCGAGCCTTCCGGCACTTCGGCGCTGCGTTCGGTTTCCGCGAGGAAGACCGGGGCGCGGCCGGTATAGGCCGGCGGGTCGATCCAGGCATCGATGCTCAGGGTTTCACCACCCGCCAGAATGGGCGTCAGGCCGAACGCCTCGCCCAGACGGTCGCGGGCCGCCGGTCCGGCGACCAACCAGGACACCACGAGCAGCAGGCCCAGCGCGCCGCGCAGGGCCCAGCGGTCGGTGCGTGCCCAGGCGGCCTTGGGGCGGCGGGCATGGGCCGAGGCGAGGCGGCGGCGCATGCGGGCCTGGTGTTCCTGCCAGACATGCAGGGCGACCGGATCGCTGTCAGACGGCTTATCGGTGAGCGCTTCGTGCGGACGCGCCTCGATGCCGCTGTCTTCCTCGACACGGCGGGCCAGCGCATCGGCATCGGGCCAGCGGAAGGCCCGGAGGCCGCGCCAGGTCAGCCAGGCCGCGGGCAGCAGGGTGGCAAGGGCATAGGCCGCGCGCCAGGGATCGCCGATCCGGTCCCACAGGCCCAGAAGAGCCAGAATCGCAAAGGCAGAGGCCCAGGCCAGAACAGGCCAGAGCACAGGAACCGAGGCTTCCCAGACAAGGGCGCACCCGGCAGCTATGAGCGAGCGGCGACGCATGCGCGAACCCTATCATGGCCGCCGCGATAGACGAGAGCCACATGCATTACGATTTGGAGAGCCAGGCGCTAGTTTTCGCTGTCGCCGTCGGCGTTTTCATCCTGCGGCGGCGGATCGCCCCACAGGGGTGGCGGGCGTTCCAGTTCGCCGCGCAGGCCGCAGGCGGCGACGGTCAGGGCGCTCAGGGTCGCAAGGACCAGGGCGGCAAGGCGTCGTTTCATGTCCATTCCCTCAACTCTGCCCGGACGTTGCACGGCTAGCCGAGCCGGGCTTTCCACGCGGCGACCTGTTCGCGCACACGCACCGGCGAGGTGCCGCCGAAACTGGTGCGGCTTTCCATCGATGCCCGGGCACTCAACACGGAAAACACCCGTTCGTCGATACCCGGTTCGACGCTCTGCATGTCGGCCAGCGGCAGCTGCGCCAGCGGGATGTCGCGCTTCTCGGCCATCTTCACGATCGAGCCGGAGATGTGGTGGGCGTCGCGGAAGGGCTTGCCCAGCTCGCGCACGACCCAGTCGGCCAGATCGGTCGCGTCGGAATAGGCCTCGCCGGCGGCGGCTTCCATCGCGGCGCCGTGGAAAGTCAGATCAGAGGCCATGCCGGCCATGGAGAGCAGAGCCAGTTCCAGATCGTCAATCGCCTGGAAGACCGGTGCCTTGTCTTCCTGCAGGTCTTTGGAATAGGCCAGCGGCAGGCCCTTCACCACGGTCAGAAGGCCGGTCAGCGAACCGATGATACGGCCCGGCTTGGCGCGCACGAGCTCGGCGGCGTCGGGATTGCGCTTTTGCGGCATGATCGACGAGCCGGTCGACCAGGCATCCGACAGCGAGGCAAAGCCGAAGCGGCGCGTGCACCACAGCACGATCTCCTCGGCAAAGCGCGACAGGTTGACCGCGCAGATCGAGGCGGCGGAGAGCACTTCCAACGCGAAGTCGCGGGCCGCGACGCCGTCGAGCGAATTGGCCATGGGCCGGTCGAAGCCGAGTGCCTTCGCGGTCATCTCGCGGTCGATCGGAAAGGCGGTACCGGCCAGTGCCGCACAGCCCAGCGGGCTTTCATTCAGGCGCTTGCGGGCATCGGCAAAGCGGCCGCGATCGCGCTGGGCCACTTCGACATAGGACAGGAGGTGGTGCGCCAGCGAGACCGGCTGGGCGGTCTGCAGATGGGTGAAGCCGGGCATCACCTGGTCGACATGTTTTTCGGCCTGGGCGACCAGCGCTTTCTGGTATGCAGCCAGTTGCGCATCGATCCGGTCGCAGGCATCGCGCAGCCAGAGGCGGAAATCGGTCGCGACCTGGTCATTGCGTGAGCGGGCGGTGTGCAGGCGGCCGGCCGGTTCGCCGATAATCGCCTTCAGCCGCGCCTCGACATTCATGTGCACGTCTTCCAGTGCGGCGGACCAGGTAAACGCCCCGGCGCGGATCTCCTCACGGATTTGTTCCAGGCCCTGGCGGATTGCCGCAGCATCCTCGCTTGAAATCACACCGGTTTCGCTCAACATCTGGGCATGGGCGAGGGATCCGTCGATATCCTGCTCGGCCATGCGCCGGTCGACGTCGACGGAGGCATTGATGGCTTCCATCACCGCCGACGGCCCGGCCTCGAAACGTCCGCCCCACATGGCGCTGGACTGGGAAGATTGCGGGGATTTCTCGGCCATCGGGGATTCCTGCGGATTGGGGAGCGAAGCGATATGAAGACTCCACTTGGAATAGCCATTTTTGGCATGGCCGCAATCCTCGTGGTGGGATTCCTTGTCGTGGTGTTCAGCGCGATGGACCAGAGCGATGCGGGCGGGCTGGAAAGCTATGCCCGCGGCGAGATGCGCCGTTTCACCCAGATCGACGACGCGCCGCCCCAGCCGGATGCCGTCTATGTCGACGAAAACGGCGACGAAGTCCGCCTGTCGGATTATCGCGGCCAGGTGATTTTGGTGAATTTCTGGGCGACCTGGTGCGGGCCCTGCGTGGAGGAGATGCCGGCGCTGGACCGGCTGCAGGCGGATCTGGGCGGCGAGGATTTCCAGGTCGTCACCGTCAGTCTCGACCGGTCGATGGATGACGTGCTGGCCTTCTTCGAGCGGATCGAGCTGGAAAACCTGCCGATCATCCATGACAGCAATCTGGCCAGTTTCTCACAGATCCGCACGCCGGGCCTGCCGACCTCGGTGCTCTATGACCGCCAGGGCCGCGAACTGGGCCGGGTCACCGCCCCGGCCGAATGGGACAGCGAGGACGCCAAGGCCCTGATCCGGGCAGCGATTGCACGGGGCGTGTAAACGCGCGGCAGGCTAGTCGTAGACCCACTCCTCTCCCAGATGCTCCACGATCCGCCTGGCAAGGCCGGATGAGAACAGGGCGTCGGAATTGCCGAACAGGACAAGGCCGTCGCCGCTGTCCAGGCTGAAATGGCAATAGGAGCGGAAGTCGCCATTATCGCCGAAATGGTCGTAGCGCAGCCCGTGTGCGGTCGCCTTGATCTGGAAACCGAGACTGCGATGCAGCTCGCCCTCCTCGGCCGGCATTGTGTCCTGGACGGCGAGCAGACGTTCAACCGTTCCCGCCCGGCTTGCGTCGGGCCGGATCAGCGCGGTGAGGAAGCGGGCATAGTCTTCGGCGGTGGTATTGAGGCTGTAGGCCGCACCGAAATTCATGTCGTGCCCGTCATTGTCGGTCGGTATGCCGTTCCGGTGTCCGAAGGTTTTACGCTCGGGGATCGAGGCGTCCCAGGTATAGCTCATGAAGTCCGCGCCGATCTCGTCGGCGACCTCGGCCTGAAACACGGCCTGGAGCCCGTCATCGTTGACGCCGAGCTCGTGCCGCAGCACCCGCCGGAGATATTCATAGCCCTCGCCGGAATAGCCGTAACGCGTTCCCGGATCGAACACGAACTGGAGCACGCCGCCGGTATAGGATCGCCAGTTCGGCAGACCCGTGGCGTGTGTCAGCACCATACGGGCGGTGAGTTCCTGCGCACGCGGATCGTCGGGGAGGTCCGGATGGGGCAGGTATTCGTAGAGCGGGCGGTCCAGCTCGATGACACCCTTCTCCACCTGCAGCATGGCGAAATAGGCGAAGACCGGTTTGGAAAGCGACGCCGCTTCGAACAGGGTATCGGTTGTCACCGCGCCGCCGGTCTGCGCATTCCTCACGCCGAAACCGCCACTGTAGGCGATCTCGCCGTCGCGGATGACCGCCATGGAAAGACCAGGCACGCCGGTGCCCGCCATTTCCTGGCGGACAAAGCTTTCCAGCCCGGCGACGTCCAGCTCCGGAGCGCGGCTGTCTGCCGTGCCGTCGGCGGGTGCGGTCGTGGTGCTGCAGGCCGCGGCCAGTGATGCCAGCGCACAGAGCGCCAGGCTGCGCCAGCCGCCCGCCCGGCGGGGTCTAGTTCCTTGGAAAATCATTATTATACCCGCTCCCCTGCGTCATGCGGACCCATCGGATCGCGCCGTCATTCGCTTCGATGAACTGGTAGGTCGTGTTCTGCGATGGTGAGATGAGTGTCGCGGGGCCGACGGGGATAAGTGTTTGTGCCGTCGCGTCGCCGGGGGCTGCGAGCGTGAGGGCACCGTCTGCCACCGAAAAGGCCAGCCCGTCGCCATATGTGCCGGCGAAGCGCCGGAGATCCGCCGCGGGCAGATCGGCTTCCGTGTAGACCGTGGGCTCCAGCAGCGGCCAGCCGTATTCATGCGCAACCGACCGCGCGATCGAGGCCATCAGGTTGAAGCCGTTATCGCTGTTGGTCATGACGACCAGCGCCTGATTGCCGGGCAGATGGCCCACCATGTAGCTGGTGAAGCCGGCATTGCTGCCCCAGTGCTCGACCAGCACTTCGCCATCGGCGCCCGGCGTCCGGGTAAAGCCCAGCCGGCCTTCGGAGTGCGCGAAAACCTCTGCGGCCAGTTCAGGCGACAGGATATGGCCCGCGCCCGTTGCCCGATCCTCCATCAGCGTGCCCATGAAGCGGGCCAGATCGCCCGGTGTCGACCACATGCCGCCGGCCGCGAGGAAGGGAAACAGCCGGTCTGGATAGGGGTGCAGCTGGTTCGAATAGCCGGTTGCGGCCGCTGCGTTCAGCGGCGCCGGGACCGGCTGGGCGAAGGTGCTTCGCGTCATCCCGGCCGGGGAGAAGACGATCCGCTCGGCAGCGCTCTGGAAATCTTCGCCGGTCGCGTCCTGCACCAGTTTCTGGATGATGGCATAGCCGGGATTGGAGTAGCGGTAGCGCGCGCCGGGGACGGCTTCCACGGCGGCTGGAGGGTCGACCGAAGGCGGCGCACCGGTCAGCATGGCCTCGATCGAAGGGAGCGGTTCGCCCGGATCGTAGGCCGACCACAGATGATTGGCGATGCCGGCCGTGTGGCCGACCAGGCGGCGCAGGGTGACGGGTTCTTCGGCCGTGAATGCGCTGGCGGGGATCTGCCAGTCGTGCAGATAATCGTCGACATCCGCGTCCAGGCTCAGCGCCTCCCGGTCGACCAAGTGCAGCGCCATCATGGCCGCGACGGGCTTGCTCAGCGAAGCCGCCGCGAACACGGTGTCGGGCGTGACCGGGGCTGCCGTGGCAAGGTCGGCATAGCCGAACGTCATCTGCCAGGCGATTTCGCCATCCGCGATGAAGGCCATGCTGAGCCCGGGAATATCCTGCTCCAGCATCGCCTGCGGGATCGACTTCGCATCGAGATGACCCTGCAGATAGTGGGCGGGAAGCGCGCTTTCCCGGATGCGGTCGGGCGATGACTGCAGCCCGGGCACGGGCTCGCCCTGCAGGGAGAGTGCAGCAAGTGCGGCCAGGCACGGCGCCAGAATACTCATCGGCATGGTCCGTTATCTATCGGCATCTTTTGGAGAAACAGCCGGTTGGCAGGATGCCGTCAGTCAAGCAGCACCGCCGCTCCGGAACAACTTACCGTGTCGTAAGGGCAAGCGGGTGCTCCTGGTTGCCCCTGTTGCGTTCGCGCGGCCGGCAAGAAAAAAGGGCCGTCCACAACGCGGACGGCCCTGTGAGTTTGAAACCCTGCCCGGAGGGATAAGCGGGAAGGTCACCCGGTCGGGGAGGAGCGGGTCGGCGCCTGTCTACGCCGATAACGCGACGGATCGGTGACGCCTGGAAGACAGTTTCGCGTCGGCCGCACCGACAATTAACTATCGGAAATAAAAAGAAAAACCCCGGGCCGATGGCCCGGGGTTTCCTGTCTGGGATGCGGTGCTGCTTAATATGTGAAGCGCACGCCGAAGACGGCCGACCAGCCATATTCCTCGAACTGTTCCACCCGGTCGACACCGTCCGGACGGGTCACGGCGCGGAACGGTTCGTCGGTGACATTCTTCAGATCGCCGAAGATCTGGAGATGATCGTTGAAGCGGAACTTCGCCGACAGGTCGAGCTGGGTGTGGTCCAGCACGATCCGGTCCTCGTCGGCATCGCCGCGGATCTCGTCGAGGAATTCGGAACGGTGCGAGACGACGGCGCGCAGGTCCCAGGGGCCCTGGTCATAGCCGAGCACGGCGTTCCAGACTTCGTCCGACTGGCGCGGCAGCGGTACGACACGGCCGTCCGGCAGGGTCGCCTCACTGTCGGCGAGGGTGGCGTTGAAGCCGGCGATGAAGCCTTCGACCGGCAGGAAGTCGAGCGCTTGCTGGTAGTTGAACTCCCAGCCCGACACTTCCGCTTCCGGCAGGTTGATATAGCTGTCGGCCTCGTCGAACAGGCGGCCATTGATCAGCTCGTTCTCGTACTGGATCGGGCCGATGACGTTTTCCAGATCCTTGTAGAAATAGCCGAGATAAACGACGGCGTCATTGTTCGGATACCATTCCAGCGAGGCCTCGAAATTGTCGGCTTCCAGGCGCTGCAGGTCCGGATTGCCGAACTCGCCCTCGATCTCGTCATCGTCATTCTGTTCGACCAGGAGACGCGGCGCGAACTGGCCCGGGTTCGGGCGCTGGATCGAGGCATAATAGGAGGCGCGGGCAATCCAGTTCTCGGCCACTTCATAGCGGGCGAGGATGGAGGGCAGCACGTCGGTGTAGTCGTCCGAGACGTATTGCGGCGTGACGATCACCGTGTCCTGATCCTGCAGCACGCCACCGATCGTCGAGCCTTCCTCGGCGAGGAAGGCTTCATAGCCATAGGCCGACACGTCGGTCTGCTCGATGCGGAAGCCGCCGACCACGCTGAGCGGACCGTTCTCGACGGAACCCATCAGATAGGCGGCCATGATGTCTTCCTCGACACCGTAGGTCGCGCCATAGCTGTCGATGTCGCTGGCGATCGGGTCCAGTTCCAGGCCGCCGAAATTGGCGTTGAAATAGTCGCGCACCGCGACCGGATCCGGCACCGGGCCGAGGCGGTCCTGCGAGTAGTCGACCGTGCGCACGACCTGGTCGAGCGTCAGATTGTCGTCGCTCTCATAGACGTCGAAATCCAGCACATACTTCTTGTCGCGCATGCGGGCCCGCACACCGTACTGGATGTAGGTGGCCATGCCGGCATAGTTGAAGTCGTGACGGACGTTCAGCGCCGCGGCGTATTCGCGGTCCTGGGACAGGCCGTTGGTGACCTCGAAACCCTGATTCTCGTAGATCGACGGATCGAAGACGGCGTCCGTGGTCGCGCCGCCACCATAGACCAGCTGCGGCAGCAGCGGGTTGGAAACGTCGACACCGAAGACCTCATCATCCTCGAACTCGTAGGAGAAATCCGTGTCCAGACGGTTCGGCTCTTCCTCTTCGGAATGGACGTAGGAGAGCGACCAGTCGACCGTCGTATTGCCGCGCAGCCATTCGCCGCCAAAATCGGTGGCGAAGATCATCTGGGTTTCCAGGCGATCCTTGATGTCGCGGTCGATTTCCATCTCTTCGGCGACGAAGGCGGCCAGATTGCCGGAAGAAGCAGCGTCATTGTACTCGGCGTCTTCCAGCTTCACCTCGACCCGGTTGCGGTGCTCCTGGTCGGAGAAGTCGGACCAGGTATTGCGCAGGTAGAAGCTCAGCTCGTTCGACCAGCGATAGTCGAAGTTCAGGGCCGCCGTCGTGCGCTCGCGCGTGATCTGGTAGTTGCGCATCTCGACTTCGTTCGGGAAGGGCACGCTTTCGCCCGTTTCCCAGCCGCCGTCGACCTCATAGCTCTCCGAGCCGAAGACGCGTTCCTGGTGCGACAGCGAACCGGCCACGCCCAGGCGGCCGTCGAGGAAGTTGTTGGCGAAGTTCACCGAGCCGCGCCAGCCGAAATCCTGTTCGATATCGGAGTAGAGCGAAGCCACCCGGCCGCGGATGTAGAGGTGGTCGACATCGAGACCCGAAGTGGTTTCGATCTCGACATTGCCGCCGACGCTGTCGCCGTCCATGTCCGGCGTCAGCGACTTGTTGATGACCACGCTGGAGAGCACGTCGGCGTCGATGACGTCGAGACCGACCTGGCGGTCCTCGGCTTCCGGCGAGGTCAGGCGCACGCCGTTGATCGAGGTAGAGACGAGGTTCGGATCCAGGCCGCGGATCGAGACGAACCGGCCTTCGCCCTGGTCGTTCAGCACGTTCACGCCGACGGCGCGGCGGGCGGCTTCGGCGACGTTCTCGTCGGGGAACTGGCCGATCGCGTCGGCGGACAGGACGACGATATTGCCGTCATTGGCGCGCTGGCGCGACAGGGCAGAGTTGAGCGCGCCGCGCTGGCCGATCACCAGGATGTTGTCGACATAATCGACGTCTTCGCCGATCGTGATCACCGGGGTCGCCGTGTCGGTGACGCTGGCGAGCGTGACCGAGGTCTCGGCCGGCTCGGCGCCGACATAGCTGATGCGCAGCGTGTAGGTGCCGGCAGCGAGGCCGACGATGCGGAATGCGCCGTCCGAACCGGCGGCAACGGTCTGGCCCGTTTCCACGATGCGGATGGTGGCGCCTTCCAGACCCACGGTCTGGGAACCGTCCATCACGCGGCCGGCAATGGTACCGGCCTGGGCGGCGGTCGCAGCAGCAAGTGCCAGCACCGAGGCGGTGCCGAGCATGGCGAATGTCCTGGTCATGATGTCCCCCTTCAAGGAAATGACTGGCGAGTCGGGCCTGGCAGTCCGATTTCGGCGCCTTATTGGGGGAAAAGCCGCGACAGGCTGATGACGCTAAGACTGCACTTCCGTGTCGTTTGGATTGAAGTTTTGTGACGGTGCGAAATTGCATCACCCCGTCAAAGAAGTGTCACGATTGTCCGCGTGCCATTTCGGTTGAACCCGTGCTATGGCGCGGCGAACCGGACTTCTGGAGGGACAGGGATGAAGCGGATTCTCGGCCTTGCGGCATTCTCACTGGCACTGGGCGGCTGTGGCGGCGGACTGCCGGCCGTCGAGATCGAGGCTGTGCTGGAAACGGCGAGCGTCGCCGGTACGGGCGATGCGGCCGATGATCCGGCCGTGTGGGTCTCGGACAATCCGGCCGACAGCCTGATCTTCGGCACTGACAAGGATAATGGCGTCTACGTCTACACCATGACCGGCGCCGAGCATGCCTACCTGCCCGAAGGTCGTCTCAACAATGTCGATGTCCGCTACGACTTCGCGCTCGGCGATCGTGTCGTCGACATTGCCGGCGCGTCCGACCGTTCCAATATCGGCATCGCCTTCTTCTTCATCGATCCGGACACGCGCGATGTGAACTATGCCGGCGCCGTGCCGCTGGACAATATCGTCGAACCCTACGGTTTCTGCTTCTACCGCAGCCACCAGGACGGCGAGCTCTACGCCTTCGTCTCCGACAAGGATCCGGGCACTTTCGTCCAGGTCCGCGTGGGCTGGAATGGCGACAGCGTCACCGCCGAGGAAGTCCGCCGCGTCACGCTGGGCACGATCGCGGAAGGCTGTGTTGCGGACGAGCGCACTGGCACAGTCTACATGAATGAGGAGAATGCCGGCGTCTGGATGATGGGCGCCGAGCCCACCGACCCGGCCGAACCGGTGCAGATCGCGGCCGTCGATGGCCAGCAGCTCAGCGCCGACGCCGAGGGTGCCGCTCTCCTGCCGCGCGGCGAGACCGGTGGCTGGCTGGTCGTTTCCTCCCAGAGCGACAATGCCTATGCGGCCTATGATCTGGAAACGCACGCATTCGTCACGCGCTTCCGGATTGTCGACGGCGCCGTGGACGGGGTGACCCATACCGACGGTCTGGACATCTCGACCGCCAATCTGGGCGAGACTTTCCCCGGCGGGATCTTCGTCGTGCAGGACGACGAGAACGAGACCGGCGGCCAGAACTTCAAATTCGTCGATCTGCGCTCGCTGACCGTTGTGCTGGAAGGCGGGAGCGCGGCGGAGTAGTCCGGGCCGTATGGCCCTGCTTCTTCCGCTCATTCTTCTTGTCGCCATTATGGCCCTGGTCTGGCTGCACCGCAGCCGGGACCGGGGGCTGGCGCAACAGCTCGGCGTGATCGAACGCGATCTCGCCGCCCACCTGGTCCTGCTGGAACGTGGCGAGAAGCCGGTCACCGGCGGTCCCGGGATCGACGCGGGCGAGGCCGGCGATGCGCTGACCAAGGCGCCCCAGCACATCTTCGACAGCGTGCATGCCGCCTATGATGCCTGCGAGCGCGAGGCCGCCGATGCGCCGCAACAGCTGCGCCGCGCCGTGTCCGCCCTGGCCGAATACCGCGACTTTCGCGGCTGGAAGGGGTAGGCAGGCCGTTCCCAGTCCTTAATCTGCCCGCCATGACGCTCCAGCCGGTCAATCTCGTCCATATCGCCCTGATCGCCATTGCCGGTCTGGGTGTGCTGCTGACCGTCTCGCAGCCGCGGCTGCGGGCGGTCTCGGCACTGATGGCGATGTCCTGCACCTGGATGATCTTCAACGTGCTGGAGGAGACGGCCGGGTTTCGCGAGATCTGGCTGGTCACGCCGGCCTTCCGCCTGGCCTATCCGCCGCTCGTCTATCTCACTGTCCGCGGCATCATGATTGCCGGCCCGGCGCTGACCTGGCGCGACTGGCCGCATGCCGTGCCCTTCCTGGTCGCGCTGGCTTTGACGACGCAGATCGCCTGGGTCGAGCACGCCGCCCGGATCAGCCTGATTGTCTACTCCGCCGCCGCGATCTGGCTCATCCACCGCTTCCGCCGGGCGACCCGCGAGACCCGGTCCGATGCCCGGGCGATCCAGCTCAACGGGCTTTACGCCCTGATCGGCTTCTATGTCGTCGACGGCGTGTTCGACGTGTTGCGGATGGATGCGCACTGGATCCATCCCTACTGGCCCTGGCTGGAGACCCAGACCGCCTATCTCTTCCAGATCAGCGTCTCGCTGGCCTTCGTGGTGGTGCTGATCCTGATCGCGGTGCGCCACAGCCGCCTGTTCGAGGGGCTGGAGCCCGGTGCGCTGGACGCGCCGCGGGACGAGCCGGCCGCACCGGCACCGGGCGACGCGGCGGCCGAGGCCGAGGACTTCCGGCGCATCGATGAGGTCGTGCGCGGCGAGGCGCTTTATTCAGAACCGCGTCTCACCCGGACGGAAGTCGCGGCGGCAGCAGGGCTGGGCGAGCGGGCCGTGTCACGCGCGATCAAGACGGCGACGGGGCGCAATTTCAACGACTACATCAACAGCCTGCGGATCGAGGATGTGTGCGCGATGATGCAGGAGGATGCCCGCGCCGGCACCGCCCAGCGCGTGATCGACCTGGCTTTCACGGCCGGATTTTCCTCGAAATCCGTATTCAATGCCGTTTTCAAGCGCGAGACCGGCGAGACGCCCTCGGCCTATGCGGCGCGCCTGCGCGAGGGTGAGGGCGGACCGGTTTCCGGTATCCGCAGCGCCTGACGAATTCCGCACGTCCGGAATCCGGATTCCGGACGATGCCGGTCTCCGGACATGCTGATCTCTCCCGAAATTCAGACGGGAGACATTCATGCTTCGTATCCTCGCCGGCGGCCTTGCCGTCATCCTCGCCACGATCGCCGCTTCGGCCGTCATCATCGCCCGGGTGCCCGGCGCCATGGTGCCGGAACACAACGCATCGCGGACCTGGCTGATCGAGCACGCCACACTGTTCGATCCGGAAACCGGTACCCGGCAGGCCGGCCGGTCGGTTCTGGTGCAGGACGGGCGGATCGCGCGCATCGGGCCGGACGGAATGTCCGGCATCGATCCGGACATTCCGCGTATCGATGCCCAGGGCCGTACCCTGATGCCGGGCCTGATCGACATGCATGTCCATGTTTTCGACGAGGTGGACCTGGCGGCCGGGCTGGCGGTTGGCGTGACGACCGTGCGGAATATGGGCGGCATGCCCTTCCACCTGCCGCTGGCCCGGCGCATCGATGCAGGCCGTCTCTACGGCCCCCGCCTCATCACCACAGGCGCGATCATCAATGAGCGCGGCGGCCGCAATGCCAACCTGCTGCACGAGCTGGTGATGGGCGGCGATGAGGCGCGCGCGGCCGTGCGGCGCCAGCACGCGGCCGGTTTCCGCCACCTCAAACTCTATTCCAACCTGTCGCGCGAGAGCTTTGCCGCGATCCGCGAGGAGGCGGCAGCGCTGGGGATGACGATGAGCGGTCACCCGGTCGAGGGCACCGAAGACGACCCGCTGCCCTTCACCGATACGCTGCCGGCCGGTTTCGACACGATCGAGCACACCGAGTCGATCGTCTGGCATGGCCTGTCCGACAATACCGATCCGGACGGCGCCCGTGCCCTGGCGCAGACGATTGCCGCGGCCGGTGCCACGGTCGATCCGACGCTTGTCGTGCACGAGAATCTGGCGCGCATCGTCGAGACGCGCGGCGGGCATCTGCTGCGTCCCGAGATGGAAGGCTATAACCCGGTGGTCGCCGGTTTCGAGCGGGACACGTTCGATTTCTGGTCGCGCTATGTCCATGAAGACCGCACGCAGATGCAGGCCTTCTACGAGGCCTTCACCGGCATGATGCACGAGGCGGGTGTGCGCCTGACGGTCGGTTCGGACTCCGGCATCATGGCCTCGCCGCATGGCGTGTCGACGGTGCGCGAGATCGAGCTTCTGGTTCGGGCCGGACTGACGCCGCTCGAGGCGATCCGCTCGGCGACCGTGCACCCGGCCGATGTCCTGGGCCTGGAGGGCAAGGTCGGCTGTGTGGCCGTGGGCTGCTTTGCCGATCTGGTGCTCGTCGACGGTGACCCGCTGACCAGCCCCTCCATCCTCTACACGCCGCGCGGTGTGATGCGCGACGGGCGCTGGCTCGACCGCGATGCGCTCGATGCGCTGGAAGAGGCCGGGCGGCGTCCTTCGGAGCTTCGCACCTGGTGGCGGCTGGGCCGGCATCTGCTGGCGATTGGCTAAAGCATTTTCAGCAAAAGTGGGGACCGGTTTTGCGGTTCGAAAATGCGACCACTCAAGAATTCTTGCCTTGACGAAAGCACCAAAAGAAAACGCCCGGCTGGACGGCCGGGCGTTTCCTGTTTCGGGCGGTGCGCAGGGCTCAGCCCAGCGCTTCGTCCAGTTCCGGCAGGGCCTGGAACAGGTCCGCGACGAGGCCGTAATCGGCGACCTGGAAGATCGGCGCTTCCTCGTCCTTGTTGATCGCGACGATGACCTTGGAGTCCTTCATCCCGGCCAGGTGCTGGATGGCACCGGAGATGCCGACCGCGATGTAGAGTTCCGGCGCGACCACCTTGCCGGTCTGGCCGACCTGGTAGTCGTTCGGCACGAAGCCGGCATCGACAGCGGCGCGCGAGGCACCGACGGCGGCGCCCAGCTTGTCGGCGATCTTGTCCAGCAGGTGGAAATTGTCGCCGGACTGCATGCCGCGGCCGCCGGAGATGACGATCTTGGCCTGGGTCAGTTCCGGACGATCCGATTCCGACAGCTCTTCGGACACGAATTCCGACTTGAACGGGCCGGAGGAGGCACCGAGATCCTCGACCGAGGCCGAGCCGCCGTCACCGGCCTTCTCGAACGTGGTCGGGCGGACCGTGATGACTTTCTTCGCGTCCTTGGACTTCACCGTCATCATCGCGTTGCCGGCATAGACCGGACGCACGAAGGTGTCGGCGCTTTCCACCGCGGTGATGTCGGAGATCTGCATCACGTCGAGGCGGGCGGCGACGCGGGGCATGAAGTTCTTGCCCATCGTGGTCGCAGCCGACAGCACGGCGTCGTAATCGTCCATCAGCGGCGTGACGAGCGCGTCCATGGCTTCCGCCGTCGGCGAGGCGAAGACGTCGGCTTCGGCGTGCAGCACCTTGGCGACACCGTCCAGCTTGGCGGCGGCTTCGGCCACGCCGCCGGCATCCTTGCCGGCCACGAGGACGTGGATATCGCCACCGATCTTCTTGGCGGCGGTGATCACGGCGCGGGTGGCGTCGTTGAGCGCGCTGTTGTCGTGCTCGGCAATAACGAGAACCGTCATGATCAGATCACTCCCGCTTCATTCTTCAGCTTGTCGACCAGCTCGGCGACGCTCTCCACCTTGATGCCGGCTTCGCGCTTCGGCGGCTCGGAGACCTTCACGACGTCCAGACGCTTGGCGATATCGACGCCGAAATCGTCCGGAGCCTTGGTGTCGATCGGCTTGCGCTTGGCCTTCATGATGTTCGGCAGCGAGGCGTAGCGCGGCTCGTTCAGGCGCAGATCGGTGGTGATCACGGCCGGCAGTTCCAGCGCGATCGTCTGCAGGCCGCCATCGACCTCGCGGGTCACGGTAGCCTTGCCGTCGGCGATCTCGACCTTGGAGGCGAAGGTGCCCTGCGGCCAGTCCAGCAGCGCGGCCAGCATCTGGCCGGTCTGGTTGGCGTCGTCATCGATCGCCTGCTTGCCCAGCAGCACGACTTCCGGCTTCTCCTCGTCGGTCACGGCCTTCAGCAGCTTGGCGACGGCGAGCGGTTCGACGGTCTCGTCGGTCTGGATCAGGATGCCGCGGTCGGCGCCCATGGCGAGGGCGGTCCGCAGGGTTTCCTGGGCCTGCGCCGGTCCGATGGACACGACGACGATTTCTTCGGCGACGCCCTTTTCCTTCAGACGGATCGCTTCCTCGACGGCGATCTCGCAGAAGGGGTTCATGGACATCTTCACATTCGCGAGGTCGACGCCCGTTTGATCGGGCTTCACGCGGACCTTCACGTTGTAATCGACGACCCGTTTGACGGGGACGAGAATCTTCATGCTGGGGCTCCGGTTGGCCGCGCGCGGGATATTCTGCGCACCTACAAAGAACAGGCGGCGAAACTGCCTTCGCGCGTGCGGTAAGTCAATGCAGCCCGCTGGCTTACGCGTGCGTCAATTCGCACCAGGCATGTGGATTCGGGTATGCCGGTGCGGTTGGTCGCGGCTGCATTCTCGGCGCTGCGCCAGCGCTAAAATGCTGCGGTGCGGTGTGATCTGAAGGACTCGATTCGAGCTTCAGGTACGTTTTGCGCTCAGCGCGCCAGGCATAAAAGAGGGCGCTTCCGGCCGGAAGCGCCCTCGATCGTCCAGTATCGTCGCGATGCGGCTATTCCGCCGCGGCGACCAGCTCGGTGGAGATGAAGAGTTCGATCTCGTCGGAGACGTAGGGGACAGCGAAGCCCATATCCCATTCCGAACGCATCAGGCTGCCGGTGGCGGTGAAGCCGGCCTTGGTATTGCCGTCCTGGGTCTCGCCGACCTGGTTCAGGGTGACGTTGAGCGTGACCGGTGCGGTGACGCCATTCATTGTCAGGTCGCCGGTCATCGTGCCGCTCTCGCCATCCTCGGTCTCGAAACCGGTGGCGACGAAATGGGCGGTCGGGTTGGCGTCAAGGCCGAAGAAGTCGTCCGAGGCGAGGTGGCCCAGGAAACGCTCCTGGTTGGCGCCGGCCCAAATGCCGTCGACCAGGTTGAAGGTGATGTCGACCGTCGAGGCGGACGGGTCTTCCAGGTCAAGGTCCAGCGTGCCGTCATAATCGGTGAACTGGAGGGACTGGGTGGAATAGCCCTGGTGCTCCCAGGACGCCTGGATAATCGTGTGGGACTTGTCGAACTCGAACGAAACCGGTTCGGCCTGGGCGGCGGCGCCGATCAGGGCGAGGGCGGCAGTGGCAGTCAGAAAGCGGGTCATGCGGGTCTCCGGATGAGCTGAATTGTCGCACCCAGAGATAGGCGATCTGCAGCGCATGTCGACCGGGGAGATATCACTTTCGTGTTTCCTGCGCGGAAACAATCGCGCGCCTACCGGTCTTTTCCCGGTACCCAGAGCACATCGCCGCCGGCATCGAGATTGGCGATCCGGGCCATCACGAACAACAGGTCGGACAGGCGGTTGGCGTATTTCAGCGCCTGCGGATTGATCCGGGCGCCGGATGCGATCAGGGCGGAAATCTTGCGCTCGGCGCGGCGGCAGACCGTGCGCGAAAAATGCAGGCGCGCGGCGGCTTCGCTGCCGGCCGGCAGGATGAAGGAGTTCAGCGGCTCCAGGCGCGCATTCAGCCGGTCGATCGCCGCCTCCAGGCGCTCGACCTGTCCGGCCGTCATGCGCAGGGGTTCGAAGTCCGGCGGTGTATCGCTCTCGGGCACGCACAGATCGGCGCCCAGATCGAACAGGTCGTTCTGGATACGCGCCAGATCCTCGTCCAGCTCATGCCCGGCGCCCAGCGCCGCGCGGGCGAGGCCGAGGGAGGAATTCGTCTCGTCGACATCCCCGTAGGCATCGACCCGCGGGTCATGCTTGACTGTTTCGGACATGTCGCCGAGCCGGGTGGTGCCGGCGTCGCCGGTGCGGGTGTAGATTTTCGTCAGTCGGACCATGTTCGCCTGTCTAGCGCCCCGGCGCCGCGCGCGAAAGCCCGGCCGGCAAACCGGAGGATATCCATGCTGTCACCGCTCTGCCTCGCCGCCGCGCCCGTCATCATGCTGCAGACCGCAGCCCCGGCCGCCCAGGACGCCGAACTTGCCGTGACGGCCGAACAGCTGATCGAGGAGACCGGATCGCCGGGCGCGTCCGTCATGGTGGCGCGCGGCGGCGATATCCGCATCGGCACGGCGGGCGTGCGGGCCCGCGGCAGCGAAGCCGCGATCGCACCGGACGATCTCTGGCATATCGGATCGGATACCAAGGCGATGACCGCGACCCTGGTTGCCCGCCTGGCCGAGCGCGGTGTGGTGAGCTGGGACGATACGGTCGCTGAACATCTGGGCAATCGCGTCGAGGAAATCCATCCGGCCTATCGCGACATGACTTTCCGCCATCTCCTCTCGCACCGTGCCGGGCTGGATGCCAATCCGGGCATGCTGGCCCTGGTCGGTTTCGCCACCAATGACGCGCCCCTGGGCGAACAGCGGCTGGACTATGCCGCCAGCATGCTGGCGCGCGAACCGGCGGCGCAGGCCGAGACGGAGTTTCTCTATTCCAATGCCGGCTATGTGATCGCCGGGGCGATGCTGGAACAGGTGACGGGCGAAAGCTGGGAAGACCTGATCCGCGCCGAAGTGTTCGAGCCGCTGGGGATGACCCGCGCCGGTTTCGGGGCGCCCGGTTCGGCGGACACGGTCGACCAGCCGCGCGGTCACCGCGCCGGCCTGTTCGGCGGGCTGAACGCCGTGGCGCCCGGGCCGCGTGCCGACAATCCGCCGGTGATGGGACCGGCCGGCACGGTGCATGCCCCGATGAGCGATATCGCCCGCTTCCTGACGGCACATCTCGACCAGCCGGAAGACTATCTCTCTGCCGACAGTTGGGCGCTGCTGCACACGCCGCCCTTCGGCGGCGAGTATGCGATGGGCTGGGGTGTCGGTGAGGGCGGCCGGCTGCAGCATGCCGGCTCGAACACGATGTGGTTCGTCGTGGTGGCCGTGGATCCGGTGGCGGGCGAGGTGCGCGCGGTGGGCGTCAATGACGGCCGCATCGACCGGGTGGCCGGCCCCGTGCGCGACGCGCTGCAGGGCCTCGCGGACTGACGGTTTCAGCCGCCGAAATTCTGCCGGACCAGGAAGATCGCGATGATGATCAGGATGGCGGAGAATTGCAGCACGATGCGCAGGCGCATCAGCTTGTTCGAGCGCGAGCGCGCCTTCTCGTCACCGCGATAGAGATTGATGATGCCGAAGGCCAGCACGGCCACAACGGCGATCATCGCGATGTAGAGCAGTCCGGTGAGAATATCGTCGATCGGCAGCATCAGCTTCTCCAGCGCAGGGTGGCGGGCTTGACGGGATTCCTGAAGTCCTCGCCCGTGTCGCGGTGCTTGTCCCAGGCCCGCTTGAGGGCGAAATACCATTTCGCCTGCACGTCGGCATCGTGGATCAGCATCAGTTTGGGATCATAGGCCAGGCCCACCTGCTGGGCGTTCACCGCATCGCGGTCCTGTCCGACGAAGATCGAGATCCCCATCTTCAGCAGGAAGTTCGGGATGGCGTGGATCAGCGGGTGGTTCCAGTAGACCACGATGGTGATGGCCGTGGAGTTTTCATTGGTCGGCGTCACGGCCGTGAAACCGGTGAAATGCTTGCCGCCGGCATTGACGTATTCGGTGCGCAGGCCCGGCAGCTGGAAGCGGATTTCCGTCTGCGGTTCGCCCAGCAGGCGGTAGAGATAGGAATTCTTCGACGGGGTGTGCGGCAGCATGGTGAAGCCGCGCTCGACCGGGCCGAACTTCTTTTCCTTCTCGTGCACGGATTTCGCCGAGCGCCACCACCATTGCCGGTGGATATAGGGGATGTGGGCCGGGTCCATCAGGCCGATCACCGCATGGTCGACATGGCAGTTGAACACGTCGCGCACGACCAGGCGCGGCTTTTCGCCCTCGGGAATATCCAGCTTCGGCGGTTCGACCGCCGGCGGTTTGCCGGCGTCTTCCTCACGGGCGTAGTAGATCCAGATCAGGCCCTGGTCCTCGTGCACCGGGAAGGCGCGGGTGCGGATCTTGGTGAGGTCCATCGCCCTGGCCTGCTCGGCGGTCAGCGAGGGGATGGCGGCGCAGGACCCGTCCGTGCGGAAACGCCAGCCATGATAGGGGCATTCCACATGGGTCTCGCCATCATGCTGCTGGGCTTCGCCGCCGGACAGAAGGATGCCCCGGTGCGGACAGATATCCTTCAGCGCATAGGCTTTGCCATTATGGTCGCGGCCAAACAGGACGGGTTGTCCCAGCAACTCGCGATGGAGGTGCTGGCCCGGTTTGAGCTCGCTCGACAGGCAGCCGAAATACCAGAGATCACGCACGAACATGGATCGCCTGATAGCGTGTCCCGTGCCGCCTGCCTAGCATGGAGACCGCATTAAACCTGCGGCATATCCGCTTGCGGGGCGCCGCCTGCGGGCCCTAGTCTGATGTCAGCGCTGGGGCGCGCAAACGGGGTGCGGCGATGTGGACACGCGCTTTGCGGCGTTTCGGCCTGGCCGGAACAGCTGCCCTGACCGCCATGGCCTGCTCGCAGCGGGATGCAGCGGAGATACCGGCCGCCGGGCTGCCCGCTGGCGTGCTTGAGGCCTTTCACGATCATCTCGACCGGATCAGCAGCGGCGCCCTTGTCTGCCGTGACGGCGATATCGCCGCCGCCGCGACGGTTTCCGGCGATATCAATGCCGATCGCCGGCCCGACTATGTCGTCGATACCAGCCGCCTGAACTGCCAGGCCCGCCGCGACGGTCCGGCCGTGGCCTATTTCTGCGGCACCGGCAGCTGCGCCTTCCCGCTGATCGTGTCACAGGGCGAGACTTGGCAGACCGTCGCCCTGATGTCGGGCAATCAGGCGCGCTTTGTGCAGCACTATCGCGAGGCCCGGATCGAGATTCGGGAGAATGCGCGCGGTGTGCCGGGCGGCGGCATCACCGTGCGCGAATACACCTGGCGCGACGGCCGGCTGGTGCGCACCGGCGAGTGGGTGGAAGGCGTCGAGGCACGGCGCCTGACGGATTAGTCGGCTTCACCCGCCCCGTTGAGCTGGTCGATATACCCGGCGCCCAGCGACTGTTCGACCACCAGGATTTCCGGCTTGTCGAAACGCAGCGCGAGCCGGCCATCCTCGTAGAAGCGGAACGTGTCGCCGGCATGAACCGGCGTGCCATAGGCCGCATCCATCGCCGCCTGCAGGCGATCCGCTTCACCGCGGCCGGTCAGGATCCAGGCCAGCACAAGCTGGCCATCGCCGAACACGAACTCGATCTTGCGTTCGAAACCGGCGACGGGATAGCCGAAACAATTGATCTGGGTCTGGGTCGCCGGCTGCGTCGGCAGGCTGGGCGGATCGATCTCGCGCACCTGGACGACGGGGCAGGCGGCCTCGATCTCCGGCATCAGCGTGTCGAGGCTGGCGCCCGGCCGCACTTCCGGCGGTATGGACACATCGACAGGCGCGTAGTCCAGCGGTTCGCCGTCCAGCAGCGGATTGTGCCAGGCAAACAGATTGGCGTGCAGCCCGTCGGGGGAAAGGATGTGCGCAGTGCCTGCGGCATCGTCGAGGATCAGCCCGGCGGCCGGATAGGCGGTCCAGTGGGCGTAGGACACGCTGTCGCCGGCGTGCGCGGTCAGCGGCGCCGTGTCGCCGCGGGCCTCGATCTGCACCAGTGCGCCGTCGGCGAGGGTGAAGACGGCCGCGTCCAGCCGTTCGCCGCTGTCGAAGCTGAAGCCGTGGCAGACGAGATGGGTTTCTTCTTCGCGCGCCAGCGGGAAGCCGGCGGGTGAGGGGGACACAGCCTGCAGGCTGTCGCAGCGCGGTTCGAGTGCCTGTTCGACACTCTCTAGGCCGGCGCCGAAAACCAGCGCGTCGTCAAAGGCCTGCGAGGGTGCCGGACCGGCTTGCGCCGCGACGGCGAGCGCTGCGGTGAGTGAAAGTGAAAGCAGTGGCATGATTGTCCCCCGTTATGGATTGCGTGACGTCCTGTCAGGGTGATGCATGACAGACGCCGCCCGGATGCGCGGCGGCGGATTAAATCCTGCTCATGTGGGCGCTCAGGCGAAGCGCGCCCGGATATCCGCCGGTGTCTCGCCGGCTGCCCGCATGACACGCAGGGTGGCGGCCTTGTTGCGCTTGGCGAAGCGTTCGCCCTTCGCATCCGTCAGAAGCCGGTGATGGCGATAGACCGGGACGGGCAGGTCCAGCAGCGTCTGCAGCAGCACGTGCAGCGGAGTGAGCTCGAAGAGGTCGACGCCGCGGATCACATGAGTGATCCCCTGCAGGGCGTCGTCATGCACGACGGCGATGTGATAGCTCGTGCCGACATCCTTGCGCGCCAGCACGACATCGCCCAGCGGATCGGGATCGGCGATGATCTCGCCGCGCCCCTCCTCGACAAAACGCATCGCGGCAAAGCGCGGGCCCAGCACATCGCGGCAGCGCGCCAGCGACAGCCGCCAGGCATAGGCCTCGCCCGCCGCGACACGCGCCGCTTCCTCGTCCGCGCTCATCGGTTCGGCCGGTCCGCGATAGACATCGCCGACGCCATGCGGCGCGCGGGCGATATCCTCCAGGATTTCCCGCCGCGTCTTGAAACAGCGATAGACGACACCCCGTTCCTGCAGCCGCTGCAGCACGCCGTCGAAATCGCCGAAATGCGCCGACTGCCGCCGCACCGGCTCCTCCCACTCCAGCCCCAGCCAGGCAAGATCCTCCAAGATGGCCGCATCGAATTCCGGCTTGCAGCGAACCGTGTCGATATCCTCCATCCGCAGAATAAACCGCCCGCCGGCCTCGCGCGCCGCCGAAAATGCCGTCCACGCCGAAAAGGCATGGCCGAGGTGGAGGAAACCGGTGGGCGAGGGGGCGAAACGCGTGGTGAAGGTCATGGCTGGAGGCAGGTGTACCCCGGGTCCGCGTCCCGGCAAACCGCTAGCGGGCGAACTCCGGCGGCGCGAGGGGGCCGGGTTCGCACTGGCCTTCCCCAATCATCCGGCGGCCGTCGAACACATGAAAGCCGCGCGCCGTACGAATGCCAATGCGGCCCTCGCCAAAATCTACTACCCACAAGGGGGCAGAAGGCAGGCTGGCCGCGTCTTCAGCACGCCAGTGGTCGCCGTGCCGTTCGACAATGAGTACTCGCCCTTCATCCCCAGAGTGCGCCAGGCCCGCTACAACCACAACGGTTCTCGCGCTCGTGCGGGTTGCGCCGACAATATTGTCCGAAACGATCTGCTCTGGCGGGCCATCATCCGGCTGCCATTCCAGTTCTCCGCCCCATTCACCTCGGCCGGTGTAGCGTAACGAGCCATCGGCGAAGCGCAGCGTGGTCGGGGTGGGCTGGCCCTCGGGGATGCGGTCGCGCCAGCTGACAACTTCGCTGGCGACCCGGAAGGTCTCTGATGGGCAGGACGGGTAAGGCCAGTCGCTGAGCGGCAGAATATAGAGATCGCGGTCTCGTGGCACGCGGGGGATACGCATGCCGAAGACGGGATCAACCCGCATCGCCTCCTCGCGGGCAGGCCCCGATCCGGGTTCGCGAGTGTCGCTCAGGGCGCCGCTGAGCGAGAGTTGCCACGCACGCTGGCGGACTATGGCGGACCAGTGGCCTGCCGCTGTGCGGCGGAGGGGCTCGACATCAGCTTCCGTTCCCAGAAGCTCCAGGGCGGTCAATGCGGCAAGAGAGGCGGTGAAGTCGCCTGCTTCCAGAAGCTGATGCGCGTGTGGCACAACCGACTGGTCGCCAATATGCGCAAGCGTGCGAAGAACGCCATTGCGCACGGCTCTATCGGGGTTATCGAGTTCGCGGTGCAGCGCCGGCGCGGCTCCGATTGCGGTCCGGCCCGTGTCCGCGATTTCGTTCAGGCAGATATAGAAGTCTCGCTCTAGCGCGATCCGTTCCGCAGTGATGCCATCCGTCCATGACGTCCCGAACGCGCCACCCAGCCGGGCGCACTGGTCGCCGCGAACAGCGGGGTCCGGGGCAGACTGCGCGGTAAGCAATAAGGTGAGAGCGAGTTCAATCAGCATGGGTGGGGCTCATTGCGGGACCATCAGGGCTCGCCCCGCTTGCGGGGGAGCTGTCGGCGTAGCCGACTGAGGGGGCGCCGCGCAAGCGGCGCGGAGCGCGCCAGTGCGCAGACTCACCCCCTTCGACCTCACCCGGCCCTTGGCCGGGATCGGCCACTTCCCCCGCTTTGCAGGGGAAGCCTTGTGTCTGCCCCTTGCCCCCGGCGCCCGCATCCCGCTATCTCGGGAGACGCAGACCATACCGGAGCCTTTAATGTCACGACCCATCGACGGACCCCGCCTGGCCCCGCGCGACGGACAGGCGCCGAGGAAACTTGTGATCTTTCTGCACGGATACGGGTCGAACGGGCAGGACCTGATCGGGCTGGGCCAGCACTGGGCGAAGGATCTGCCGCATGTGCAATGGGTGTCGCCGAATGCGCCGGACCCGGTGCCGGGTGCGCCGGACGGGTATCAATGGTTCCCGATCTCCAATCTCGACCCGCAGCGCATCGAGACCGGCGCCAGCGCGGCCTGGCCCATCGTCGATGCCTTCATCGACCAGGAATTGCACCGCTACCGGCTGAGCGAGCAGGACCTCGTCCTGTGCGGCTTCTCCCAGGGCACGATGCTGTCGCTGCATGCCGGTCTGCGGCGCAAGCGGCCGCTGGCAGGGATACTGGGCTTTTCCGGTGCCCTGCCGGGCGGGGCACGCCTGAAGGAGGAGATGGTCTCGAAGCCGCCCCTCATGCTGATCCATGGCGACCAGGACCAGGTGCTGCCGCTGGGCTTCATGTTCGACGCGCTCGAACATATCGCCGCGGCCGGACACGGGGCGCAATGGCATATCTCGCAGGGCATTCCGCACTCGATCGGCCAGGACGGTCTGGAACTGGGCGCCCACTTCCTGGGCCGCGCCCTGTCGGGCCGCTACCTCTAGCCCGGACAGGCCCTGCCGGGCCGACACGCAAGATTCTCAAGACCGTCATAGGCGTGTCACGCGAATAGCTGTAACCTTCCTCCAAGCCCGGGATGCGAGATGATTCGTCGAGACGAATCCGCGTCTTGAGCGCGACGGGAGGTGAGCTTTCAGGACGCTTGTCCAAAAGACACACCCCCTCAGCGGCCGCTCCGGCGGCGTTGTCGAGGGAGGTCGCCATGCAGGTGCTTGATCGGGCGCCGCAGGGATGGCCCTGTCTGGTGCTGAATGCGGACTATCAGCCCCTGAGCTACTGGCCGTTATCGACCTGGCCCTGGCAGGAAGCCATCAAGAATGTCTTCCTCGAACGCGTCGCCGTCGTTTCCCATTATGACGAGGTCGTGCACTCGCCCTCTTTCGAGATGCATGTGCCCTCGGTCGTGGCGCTGCGCGACTATATCGCCCAGGACCGCTCGCCCGCCTTCACGCGCTATAATGTGTGGCTGCGCGACGGTTTCAAATGCGCCTATTGCGGCGCGCCGGGCGTCGACCAGCTCACCTTCGACCATGTCATCCCGCGCCGCCAGGGCGGCAAGACCAGCTGGGAAAACATCGTCGCGGCCTGCGGGCCCTGCAATCTGAAGAAGGGCGGCCGCACCCCGCGCGAGGCCGGCATGCCGCTGCGCCGTCCGCCGCAGCGCCCCAACATGCACGAGCTGCAGTCGCAGGGCCGGAAATTCCCGCCGAAATTCTTGCACGAAAGCTGGCTCGACTATCTCTACTGGGATATCGAACTGGAACGCTGAACCGCGGTTTCCGGACGACGTCATGGCCACCCACATCGCCCTTCTGCGCGCCGTCAATGTCGGCGGGACCGGGAAATTGCCCATGGCCGAGCTGCGGGCGATGGCCGGACGGATCGGCTTCGGCAATCCGCGTACCTATATCGCCAGCGGCAATCTCGTCTTCGAAAGCGCGATGACGGCGGACGATGCCCGCGCGGCGCTGGAGGCCACGCTGGAGGCCTATGCCGGCAAGCCGGTGGGTGTCGTGATGCGTTCGCCCGACGCGATGCAGGCCGTGCTCGACGCCAACCCGTTTCCCGAAGCGGCGGGAAACCGCTGCATCGTGCACTTCCTCGACGCGGCGCCGCCGGCCGATCTGGAAGCGACGCTGCGCCACCGGGCCGATGAGCAGATCGCCGCCGGCGCGCGGGAAATCTATATCCATTACGGCGAGGGCATGGCGCAGTCGAAACTCGTTGTTCCGGCAACGAAAACCGGCACCGGCCGCAATCTCAACACGGTCGCGAAGCTGATCGCGCTGGCCGTCCGCGGCTGAAGCTCGCCCTCCGATGGCAGGGCCTCGCCGGGGAACTCCGGCCGCGTCCGGCCGTTTCACGTCCTGTCCCCAGTGAAGGAGGTTGGACATGACACATTTCCATCCGTCCGCGACTTGCAGGAATATTCTGCGCGGCACAGTGGCGGCCGCCGGGCTGGCCCTGCTCGCCGGCGCACCCGTACAGGCCGATCCGCCGCATTGCCCGCCGGGCCTCGAACGCCAGGGCCGCTGCGGGCCGGGCGATCACGACCGCCGGGACGAAGCGCGGGCCTATGAACAGGGCTATCGCGACGGCCAGCGCGATGCCTGGCGCATCGGCGACCGGTTCGAGCGCGAAGAGTATGTCGTGGTGCGCGATTACGGCCGCTATCAGCTCTCGCCCCCGCCGCATGGCCACTACTATGTGCGGGTCGATAACGAGGTGCTTCTGATCAATGCGGCGACCCGGATTGTCGCCGACCTGGTCGACTGATCGGGACCGGTTTCCCGGGGTGCAAAAAAATCTGCAGCGCCCCGGGAACCAAAGCGTCAGGAGGCCGTTTCTCCGGCAAGAACAACGTAATCGTGTGAGGTCCGCCATGAGGCAGAAAATCCGGCTGTATTTTTACGCCATTGCCTTCGTCAGCGGTTCTCTCGTGCTGATCTTCGGCGGCGGCCCGGCCACGCCGTAACACAGATCGGGAAGCGGGAAGGCCCGGTGCCCCCTACGTCCCAAACGCCACTTGGTGTTTCCGCTTCCCGATACCCTTCTCAACTCCCGGCTATTCAGCCCCCTCGGACAGAACATCCAGAGCGATCAGCGCCACCGAGCTGGCAGACCAGCTCCAGTCCAGGCCAGACGTTCCAGAAAATCCACCTGCTCGCATCAGGCGAGTTTGCGGCCTTGTCAGGGTTTTGTCAGGGCGGCCGGTTTACACCGGGCGTTAATGCATCCTGTGCTAGCGTCGGCCATGGATGCCCATAAGGAGGTGTCGCCATGGCCAAGACGATGACATCGAGCTATCGCCGGATCTCGGACCATTTCGAGCCGGACCTGGTCGAGGATCCGGTCGAGCAGCGCAAGCGCCGCGGCCATCTCGAACAGATCGACTATACGGTGTTTGCCGCCAATCAGGCCGTGATGAGCAAGACGATCCATCACGTCACCATCGAGGATTTCCAGAACCTGGCCCTGTCCGCCTCCAAGGCACGAGGTGCCTGGGTGGATGCGGCGATGTCGGCGGCGCGTTCGCGCTCGCCCCTGTCGGAACAGGAAGTCCAGCGGCTGACCCATTTGCGGTCGGCCTATGACGAGCTGTGCGAGGCCTATGAGGCGATGCGGCGCATGGTGGAGCGGGGCTATCTGCGCTTCCAGGCCGGCGTTCCCAAACGCGATTGAACCGGTTCGCGCATTTCGGGCACCTTTGACCTGACGGCAGGTTGACCGTCGGTCAGGAGCGGTGCGGTGCGGCGCGACGTCCAGAGACTTTTCCAGGAAAGCCAGGTGCTGGCCGCCCAGGCGGGCGACCGCACGGCGTTCGGGCATCTGGCCGCCTACTGGCAGCCGCGCCTGCTCGCCCATGCACGGCGGCTGACCGATACGTCCGACATGGCACGCGACGTGTTGCAGGACGCCTGGGTGGATATCGTCCGGGGCCTGCCGCGTCTGCGCGACCCGGTCGCCTTCCCGGCCTGGAGCTACCGCATCGTAACGCGCAAGGCGGCACAGGCCGTCTCCCGTATCCAGCGCACCCGCCGCACCGCTCACGACCTGGCCAGCGATCCCGGCCAGGCGCGGGTCGAATGGGCCGAGGCCGAAGCCCGGTCCGACCTTGCCCGGGTGTCGCAGGCCATTGCCGCCCTGCCGCCGGCCCAGCGGGCGGCCATGGGCCTTCACTACATGGACGGGTTCTCGGTCGCCGAGATCGCCGTGGCGCTGGGTATTCCGGCCGGAACCGTCAAGACACGCCTGATGCATGCGCGGCGGAAAATCCGTGCCGCGCTCGAACCTGACAGAGAAGGAGACAGTGATGACACGCAGTGACAGCGAACTCGACGCGCTCATCGCCGAAGCGCTCGATGCCGACGACCGGGCCCTGCTGGCCGAGTTCGAGGACGAGCCGGGCTATTTCAGCCAGGCGCTCTCGGTGTTTCGCGGCAAGCTCGCCTGGGTGATGTGGGTGGCCTATATCACCAACATTGTCGGCGCCGGGCTTGCGATCTGGGGCGCCTGGCAGATGGTCCAGACCACCGATCCGGTGATGACCGTTCGCTGGGCGGTGCTGATCCTGGCCTCGCTGGTGATCGGCCTGTTCATGAAGTCCAGCCTGGGCAACCAAATGATGACCAATCGCACCCTCAGGGAGATCAAGCGTCTGGAGCTGCAGATCGCCCGGGCAAGGCTGCCGGAGAAAGCCTGAGCGCCCGGCTCGGTCATTCACGAATGACAGTCATGCACATCACAGCACTGTGAGGGGCTAACATTCGGCGTATCCGTTTCCTACATAGGCTTCGGACGCGGCATCCGGGGGGCGTGAAAATGACGCATGCCCGCAGGCTGCCGAAGGGATAGGATGTCATCATGGCCAACGCACTTTCAGTCGCGCTCTCGCCCGAACAGGGCCTGTCGAGCTACCTGGCGGAGATCCGCCGCTTCCCCATGCTGTCCAAGGATGAGGAATTCATGCTGGGCAAGCGCTGGCGCGAGCACGAGGATCCGGAAGCCGCCGAGAAGCTGGTGACTTCCCACCTGCGTCTCGTCGCCAAGATCGCCATGGGCTATCGCGGCTACGGCCTGCCGGTGGCCGAGGTGATCTCGGAAGGCAATGTCGGCCTGATGCAGGCGGTCAAGAAATTCGACCCGGAAAAGGGTTTCCGCCTGGCGACCTACGCCATGTGGTGGATCCGCGCCTCGATCCAGGAATACATCCTGCGGTCCTGGTCGCTGGTGAAGATGGGCACGACCGCGGCCCAGAAGAAGCTGTTCTTCAACCTGCGCCGCATGAAGAGCCAGATGCAGGCCCTGGAAGAAGGCGATCTCAAGCCGGAACAGGTCGAGGCGATCGCCACCAAGCTGGGCGTGACCACCGAGGACGTGGTGTCGATGAACGGGCGCCTGTCCGGTCCCGATGCCTCGCTCAACGCGCCGCTGCGCGGCACCGAGGGTGAGGGCCAATGGCAGGACTGGCTGGCCGATGACGATGCGGAAAGCCAGGAAGACGAGCTGGTCCAGTCCGACGAGTTCGACACGCGCATGACGCTGCTGCAGTCGGCCATGGGCGAGCTCAATGAGCGCGAACAGCACATCCTGCAGGAACGCCGTCTGACCGAAGAGCCCAAGACGCTGGAAGAACTCGCCGACCAGTATGGCGTGTCGCGCGAGCGTATCCGCCAGATCGAGGTCCGTGCCTTCGAAAAGCTCCAGAAAGCCATGAAGTCCATGGCCGCCGAACAGGGGCTTCTCAACTAGAGCGTTTCAAGCCAGGCCGGACACCGGTTTTACGCTTGAAAAACACGCGGTTCCGCACCTTTTTTGCGCTGTGCATGTCTGGACCTGACGGCCTTCGGCCGTTAGGTCTGCCGGCACACGAAAGGTTTGCGTATGCGTGTTCGCCTGATTCCGCTTCTCGGCGCTGCGGCAATGCTCTGCCCGTCAACGGCTCATGCCGAACTGTCCCGCGAATACCGGGCCCTGCTGGCCGCCGCCGATGTCCGCCAGGACGATGAGGAATTCCTCGCCACGGCCGACCTGATCGCCACGGTCACACCGGGCGGCCGCTCCGATGTCCGCGCGGCCGTCGCCGAATTGCTGCCGCGCCGCCTCGATGTGCTGCGCGCCTGGGACCAGACTGCTCGCGACACGGTCGCGCTGGAACCGGAAATCGTCCAGGCTGCCCGCCGCGGCACGCCGCAGGTCTCCATTATCGACGCTCCGGATACCGATGCGGAGACGGTGGCCGCGCCCTCGGGGGCCGGCACCACGCAGCATGACAGCGGCACGGACACGATCGAGACCGGCGAGGCGGAGGCGCCCCGGACCGCGCACTGGCCCGGCCGCATGGACTGGTTCCATCCTCATCACTGGGATGGCCGTGCCAAGGCGGGCCTCGCCGTCGACAGCGGCAATACCGACCAGACCAATTACTCGATGGCGCTGGAAGTCAGCCGGCCGCTCAATGGCGGCTGGGGTTTCGACGGTAAGACGGAATATTTCTACACCGAGAGCGACGGCAATGTGACGCGCGACCGCTGGCTGGTCGAAGCGCGCGGCGAGCGCCCGACCGTCGATGCCTGGAGCTTCTATCTCGGATCGAGTTATGAGCAGGACCGCATGTCCGGCTTCGACTATACCGCTGTCCTATCGGCCGGTGCGACGCTGCACGCGCTCGACGACAATCGCACCAGCTGGGTGCTGCGCGCCGGCCCCGGTGCCCGCCACCGCGTGCCCACCGATGAGGGCGGCGTGACGCAATGGGTGCTCGAACTGGGCTCGGTCTATGACTTCGCGGTGACGGAAACCGCGCAATTCTCCTCGGAGACGACGCTGCTGGCAGGTCCGGCCTCACGCGCCGAGCAGCGCTTCAAGCTGACCACCGCTATCAGCGAGGACTGGGGGGTGGAGCTGGGCTATCGCGTCAAGCACGAGTTCGATGCCCAGCCCGGCCGCGAGGAAACCGACAGCCGGCTAGACTTTTCGATCGTCCACGAATTCTAGGCGTTCCCGAATTCCAGGCGCCCCGATCCCGGGCGCCCGGTACCCGACGAATTTCGCGGCGGGGCTACCAGCCCCACCGCACGCCGGCGCGGGCGCCGACATGGCCGGTATCGCTGCCGACCCCGACGCCGAAATTCGCCGACATGCGGCGGTCGATCCGCGCCGCACCGGAAATC
>NZ_JAEPOL010000003.1 GCF_017642925.1 Maricaulis sp. | reverse complement strand
GCATGAGCTCAGTCCCTTGTGCCCGGGAGCGTGCGGAGCTCGTCCGCGCCTGGTGGGTGACAGCATCAGGCTCCGGCGTGGCCATCTGCGGGGACACCGGCAAAAAGCTCGACCGGAGCGTGCCTGCAGGTTTCGAGACGGGCCCGCAAGGGACCCGGGTAAATCTCCGCGTGCGGGATGCCTCGGGCATCACCACCAAACCTTCAAATCCGGACACGATGTCCGCCGTGCATCCCGCACCCCTCTCATCGCTCTAGGCGCCCAGCGCCGTGGAGGATTTCGTGTTTCCTCTTCTCCAAACACACACGATTTTTCCCGGAAGCGCGCAGCGCTGTCCGGGACCGACTGGACGCGGCTCACGCTTCACGCCGGTCGGTAGATCCCGGATCTGCAGCCTGCCTGCGCAGGCTTTCGTCCGGGAAAAATGGGAGCGGTTGAAATGCGCACTTCCGCTTCCCCCGGATTTATTCCGGGGCCTGGCGGCGTTTCAGATGCAGACTAAACCGGGCCCCGGCACAAGGCCGGGGGAAGTGGAGCAGAGTGGGGGAGATAGACAGAGCGACGCCAATCCCGCCTAGCGGCGGTTGAAGGCGAGATAGCCGGCATAGCCGGCGAGGACGGCGAGGACGACGCAGAACAGGCCGTAGAGCCAGGGCCAGTCATGGGCGAATTCGTAGACGAAACGTTCCAGGCCGGCCTTTTCCACGCGCAGGCTGGCCGAGCGGCTGGCCACGGCGCGGCCGTCGCGGAAGAGATAGACCTCGGCGACGTAGTTGCCGACCGGGGTCAGGGGCGGCAGGGAAATGGTGGCGCGGAACAGGCCGCCATCGAGGATTTCCACGCCGCGCTGGGCTTCGGCATAGAGATCGTTGCGGCTGCCGGCGCGGCCGATCGCGTCGAGATAGGGGCGGATGTCGCGTTCGGTCTGCGCGGCGGTCGGTGCGGCGCGGATGGCGAGGGTGGCGGGCAGGCCGATGCCCGATCCGGCCAGGCTTTCCGGCGTCGCGATCTCCTCCAGCGGCAGTGAGGTCGCGATGGCGTAATAGCTGGGGATGTTCTCGAATTCGAGCGGTGCGGAATTGACCCAGATGCCGAAATTGCGCTGCTTCTCCATCACCCGCAGATCACGCGCCGGGCCGCGCAGCACGACGACGATCTCGTCCTGGATCGTCATGCCGCGCGTGGCGCCGTAGAGCACGAGCTCCTGGCCGGAGAAGTCCTCGCGGATCTCGACGGTCTCGTGGGTCAGCGCCGCCACGATGCTGGGCGGTTCGCTGGTCAACAGGGTGGGCTGGCCCTGCAGGGCAAGCGAGACAAGGAGGGCGCCGATCATCTCACAGCCCCCCGCGCCCGTGCTGCATGACCTCGAACAGGTCGGCCGGCGTGACCACAAGGTCCCAGCCCAGCTTCAGGCAGACGGCGATGACCATGAAGGCCAGCAGGGCCCGCAATTCCTCGGCCTTCATGTGCCGCCCGGCGCGGGCGCCGAACTGGGCGCCGATCACGCCGCCGACGGTGAGCAGCATGGCCAGCACGATATCGACCGTCTGGTTCTGGCCGGCCTGCAGCACGGTGGTCAGGGCGGTAACGAACAGGATCTGGAACAGCGAGGTGCCCACGACGACATTGGTCGGCATGCGCAGGATGTAGATCATCGCCGGCACCATCACGAAACCGCCGCCCACGCCCATGATGGCGGCCAGCGTGCCGACCAGGAAGCCGATCGCGACGGGCGGGATGACCGAGATGTAGAGGCCCGATGTCGGGAAGCGCATCTTGAAGGGCAGGCGGTCGATCCAGGTGCGGCGCCGGCGGCCGCCACCGGCACCGGCGCGGCGGGCCCCGCCGGCATTGCGGCGCAGGATGGCGCGGACGCTCTCCAGGAACATCAGCCCGCCGATAATCCCCAGGAAGCCGACATAGGAGAGCGAGATGAAGAGGTCGATCTGGCCCAGGCTGCGCAGATAGGCGAACAGCTGGACGCCGAGGATCGAGCCGGCGGAGCCGCCGGCCAGCAGGAGGAGGCCCATCTTGAGGTCGAGCGTCTTGCGCTTCCAGTGGGCCAGGGCGCCGGAGGCGGAGGAGGCACAGATCTGGTTGGCCTGGGTCGACACGGCAACAGCCGGCGGGATGCCGATGAAGAAGAGCAGCGGCGTCATCAGGAAACCGCCGCCCACGCCGAACATGCCCGACAGGAAACCGACCCCGGCCCCGAGACCGAGCAGCACGAAGACGTTGACCGAAATTTCCGCGATCGGGAGGTAGATCTGCACCGCCGGACTAGCCCGCCGCCGCACGCTCGAGCCGTTCGATGAGAACGGCGTCGACACGTCCGGTGCGGGGCAGGCCTTGATCGGCTTCGAACGCCATGATGGCGTCGCGGGTGCGGCCGCCCATCTCGCCATCGATCGGACCCGGCGCATAGCCGAGCACCGAGAGGAAGCCCTGGGCGCGGCGGACCTGGGCGGCGTCCGTGGTCACCGTGCGGTCCCAGGGGAGGTTGTTATAGAGCCCGTTGGCCTCGGCATCGAGCGGACGCGGGGTGAAGCCGTCCGCCGTCGCCTGGGCTTCGGCCAGGGCCGCCGGATCGAGCTGTTCGGACACGGCGCGGGCGCGCTCGCCGGCGGTCGGATCGCTGCCCGTCATCGAGGCGATGGTGAACCAGGCATAGGCATCCGGCAGGCTCAGCGGCACGCCGTCGCCGGACTCGTAGAGCAGGGCAAGATTGAACTGGGAATCCCGCAGCCCAAGCAAGGCGGCCTCCTGGAACCAGCGCGCCGCGGTCTCGATATTCTCCGCAACGCCGGTGCCATAGTAGTACATCACACCCAGATTGTGCATGGCGCGGCGATGGCCGGCATTGGCGGCGCGTTCGGTCCAGCGGCGGGCGTCTTCCAGATCCTGTTCGACGCCTTCGCCGGTTTCCAGCAGTTTGGCATAGCGATACTGCGCCGCCGGCACGCCCTGTTCGGCGGCGCGCCGCAGCAGGATGGCGGCGGTTTCGGCGTCGCCGCTCTCCAGCGCCTGCAGGCCCAGCTGGTAGCGGGCAACCGGATGGCCTTCCGAGGCGGCACTTTCCAGCGTCATGCGGCCAGTGGCGCTGCCCGCGGCGGGGATGGCAGCCGGCTCCGGCGCGCTGACCGGTTCGCTGGCGGGCATGACGGTGCCGGAGGCATCGGCAACGGTGTTCGACGGCGGGGTGGCCGGTTCACGTGTGGCGGGCTCCCGGGCGGGAGGCGCGCCGGCAACAGGCTCGTCGGCCGGCGGCGCGGGGACGTCGGACGCGTTGGCGATCTGCGTTCCGGCGGCCTGTGTTTCCGCGGGCGGGGCGCCAACCTGCTCCGGCCCCGATGCCGGCGTGGTGGCACCGGCCTCGCTGGAAAAACCGGCTTCGACCTGGGCGATGAAGTCGCGCTCGACCGCGGCATTGCGGTCTCGCGTTCGCTGTCACCCTGCATCGCTTCCCAGACCAGGATCACACCGGCGCCGGTGAGCATGACCAGGGCGATCACGGGCAGGGCATAGAGCGCCAGGCGGCCCACGCGGGACTGGCGCTGCGGCGTGTCGGTGCCCGGGTGATAGGCGGTCGAGCGGGTGCGTTCGCGGGCGGCGGCGAGGAAGTCGGCATCGGCCGTGGCGCCGAGACGTCCGGACGGGCGCGGACGGCGCGCCGGCGGCTGTTGCGGCTGGACCGGGGCCGGTTGGGCAAGCACGGCTTCCGCCGGTGCAGCTTCGGTACGGGCGCGGCGGCGGCGCGGGCGTTCCGGTTGCGGCTGAGGCTCGGCCGGCCGCTGCGGGCGCGGTGCCGGCTGGGCATTCATCTCGGCCAGGAAAGGATCGTTTTCGCCATCGTCGAAGTCGCCGGCGGGCGTTTCCGCCTGCGGCGGCGGGCCGAGCGGTGTGTCAAAATCGAAGTCCTCTTCTGCCTCGTCAGCGCTGTCGGCGGGCGTATCGTCGGGAGCGGACTTCGGCGCCTGACGGCCCTCGATCGCCTCGAGGCGGTCGGCCAGTGCCGACATCGCGCGCTGGACCGGGGAAAGGGCCTCCTCGGTCTCCGAGCGTACCGATGCCATGCGTTCCTGGACGCTGCCCAGCGCATCCTCGATCCGCTTGGCGGTGCGCTCTTCGGACTGGCGCAGGCGGTCCTCGAGATCTTCCTCGCGGGCGGTGCGGTGGGTGTCGAATTTCTCGATCATCTCCGCCATGCGGTCGGTCGCGGTCTCGACGACGGCATTGGAGCGGCGTTCGGACTGTTCGATCCGGTCGGCAAGCGAGCGGCCCAGGCGGGTGACGTCCTCGCCCATCTGCTTGATGGCGTCGCGGCTTTCCTGGCGCACCGCATCGAGGCGGCGGTCCAGCTTGCTCTCGGACTGGCTCTCGCGCAGCGCTTCGGCCGAGCGGCGTTCGCTCTCGCTGAGGCGGCGGTCGATGGCGCCGGCCAGCTTGGTGATCTCGCGACCCAGCCGGGACATGTTGTCGCCCTGGCGGCGCTCGGCCTCGTCCATCCGGGTCATCGCCCGGGTGAGGGCATCCTCGAGACGGTCGATGCGCGGCTCGGAGGCGGCACCGGACACGGCCTGGGCGACCTGGCTGCGGGTTTCGGCGATGATCCGCGCGACATCGTCGGACAGGCGTTCGAAACGGCGTTCCAGTTCAACCGTGTCGCCGGAATTGCGGGTCTCAAGATTCCGCATGCGATCGTCGAGACGGGCGACCGAGCTCTCCAGGGCACGCGCGGCGTCATTGGTGATGCGTTCGGCCCCCTCGACGCGGGCCTTCAGGGTCTCGGTGGCCGTGCGCAGGCCGCTAATCGTGCGGGCGGTCTCATCGTCCCGCTTGCGATTGCGGTCGACCGTGTCCTCGGCGCGCGCTTCCAGCCGGGCGAGGCGCGCTTCCAGCGTTTCGGAGACCGAGCGCGTGTCCTCGTCGACGGCGTGCAACCGCGCGGCGGTGTCGTTTTCATGTTCATAGAGCCGGCGCGCCAGCTTCATGATCGTGGTCTCGACCGCGCGCACATCCTCGGTGGAACCGGAGCCCGGCGGCGTGGTTTCCAGAGAGCGGACGCGATCGCCCAGCTCGTCCTGGCCCTTGCGGACGCGTTCGAGACTTTCCTGGGCCGCGGCCAGCTCGGCGCTGTAGCGCTCGCCATTCTTGCTGATCTTGTCCGCCAGCTGGGTGATCGCCTTGTCGATGCCGGACAGGGTGCGGGCGGAGAGTTTCTCGGAGGATTCCACGCGCTCGGTGAGACGGTTCACCATGGCGCGCAGCAGACGGTCGTCCTCCTCGCTCAGGGCAGAGCCGCCGCCGAAGCCCGGATAGGCTTCCAGCGCATCGTCCCATTGCGGGTTGGACGGGTCGGAACCGTCGAGGATGACACGGTTGATCCATTCGCCCAGCGTCAGACCCTCGCGCCGCGCCGCGGTTTTGGCGCGCGCCCGGGCGCGGGGATCGATCCCTTTCACGCTCCAAGGACCACTGGACGACATTCCGAATCGCTCGCTCAAACCTAACCGCTCCACGCTATTCTGCGGTTAATATTGTGTAAACCGAAGCCCGGGACCCAAGATGTAGTGTTTTCACACCGAATCGCAGGCGTTGACCCACAAGCCAATTTCATGAGTCAACACAAGGCTCTGACTCGGTTAACGCGCCGTAAAATGTGTGGATTACCGTATTAACGCTGTTGGGCGGGACCGAAGAAACCGGGCGCAAGTGTCCGCAATTGTTCCTGCATTGCCGTGGCTTCCTGGGTGATGGGAAGCGGTCCGTCGGCCGGCAGGGCGCGGGCAAGGTCGAACAGCAGCCAGGCCGACTCGACATCCCCGGCCCCGGCGGCATACCGGCCGGCATGCCAATAGGTCAGCGGGGCATGGGGATCGTCTTCTGCGCTGTCGGCAAACAGGGCGAGCGGATCGAGGTCGGTTGCGGCTTCACCATCCGTCGTGCGCAGGGCGGCAACGGTCTGGGCGGCGAGTGCATGGGCGGCTGCACCGGCAAAGGCATCGCGGTGCAGATGAGTGCGGAAAGTGTCCAGCGCGGCGGCCGGGTTGTCGCTCATTGCCGCCATCGCCGAGGACAGGGTCTCGAACTCGGCATTGCCGATGCCGGCGGCCGTGATCTGGCTGAAACGGTTGCACAACGGCCGGGCGGAGCGGGGCTGGCAGGGGCCGGAATGATGGCCGGACTGGTAGAGCGCGAGATAGGCGCCGGCCATGTCGGCGCGCCGCTGGGCGGCCTGCGACGCGGCAATGAAGGTGGAATCGGTCGGCCGGGCTGCAGCCGGCGCGCGCATGGCTTCAAGCCCCGCTGCGAGCAGGCGCGTCGTCGCCGGATTGGCGACCTCATAACCTTCCGCCGGGGCCGGCGGGACGTTCTCGGGCCAGGGGAAGGCGGCTTCGCCCGTGCTGGCATTGAGCCGGGTCCAGGTCTCGCGCCGGCCCGCCGGGCTGGAGGGGCTGAACACGACAAAGCTGAAACGCTCGGGAATGCCGAATTCCGGGTCGAGCTCAGACAGGGCGTCGGGGTGGATCGCCAGGGCGTGGCGCATCCAGGCGCGGAACAGTTCGGCTTGTTCGCGCGTGCCGGTATTGTCGGTGTCGAAGCCGAAAATCTCGCTGCCCAGCGTCGAGCGCCGCACGCCGGTATGGCCCTCGTCATCGATCTCGACCAGCAGGTCGACGCTGGACAGGCGCACCCCCATGGCGGCCTCGATCCAGAAGCGTTCGAACTGGATGCCGCCGGGACCGGTCACCTCGGACAGCTCGCCGCCCTGGGTGTAGAAGGCGAATGTATTCATCTGGCGATGGACGTGGGCCACGATCGGCGTGTTGCGCATGACCGGGCCGTCCAGGGACTGGATCCGGGTGAGTGTGCGACCGGTCGCGAAGTCCTGGATGGTGCGGTCCTCGCTCGATCCCGGCTCCGTGGCATAGCCGTCGCCGATGACGATCTCGCGCTGTTCCGTGCCGATACGCTCGCCTTCGACGGAGACAGTCTCGACCCGCCAGCGGGTGCGGATGACGGCGTCGCTGCGATTGCCGCGGGCCTGGAGGTAGTGTTCGCGATCAAGCCAGGGGCCCGCGATGGCGGCCTGCACGGCTGCCGAGGCTTCGTTCGTGGCGGGAGGCGTTGCCTCGTCCCGCTCCGCATCCGGATCGAGAATGGAAAAGCCCGGTTCGGGCTGGGGGGCATCGGCCTGTTGCGCCAGCCCGGACGGGGCGGCGGCGAGCAGGGTGGACAGGGCCCCGAGGGCATACGCGAAAGAACGGTCAAGGATCGGCATGGCGCGACTCTGCCGCGAGTGGCGCCGCGATGGAAGGGCAAAGGCGGGTCTGCCACAGAATTGCCCGATGTCACAGATTTGACGTTGACGTTCGCGTAAGTTTGTGAACACCATTCACTCCATGGTCAAACCGGTCGCTCCCGATTCCGAATTCACCATCCGCGAGCTCGCCCACGAGTTCGGCGTGACCCCGCGCACCCTGCGCTTTTACGAACAGAAAGGGATGATCAATCCGGATCGCCGTGGCGCGGCGCGGATCTATTCCGCCGCCGACCGGGCCCGGGTCGAACTCATCCTGCGCGGCAAGCGCGTCGGCTTCGCCCTCGACGAGATCAAGGAAATCCTAGATCTCGAGGCGATCGACCGCGGCGGCCGCGAGCGCCTGGAGCCGGCGATCGACCGCTTTGTCGGCCGTATCGAAGTGCTCAAGCGCCAGCGCGAGGATGTCGAGCGCGCCATTGCCGAGCTTCAGGCCGGCCTCGACTGGATGCGCGAGCGCCTGGAAGACCGTACGCCGCCGGACGATGTCCGCCGCCGTGCCCGTGCCTTCGAGGCACTGGCCCAGGCGCGCCTCGACCCCTGGTCGGGGGTGAGCGCCGGCTGACCCGAACAACACCCCGTTCCGAGAACCACACAACGCCCCTTCGGAGACTTTACCCATGACTGCCTCCTACCGCGCCCCGGTCCGCGACCAGCGTTTCGTCCTGCACGACGTGCTCGATATCGCCCAGTATTCCAGCCTGCCCGGCTTTGCCGATGCCGACACCGACACCGTCGATGCCATCCTCGAGGAGGGTGCCAAGTTCACCGAGGGCGTGCTGGCGCCGCTGAACAAGGTCGGCGATGTGGAAGGCTGTACGCGCGATGCGGACGGCAATGTGAAAACGCCGACCGGCTTCAAGGATGCGTTCAAGCAGATGGCCGAAGGCGGCTGGACGGCCCTGTCGTCCGATCCGGAATATGGCGGGCAGGGCCTGCCGCATGTGCTGAACCTGGCCGTCAACGAGATGGTGTCGTCGGCCAATATGGCCTTCGGCATGTATCCGGGCCTGACGCTGGGCGCGGCCGCCGCGCTGGCGGCTGCCGGTACGGACGAGCAGAAACAGCTCTATCTGCCCAAGATGATCTCCTGCCAGTGGGGCGGGACGATGAACCTGACCGAGCCGCATTGCGGTACCGATCTGGGCCTCCTGCGCACCAAGGCCGTGCCGCAGGCCGACGGGTCCTACAAGATCACCGGCCAGAAGATCTGGATCTCCTCCGGCGAGCACGACATGGCCGAGAATATCGTCCATCTCGTCCTGGCCCGTATCGAGGGCGCGCCGGATGGCGTGAAGGGCATCTCGCTCTTCGTCGTGCCGAAATTCATTCCCGACGAAAACGGCGATCCCGGGACACGCAACACGCTGAAGTGCGGCGGCCTGGAAGAGAAGATGGGCATTCACGGCAACGCCACCTGCGTCATGGACTATGACGAGGCGACCGGCTGGCTCGTGGGCGAGGAGAACAAGGGCCTCAAAGTCATGTTTATCATGATGAACGAAGCCCGCCTCGGTGTCGGCCTGCAAGGCTATGCCATTGCCGAGGCCGCCTATCAGCAATCCCTCGCCTTCGCGAAGGACCGCCTGCAGGGCCGTTCGCTGACCGGTCCGAAGAACCAGGACGGTCCGGCCGATCCGATCATTGTGCACCCGGATGTGCGCCGCATGCTGATGGACCAGAAATGCTTTGTGGAAGGCGCGCGCTGTTTCGCGCTGTGGACCGCGCTGCAGGGCGATCTGGAAGAGAAGTCCGACGATCCGGCCGTGCGCGAGAAGGCCGGCGACTACATGGCGCTGCTGACCCCGATCGTGAAGTCCTACCTCACCGGCAAGGGCTATGACATGGTCTCCAACGGCCTGCAGGTGCATGGCGGCTCCGGCTTCACCGAGGAGTGGGGCGCGTCCCAGCTTCTGCGCGATGCCCGCATCACCATGATCTATGAGGGCACGAACGGTATCCAGGCGCTCGATCTTGTGGGCCGCAAGCTGGCGATGAACGGCATGCGCCCGATCACCTCCTTCTTTGCCGAGATCGACGCCTTTGTCGCCGAAGGCGGCAATGACGAGACGCAGGCCTTTGTCGATGCCGTTGCCGGCTGCAAGGGCAAGCTGAAGCAGGCCACCGACTGGCTGATGAACAATGCGCTGAACAATTTCGATCATGCCGGTGCAGGCAGCCACGACTATCTCAACCTCTTCGGCCTGACCTGCCTGGCCTATATGTGGGCCCGCATGGCCAAGACGGCTTCGGCGAAGATCGCGGCGGGCGACACCGATCCGATCTATGCCGCCAAGCTGAAGACCGGCCGCTATTTCCTCGACCGCTGGGTCCCGGAAGCGGCAATGCATCTGGCCAAGGTCGAAGCCGGCGCCGACACGATGATGGCGCTGGAAGAAGAGGCCTTCTAGGCAAACGGCTGACCGGGCGGGACCGTTCATGAAGAAGCGGCCCGCCTGTCGCGCCACCGATACACGGCGCCGGCATACAACAAGGACAAGAACGACCCCTGGGGAGGATGGTTGATGTTTCAGGACCCGCTCAACGTACCGCGGCCGGATTTTCTCGAACGCGAGGATGTGCGCATCTTCGAGGATGCCGTACGCGGCTTCATGGCGCGCGAATGCGTGCCCAATGCCGAGGCCTGGGAGAAGGCCGGCATGGTCGATCGCGCGATCTGGACCAAGGCCGGCGAGGCCGGGATCCTGTGCCCGTCCGTGCCCGAGGAATACGGCGGGGCCGGCGGCGACTGGGGCCATGAATACGTCTTCCACACCGCCGGAGCCGAAGTCGGCGCGTCGGGCTGGGGCGTCGGTCTGCACAATTCCATCATTGCGCCCTACGTCATCCACTACGGCTCGCACGAGCAGAAGACATCCATCCTGCCGCGCATGGTCTCCGGCGAGCTGATCGGCGCCATCGCGATGAGCGAGCCGGGCACCGGCTCGGACCTGCAGAACGTCAAGACGACCGCCGTCAAGGATGGCAATGGCTACCGCATCAACGGTTCCAAGACCTTCATCACCAATGGCGGCTCGGCGAATTTCGTGATCGTTGTCGCCAAGACCGACCCGACCAAGGGGTTCGACGGTGTCTCGCTCTTCATGGTCGAGACCGACAAGGTCGAGGGTTTCAAGCGCGGCCGCCTCTTGGACAAGGTCGGCATGAAGGCCCAGGACACGGCCGAGCTCTTCTTCGAGGACATGTGGGTGCCGGCGGACGCCCTGCTGGGTCTGGAAGAAGGCCAGGGCTTCATCCAGCTGATGCAGCAATTGCCCCAGGAACGCCTGCAGATCGCGGTGCAGGGCGTCGGCGCCATGAAGCGCGCGCTCCATGAGACGATCAATTACGTCAAGGAACGCGAGGCTTTCGGCCGGCCGGTCCTGAAATTCCAGAACACCCAGTTCAAGCTCGCCGAATGCAAGACCAAAGCGACCCTCGCCGAAGTCTTCGTCCATCACTGTTCGGAACGCCTGATGAAGGGCGAGCTGGATGCCGCCACCGCCTCGATGGCCAAATACTGGGTCTCGGATGCCCAGAACGAGGTGATCGACGAATGCGTGCAGCTGCACGGCGGCTATGGCTACATGAATGAATACCCTATCGCCCGCATGTGGCGCGACAGCCGCGTCCAGCGCATCTATGGCGGCACCAACGAGATCATGAAACTGCTCATTGCGAGGACGCTGTAGGGAATGCTGTACACCCGAGCCGCTCAACACACCACTGAAGCCGTAAGGCTGCTCGCCACCAGCGCGAAGCCAATGGGTGAGCGGCTCGTGAATGCATACATATATCACATTGGTACATTGCTTGATGACGATCTGCCCGACGACAACACACGAGCGCAGCTAGAGCGGATCAGAGAGTTTTTTAGCTCTCGGGAGCCGGAAGTAAGAGGAGAGGGGACAGCGCACGCGTCCGTTCGTCGCCGCCGCCGCGAAACGCTTTCGCGAGTGGCCGGGCAGATGTTTGATCTGATGCACTCAGTGCAGGAGCATCGCAATGTGTCGCTTTACTGAGGCCCCCTAGATGTACATCCCGCCCGCCTTCCGCATGACCGATGAGTCCGAGATGCGCTCGGTGATGCGCACCTATGACTTTGCGCTGGTGCTGGTGCCGGGCATGCCGGACCTGGCGGCGACGCATATCCCGCTGAAGCTGGCCGATGAGCGCCAGGTGCTGATCGGCCATGTCGCGGCGGCCAATCCGATGGCCGAGGCGATCCGCCAGGGCAAGGAGGCGATCGCCGTCTTCTCCGGCCCGCACGCCTATGTCTCGCCCACCTGGTACGCCAACCCGTCGGTTAATGTGCCGACCTGGAATTATGTCGCCGTCCACGCTTTCGGTACGCTGGTGCCGCTGGAAGGCGAAGAGGCCGAGCGGGCGCTTTCGTCGCAGATCGCCGACTTTGAAGCCGAATGGCGGATCACCGATATCGATCCCAAGCGCCGGGCCCGCCTCGAGGCCGGGATCCAGGCCTTCGAGTTCGAGATCAACCGCCTGGAGGGCAAGGCCAAGCTCTCCCAGAACAAGCCCGTCGAGGAGCGCCTGCGCCTGGCGCACGCCCTCAACGAACGCGGCGAACACGCCGTCGCCTTCCACATGGTCGAAGACCAGGAGGACGATGAGGATGAGTAGCGAATGGAATTCATCCTTCCCCTTGATGGGGAAGGTGGGCCGGCGCGTAGCGCCGGGTCGGAAGGGGTGAAACCCGGTGACGAAGAACAAGCAAATACCTCGCCCCCACCCCCTCCACCACGGCTGCGCCGTGGTCCCCCTCCCCCATCGAGGAGGAGGACGGAAATGCGTCCAGAGTCGATAAAGGAAACCAGCCCGCAAAGGGAAAGGAAGCCAAGATGACCGAAGCCTATATCTACGACGCCACGCGAACCCCGCGGGGCAAGAAGAAAAACGGAGCGCTCAACGAGATCACCGCGCTGCAGCTGGCCACCCAGCAGCTCGAGGCGATCCGTGACCGCAATAATCTCGACACCTCCCTGGTCGACGATGTGATCATGGGCGTTGTCTCGCCGGTGGGCGAGCAGGGTGCGAACATCTCGCGCTCGGCCGTGATCAATGCCAACTACGCCGAGACGACCGCCGGCTACCAGATCAACCGGTTCTGCGCCTCGGGCCTGGAAGCGGTGAATGTCGCGGCCGCCAAGGTGATGTCCGGCGAGGCCGATTTCGCCATCGGCGGCGGTGTGGAAGCCATGTCGCGCGTGCCGATGGGCTCGGATGGCGGCGCGATGGGCTCCGATCCGGAGATTTCCTTCGACCACTATATCGTGCCGCAGGGCGTCTCGGCCGACCTGATTGCCACCAAGTACGGCTTCTCCCGCGACGATGTCGATGCCTATGCCGTGGAAAGCCAGAAGCGCGCGGCCCGCGCCTGGGCCGAGAAGCGGTTCGCCAAATCGGTCGTGCCGGTGAAGGACCAGCTCGGCGTCACCATTCTCGACCATGACGAGCATATGCGTCCGGACACCGACATGCAGGGCCTGGGCTCGCTGAAGTCTGCCTTCAAGGATCTGTCCGATTTCGTCGGCTTCGAGGCTGTTGCCACCCAGCGTTATCCGGAAGTGGAATACCTCAACTGGGTCCACACGGGCGGCAATTCCTCCGGTATCGTTGACGGCTCCGGCATGGTGCTGGTCGGCTCGAAGGAAGCCGGCGAGAAGGCGGGCCTCAAGCCGCGCGCCCGCATCCGGGCCATGGCCTCGATCGGTTCGGAACCGACCATCATGCTGACCGGCCCGGTCCCGGTGACCGAGAAAGTGCTCAAGAAAGCCGGCATGAATGCGTCGGACATCGACCTGTGGGAGCTCAACGAGGCCTTTGCCGCCGTCGTGCTGCGCCTGATGCAGGCCTACGAGATCGACCATGACATCATGAACGTCAATGGCGGCGCCATCGCCATGGGTCACCCGCTGGGGGCCACCGGCGCGATGATCCTGGGCACCGTGCTCGACGAGCTGGAACGCTCCGGCAAGTCCACCGCGCTGACCACGCTCTGCGTCGGCGGCGGCATGGGCACCGCGACGATCATCGAGCGGGTGTAGGCCGATGAGCGGCGACAAAGACGAAACCCCTCAATCCGAGGACAACGCCCTCGCTCTGGGTCTGCCCCTCGGCCTGCCGATCGGCCTGGCCCTGGGTGTATCCTTGGGTGTGGCGCTGGAAAGCCTCGCGATCGGGATTTCTCTCGGTGTCGCCTTCGGCATGTCACTCTCTCTCGCCTTCGGCGCTGCCAAGGCAAAGGAATTGAAGAACAAGCGGGACGCCGCCAGCGACGGCGATGCGTCCGACGAGGAGAAATCCTGATGTCCCTGAAAAACTTCACACTGGAAACCGATAAAGACGGCATTGCCCTGGTCACGTTCGACAGCCCGGGCAAGTCGATGAATGTCATCTCCGCCGATGTCATGGACGACTTCGACGCGCTGACGAAGACCATCATCGAGGACGACAGCATCAAGGGTGTCGTCATCACCTCCGGCAAGGACGCCTTCTGCGCCGGCGCCGACCTGTCCGAGCTGGGCGGGGCGAATGACGCGCTGGCCAAGCTGCCGGAAGAGGAGATGAAGCAGAAACTGTTCGAACAGTGCTTCCGTCTCAACAAGACCTTCCGCGCCCTGGAAACCTGCGGCAAGCCGATTGCTGCGGCGATCAACGGCCTCGCCCTGGGCGGCGGGTTCGAGATTGCGCTGGCCTGCCATTACCGCGTCATGCCGTCCGACAATCCCAAGGCCAAGCTGGGCCTGCCGGAAGCCATGGTCGGCGTGCTGCCGGGCGGCGGCGGCACCCAGCGCCTGCCGCGTCTCGTCGGCGTGATGAATGCCGCACCGGTCCTGCTGCAGGGCCAGCAGCTTGATGCTGCCAAGGCCCAGGGCCTGGGCATTGCCGACGCCGTCGTGCCGCTGTCCGAGCTGGTCGCGAAGGCTAAGGAAATCGTCAAGGAAGACCCCAAGGGTGCGAAACAGCCCTGGGATGGCGACAAGTTCAAATTCCCCGGCGGTGGCCCCTACCATCCGGCCGGCGCCCAGGTCTTCGGTGCGGCGTCGCCGATGCTGCGCAAGAACACCTACGGCAACTATCCCGCCCAGCGCTATATTCTTTCGTGTGTCTATGAAGGCTCCCAGGTCTCCATGGACCAGGCGATCCGCATCGAGAGCCGGTATTTCACCAAGCTCCTGCTGCGCCCGGAAAGCCGCAACATGATCCGCTCCATCTTCCTGTCCAAGCAGGACCTGGACAAGGGCGGCCGCCGTCCGGCCAGCCAGTCCAAGGCGGATATCAAGAAGATCGCCATCATCGGTGCCGGCTTCATGGGTGCGGGCATCGCCACGGTGTCGGCCCAGGCGGGTATCGAGATCGTGCTGATCGACGCCACCCAGGAAGGCGCCGAAAAGGGCAAGAAGCACTGCACCGATCATTTCGAGAAAGGTGTCGCGCGCGGCAAGCTGACCCAGGACAAGGCCGACGCCCTGGCTGCCCTGATCACGCCGACCACCGACTACACCCTGATCAAGGATGTGGATCTGGTCGTCGAGGCCGTGTTCGAGAATTCCGAACTCAAGGCCAAGATCACCAAGATGGCCGAGGAACAGATCGGCGAGACGGCCGTGTTCGGCTCGAACACCTCGTCCATTCCGATCACGGATCTGGCCAAGGCCTCGGCCCGTCCGGCCAACTTCATAGGCATTCACTTCTTCTCGCCGGTCGAGAAGATGAATCTGGTCGAGATCATCATGGGTGGCGAGACCGGCGATTATGCCCTGTCGCGTGCGATCGACTTCGTCACCAAGATCAAGAAGACGCCGATCGTGGTGGCCGATACGCGCGGTTTCTACGCCAATCGCTGCGTCATGCGCTATGTCGGCGAAGGCCTGAAAATGCTGGGCGAGGGCGTCAAGCCGGCCCTGATCGAGAATGCTGCCAGGATGGCCGGCATGCCGGTCGGTCCGCTCTCCCTGCAGGACGAGGTGGCACTGGATCTCGGTGTGAAGCTGATCAAGCAGACCAAGGCCGATCTGGGCGACAAGTACCAGCCCAACGGCACCGAGCCGATCCTGTTCAAGATGGTCGAGGACTACGACCGTCTGGGCCGCAAGAACGGCAAGGGCTTCTACGACTACCCGTCCGAGAAGGGCCAGCCGAAACGCCTCTGGCCGGAGCTGGAGCAGTTCGCGCCGGGTGGCCAGTACGCCGCCGAACAGCCGACGGCCGACGAGGTCAAGGATCGCATCCTCTACACCCAGGCGCTGGAAGCGGCGCGCTGCATGGAAGAGGAAATCGTCGCCGATCCGCGTGAGGCCGATGTCGGCTCGATCCTGGGCTGGGGCTTTGCGCCCTATACCGGCGGCACGCTGTCCTTCATCGACACGGTGGGCGCCAAGGCCTTCGTGAAGCGCGCCGAAGAACTCGAAGCCAGGTATGGCGACCAGTTCAAGGCGCCGGCCCTCCTCAAGGAGATGGCCGAGAAGGGCGAGACCTTCTACGGCCGCTTCGGCACGAAGGAAGCCGCAGCCGCCTGAAGCGCGACTGCATAAAGACTGCAAAAGCCGGTGCAACGCGTGTTGCGCCGGCTTTTCTTTGCCGCTATTCGGGGCGTGTTTTCGGGGTGTTGGAAGTTTTCACCAGGATTTCCACAGAAAGCGAAAACCTTTCCACTGATTGGGCCGACTTGTCCACGAAACGGGGTGTTTCGTGCGTTGCCGGGACGGCGGTCCGGTGGTCTACTCAATCCATCGACAGCGACCGAAGCGGGCCTCCCGGCCCGGGGATCGCCGGAAAAGAAGGCTCCAGGGGAGACGGTCCGCAAGGACCGGCGACCGGACGAGCGGCCCCGGAACAGGCCCGAAAGGGCGGGTTCCCCCAGGCCAGGCCGAAAGCCAGGATCCGCAAGGACACCCAGCTTGAAAGCCCTTCCGCACCGGAGAGACTGACGCGCCCGCAAGGGCACAGACCAGGAAGCCGCGATTACAGCCGACCCTTTCGGGGGTTCGCTGGCCCCGGTCCGCCGATCGGGGTGCGCCGAAGGACAGGGTGTCAAAACCCGAACCGGAAGCAACACGGCCGCCCGCCTCCCTGCTCCTTGCGAGCCGGGGACGGGCGGTTGGTGCTTTTGGGGCGCCCGTTTTTCGGTCCGGACAGATCGCTTCAACATCCCGATATAAAAGCCGTTTTCGGATGAATTCGCCTTCCGGGCGAAGTTCTGTCATCGCTTGCATAATCTATAAATTGCGCCCAACCCGCTGAATTTGCGCGAGAAACCCGACCGTTAAGAGGCGTAAAAACAGGGTTAATACAATATTCGGTGCGTTAACCAGCCGGAGCGTCACTATGCGCTCCAACAGGCGCTTGGGGCGTTGCGGGGCAGGACTACACCCGATGTTGCAGAGAACCGGATATCATTGGCCGTCACGGGTGCGCTCCGCCGCATTCGCGATCTGGGCCGTTGCCTTCGCATTGACCGGCGCGCTCGGCTGGGCGGCGTGGAACGGGTACCAGACCGCGTCCGAGACCGCGGACTATGTGGCCTGGCGCCAGGAAGCCGGCCTCGCCGTGCCAATGCTCAAATCGATCATCAAGGACAGCGAAACCGTTCGCTGAACCGGGGGCGCCGGGGGGCGCACTTTTCGGGTGGCCGCAAGGCTGGAACCGGCACTGGAGCCACTTCATCGCAATGAAGTGGCTCCGGCCTTTTTGAGCGGCCGTAATCTCGAACCGCAGAACCGGTCCCCCCACTTCCGCAAAAAATGCTCTAGTCTTCATGCGCTCGACGCAGGAGACCGAGATGTCCGACGCCCGCCTCGAAGATGATGACTACATCATCGGCACCGATGCCGTGGAAATTGCCCGGCTGGGTCAGCAGCACGCGATCTGGCGCGAAACGGCCCTTGCCGGCTGGCGCCGCGCAGGTTTGCGGCCGGGCATGACGGTGATGGATGTCGGGGCCGGCCCCGGCTATGCCGCTTTCGATCTGGCCCGGCTGGTCGGACCTCAGGGCCGCGTCATCGCGGTCGACCAGGCCCCGGCCTTTCTCGCCGCACTGCGTGACGGTGCCCGGCAGCGCGGGCTTTCCAACATCGAGACCATCGAGAGCGATCTGGCCGATGTCGACTGGCCCGAGGCGGTCTGCGACGCGGTCTGGTCGCGCTGGTGCCTGTCCTTTGTGCCCAATGTTCCCGGTGTGATCGCCGGCATCGACCAGGCACTGAAACCCGGCGGCACTTTCATCGCCCAGGAATATGTCGACTATCGCAGCTTCCGCATCGAACCCTGCGAACCCGTCTTCGAGCGCTTCATCGAAGCGGTGCGCCAGAGCTGGCTGCATTTTGGCGGGGATCCCGAGATCGCGCGCCGCCTGCCGGCCATCCTGTCCAACCAGGGCTGGGAGCTCGGGCCGATGACACCGGTCATCCACGCCGCGCGCCCTGGCGACTGGATCTGGAGCTGGCCCATCGCCTGGCTCGAACAGGCTCCCGACCGCCTCGTGGAACTCGGCTTTCTCGCACCGGACGATGCCGAGGCTTTCCGCCTCTTCCTGAAAGCCCGCCAGCAGGACCCCGTCTCCCTGATGACGACACCGATGGTGCTGGAAGTGATCGCGCGCAAGCCGGATGCAACGGGATGAGCGAACGGCAAGTGCCCGCGGAAACCTTCGCAAGCGGCGCCAGTCTTGGCGCGCATCGGCATCGCGAGGCGTATGCCGCTCTTGTCGTCGAGGGCGTGTACGAGGAAACCAGCCTGGACGGATGCTTTCGTTGCGTGCCCGGCACGCTGGTCGTGCATCCCGCATTCCATTGCCACGCCGACCGTTTCGGCGCGGACGGCGGCCGGGTCGTCAACATTCCGCTGCCTCGGGATGCAGCCGACCGGCTGGGCTATCGCGTGACCGACATCGCAGGCCATGACGGCCTGTTGACGGAGCTCCGCAGCCGGCCGGATCGTGTAGTCGAGGCGGTAGCGGCCTCGGGCACCGCCCGGGCTCCGGCCGCGCCGCCTGCCTGGGTCGGCGGCTTCCTCGCCGATATCATGGACGGTCAGCCGGCCGCACGTGCCGCCAGCCGCGCCGGCGTAACAACCGAGCATGCGGGCCGCATTGTGCGGCACTGGTATGGCGACACGCCGATAAGACTGCGCCGGGAAGGCCGGATACGCGCGGCTCTGGGCGCCTTGCGTGAGGGGGCCGGTATTGCAGAAGCTGCGGTGCTGGCCGGTTTTTCAGACCAGCCGCATCTCACCCGCGTCCTGCGTCAGGCAACAGGTCTGACCCCGCGCAGTCTGCGCGCCGGCTGACATCAATTCCGTTCAAGACGGGCCGATAATGTCCGTGCTTCCGTGGCGCCTCGAATTGTCCAAGTGTCGAGGTTGTCTGCATGAAATTCCGATTGGCGCCGCTTCTCGCCCTTCTTGTCCTGATCCCGGTCGCATCGGCCCAACCCCTTCCGGACCGTGAGCCTGCCGGGACGGAATGGATTGTCCGCCCCTCGCCGGCGCTCGATGCCGTCCTGCTCGTCGGCATTCTGTCGGGCGATGAAATGCAGTCGGAAATCTATGCCGAACTCATTGCCGACGTGCGGCCGCAATTGTCCGAAGACACCCTGGGGGCGCTCGACCGGCTCGACCGGGGTATGCGCATCGAGCGCGGGCTCCTGACGGGGCCGGTCATGGCGAATATCCTTTCGGCCGGACCGACCGGATCGCTCGACGAGATCGTCGCCTCGGCCCGTGATCCGCAAGAGCGGCTTCGTCCGAACCTTGAGGAGACGCCGGGCTGGGATGCCGAGCGTGCGGAGGCCATTTTCGCGCTGATGCCCGATATGGTGGTTGCGCTGGAAGGGCTGAAGGCGTTCGGCTATGGCGCCTGGTACGACGCGCATTGCCGCCCGCAGGTCGAGGCGGCCGCTGCCGGGATGCAGCGCCAGCTCGTTCCCCATGACGTCATCACCCAGCAGGAGCGTCTTGTCGGCCGGGGGCTGTCGCCGCAGATCGAGATCGATCTGATGTGTTTTTCAAAGCCCTACGGCATCAGCGTCTATGGTCAGCGCTTCCTGGCGCACCACAGCTACGATCCGCAGACCCAGTTGCGCAATGCGGCGCACGAAATCCTGCATCCGCCCTTCGACCTGGAGGATGAAGGCCTGTTCGCCCGCCTTGCCGGGCTGGAGGCGGATCCCTGGATGCGCTCCATCGTCGAGAACCACGACCCGGCCTTCGGCTACAACAGTTTCCAGGGTGTGGTGAACGAGGACTCCACCCAGGCGCTCGACCAGATCGTGTCCGAACGGCTGGGCGTGGCCCGCGATCCGGCAGCGCGCTGGCGGCGGGCCGATGGCGGCATGCACATGCTGGCGGCTGCGCTCTATCACGCCATGAAGGAAGACGGTTTCGACCAGCGCGGCGGGCGCTATGAGGACTGGTTGAAATCTGCCCTCGACCGCGGCCTGCTTGCACCGGAGGAGGTGCGGCGGCGTGCTGGCGAAATCGTTGGCGGGGACGCCGTGCAGCACTGGTACGAGGTTGCCGTACCCGAAGAGTGAAAACCGCCTTTTTCCCGCGTGAAATCAAGTTAGTCTGGTCATGCTCAAAGTGGGAGGCGAGCATGACCTACACGCTGATCGGTGCAGCGGTGTCGCTCTATACCGGCAAGGTGCGCGGTTATCTGCGCTGGAAGAATGTGCCGTTTCGCGAAGAGATGTCGACGCGCGAGGTCTACAAGAGCGAGATCCTGCCGCGGGTCGGTTGGTCGGTCATTCCGGTCGTTGTGCACCATGACGGCTCGGACACGGGCCTCACCCTGCAGGACACGACCGACATCATCGATTATGTCGAGCAGCACGAGCCGGGGCCGTCGGTCTATCCGGACAGTGTGCGTCAGCGCCTGGCCGCCCTGATCCTGGAACTCTTCGGCGATGAGTGGCTGGTGATCCCGGCCATGCACTATCGCTGGGCCTATAATCGCGACTTTGCCCATGGCGAGTTCGGCGCCTTCTCCTTCCCGGATCTGTCACCGGAGGAGCAGCGGGAGCGGGTTGCGAAGCCGGTGGCGTATTTTTCCGGCGCCCTGCCCGGGCTGGGCATCAATCCGGACAGCGTGCCGGCGGTCGAGGCGGCCTATGAGGCCTTTCTCGCTGCCTTCGAGGCCCATCTGGCCCGGCACGACTTCCTGTTCGGCTCCCGGCCCTCGATCGCCGACTATGGCTTCCTCGGACCGCTCTATGCGCATCTGCTGCGGGACCCGGCCTCCGGCGAGATCATGCGCCGCCTGGCGCCGCGCGTTGCCGACTGGGCGCTGCGCTGCCATGCGCCCCAGCACGCACTGACCGGCGACTTCCTGCCGGACGGCGATTTGCCCGAAACCCTGCTGCCCATGCTGCGCATGTTTGCTGCGCAGCAATTGCCCGTTCTCATCGACACGGCGGACCGCCTTGCAGCCTGGGCAGACGAGAACCCGGATATGGCGGAAGTGCCGCGTGTACTGGGTTTCCACAAGGCCAGGATCGGCCATGGCGACACGGTCGTCGAGACCGATCGCGCGGTCATTCCCTATCCCTTGTGGATGTTGCAGCGCGTGACCGATCTTCTGGACTCGCTGGACGGCGAGGCGCGGTCGCAGGCGGAAGAATTGCTGCGCAGCATCGGCGCGCAGCAATTGCTCGATTTCGACATGCCCGTGCGGCTCGAGCGCCGGCATTTCCGTGTCTGCGTCCAGGGGCGTTAATTGCTGAAAATGCCTTAGCTGCCGAACCGCCAGATATCCATGGCCAGGGCGCTGCGGCTCCAGGAGGTGTGGATCAGTTCTGAGCCGGGTGCTCCCGCAGCGGCCATCGCCACGAGCAGCGGGCGGAAATGTTCCGGCGTGGGATGGTTGAAACCGGCCAGCGGTGCGTCCTGCCAGCCGGTCAGCGCCTCCACATCGCCGCTGGCGATTTTCGGCACAATCCAGTCGCGGAACGCCTGGGCGCCGGGATGCGGCGCCGCCGCCTCGGCCGCGGCGAGCGATGCGCGCAGTGAATGCGTCAGCGAGCCCGAGCCGATGATCTGGACGCCGCGGTCCGCGAGAGGCGCCAGCGCGCGGCCCAGCGCAATGGCGGCCGTGTCGCTGGCGGGAAGACTGACCTGGAAGACCGGAATATCGGCTTCCGGCCGCATCAGGGCGAGCGGGACCCAGGCGCCGTGGTCGCGTCCGCGATGCCGCTCGGCTTCCGCTTCGATACCGGCCTCGCGCAGGAGATCGAGCGTGATTGCGGCGAGGCTGGGCGATCCGGGAGCGGCATAGATCGTCCGTTCCAGCACCGGGCCGAAGCCGCGAAAGTCGTGGATCGTGTCCGGTGTGGCGCCCGACTGGACCCGCACGGGCGCCTCCGTCTCCCAGTGTGCCGAGACAACCAGGACAGCACGGGTCTGCGGCGCCAGGCCGAGCGCTTTCAGGGCGTCGTGGGCGGGCGAGGGCACGGTCAGCACGTCGGGGGCGCCGTGCGAGATGAAGAGCGGGCCGAGGGGCATGAGGGGTACTCCGGAAAGTCGAGCCCGCAATCTGGTATTTTCGCCCGCAAGGGATAAGTATGCCCGATCGAAGCTTTCTCTTTCTGGTGAGGAATAAATGGACCGGATCGATGCCCTGCGCCTCTTCTGCTCGGTGGCCGAGCTGGGCAGTTTCACCAAGGCGGCCGATCGCGAGGCGATGACGCCCGGTGCGGCTTCCAAGCAGATCACGGCCCTGGAACAGCGGCTGCAGGCGCGCCTGTTCGAACGCACGACCCGCTCGGTCCGCCTCACCGATGCCGGCGCGGCCCTGCTCGACCGCGTTCAGCCCTGGCTCGACGAGTATGACGCGATGGAAGAGGGCGTGGCGAGCGCGCGGCTGGCACCGGCCGGCGTGTTGCGCGTGACGGCGCCGGTGGATTTCGGTGCCCGCCGCCTGATCCCGATCATTGCCGACTTCATGACCGAATGGCCCAAGGTCGATGTGCGCCTGTCGATGGCCGACCGCATGGTCGATCTGGTCAATGAGGGTTTCGATGTCGGCGTGCGGATCGGCAATCTGCCCGACAGCGCCCTGATTGCTCGCCGTCTCGCACCGGCCTGCATGTCCTGCGTGGCGTCGCCGGCCTATGTCGAGCGCAACGGCATGCCGCAGCATCCCGACGACCTCACCCGTCACGACATGATCATCGACCGCAACAAGCCGAGCCCGCAATTGCTGAAATTCGAGCGCGAGGGCGAGGAGGTCGAGGTCCGCGTCAATGGCCGCCTCTCCCTCAACGGTGCCGTGGCGGCCGTGTCGGCGGCCAAAGCCGGTCTGGGCGTGGCCTGTTCGCCGCGCTGGGCGGCCGTCGATGCGCTGGAGCGCGGCGAGGTGATCGACGTGCTGGCGGACTGGTCGCCGGAACACCGCTTCCTCTGGGCCGTCTTCCCGTCCAACCGCTACATGACGCACCGGGTGCGCGCCTTCGTCGACTATCTGGCCAAGCGGTTTGACGGTGTCGTCTAGCCGCACAGGCGCTATAAGGGCGCGTGTGGACCAGGCAGGGGGTACGGCATGAAACGGCAGGTCACGGGATTTCTGGCGATGACAGCGCTGGTGCTGCTGGCAGGCTGCGCGACGACCGGCAGCGAGATGATGGGCGTGGGCGGCGGACCGGACGATGTTGCCGGTTCCGTCTTCGACCATCCGCGGGCCGACCGGCGCGGTGCACCGCGCGGCTTTGGCTATCAACTTACCGGACAGTCGGGCTGGTCGGGCGATCTGACCTATGAGGACGATAGTGGCGGTGCCATCCGGGTCGCATTGCTTCTCGCCGATGCCGACGGCGCAGAACAGGCGGCGGATCTGCAAATTGCCATGCCCTATCTGGATGGCGGCGTCCGGCGTTTCCACGGCACAACGGCTTCGGGCGAACCGGCCGAGCTGCAGCTGCAGGCCGGCCCCTGCGAGGCGGCGGGTGAAAGCGGCTTCACGCATTTTGCGGCGCTGCGGATCGGCGAGACGGTCCAGGCCGGTTGTGCCCGGGAACAGGCGCAGGACGATCGCTGGTCGAACTATATCATGAGCTATCTGCCGGCCATCGATGCCTGCTTGGCCGAGTTCGGCGACCGGCCGGCCCATGTCTCGCTGGCCTATACGATGAGTGGCGGTGCAACGGGGGTGCGGATCGTCGATGCCGGCACGCAGACCTGGGAATGCGCCACGCGGGACGAGGGCCGGGCGGTCAATTCGCTTCGCCAGATCGATTCGGCGGACGCGCTGTTCGGGGAAGGTGATCCGATATTCGTGCGCGGCGTCTTTCCCGACTTCGGCGAGGGCTGTTATGTCTACGAGTCGGTTCGCGAGGCCGATGGAACGCTGATCGGCGCGCTGGGCTATGACGCTTGCAATGCGGTGCCGGTAACGACGGCGCAGGCCGCTGCTGCGGGCTAGCCCGCCAGATACAGCCTTGCGGCACGCGACAGGTTGAGGACAAGACGCATGCACCGAGCCTTTCTGATCTCCACGCTCTGCACCGGTCTGATCGCCGGCCCGGCAAGCGCCGAGCTGCGCGATGTCCTGACCCGTGCCGATGGCTTGAACGGTCAGGTCTGGCTCGCCTTTGACGAACAGCCGCGATCGGCGGAATTGTCGCAGACGGCCGGGCGCGTCAGCCTGATGATCGGGGGCGTCGACGTGCGCAGCCGGGAAGTGTCGCCCTACCGCGCCGACCTCGTCAGCCGTGTCTCGATCACCCCGGTGGCCGATGGTGCCCTGGTGGAACTTGGCCAGGCCGCCGCCTGGCAGGATGTTCGCGCCGAACTGCGCCAGGGCGGTGTGCTCGTCAGTTTCAGCCTGGATGCTCCGATCGCCGCGGAGACCCGCCCGGCCTCACCGTCACACGCGCCTGCGACGACTACCGCGGCAGTATCGGCGGCGCCCTCGGATCACGGTACGGACGCCGCGGCCAGCCATGGCCAGCCGGCTTCGGGTAGCGACAGTCATGCCGCATCCGGCGGGGCTGCGGGCGCTGCCGGTACGGTGGACGATCATGCCGCCGATGCCGGGGACGGGCATGCGCCGGCTGCAGACGACACGCACGCCCCGGCCAGCGATACGCCCGCGCCTTCCAGCTCGGCAGCACCGGCCAATCCGGTGGCCGCCGCCGCGTCCAACGCGACGGGTGAGTGTGCCGAGACCGGTGCGGCGGTAGCCGAAAACCCCTGGGATGATGAAAGCCTGCACCGCCACGCAGCCTGCCTGACGCGGACCGGCGAGCTGCAGCCGGCGGCCATCATCTATGAACAGATGCTCGCCTTTGCCCCGGACGATTTCCGGGCGCTGATCGCACTGGCCGAAGTGCGGGCCGAACAGGGCGAGACCGCCGAAGCCCGCGAGCTCTACTCGCAGGCGGCGTCCTATGCCATCTCCGACGCCGAGGCCGCCCGGGCGCGGGCCCGGCTGCGCGAACTCCAGCAGCGCTGATCTCCAGCCAGTCAGGACACTCATCATGCAAGCAGACGAACCGGCCGGCCGGGTGCTCGTCATCGCCGGCTCAGACAGTGGCGGCGGCGCCGGTATCCAGGCCGATATCAAGGCGATTTCGGCCATGGGCGGCTATGCGGCGACGGCGATCACGGCGATCACCGTCCAGAACACGCTGGGCGTCAGCGCCATCCATCCGGTGCCCAATGCCATCGTTGAAGGTCAGATCCGGGCCGTGCTCGACGATATCGGTGCTGACGTGGTGAAGACCGGCATGCTGGCGACGGTGGAGATTGTCGAACTCGTCGCCGCGGCGCTGGAAGCCGCCGATCCGGCCCTGCCGCTCGTGCTCGACCCTGTGATGATCGCCACATCGGGCGACCGGCTGGTCGATGACGGGACCGAGGCTGCGATCCGTGACCGGCTCGTGCCTCTGGCCACACTGGTCACGCCGAATACGGCCGAAGCGGCCCGCCTGACGGGGCTCACGGTGGAGGATGTGCAGGGGCAGCTGGCGGCTGCCGAAGCGCTGGTCGGCATGGGCGCGAAGGCGGCGCTGGTGAAGGGCGGGCATCTGGACGGCGATGCCGTCACCGATGTGCTCGTCTCCACGCGCGGCATGGAATTGATGGAACGTCCGCGCATCCGCACGAAGCATACCCACGGCACCGGCTGCACCCTGGCCTCGGCGATTGCCGCGCGGATGGCCGGCGGCGAACCGCTGCCGGAAGCCGTGCGCAAGGCCGGCGATTATCTGCACGAAGCGATACGCCGCGCGCCGGGCTTCGGCGCCGGCCACGGTCCGGTGGACCACATGTGGGTGGTGCGGCCCTGACCTTCTAGCGAGCGGGATCCGCCGCCCGCTTCCGGGCCAGCCAGACACCCGTCAGGATCACCGCCAGGGCGAGCACGGCATGCCAGCCGATGGTCTCGCCGATCAGCACGCCGGTAATCATCGCGGCGATCGGGGTGAGATAATTGGCAATGGCGAGGAAGTTCGGTCCTGCCGTGCCCGCCACCTGCATCAGAACCACCGAGGCGAGCGCCGTCGGTCCGGCGGCCAGCCAGATGACGGCAAGCCAGGCGGTGGGGGCGACCGGTCCGGCCTGTGCCAGTTCGAACAATCCCACAGGCAGGGCGAAGAGCGCGCCGCAGATCAGCATGCCCGCGCCGGAGACCGAGGGTGAAGTCGGCGGGATCAGCCGCGCCAGGATCGCATTGATGCCGTAGCAGACCGCCGCTGCGACCACGCCCAGCTGGGCCCAGACATCGGCGCCGCCCAGATCGGTCAGTGCGGCCGGTCCCAGCAGCAGCACAACGCCCGCGAAGCCCGTGATCACGCCAGCGAGGCGCCGCAGGGTCAGGCGTTCGCCGGGGACCAAGACATGCGCCATCGCCACGGTCGCCAGCGGCATGGTGGCCACCAGAATGCCGGCCAGCGCACTGTCGATATATTGCTGGCCCCAGCTGACCAGATAGAAGGGCAAGGTGTTCCCGAAAAAGCCCAGCCCTGCGAACCACAGCCAGCGCTTGTCATTGAGTGCCGGCAGGCGATGACCGCGCAACAGCGCCCAGCCGGCCAGCAAAAGGGCTGCCAGCGCGATGCGCACGAAGATCAGCCCGCCGGGCGGCAGGGTTTCCACCCCGTGCTTGATAAAGGCAAAGGCCGACCCCCACAGCACGGTGAGCAAGACCAGCGCCGCCCAGTCCATCAGGCCCGGCAGGTGGGCATGAGCGGGCTTCAAGGCGTGCTCCGGCAAGGGCTCGCCCCGCGTGCGGGGGAGCTGCCGGCGCAGCCGGCTGAGGGGGCGACGCGCAGCGGCGCCAAGCGCGTCAGCGCGCATGGACTCACCCCCTTCGGCCTCACCCGGCCCCAGGCCGGGTTCGGCCACTTCCCCCGCTGCGCAGGGGAAGCCTTGCGTTGGCTTCCCGCCCTCACAACACCGCCCTCAGCCCGTCGGCGAAGGCGGCGATGTCGGTGTCGTCATTGAACAGGTGCGGGGTGATGCGCAGGCGGTCGCCGCGCTGGGAGATATGGATATTGCGCGCGGCCAGACGGGCCAGAAGATCGTCAGGAGCACCGGCCGGCAGGCCCAGGGTGAGATAGTGCGGCGCGCGTTCGATCATGTCGTCGGCGAGGCCGAGCGGTGCTGTGGCCTCGGCGATGGCGGCCGTGCGTTCTGCCAAAGTCTGCGCGATGGCGTCGACGCCCCAGTCGAGCACCTGGTCGAGACTGGCCAGGGCTGCCGGCGCCAGCTGCATCGCCGAGCGCTCGCCCATATCGAAACGCCGGGCGCCGGGGGCGTAGGCTTCGGTGTAGTCGATCAGACGGCTGAAATTGTCCGCGCCCTCGCGGGTGATCCAGTTCTGCTCCAGCGGTTCGCCCTCGGCGTGGTGATGCGGGGCAACGTAGAGCAGGCCGGTGGAATAGGGGCCCAGCAGCCATTTATAGCCCGCCGCGACGGCGAAGTCGGGCTGGATCGACGGCATGTCGAAGGGCAGAGCGCCCAGCGACTGCGTGAGATCCAGCACCAGGGCGGCGCCCTGGCGGCGGGCCGTGTTGGAAATGTGGGCGAGGTCCAGCTGGCCGCCATCCAGCCAGTGCACGTGCGGGCAGGCGACGATCGAGGTCGCCGGACCGATGGCGCGGATCAGGGCTTCCGTCCAGCCCTGGCCGGACTGGCGTTTCACGGTGACAAGCCGGGCGCCATACTGCGCAGCAAGCGCCTGCCAGACATAGACATTGGAAGGAAACTGGCCGTCCAGCACGAGGATTTCCGAGCGCCTCTGCGGGGCCAGGTTCCGCGCTGCCGTGGCTAGGCCGTAAGAGGCGGAGGGCACAAGCGCGATATCGGCGGCTTGCGCACCGAACAGACGCGCCGCTCGCTCGCGCAGCTGCTCGGGCAGGCCGAAGAAGTCCTGCTGCACGTCATAGGCCCAGGGCTGGCCCTTGGCGGCATAGCTGGCCAGGCCGGCTGCGATGGCGCTTTTCGGCATCGGCCCCATATAGGCCGTGTTGAGATAGACGCGCTCGCGCGGGATGTCGAAAAGGTCACGCTGGGACGGGATCATGGCCTAGCCTCTTGCCCCGGCGGGAAGAGGGCGTCAACGTGCAGCCCGTCACGAATACACCTTTGTTTCCCGCTGCCAGGAGAGCCCTGTGGCCGACGATACGCTGACCGCCCCCGCCCGCACCGACAATCCCAAGCCGATGCTGCGGCCCGCCGATCCGCGTTTTTCCTGTGGACCGGTCAAGAAATACCCCGGCTGGAGCTGGGAAGCGCTGGCCGATGCGCCGCTCTCGCGCACCCACCGCGCCGGTACCGCGATCCAGCGGATCAAGGAATCGCTCGAACGTACGCGAGCCCTGCTGGAACTGCCCGACGATTATCATGTCGCGCTGATGCCGGGCTCGGACACCGGTGCGATGGAAGCGGCGATGTGGTCGCTGCTCGGCGCGCGCGGCACGGACGTCTTCTCCTGGGATGTGTTCGGCAACAAGTGGACGAGCGATGCCCGCGACGAGCTGAAGCTGGACGATCTGCGCACTTTCCAGACCCCGGCCGGCACTCTGCCCGATCTTTCCAAGTATGACGGCAAGCGCGACGCGGTCTTCACGCTCAACGGCACGGCGGCCGGTGTGTGCATTCCGGATTATGACTGGATCGATGCCGACCGCGAGGGCCTGACCCTGTGCGACGCGACGTCCGCCGCTTTCGCCGTCGATATCGACTGGTCGAAGATCGATGTGCTGACCTTCTCCTGGCAGAAATGCATGGGCGGGGAAGCCCAGCACGGCATGCTGGTGATGGGGCCGCGGGCCATCGAACGTCTCAACAGCTTCCGCCCCGACCGGCCGATCCCGGCGATCCTGCAGCTGCACAAGAACGGCAAGGCCGATATGGCGCTCTATGAGGGCTCCACCCTCAACACGCCGTCCCTGATGGCGGTCGAGGACTATCTCGCCGCGCTGAAATGGGGGTCGCGCATTGGCGGCCTGCCGGAGCTGATCCGCCGCAGCAAGACCAATTTCGAGACGCTGGACGCCTGGGTGCGCCAGTCGGACTGGGCCGGCTATCTGTGCGAGGACGAGCGCGCCCGGTCGCCGATCTCGGTTGCGCTGAAATATGTTGCGCCGGAGGCCGCCGCGCTGGATACCGAACAGCAATGGGCGCTGACCAAGGGCATTACCACACTGCTCGAACGCGAGAATGCGGGTCTGGACGTCAATATGCACCGGGCTTCGGTGCCGGGGATCCGCATCTGGTGCGGCCCGACCATCGAGGCCGACGATCTGGCCGCGTTGGGGCCGTGGCTCGACTGGGCCTATCGTGAAGCGCTGGACGCACTCTGACCGGCGCTGTATCGCTGCGCCGGCACACTCTTGAGGGGGGACACTTATGACGCGTTTGGGACTGGCCGCACTGGCCGCTGCATGCCTGGCCGCTCCGGCTTTTGCCGACGATGAGCGCGGGATGGAATTCCGTCTCGGCGTGACGGCCCACGATCTGGCCGACCATGTCGAGGACGGGCCGAACATCACGGTCGACGCGCTGTTCGCCTCGCCGGACTTTCTCGAGCTGATCTGGTCGCCGCGGCCCTATCTCTATGGTTCGTTCAACACGAACGGGCTGACCAATTTCGGCGCGACCGGTCTCGCCTGGAACTGGGCGTTTTCCGAGAACTGGAATTTCGAATTCCGCACCGGGCTGAGCTATAATGACGGCGTCGAGGATATCGACCCGAACTCCCCGCCGGACGATCCGACGCGTATCCGCCTCGCCACGACGCGCTCGCTGATGGGCAATGAGATCCTGTTCCACAACGCGATCGGGCTCGATTACGATCTCAATGATCACTGGTCGGTCGGCGCTTATTACGAACACATCTCCCACGGCCAGATCCTGGCCTCCGGCCGCAACCAGGCCCTGGACAATGCCGGCATCCGCATCGGTTATCGCTGGGGACGGTAGGAATTTTCCTCCCCACATCGTGGGGAGGGGGACCCGCAGTCTTCAAGCCGTACCGCGTACGCCACATCTGCCGTCACCCTGACGAAAGTCAGGGCCCAGTTCATAAGGCTGGGTCGTCGCGATCTCGCGCTTGTCTTTATGATGCGAGCTCGCGCCGGAACTCATCCAGCCCCAATCTCGCTTCACGATCTGGATCCTGACCTTCGTCAGGATGACGGTCTGTAGGCACTGAGGCAGGGGTGTTGAAGAAGGGCTCGGCGCGCTTGCTGGGGAGTTTCCCGCTTCAGCAGACTGAGGGGGACGCGGAGTGAGGGAGTACCGATATCCCTCGCCACATCTACCGTCACCCTGACGAAAGTCAGGGCCCAGTTCATAAGGCTGGGTCGTCGCGATCTCGCACTTGTCTTTACGATGCGAACTCGCGCCGGACCTCATCCAGCCCAAATCTCGCTTTGTGATCTGGGTCCCGACCTTCGTCGGGATGACGGTTCAGGGGCATGGGCTCTGACAAATGCTCAACCCGTCCGCGCCGCTTCCGCCTCGTCCGCCCGCGGATCGTCCTCCACGCGGACATAGATGCCGGTGAACCAGTCGGCCCATTCGCCGTCTGCGTCCTGTTGCTGGAAGTGCTGGCGCACCGTGCCGTCGGCCAGCGGGGTCCAGCTGCCGCGGAAGGCCGCGCGGGTGCCATTGCCGGGGTAGAAGATCTCGCCTTCCAGAACCATCGCGCCGGCCGCGTCGAGGCCGCCGGTATAGTCGATGAAATTGCCGGGGCTGACCCAGACCTGCCGCCAGGCGCCGGCCAGCGGGTCATAGGCGTTCAGGCTTTCGCCCGTCGAACCGCCGGCGCCCTCCCAGCGTTCGGTGATCAGGCATCCGCCCTGGGATTTCACGATCGTGTTGCGGCCCTGATAGGGGCCGTCATCGGGGGCGTAGACATTCCACGTGCCCAGCCAGAAATCGAAATCGTCGTGCACCGCTTCGGCGCAGCCCGGCGGCGGGCCGGATTGTGCCCATGCTGCCGGGACGGGCGCTGCAGCCAGCGCAGCTGCAGCCGCCAATGTCCGCAAGATCGTCATGCCGTGCCTCCCCGCTCGGTCCTGACATCAGGCTGGCACGCGGGCCGGAGACCGGCAAGCCGGCCCCCGTCCACTCACCGGCAAATCCGCGCGGCTGGCCGCAGGGACTATTCCGCAGCGGTCAGTTGCAGGGGCGCGGTCTCGTCGATCCAGTGACGCAGATGCCGGCGATAGTCGCGGGCCGCACGCTCGAGTCCGGCCGGCTTCAACCGGTTCGCCTCGTAGAGCAGGAAGGGCGCAGCCCAGCGCAATCGGCAACGCCGCGCCGTGGCCTGCAGCGGCTGCAACAGGGTTTCCAGCGCAAACCCGTTCTGGCCGCTTGCGGAATAGGCGGAGGGCACATTGCCGGCCGTCGCGGCGATCAGCAGCGGCTTGCCCTCGAGCCAGCGGCCCTCGGCTTCGGCGTTGATATAGAACATCCGGGTCAGGACAGCGGCCTGCCAGTCCTGCAGCAGGGCGGGCGGGGCATACCAGTGTACCGGGAATTGCAGCACCAGCCGGTCGGCAGCGAGCAGTTCGCGGACCTCCCGGTCGGTGTCGACACCGCTGCGGCCATAACGGCCATACATGTCGACAACCTTGACCCCCGGCATGCCCCAGGCCGCTTCGGCGAGCGCGGCATTGGCGGTGGAGCGGGTCAGATCCGGGTGGAAAAGCATGATCCGTGTATGCGTCATCGCAACCTCCTGTCTTGCGGACAGACTGGTCGCGGCTGCATAATCGATCCAATGGATATCCGATATCAGTCACTATTCATCTTATGAATTTAAGGTCGATCGATCTCAACCTCCTGGTCGTTCTCGATGCCCTGCTCGACGAGCGCCATGTATCGCGGGCTGCCCTGCGTCTGGGCATGTCGCAACCGGCGGCGTCGAACGCACTCGCCCGCCTGCGGCACCTGTTCGGGGATCCCCTGCTGGAGCGCACGGCGGCAGGCATGGTGCTGACGCCGAGGGCCGAGGCCGCGCGCGGTCCGTTGAAAACCCTGCTCGCGGGGGTCACCGGGGTGCTCGATCCGCCGCCCCCCGATCCGCGCTCGCTCAGACAGGTCGTGCGCATGGTGATGGCCGACATGCCGGCCCGCGAGGCCATTGTCCCTCTCCTGGAGAGGCTGGCGGAGACCGCGCCGGGGATCGATCTCGTGATCCAGCCCTGGCGCGGCCCGGCCCGCACGGTGGAGGCCCTGCGCCAGGGCGACGCCGATCTGGCCCTTGCCGTGGTCGACGATCCAGACCCCGATATCGTGCGCATGGAACTCTTCCGCGAGCACTATCGGGCCATCCTGCGGCGCGACCATCCCGCTGCCGGGCAGCTGACTCTGGAGAACTGGCTGGAGTGGCCGCACGTAATGGTGTCCGGTCGCAGCGAGCGGCGCAGCCATCTCGACGACCGGCTGGCCGAACGCGGTCTCAAGCGGCGGGTCGGTATCGTTGTGCCCAGCTTTCTTGCGGTGCCGGAAATCGTCGCGCGGTCCGACATGATCGCGCTCCTGCCCAGTACCTGTCTGCCGGAGAATGCCGGGAGCGGCTTCTGTGTCTGCGATCCGCCGCTGGAGATGGACGGTTTCATGGTCGATCTGACCTGGCACCGGCGCAATGACGCCGACCCGGCGATCCGCCATGTTGCCGGCCTGATACGCGGTATCATCGACGCGGCGCATGGCGATGCTGCAGCGTCCGGAGATACGCGCGTTCCGGAATGACGAAGATGTCATCATCCAATCAGGGCTTGGCGAGCATCCGGTTGCTATAGCGACGAGGAAGACGGGCGGGATGGGCAGCATGTTCCGGACACGGCGGGTCTACGAGACCGACGCGCTCAATGTGAAGCTGAGCTATTACGGCCCCGGCCTCGGCATGGGGGCGCACAGTCATGATTTCGACCAGGTCTCCTTCCTGCTGGGCGGCGGGTTGAGCGAGGGACATGGCGGGGCCTCGCGCGAAATGCATCAGCGCGGGATCGGCCTGAAGCCGGCGGGTTTCGAGCATGACAACCGCTATCACGGGCGCGACGGTGCGCTCATCCTGTCCATCAATCTGCAGCCGGGCGCGGATGCCGCGCTGGCCGGCCTGGGTCCGGACGACTGGCACTGGTCGCCGGATACGCCGCCGGACCGGATGCGCGAGCTTCACGCGCTTTTGGCTGCGGACGGGGATGCGGCCGGCGACGCGGTGGTCGATCTCTTGGCCCGACTCGGTCCCGGCCGGAGGACGCACCGCACTTCGCCACCGGCCTGGCTGAAGCGGATCCGCGACCGGCTGGACGATCCTGCCGATCTGACCGGGATCGCCGCCATTGCCGACGAGGCCGGTGTGCACCGTGTCTATCTCGCACGGGTGTTCGCGGCCCATTACGGCGTGGCTCCGACGGCCTACCGGCTGCAGCGCCGGGTGGGACGCGCCGTCGGTCTGCTGGCCACCGGATCGGCGCCCGGCGACGCGGCCGCCGAGGCCGGGTTCGCCGACCAGGCGCACATGACGCGCTGCCTCAGACGCCAGACCGGGCTGACGCCCGGCAGCCTGCGCCGTTTTCTCCTCGCCGCCTGACCCGGTTCGCCGGGTTGCATCCGTTCAAGACCGCCGCTTGCCGGCCGGTTAGGTGTGGAGCGGACTGACAGGAGACACAGATGCGTTTTTCTTCCCCGCTGGCCGTTGCTGCGGCCGCCCTTGTTGCCGCAACTGCTGCCCAGGCCGAAACACCCCGGGGTGCGGCCGACCGGCTGGACGCCTTTCTCGACCGGTTCGAGGGTATCGAACCGGGCTATGCCGTGGTCGCCGTGACGGCCGACGAGGTCTTGCTGAACCGGGTGGAGGGCGTGCGCCGCGTGTCGACCGGCGATCCGCTGACGACCGATACGCCGCTCTATATCGCCTCGCAGACCAAGGCCTATGTCGGCCTCTTGGCGAGCTGGCTGGATGCGCAGGGCATTCTCGATCTGGATTCCACCATCACCGATCACTGGCCCGATGTGGAGTTCCCGGAAGGCGTGGACCCGTCCGCCTGGACGCTGCGCGATCTCCTGACCCACCAGGTGCCGATCTCGGTCGGACAGCTGACCATGCTGGAAGCCTATGTCACCCGGGTCGATCCGGCGGATTATCCCGCCCTGATCGCGCAATATGGTGAGGCCCGCGAGCCCGGCTTCGACTACGACAATCTGGGCTACAACATCTATGGCGCCATCCTGGAAACCGCGACCGGCCGTACCTGGCAGGACTGGCTGGACGACGTGATCTTCGAGCCGACCGGCATGACGCGTACCTCCGGGCGCACCTCCGACTTTTTGCTCGAGGAACAGTCCTGGAACCACATCTGGCAGGGCGAGGACGCCGGCTGGTACGACGTGCCGCCCAAGACCGACGGCATGATGCAGTCGGCGGGCGGCCTGGTGACCTCGACGACCGACATGGCGGCCTGGCTGCAGCTGCAGCTGCGCGGCCACGGGCCCGACGGCAGCGGGCTCACCGATGCGGTGGTCGCCGAAGCGCATGCATCCGGTGTGGACACGCACATGGAAGACGGCCGCAACGCCTATGAACTGCCCTGCTCGGGCTATTCGCTGGGCTGGAATATCTGCGATTTCGACGGCCATACGCTCTACATCCATGGCGGCGGCTATACCGGGGCGCGGACGGGCATGGCCTTCTCGCCGGATCTGGGTGTCGGCATCGCCGCCTTCTCCAATTCCGACAACATGACGGGCTGGCTGTCGGGCCGGACCATCGTGATGTTCCTGCAATTCCTGACCGAACATCCCGATGCCGAACGCTGGGCAGATACGCGGGTGGAGTATTATCCTGAGCAGATCGCCCGCTATCTGGAACATCGCACCAACCGCGAGGCCGAGAACCGCGCCGACGAGGCCTGGGGCGGCTGGACCTGGCAGCCGGAAGCTGCCGAGCGGGCCGGATATGCCGGCACCTATACCTCCGGCGAGCCCTATGGCGTCGTGACGATTGTCGAAGAGGGCGGCGGCCTTGTCGCCAGCCTCGGTGATATGCGGCTGCAGCTGGAGCCGGCCCGCCCGGATCTGTTCGGCGGCGTCGCCCACGCCTTCTACGGACCCGACCGTTTCGCCTTCGAGCGCGACGCCTCCGGCGCCATCGTCCGGCTCGACTGGGACGGGGATGTCTACGAACGTGTGGATTGATCCACAGGACGCCGGTTGCGGGGCTGATCCCTCTCTTGTGAGGCCCCGCAATCTGTTCTAAGCCTGCCGCCCGTTCGAGCCCGCCGTTTCATTGATCTGACGACCGACATCTGCCGCCCTGCGGCCCCCGTCCGGACCCCGCGGTCCGGCAGGCGATGTCTCTCGGGCGGCGGGCATAGTCGCGGAGGCAGAAATGGCCAATGTTACCGTCGTGGGCGCCCAGTGGGGCGATGAAGGCAAGGGCAAGCTGGTCGACTGGCTGTCGCACCGCGCCGATGTGGTGGCGCGCTTCCAGGGCGGCCACAATGCCGGCCATACGCTGGTCGTCGGCGACAAGGTCTACAAGCTCTCTTTGCTGCCCTCCGGTGTGGTGCGCGGCAAGCTTTCCGTGATCGGCAATGGCGTCGTCGTCGACCCCTGGGCTTTCGTGGCCGAGGTCGACCGGATCGCCGAACAGGGTGTGAAGATCACCCCGGAAGTCGTCAAGATCGCCGAGACCGCCGCGCTGATCCTGCCGATCCACCGCGAACTCGACGCCCTGCGCGAGAACCGCGATGACGGCGAGGCCATCGGCACCACCCGCCGCGGCATCGGTCCGGCCTATGAGGACAAGGTCGGCCGCCGCGCCGTGCGCGTCATCGACCTGGCCGACGAGGCGGCGCTGCGTGCCCGTGTCACCGAAATCCTGCACCATCACAACGCCCTGCGCCGCGGCCTGGGGCATGAGGAATATCCCGCCGGCAAGCTGGTCGCGGAACTGCTCGATATCGCGCCGAAAATCCTGCCCTATGCGGCACCGGTCTGGCGCGTGCTGAAAAATGCCAATGATAGCGACCAGAAAATCCTGTTCGAGGGCGCCCAGGGCGCTCTGCTGGACGTGGATCACGGTACCTATCCTTTCGTGACCTCCTCCAACACCGTCTCGGGCCAGGCCTCGGCGGGCACGGGCGTAGGTCCCAAGGATGTCGGCTATGTGCTGGGCATCGCCAAGGCCTACATGACCCGCGTCGGTTCCGGACCCTTCCCGACCGAACTGTTCGACGAGAACGGCCAGCGGCTCGGCGAACGCGGCCATGAATTCGGCGTCGTCACCGGGCGCAAGCGCCGCTGCGGCTGGTTCGATGCCGTGATCACCCGCCAGACCCTGCAGGTCGGCGGTGTCGACGGTGTCGCCCTGACCAAGCTGGACGTGCTGGACGGGTTCGAGACGATCAAGGTCTGTGTCGGCTACGAGCTCGACGGCCGCCGTCTCGACCATCTGCCTGCCGGCAAGGAAGCCCAGGCCAAGGTGACACCGGTCTATGAAGAGCTGGAAGGCTGGCAGGGTTCCACCGCCGGCGCCCGCTCCTGGGCCGATCTGCCGGCCGAAGCGGTGAAATATGTCCGCCGCCTGGAAGAACTCATCGAATGCCCGATCGCCCTGGTCTCCACCAGCCCCGAGCGCGAAGACGTCATCCTGATGCAGGACCCGTTCAGGGGGTAAACCCCTTCTCCCCGACGGTGGAGAAGGTGGCCGGAGGCCGGATGAGGGGCGCGCGGCAAGGCCGCGCTTGAGAAGAGGCTTGCGTGGCCGCTTGCGCGGCTGCCCCTGTCCGACGCCGCGCTTTCAACAACCCGTATTTTTCCCGGCCGGAGCCCGGCCTTGGGCCGGGCGCAGAGCCGGGACCGACCGCGCGTCATTTCCAGCGATGAGTCTCCCGTTGGTCCCGGACAGCGCTGACGCGCTTCCGGGAAAAATGGTGGGGGCGAGAGAGCGATGCCTAAACCGCCGCCACACGCACCTTCCGCCGCGGTTGCAGTCTGTCCTTCCAGGCCAGGGCTGGCTTCTCGACGGTTTCGCGCAGGACCCAGCCGGCGAGGATGGCGGCGGGGGCCATGATGAGGGCGAGCTGGGTCGTGTTGAGGCCCGGCATCAGGGCGAAGGCGACGAGGCCGATGGGCCAGTGCAGGATGTAGATGCCGTAGGAGACGTCTTCCACATTGCGCACGGCATGGCCGATCCGGCCGCCGATATGCGCATGGCCGAGCCACAGGAAGGCCGAGGCCAGGAAGATGTCGAGCATCATCCAGCCGATCGCCAGTTCGTGGGCGGCCAGCGCGGCCACGCCCGCCAGGGCGATGAAGGCCGGGGTGATGCGCACCAGGTCGCGAGCGGCGAAGAAGAAGGCGCCGATCATGAAGGCCGGGCCGAAGCGCGCCAGCGTGGTGATCGTGCCTTCGCCGATGCCGGTATAGCCGAACGTGGCGACCAGGGCGCCGAAGACGCAGGTCAGTGCGGCCCAGAACACCACCAGGCGCCGGTCGGAATACAGCCCGATCAGGGCCAGGATGCCGACACCCAGATAGGCCATCAGCTCATAACGGATCGTCCAGAGCGGACCGTTGGCGCTGTGGCCGACGGGGGAGTTCTCGAACGTGCCCGGCAGGCCGGCCAGCGGATCGACCTGGCCGATCAGCTTCAGCGGGAAGGCCCAGGTCTGCGCGCTCGACCAGTATTCCGCCTGCGAGAGCGAGGTGAAGAAGGGGTAGACCGCAAACACGATCAGCACGGCCGCAATCAGGCCCGGGAAGATGCGGAAGATGCGCGCCGTGGCATAGCGCGAGATCTCTTTCGTCTTCATCGCACTGGCGGTGATCATGTAGCCGGACAGGATGAAGAAACCGTCCAGCGCACACTGTACGACGAAGTCGACCGTCAGGCTCCAGCTGCCGGTATAGGGTTTGCCCAGCGGGATCAGGATGGCGTGTCCGTACAGCACCATCAGCGCGAAAACGATGCGCATCGCGGTGAAATTGTTGGACTTGTCTTCAAGACGGCCAAGGCCGTCGCGGAACAGAAAGCCAAGCTTGCTCATATGATCCCACTCCCGGTTATCCCCGGTCGCGGTGCAAGCGGCGTGCGGATGGGCGGGTCTCGCCAAATCCGTAAACGAAACATGAAGATAGCCCGGCACATTCGAGGCTTTCCGGTAACCGGCTCTCAAAACAGGCCACCGGGCTGACCCAAAACGGGATGGAATGCCAAAGGCTTGGCCTTGCCTTCGCCTCGCAGGCCCCTAGACTTCGCGCCAACGCTTGAGAGGGGATATGTCATGCGGGTCGATCGTTTCGGAGTGTCTGCGCTGGTTCTGGCTCTGGTTCTGGGGGCGTGCGCGCCTGCCGGCGAGGAGCAAGCCGATGCGCCGGCCGGAGAGGCGCCCGCTGCGGCGCCGGCCGCTGCTGAGGACAGCGCCGCCACGGACACGGCGATGGGGCAGGACGATTATCCCGTCTCCACCGCGGCGCAGATCCACGACCGCACCTTCACGCTCGACACCCATGTCGATATCGGCCCGGGTTATGGCACCGAGGCGCTCGATCCGGGTGAGCACACCCATGCCCAGGTCGACCTGCCGAAAATGGTCGAGGGCGGGCTCGATTCGGCTTTCTTCATTGTCTATGTCGGCCAGGATGAATTGACCGAAGAGGGCTATGCCGCGGCGCGCGAGGCGGCCGAGGAGAAGTATCGCGGCATCTCGCGCATGCTGGCCAATGATCCCGACCGCATCGCCCTGGCGACCACCGCCGACGAGGTGGAAGAGATCGCCGCGTCCGGACGTCTGGTCGCCCTGATCGGTATGGAAAACGCCTATCCGCTGGGGCCAAGCGTCGACGACGTGCCCATGTGGGCCGAGCGCGGCGTGCGCTACATGTCGATCACCCATTTCGGCAATAACCAGTTCGGCGGCTCCTCCAATCCCGACACCGAGGCCGGCGAGCCGGCCGAGGATCCGGGCTTGAGCGATCTGGGCCGCGAACTGGTCGCCGCGCTGAACGATCACGGCATCATTGTCGACGTCTCCCATGTCGGCAAGCAGACCATGCTCGACGCGATCGAGCTGTCGCGCGCGCCGGTCATGGCCTCGCATTCCGGCGCCCGCGCCGTCTACGACAATGCCCGCAATCTGGACGACGAGCAGCTGCGCGCGATCCGCGACAATGGCGGTGTGGCGCACATGGTCGCCTTCCGCCGCTATATCGGCGAGATGCCGCAGGCCGTTACCGACGGCCAGCGTGCCCTGGCCGCTGAGCTGGGTCTCGACACGCCGGAAGGCCGCGAGGCGGCGACGCCGGAAATCATCGCCGCCTATCGCGAGGGTCTGGCCGCGCTGCGCGAAGAGCATGGCGATGTCGATATCGCTGTGCTGGCCGACCATATCGACCATGCCGTCGAGGTCGCCGGGATCGAGCATGTCGGTATCGCGTCCGACTTCGATGGCGGTGGCGGTGTTGGCGGCTGGGAAGACGCCAGCGAGACCGCAGCGGTCACCGAGGAACTCCTGCGCCGCGGCTACACGCCCGACGAGATAGAGATGATGTGGTCCGGCAATATCCTGCGCGTGATGCGGGCCGTCGAGGAAGCAGCGGCGGCGGAGTAGGGCGAAGGCGCGATCTCCGTCTTCCCCCGCAAGCGGGGCGAGCCCGGTGTCAGGGCCCGGGTGGACCCTGGCCTGCCTGCCCCAGCCGTTCGAACAGGCGGGGCAATTCGCGTTCGCCCTCCAGCGTGACGCGCAGGGCACGGCTGGTCTGGCGCGGCCTGAGCCAGCCGAGCTCCTGGAAACGGGTCAGCAGGGCCGCGCCTGCCCCGCCGGCGAGGTGATGGGTGCGTTCGCTCCAGTCCAGGCAGGTACGGCAGGCGGGGCGGCGCGCCCGCATGAGGGCCGGCATGTCCAGGCCCAGCCCGTCCAGCAGGCCCTGCCCGCGATCGGTCAGTGCGAGCCCGTCCGGGGTCAGCGCAAGGGCACCGCCCGCCTGCAGGGCGCGATAGAGCGCGATGCCCATCTCGCCGGCGAGATGGTCGTAACACACGCGCGCCCGGCGCATGGCCTGGTCGTCGGGGCCGGGGCGGAAGGGCAGGTGGCCGCGTGACTGGGCCAGCCCCAGCAAGGCTTCCAGCGCCTCGGCGACCTCGGCGCCGGCCAGCCGCACATAGCGGTGACGGCCCTGTTTCTCGACCGCGATCAGCCCGCCTTCGGTGAGTTTGACGAGATGGGCCGAGACCGTCGGCGCACCGATGCCGGCCACACGGGCCAGCTCGCTGGCTGTCAGCGCCTTGCCGCTCATCAGCGCGGTCAGCATGGCGGCCCGGGCGGGGTCGCCGATCAGGGCGCCGATGCGGGCAATGTCCGGTCCGTGGCTCATGGCGGCGACGCTAGCATGATTGCGGCGGTTCCATACTTCGTTCCCGGGCGAAACATTGCCGGTGCGCCGGCCCTAGTCTCGCCCCGCACAAACACGAAGGAGTGGGGGCGATGAGCCTGTTATGCTGCATCCGCTATCGGATCGATCCGTTCAAGCGGGAGGCGTTCGAGACCTATGCCCGCGAATGGCTGCGCGTCATTCCGGCCTGCGGCGGCCGGCTGCTGGGCTATTTCATGCCGCACGAGGGCACGAATGACATTGCGCTGGGCCTGATCGAGTTCGACAGCCTGGCGGACTACGAGGCCTATCGGGCGCGGCTGCGCAGCGATGAGGATGGCCGGGCCAATTTTGCCTTCGCCGAAGCGGAACGGCTGATCCTGGGCGAGGCGCGCAGTTTTCTGCGCCGGGTGGAAGCATGATCCTGGTCCTGTTCGAACTCGACCCGGCAGAGGACGGCCGGGAGGCCTATTTCGATCTGGCCGCGGCGCTGAAGCCGGAACTGGAATCCATCGACGGCTTCATCTCGATCGAGCGTTTCGAAAGCCTGGCTGTGCCGGGCCGCTATCTCTCCCTGTCGGCCTGGCGTGACGAGGCCGCCGTGCGCGACTGGCGCAACCGGGCGAGCCATCGCAAGGCCCAGGCAGCCGGGCGCGAGGGCGTGATCGCCGCCTACCGGCTGCGCGTGGCACAGGTCATCCGCGATTACGGCCTCGACGACCGGACCGAAGCCCCGGCCGACAGCCGGGCGCTTCATGGCTAGCGCTTCTGCCTGAAAACCCGGCGCCTCCCGCAGTCCGGGGATGGCGGGCGGCGGGATGGCGTGCGAGGGTCCCGGCCAGCAAAAAGGGGAGGGGCGGAATGCTCCGCACGATCCGGACACTGGCCGCCGTTCTCGCGGCGATCCCGCTCATGGCTGGCGCCGCGCTGCCGCAGGCCGGAACAACGCCGCTCGACCGGGCGCTGGCGGCTCAGGACAGCGCGCCGCAGGAGCGCCGGGTGGAAGCGCGCCGGGCGGTCGAAGACGCCCTGCTGGACAGCACGCTCTACTTTGTGCGCCTGCCGGGGGCGGAGCAGGGCAGCCGTTTTCTGGTCGGCCGCCAGGGCGATCTGCCGGCCCTGTCGGGCTTTGACACGCCGGGCCGCCTCCTGCGCTGGGCCGAGGCCAATTTCACCGAGGAACAGCGTGAGCCGATGGGCGAGTTCAGCGGGCAGGCCGGCGGCTTTCTGGTTCTGCTGAACCAGCAGATGAGCGGCGAGGCGGTGTTGTATATCAATGCGAGTTACGACCAGCCGCTGGTGATCGATCCCGTCTTCCTCCGCTTTCTGGCCGCGCGGGCGCGCCAGGCACGTCAGGAGGTCACACTTGCCCAGGGCGAGCCGGTGCCGGCGACCCCGCTGGAACGGCATGCCCATGCCCGGGCGCAGGCTGACGGTGGCGGCGAGACGGCGGCGGATCTGCGCCATCTGGTCGACGGTCAGCTTTTCTACGTGCCGCTGTATGCGCAGGCGAACAGCGGCAATGTGCAATCCCTGCCGCAGCAGGACAATGACGGGTCCGGCGGCGGCGACCGTCTGGCGCTGGAGGGCGAGACCCGCCCGGACGGCAGCCAGGTTTACCGGCTGGCCGTGTTCGACCGGCGCGCTCTTGCCGATGGTTATGCCGCGGCGTTCGAGGCGCAGCACGGCACGCCGTTGCGCTACCGGGTCATGCGCGGGATCGATCTCATGCAGGCGCTCCCGGAAAACATCCCCGTGGCCATCAATGCCGGCTCGCCCTACATGCTCGTCATCGCACCGGATGGCGCGTCCGAGGACGGCGCTGCCGACTAGCGTCCCCTCTTCAGGGGAGGGTGCCGCGCCGGCCGGGCGGCTAGTCTGGCCGGCGATGAAAGCCTTGCTGAAACTTCTTCTGCCAGTCGCCCTGCTGGCGGCGGTGATCGTCGCGGTAATCGTGCAGTCTGCACCGGCCTCGCTGCGCGTGGCGGGCGGCGTCTGACGGTGTCCCTCCGCCGGCGCTAGTGCCGCGTGTCCCCGCAGCGTGAAAAGGGGCGCAGTTCGGTGCCGTCGGGCAGGCGGCCATCCGTAACGACCGGTACGCCCTCATCATTCTGGCGTTCGGCCCGGGTGATCGAGACCAGGCGCAACGTGCCGTCGGCCAGCCGGTCCAGTTCCACCTCGACCCGGCCGCGCAATTGCCCGTCGGTTATCCCGTCGACATAGCGCCCGGCCGTGTGAACCCAGCCGCCGCCGAAGCCCACGCGTTCGGACCCGTCGGCCAGCGCTGTGCGGTCCGGCTGCCCGGCGACGGTGAAACTGCCGCCCGGCGCGTCGCCTTCGCCCAGATCATAGGCCATCTCGCCGATATTGGCGGAACGATAATGGGGCGGTTCGGCGAGGATATGGATATCCAGCGTGCGCGGCACGCCGGCCGTATTGCAGCCCGACACGCCGCTGGCCTGCAGTTCGGCATAGCGGCCGGAGATGTCCGGCCCGGCCGGATTTTCCACCGGCGGGCGCATCCAGGATTGCGCCAGGCTGGCGGCGAGTGTCATGGCCAGGATCATCGGTGCGTCCTCCTCATGCCTCATGCGCGGATATCAGACCCTCGCTCCGCATTCCTGAATGCCGGCTGAATGCCCTGAACAGGGGAGTGACGGTCCCCCGCACGCGGGCAATAGCGGAACCGGCCGAACCGGGTATTGATCTCCGGCGGCGGGACAAGGGAGACCGGGATGAATCCAGCGATCGAGGCGGCCGTACGGCCGGAACTGGCAGCGGGCGAAAAACTGTTGTGGACGGGGCGGCCGAACATCATCCGGCTCGCCTGGCTGCGTGGCGGCAAGACGGCGCTCTTCGCCATTCCCTGGACCGGTTTTTCCATCCTGTGGACCGGCATCGCCTGGCTGTTCTCCGCCGGACGCGAGGACAGCCAGGTCTTCTTCCGCGTGGCGATGGTGATCGGGCCGCTCTTCTTCCTGTTCGGCATCTGGCTGTTCGTCTCCTCGCTGATCAAGGCCTTCGCCGTGCGCGGCACGCTGTATGCGCTCACCGACAAGCGGGCGATCGTGCTGACCGGTGGCGGCCGGTCGCGCAGTTTCGGCGCCGGCGATCTGGGCTCGCTGTTCCGGCGCGGCACCCGCCGCGGCGACATCATCTTCCGCGATGCCCTGCCGCGCGGCAGCGGCGATCCGGAAGAGCAGGCCGGCCATCTCACCGATTTCGGCTTCTTCGGCATCGCCGACCCGCGCGGCGTCGAACGCCTGATCCGTGAGCAGGTCGCCAAGGCCTGACCCGGTTGCCAAATCGGCCGCGCTTCTCCATCCTCGCCATCAACAGTTCCAAGGGGTGTCCCTGCTCATGCGGGCAGGGGCTGAGACTTCACCCTTAGGACCGGATCCGGGTCATGCCGGCGTCGGGATGGAACCTTGCCTTTCCCATGAGGCATTGATGCACCGTCCCGTGCCTGTCTGACCGTTCACGCGGCGAGGGCGGTTTGAGCGATCCCATCGACGACATCCTGATCGACGGTGAAACCGTGCTCTGGCGCGGTCAGCCGGATTTTGCCCGGGCCAAGCACCGGCCGAAGACCTGGGCGCAAGGGCGACGTCAGCACGCCTGCTGGATTGCTGGCCTGTTTACCGCAACCGTCCTCTGCTTCCTCGCGGAATTCCTCGGAAACCCGTTCATTTTCGGCGAGATCGGGATTTTCCTCGCCCTTCTGACGGCCATAGTCCTGTGGACCTTTCTCGCGCTTCGGTCATCACGGCGCCCGGACGCTGTGGCGGACGATCTGACCTATGTGGTGACGAACCGGCGTGCGCTTGAAGTGGGCGCATCGGATGCCCGCGCGAGCGTGCTCCCGGGTGTGGCCTTCGTCGACCTGCAGCCCAATGGCGAAGTCTACGACCTCACGATCCACACCTCGGTGGACATGCTCGAACTCTGCTTCCAAGCCATCCCGGACGGCCCCGCCGTCGAGAAACTCATCATCGAAACCCTCGCCGCCAAGCAAGGACCCGTGTCATGAACAAGCCCACCTCCCAATCGCAATTCGAGACTCCAAAAGTCACCACCGGGCCGCTGCCGGGGTCGCGCCGGGTCTATACCTCGCCGGCGACGGCGCCGGCGCTGAAAGTGCCGCATCGCGAGATCGACCTGCACCCCACGGCCAACGAGCCGCCGGTGCGCGTCTATGACACCTCCGGTCCCTATTCCGATCCCGACCACAAGCTGGACGTCGAGCACGGCCTGCCGCGCCACCGTCTGGACTGGTATACCGACCGCCAGGTTGAGGCCTATGAGGGCCGTCCCCTGTCGCCGCTGGACAATGGCGGGGCGACCGGCAAATACCTCGCCCGCGAATTCCCCGTGCGCAACAAGCCGCTGCGCGCCCGCGCCGAGGCCGCGCCGGTGGACAGCGCCTCCTCGCCCTGCTCGATGGGCGAGGACACCAGCTGGGACAGCACGAAGCGCGCGCCGCTCACCCAGTATGAATTCGCCCGCGCCGGCATCATCACGCCGGAAATGGTCTATGTCGCCGAGCGGGAGAATCTGGGCCGCAAGGCCGCGGTGGAGGGCGCTGCCGCGCGCATCGCCGACGGCGAGAGCTTCGGCGCCTCCATCCCCGAACACGTCACCCCGGAATTCGTGCGCGACGAGATCGCCCGCGGCCGCGCCATCATCCCGGCAAACATCAACCACCCGGAACTCGAGCCGATGATCATCGGCCGCAATTTCCTCACCAAGATCAACGCCAATATCGGCAATTCCGCCGTGGCCTCCTCGGTCGAGGAAGAGGTGGAGAAAATGGTCTGGGCGATCCGCTGGGGCGCCGACACGGTGATGGACCTCTCCACCGGCAAGAATATCCACAACACGCGCGAATGGATCCTGCGCAATTCGCCCGTCCCGATCGGCACCGTGCCGATCTACCAGGCGCTGGAGAAGGTGAACGGCATCGCCGAGGACCTGACCTGGGAGGTGTTCCGCGACACGCTGATCGAGCAGGCCGAGCAGGGGGTGGATTATTTCACCATCCATGCCGGCGTGCGCCTGGCCTATGTGCCGCTCACCGCCGACCGCGTCACCGGCATTGTCTCGCGCGGCGGCTCGATCATGGCGAAATGGTGCCTGGCGCACCACAAGGAGAGTTTCCTCTACACGCATTTCGAGGAGATCTGCGACATCATGCGCAGCTACGATGTCTCCTTCTCCCTGGGCGACGGGCTGCGTCCCGGCTCCATCGCCGACGCAAACGACCGCGCCCAGTTCGCCGAGCTGGAGACGCTGGGCGAGCTGACGAAGATCGCCTGGGCCAAGGGCTGCCAGGTGATGATCGAGGGGCCGGGCCATGTCGCCATGCACAAGATCAAGGAAAACATGGATAAACAGCTGAAGGAGTGCCACGAGGCGCCCTTCTACACGCTCGGCCCGCTCACCACCGATATCGCCCCGGGCTATGACCACATCACCTCTGGCATCGGCGCCGCGATGATCGGCTGGTTCGGCTGTGCCATGCTCTGCTATGTCACGCCGAAAGAGCATCTGGGCCTGCCCGACCGCGATGACGTCAAGGTCGGCGTCGTCACCTACAAGATCGCCGCCCACGCCGGCGACCTCGCCAAAGGCCACCCGGCGGCCAAGATCCGCGACGACGCCCTGTCACGCGCCCGGTTCGAATTCCGCTGGGAAGACCAGTTCAACCTCGCCCTCGACCCAGAGACGGCGCGCGACTTCCACGACCAGACCTTGCCCAAAGAGGCCCACAAGGTCGCCCATTTCTGCTCCATGTGCGGCCCGAAATTCTGCTCCATGCAGATCACCCAGGAGATCCGGGATACGTTCGGGAGCGCGCGGGCTCCGAATTCGGTGGATGCCGAAGCCGGGATGGCGGAGAAGGCCGAGGAGTTCAAGGCGCTGGGCGGGGAGATTTATCTGAGTGAGGATGGGAGCGTGCGGGAGCCGATTGATTGAGGCTCGGCGGAGGGACATGTACCTTGGGTACACGTCCCTCTTTTTTTAAAGTGGTGAGAGGGTGACGAAGTCGGAGGAGCGACCTACTAACTAGTCGTCTGGATAAGGTTCGTCATCTTCCGTCCAGTCGTGCACTTCATGTGCCGCCTGAGAAATCAAATGCAGGTTTATTCTCGCGGCTGCTGCTGCGCCCGGAGTGCGAATTGCATTCGGAGCGCCTTCGGCAGTTGCCTGAATTAGGTACATCCCCCAACTGCTGTGATCGGCGTCCCAATCGTCTTCTTCAAGAACAGCGTTCGCCATATCTTGGTAGGTTTCCCCACCAGAGGCTCTGAAGCACACCCATTCTGCTAGACGAGGCCAATCAATCCGAGGCGGAATTTCACCGCCTCCGCCGCCGCGACTGGGCGGGCGGGTGCTTCCCCAGTCGCCATAGGTGAGTTCTGCTTCGTTATGTCGACGCGAAACTGCGTTGTATAGTTGCCGCTCGCGTATAGGTATCTCTGCACGTCCCAAGATGTGTCCGAAGCTATCGGGAAAGCTGCTTCCCGCAATCACGAATTCCGGCGGGTTTGTTGCGGCCAAACCCATTTCCACCAGCCTGCTAGCGGATAGCTCATGTTCAAGAATATGGGAGCCCCAACCGGCATCTACTACGATGACCAACCGCTCTACTTCATCCAACAAGTATCGCTGTAGAGCCACCAACGCTCCCGCGTCGTTCACCGGCATACGGTAGAAGGCCCCACGGCCAAGTGTGTTGGCTCTATCAACCTGCTCCCGAAAACAGTCGCCGTCGGCGCCTCGGTGCTGGATGACGGGTATCGCGAAGTTTGAGCCGCCCCGAACGAAATCAAAATATTGTTGAAACCCGTTGTCCGGGTTTCTCAGCTCTCCAAACTCTTGGTCGGCGCTACGATTCTCGCGTAGCTCGTAGCCCCAATCCAAATCCAGAGCGAATGGCCTTCGGGCGATCGCGTCTTCTACCTTGTCCCAAAAAAAATTAATGCGCGAAGCGTTCTGCCAAGGGCGCAAGACCAGAACGGGAAGGGTCAGATCTTTGAGAAGGGTGGGTACATTCTTTAGCGCTTTGATCTCCGCAACCCGCGTATGTAAAATGGGAACGTAGTCGATCGCTTCAAGCATTTATTTCGCGCCAATTCTGATACTCATTGCCTGCTTTGACACGTTATAGTTTCTTGCAAGCACGTCCAGAATTTCTTTCTCGCTGTAGGCGCCTCGCGAGCGCAGCTTGCGTAGGTCTTCGCGAATTAGTGCTGCGGGCATAATTATGTCTGCAGCGGCTTTGTTGGCTTGTGCCTCAAGCGTATTTGAGAGCTTTGACCTGTATAGAACAGAGTCTACAATACCATTTCCGATGTGCTCTTTATGTAGCAAAAAGTGTCCAATTTCATGGGCAATAGTGAACCTTTGCCTTTCCGGCATCTCAAATTTGTTAATGCGAATTTCGAAGCCAGACGGCGACACGTCGCTAGGTCGAATCATTCCAGAAATGTTCGGCTTTAGGCTTGCGAGTTTGACGTCTAAGCCAAGGGCTCGCGCAAGCCGAGCGACTCGCACGGGTTTTTCTGAAGTGAAATCTCGAACGATTTTCAGCTCATCTTCATTTGCGCGGTCTATAATGAGGCCACTCATAGTGGGTCTTCCTCTCTGACGTCTTCCTCCGCATCTCCATCTACTTGGGAAACTCCTTGGTACATCACTTCTTTTACTTTTGATTCTAGTAACTTATGTAGATCCTCTCCGGTTTTGAAGCCGTTTTCGAGGAATTCTTCAGTCTTGCTTGACACTTTTTCACTCAGAGCATTCCATCCGATGAAACCAAGAACAGCTAGAAAAAATGCAAGCAATGTCATCAATAGTGATATCGCGGATAACAATATTGATATAAAATCTGTGTAGTTTATAGATGCTGACTCTCTCGCTACATTGGAGTTGAAAAAAGTTCCTGCCAAAACGGCGAGAATGAAAAGCACCAAGGCGCCAGCGACAAAGCCGATGATTGTAATAAGTGGAATGCGCATACGACCCCATCCTCGCGCAGAACAATTTAGGAACATAATGATTCTGCCGAAAATTGGAAGAGCTCGGACTAAAAACGAGGACACGCACCGTTTTCTGATGCCCCCCCACACCGCCCCATAAACCCCATGCCGAGACCCAGCCGTATTGAATTCCCGCGGTCAAGGGCGGCGGAGCCGCCGCTTCGCGGTTCTCACCCTTGACCGCGGGAATTCAATACGGCCCCCTGCCGGCAAGGGATTTAAGGCTGGCTGCGCGCCGGCCGCGCTCTTCCTCACACACTCACCCGTTTTCCCCGGACCCGTTCCGGGGTCTTGTGAGGGTCGCGCAGGGGTGCCTGGACGGGGGAGGGCGGCAGGCCCCGGAACAGGTCCGGGGGAAGTGGCGCTTGGTGGTCGCGGCCGGTGCCTCCTCTCCCCGACCGGGGAGAGGGCAGGGTGAGGGGCGGCCGCGGAGCGGCCACTCAAGACTCTTTGTGGCGCTGACGCGCGGCCCCTCATCCGCCGCTTCGCGGCACCTTCTCCCCGGTGGGGGAGAAGAGAAGTCCCCCTGCTGGCAAGCGATTTATGGCTGGCTGCGCGCCGGGCGCGCTCTTCCTCGCACACGCACCCGCTTTCCCCGGACCCGTTCCGGGGTCTGGTGAGCGTCGCGGTTTCGTGCGTTATTGCCAGGGGCGGCAGGCCCCGGAACGGGTCCGGGGGAAGTGGGGCGTCGTGCAGCAAAGCGAGACACAATGAACCTCGTCCAGCAGATCGACGGCCTCAATGCCGAGCCCTGGATCGGGGCTGAATTCCGGGTGTCGCGCTTCCGGCCGATCTTTGTCGGGCACAGTCATTATGAGGAAGGGTTTGGCGGTCAGCCGGTGACGCCCGGTCTGACGCGCGACGCGATCAATCTGCACATTGGCGAGACCGTCGGGTTGCGCTTCTATTCCGGGCTGATCCAGATGGCGACCGGTCTGCACCACGCCTATGTGGATCGCGGCGCCTTCTATGCGCGGATCGGCTTTGCCAACCTGTTGCAGTCCTATCTCGATGCGGCGCGGATGGCGGCCGATCCTGCCGACCTGGCCGCCGACTCGGCGGCGCTGGTCGCGGTGTTCGAGGCGGTCGATCCCACGCATATCGTCCTGCTGGGCGATCAGGTGTGGGACGGGTTCGAACAGCCCGGGCATTTCGTGGCGGACGGACGCCGGGGCGATCCCTACTGGGCCGGCCGGATCGCCGGGCGCCCCGTCTTCTGGGCAAGCCACCCCTCCAGCGGTTTCAGCGGTCTCGACTGGGCAAGGACATTCGGTCACTTCCTGCGCGACCACGGGATGAGCAATGCCGACCTCGCCGCCTGGGCCGACGCCGTGCGCCTGCGGCCCGAAAGCGCGCTCCTGGCGGAGCAAGCCTGACCCTCCGTTGGCAGGCCCCGGAACGGGGTCCGGGGGAAGTGGCGCTTGGTGGTCGCGGCAGACACGTCCTCTCCCCGGCCGGGGAGAGGAATCAAAGGTGAGGGGCGGCCGCGGGAGCGGCCCACTCAAGACTCTTTGCGGCGCTGACGCGCGGCCCTCATCCGCCGCTTCGCGGCACCTTCTCCCCGGTGGGGGAGAATGGCGTCCCCCATTCATACCGTCTTCATTCCGGCCCGGTCACACTGAGCGCCAGCTTGCACACAGGGGGACAGCATGCACCCGATTTCGACCCTGACACTCACCGCGCTCGCGGCGGCGCTGGCCATGCCGGCGGCCGGGTTTGCCCGGGAGGACGCCACGCCGGCCGGGCAGGTCTATGCCGTGACGTTCGGGGACAGTCCGCCGGTCAGCGGGATGACCGTGGTCTATACATTCCATGCCGGTTCCGAGATCTCCTCAGAGGCCCCGCGCGGGCCGGACGGGTTTGACGGCTATGGCGAGCCGGGTGGAAACGGCCGCTGGTATGCCCGCGGCTTCGTCGAGATCGCGGGCAATGGCGTGGATGGCCTGTCCGACGCGCCGCCGTTCGGGACCCACCCGGCCTATCATCTGCAATTGCTGGCTGCGGGGTCCGACCAGGCCCTGTGCGAGGCATGGCCGCAGATCGCCGTGGGCGAAAGCGCCGATCCGCAATCCCTGTGCTGGATCACCAACCCCGATGTCACCGCCGTGGAGCGGCGGCAGTAGGAGGCTGTCCGGGGCTCAAGCGCTTTCCCCGGAACACGTCCGGGGGAAGTGGCGCTTTTCTCTTCAAACACAACAGCGTGTCATCCCGGCCGTATGGCCTGCGCAGGCAGGCCGGAGGGCCGGGACCCATACGCTCGCTGACGGCCGAAAGCAGGTTCGATACCGGCGACATCTGGATGATCACCGGGCGTATGGGTCCCGGACTTGCGCCCCGCCGTCGCGGGGCATTCATCCGGGATGACAAGCTCACTCACCCCTCACTCATCCCCCTTCGCGCGTCCCATCGCCAGGAAGATCAGCGTGGCGGTGATGCCGGCGCCGATGAGGCCGGCGACGGGCAGGAGTTCGGGGTCCCAGCCGGCGAAGGCCTGCATCAGGGCGAGCCCGGTCAGGACGGCGATCGAGGCCGCGGCTGCCAGGATGACGCGTTGCCAGGCGGCGGGGATGGATGCGGCGGGCGGGGTGGATGTCTCGGGCGTGGCCATGGTGGCGGGCTCCTCCGGTGTGTCGATCAGCTCACGCAATTGCGCCGGGGAGAGGTCGAAACTGGCGGCCAGGGCGCGCACGGTTTCCAGGCTCGGGGTCTCGCCGCGCTCGGCCCGCTGGATCGTGCGGTCGCTCAGACCGCTGATCGCGGCGAGCTGTTCCTGTGACCAGCCTTTCTCAAGACGCAGTGATTTCAGTCCCATCGGTCGAGCCGTCCCGTTCAATTGCGGCCTCGTCTTCTAGCCGCCCCGCCCCCTGTCGCCCACGACAGGCAGGCGACACGAAGGTGACAAGGACAGCCCGTCCAGGCAATGCGTCTTGTGTTTGTGGGCGGGCAAGGGCCGCTCAAGCCACCCGCACCTCGCGCACCTTTTCGCCCAGTATGCCGTTGGCGCGGATCGCCTTGCCGCATTCGAAACTGCCGGCGCGGAAGGCGCGGCAGGCTTCGGGGCGGTTGTCATAGACGGTGCAGATCGCCTGGCCGGCGGTCAGGTCCAGTTGCAGGTGCACGCAATGGCCGCAGGAGAAGTCGACGAAGCGTCGCTCGCCGTCGATGACGAGGCTGTCCCGGGGGAGGTCGCGCCCGCGGTCTTCCGGGAGCAGGACGAGATAGCGCGGATTGCGGCTGAAACAGCAGGCTCCGCAGGCGACGCAGTCAAACGCCGTGTCCGACATCGGTGTGTCAAAATCCACCGCGCGAAGGCGGCCGCCCGCCCCGGCCCGCGGCGGAGGGGCTTTAGTTGAAAACGCGGCTGCGTGCATCTGAAATTTTTCTCCCATTTTTCCCGGACACGCGCCAGCGTGATCCGGGACCGACGGGAAACTCATCGCTTGAAGGCATGCGCGGTCGGTCCCGGCTCTCCGGCCCGCTTTTGCGGGCCATCCGGCCGGGAAAAATGGAAGACTCCTTCTCCCCGACCGGGGAGAAGGGGGCGCTCACCCTGCATTAATCCGGCCCGTGTTTGGCTGGACGCTCACACAGGGGGAGACATCATGCGCACAGCACTCATCGCGATCACGGCCTTGCTGGCAGGCACGCCCGCCATGGCCCAGGACAATTCGGACACGCCCGCCGGGCAGGAATTCGACATTGCCGTGTCCACGGAGCATTGCACGCTGCGTTTCGACGATACGGTCGAGGCGCGCGATGCGGCGCACCGGATGGGGATCGGCAGCCTGGACTGCAACGGCTATCCCAGCATGATCAGCTGGACCCTGATCGGCGAGCCGGGCGAAGGCGAATTCCGGATCACCGGCGCTCCGCGGTTCGAGAATGCCAGCTGCGCCGGGGGCTGGCCGCATTTCGAAATCGGCGAACGCCGCGACGGCGCCTGCTGGCTAGACCCCGAGCTGGGCGGCGGCACCCTGCGCGTAACAGTGACACGGACGGAGTAGGGGGCGCTTCCTCTCCCGAATACTCTCCATTTTTCCCGGACACGCGCCAGCGTGATCCGGGACCGACGGGAGACTCATCGCTTGAAGGCATGCGCGGTCGGTCCCGGCTCTGCGGCCCGCCTTCGCGGGCCATGCGGCCGGGAAAAAGCTCTGCGGCCCGCCTTCGCGGGCCATCCGGCCGGGAAAAATGGGTAACTTCTTCTCCCCGGCCGGGGAGAAGAGGGCGCTCACCCTCCGTTAATCCGGCGCGTGCTCATCTTCTGGCTGCAAACCGGGGAGGCGTTCATGAAGAGAGCACTTGCGGGCCTGGCGGCCCTTGGCCTGACATGCGTGCCGGCGGGGACGGCGCTGGCACAGACCCCGCCCGAGGGCGTGGAGGTGACGATCGACCTGCGCAGCGAGACGGTCGACGAATACTGGTTCTACAAATTCCAGCCCGGCGGCGCGCTGACCATCCGTGTCCTCACCCAGCCGCATGACGGCCGGCCCTTCAGCGAGCTTCCCGAAGGCCCGGTGGGCCAGTGGAGCCTCGATGCCGATGGCGCGCTGACCGTCACCTGGGATACCGGCGAGACCCGGCATTGCGAGGCCTGGCCGGACTATGGCTATAACGGCACGCTGGACGGGACGCCGGACGGCACCTGCTGGCTGAGCGATGATCTGGTCGAAGCTGTTCAGGAAGGTGCGCTCACCTCGGTGAACTGACCGGTCTGACGACGTAACCAACGAAATATTAAGCCTGTTCGCCCAGCAAGGCGGTGAAACACCGTTTTGAGGGGACGTCATGCCGTCGCGCCGTTTCGAGCCCTGTGTCCGGGCCGCATTCGCTGTTGTCCTGCTGTCGGGTCTGGCACCCGCAGCCCTGGCCGAACTGCCGCAGACCTATCTGGCCCTGCTGCAGGAAGCCGACAGCCGCGACCTGTCCGACGACCGCTTCCTGGAAACCGCCGACATGGTGTCCGTGCTGGTCGATGGCGGTCGCGCCGAAGTGCATGCCGCCATCCTGGCGCATCTGCCGGGCCGCGCCGGTGTCGTGGCCGACTGGCCGCTGCCCGATCCGGAACCGGCCGCGCCGGCGCCGGCTCCGGCAGCGCCGCAGCCGCAACATCGCGATCTGGGCGAGGCCCCGGTCGATCTGGCCGAAGCGCCCGAGGGCTCGGGCGGCTGGCTTGCCGCGCCGCTGCGTGCTCTGCAGGACGACACATGGGCCGGCCATATCCGGGCCGGCATCCAGCTGGAGCGGGGCAATTCGGAACTCACCGATCTCACCTTCGCCGTCGAGCTGGACCGCGAGCTGGAGGATGGCTGGCGCGTCGACAGCCAGTTCGAATACTTCATCGCCGAACATGACGGCCGCACCACGCGCGACAACTGGCTGGTCGAGCTGCGGGTCGAGCGCGAGCTGGACAATGGCACGGGCTATTATGCCGGCGGGTCCTATGACCGCGACGAGATCGGCCTTTACTCGCAGTCGGCCTTCCTGACCGCGGGCGGTATCTGGCACGTGCTGGAACGCCAGCGCATGGACTGGAAACTGCGCGCCGGTGCCGGTCAGCGCTTCCGCGAAGCGGCTGCGACCGGTGTGACGACGACCGACTGGGTCGCCGAGGCCGGTTCCAGCTTCAGCTATGATCTGTCGGAAACCTCGCGCTTTGCCTCCGAGACCACCGCCTATGCCGGCGGCGGTTCGCGCATCGACCAGCGCTTCACGCTGACCAACCGCCTGTTCGGCGACTGGGCGGTGCAGACCGGTCTGCGCATCGAGCACGAGTTCGAGGACCGTCCCGGTTTCGAACCCACCGATGTCCGCCTCGACATCTCGCTGCTCTACGCGTTCGACTGATCCGGCCGCGCTTGCCGCCAGGGCGGGCCGCGATCCAACTTATCCCCACCCCCTCCGGGCCGTGCGATACTGGCGCGGTTCTGTCTCAGTGTTGCGCATCGAAAACGCTTTCCGCTCCGGCGGAGGGAACCAAATCCGTCTCCGTGAATTTATTATGCATGCGCCGGCCTTCCCTGCCGGTCCCCCGGTTTCCGGCGCTGCAGCAGAGTACCGATCCCGGCGGCCGTCCGGCCGCCCTTGAAGCCAGGAGGCGTACATGTCGGAAGAAATGCTGAAACTGGCCATGCTGGCCGACAAGGTTGAACGCGAAGACCAGCCGGGCCGCACGGCGTCCGCGCCGGTAAGCCCGCTCGACACTTTCCTGTTCTGGACCGGACGCACACCGGCCCAGCTCGCAGCCGCCGCCGAGGCCGAGCGCGAGGTCGAGCGCGTCTGATCCGCGCCTGTTTCACGAGATCCCCCAAATCCCCCAAAGGAAACGCCCGTGTCACTGGCTGTGGCACGGGCGTTGTCTTTATGGGGTATCTATCGGGCAGGTATGGAGCACCTATGGCTCCAGAGCGGCGCCCTCACGGCGCGGGTCCGCCCCGCCGATCAGCGAGCCATCCTCGAGCCGCCGCACCGCGTGCAGGCCGGAGTTTTCCCCGCGATTGGCATCAATGCTGAAGCCCAGTTCGCGCAGCCCGTCCAGCACCTCTGCCGGCATCCCGTCCTCGATCCGCACCGTGTCGCCACGCGCCACGACATTGGGCAGGGCAACGGCATCCTGCGGCGTCAGCTCCCAGTCCAGCATGCCGACCAGGCTTTTCGCGACATAGCCGATGATCGACGAGCCGCCGGGCGAACCGGTGGCCAGTTCGAAATTGCCGTCCGCATCGAAGACGATGGTCGGCGACATGGAGGAGCGCGGCCGCTTGCCGCCATCCGGCGCATTCGGCACCAGGCGCCCCTCCGCATCGCGCGGATCGCGCGAGAAGTCGGTCAGCTGGTTGTTGAGCAGGAAGCCGCCGGCCATGCGGTGGCTGCCGAAAATACTCTCCACCGTCGTGGTCATCGACACCACATCGCCATCGCTGTCCACGATCACGAAATGGCTGGTGCCCGGAACGTCGGCCGTGGCATCGGCGCCCGGCGCGTCCACGCCCTCGGGAATACCCGGCACGGCATGCTCGATCGCGGTATCCCGGTCGATCAGGGCCGAACGGGTGGCGATATAATCCGTGTCCAGCAGGCCTTCGGAGGGCACGAAGACAAAGTCCGGATCGCCGATATAGGCGTCACGGTCGGCATAGGCGAGGCGGCTCGCCTCGATAAAGCGGCGCCAGCCCTCCACCGTGTCCGGGCCGGTCTGGCTCATGTCATAGGGTTCCAGGAGGCCGAGGATCTCGTTGACCGACACCCCGCCCGAGGCCGGCGGCGGCATGCCGCAGACCGACCATTCGCGATAGTCCCGGCAGATCGCCTCGCGCCGCACCGGCTCGTAGTTCGCCAGGTCTTCCAGCGTCAGTGTGCCCGGGCGCGGTCCGGCCTGGACCGCCGCGACAATCTCCTCGGCGATACGGCCGGTGTAGAGATTGCGCCAGTCCTCGGCGAGCGCCCGCGTGGTGGCGGCATAGTCCGGATTGCGCAGCACATGGCCGACCGGCAGGGCCTCGCCCTCATCGGTAAAGAAATAGTCCCGGGTCGCTTCCCACTCATCCAGCGGCGTGCGCGGCGCAACACCGGCGATCAGGTTGTGCAGGCGCGGGGAGACCTCGAACCCGTTCTCGGCCAGGTCCGTCGCCGCCGTGAAACCCTCGGCCCAGTCCAGCGTGCCGTGATCGCCATGGGCCATGGCCAGCATCGCCACCGCGCCCGGCGCGCCGACCGAATGGCCGGAGAAGATCGCGTCGAAAAAGCTCAGCGGTTCGCCGGTCTCCGGATCGATGAAGAGATCGGGCCCGGCGGCGGCCGGCGCTTTCTCCCGGCCGTCATAGGCGGTCAGTTCGCCAGTCTGGGCGTCGTAGTAGAGCATGAAGGCACCGCCGCCCAGGCCCGAGCTTTGCGGCTCGACCAGGCCCAGAACGGCCTGCACGGCGATCGCCGCATCCACCGCATCGCCGCCATTGCGCAGTGCTTCCAGACCCGCCTCGACAGCCAGCGGGTTGGCCGCGGCCACCATTGCCGGCCCTTCGGCCGGGGCTTGCGCGGTACTGTCCGGCGCTGGCGCCGGGGCCGCCGGTCCGGCATCCTGTCCGGCCTGGGAACAGGCGGCCAGCAACAGGCTGGCGGCAATGGCAGTAGTGGTCTCGAACATACGCAACATGTGACTTGCCCCTCATTCTCTTCCGGTCACGATAGACACAGCGTTCGCAACAGGTAAGGGGCCGATCATGGCGATGCCAGGAAAAACCAACAGTTTGACGGATGTTTCCGGGATTGCCGTCGGCCAGGCCGAGGCCGCGGGCGCAAAGACCGGCGTCACCGTCATCCTGCCGGACAGCCGGGCGGTCTGTGCCGTCGATGTCCGCGGCGGCGGTCCGGGTACACGCGAAACCGACGCCCTGGACGCCCACACCCTGGTCGATGCCGTCGATGCGGTGGTGCTGTCCGGCGGCTCGTCCTACGGCCTGGCAGCCGCCGATGGCGTCGCCGCTGAACTCGGTGCGTCCGGCCGCGGCTTCGCCCTGTTCGACATGCCCGGCGTGCCGCGCTCGCCGGTCGTGCCCTCGGCCATCCTCTACGATCTGGCTAATGGCGGCGACAAGGCCTGGGGCGCCAGTCCGCCCTATCGCGATCTCGGACGCGACGCGCTGGCCGCCGTGTCGTCCGGACCGGTCGCCCTCGGCCGCGCCGGCGCCGGCTTCGGAGCAATGGCCGGCACACATCCCGGCGGTACCGGCAGTGCCAGCCTGGTGACGGGCGAGGGCTACACCGTCGGCGCCCTGGTCTGCGTCAACGCTTTCGGCTCGGTGACGATGCCCGGTCTGGACGATGTCTACTGGGCCTGGCCCCACGAGATCGACGGCGAGTTCGGCGGCGGCCGCCCGCCGGCCGGCTGGCAAGCGGCACCGGCCGACTGGGGCGCGGCCAAGGTCAATCCCGGCGTGCGCGAGAACACGACCATCGCCGTCGTGGCGACCGATGCCGCGCTCACGCCCGCCCAGGCCCGGCGCCTGGCCATCATGGCCCAGGACGGTCTGGCCCGCGCGATCCGGCCCGTGCACACGCCCTTTGACGGCGATGTGGTGTTTGCCCTCTCGACATCGGCGCGCCCGCTGCCGGAGAGCGGTGCCGAACTGGCCCTTGCGGCGCTGGGATCGGCCTGTGCCGACACGCTGGCCCGGGCCGTGGCGCGCGGCGTCCACGCAGCCCGCACACAGGCGGCATGACGCCGCTGCACACGGGTGTGCATTTGCCGCTTTGCGGGACTTGCATTCGGTGAAAGCCGCGGCTAGTTTCCGCGCCTCTTCGGGGCTGAGACCTCGGAGCCATACGGCCTGCACCGGTAGCTCAGCTGGATAGAGCACCAGACTACGAATCTGGGGGTCGGGAGTTCGAATCTTCCCCGGTGCGCCATTTTACAATCACCCCCATCGAGACCGCCTAACACCTTGAACGGTAAGGCTAAATCTGGGGTTCGAAGTCCATTTTCCCGATCATACGTAATGCCTGCTGGAAACACCATTTTCAGCACCAATTTGCGCACCGCCAAAGTACCATTTGTCCATATTTCATAGGGGTTTGCGAGGAATTGGCAGGCGAGTTCGAACATCTCCTCGAAGGTGTGCGGTTTTTGGCCTACACGATTGGTCTGTTCCCGAAGCAATAGCTTATCTTTTTCGAATCCTTCGATCTTGGCCTCATAAGCCGCGATTACGCGTGAAGAGTTAGAATCAACGATCCGGTCGAGGAGTTGATCGATCTTCTTGTCGAGTTCCTTGATACGCGCTTGAGCTTCTTTCGCGCGTGATTGTTCTTGATCGACACGACCATCCCAGAGGTCTTTCAGCATCGCTCTCGCTAGCTCAAACAGGCTCTTGGCAGGCGTAACGCTTGCGAGCGCCGCTTCGACCTCCCCTTCGATTGCATCGCGTCTGATAGACTTTCTGTGGCTCTCGCAGTCACGGTTATAGCAGAGATAGTACGGATGCTTTGTGCCGGTCTTGCTCGTGGACCACGCCGCCGTCAGAGGGTGATCGCAATCACCACACAGCGCGGCCCCGCGAAGCGGAAAGTCTTCCCGCATATCTTTACGGATGATCTGACGGTCAGGGTTTGCCAGTCGTTTTTGAATTCTCTCGAAGGTCGAGACAGAGACCAATGCTTCGTGACGGCCTTCACGCATCGCAATTCCCCACTTTGGAATTGAGATCAGGCCGGCATAAAGCGGCTGAGTGAGTAGATCGTTCACACGCTGGTTGCGCATAAATCCGCCCGGCAAATCTTTTGGGAAAAGGGGCTGGGCTTCGAGATAGCGCTTCACCTCCGCTTGGGTGCCGAAGCGGCCAGACGCGAAGCCTTCAAGAGCTTCTTGAACGATTGAGGCTAGAGGCTCATCGCGAACCAAAACCTTGCCTTCGTTGGAGCGCTCGAAGCGATAGCCTTTAGGCGCTGCAAACACCCAGTAACCGTTCATCGCGCGAGCGCGCATGCGGTTCGTGGTTTGCTCCGCGTTCTTTTGTCTTTGGTGTTGCGACACCGAGGCCAGAAGGTTTTCCACCAGCACCGAATCTGAGTCCTCCCCAAATTCGATCGATGGGCTTTCCAACCGGCCTCCCGCGCCACCGATTGCCGTTCTCAATCGAATATGCGCGTCCAGCCCCCGTGCGAGACGCGACACATCGTCGATGATGACAACCGGATTTTCTGCATGGTGTTCTTTAAGCCAGTCCAGCATCTCCATCATGCCAGGACGATCAGCGACGCCGCCGCTCATATCATCTGTAAAGACCTGCTCTACGCGATAGCCCTTGTAGCCAGCATATTCCCGGCAACGTGTTTCTTGGCTTCCAAGGCCATCGCCGCGCGTCGTCTGTTTGACGTTCGACACCCGGCAATAGATCACTGCGATTCCGCCGGTTTCGCTTTTCTTGTTCGTTAGATTCATCATGGTGTGCTCTCCGGCGTTTCGAGCTGCTTGCGCGGTTTGTCCTCGCGTTCAGCCTCTTGGTTTTCTTTATCAGCCATTGCCAGAGTCGGCCCATCGATTCCGAAGCCAGCATCCACGAACAGAACCATAAGGTCCCAAACAGTTCGCATGAGCGTAAGCTTCTGCGTCTCGGTGAGGTCGAGTTGTGCAATGTGGTGAGCGTACGCTTCAGGATCGAAACGAACCTTGCGAGCCTCCTGATTAAAACCGTCAACGGTTGACGATTGCAGGATGTTCTTTTGATCGTCTGGCATCCTGAACTCCTTTCTTGTGTCTCACGCACGCGAAGGGGGCTCTATTTTTATTATGCCGTATACGGATTAAAGAGTCCAGCATTTTCAGGGCTTTCAGCCCTTTTTGTGCATAACTTTTCCGGCATAAAAGCACCGTTTCGCAATGTTCGAACTCAAAATGCGGTGCTTATTGCGATGCGACAATTACCTGTCCTGATCAGAGGAAGAAGAGTAGGTTAATCCTCTGAGATTAAATAATATTTTCTATGGCAAACCGTTACATCGCCCGCTCAAAACTGAGCAATGAACAAGTCGAAGCGCTCCTTTGGGCGGTTTGCTCAAACTTTTCTGTGCCGATTGCCAGTGAGAATGCAGGTATTTCTGTGCGATCAGCCGCCGAAACCATGCGCAAACTGCGCGACATGATTGCCCGGTCTGACGCGCTATTCCATCAGACTGGCCTACCGCTTGACTGGCCTGATGATGACGATCCGCTTTGGCAGCGCCTTCACACTTGCGTATTCGACTGTCCGTCTGAAATCAGAGAGTCGTTCGAAAGCGTCGATGGCCCAGGAACAGCCCTTCTCGGCAACAGACGCCTTTGTTCAGCGTGCGAGTTTCTTCCGCTCGTCCAGCCGCGCCCCATGCTGCTCCGCACACTCCGGCATCTCAGAACAGAGCAACGCGGCCTGCCTACAGGAAGCTTCAAATCGGTGTTTCTTACGGCATTGGTCTATGACCGTTTCCGCGACATTGAACTCGACCGTGCCCTCAAAGACGATGAAGCTATGAAGCGATTGGGTTCGACCCGGCGCAATCATATGACGATGATGTTCGAGGCATGTAAGCAAACGCTACGAAAAGCCTGAACGCCTCCTGTCAGCCGAGGCATCCGAGCCTGGGCAAAACCGTCCTCCGCTTTGAGATAACCGCATCCGTGGCGACTGGCAGGCCCACTGCAACCGACCTTCCGCACCAGTGACCGTGAAGGCAGTTGCAGCGTGCCTTTGTTCCAGTCGCCCGAGCCTCCTGCGTTCAAAGCAAAGGAGGACAATATGCCCAACATTTATCATGCTACGCCCTACGACATTTCAGCGGTGGGCTTCTATTTCAAAACGCTCAATGAGTACCGCGAAAAAGCATCGCGACATCGCAACGAGTACGGCGATCCCGTCGAAGAATATGAGATTCAGTTCATTGATGGCGACAATTACGAGCTGTTCAAAGCAATCGGCGTGAACCAAGCAAATCTGCCTCTATGGTTCGATCAATTTGAAGACCTCGACGAAGACGAGGCCGCCCGCGCCATATACCTCGCTGGATACGAATGTATCGCGCCGGAAGAGATCATCGATCGCCTGGACGAAGTGATGCTCTTTGAAGGCACGCTTCTCGAATTCGCCGAGGATTACGTCGAGAGCACCGGGCTTCTTGACCAGCTACCGGAAAGCCTGCGCTACTATTTCGATGTCGAGGCCTTTGCCCGCGACATGCGCCTGGGCGGTGAAGTCACCGAACTGGAACTCGGCAATCGTCAATGGATCGTCCAGCTATAAGCTGGACGTGACATCGCTCCTATACCGCGATTTTCTATTGAAGGATTTTACACCGGCTTTCGATGGCACCGGACAGCGCATCAATGAGCACTTGCGGAAATGATTTCGGCAGCGCGCGAATTGTTTTTTCAAGGGCAGGTGCGGCGTCATCCAAAATTTCTTGAATGACTTCCTGTATGGCCTCTCTGGACAAACCGGACTCTAAGCCGGTTTCTTGAATATGGTGAGCGCGTATATCAGTGATTTTATAGTGACGCGACTTTCCCCACTTCATCGCTAGTTTGTAATCCTTACGGCGAATGCGGTTCGCGGCATATTCCGGCTCTGCTGTCAGGACATCGTAAAGCGGCGACATACGGAACCGTCCGCCGGGCAAAATATTGATGCTGAAATTCTTCGCATGGCCATCCGTGGCACCAATCAGCCAAAAAAGGATGTTCGCTTTGAAGAAGTCGCGTTGATCTTTATTCGGCTCGTCGCTGGCGCGTAGCAATTCCATTATCGCGGGGATGCCCGGCCCGCCGACATTTTCGTATTTCTGCGTAGGTGGGACAGACAGCGCCTGGCAACAATCCTCCTGCGGCAAGCGTATCAGGCGCTTATTGCGCGTCCAAAGTCGATCGAAGCGCTCCACGACAAGCGCTTTTTGTTTAGCAAATGTTTGTATCTCCGCCTTGGCAACCCGCAGTCCGAAATTTTCCATCAGCTTCAGGCATACGAACTCGTTCTCGACACTATTGGATAAATCCATGCCGTTGGGCAGCTTGCCAATCTGCGGCTTGATAATGTGGGTTGTTGGTGTTGTGCCAACTGGTTCCATCCATTGCCCTTCATGGAAGAGAAGCGCTGTTTTCTCCTGCGCCCCAGCAATCGAAATCCTGAAGTCATTTTCTGGTCGGATGCCAAGAGGACTGACATCAAGGTTTTGAAGCAGATTGCCTATCTGTGCATCCGTCAGGGGACGGCCTTCGATTTTTTCAGAAGGCGTGGAATCCTCACCTTCTGGAACGAATTGCAGGGCTCCCACACAATCTCTCCCGATTGCCGAGAGCATGCTGTAAGCGTCCGTGCCTTGCGCACCCGTGCGTTCGGCAACACGGCGTAGAATGGCTTCATTGTCCGGCAAGAGGTTTTCAAATACGGCGAGAACAGCGCCGCCTGTGTAGCGATCTTGTGTCAGCGGCAGTGACAGAGAAATGGGCATGCTCGTATCCCAATCGAGCCACTCCCTGGCATATTGAAAATTGATCGCGCCGCCCTTTTGACGTTCCATCTGTCCAACAAGCCGATTGTTGAGAAAGATATTGAGCGGTATGTAGCTTCGACGCCGCCCCATCAGAACATATCCTCAAAATCGTCTGTTGATCCTTTCGAGCGTTCTTGCCCTGTAATCTCCAGATCAAGGGCGGCCAGAATCTCGAAGATTGTCTCCAGCTTTGAGCCCGCATGGCCGTTCTCAATCTTGGAAATGGTTTCCTGCCAGACCCCACTACGAACGGCGAGCTGGCTTTGGGTCATCCCCGCCTGCTTACGTACATGGCGGATCAGTTGACCAAAATCTTTTGGAGAACGGATTATTTTTTGCATGGCGACTCCTTTAACAGAATTATGATCTAAAACTCATAAAATGTCAATATGATCTTTAGGGCATAAAGCTCGATTATGATCCAATCATCATAAAACCAAAATATGATAAATGGATCATAAGAGTCTGACTTGAGGCCCATGCTACCAGGTCGCCCCGCTCTCTGCCGGGCGACCCAATCGAAAGAGCAGCTAAAGCCGTGGCAGACGGCTCAGCCGATTTCGAGCACTAAGCTCGTTGATGACGATATGCAGATTGTGCGCAATCGCTTGAGCAAGCTCTGAATCGCATTCGCTATTTGCCAGCTCTTCAGCGAGCAATTGATGCAGCGCTCGAAGCTGCGCTATCGGCATGCGGGCAGCTTCCGCCTTTGAAATGATTTGAAGAGACATCGCGTCGCTCCTTTACGTTTGTAATTGCGGCGACCGAACCGTTCGAGCACCTCGCCTGTCCCGCCACACAATTTTCAGGCAATGGGTGTCGATCGGTTCGGTTCAGCGCCGCGTATCCGTAAAGGCTGCGATGCTATGAGGATTTAGGTTTCACAGGCTTGCTGGCCTGCACATGACGAAACCACCAGTGTTTTCGAGCGATGATTGGATAGTTGTTCTCCACGAAGAGAATCTGCAAATCGCGGTGAAGAGTCATCATCTCATCTGCATAAGCCAGCGGACGCTGCACATCATCGTACGAGATAGTTTTCGAATGGCCCGTAGTGGATGAGCTACTCGGGTAAGACGTGGTTGCCGATGAGGACGATCCGAAGCTGATGGACCGCTTTTTCATTGTCGTCATGCCGGTCAAATGTTCCGCGTATTTCGCCGTCTCATAGTCGCGGCTTCCAAAATACTGAAACACGCCCGCATTGCTGACGAATGTCTGCCAGCCCTTATCGCCATACAGGCGCATGAGCTGGGAGAGGTCTTGCGTAACCGCCCAGAGCTGCACACCGAGGCCCGCCATCGTCCCGAAGGCCGTCTCAATAATCTTGAGCCTTTCGAGGGCTGCAAACTCATCCAGAATAACGCGCACCGGCTCAGCGTCCGACTTCGCAGGGGTGCGGGTCAGATCGATCATGGCGCTTGAGATCATCAACCGAAGCCAGCGATTGAACGTCGAGAGACGATCGAGCGGCAGCACCAGATAAATCGTCGTCGGCGCATCGGCGGTTTTGAGATCGGAGAAGCGGAAGTCTGACTTGGCCAGGCTGTCACGAATTTTCGGGCTATCGAGAAAATGCGTGTTCGATTGCGCCGAGGAGATCACACCAGAGCGTTCCTTCTCTGCCTTTTGAGCAATGCGGAAAGCAGCGGCGCTCACCAGCGGATGAGGCGAGACCGCCATCCGCATCAAAATCTCATCCATTGTGCCAGGAAGATTCTCATCTTCAGTATCCGCAGCCGGAGGCAGCGACAGAATATCCCGGACTCGGCCAAGCGTTCGGTTGCCCTCTTCTTCGGGATCAACAACGACATAGAGGATGAAACCAGCAATCAGCGCTTTGGCCTCGTCGCTCCAAAATGGCTCCTTGTCGGTTGAGACAACAAGCGCATCCGCGAGTTGCATCGCGTCCGACCCAAGGTCTGGATCATCTGCGTGAAGAGCGTCCAAAGGATTGAAATGGGCATGGAAGCCCGCATCGGCCTCAGGGCCAAATTTATCGGCTTCTTGTGCTATGCCCCACGGGTCTACAATCTTGATGTTGTGCCCCATCGCAGCACGCTTTTCTGCCGTACGCCGCGCATTCTCGCCTTTGGGATCAATGACGAGAATGGAGCCTTTTGACCGGAGAAGGTTCGGAATAATGGCAGCAGCGCCTTTACCCGTTCGCGTTGGTGCGACTGTCAATGCGTGCATGTCGCCTCGATAGACGAGTGGGATGCCTTTTTCTTGCTCTTTGCCGAGGAAAAGACCGTCTCCCTTATCCATTGAACCAATTAGGTCGGCATCTGTGATGTCATCGAAAGTTGCCCACCGTGACGAACCAAAGATGTCCGGGATTTCCGTAGGCGGTCTGATGACGAGAAGAAACTTCGCCGCCAGGGCAATGCCTGCGCTAAAGCCAGTGATGAAGGCCAGCATCGACGCCATGGATGTTGTCGATGCAGAGTCACTTGTGTCTCCGATGAGCACGAGCAACGCGCACAGAACAATGAGCGCCACCCATCCATGTTTGTGAACAACCCAACGCCAAAAGGCGAGGATTGCGACCAATCCAACCCCGAGCACGAATCCGCCCATGAGGCTGCTCAAGGTCAGGCCGCGCATTGGGTTCATTGCAGCGCCAAGATCGCCGCCACCGATTGGCATGCCATAGGCATCATATTGAACTTGGCTGCCGCCGCTTTCTTCGCCGCTGAAACCAAAGCTCACGACGGCCACGGTGACGGCTACACCGAAGACAGCGAGCGCGGCCCACGCGAGCCATTTGAGAAACGGCTTGCTGTCTGGCTTGGCCTTTAGCTGTTGCTCAGGAGATGATTTTGATCCTGGCTTGCTCCGAAGGTACGCTTCCGTCGCTCTTTTTGCGCGAAGCTGTTTCGCTCGTTCTGGGTCGATAAAACCGTGTATGCCGTCCCATAGAGAGCGGAACCACGAAACTATTGGGTCCATCGTTTGGGCACTCCTCTTACGTTGAAAAACTGTCAACGTGTGTGAGTGCCGTTTATTATTGAAAGTTAACCAATTCGCCCGTTTTGCGAAATTAGCCGCCAAGGCCCGCAGATTTTTTCACTAACGGTCGCGTTCTCGATCCTGCTCTTTGCCGCGTTGCAAAAGAGCCCGCATACGATCGCGTGCAGCTTCATCGCGTTCAGGCGCGGCATACTTTGGAGCTGGCCGGATAGTTTCACCGCCCAGGCTCAACGAAGGTGGTCTGGGACGCGGCTTTTCCAGTTCGGGAAGTTCGGCTTCTTCTTCCTTTTGAGCCTCGTCATCCAGCTCTTGTGCAATGCGGTGAATGTCAGAGTTCCGGCGGTCTGGGACTCCCGATCGCCGGTCATTGAGCCCTTCGAGCGCTTTCAAAAGGTCGCTCGACGGCTCCTCTTTTGGAGCGTCCGAAGCCTTCTCTTCGAAGGCATTTTTCGCCGCTCCTTCGTTCCGGGCGTGTTTCTCATCCCAGCTATCAGACACATCGCACTCCACGTCTCGATGGGAATCGACGTAGCACGGAAATCGTCAAAAGTGCAGTAGAACCAAGCTTGAAGCGAAATAATCTCTCATAGGTATACGGACTAAACCGTGCAATCAGAGGAAGTTTGTGGTAAGATTATCAAATGAGTAATTCATCAGAGTCTGAATTGATTGCTGCAAAAGAAGCGCGTGAGCGCTTTGAGGAAGCGGTGCATATGCAAGCTGTTGAAGAAAACCCCTTTACAGCAGAAGACTACGCGCTTTTTGCGCAATTTGATCGGGACGGCATAAGTGACGATGAGCAACGCGCGCGCATCATTGCTGAACTCACCGGGAATGCGTCCCATTTCACGGATAAATGAACAACGAAACGCGCGACAAGGCGCTCTATCGCTATCCCGATAGCGACATTCTTAAGAACAAGCTGAATCTACGCGATACCGACAGCCTGAATAAGGCAGAACGCCGTCTTGTTGTTATGCGAATCCGTGAGGGCTCTCCCACGGGAAATTTCGACCTTCAGCACTTGCAGGCCATTCATCGCCACTTGTTCCAAGACCTATACGAATGGGCAGGCCAATTACGGCAGGTTGATATAGGCAAAGGCGGTCATTGGTTCATGCCTAAAGAGCGGCTCGAATCCGGTATGGCGGACATACATCGCAGGCTGTGCGAACAAAACAGACTAAAAGGGCTGAGTGCCGATGCTTTCGCGGATAAGGCTGGCATCATTCTAGGGGACGTAAATCATCTTCACCCTTTTCGCGAAGGCAATGGTCGCACCCAAACACAGTATCTCAAGCAACTTGCCGCCCAAGCAGGGCATAGTATTGATTTACGGCGCATGCATAAGCAAAAATGGATAGAAGCGTCACGTGCCTCAAATGTTGCCGAATATGCCCCAATAAGCGCCTGTATTCGCGACCTCATTATAGAGAATGAACGTGTAAGGCTGCGGCATCAAATAGCCTTAAAGCGAACAGAGCGCGGTGACCATGAGCGTTAAAAGACCCTCTTATCCTATCTGACGCGTTTCTTGACGCGCAAGGTGTGCGTTGTACTACAACGCCGACCTTGCCAAAGGGGCTGCTGCGCCCCCTGTTGGATACCCCAAGCCTTGGCACTGACCAGGTATTGAACCTACTCAGCACCATCCAATCGTATCGCCGATTGATCCCTCATCAGAGGCGGAGAATGACCTCTCCCCTCCGACACCTCCCCATGTCCGAACAGCCTGCCGTTCGATCGCAGATCAAGGGAGCCTCCAAGCTCCCCCGATACCCCCATGGCCATGTCATGGAGCCGACTTCATCGAGACCAACCGTGCGCCGTTTGGATGCCGTCAGCGTATCGCCGCTGAACTACTCGCAGGTGAGAATTAAGCTCTCCCTGCACCCATCGATCAAAGGGCTTTCGCGCCCCTTGAAACCCACATAACCTTTTCCCGGTATGTTCAAACCTTTGCTATCAACGCGAGGATATGAGGCGCTACATTAAGTTGTATTTGCTCTTCACAATCGTGACCACAATGGATACACTTTCTAGATGTCGGGAAAAGATTCCGGTTTCCGTATCCGCGTGGAACGAGACCTCCGTGAAAAATTCATAGAAGTCTGTCGCGCGCAGGATCGCCCAGCTGCGCAAGTCCTTCGGGACTATATGCGGGCGCACATCCGGGATCACGACGAAGAACAAGACAACAAGGATACGTCCGACCGTGAACGCAGTTGAAATTGAAGAAGCTATTTCGGAGCTAGCTGAGCAGCCATTTGAGCCGCAGGAGTTTCCCTTCGCGTTCCTTGAAGCATTCGGCAACAAAGCCACAACGATCAAGAAGCTTCGCTCTGGCGCATCGAACAAGTCCGACCAAGGCGGCGTTCTTCAAACCAACAACATCCATATCAAGGTCTGTAATCCTGGCGCGGTGACAGAGACGCTTCGCGCGTTGAAGGAAAGCCCTGCGACGACAAAGGCCAAAGCCAAGTATGTGCTGGCGACCGATGGCAACGAGTTCGAGGCGGAAGACCTGATTGGAGGCGAGACCGTCGCCTGCGCCTACAAGGATTTCCCCGACCATTTCGGCTTCTTTCTCTCGCTGGCGGGTATCTCGACCGTCAAGCAAATCCGCGAAAACGCCTTCGACATTAAGGCCACCAGTCGTCTGAACCGGCTCTATGTCGAGCTTTTGAAAGACAATCCCGAATGGGGGACAGAAGAACGCCGACACGACATGAACCATTTCATGGCGCGGTTGATCTTCTGTTTCTTTGCGGAAGACACCGACATCTTCGACGGTGAGAACCTTTTCACCGCGACGATCGAGCAAATGAGCGAGCGCGATTCCTCAAACACGCATGAGGTTATTGGCGAACTTTTTCGTTCGATGAACACGAAATTTGAGGAACGCGCCGACGCTAAGATTCCTCGTTGGGCTGACAAATTCCCGTATGTGAATGGCGGCCTCTTTTCTGGCTCGACCGACGTGCCGCGCTTTAGTCGGATCGCGCAGCGCTATTTCTTCCATATCGGCAGTCTCGATTGGAAAAAAATCAATCCTGACATTTTCGGATCAATGATCCAGGCCGTCGCGGATGATGAAGAACGCGGTGCTTTGGGCATGCACTACACGAGCGTGCCCAACATCCTGAAGGTGCTTAATCCCCTCTTTCTGGATGATTTGCGCGAGAAGCTGGAGGAGGCAAGCGACAACTCACGCAAGCTTCTCAATCTGCGAAACCGAATGGCCAAAATTCGCGTCTTCGATCCAGCATGTGGCTCAGGCAATTTCCTTGTGATTGCCTACAAGGAAATGCGTGCGATAGAGGCCGAAATCAACAAGCGGCGCGGCGAGAAAGAGCGACGAACGGATATCCCGCTTACGAACTTTCGTGGCATCGAGCTACGGGACTTCTCGGCAGAGATCGCGCGCCTTGCACTTATCATCGCAGAATTCCAATGTGACGTTCTTCATCGCGGACAACAGGAAGCTTTGAAAGAATTCCTACCGCTCAACGCCATGAATTGGATCACTTGCGGCAATGCCCTTCGTCTGGATTGGCTAAGCATATGCCCGCCAACTGGTACCGGTGTAAAAATTTCATCGGATGATCTTTTCGAGACGCCACTAGACCAAGCGGAGATAGGTTTTGAGAATGAGGGGGGTGAGACATATATTTGTGGAAACCCACCATATCTTGGATCGACATGGCAATCGCCCGAGCAAAAAGCGGACCTTGCAGCAATCTTTGAAGACCGGACCACAAGCTGGAAGTCTCTCGATTACGTCTCAGGCTGGTTCATGAAAGCTGTCGACTACGGACTTCGAACCCCAACAGTTTCAGCGTTTGTTTCCACTAACTCGATTTGCCAAGGCCAACATGTCCCGATCATTTGGCCTATAATTTTTCGAGAAGGCTATGAGATAAAATTTGCTCATACTTCGTTCAAATGGACCAATTTGGCGAGCCACAACGCCGGAGTAACTGTCGCCATAGTAGGGATTGGATTGAGAACTAGAGAGCAAAAAGTTCTCTTCTCCGTGTCTCCAGATGGTGCGCTCGAACGAAAAAGCGTCCATCAAATTAATGCGTATTTGGTCCCCGCAGATAACGTCATTGTTCAAAAGTCTTCTAAGCCGCTTTTCGGAGTGGCCGAGATGACATTTGGAAGCAAACCGGTTGATGGCGGGAACCTATTGCTGAGCAGAAGCGAGCTCGATCAATTGAATCTAACCCCGGATGATCAGTCAAAATTCACAGCAAGAATTGTGGGCTCAGACGAATTCATAAACGGCAAGATGCGATACTGCGTATGGGTGCGAGACCAAGATGCAGACGTTGCGATTCATCACCCCAAACTTCGTTCAAGAATATCTGCCGTCCGAGAAATGCGTCAAAAGAGCAAAAAAGCGGCCACCCAAGCAGGTGCTGCCTGGCCGCATCGCTTCGATGAGCGAAGGCAAGACGGAACAGAACAAATCATTGTTGTGCCCGCGGTATCTTCCGAAGGTCGTGACTACTTGCCTTGCGGGCTACTTCAGCCAGGAACCATTATAACAAATCGGAATTTTGGCATATTCAACGCGCCGATTTGGAATCTAGCGATAGTCGCATCGAGACTGCACTGGGTTTGGGTAGACGCTGTATGCGGTAAGCTAGAGACACGTTTTAACTACTCGAATACGCTTGGCTGGAACACATTCCCTATCCCCAAGCTGACCGAGAAGAACAAGGCAGACCTGACCCGCTGTGCCGAGGATATTCTTCTGGCGCGCGAGGCGCATTTCCCCGCGACCATCGCCGATCTCTACGACCCCGAGAAAATGCCTGACGACCTGCGTGCTGCGCATGAGCGTAACGATGAAGTACTTGAACGCATCTACATCGGGCGTCGTTTCAAGAATGACACTGAGAGGCTCGAAAAACTGTTCGAGCTTTACACCAAAATGACTAGTCGGAAGGAGGTTGCGTGAGTAGCCTGACCGACATTGACAAGCGTTACCTTGAAAGGCTTCTCGTCACGCAGCCTGGCTATATTTTGGATTATACTGACCCAACTTATAGCGAGTTTTTTCAGCGACATAAGATCGATATTCACGGGCCAAAGTATCAGACCTACGGAACCTCCAAAGCGAAGAAGCTTCGTGCGTTTTGGGAACAAGAGTCGGACGAGTTGGTTGGCACGGTCCTTAATGAGATGCTCGATTCCTACGAGGCGAGTTGCGAACTTGATGGCCAGGAACTGGATAAACCGATCCTAGAAAAATCGCGGGCCATTGTCGCAAGGCTTGGCGGGAAGCCGGTCAATCGAACCAATGCGGAGACTGAGAGCGAATTTCTCAGCAAAGAGTTCTCGATACCGAATATCGAGAAGCTCCCAATAGAACAGGCCGTCGCCTCTGTGATCCGACGACGCCTTGAAGAAGCACGCACCGCGCTAGGAACGGGCGCCTACTTATCCGTCATTTTTCTTTGTGGCAGCGTTCTTGAGGGAGTCTTGCTGGGCGCGGCGCAGAGCAACCCAGCGAGCTTTAATCGAGCGAATGCTTCTCCAAAATCGGATGATGGCACGGTTAAGAAATTCCAAGATTGGACACTGGCCAGTTTTATAGATGTGGCCTGCGAAATCGGTGTGCTGAAGCCGGACGTGAAGAAATTCAGCCACGGGCTGCGCGATTATCGCAATTACATTCATCCCTATGAAGAGATGGTTTCTGGCTTCACCCCAGACGAGCACACAGCGAAAGTTTGCTTTCAGGTTCTGAAGGCGGCGTTGGCTAGCGTGGCAGGAGAGCGCCGATGAGCAAGAACAATAAACGAAAGGCGGTGACGCAATGACACAAGAAACTAACAAATCCGTTCCGTCGGTTTCGGTTCAATATGCCGCCAATGGTAATTCGACGAAATCGAATGAACTGGGCATGCGCCCAATGCAGGAACAGGTCTACGAGAAGCGTGGCGAGCAATACCTGCTGATAAAGTCCCCCCCTGCTTCGGGGAAAAGCCGTGCCTTGATGTTTGTCGCGCTCGACAAGCTGCATAATCAGGGTGTGAAGCAAGCGATCATTGTCGTGCCCGAAAAATCCATCGGCTCAAGCTTTAACGACGAGCCGCTTTCCAAATTCGGTTTTTGGGCTGACTGGACCGTTGTTCCGAAGTGGAATCTCTGCAACGCGCCTGGGGAAGACGGCGGCAAGGTCAATTCCGTCAGCGCTTTCCTAGATAGCGCCGACCAGATTTTGGTCTGCACCCACGCGACCTTCCGCTTTGCCGTCGATAAGTTCGGGATCGAAGCTTTCGATGGCCGTCTGATAGCTGTTGATGAATTCCACCACGTCTCAGCCAATCCCGACAACAAGCTTGGCCAGCATCTCGCCGCTCTGATCGCGCGCGACAAGGTTCATATCGTCGCGATGACGGGTTCCTATTTCCGTGGCGATGCCGACCCGGTTCTGATGCCGGAAGACGAAGTGAAATTTGAGCCTGTCACCTACACCTATTACGAGCAGCTCAATGGCTACACGTGGCTGAAGTCGCTCGACATAGGCTACTTCTTCTATTCAGGTGCTTACGCCGACGACATTCTCAAAGTACTTAATCCCAATCAGAAGACGATCATTCACATTCCGAGTGTGAACTCCCGTGAGAGCACTAAAGACAAAATCCGCGAGGTGGAGCACATCATCGAGGAGCTGGGCGATTGGCAAGGGACCGACGCGGTCACTGGCTTCCAACTGGTGAAACGCCCAGATGGGCGCATCCTTAAAATTGCTGATTTGGTCGATGACGATCCTTCCAAGCGGGACAAGGTTTCAGCCGCGCTGAAAGACCCGGCCCAGAAGAATAACCGCGATCATGTCGATATCATCATCGCCCTGGGCATGGCCAAGGAAGGGTTTGATTGGATTTGGTGTGAACATGCGCTGACCGTTGGCTACCGTTCGAGCCTCACCGAGATTGTGCAGATCATTGGACGCGCCACCCGTGACGCTGAAGGCAAGACACGAGCGCGCTTCACCAATCTGATCGCCGAGCCAGATGCCTCCGAAGAAGCCGTGACTGAAGCGGTGAATGATACGCTGAAAGCCATCGCCGCAAGCTTGCTCATGGAGCAAGTTCTCGCGCCACGCTTCAACTTCACACCTAAGAACCCGAACACTGGTCCGCAGGCGGATTTCGACTATGGCGAAGACGGCTACGATCCAAATAAATGCAATGTCGGTTTCAACGAGGACAGCGGCCAGTTCCAAATCGAAATCAACGGACTGAAAGAGCCAAAATCCAAAGAGGCCGAACGGATTTGTAGCGAAGACCTGAACGAGGTCATCACAGCGTTCGTACAAGACAAAACCTCCATCGAGCGCGGCTTGTTCGACGAAGAGCTTGTGCCCGAAGAACTGACCCAGGTGCGTATGGGCAAGATCATCAAGGATCGCTACCCCGAACTGGACGAAGATGATCAAGAGGCCGTGCGTCAACGCGCTATCGCAGCGCTGAACCTCACTCAAGAAGCCAAGAAAGCCGCAAATTCAAGCGGCGACAGCGAAATCAAGGCGAACACGGCGTTTGTCGAAGGCGTCCGTAAGTATGTCACCGACGTTCGCGAGCTGGATATCGACTTGATCGACCGGATCAATCCGTTCTCTGAGGCTTATGCCATCCTCTCCAAGACTATGAACGAAGATCGCTTGAAACACGTTAAAGCGATCATGTCTGGCAAGCAGGTGAAGCTTACCGCTGAAGAGGCGCGCGACCTCGCTAAACGCGCCCTGAAGTTCAAGCAGGAACGTGGACGTTTGCCGTCAATTACCTCGCAGGATGCCTGGGAAAAGAAAATGGCCGAAGGCGTCGCCTTCCTCGCCCGCATGAAAGCGGAGGCTGCTAATGGCTAAAGAGTTCACAGAAGAAGATGATGCCCTATTAGCCGAGCTAGGCGTTGAGGTCGAAGCCAAGAAAGCGGTCACACGCACACCGCGTGAGGAGCGTATCATCGCTGGTTTTGAAGAAATTCAGCGCTTTGTCGAAGAGCACGATCGTGTCCCGCAGCACGGCGAAGAGCGAGATATCTTTGAACGCCTCTATGCCGTCCGGTTAGATCGTATCCGTAAGTTGGAAGAGTGCCGGGCCTTGGTTGAGCCGATGGATCACCAAGGGCTTCTGGCAGGAACATCGCCAGCGGACTCGCCTGATGTAGAAGAACTTGATGATGATGCGCTTCTTCGCGAACTGGGCGTCGAGAGCGAAACTGCATCAATCACCGAATTGCGTCATGTGCGATCTGCTGCTGAGAAGCGAGCGGCCGAGGAAATCGCCAATCGTGAGAAGTGCGAGGATTTTGAGAGGTTCAAGCCGCTATTTGAAGCGGTCCAGACTGAGTTAGACCAAGGTGTTCGGATCACACGCCAAATCCGCAAAGATGCGGGATTTCTCAAAACTGATATCTCCCAGGGGCAGTTTTTCATTCTCGGTGGGCAAGTGGCGTACGTTGCTGAGGTCGGAAAACGGATCAAAGCACCGAATGGCGAGTTTGATGCCAGATTGCGGGTCATTTACTCGAATGGCACAGAGAGCAACTTGCTGCTGAGATCGCTCCAACGCGCGCTCTACAAGGACGAGACAAGCCGGAGTGTCTCTGAACCGTCTGCTGGCCCCCTATTCGGCGGAGAACAGGAAGAAGAAGACCTAGCCAGTGGCACAATTTACGTGCTCAGGAGCAAATCCAGCCATCCAGTCGTCGCCGAAAATCGTGAGGTGCTGCACAAGATCGGCGTTACCGGCGGTAGTGTAGAGAAGCGCATCGCCAATGCTTCAAAAGACGCGACCTATCTCCTGGCGGATGTCGAGGTCGTCGCCACCTATGAACTGTTCAATATCAATCGAAAGAAGTTCGAACGGCTTATGCACCGCGTCTTCGAGCCCGCTCAGTTGAAGATCGATATCAAGGACCGTTTTGGAAATCCCGTCGCGCCGCGTGAGTGGTTTCTGGTCCCGCTCTTCGTGATCGACGAAGCGATTGAAAAGTTCAAGGACGGTACCATCGGTGAATACGTCTATGATCCTGAAAGCGCCTCTCTTAAGGAGGCGAGCTAGTGCATATCGAATCTATCTCGATCAGAAACTTTAGGTGTTTCGGAAACACACCAGCCAAAACAGCCATTAACCCTGGCTTGACAGGCCTTGTCGGAGACAATGGTGCAGGAAAATCAGCTGTACTGGAGGCTTTAAAACGACTTTTCTCCCCCATCGCTTCTGAGCGCCGAATTCAAAAGGCAGATGTACATTTCGGCCACGGTGAGGACAGTCAAAGTATTGACGAACGAGAAGTGGTTATAGACGTCGTATTTGGCTTTATGGATGCCAACGCGATACCACACGTTTTCAACGATATATTCTTCAACGCAAAGGATGAATCGCTGAAAGTGCGAGTAGCACTTGAGTGTCTTTATAAGCGCTCTGAGTCGTTCGAAGATGATATCGAGGTGAAAATATACACAATCAGGACACTCGACGATGTGCCTTTTGGGCCAGATGATGAACGCAAAACACCGCTTCGCGGACGCGCGACACAATTCGCAGAACTGGTCTATATCCCTGCGCACCGCGACTCTCTTGGGGTAACCCGACATGCGTTGAAAAACGTGCTGAAACGAATTGAGCGTTCAGCAGATTGGGATCAAGCAACCAAAGATAAGTCTCGGAAATTTGCTCAGGATTTAGAGGCCAGTCTGAATGCCGAAAAAGCAGTCGACTCGGTAAGGGACGACCTCAAGTCTTTCTGGGGCGATCTTCATGATGGGCACTACGACGCTGATCCGATCGTGAGCGTGGTAGCTACCGAATTTGAACAGCTCATTCGGGAGCTCACTTTACGATTTGAGAAATCGCCAGGCGGCGGTCAGAGACAGCTTGAGGAGCTGAGCGAAGGGCAGGTTTCGCTTCTGTACTTTGCGCTGTCTGCAACGCTGCATAACTTAATTTGGAAAATGCAAGCAGCAACTCCTGGAGAGCTTGAGGGGTTTAAGACGCTTGATTTCTCGCCTCCGCCCCTAACGATTTTTGCTTTGGAGGAACCAGAAAATCATCTGGCACCGTTCTATCTTCCCCGGCTCATTTCCTTGCTGGAAAAACTTAATCAAGATGGTGATGCCCAGTCATTTGTTACTAGTCATTCAACGAGCATTCTTACGCGGATAGCGCCAAGGAATGTCAGGTATGTGAGAAACTGCCGACAGAAATTGGTTTCTGACATTCGTGACATTCCGCTACCAAAATCTGGCTCCGACGAAGACAAGTTTGTTACACAAGCAATCCTCGCAAATCCTGAAATCTATTTTGCTAGACTGATTATCATTGGGGAAGGTGATAGCGAGAGAATTGTGATTCCCCGAATTGCCCAAGCTCTAGGCATTCCTCTTGATCCGTCTTTTATCGCATTCGTCCCAATTGGTGGCAGGCACGCGCAGCATTTGTGGAAACTGGCGACGGGCCTAAACATTCCGTGCCTAACGCTTCTGGATTTCGATCTCGGTCGGCACGGTGGAGGAATGGGGCGCATAATGAATGCCGCGAAGTGGCTCGAGGGCGCTGGTGTATCACATGATCCGAGCGTTCAAATACCATCGAATGACGGAATAGATAGCACTTCCGTGGATCGTTGGGCCAAATGGCTTCGACAGCATGATGTCTATTATTCCACATACCTCGATCTCGACATGATGATGATCAAGGCCTTTCCTAACGCCTATCAGCCAACGAAAACCTATGATTCAGCCAAGGACGACATCGCCAAAATCTCAGTGTCAGTTTTCGGCGAAAAAGGACTTGGAAATTCCGACCTTGGCCGGATTGGGCAGTCTTTTTCAGCTGAAGAGCTGCACGCCTATAAAAACCTCTTCAAATCCAGGGCAAAGCCAGCTTCTCACTACAATGCTTTAGGGCGTTTATCTGACCAAGACATTGTAAAAGATTGTCCTGAACCGCTCAGGGCGCTGGTGGAGCGAGCGAAAGTGTTACTGGCCGCTCCCGCAGAAAACTCAGATGGTGGCGCAGAATGACCATCGTAAAACCTGAAGATTGGCGCCCCTCTCCCGGGATTAACTTGGACGGAAAAGCTCTAGAAATAGCGACAGCAAATGCCTCTGCCTCCATCTTAGCGGGGCCTGGAGCGGGGAAAACTGAGCTACTAGCTCAAAGGGCCATGTATCTCTTGACTACAGGAGTTTGTCCCGTCCCGAAGCGGATTCTCGCAATATCGTTCAAGGTCGATGCTGCTCGTAACCTACAAAAGCGAGTAGAACAAAGGTGCTCCCCAGAGCTGGCTGGACGCTTTGAATCTTTAACCCTCCATGCTTTTGCGAAAAGGGTAGTCGATCAGTTTCGTGAAGCCTTGCCTAAAGAACTCCAGCCTTCGAGCGATTATCGCGTCATGTTTCCTAATCGAGATATATGGGAGGATTTTGGAACCGCTTGCAGCGCGGATGTTCCATCCATCCGCGCCTATAACAACACCCAATTGGCCAAAATTGTGCATGAACGGGTACCGGAAACGACACTTGAAGATGCGACCACAGACGAACAGAAAATACGTGGTTTATGGTGGAATCACAATTTAAATGCCGCACGATCGAACGTAACATTTGATATGATAATGTTGCTCGCAGCATATATTATCAAGAGCGAAGGCACGATAAAATCTGCGTTGCAAAGTACTTATACGCACGTGTTCCTCGATGAATTTCAAGATGTCACCAATCAGCAATATGATTTGGTCAGAGCGGCGTTCTTAAATTCAAAAACTGTCATAACAGCGGTAGGAGATTCAAACCAAGCCATCATGCGATGGGCTGGTGCCAAGGCGGATATTTTTGATCGCTTCGAGCAAGATTTTCATGCCAACAGCGATCGCCTGCTTTTCAATTTCCGTTCGAACAACGCAATTGTGAAGCTAATCAACTCTTTGGCTAAAACATTTGACGACGACTACGTTGAAACTGAAGCGGCGCGAAAGGACGATCCTGTGCGCGAAGATGCCATCGAAGGGTGGGTCTTCGAGACTAGAAGCGATGAAGGGCGTCACTTAGCTGAGTTTGTAAAAAAAGAGTTGGGACAGAACGAAAGTTTAAACCCGTCTGACATTGTCATATTGGCCAGAATGAGAGTCGATGATGTTGAAAATCGAATTCGTGAGGAGTTCCAGAACAAAGGTATCAAGATACGGAATGAAGCGAGATCCGTTGGCGGAATAGCCATTCAAGATTTAGTAAAAGAGCGAATTTACGAGTTTCTTTTCGCCGTTTTGAAACTTGCGACTAATGTGCGAGTAGGCAGTCCTTTTCAGGTCTGTAGAGATATTATTGCTGACGTCAGAGGTATTGATATCAACACTGATCGTGGTCACAGCGATTCACTAATTATGGTGAGGGCGCTAGTTGAAAACATCGGCACTTATATAGGAAATCGCGGACCAGATGAAATTTCTTTCAACGAACTCACAGACAGGATTATGGCGGAGATAACACCTAATGAGTTCAAGCGCGCTTACAGAGAATATGGTGGCGGTGACAGATTGTTTGACGCGATTTCTGGCTTCAAAGAGTTTCTACGAGAATGCGCGAGCGAAGCTTCTACATGGGAAGATTGTATCTGCGACATGGAGGGGAATGACAGCGTTCGGCTGATGACGATCCATAAAAGCAAAGGACTGGAGTACCACACCGTCATATTCTTAGAATTCAACGATGAATCGTTTTGGGGCAATGATGATGATGTAAACGTATTTTTTGTCGCTCTATCAAGAGCTAGAGAAAAGATAAGGTTTTCCTTCACAAAAGATTCTCGGGGGTTCAATAATGTCGGGAAATTTGTGAAAAACCTCCAAGACGCTGACGTTAAATTCGTCAGCCCCTAGTCAGTATTTACTGCGTCTCTGCCGTGGCCATTCCACTCTCCTGTTCAGCCAGGAACGTGATGAGCCGTTCCACGGGAAATTCGCTCTTGCTCTTTGTCTATCTGCAATGCGACAGGCTCTCAATTTATAAGCGGGACCAAATGGGTCTCAGGTCATTCCCGATCCAGATTTCGCGACGATCGAGATTTCGCAGAGCGTTGTAGATGCTTGCGCATTTGCTCGTATCTGCGTTGCTCATCATTGAGAGAAAGTTTCAAGTCGGCCTGACGTTGATGCTGTTGTTTCTGCTCACGGTTTAACTCGCGGCGTTGCTCCAAGTGCTCAAAGATGAGCGCATCCAATTCGGAACGGTCGCGAACCTGGCACTGCCAAGCCTCAAATTCATTTTGCTTTTTAAGCCGACGCGTCTCGCCCCGCAGCATGTCCCACATGCCAGCGATCCCGAAGCGATAGCGGTCTTGCCGCCTTTGGGCTTCAACAATCCTGCGCTTGCGGTGACGTTCTGTTAGCGCCTTTCTCTCCGCAATCTGCACGCGGACAAGCTCTTTGCGTTGCTTGTTTAGAGCCTGACGCTCCAATCTCGCTTTGGCGCGTCGTTCAGCTTCGAGGCGCTGCATGGCTGGGGTCATGGCCACTGCAATTTCGGCCTTGGCCGCTTCAACGCTCATTAGAGGGGCAGAAGGCCCGACTTTTTTGCGAACGGCCTTCGTTTTGATGCCAAGCCACTTGGGAAGTGAATAAATCTCGCAGTCCCGATCCAGGACAACAAAGCCGCGTCGGTCGCCCTTGGCGAGGGTGAACCCCCTTTCTTCGAGCGCTTGCACCAATGCTGACTTGGAATCAGAGATTGCCCAGGCATCTTGCAGCGCTGATTTGATCGCTCGTGGGTCCTTCCCAATGCGCCGAGCTTGTTGCCATTCGGCGAGTGAGAAATTCTTCGGATCACGGGCGTCGCGATCAATGAGCCCGGAGGGCATCTCCCAACCATGCTCTCTGTAGATTTCGCGGGATACGTCTCTCAGCTTTCGATGAGAATGCGAGAGCTGGATCGCCTTCATGTTGACCGTATCGATCCGGCTCCACACAGCATGAGCATGACGACGCCCATTCTTTTCATGAAAGACGATGGCACGAGGCTGGCCTTCAAGTCCGAGCTTTTTCTCGACCTTATCAATCGCGGCCTCAAATTCTGAAACAGCCACCAATTCCTTTTCGGGTGGATTCAGGCTCAGCGAGAACAAAAACTGTTTGCAGCGCGTGCCCTTGCTGATCGCCTGCGCTTCTCCAAAAGCGCCCATCAGGTCATCGGCGACAAAACCACGAAGCTCATAAAGCTCGACGTGATCGTTTTCCTCTTTCATGAGGTGTACGGCCAGGTCTTTCGCGCCGCCGCGTTGATTGCCATTGAGGATCATGACGGCCCCTCAGCGCCCGTCCGAAGTGCCCTCATGAGTTCATCGCGCATGGTATGAATATCAGCGCATGCGCTTACCAGTTCAGCTTCGAGGTCAGACCCCAACGGCAGTGCCCCGTTGTTGATGCCTTTTGCAATCTGGTTGAGATTGGAGGCGAGGCGTGAATTGCCCAAGATGCTCAGCGCTCTCGCTAGAGCTATACGGTCAACAGTCGGCCTACGTTGGCGTGACTTTCGCGGCTCTGCATCATCGCCGAATAAGCGCTTTCTGATATACGCGCCGAGCGACATGCCATTGGCCAAGTGTTCCAGCTTTGCGCGCTCTCCAACGGTCAAACGCATGGAGAATGGCGGTGCGGGCTTGGATTTGTCTTGTTGCGCCGCAGCGGTCTTGAAACGGGCGCTAACGCCTATCTTTGCTGCTTTCTCAAGGCCGCTCATAGCTGCGGCCCCTTTGGCTTCTGAGAGATAGCCTTGAAGTCTATCTCAGAGTGTTTGAGTTGGTGCTCCCAATCCTGTAATGTTTCAAATAGCGCGTTCGAAGAATTTCCTTCAAGGCGCGCCATTTTTCCTTTTGTTCCCGCTCCGCTCGACCCGAGCCTGGCTCCGCCTTCGGTGCCGGGGCGATGCTCACATGGAACGCGCTCAGGGCTGCGGGTTTTGAACTCGATCTCGCGAGTCCTTGATTTCACGCAACTCCCCTGGATCGGGTCCGGGATCTCGTCTGTGAAGGGGTGGGCGCGCGGCCTCCGCGAGCGACAATGCTCGCGAGCCCTGCGGACTTGAGCCGGGACCCTCGTCGCGTCTGGGCCGTCGTTCGTCGCAGGCTGCCGCGTTTGCCGCAGCGTCCCGTTGCCTGTCTCAAAGCGATGGAAGTCACCGGCCGGGTTTGGTTTTTTCAATCCCGACAGCCGGGGGCGGCGCCGATCCAGGTGCCACGCTTGGCCGACCATGTTCGTTGCGGTGTTTATAAGGTCTGTATCCCTCCGAGTAAGCGCCAACGAAGAAGGGGGTTTTAGCCCCCGGATCTATGCGGCAGTGCTCACGACACTGCCGCATTCTTTTTTGGACAATGTTCGTTTTTGCTGCGACTGCGAAAAACGCGTCGCGCAAGCTGCAATCTGCACAACCCTATCAAAACGCGTGTAGCCCTGCAGGGGCAGGCTCCGCCATGCCTTGAGCCCTGTCCGGGCGAATAAAATATGCCCTAACAACCGGTTACCGCAGGAAGTCCCGAAAGGAAGGTTTAACCGTCTTGGCAGCTACTCGTCCGTGAAAGCAGCCCGCTCCCGCCGGAGTCCCGATCCGGCCCGGCGCGTGGCGATGCACATGTTTCGAGAAGAAGGGGGCGTAGCTCCGATGCTGACCAGTCTGAACCGTCTTTCCCTCAAGGCCCGCCTGTCGCTGCTCGCGGTGGCCTCCGTCGCGCTGATGCTGGTCTATGTCGGCGCGAACGGTGTTGTGCGCAGTGCCATGGTGAAGGCCGAAGCCGAAGCCGAGCAGGCGACACTGACCCTGATCGCCGCCAACAATGTGGAGAAGGATCTCACCTCCCTTCTGCGCGACACCTATCTGATGACCGCCACGCCGACCGCCGAGCGCATCGAGGCGGCCCGCGGCAATCTCACCGATTTCGGGATATCGCTGGCGGACGCCGAGGGCGTGGTTACCGATGCCACCTACGCGGCGACCCTGTCGGAAATCCGCGCAGACTATGGCGATCTGGAAACGCTGATGAGCGACCGCATGTCGCGTATCGCCGGAATGAACAGCGCCGAGATCAACCAGTTCATCGACCAGCTGGCCGTGTTCGACGATGCCATGGACACCGCGATCGAGAGCGTGCGCGACGGTGCGTGGGTCGATCTCGAATCGGCTTGGGCGCGTCGCGACCGCATGGCCCAGCTCTCCTTCTGGGTGGCTGTGGTTGCGGTGCTGCTGACGGCAGGCGGTCTCTACGGTCTGACCCAGGTGATCGGCGGCACGATCCGTACGGCGGTCTCCAGGATTCAGGATGTGGTCGGCGGCCTCGCCCGCGGCGAACGCGGTCTTGAGGTTCCGGGCAAGGAGCGCAGCGACGAATTCGGCAATCTCGCCCGGGCGCTGGACACGCTGCAGGAAGCGCTGACCTCTGCTGATGAAATGCGCGAGCGCGAAACGGTCGAGGCCCGCGCCAAGGCTGAACGCGGGGCCCGCACGGAAGAAGCCGTGGCCCGCTTCGAGGAAGCCTCCACCGCGCTCCTGGCGAGCGTGATGGAAGCGTCCGAACAGCTCTCCGCGTCCGCGACCCAGATGCAGGCGACGTCCGGCGAGGCGGCCACCGTCTCCGGATCGGCCCGCGATGCCGCCAGCAATGCCGCCTCGAGCGTGCAGGCCGTGGCTGCAGCCTCCGAAGAGCTTGCCGCCTCGATTGCGGAAGTCTCGACCCAGGTCACCAAGACGAGCGAGCTGTCGCAGGTGGCCGGCCAGGAGACCAGCGCCAGCGCCGAAGGCATCCAGGAGCTGGCGGAATCGGCCCAGGCTATCGGCGCCATTGTCGACCTGATCGACACCATCGCGAGCCAGACCAACCTCCTGGCCCTCAACGCCACCATCGAGGCGGCGCGGGCCGGTGAAGCCGGTCGCGGTTTCGCGGTCGTGGCGTCGGAAGTGAAGGCGCTGGCCGAACAGACCACGACGGCCACGCAGCAGATCGCCGAGCGGATTTCCAAGATCCAGTCCTCGACGGAAGCCTGTTCGCTGTCGGCGTCCAAGGCGCTGGATGCGGTGTCGCAGCTGGGCGAGCTGGCCGTGGCTTCGGCCTCGGCGATCGAGCAGCAGCGCGTCGCGACCTCGGAGATCGCCCAGTCGGCCCAGAAGGCCCAGGACGGCACCACGCATGCCGCGTCCAATGTGGACCGCGTGGCCGAGTTCACCCGCCAGACCGACCAGGTTTCCAAGTCCGTGCTCAGCGCCTCCGAAGAGATGTCGGGCCGCTACACCGCCTGGAAGACGGATTTCGAAGCCTTCCTCGAGAACATTCGCGCGGCGTAAGGCTGCGACAGGAGACAATCCCATGAAGACCATGACCGCTACGCTTGCGGCCGCGCTGCTCGTCGGCGCTGCTGCAGCCCCCCTCGCTGTGGCCGATAACAGCCTGCCGGGCGATATCCTCGTCGACATGCGCATGCGCTACGAGAATGTGGCCCAGGACGGCAAGCTCGGCGCCGACGCCATCACCCTGCGCACCCGCCTCGGCTGGAAGTCGCCGGAATGGAATGGTTTTATCTTCCTCGGTGAAGTCGAGAACGTCACGGCCGTCGATGGCGATGACGACTATAATTCCGGCCTCAACGGGCTGGGTCAGTATGCCGGGATCAAGGATGGCGAGTTCACCGAACTCAACCGTCTGCAGGTGGCCTTCTCGCCCTTCGAGAACGTCTCCGTGACGCTGGGCCGCCAGTATCTGCAGTTCGATGACGGCCAGTTCGTCGCCTCTGCCGGCCACCGCCAGGACAAGAATTCGCACGACGCGATCCAGATCGGCTGGTCGCATGGCGCGTTCGATGCCAGCTATGTCTATCACGACCGGATCAATCGCGGCCCCGGCGATGATTCCGACTGGCAGAGCGACAGCCATCTCTTCCATGTCGGCTACGAAATCAACGACACGCTCGACGTTTCGGGCTTTGCCTATTTCATCGACATTACCTCGGCCGGCGGACGCGATCGCTCGAACACGACGCTGGGCGCCCGTCTGGCCGGCGAGCGCAGCTATGGCGATCTGGGTGTCGAATACGCGGTGATGTATGCGCACCAGACCGACTACGCGTCTGCGGCGATCGACTTCAACCTCGCCTATTTCGCCAGCGATCTCGCCTTCAGCTATGGCGGCGCGGAACTGGCCCTGGGCTATGATGTGATCGAGGGCAATGGCTCGACCGGTTTTGCCAACCCGCTGGGCAAGAACCACGACTTCCTCGGCTGGGCGGACGTCTTCTCCGGCGGCGGTCGCCAGGGCACGGTCGACGGCGTCGAGGACTTCAATGTGATGCTGTCCTGGGGCCGCGAATGGGAGACGGGCTTCATCCGCGGTCTGTCCACCGGTGTGCGCCGTCACGAATTCGAGGCCGAGCGCACGGGTGCCGATCTGGGCAGCGAATGGGATGCCTTCGTCGAGCTCGACCTGCCGCAGGGCCTCTCCCTCGCCCTGGAAGCGGCGGACTATGACGGCCCCGGCGTGGCGCCGGCTCCGGCCGACGTGTCCAAGACCTGGGTTGTTCTGAGCTACCGCCGCTAGGCGGAGTGCATCGGGCACAGAAAAAGGGGCGCTGCGAAACCGCGGCGCCCCTTTTTTGTTGTCAGCGGCCGGCCTCCGTCAGGCGCCGGCACGCTCCAGCTGATGCGCATCCTGCATGGCTTTCAGCTTTTCGGAAATGGCGTCGAGGATCTTCCAGTCGGCATCGTCGTCGGTGACTTCATAAAGCTCACCCTCGACAATCGCCGAGGCCGTGTTCTCGCCCGGACCGGTATTATTGCCGGAGATTTCCGACAGCAGCGGCGCGCTGCCCGTGAGCGCGACGACCGGCTTGCCGGCATCGCCGAAACGCTTCGCCAGCCTGGTCGCACTGGGCGCCAGCTTGGCCGCCCCTTCCATCAGCACCAGGGCGTCATACGCATTCGGCTCGATGTTCTCCGTCGTCTCGGCCACCGCGAAATTGATCTCGGCGGAGCCGTTGTAACCGCGCAGCAGGGCGTGCTGGTCGGAGACCAGGACGGCGCGGCGGTTGTGGCGCTGCAGCGCTTCGGATGCGGTCTGCAGCTGGCGGACATTGACGGATTCAGCGACGAAAGCGGCGACCCTGCGCGGGCGATGGGAATGTCTCATATAGTTTATCGTACTCCGTTTACAGAAAATGGGGCGTGAAGGTCACGCGGAAGTCAATCTGTCAATATGGATAGTACTTTTGGCTCGATAATCAAGGTCGCGTGGTGCACATAAAATAGAATACACCCGATATGGAACCTTTTTCGCTTGGAATGAGTTTACAGGTTGCATACCGTATTACGTGCTGACTTGATGATCGGGTCGAGTCGGGCTTTGTGGAGTGCGCAATACAGATTCAATACAGGGGGTAATATAGCATGTGCGGGATTGCCGGCGACTTGTCGTTCCAGAACTCTCCTTCCGACTCGCAAGCACTCGAGCGGATGAGCTGGGCCATGCGCCGGCGCGGACCGGATGGCGGCGGCATGGTCATTCGCGACGGGGTCGGCCTGGCCCATCGCCGTCTCAAGATCATCGATCTCACCGAAGCCGGCGCCCAACCCATGCATGACGCCCAGCTGGGCCTGACGCTCGCCTTCAATGGCTGCATCTACAATCACCGCGAACTGCGCGCCGAGCTGGAGAGCAAGGGCTATCGCTTCTTCTCCACCAGCGACAGCGAGGTGATCCTGAAGGGCTATCATGCCTGGGGGCTGGATGTGGCGAAACGCCTGTCGGGCATGTTCGCCTTCGCCATTGCCGAGCGCGACAGCGGCAAGGTGGTGCTGGGGCGCGACCGTCTGGGCATCAAGCCGCTCTACCTGTCCGAGACGCCCGGCCGCCTGCGTTTTGCCTCCAGCCTGCCGGCCCTGCTGGCCGCCGGCGATGTCGACCGCGAGCTCGATCCGGTCGCCCTGCACCAGTATTTCAGCTTCCACGCCGTCGTGCCGTCGCCGCGCACCTTGTTCAAGGGCGTGCGCAAACTGCCGCCGGCCACGCTGATGGAGATCGAGCGCGACGGCACGCGCCGCGAACACCGCTACTGGTCCTGTCCCTACGATATGCGCGAGGAGGAGCAGGGGCTCGATGCCGAGGGCTGGCGCGAGCGGATTGCCGAGGCGCTGCGCGGTGCGGTGAAGCGGCGCATGGTGGCCGATGTGCCGATCGGCGTTCTTTTGTCCGGCGGGCTCGACAGTTCGCTGATTGTGGCGCTGCTGGCCGAAGCCGGCGTGAAGGACCTCAACACCTTCTCCATCGGCTTCGAGAGCGTGAATGGGGAGGCCGGCGACGAGTTCCACTATTCCGATATCGTCGCCAGGCATTTCGGCACGCAGCACCACAAGATCGAGATCCCGGCCTCGCGCGCGCTGCGCGCCCTGCCGGAGGTGATCGCCTCCATGTCCGAGCCGATGACCAGTCATGACTGCGTCGGCTTCTTCCTCCTGTCCGAGGAAGTCTCCAAGCATGTGAAAGTGGTCCAGTCCGGTCAGGGGGCCGACGAGGCCTTCGCCGGCTATCACTGGTACCCGCCCATGGCCGGCGCGAACGATGCTTTCGGCACCTATCGCGATGCCTTCTTCGACCGCTCGCATGACGAGATGGCCGAGCTGCTGCAGCCGTCCTGGCTTGGGGGCGATCATGCCGGCGATTTTGTGCGCGACCACTTCCAGACGCCGGGCGCAGCTTCGCCCCTCGACAAGGCCCTGCGGCTGGATACCCATGTCATGCTGGTCGACGATCCGGTGAAGCGGGTCGACAACATGACCATGGCCTGGGGGCTGGAGGCGCGCGTGCCCTTCCTCGATCACGAGGTGATCGAGCTGGCGGCCCGCTGTCCCGCCGAGTTGCATCTGCAGCAGGAGGGCAAGGGCGTGCTCAAGCACCTGGCCCGTCAGGTCCTGCCGCACGCGGTCATCGACCGGCCCAAGGGCTATTTCCCCGTTCCGGCCCTGAAATACCTGCAGGGAGATTTCCTCGACATGGTGCGCGACGCGGTGCGCAGCCGGTCCTTCCGGGATCGCGGCATCGTGCAGGAGACCTATGTCGATCACCTCCTGAAGGATCCCGAAGCGCACATCACCAAGCTGCGCGGTTCCAAACTCTGGCAGATCGGTGTGCTGGCGCTGTGGCTGCAGACGCATGATGCGCCCGTGAAGCCGGCCCGGGCCGAGGTGGCTGCATGACGCGGCCCGGACCCCGACAGCCGGCCGGGGCGATCTCGCACCGGCTCCGGCGCAAGCGTGAACAGGCCCTGCTGCCGGCCGACGAGGCCATCCCGCCGGCCGAAGGCGAGGGTGAGGCGATTGTCAGCGATGCGGCGATCGATTGCGGCTGGGGGCAATTGCTGTTCGCCCATACTTTCCGCGACCAGGACACGCTGATCGACCGGCTGCTGGCGGAGAAGCCGGACCGGCGCGACATTGCCTTCTATGTGCGCGATCCGCATGTCCTGCTGGCGCTCGCGCCGCAGGAGATCTTTCTCGACCCGTCCCACACCTACCGTCTGGAACTGCCCACCTATCGCGATGCCGGCGATCCGCCGCGCGGCTTCCAGGTGCGCCGCATGGCGGCCCGCTCGGACGCCGATGCGGTAAACCGTATCTATGCGGCCTGCGGCATGGTCTCGGTCGATCCGGAGTTTTTCTGGCAGCATCGCGACAGCCGCGAGATCGTCTATTTCGTCGCCGTCGACGAGGCGAGCGGCGAGATCATCGGTTCCGTCACGGGCATCGATCACGCCCGCCTGTTCAACGATCCGGAATGCGGCGCCTCGCTGTGGTGTCTGGCGGTCGATCCGCGCGCCAATCATGCCAAGGTCGGCGAGGCGCTGACCCGGCATCTGATCGCGCATTTCTCGGCGCGCGGCTCGCGTCATGTCGACCTGTCGGTGATCCACGACAATGAGTCCGCGATCCGCCTCTACGAACGCCTGGGCTTCGAGCGCACACCCTTCTTCACGGTCAAGCGCAAGAACCCGATCAACGAGAAGCTCTTCACCGGCGGCAAGTCGCTGGAAGACGGGCTCAACCCCTATGCCGAGATCATCGTGGCCGAGGCGCGCCGCCGCGGCATTGCCGTCGATGTGCTGGACGCCGAGGGCGGTTTTTTCCGTCTGACGTTTGGCGGCCAGTCGGTCGTCTGCCGGGAATCCCTGACCGAGCGCACCTCGGCCATCGCGATGAGCCGGTGCGACGACAAGGCCGTGACGCGCCGCCTGATGACCGAGATCGGGCTGGACGTTGCCGAAGCGGTCGACGGCAATGATGCCGATGCGGCCCAGGCTCTGCTCAAGCGGGCCGGATCTGTCGTGGTGAAGCCTGCGCGGGGCGAGCAGGGCAGGGGTGTGGCCGTCGATATCCGTGATGCCGAAGGCCTCGATGCCGCCATCGCCAATGCCCGCCACTACTGTCCCGATGTGCTGGTGGAAACCTATGTGCCCGGCGACGATCTGCGCGTGATCGTGATCGACCGGGCCGTGGTCGCCGCCGCCCTGCGCAAGCGGCCGGTCGTGGCCGGCGATGGGCGCAAGACCGTGCGCGAACTGGTCGAGGGGCTCAGCCGTCGGCGGGCGGCCGCCACGGGGGGCGAGGCGCGCATTCCGCTGGATGCCGAGACCGAGCGCTGTATCGCGGCGGCCGGTTATGGCTGGGACGATGTCCTGCCGTCCGGCGAGACGCTGGAAGTGCGCCTGACCGCCAATCTGCACACGGGCGGCACGCTGCACGACGTGACCGACCTGCTTCATCCGCAGATCGTCGAGGCCTCCATCGCGGCCGCCAAGGCGCTGGATATTCCGGTCGCCGGGCTGGACTTCATCGTCAAGGCGCCGGTGCTGGACGAGTTCGTCTTCATCGAGGCGAACGAGCGTCCGGGGCTGGCCAATCACGAACCCCAGCCGGTGGTGGAGCGCTTCCTCGACCTGCTCTTCCCGCGCTCCGCCCGTATCGAAAACCTCCGTCCGGGAGCTGACCGTGTCCGAGCTTGAAATCGACGAAACCTATCTGCGCGAAACCCTCAAGACGCTGCTCACCATCCCCAGTCCGAGCGGCTATACCGACAAGATCGCCCGCTGGTGCTGCGAGGAGCTGGAGCGGCTGGGGATCGAGTATGAGCTGACCCGGCGCGGCGCGATCCGGTCGCGCCTGCCGGGGCGCGAGGAACAGCCCGCCCGCGCCATCATCTCCCATGTCGACACGCTGGGCGCCCAGGTCTCCTACATCAAGGAGAATGGCCGTCTGTCGCTGGCGCCGATCGGGCACTGGTCGGCCCGCTTCGCCGAAGGTGCCCGCTGCACCCTGTTCACCGAGCATGGCAGTTATCGCGGCTCGATCCTGCCGCTGAAGGCCTCGGGCCATGTCTACAACAAGGAAATCGATACCCAGCCGGTTGCCTGGTCGCAGGTCGAACTGCGCATCGACGCGCCGGTCCACAACGACATCGACGCCGCGGCCATCGGTGTCGCCTCGGTGAGCATGAATTCGCTGGGCATTGCCGTCGGCGATTTCGTGGCCATCGACCCGTGTCCGGAATTCCTGGGCAATGGCTTTATCGTCTCGCGTCATCTGGACGACAAGGGCGGGGTTGCCGCCATGTTCGCCGTGCTCAAGGCGCTCAAGGAAAGCGGGGCCGAACTGCCGGTCGACACACTTTTCCTGTTCTCGATCTCTGAAGAGGTCGGCGTCGGCGCCTCCTCCATCTTGACCCATGACGTGGCCTCGATGGTCGCGGTCGATAATGGCGCTGTTGCGCCCGGCCAGAACTCCAAGGAGACCGGCGTCACGATCGGCATGGCCGACATGACCGGCCCGTTCGACTATCACCTCACGACCAAGCTGATCCATCTGGCCAAGAGCAAGCAGATCCCTTTCCAGCGCGACGTGTTCCGCTATTACCGTTCGGACGCGGCCTCGGCCATCGAGGGCGGGGCGGATGTGCGCACGGCGCTGGTGACCTTCGGTATCGATGCGTCGCACGGCTATGAACGCGTCCACGAGAACGCGCTCTTCTCCGTCGCGCGCCTGTTGAAGGCCTATGCGCTGAGCGCAGTCGAGATCGAGCGCGATGCCGAGCCGTCGGGCGATCTGGAAGGTTTCACCGACCAGCCGACCGAGCCGGCCGAAGCCGGCGAATAGGGCAAAAGGGGCTGGGCTGCGCTAGGAGCGCCAGTAGCCGTCTTCCTCGTCATCATCGTCGAAGGCGTCGTCGTCGATATCGTCCTCGTCATCCATCACCAGGCCGGAATCGGCGAAGGCCATGGCGGTATCCTCGTCTTCCTCACCGGTTTCGGTTTCCGCCTCCTCGCTGGCGATCTCCGTAAGCTCATAGACCGAGACACTGGTCGCCGAGGTGGCCTCGAAGCCGGCCTTGTCGGTATCCTTCGCCGGCGGCTTGCCGGTGCGGCGGTAGAGCATGGCGCCGAAGAGGCCGAACAGGATCACCGCGGCGTAGAGGAAGAGGCCCGACGTGCCCACCAGGCTCATCGTCGCGCCGGCAATCACCGGGCCGATCATCGCGCCGGTGGCATAGACCGTCAGAATGCCCGACATCATGTTGGTCGCCTGGCCCTCGTCCGCGCGGTCGGCAGCATGGGCCGCGGCAATGCCGTAATAGGATTGCGCCCCGGCCCCCCAGATGCCGGCAATCACGAAGACCGCGATCAGCGGCAGCACGCTGGACATCAGCCCCAGCACCACGCCCGCAATCCCGGCCGTGACCGCCAGGGCGGCGATCACGAGGCGGCGGTCGATCCGGTCGGAAATCATCCCGGCCGGCCATTGCGCGATCACGCCGCCGCCGACCATGAAGGCAGAGAAGACCGCTGCCGTGGCGGCGACGGACTCGGTTCCCATCCCGCCGACATAGACGGCGTAGAGCTGCATCACCGCACCATTGACCAGGCCGGCAGACCCGGCGGCGATCACGGCGGACGGTGCCGTCTTCCAGATCCGCAGCGGACCGAAGGGCTCGGCCGAGGGCGCGGCCGGCTGGGCGCGATTGGTGGCGGTCGCCGGGATCAGGCTGGCGGTGTAGAGCGCAGCCACGATCATGAAGCCGACGGCCGCGCCGGGCGGCACCGAGGCAACGAGGAAGGGGCCGAGGATGAAGCCGATCTTGGCGGTCACCAGGTAGAAGCTGAGAATGGCGCCGCGCTTGTCGCTGGGGGCAGCGTCCGCCACCCAGCTTTCGCCGGAGGCGAGGAAGCCGGCAACGCACACGCCCATGATGAACTGCATCGCCAGCCACCAGGCCAGGGCGTCGCTGACATAGAGCAGGGCGGCGGCAATCGAGGTCACGCCGGCAAAGGCGGCAACAGCACGGATGTGGCCGATGCGGCGGATTTCCCGCGGGGCAAAGTGGGCGCCCAGCAGGAAGCCGAAGGCATAGCCGGAGACAATAGTACCGATCTTCAGCGTCGAGGCGCCGCCGGAAATCAGCGCAAGCGGTCCCACCACGGAGAGGGCGCCCGCTGCCATCTGCAGCATGGCCAGGGCCAGCACGATCGCGGCGACATTTCGATAGCTTTCGCCCCGGCGCCGGGGCTCGGGGTCCAGGGCGGTGTCGACGGTCGGATCGGTCATGATGGGCATCAGGGGGTCAGCTCGCGGACAGGGCGAAGCTTCGCCCATCGCGTGCCCCGTATCAAGCGTGCCAAGTGCCCGTCAAATGGGAAGTTTTGTCGTATTCTTGATCGCTTCCATGGCAAAGCTGGCGCTGACATCGGACAGGGGCGCAATGGCGATCAGCTTCTTGTAGACCTCGTCATAGGCCCGCACGTCCGGCAGGCAGAGCTTGATCAGATAGTCGATATCGCCGCTCAGCCGGTAGAATTCGACCACTTCCGGCATGCGGCGCACGCCTTCGGCAAAACGCCCGAGCCATTCCGCATCATGCCGGCTGGTGCGCACCGCGATGAACAGGGTGGCCTGCAGGCCCAGCGCTTCCGGGTCGAGCAGGGCGACGTGTTTCCGGATGATGCCGGCCTCGGCAAGACGCTTCAGGCGCCGGGCGGTCGGCGTCGCGCTGAGCCCGATCAGGTCGGCCAGTTCCTGCACCGTCCGGTCGGAGTCGGTCTGGATCTCGCGCAGAAGCCGGCGGTCATAGTCGTCAATCTCCACGATCTGTCTCCCTGTTGGTGAAAATCACCATATTGCTGCGGAGGGTGGGTTTCAATTGGCGAAAATGACCCTTGAAAACATGGTCTAGTCGCTCTCCAGTCAGGAGGGATGAGACCATGTTCGACGAAAGCCGCACCGAAACCCTCATCGATCGGGTCCGTGCCGGACTTGCGGGCGGCGATGTGCGGCTGGAAACGCCGTTCGGCTCGCGGCCGCTCTTCTATGCCGACTATACGGCATCCGGCCGCGCCCTGGCGGAGATCGAGGCGGTCATGCAGCGCCTGGCGTCGGACTATGCCAATCCCCACACCGAGGACAGCGCGACCGGCCGGGCCAGCAATGCCTGGATGCGCGAGGCGGAACGCATCATCAAGTCGGCGGTCAATGCCGGCCCCGGCGATTGCCTGATTCCGTGCGCTGCCGGTGCAACGGGCGCGATCCACAAGCTGCAGGAAATCCTCGGCCTGGCCATTCCGCCTGCCACCCGCGCCGCGCTGGGCGGGCTCGACGACCACGAGCCCGATACCGTCGTCTTTGTCGGTCCCTACGAACACCATTCCAACGAGCTGACCTGGCGCGAGAGCCTGGCCGAGACGGTGACCATTCCGCTGGCTGCCGATGGCGGGATCGACCTGTCCGCCCTCGCCGCCGCCCTCTCGGATCCGCGTCATGCCGGCAAACGCAAGATCGGCGCCTTCTCCGCGGCGTCGAATGTCACCGGGGTGCGCACGGATGTCACCGCTCTGGCGCGCTGTCTGCACGCGCATGGTGCCATTATGTGTCTGGATTGCGCCGCCAGTGCACCCTACCTGCCGATCGACATGCACCCGTCCGATCCGGAAGCGGCGATCGACGCGGTGTATTTCTCGCCCCACAAATTCGTCGGCGGTCCGGGCAGCTGCGGCCTCCTCCTGTTCAACAGTGCACTCTATCCCGAACACTTGCCGCCGACCCTCTCCGGCGGCGGTACGGTGCGCTATGTCTGGCCGGGCGGGCATGATTTCATCGACGATATCGAAGCGCGCGAACGGGCGGGCACGCCGGGCCTGCCGCAGTTCGTCCGCGCCGCCCTGACCCTGCAGCTGCAGGCGGAAATCGGTCATGACACGATCGCGGCGCGCGAACACCGGGCGCTGGAAACGGCCCTGTCCCGCTGGGCGGCCAATCCGCGGATCGAGGTTCTCGGCCCGGCCGATCCCGTCCGTCGCATCGGGATCGTCTCCTTCAACCTTTTGAGCCGGAACGGAAATCGCATCCCGCCGCGCCTGGTGACGGTGCTGCTGAACGATCTGTTCGGGATCCAGTCGCGCGCCGGCTGTTCCTGCGCCGGCCCCTATGGCCATCACCTGCTCGGCATCGGGGATGACGAGACGATGGCGATCCGCGAGCGGGTTCTCGCTGGCGAAACCGGCGCGCGTCCGGGCTGGTGCCGGGTCAGCCTGCACTGGACGATGAGCGATGATGATGTCGATTTTCTCGTCTCCGCCGTCGAATTCCTCGCCGAGCATGCCGACGTGTTTGCCCGCTTCTACGACTGCGACGAACGGACCGGCAGCTGGGCCTGGGGCGGCGGCGAGCCGGCGCGCCAGGAAACGGGTTTCCCGAAGCGCCTGCTGTCAGAGCAGCAGTTTGCCCGGAGCTGCGAAGCGGTGCGGGATCTGCGCGAATTGCGGCGCGAAGCCTTCGCCACCGCGAGAGACGTGCTGGCGCGCTTCAGCGATCCGGTTCACTAAATTCAGACAGGCCGCCGATGGCGCAGAACGCCTTCGCTCGCCAGCAGCCGGTCGATGGCCTCGCGCTGATCGGCCGTCGCGAGCGTTCGCCGTGGATAAAGCGGTGAGGCGCTGTCGCGGTCATCGATCCAGGGCGCGTCCCACAATTCGGTATTGCGGATAAAGGCCCGGGCCCGGGCCTCGCCGCCGGTCTCAAGACAGCCAACCAGACAGGTGTCGACATAGGATTGCGGGATGGGGTGGCCGGCATCGGCCCGGACCTGTTCGCGGTTCACCACGATCCAGTAGCGACCGTCGGGCAGGGCGCCGTGCTCGGGATCGGCCGGCAGCACGGTCTCGCGCGGCAGTTCGGTAAAGACATAGCCGCGCTCGCGGTGACGCAGGGCATCGGTGATCTCGGTCGGCACCAGTGCCGCGTCGAGCGCATGCCCGGGGGCAGTGCGGACACCGGCATAGGTCGCGGCCTCGTCGGTGTACCGGACCGTCCAACCCCGGCGCCAGCCGAGCGCGATGACCGGCCGCGCCGGCTCGGTCAGACCGGAATAGGTGGTGCGGCTGAAGCTGGAAAGCAGGCTGCCATAGCCGACGACATAATCTCTGGCTGACATGGTGACGTCCCGGTTTGCTGCGGCCCGAAAAGGCAAACGGCGCGAGCTTGCGCCCGCGCCGTTCATCTTGGGTCCGGTGCCCCCCGGGTCCAGACCTGAATTGCAGTCCGTGCGCCTTATTGCGCCCGGCGGCTGGTGCGCGTGGAGTAGGAGACCTGCGCCACCGGAACTTCTTCCGAATAGCTGTCATCCTGCACCTGCACGTCCGTGCCGTAGAGATAGGTATTGCCGTGCTGCGGTGCCGGAGCAGCCCGGTTCTGCGCGACAGCCGGGATTTCGGTGCTGGTCGGCGGGTTGTAACCCGGCAGCTCGATGTCCTCGCAGTCGACCAGGCGCCATTCCCAGCGCTCTTCGGTGCGCAGGGAGTAGCGGGTGACGGTTTCCGTCTCCACCGGCACGACATGGCTGTCGACGCTGGCGTGCTGATCGACGACCTGGATGCGGTAGGTGTCGCGCAGTTCCTCGATCGGAACCTGCTCGAAACGCGCTTCCTGCACGAGCACGTCGCGCGTGATGGTAGCGTATTCCGCGGGGTGCTCGACTTCGCGGATCTGGGCCGGTTGCACCACGATATTGCGGGTGACGGTGCGGTATTCGCCCTCTTCCTCGACGAGACACCAGACTTCGCCGGTCTCGCTGTCGAAGCGGGTCATCTGGGCACCCGGCGTATAGCCCCGGCGCCAGACCATGCGCGGTTCGCGGACCATGATGGTCTCGGTCACCGTATCGTGGACCGCCGGTTCGACGACGTATTCCACGTAGGCCGGACGGACCTGCACCGTCTCGGTGACGGTCTCGTAGACCGGCTCGGTGACGATGTAGCGCATCCCGGCTTCGCGGGAGATGTATTCGCGGCGCTCGTCGCGCAGGCGCGGCGGGGCCACGGTGTAGCGCTCATAGCTGTCCTGCGTAGTGACCTGTTCGGAATAGGCGTCGTATTCCGGCGCGATCCGGACGCGCGCGTAACACTCGCCGGCTGCCGCGCTGTTCGGCGGATCCGGCGGGAACCATTCGGCATCGCCGGCAAAAGCGGCCGATGCCGAGATGAGTGCGGCGGCTGAGCCGCACAGGAGCGTGTGTCGGAGCATGTGATTCCCCCTCTGTCGACACTGCGGGCGCCGTTGGTACGGGCTCGCAAATCGAGCGGATGCTAGCGCAAATTGCAGGCATGGTTAAGAAAGATTAACCATGCCTGCCCGAAAAACACCCATCAGGGGAATTCGTGACGGATATTCCCTATCTAGTTGTTTTTGTGCGCTATGGCGTAACCGTCGCACCCATCATGGCCATCATGATGTAGCCCGTCATCATGGCCGCCCAGGTGCCGACAATGTAGCCGACCACCGCCAGCAGGACGCCGACCGGTGCCAGCGAAGGATGGAAGGCGGACGCCACCACCGGTGCCGAGGCCGCCCCGCCGATATTGGCCTTGGAGCCGACCGCGATGAAGAAGGTCGGTGCCTTGATCAGCCAGGCGACGGCGAGCAGCAGGGTGACGTGCACCGCCATCCAGATCAGGCCGATGATGAAGAATTCGGTGTTCCGGAAGATCGCCGTGATGTCCATGCGCAGGCCGATGGTCGCGACCAGGACATAGATGAACACCGAGCCGACCTTCATCGAACCGGCCCCGGTCAGCTGGCGAGCGCCGGTGAAGGACAGGGCGACGCCGGCGACGGTGGCGATCAGCATCAGCCAGAAGAAGCCGGAATCGAGTCCGAAATCGGCCAGGGCCGGCATGTTCGCTCCGATCCACGGTCCCATGATGTCGGCGACGACATGCGCCAGACCGGTCATGCCCAGGCCGATGGCAATGATGATCATCAGGTCCTTGAGCTCGGGCACGCGCGCATGCTCCTGCTCGAACTGTTCGGCCTTGGCGCGCAGTTCGTCGACGGCACCGGCATCGGCGTTCAGGAAGCGGTCGATCTGCTTGGCGTTGGCGACGCCGAGCAGCAGGACGGCCATCCAGATGTTCGCAACAATGATGTCGACGGCGATCCAGGCCGAATAGACCTCGCTGCCGGCGCCGAAGAATTCGTACATCGCGGCCTGGTTCGCGCCGCCGCCGATCCAGGTGCCTGCGACGGTCGCCATACCGCGCCAGACGGCATCCGGTCCGGTCACACCGACCACGTCGGGGAAGAGGATGCTGGCAATGAACAGAGCAACCGGGCCGCCGATCACGACACCGATCGTGCCGGTGAAGAACATGATGAGCGCCTTGGGGCCCAGCCGCAGTGTCGCCGGCAGGTCGGCGGACATGGTCAGAAGCACCAGGGCGGCCGGCAGGAGATAGCGCGAGGCGACGAAATAGGTCTGAGACTCTTCCGGATCGACAATGTTGAAGAGGTTCAGCAGCGACGGCAGGAAGTAGCAGAGCAGAAGGGGCGGGAAGATCCGGTAGAAGGTCTTGGCGGCCTTGTTCTGCAGGCTGGAGGTCCAGAATACGGCGCCCAGAAGCAGGGCGAGCAGGCCCATGACAACGGCATCATTGCTCACCAGTGGTGCGGTTTCGGCTTCCATGATCTCCCCTCGTGGATCGCGTCTGCTTTTATAGGGGGCGGATAAGACCGGGTTTGGTGCGTGCGGGCAAGGCCGCAACGCAAAACGGCCCGGTCGCAGGACCGGGCCGTTTCCTTGTGCGTGGCGAACTGCCTACCAGATAGAGACGCGCTCTTCCGGCGGCAGGTAGAGGTCGTGTTCCTCGGTCACGCCGAAGGCCTCGTACCAGATGTCCATGTTCCGCACGACGCCATTGGTCCGGTACTGGCCGGGGCTGTGCGGGTCGGACAGGAGCTGCGCCCGGGCCGCATCTTCCAGCTGCAGGACGCGCCAGACCTGCGCCCAGGACAGGAAGAAGCGCTGCGCCGGCGTGTAGCCGTCGAGCTCTTCGGGAACGTCATGCTCGGCGGCGTACATCTGGAAGGCCCGCCAGGCCATCGAGAGACCGCCGATATCGCCGATATTCTCGCCCAGCGTCAGCTGACCGTCGACATTCATACCCTCGACCGGCGAGAACTGCTCGTACTGCGCCACGATCTGGTCGGTGCGGGCGTCGAACTGTTCGCGCGAGGTTTCGGTCCACCAGTTGCGCAGCACGCCTTCGCCGTCGGACTGGCTGCCCTGATCGTCGAAACCGTGACCGATTTCGTGGCCGATCACGGCACCGATGCCGCCGAAATTGACCGCCGGGTCTGCGTTCGGGTCGAAGAAGGGACCCTGCAGGATGGCAGCCGGGAAGACGATCTCATTGCCCGTGGAGTTGTAATAGGCGTTCACCGTTTGCGGCGACATGCCCCATTCCCAGTGGCGGATCGGGCCGCGCAGACGGTCGCGGCTGTCGGCGCGGAACCAGGCATTGACGCGCTCGGCATTGCCGAACAGGTCGTCTTCGCGAATCTCGATGCTGGAATAGTCGGGCCAGACATCGGGATAGCCGATCTTCGGCAGGAAGGTTTCCAGCTTGGCCAGCGCTTCGGTCTGGGTCTCTTCATCCATCCATTCGAGCGTCTCGATACGCTCACCGAGGGCGGCGCGCAGATAGCCGACCAGTTCTTCCATCTGGGCCTTGTGCTCGGCCGGGAAGTATTGCTCGACATAGATCTGGCCGATGGCCTGGCCCAGATTGCCGTTGACGAACTGGATCGCCCGGCGGTCACGCGGACGCGGCTCTGCCGTACCGCTCAGGGTGCGGCCCCAGAAGTCGAAGGAGCGCGCGTAGACCTCTTCGCTCAGAAGGTTGGCAGAAGCGTTGAGATAGCCGAATGCCAGATAGTCCTGCCAGGTCTCGACGGGCGTGTTCTGGAAGATGGTGGCAGCGGCCTCGATGGCGGACGTCTGGGAGACGATGAAATTCGTCTGGTCGGCAAAATCGCTGCCGTCGAGGAAGGCGGTCCAGTCGAACTCCGGCGCAAACTCGCGCAGCTCGTCCAGCGTCATCGGGTTGTAGGTCGCGACGCGGTCGCGGGTCTGGGCCGGCGTCCAGTAAACCTCGGCCAGCGCCGTTTCCAGTGCGATGATCCGGTCGGCCCGGGCCTCGCCATCCTCATAGCCCAGGAAGCCGAACATGTCGGCGATGTAGGACCGGTAAGCCGCGCGGTATTCCACGAAACGCTCGTCATCGAGCAGGTAGTAGTCGCGCGTCGGCAGGTGCAGACCGCCCTGGTTGATGTAAACGATGTAGTGGCTGGGATCGCCTTCATTGCGCGAGATATTGGTGCCGATCATCGACGGATAACCCGGCAGGCCGAACAGGCGGGCAATATCTGCGTGGGTTTCGGCGTCGGCGATCGGGGCCAGGCCCGGACGCACCGGGTCGATGCCGCGGGCATTGATCGTGTCGATATCCATGTAGCTCGCATAGAGATCGCCGACCTGCTGGGCGAGCGTACCGGCTTCGGCGTCGGAGGCAGCGGAGTCCTGGATGATCCCCTCGATCCGGTCTTCTGAACGCAGATAGAGCTCGTGGAAGGCGGTGTAGGACGAGAAGCCGGCCGGGATTTCGGTGTTCTCGAGCCAGCCTTCGTTCACATAGCGGAAGAAGTCATTGCCGGGATGGATCGAGGTGGAGATGTGCTGGGTCTCGACGCCCCACTCCCCCAGCTCCGCGTCCTGGGCCTGGGCCCAGCCGGACACTGCAAGGCAAAGCGCAAGGCCGGCCGTGCCGGCGCGCAGGATGGATTTCATGGATTTTCCCCATTTGAAACTAGACAGCATGGGGAAGATGCCGGGCGAAGCCCGTCGGCTGTGTGAGGATTTCCTTACGGTTCAGCAAGAAAAAAGGCCCGGTCTTGCGACCGGGCCTGTTCCTGTAAACCTGGGCTCGTCTACCAGATGGAGACGCGCTCTTCCGGCGGCAGGTAGAGGTCGTCATCCTCGGTCACGCCGAAGGCCTCGTACCAGACGTCCATGTTCCGCACGACGCCGTTGACGCGATATTGCGACGGGCTGTGCGGGTCGGTGGTCAGACGCGAAACCAGGGCGTCCTCGGTGTAGAGGCGGCGCCACACCTGGCCCCAGGCCAGGAAGAAGCGCTGGTCCTGGCTGAAACCGTCCAGCTCGGCCGGGACTTCATTGTCCGCGGCGTAGAGCTGGAAGGCCCGGTAGGCCATCGAGAGACCGCCGATATCGCCGATATTCTCGCCCAGTGTCAGGCGCCCGTCGACATGCATGCCCTCGACCGGCGAGAACTGCTCGTACTGTGCCACGATCTGGTCGGTGCGGGCATCGAACTGCTGGCGCGAGGTTTCGGTCCACCAGTTGCGCAGCACGCCGTCACCATCGGACTGGCTGCCCTGGTCGTCGAAGCCGTGGCCCATTTCGTGACCGATCACGGCACCGATACCGCCGAAATTCACGGCCGGGTCGGCATAGGGGTCGAAGAAAGGACCCTGCAGGATGGCGGCCGGGAAGACGATCTCGTTGGAGGTCGAGGAATAATAGGCATTCACCGTTTGCGGTGACATGAACCATTCCCAGTCGCGGATCGGGCCGCGCAGCCGATCGCGGCTGTCGGCACGGAACCAGGCATTGATCCGCTCATTATTGCCCCACAGGTCGCCTTCGCGGATCTCGATGCTGGAATAGTCCGGCCAGACATCGGGATAGCCGATCTTCGGCAGGAATTTGTCCAGCTTGTCGAAGGCTTCGACGCGGGTTTCGTCGTCCATCCACTCCAGCGTCTCGATACGCTCGCGCAGGGCGGCCCGCAGATAGCCGACCAGCTCGTCCATCTGCTCCTTGTATTCCGGCGGGAAGTAGCGCTCGACATAGATCTGGCCGATGGCCTGACCCAGATTGCCGTTGACGAACTGGATCGCCCGGCGGTCGCGCGGGCGCGGCTCTTCCGTACCGTTCAGCGTGCGGCCGTAGAAGTCGAAGGAGCGGTCGTAGAAGGCTTGCGTCAGCTGGTCGCGATGGCTCTCCATCCAGTGGAAGGCGAGATAGTCCTTCCAGGTCTCGACCGGGATTTCGCTGAACAGCTGGGCCTGCGACTGGATCGCCGTGTTCTGGCGCACCACGAATTCTTCCTGGTCGGCAAAGTCGAGGGCCGAGAAGAAGCTCTCCCAGGGGAAGCCGGCGGCGTAACCGCTGACATCCTCGGCGGACATCAGATTATAAGTCGCCACGCGGTCGCGGCTCTCGGCGCGCGTCCAGTGGATTTCCGCCAGCGCGGTTTCCAGATCGAGGATCGCCTGGGCCCGCTCGGCGCCATTGTCCATGCCGATCATCTCGAACACGTCGGCGATGTATTCCAGATAGGCGGTCCGATAGGTCTCGAAGCGTTCGGTGTCTTCCAGATAGTAGTCGCGGTCCGGCAGGCCGAGGCCGCCCTGGCTGACCGAGACGATATAGCGCTGGGGATTGCCCGGGTCGCGGCCGACATAGGCCCCGAAGATCGACTGGGTGCCCGGCGCGCCCATCAGGCTGGCGATGTCGTCATGCGACTGGGCCGCCGCGATGCGCTCGAGGCCAGGGCGGGCCGGGTCGAGGCCCAGTTCTTCCAGACGGTCGGTGTCCATGTAGGAGGCGTAGAGATCACCCACCTGCTGCGGCAGCGTGCCGTCGGCGGCGTCGCTTTCAGCGGATTCCAGGATGATCCCCTCGATCCGGTCTTCGGACCGCAGATAGAGTTCGGTGAAGGAGCCGAAATTGGAGAAGCCGGCCGGGATCTCGGTCGTGTCGAGCCAGCCTTCATTGACGTAGCGGAAGAAGTCGTCGCCCGGATCGACCGTGTCGGAGATGTGCTGGGTCTCGACACCCCAGTCGCCCAGTTCCGGAGAATGCTCATTGCTCGCGGTTTCGGTCCCGGCGTCATGGCTCTCGCCGGACGCGCCGGTCTCGGCGGCCGGCGTTTCGTCTTCAGGCTGTTCGCCGGCCGGCTGGCAGGCGGCGAGCAGAGCAAGGCACGCCGTGCCCAGAAGCAGTTTCTTCATGGTAACACTCCCCAATCGGTCTGATTCATGAAACTTGCCGGAAACACTAGGGCGCGAAAGCGAAGTCGCAAAGGCTGAGCCTGCGTTTTCCGGCGACACACAAGGAAAAACGGCCCGGCTTGGGAAGCCGGGCCGTCAAGCATCTACCAGATGGAAACGCGTTCCTCGGGCGGCAGGTAGAGGTCGTCCTCTTCCGTCACGCCGAAGGCCTCGTACCAGGCATCGAGATTCCGCACGACGCCGTTGGTGCGGTATTGCGACGGGCTGTGCGGGTCGGTGGTCAGGCGCGAGATGAGGTTGTCCTCGCGATAGAGGCGCCGCCACACCTGGGCCCAGGCCAGGAAGAAGCGCTGGTCGCCGGTAAAGCCGTCGATCACCGGGGCCTCGCCATTGCAGCAGGCGTCGAGATGGCGGTGATAGGCGGTGTAGGCCATCTGCAGGCCGCCCAGGTCGCCGATATTCTCACCCATGGTGAAAGTGCCGTTCACGAAACGGCCCTCGACGGGCGAGTAGCCGTCATACTGGGCGCCGAGCCGGTCGGCGCGTTCCTCGAAACGCTCATTCGTCTCGCTGGTCCACCAGTCGCGGATGGCGCCCGTTTCATCGAAGCGGCGGCCCTGGTCGTCAAAGCCGTGGCCGATCTCGTGACCGATCACTGCGCCGATGCCGCCATAATTGACCGCGGCGTCGGCGTGCGGATCGAAGAAGGGCGGCTGCAGGATGCCGGCCGGGAAGGTGATCTGGTTCATCAGCGGGTTGTAGGACGCGTTCACCGTCTGCGGCGGGTAGGGCCATTCGCCCCGGTCCACCGGGCCGGCGAGATCCTCGACCTGCTCATTCCAGCCGAACTCGCGCAGGCGCACGATATTGCCGAAAATGTCGTCAGCGCGGATTTCCAGCGCGGAATAGTCCTGCCACTCGTCCGGGTAACCGATGCGCGGCTCGAAGGTGGAAAGCTTGGTCAGCGCGTTGGCGCGGGTCTCGTCATCCATCCATTCGAGCGATTGCAGGCGTTCTTCGAAAGCGGCCGTCAGGTTCGCGACCAGCTCTTCCATCGCGTCCTTGGACGAGGGCGGGAAGTGGCGCTCGACATAGATCTGGCCGACGGCCTCGCCCAGCTGGCCACCGACGAGGTTCACGCCGCGGCGATCGCGCGGGCGCTGTTCCTCGGTACCGTTCAGGACCGCGCCATACATGTTGAAGCTGGCCTGGTCGAAGGCTGCCGGAAGCTGGGCCGCATTCGAGCGCAGGAAGTGGAAGGTCATGTAATCCTTCCAGACGTCGACCGGGGTTTCCTCGAAGATCGCACCGGCGCCTTCGATGGCGCTCGGCTGGGCGACCAGATAGGTGGCAACGCCATCGAGGCCGAGCTGGGCCATCGCCTGCGGAAAGCCGAATTGCGGTGCCAGCGTATCGAGCTGGTCGATCGGCATGGGATTGTAGATCTTCTGGATGTCGCGGCTGTCGGCCTGGGTCCAGTGAACCTCGGCGAGGCGCGTTTCCAGGGCCAGGATCGCATCGGCCTTGGCCTCACCGTCCTCGATCCCCGCGAGCGCAAACATCTCCGCGATGAAGGCGCGATAGGCGTCACGATATTCTGCGTTCTCGTCTTCCAGATAGTAATCGCGATCCGGCAGGCCGAGGCCGCTCTGACCGACGAAGACGGTGTAGCGCGTCGTGTCGGCCGGATCGGGGATGATGCCGACGCCGAACGGGCTTTGATGGTGGATTGTCGCGAACAGCGCGTTGATATCGTCATGCGTGGACGCAGCAGCGATCTCGTCGAGATAGGGCTGGGCCGGAGCCAGGCCGCGTTCCTCGATCGCTGCCGTGTCCATCCAGGATCCGTAAAGGTCGCCGACCTTCTGTTCGACCGTGCCATCTGCTGCGTTCTGGGCAGCCAGCTCGGTGATGATTTCCTGCACGTGCACTTCCGCTTCCAGTGCGAGCTCGGTGAACATGCCGTAGTTGGAGCGGTCTGCCGGGATTTCGGCTTCGTTGAGCCAGGTGCCGTTGGCATACTGGTAGAAATCGTCGCCGGCATCGATCTCAGTATTCATGCCCGCAAGATCGAATCCCCATTCGCCGATCTCGGGCTGTCCGGCCGGTTGTGTGACGGCAGCAGAGTGTTCCGGTTGTGCGGTATCGGTCTGGCCACAGGCGGCGACCAGCGCCAGCACCGCGGTGCCAAGCAGCAGCTTCTTCATAGGATGCATCCCCAAAATACGCTTCGCGAAAATGTTTCGCCCCGCGTTGTGTACAACGCGGGGCGAGACTTGGCTATTCAGCGGATGTGTTGTCCGCGGCCTATTCGGCAGGCGTTTCTTCCAGATGCCCCGGAAGCTCGCCGTGCGCGAAGTCGGTATCGGTGTAGTGCTCACCCAGCCGCGGCTGGCGCTCGCCGGTCCACATGGCGCGGAACAGGCGGGCGATGTCGACCCCGATGGCGTACATGGCCGGGACCAGCAGCAGGGTCAGGAAGAGGGCAAACACGACCGCAAAGCCCAGTGCCACGACCATCGGCTTGAGGAACTCCGCCTGGGTCGAGGTTTCCGCCATCATGGGGAAGATGCCCAGGAAGGTGGTCACCGAGGTCAGCAGGATCGGGCGGAAACGCTGCACGCCGGCATCGACCAGGGCCTGGAAGGCACCCACGCCGTTGGCCCGCAGGCGGTTCACGAAGTCCAGCAGCACGAGGTTGTCGTTGATCACGACCCCCGCGGCTGCCCCGACGCCGAAGTAGGAGAACAGGGCGATCGGCATGCCGAACAGGAAGTGTCCGAAGATCGCGCCAGTCAGGGCGAACGGGATTGCCACCATGATGGCCAGCGGTTGGAAGTAGGACTTAAAGGCCACGGCCAGCAGGATGTACATCGAGCCCAGGGCCAGGATGAGCAGGTTGATCAGCTCGGCCACAAACTCGCGTTCACCTTCGGCCTGGCCGATCTCGTCCCGCGACAGGCTGGGGAATTGCGCGTCGAAAGTCGGGAAGAAGTCCTCGTTCAGGCTCTGGTTGATGTCGCCGCGCGCCGCCGGATCGGACAGCTCGGCCGACACCGTGACGGTGCGCATGCCGTTGCGGCGGTTGATCCGGTTCAGACCCGGTGCGAAGTGCGCCTCGGCGACCGAGGACAGCGGCACTTCACGACCGTCGCTGGTGCGGATGCGGATTTCCTGCAACGTGTCCAGCGAGCGGCGGGACGCCTCGTCCATGCGGATCATCACCCGCACGTCCTGGCCATCGCGCGGCAGGCGCTGGGCTTCCTCACCGTAGAAGGACTGGCGCACCTGACGGGTGACGTCCTGCAGCGTCAGGCCGACGGCCTGGGCGTTGGGGCGCAGGCTGAACTGCAATTCCTCGGTCGAGGTCTGCAGGCTGTCGACCACATCGTAGAGCGTGTCATAGCTGCGCAGCTGCTCTTTCAGGGCATCCGCCGCTTCACGCAGGGTGGCCAGGTCCGGGTGGGACAGGGCGAAAGTCATGCGGCTGCCGCCATCATTGATGGTGGAGTCCAGGCGCACTTCCTCGGCGTCCGGGATCGGACCCAGGAATTCGCGGATCTGCTGCGCGACGTCAGCCGTGGGCAGATGGCCCGGGCGTTCCGCCGGCACAGCCAGCTCGATCCAGGCCCGCACCCGGCCATCGGACGCGATGGTGGAGCGGCTTTCGATCATGTCGTTCTCGCCGGGATACTCCTGACGATAGTACTCGAGCGCTTCCGCCTGGGCGTCGTCCAGCTGCTGGCGGACCTGTTCGGTCCGGTTCCAGGGCGTGCCCTCGGCCAGCTGGATATTCACCTGGATCGTCTCGTTTTCGATCTGCGGCATGAAAACGGAACCCACGCGGTTCGTCATCAGCAGGGCGATGGAGACCAGGAAAATCATCAGGAAGCCGACCAGCGTCGCATACCGGTTGCGGATCGCCAGTTTGGCGGCCGGCCGGTAGATGTTGCGGGCAAACCAGATCAGCGAGTTGGCAATCGACCGCTGGAACTTGATCAGCGGGCCGAAGAGGCCTTTCTCCGACTGCGGCTTCATGTGCGAGAGGTGGGCCGGCAGGATCAGCAGGGACTCGACCAGCGAGAAGGCGAGGGCAGCAATCACGACCAGCGAGATCTGCCGCGTGAACTGCACTTCCGGACCGGTCAGCAGCATCCAGGGCGAGAACATCATGATCGTCGTGATGACCGCGAAGATGACCGGCTTGGCCACCATCTGGGTCCCGATGATCGACGCCGTCAGGCCCGGCTCACCGCGTTCGACCCGGTCGTGAATGTTTTCCCCGACCACGATGGCGTCGTCGACCACGATCCCGATGACGATCAGGAAAGCAAACAGCGACAGCATGTTCAGCGACACGCCCATCATCGGCAGGATCAGGAAGGCGCCGCCGAAAGCGGTGAAGATGCCGACCGTCACCCACAGCGCCACGATCGGACGCAGGAAGAGGAAGAGCGTGATCAGGACCAGGATGCCACCGAACAGCGCGGAGCTGGAAATCGTCTCCATGCGGTCGGAATACATTTCCGAATTGTCCCACCACAGCGAGATGCTCACGCCTTCTGGCAGTTCGGCCTGTTTGCGTTCGATGAAGTCATGGACGGCGGCGGCGGTATCGACCACGTCGATACCGGGCGATTGCTCGACCACAATCAGCACCATGGTCTCGCCGTTGTAGGTGGCTTCCATATTGCTGTCGACGAAGCCGTCGGTGACCCGGGCCACGTCACTGATACGCAGTGTGCCGCCGGCACTGGTCTGGCGGATGATGATGTTTTCGAACTCGGGCGCCGTATCGGCCAGCTGGCGTGCGGTCAGGCCGAATTCACCCAGCTCGGTCCGCACGGTACCGGCGGAGGCGTTGAGCGACGAAGCCCGCACGGCCCGCACGATCTCGTCGAAGGACAGGTTGTAGCGGCGCAGATTGTCCTCGGAGACCTCGATCGAGACTTCTTCGCCGCGCGAGGCCCAGAGATTGACGATGGATGCGCCGGGCAATTGGGCGACCTCGTCGCGAACTTCGCGGCCGATCGCCTGCAGGTCGCGCCGGTCGATATCGCCATGGACGGCAAAACCGACGACCTGTTCCTGATTGCGCCACTGCGACACGATCGGTCGATAGGCCGATGGCGGCAGGTTGTTCACCGAGTCGACTTCAAGCTTGATGTTGTCGATGAACTCGCCGATGTCGACGTTGCGCTTGCCCTCGATATTGACGTAGCCGACGCTTTCACGGGCGGTCGAGGTGATGGTCTCGATCCCGTCCATGTCCGCGAGCGCTTCCTCGATACGGACGACAATCTGCTCTTCGATGTCCTGGGGCGAGGCGCCGGGCCAGGAGACCGACACGGTCGCGCCGTTGAAGGACGCCGTCGGGAAGACTTCCCGGTTGAGCATGTTGTAGCCCAGGAAACCGCCGACGATGGCGACGATCATCAGCAGGTTGGCGGCGACGGAATTGCGTGCCCACCAGCTGACGATGCCCCCGGGCACCTGGTCGTGTGTCTTGTTGGGATCGGTCATGACCGCTTCCTCTCCTGCCTTCGGGCCTAACCGGCGCTCGCCACGGCGTTCTCGCCGTCGGCAACGCTTTCACCGGTTTCCTCGCCTTCCGGCGCTTCTTCATAATTGGCCGAGTAGTCGGCGAGCTGCTCGCCATCGGCATTGTAGGTGTGCACGCGCATGCCGTTGCTGGCGCCACGGATCGGCGAGACCACGACCAGGTCACCCGCTTCGACACCGCTCGAAACGATGACGCGTTCCGGGCTGGAGTCGATGATGTCGACCGTATGGATCTCCAGCGTACCGCCTTCGCGGACGATATAGACGCTGTCCTCGCCGCGCAGGGCGTTGCGGGGGATGATGTAGGCGTTGTCGACTTCACGCCCCTGGATGGCAGCGTTGACGAACAGGCCGATAGCCAGCGGCGCGCCGTCATCGGCACCCGAACCATAGGGGTCGGTCACTTCCGCGATGGCGTACAGGACGCGGGTTTGCGGATCGATGGCGCTGTCGGTGCGCGTGATGCGGCCTTCCCACTCGTGATAGCCACCGGCAACTGTCGCCGACAGGACCACCGGGACGCCGCCGCGTTCATCGTTGGCCGCGTTGTAGGCGACCGGAATGCCCAGCAGGGACAGGTCATGATCGGTCAACGGCAGGCGCACCAGCACGGTGTCGGTTGCGAAGACTTCACCCAGATTGGTGCCTGGCGAGACATACTGGCCAAGGCCGGCATTCTTCGAGCGGACCCGGCCGGCGAACGGTGCAGAGATGCGCGTGCGCTGCAGGTCCAGGCGGGCCGATTGCAGGGCTGCCTGCGCGGCGGCCAGCTGGGCGCGTGCCTCTGCCAGTTGCGGTTCGCGCAGGGTCAGGGCCGAAGCCTCGCCTTCGCCGAGCTCGGCCCATTCACTTGCGGCCAGTTCGGATTCGGCCTGTTCGCGCGCCAGGGCCTGCTGGGCCTGGGCGACCTGGGCAGAGGCCCGGGTGACCGCCAGACGGTAGTCGGCATCATCGATCTGGATCAGGGTTTCACCGGCCTCGAAGAAACCGCCCTCGATGAAGTCGGGATTCACGAATGTGATGCGGTCCGCCACCTGCGGCACCAGGTTGATCTGGGTGCGCGGCTGGGCCTCGCCCTGGGAGTCGACGGTGAGGGCAATTTCGCCCCGCTCGGCTTCCGCGACGAAAACGGCGACCGGCCGCGGCGCCGAATTGGCCCGCTGCGGCTGCGGTTGCGTTGCGAACAGCATGAAGAGAACTGCAGCACCGACGACGGCAACACCGCCGATGATGACGAAACGTCCGATGAGCTTACCCATGATTATTCTCCTGTCGGGGCGGCCGGGTCTGCGGACTGGGCCGCGGAGAAATCGCCGGCGATGGCGAGATAGAGGTCGACACGATTGGCCGCGCGCTCGCGGCGTGCCGAGATGTACTGGCTTTCGGCGCTGATGCGCCGGGACTGGGCATTGAGCAGGTCGAAGATGGTCGCTACGCCGCTGGCATACTGGCGGATCACGAGATTTTCGGCCTCGGCAGCCTCTTCGTAGGCCTGGCGCAGATTGTCCACGCGCTGGGCCAGGATGGCGTCCGCGTCGATCGCGTTTTCGGCTTCCTGCCAGGCGGTCAGCACGGTGGAGACATAGCTGGCCAGCTGGGCTTCGGCATTGGCCTGGGCCTGATCGCGGGCGCCACGCAGGGCGCCGCCATTGAAGATCGGGCCTGTCAGGCTGGCCGTCAGGCTGGAAACCAGCGAGTCCAGATCGAACATGTCGTCGACATCGGCACCGCCCGTACCCGAGCTGCCATTGAGTGACAGGCTGGGATAGAGGGCCTTGCGGGCGGCATCGGCGCGCAGGCCGGCCGACTGCAGGCGGCGTTCGGCGGCGCGCACGTCGGGACGGCGCGTCAGCAGGGCTTCCGGGGTCCCGATATCGCCGACCAGGCCCAGTTCCGGGAAGTCGCCTTCCGGAGCGAGGCGGGCAGCCGGGTAGCGGCCCAGCAGCGCTTCCAGGCTGCGCGAGGCCGCTGCTTCGGCGCGCCGGCGCGAGGCCAGGGCCGCTTCGGACGATGCCAGGGCCGAGCGGGCCGTGCGGACGTCGGAGCTGCGGACCAGGCCGCGGGCAAAGCGGCGTTCCGTCAGGTCGAGCGAGGACTGGCGGGTCGCCAGGTCGCGTTCGGCCAGTTCGGTCTGGAGATGGGCCTCGATCAGCGAGAACCAGCCCTTGGCAACCAGGCCGGCTACGGACAGCTGCGATGCGCGAACATCGTCGGCGGCCGCTTCGGCGTCCAGCGCACTGGCGTTCGCGCCATCGGCGACCCGGCCCCACAGATCGGCTTCCCACGCGGTCGAAAGACCCAGCGAAAAACTGTCACTGCCCGAGCCGGTGTTGCGCTCGGTGCGGGTGTAGTCCATCCCACCGTTCAGAGACGGCAGGCGGTCGGAACCCGCAACCCGTGCCGCAGCCCGGGCCGCGCGATAGCGGGCGAAGGACTGGTTGAGGCTCGGATTGGTGTCGAAGGCTTCGTCGATCAGTGCGGACAGCCGGGCATCGCCCAGCTCGGCAACCCAGTCCCGGGAAGCCTGTGCACCTGTATCCCTTGGAGCTGCAGCCCACTGCGCCGGTGCGTCCGGAAGACCATCCCCGGCCTGATAGGCCGGAAGGCTGGCGCAGGACGCCGTGGCAAGGGCCGTAGCCAAAACTAACAAACTTTTACGCATGCGTTGTCCCCGCACGTCACGATCTCGATGATTTTTGCATCCTAGAAAGGGCATCTCGAAAGTCAACAGATTTTTATCGAAAAACACTAAATCGATAGCGAATGGCATGAAAACTCTCTCGATTTTCGAGATGCATCCCTGGTGCGTCCCGGTTTCCGGTGGCGTCACGGCTTCGCGTGGCACTGCGAATATGCGATAGAGCTTCAACTAGCCCGTGGGCACTTATTTTTTTGTTAGATGCCCCGGCTTGCCGGATCGGATGCAAACGGAGTCAGAATGAGGCAGCCTTCTGCAGACGAACGGCCCCTGATCCGGATCCGGCGCCGGGATACGGCAGCCGTTGCAGCCCTTGGCGCGATCGTCATCCTGTTGTTCTGGATGTTCGGGGAGCTCGGCTTCGTCGAGACCCTCGTCGCTATTGCCACTATAGCAGGACTGTCGACATTTTATTACCTGACCGTGTCGACCACGCTGAACCCTGCGCGCGGGCCGGATGTGGATGACAGTGCGCCCGCACCGGTGGACCCGCAGGCCCGCGCCCAGCACATGCTGGACAGCCTGCCGATCCCGGTCCTGCTGATCGGGGCCGGCGGCCGGATCGAGCTGGCCAATCCGGCGGCGCGGGAATTTCTCGGCCTCGGCTCGGCGGCGGGGCACCTGTCCGCCGTGCTGCGCCAGCCGCAGGTGCTTGAAGCGGTCAGCACGGCGCTGCGTGGTCAGGCCGTCGATCCGGTTGAGTACTCCATGATGGCACCGGTCGAGAGCCATGTGCGCGCTTTCGTGGCGTCGTTGCGGGCCGAGGACGACCGGGTCATGCCCTGGCGGGCCATGCTGGTGCTTTCCGACGAAACCTCGATCAAGCGCGCCGACCGCATGCGGGCCGACTTCCTCGCCAATGCCAGCCACGAGCTGCGCACGCCGCTCGCTTCGCTGGCGGGCTTTATCGAGACGCTGCGGGGGCATGCGCGCGATGACAGCGAGGCGCGCGAGCGCTTTCTGGGCATCATGTTCGACCAGACCGAGCGCATGCAGCGTCTGATCAATGACCTGTTGTCCCTGTCGCGGGTCGAGATGGACGAGCACGTCCCGCCCAGCAGCGAGACCGATCTGTCGGCCCTGGTCGAGGATGCCCGCGACTATCTGCGGCCGCAGCTGGAGGAGAAGGCGATCCGCCTCACCGTGCGCAAGCCGGCCTCGGCACCGGCTATCGGCGACCGCGATCAGCTGATGGAAGTGCTGCTCAACCTGATCGAGAACGCGATCAAATACTCCCCCGAAGGCTCTGCCGTGCAGATCGAGATCGCCGGACCACTGATGCGCGACGAGGCCGAACGTCCCGAGCTGGTGCTGGGTGCGCAGGCCAGTCGTCTCACACTGGCCGCGCCGGCCTCGGAACCGCGCGAGCGGTATTTCGCGGTTCGTATCCGCGACGAGGGCAAAGGAATCGAACGCCGGAACTTGCCGCGCCTGTCCGAGCGATTCTATCGCGTCGACGGCCAGAAGAGCGGTCCGAAGGAGGGAACCGGTCTCGGACTGGCCATCGTGAAGCATATCGTGAACCGCCACCGCGGCGGCTTCACGGTCGAGAGCGCTCCGGGCGAAGGGTCTGTATTCTCGGTCTTCTTGCCGGTTCCTGCCGCGGTGCGCGAGCGGGCCCGCGAAAGCGTCTGACGGCTGTGTCTGCAGACTGGCCGTGCGTTGTCACAAAACTGTAGCGACTCTGTCATAAACGGGGGCCGCGACACCCAGTATCTGTCACGCCTGCCGCGCAGCCGGCCCGAAGCCGGACGTCCGAAGGACACTTTGAATGTCAGTGATCGCCATCGTTGCTCTCATGGTCATCGTCATGCTGGCGGGCGGATTCTATGTCGGCCGGGCGCGGGCGATCGGCGCGGTGAACGGCAATACGGTCCGTCTCCACTCGCTGCCGAACTATCACGGCTATTACGTTGCGATCTGGACCGGCCTGCCGGCATTCCTGCTGCTGGCGGCCTACGGCATTTTCGGCGGCCAGGCCGTCGAACGCCTGACCTTCTCCGAGCTTCAGCGCGAAGCCAGCGCCCTCAACGCCCGTCTGGAAGAACGCCTCCTGTCGGATGCCGAGTATGAGGAATTCCGGGGCGCGGCCCTGCAGCTGCGCGAACGCGTCAACGCCATCGGCGACGACATGCAGCGCCTGCGCAGCGCGCGCGGCGAGGAGCGCGATCCGGCCCGTCTCGAGCAGTTGCAGCAGGAGCAGCGGGAGGCACTGAATTCCGCAACGGCAGCTGAAGAGGCCGCGATCGGCCGCCGCGCCGAACTGGTCGCAGCTGTCGGCAGCGAGGCCGAGGCAGCCGGTGCGTCGATGCGTCAGCTCGCCGGCTTCGAGCTTGTCCAGGCGCCGCGCGAACAGCGCCAGCTCTTCCTGTCCGACGCCATGCAGATCGCCAACGGAGCGTTGTCCAGCCGCGAGAGCGCCGAGTTGAACGCGGCCGCCCGCATCGTGGCCCGCTATCAGGACCGCATCCGCTATTTCGTGGCTGTTCTGGCGCTGGTTTTTGCGGCTGGCGGCCTGTTGCGCACACGCAGCCAGGTCATCCCCGATTTCCGCGCCCGCAATCATGTCGAGCGCTTGATCACCGGCCTCCTTCTCCTCTCCTCCGTGCTCGCGATCCTGACCACGGTCGGCATCGTCTTCTCGCTGCTGTTCGAGAGCATCCGCTTCTTCTCGACCGTGCCGGTCTCCGAATTCCTGTTCGGCCTGCAATGGTCGCCGCAGATCGCCCTTCGGGCCGACCAGGTCGGCCAATCCGGTGCGTTCGGGGCTGTGCCGCTGTTCGCAGGTACGGCGCTGATCACGCTGATTGCGATGGCGGTGGCCGTGCCGATCGGCCTCCTGTCGGCCATCTACCTGTCCGAATATGCCGGCCCGCGCTTCCGGGCGACAGCCAAGCCGGTGCTGGAAATCCTCGCCGGTATCCCGACGGTGGTCTACGGCTTCTTTGCCCTGCTGACGGTGGGGCCGGCGATCCGCGGTCTGTTCACCTGGCTCGGTTTCGACGATGTGGTGACCCAGAGCGCGCTGTCGGCTGGACTGGTGATGGGCGTGATGATCATCCCCTTCATCTCCTCGCTGTCTGACGATGTAATCAATTCCGTGCCGCAGACGCTGCGCGACGGCTCCTATGCCATGGGCGCGACCCGTTCGGAGACGATTACCCGCGTGGTGATGCCGGCGGCCCTGCCGGGCATTGTCGGCGCGATCCTGCTGGCCGTGTCGCGCGCCGTTGGCGAGACGATGATCGTCGTCATGGCGGCGGGCCAGGGCGCCAATCTGACGGCAAACCCGCTGGAATCGGTGACCACCATCACCGTGCAGATCGTCATGCTGCTGACGGGCGACCAGGAATTCGACAGTCCCAAGACCCTGTCTGCCTTTGCGCTGGGGCTCGTCCTGTTTGTCATCACCCTGATCATGAATGTCATCGCCCTGCGTGTGGTGCAGAGATACCGGGAAAAATATGACTGATACCTCCGACACCACGTCCATTCGCGATGCGGTGAGCCGTCAATTGCCGCGGCGCTACCGGGCCGAGCTGCGCTTCCGCGCGGCCGGACTGGCAGCCGTGGCGTCGGCCGTGGGCATTCTGGTGATCCTGCTGATTTCGATCCTGTCGCAGGGGCTGCCCGCTTTCACCGTCAATCAGCTGGTCCTGCCGGTGCATCTCGATCGCTCCGTGGTCGATCCGGAAGGCGATGCCAGCGAGGCCTCCCTGCGCCGCGGTGCCTACAGCCGCGTCCTCCAGGACGCTATACGGGCGGAATTCCCCGAGGTCACGGCGCGCCGCGACCTGCGCAACCTGTTCGGTCTCTACACGCCGCTCAACGCGACCCGGCTGATGGATGATGTCCTGGCCGACCCATCGCTGGTCGGCGAGACCTATACTTTCCGCATGCCGATCGCGGACGATCTCGATCTCTATCTCAAGGGCCGGCTCGTCGAGGACCGGACGCTGGCGACCAGCGGACTTCTCACGATCAGTGCCGACGGCGATGCCCTTGCGCTGAATTCGAGCGCACCGGACTTTGCAAGCCTGGTCGAGGACGCAGTGGCGACCATGCGGGCCGAGGCGACGGCGCTTGATGCGCGGGCCGAGCGGGCGCGCAATCTCGCAGCCGAGCTCGAGGGAAGCGATGCCGAGGATGCGCTCTATGAAGCCGAGCGCCTGTCTGCCCAGGCGCAGGCCCTGCGCGAGGAACTGGCCGAGAATGACGGCCGGATCGAGCTGAACCGGGACCTGCCGACCATCCTTGTCGAGCTGAGCGGCGTTGCCGTCCGGCTGACTGCGCTCGACGCCAATGGCCGGTCGGCCAGCGGCGAAGCGATGCTGGGCGATGCGGCGGACATCTCCGGGGCGGCAGACTGGACGCTCTATGTGATCGATACGCCGGAAAGCCGCCGCCGGGTCTCCGACCAGGCCATCGTGTGGACCCGGGCGCTGGAAGCCCGCGGTCTCGTGCGCACCGATTTCAACACTTACCTCTTCTCCAACGCTGACAGCCGCGAGCCGGAACTGGCGGGTGTGAAGGGCGCGCTGTTCGGCTCGATCCTGACCATGCTGATCGTGATCTGCCTGTCAGTGCCGGTCGGTGTGTTCACGGCGATCTATCTGGAAGAATACGCGCCGAAAAACCGGCTGACCGACCTGATCGAGGTCAATATCAACAATCTGGCCGCCGTTCCGTCCATCGTGTTCGGCCTGCTGGGCCTGGCGGTCTTCATCAACGCGTTCGGCCTGCCCCGCTCGGCGCCGCTGGTGGGTGGCCTGGTGCTGTCGCTGATGACGCTGCCGACGGTGATCATCGCCTCGCGCGCGGCCCTCAAGGCCGTGCCGCAATCGATCCGACAGGCCGCGCTCGCGGTTGGCGCATCGAAAACCCAGTCGGTGTTCCACCATGTGTTGCCGCTCGCCGCGCCGGGCATCCTGACCGGCTCCATTATCGGCCTGGCCCAGGCGTTGGGCGAAACCGCGCCGCTCCTGATGATCGGCATGGTCGCTTTCATCGCCGACGCGCCGACGCTGGGCCTGGAAGGCCTGACCCAGCCGGCCACGGTGATGCCTGTGCAGGTCTTCCTGTGGTCCGACGGTGCCGAGCGGGCCTTCGAGGCGCGTACCGCGGCCGCCATTCTTGTTCTTCTGGCGCTGATGATCGGCTTCAATGCCCTGGCGATCTATCTGCGCCGCCGTTTCGAGCGGAGATGGTAACCCCATGCCCGACAATCAGTCCCATATCCTCGACCAGAATGCCGGCTTCGGCGAGACCGAGCCGCCGATCAAGGTGGCGGCCCGGGATGTCTGTGTCGCCTATGACGGCAAGCAGGCGCTCAACCACGTCTCGATCGACATTCCGGACCGCTCGGTCACGGCTTTCATCGGCCCGTCCGGCTGCGGCAAGTCGACCTTTCTGCGCTGCCTCAATCGCATGAATGACACGATCGAGGGCGCCCGGGTGACCGGTTCGCTGAAGATCGACGGCGCCGAGGTGAACGACAAGTCGATCGACCCCGTCGTGCTGCGCGCCAGCGTCGGCATGGTGTTCCAGAAGCCCAACCCGTTTCCCAAGTCGATTTATGACAATGTCGCCTACGGTCCGCGCATTCACGGCCTGGCGCTGTCGCGCAACGATCTGGACGGGATCGTCGAGAGCAGCCTGAAGAAGGCCGGGCTGTGGGAGGAGGTGGCCGACCGCCTGAACGATCCGGGCACCAGCCTGTCCGGCGGCCAGCAGCAGCGTCTGGTGATTGCCCGCGCGATCGCGATCAATCCGGAAGTCATCCTGATGGACGAGCCGTGTTCGGCGCTCGACCCGATCGCGACGGCCAAGATCGAGGAACTGATCGACGAGTTGCGCGAGAACTACTGCATCATCATCGTGACCCACTCGATGCAGCAGGCTGCCCGCGTGTCCCAGCGTACCGCCTTCTTCCACATGGGCACGCTGGTCGAGTTCGGCCGCACCGAGGACATTTTCACGAACCCGCGCGATCCGCGCACGCAGGACTACATCACGGGGCGCTTCGGCTAGGGGCCGGCGCCAGATGAGGAGGTAGCGCAATGGCGCTGTCCAAGACCGCACATATCGTCACCGCCTATGGCGAGGAACTCGACCAGCTGGCCGATGAACTCGCCCGCATGGGCGGCATGGTGGAAACCCAGCTGGAAACGGCGCTCGCAGCCATTGTCCGCCGCGATGCCAGCCTCGTGGCCGGCGTGCGCGAGCGCGAGAAACAGGTCAATGCCATGCAGGACGACGTCGAAAAGCGCGTGCTGCGCCTTTTCGCCCTGCGCCAGCCGCTGGCCACCGATCTGCGCATGACGATTTCCGCGCTGAAGATCGCCAGCGATCTCGAACGCGTCGGCGATCTCGCCAAGAACATCGCCTATCGGGCGGAGGATCTGGCCGAATACGCGCCGCTCTCCCTGCTCGACCAGGTCGAGCGTCTCGGTGCGATCGTCGTGAAACAGCTGCACGAAGTGCTCGATGCCCTGTCCTCGGCCGATGTCGAACCGGCAATCCGGGTCTGGCGCACCGATGACGAGGTCGACGAACGCTATAACGCGCTTGTGCGGCAGATGCTGATGAGCATGACCGAGGATCCGGGCCAGGTGGAGCCGGGTGTTCACATCCTTTTTGTGGCGAAGAATCTCGAACGTATCGGCGACCACGCGACGAATGTCGCCGAGGCTGTGCACTTCATGGTGACAGCCGGGCCGCTTGAGGCGGACGACGCCAAATCTTGATGACCTTGATCGTGGAGACGGAACGATGAAGCCTCAAGTTCTCGTGGTCGAAGACGAAGACGCCCTCGCCACCCTGTTGCAGTACAATCTGGAAAAGGAAGGCTATCAGGTCTCCGTTGCCGGTGACGGTGAGGACGCCCTGATGCAGGCCGAGGAGACCACGCCGGACTTGGTGCTCGTCGACTGGATGCTGCCCAAGGTCTCCGGGATCGAGGTCTGCCGCCGCCTGCGCGGCCGCCAGGAAACCGCCAATGTGCCGATCATCATGCTGACGGCGCGCGGCGAGGAGACCGACCGGGTACGCGGGCTCGATACGGGCGCTGACGACTATGTCGTCAAACCCTTCTCGATGACCGAGCTCTTTGCCCGTATCCGCGCCGTGCTGCGCCGGATCCGCCCGGGCCTCGCCGAGGATGTGATCACCGCCGGTGACATCACGATGGACCGCGTCGCGCACCGCGTGAAACGCTCCGACCGCGAGATCCATCTCGGCCCGACGGAATTCCGCCTGCTGGACTATCTCATGCAGCATCCCGGCCGGGTTTTCTCGCGCGAGCAATTGCTCGATGCGGTCTGGGGTTCGGATGTCTATGTCGAGGCGCGCACGGTGGACGTCCATGTCGGCCGCCTCCGCAAGGCGCTGAACACCAAGGAAGAGCGCGATCCCATCCGCACCGTCCGCTCGGCCGGCTACGCCTTCGACGTCAACGCCTGAGCGTCCGCGTATTCGGCGACCAGAAAGTCGATGAGCGCGCGCACTTTTGGCGCGCGCTCGCGATGGGCTGGATAGACGGCATGGATATGCTGGTCGTCGACATGCCAGTCCGGCAGGATGCGCTGCAGCCTGCCGCCCGCCAATGCTCCACTGGCGACGAAGTCCGGCAGCAGGACAATGCCGCAGCCCGCGATCGCGGACGTACACAGCGCAATCGAATTGTTGATGCGCTGATTGCCGGCAACGACAATCTCGACCGTCTCTTCGCCGCGCCGGAAGACCCAGCTGTTCGGCTGTGCCGCCATCGTGAAGACGAGACAGTTGTGGCCGGTCAGCGCCTCGGGCGTTTCCGGCGTGCCATGGCGGGCCAGATACTCCGCCGACGCACACAACAAGCGGTGCAGCGGGCGCAGGCGCCGCGCCTTCAGGCTTGAATCGGGCAGGGGACCGCTGCCGCGCAGCGCGACATCGAACCCGTCTTCCAGAAGATCGGCCTGCCGGTCGTTGAACTCGACATCGAGGATCAGCTCCGGATAGCGCTGCTGGAAGCGCGGAAGCCGTTCGGCCAGGTCGGTCAGTCCGAAAGACATGGGGGCGGAGACACGCAGCCGCCCGCGTGGCGATGCGTCGGACCCGCTGGCGGCCTCATCGGCGTGGGCGAGCGCTTCGAGGATCTCCACCGCCCGGTCGTAATAGGCCTGCCCGGTATCGGTGAGCCGGAGCTTGCGCGTGGTGCGCACGAGGAGTTGCGCACCCAGTTCCGCCTCCAGGGCGCTGACCGTCTTGCTGACCCCGGCATTGGACAGGTCGAGATCGCGTGCCGCCGCGCTGAACCCGTTCAGCTCCACCACACGGCGGAAGACCTGCAAGGCGCGGAACTTGTCCATTGTTTACTCCGAGTGAAAAGAGTTCTCGATCATGCCGTCTTTGTCTTCTCATGTGAACGAATAAATACGGGGGCGCCGGATCGGTCCGGCAAAAAACCCCGGAGGACGACATGAAACATTTTCTGATCGCCAGCTTTCTGGCCCCGCTGATTGGCCTGGCTGCGGCCTTCGGTCAGGACGCCGTCGGAGCCAGCCCCTGGGGGCCGGATGACGAACTCGGGCGGCTGAATCTGATGACCGACGAGAGTCGCGCCGCCATTCTGGGCCGGATCGCCGGCGGACGCGCCTATGACCTGTCGGTCGAGTATTTCATCGGCATGCCCAGCTGGCAGGCCGCCGGAGACCCTCACTACCAGATCTGGATGACCCACACGCCGCGCGGCACCGTGGTCGACGATCCGATGGGGGTGGGCGAGGTGCAGAACGGGCACGTCTCCTACACCGGCTCCGCGATCTCGATGTACACGCACACCGGCACGCATATCGACGCGCTCAATCATTTCGGCGTCGACGGGCAGATCTGGAACGGTTTCTCGGCCGACGCGCATCTCGGCGACCGTGGCTGGCAGGTGACCGGAGCGGAAACCATTCCGCCCATCATCGCCCGCGGCGTGATGATCGATGTCGCTGCGGCGCTCGGCGTCGACCGGCTGGAGGATGGCTATCGCATCACGCGTGCCGATCTGCAGCAGGCTCTGGCGCGCCAGGATACGCCGCTGCGCGAAGGGGATGTGGTGCTGATCCGCACCGGCCGCATGCAGGACTATGAGACGGCGGAGCGCTACATGCACAATCCGCCGGGCCTGGGCATGGAGGCTGCGCGCTTCCTGGTCGAGGAGGGCGGCGCGATGATTGTTGGTGCAGACAATCTCAGCCTCGAAGCCTTCCCGTCCGAAGTACCGGGCAACTATGTTCCGCTGCACACCTACCTGCTCGCCCAGCACGGCGTTCCGATCATGGAACTCGTCAATCTGGAAGGGCTCGCCCGGGACGGTGTCCACGAGTTCGCCTTTATCGGCGGGTCGCTGAAACTGCGCGGTGCCGATGCCGCGCCGATGCGTCCTGTCGCCCTGCCGGTGGAGTAGTTCATGCCCCGTACCTTCGACATTTTCCTGACGGCGCTGGCGCCGGCGATCTGGGGCAGCACCTATCTGGTGACCACCCAGTGGCTGCCGGACGGATATCCCGTCACGCTCGCCCTGCTGCGGGCCCTGCCCGCCGGGCTCCTGCTGCTGCTGTTCGTGCGCCGTCTGCCTGCCGGTGCCTGGTGGGGCCAGGCCTTTGTGCTGGGTGCGCTGAACTTCACCGTGTTCTGGATCTGCCTCTTTGTGGCAGCCTACCGCCTGCCCGGCGGGATCGCGGCTACGGTCGGTGCCGTCCAGCCGCTGATCGTGCTGGGCCTGGCCCGGCTGGCACTGGGAACCGCCATTCGCCCGCTTGCGGTGATCGCGGCCGGCGGCGGCCTGGCCGGCGTCGCCCTGCTCCTGGCATCGCCGCAAGCCGGCTTCGACCCGATCGGTGTCCTGGCAGCCCTGGGCGGTGCGGCATCGATGGCCACCGGGACCGTGCTGACCCGGCGCTGGGGGCCGCAGGTTCCGCTGCTCACCCTGACCGCATGGCAGCTGACCGCGGGCGGGCTGTTGCTGCTGCCGCTTGCCCTCATCGTCGAACCGCCGCTTCCCGCGCTGGACGCCGGGCACATCGCCGGCTTTGCCTATCTGGCCCTGATCGGTGCGGCCCTGACCTATGTCCTGTGGTTCCGTGGCATTGCCCGGCTGGGGCCGTCGGCCGCGACCATGCTGGGCTTTCTGAGCCCGGTCAGCGCGGTCGTGCTGGGCTGGGTGGTGCTGGGCGAGCGGCTGGACGCGATCCAGTTTGCCGGCGCCGCCCTGGTGCTGACCAGTATCTGGCTCAGCCAGCGCGCTACCCGCACGCCGGCCGTGGCCTTGTCGGCAAGGCAGGGAGGAACGGCATGAAACGGATCGCTGTATTCGGTGCCGCCGGGTCTGTCGGGCGCTGCGTGGTGAAAGAGGCGCTCGACCGGGGGCATGATGTCACCGGAGTGGTGCGCAACCCTCAGCGGGCGGCTGGCTTGCCGGGGCTGACCATTCCCGCCTTCGCCGAGGCGAGCGACGGGGCGGCGATCCGCGCCGTGCTGCGCCACCAGGATGTGGCGGTGATGGCACTGCGGCCGCCCGCCGGCCGGGAAGCCGAACTGGTCGGCTATACCCGCACCCTGCTCGATGCGGCCCTTGAGACCGGCGTGCCGGTGGTGATCGTCGGCGGAGCGGCGAGCCTGCGCTTTCCCGACCAGCCGGCCTGGACCGTCCTGACCCGTCCCGGCTTCCTGCCCGACGCCGTGCGGCCCATCGCGCAGGCCTGTCAGGCCCAGCGCGACGCCGTGCTGTCCACAGGCGGTGAGGGCTGGTCCCACATCTGCCCGCCCGCCAGCCTTGAACCGGGCCGGCGTACGGGCCGCTACCGGCTGGGAACGGATACGCTGGTGATGGGCGAGGACGGCCGTTCCGCCATCTCCGTCGAGGACTTCGCCATCGCCATTGTCGATGAGGCCGAGAGCCGCGCCCATGCCGGACGCAGCTTCACGGTCGGCTGGTAGGCCTGGCGGACGCAGCTATCGCGTCCGCGGTGCGAGCGCGGCCTGTGCTGCCTCGCGCATGATGTCCGCGACCGCATTGAAGCCGGTCGACAGGGGGGATCCGGGCCGCCAGATCAGCGCGATATCGCGTTCGGCGCCCGGGTCGTCGATCCGCCGGAAGACCAGGCTGTCATCGCGCTCGGCCTCGCAGCGGACATAGAGTTCCGGCAGCACGGCGACACCGGCCCCGAGCGCGGCCATATGGCGGATGGCATCCAGACTGGTCCCTTCATAGTCGGCTGGCAGATGTCCGCCCGACCGTTCGGCCAGATCCGCGACCAGCCGGTTCAGGCGGTGACCGAGCGCCAGCGTCAGGAAGGCGCATCCGGACAGCTCGGCCAGACCGACGGGCCCGCGTGTCTGTGCCAGCGGATCGTCCGGCGGCACGGCGATCCACAGGCGCTCGTGAAACAGGGCGGCGCTGGTGCAGCCGGGATGATCTTCCGGTGCGGAAATGACGACATCCATGCGCCCGTCGCTCAGGGCCTGGTTCAGCACCACGGAGGATTCCTCCCGGATCGACAGGCGAAGCTGGGGATAGCGCGCATGCAGGCGGGCCGTGCAGCGCGGCAGAAGATAGGGGCCGATCGTCGGCAGCACGCCGAGGCGGACCTGTCCGACCAGCCCGTCCCGGCCGTACTGGGCGAGCCGTTTGATATCGGACATCGACTGCAGGACCTCGCGTGCGCGGGTCAGCAGTTCACGACCGAGCGGTGTCGCGATCGCGCCGTTCCGCCCCCGTTCGAACACCCTGAAACCGAGATGGCTTTCCGCCTCGGCCACCTGCGCGGACAGGCTGGGCTGGCTGACATGCATGCTGTGGGCGGCGCTGGAGAACCGTCCGGTCTCGTCGATCGCGACCAGATATTCGAGCTGCCGGAAGGTCGGACGCATATATAGTTTTTTCCTAATGAAAGAACAGCATCCATATATTTCCACTCATTCAGGCTGCCGTCTAGAGCGTACCCACTCGCCTCTGCGCCGGCCTCACCTCCGGTCCCAAAGCCGCCGGTGCAGAGAACTGTCCGGCAACCGCCCCTTGCCCCCCTCTCGGCGGTTGCCGGACTGACCTCATCAAAAGGATCAGGTTTTGGAACACGGCTCCATTGCGCTCGCGACGCTGGCCTCGCCGCCGGTGCTGTTCTTCGTCCTCGGACTGGCTGCTGCGTTCATACGGTCCGACCTGAAATTCCCAGAAGCCTTTGCAAAGGGCCTGTCGCTCTTCCTGATCATGGCGATCGGCTTCAAGGGCGGCGCCGAAATGGCGCGTGCCAGCCTGGGCGACATCATCCCGGTCCTGCTGGCCGGGGTGGTTCTCTCGGCAGCCTTGCCGGCCCTCAGCTTCGGCCTCCTGCGCGCCACGACCTCGCTGCCACGGGTCGACATGGCCGCGATCGCCGCCCACTACGGATCGATATCCATCGTCACATTCATCGCCGCATCCGACGCCGCGCGCATGCTGCAGCTGGAAACCGGCGGCGCCATGGTGGCGGTGGCCGCGGCGATGGAAGCGCCGGCCATCCTGACCGGCCTTCTGCTGGCCGGTGCCGCAGGACGCAGCGGAGGCTTGCGGCTTGTCGAACCGTTGACCAATGGCTCGATCGTCCTTCTGCTGGGTGCCTTCGCCATCGGCTGGATCTCCGGTGAAACCGGGATGGCGGCGGTCTCACCCCTGTTCGTCGACGCGTTCCGCGGTGTGCTCTGCCTGTTCCTGCTGGATATGGGGTTGATCGCCGGCCGGGGCCTGGTCGAGCATGGGCGCAAGATGCGGCCGGGTGTGGTGCTGCACGGGCTCTACATGCCGCTCATCGCGGCGGGCATCGCCCTGGTCATCGCCCGCGGTCTCGGCCTGGCGCCAGGCAATGCGGCCTTGCTGATGACGCTTGCGGCATCGGCCTCCTATATCGCGGTGCCCGCTGCAATGCGGCTCGCCTTGCCGAAGGCGAGGCCGGCGCTGTCGCTCACCCTGTCCCTGGGCATCACCTTTCCGTTCAACCTGCTGATCGGAATTCCGCTCTATTTCACAACGGCGCAGATGGTTCTTGGAGGCGTGCAATGACGGGTTGGAAAACATGTCTTCGTGTCGAGCTGGAAGTGGATGCGGTCCAGGTCGATCAGGTGGAAACGCGCATCGAGGCGCTGGGCGTCACGAGCTGGATCGTACTGTCGGCGCATTCCGGTCGAAGCAGTGACGGCCGATGGAGCCGGGCAGGCCAGGTCACCGCGTCCGGCCGCCGCATGCTGGTCGTCTTCACGATCACCCCGGCGCTCGCCGAAACCACTCGCGATGCCCTGCAGGACGAGATGGTGCGGCTTAATGGCGAGATCATCGCCTATCCGGTGACGACACCCTGAAACCTGCCTCAAAAAAGAGGGCGCACCGGGAAGGCGTGCGCCCTTGAAGGTGGGTGTCCGGAGCGTCAGTTGTCCAGCAGGACGTAGCGCCGATTGAGAGGCTGTGGCGGCCGGGCGTTCTCGCCGACCGTTTCGACAAAGGCGTCGATCTGGGCGTCCGAGACGCTGAGCGGGGTGGTGAACACCGTCCAGGAGACGATCTCCGAGCACGGCGGCGTGGTGAGCGAGCCCTCATAGCGGAAGGCGGCCTGGTCCTGCGGCAGCAGGGAGGCCAGGCTGATCGTCCCGTCGATTTCCTCGCGGTCGCCCGGTTCGCCGATCGCATCCCACAAAGTCTCGACGGTGGCATGCGCCTCGCCGCGCTCGAACAGCACGCCGACCACGGCGAGATCGCCCTCGCTGGCCGTCACGAAGTGGACTTCCAGCGGATAGGACTGTCCCTCCACCCAATGCTCGGATGCGGCATGGAAGTGGAACTGCAGGAGGTCGAAGTTGCGGCCGTTCAGCGACAGCTGCGCCGAGCCGGACGGGACGTGATAGGTCACGCCATGCGCGTTGCGCTCGGCCTCGACACCGGAAATGTCGCCGAAGTCGAGCACCGGCCGGACGCCGTCGGCAATAATGCCCGGAACCAGGTCGACCGGGCTTTGCTGCACACCCGCGCTGCACACAGCGAAATCGGGCGACAAGGCGCCCCAGTTCTCCGGTGCGCCTTCGCCGGCGTAACCCCATTCGTCAGCCAGGGCGGTTCCGGCCGGAACCGTCGCGGCCAGCAAACCCGCAATCACGTATTTCATGGCGTCTCCTTTGTCTTGAGCCGCTGAGGATTTGGGGCCTGTTTTCCATGCCTTCTAATTCAAAAATACCGTCATATTGATAGATAAAACCTATGATATGAAAGATGCGGATCGTGAGAGGCTGTGACCGGGGCCGGCGCGGGCGCCGGTCAGGGGAGACGCCATGCACATGATTTCCAGAACCGCGATCCTGGGCACGGCCCTTCTTGCAGCTTGCGAAGGGCCTGCGGACTCCCGCGTGCAGGCTGCGCCCGACCCGGCGCGGCAATCACTCGCTGTCGATACGCCGCCGGTCGCGCGCTGCATGAATCTGTCCGGGGCACTGGAAGCCGAATACGAGGGCGCTTGGGGCTATACGATCGAGTTCGGTCATATCGATGCGATCGCCGAGGCCGGTTTCGACACGATCCGTCTGCCGGTGCGCTGGTCGGCGCATCTGGGTGCCGGCGACCGCATCGACCCCGCCGTGCTGGCCCGGGTCGATGCGATCATCGATCACGCCCTGTCGCGCGGGCTGAGCGTCATTGTCGATGTCCATCATTTCGACGCCCTGATGCGTGATCCTGAGGGCCGCCTGCCGCAGCTGGCGGCGATATGGCGGCAATTGGCCGAGCACTATGCCGGCTATCCTGACACGCTGATCTTCGAGCTGCTGAACGAGCCGACCGACCGGGTCAGCGCCGCGCAGGTCAATACAATCAATGCGCACCTGCTCGATGTCGTCCGCGCGGTGTCGCCGGAGCGTTGGGTGATCCTGTCCTCGGCCCGCTGGAACAATATCGAGGGCCTCGTACAGACCGAAGTGCCCGCGGACGATCCGCGGGTGATGACGACGGTGCACTATTATTCGCCCTTCGAGTTCACCCATCAGGGCGCGCCCTGGTCGAACCAGTCACGCACCGGCATCGAATGGGGCGGTCCGGCCGACGAGGCGGAACTCGCCCGCGACCTCGACATTGTGGCTCAGTATGCACAGGCCCAGAATGTGCCGGTCCTGGTTGGCGAGTTCGGTGTCTATTACGAAGTGCCCGAACACTTGCGGGCGCGCTGGGTGGGGGCGGTGCGCCAGGCCTCGGAAGACCGCGACTTTGCCTGGTGCCACTGGGGCTTTGCCACCACCCTGAGGGCCTATAATCGCCGCACGGACAGCTGGATTCCCGAAATGCGCGAGGCGCTGGTGGGCGAGCGGCGCGACTGACCCTTCATACAGAAGCACAAAAGAAAACGGCCGCCCCGAGAGGCGGCCGCATTACCGGACCCGAGGGTGAGGGCAGGGCCGGAAATCAGAAATTATAGCGCCGGGTTGCGGCGATCGCGTCGAGGGCGGCACCGGCATCGCTGGTGCGGCGGCGGCGCTTGGCGCTCGGCTGGTAGGCCATCGAGGAGTGCGCCTCGCAATAGGCATTGCCGCCGGCGGTCTTGCGGCCGCAGAAGCGGAACTCGGCCTGGGCGGGATCGCCGATCGGCCATTTGCACATCGAGTCACGCAGGGTGAGCACGGTGGCAAACTCGCCAGACGGCAGGACGGCAGGCTCCACCGGCGCCGGCTTGGGAGCAGCCGGGGTCGCAGTTGAGGGGGAGGGACGCGACACCGGGCGCTGTGCCGGCGCGGTGGAAGCCGTTGTGGTGCGCGGACGGGAGGGTTTAACAGTGCGGCGGGCCGGGCGCGACGGCGTCGCGCGGCCTGACAAACCGAGACGGTGGACCTTGCCAATCACGGCATTCCGGGTCACACCCCCCAATTGTTTGGCAATCTGACTGGCGCTCAGGCCTTCCGACCAGAGCTTCTTGAGTTGCTCGACGCGTTCGTCAGTCCAGGCCATCGCACTCATCTCCTGAGTTGGATGCGCTTCATTGCCTTGAATGTCGGCTAAGAGCGCATATCTCAATTCATGTTTAATTACACTAGATATTGTACCCGCGCTAACTGAGGCCACAAGATCGGGGGATGACCATTCCTGTGGAAAGCTCACTTGCACGCCTAATCGTTAACGCGGATGGTTACCGGGATCTTAAGGGTAATTCGATATGAGTAACGCCAGTTTAACCGGCCTTAACGAGCCCAGAAAATTCGGCTTTATCAACTGGTTAGGTCTATGGACGCTGTACAAGAAGGAAGTGCGGCGTTTTCTCAAGGTCTACACCCAGACGGTCGCTGCACCGGTCGCAACGACGCTGCTTTACATGACCGTTTTTGCCGTCGCGATCGGCTCGCGGCGGGGCGATGTGAACGGTATCCCCTTCATCGAGTTCCTGGCGCCGGGCCTCATTCTGATGGGCCTGTTGAACAACGCCTTCGCCAATTCGGGCTCCTCGATCCTGGTGTCCAAGGTGCAGGGCAATGCGGTCGACTTCCTGATGCCGCCGCTGTCGGCGCTGGAATTGTCGATCGGCTTCATCGCCGGCGCGATGACGCGCGGCATCATGGTGGCGGTGGTGACGGCGGTGACGCTGATCCCCTTCATGAACGTCATGCCGCAGCACTGGTGGGCGGTCCTCTATTTCGGGATATCGGCCTCGGCCATGCTGGGCATGGTCGGCGTGATCGGCGGTCTGTGGGCCGAGAAGTTCGACCATATGGCGGCCGTGACGACCTTCGTGATCACGCCGCTGACCTTCCTGTCGGGCACGTTCTATTCGGTCACGGCGTTGCCCGAACCGATCGCCACGATCAGCCATTTCAACCCCTTCTTCTACATGATCGACGGCTTCCGCTACGGCTTCACGGGGCATGCCGACGGCAATCTCGCCATCGGTGCCTTCCTGGTGCTCGCGATCAACCTTGCACTGGCCGCGGCCTGTTATCTGCTCTTGCGCGCAGGCTGGCGCTTGAAGAGCTGAGCGGGGAGGCCTAGACGAGTATCAAAGGCGTCCGAAAACGGGCGCCGCGATGCTTTTGGAGGACCTCATGCCCGCCCCGATGATGGATACCTATTCGCCGCCGGATCTCGTGTTTGACCACGGCAAGGGAACGCGCCTGTATACCGAGGCCGGCGATGCCTATCTGGACTTCATTTCGGGCATCGCGGTGAACTGTCTGGGCCATGCCCATCCCAAGGCTGTGGCCGCCCTCAACGAGCAGGCCGGCAAGCTCTGGCACCTGTCCAACATGTTCAAGGTGCCCAAGGGTATCGAACTGGCCGAGAAGCTTTGCGCGGCGACTTTCGCCGACCGCGTCTTCTTCACCAATTCCGGTGCAGAGGCGATGGAATGCGCGCTCAAGACGGCGCGCCGCTATCACTTCGTGAACGGCAATCCGCAGCGCTATCGCATCATCACCTTCACCGGCGCCTTCCACGGCCGCACCTATGGCGCGATCAATGCCGGCGGAAACCCGAAATACCTCGAGGGTTTCGGCCCGGCGATGGAAGGCTTCGACCAGGTCGAATTCGGCGATCTGGATGCCGTGAAGAATGCCGTCACCGAAGAGACCGCGGCGATCTGCGTCGAGCCGGTCCAGGGCGAGGGCGGTGTGCGGGCACCGGAAGACAGCTTCCTGCGTGGTCTGCGCCAGATCTGCGACGAGCACGGCCTGATGCTGATCTTTGACGAGGTCCAGTCGGGTGCCGGCCGGACCGGCAAGCTGTTCGCACACCAATGGGTCGACGGCGCCGAGCCGGACATCATGGCCGCGGCCAAGGGCATTGGCGGCGGTTTCCCGATGGGGGCTTGCCTCGCGACGGAAGCCGCGGCGGCCGGCATGGTCGTCGGTACGCACGGTTCGACCTATGGCGGCGGCCCACTGGCCATGGCGGTCGGCAATGTCGTGTTCGACGAGCTGACCTCCGACGGCTTCATGGATCATGTGGTCGACGTGTCGAACTATCTGCGCCAGCAATTGCACGGGCTGATGGACCGTCACGGCGACAAGATCGCCGAGATCCGCGGCAAGGGTCTGCTGGTCGGGGTGAAGCTGAAAGACGGTTTCGATCCCAAGAAGCTTGCAGGACTGGCTCGCGATCGCCATCTCCTGGTCGGCGCGGCGGGTGACAATGTCTGCCGCATGGCGCCGCCGCTGATCATCACCAAGGACGATGCCAGCGAGGCCGTGGCCATTCTCGACGAAGCGCTCGGCGCACTCGAGGCCAACTAGACCAACCCTTGCCGAACGGAGAGACGGCGTGAGCGATCCGCTTGGAGAGCATGACAATATCGTGGCCGGTTTCCAGGTTGAGGGACGGGCCGTGCGCGGCCGTGTCTGCCGCCTGGGATCGACGCTGGACGCGATCCTGTCGGCGCACGCCTATCCCGAACCGGTAGCCCATCTGCTCGGCGAGGCGGTGATCATCGCCGCCCTCGTCGGGGATGCGCTGAAATTCAACGGCCGGCTGATCGTGCAGGCGAACGGGTCGGGTCCGATCCGCTTTGTCGTGGCCGAATATGTCAGCGGTGAGGGCGTGCGCGGCTTTGCCAAGATCGACCGTGAAGCCGTCGAGGCCGTGCTCGCCGATAACCCGCCCCGCGACACGCTGATGGAGCGTCTCCTGGGCAAGGGCGCCTTCGCGATGACGCTCGATTATGGTCCCGACAAGGACCAGTACCAGGGCGTCGTTCCGCTCGAGGGTGCGTCCCTTTCGCAGGTCGCGGAAGGCTATTTCGCCCAGTCCGAACAGACACCCACGCGCCTGCGGATCGCCATCGGCGAAAGCTGGAAGGAAGGCGAGGCCCGCGCCTGGCGTGGCGGCGGAGCCATGCTGCAGCAGGTCGCCGGCGACGAGACCCGCGGTTCGGCCCGGGATGACTGGGATCATGTCCGCGCGCTCTACGAGACCGTCGAGGACGCCGAACTCCTCGATCCCGACCTGTCGGCCGGCAATCTGCTCTATCGCCTGTTCAACGAGGATGGCGTGCGCCTGTTCGAGCCCGCCCAGATCGCCCGGCGTTGCTCGTGCGAACGCGAGCGCCTGCTCGGCATCGTCGCCAGCTTCCCGCCGGAAGACCGCGCGGAAATGGAAACCGGCGGCGCCATCGTGATGACCTGCGAGTACTGCAACAAGGATTGGGGCTTCGGCCTCGAAGAGGTTGCTGCGGCGGCTAGTCGCTAGCGCATTTCCGGACCGCGAAACCGGTTCCCACTTTCGCTGAAAATGCTGAGTCCTGAGTGGCCGCATCTTCGAACCGCGAAACCGGTTCCCACTTTCGCTGGAAACGCTCCTAGTTCCGCCAGAAGCGCGGGCTGAGGAAGACCAGGACCGCGATCACTTCCAGCCGGCCGATGAACATGTTGAAGGTCAGGAGCCATTTCTCCGGATCGGAGAGGGGGGCGAACGTGCCCGACGGACCGATGATCGGACCCAGGCCCGGACCGGTATTTGTCAGGCTGGTCGCCGCACCCGACAGCGCCGACACCGTATCCATCCCCATCGCCGACAGCAGCGCTGCAGTGATCGCGTAGACGGCGAAGAAGACGAAGAAGAATCCGAGTACGGAGTGGAGCGTTTTTTCATCCACTATGCGACCGTTATAGTGCATCGGTATCACCGCATTGGGACGCAGAAGTTTCGCCAGGTAACGCCGCATCGCCGTGCCGGCGATCTGGTAGCGGAAGATCTTCACCGAACACGTCGTCGAACCGGCACAGCCGCCGATGAACATGAAGACGAAGAAGGCGGCCTGGGAGATCGGACCCCAGGCGCCATAGTCTGCTGTGGCAAACCCGGTCCCCGTGATGATCGAGACCGAGTTGAAGGCCGCCTGCCGGATCGCGCCGCCTTCCTCGTGTGCGCCCGTCACCCAGAGGAGTACGGTCAGGAAGGCCGTTGCGACGGTCACCACAAGCAGAAAGCCGCGCACCTGGGCGTCCCGCCACAGAGCCACGGGCTTGCCGCGGATCGCCACGATGAACAGCACAAAGGGCAGGGAAGCCAGGATCATGAAGGCGGTGGTGATGATGTCCGCGCCCATGTGCACGTAATTGCCCATGGAATTGTCCGACGCCGAGAAGCCGCCGGTCGAGAGCGTCGACATGGCGTGGCAGAGCGCGTGCAGCCAGTCCATGCCCACCGCGATGAAGGCGAAGAAGCAGATCAGCGTCAGGATCAGGTAGATCAGCGAGATACTGGCGGCGATCTGGGTTGCACGCGGCAGGATCTTGTCGGACTTGTCGCCCGTTTCCAGCTGGAACAGCTGCATGCCGCCAATGCCCAGCATCGGCCAGAAGGCCATCGCCGTCACGATGATACCGATGCCGCCGATCCATTGCAGGATGGCGCGCCAGAGCAGGAGGCCCTCTGGCCGGTAGTCGAGGCCCGTAATCACGGTGGCCCCGGTCGTCGTCAGGCCCGAGACCGCCTCGAAGAAGGCGTCGGTCCAGCTCAGTCCCTCGCCGGCGAGGCGCAGCGGCAGTGCGGCACAGACGGATAGCGCCAGCCAGGCGCCGACCGTGAGGACAAAGGCCGTGCGTGGTGTGATGGAGTCGACCGGGCCGCGATTGACCAGCGCCGTGGCGCCGCCGATGAACATGCCCAGGATGGAGGAGATGAAGAAGGCGCTGGCGCTTTCCCCGTCACCTTCGGCCGCATCCAGCATGGCCGGGAAAACCATCGCGGCGGCCAGGACGGCGACCATGATGCCCACCATGAACAGGACCTGTCGCAGGGATGTGGTCACGGCGAACCCCAGAAAACAGGCCGGTGCGGCCGCATCAGTGCAGCTGGACCCGGTCGGTCGGCCGGTCGAGCGAGAAGCCGGGGATGATCGCCGCGAAACTCTCGCCATTGCGGCGGCGCATTTCATAACTGCCCTGCATGAAGCCGGACGGTGTGCCCAGCGGCGCGCCGGACGTGTAGCGGAAGCATTCACCCGGTTCGATGACCGGCTGCTCGCCGACCACGCCTTCGCCCTGCACATGCTCGGTGCGGCCCATGGAGTCGGTGATCACCCATTTGCGGGCGAGCAGCTGCACGGCTTCATGGCCGGTATTCTCGATCTCGATCGTGTAAGCCCAGACATAGCGGCCTTCATCCGGATCGGATTCGTCCTCCAGATAGTCCGGCATCACGCTGATCTTCACGCCGCTGCTCTCGTGCTCGTACATGCTGCGCTTCCGCCCTCACTGCGCAGCCTTCAGGCGCGCTCCGGCGCGCATAATCCTCTTCGCGCGGGTCCGGCTCAACCCCCACGGTCAGCGCGTCTGGACAGGGCGCGGCAGATGGGGGACATGTGGTCGTCCCCGCCCGGCAACCGCATGGACGATCATGACCGCCTCCGGAATCCTGCCCGACCACCGGCTGAAAACCCTGTTCGACACCGGCGTCATTTCCGCTGACACGTCTCCGGCAGAGGGCCAGATCCAGCCCGCCAGTATCGATCTCAGACTGGGCAGCCATGCCTGGCGTTTGCGGGCGAGCTTTCTGCCCGGCCCGGGCCGGACCGTGTCGGACCGGCTCGATGAAGACGTGGTCATGCACACGGTCGATCTGACCAACGGGGCAGTGCTGGAGACGGGTTGCGTCTACCTCGCGCCCCTGCAGGAGCGGCTGAAACTGCCGCCGGGCCTCAGCGCCGCGATGAATCCGAAAAGCTCGACCGGCCGGATCGACGTCTTCACGCGGGTGATTACCGATCATGGCGTCGCCTTTGACCAGGCGCCGGAGGATTATGACGGTCCGCTCTATGCCGAGATCTGCCCCTGCACCTTCTCCATCCTTGCCCGAACGGGCGACCGGCTCAGCCAGATCCGTTTCCGCGAAGGCGCCTATGTGCCGCTGCGCGATGTGACGGTCAGTGTCGATCTTGCCGGTTTCGAGGACGGGATTGTGGGCTATCGCGCCCGCCGCCATGCCGGGCTGGTCGATCTGGCGAAGATCGGCGGGCATGAGCGCACCCGGTTCTGGGAGCCGATGTACGCGCCTGACCGCCGCCTGATCCTGGATCCGGGCGAGTTCTACATCCTGGCATCTCGGGAGGCCGTGTCGATCGGCGCGGAAGAGGCAGCGGAGATGGCGCCCATCGCCACCGAGATCGGCGAGTTCCGCGCCCACTATGCCGGCTTCTTCGATCCTGGTTTCGGCATTGCCGAGGCGGGCGGGACAGGCTCGCGCGCAGTGCTGGAAGTGCGCGGCCGCGACGTGCCCTTCATTCTCGAACACGGTCAGCCGATCGCCCGGCTGGTCTACGAGCCGATGCGCGAAGCACCCGAAATCCCCTATGGCCGCGTAGCCTCGAACTATCAGGCCCAGGGACTGAAGCTTTCGAAGTTTTTCCGCTGACTTTTTGGGGCAAACTGGGGAAATCCCTTGATCTACCGCGCACGGCATAAAATCTTACCGTAAGGTGACGCGCGTATTGGGGTTTAGTAAGGGAGGGGATTTATGGCCCGTTTTCTAGGGGCGATTGTGGCTATTTGCTTCGGCTCGGCCGTTCAGGCGCAGGCCCCTGCGCCCAGTGTTGAAGATTATGCAGCGATGACGAACATGTCGTCGGTGCGGCTATCGCCGAATGGCGAGCGTGTGGTGTTTATTTCCGGCGAGACCCGAGCCGAGCGGAATATCATCATCTATTCGCTCGTGGGTGAGGGGTCTCATGTCATCGACGGCGGTGACGATCAAGTGCTTGTCAATGTCAGCTGGCTGAACGACGACCACATCTCGGCCACCTATTCCGAGCGGCGCGACATCATTGCCGCAGGTGAGCGTGCTGACGTTTTTCGCAATTATGTTGTGGACTATGACGGAAGCGATAACTGGGAGCTTAACAACTACGCGACGATAGCGAATCGCGACTTGTCGGACCCCGATAGCATTTTGGTATGGCTTCCTGTTCTGCAAGACAATCGGGGGTCGCCCGCTGCCGGCGGCGGGGTCGATCAAGCCGTAGGTCTCTATCGTCAGGGCCTTGATCGCGACCGCAATAGAGATCGTGTTTTTATCGGCGAGGGCGGTTTCAACTATATCCTGAATGCCGAGAACGAACCGATCGTTCGCTATACGAGTGATGGCGGCGAGTTCGAGCTGTGGTCGCGACGCAGCGGTCGCTGGCAGCGCGTCTACGCCGAGAACCTTGAGCGTGAGCGTTTCCGGTTCGGGGCCCGCCGTTCTGACCGCTGGACCGGACGGATGACCAATATGGCCGGTCTCGATATCACGGGCCGCTACGGCTATTTCACATCGCGGGTCAATGACGATCGGATGGCAGTCTTCCGTTTCGATTTCGAGACCAACGAGATCGAAGGGCCGGTGCTGCAGTCCGAGCTTGCTGATGTCGGCAATTTCATAACGGATTGGCGCACCAATGCGATCATTGGTGTTCGCTGGAACGAGGAGCGGGAAAAGGTCCACTACTTCGATCCCGACTTTGCGGCTCTTCAGGAGCAGCTGGAAGGGTTTTTTCCGTCCTCGAACGTGACCATCACCAGCTGGGATACCGATTTCCGCAAAGTGATCGTCAATATCGAAGGCGGCTCGACGGCTGGCGCCTATTACCTGCTTAACCGCGAGACAGGCGACGTCACGTTGCTGGCGCAGAGCCGGCCTCGGATTCCCGACGAGGTCGTTGCCGAGGTTCAGGTCGTCCAGTATGAGGCACGCGACGGTCTGGATCTGTTCGGATATCTGACGCTGCCGCCGGGGCGGGAAGCGCAAGACCTGCCGCTGATCATGTTGCCGCACGGTGGTCCCCAAGCTCGTGACTTCTATGGGTTCGACCCTTGGGCCCAGTTCCTGGCCTCGCGGGGTTATGCTGTGTTCCAGCCCCAGTTCCGCGGCTCAGAGGGCTTCGGTCGCGATTTCATCACCATGGCGCACGGCGAGTGGGGCCGTTCGATGCAGGACGACATCTCCGACGCCGTTCATCACCTGGTGGAATCCGGCGTGGCGGCCCAGGACCGAGTGTGCATTTTCGGTTGGTCGTATGGAGGATATGCCGCGCTCGCGGGGGCAACACTGACACCGGAACTCTACCGATGCGTGGTCGCCGGAGCGCCTGTGTCCGACGTGTTCGCGATGATGGATTATGTCACTGGCCGGTTCGGTGGCGCTTCGGTGACTTACTGGGCCGAGTACATCGGCGACTGGCGCAGCGAAACCGACTACATCACGCGGATTTCGCCAGCGCGCCAAGTCGAGCATGTGCAGGCACCGCTGATGCTGATCCACGGTACTGACGACTTGATCGTGCCTTATGAGCAGGCTGAGTTGATGGCCCAGGCAATGGACCGCGTAGGCAAGCCTTACGAACTTGTCCGCATCGAGGATGGGCCGCACCAGTCGTATCGGATGACGGTTGCGAATATGGAGCAGCTCTACAGCAATCTCGAACGTTTCCTGCTGGAGCACAATCCACCGGATTGATCTAGGGTTCCCACCCTGAAGAAGGGCCGATCGATGGATCGGCCCTTCTTTTTCGGTCTTGATGTGCAATCTATGGTGATGTCAAATCGCAGAAACAATTCTGCGGGGCATTATGAAGTTTTTTGGTGCAGTAGCAGCTGCGGTCGCGTTGACGAGCGCGGCCACGGGGCAGACGCCAGCCATCGAGGACTATGTTGTCCTGCCGAACATGTCGAACGTGCGGATATCGCCGGACGGCGAGAGGCTGGTGTTTGTATCCGGAGACAGCTGGGAAGAACGCAATCTGATTGTTTTCCCGCTGGACGGTTCGCAGGCGCCCCTGGTTATCGATGTTGGTGATGACCAGGCGATTTCCAACGTCTTCTTCGTCTCCGACACGCATCTGTGGCTGGACTATATCGACCGCGGAAACTGGTTCGGCATTGGTGACGATGCCTATTTTCGGCGCTCCTATCTTATGCGGGTCGAAGATCAACATGTGGTCGAGCTGGAAATTGGCACCGAATTCGCCTCAATCAACGAGGCCGATCCGCGGTCCGTCCTGACCTGGGTGCCCGCTGAGCGTCATGGTGGCAATGTCCGGACCCGGGTCCGGGGCGGAACAGGCTATGGCTTGTTCGCCCAGAATCTTGATCGCGTGAACGACCGCAGTCGCGTGGAGCTTGGTACGCAGGACTTTGAAATGGTACTCGACGCCAATGATCGAAGCGTCGTGCGACAACGCGGCGGGCGAGCGCCTGGTGAGCCCTATGAACTGTGGACAAGGATCGGGGGTGACAGCGATCGCTGGCGCCGGGTCTATACCGAACGCCATCAACTTGACCGGGAGTTCCGCTTCGCAGCACGGAGCTGGCAGGACTGGATTGGCGTGATCGAATGGATATCCGGCCTCGATAGTACCGGCCGTTATGGCTACTTTCTTTCAGAAACAAATGGTTCGCCGACAGGGCGGCAGCCGGGACGACGGACTGCCTTGTTCCGCTACGACTTTGTCGAGGAGGCGATTGAGGGACCGGTTGTTGCCTCGGAGATTGCCGACATCTCCAGCCTTGTCCGCGACTGGCGCAACAATGCGGTTATCGGCGCAGTCTGGGATGATGGCCGGCGGCAAGTCGAGTTCTTCGACCCCGATTTCGCGGAGCTTCAGGTTCGGATCGAAGGCTTCTTTCCCGATTCCAACGTCCACCTGATCGACTGGGACCGGGCAGTGCGGAGGGTGGTCGTCTATATCGAAGGTGGACACACGGCCGGGGCTTACTATCTGGTCGACAGGTCTAGCGGAGATGTCCAGCTGCTCGGCGCGGCGCGTCCGGGTATTCCGGACGCCGCAGTGGCGCCTGTCGAGATCATCCGGTACCAGGCGCGCGACGGATTGGATCTGTTTGGGTATCTTACGCTGCCGCCGGGGCGGGAGGCGTCGGACCTGCCGATGGTATTGATGCCGCATGGCGGGCCCGAGGCGCGCGACAGCTATGGTTTCGATGAATGGGCACAGCTGTTGGCGTCGCGCGGTTATGCAGTGTTCCAGCCACAGTTTCGTGGATCCGGCGGGTTCGGAACCGAGTTCGCGGAGATGGGCTACACCCGCTGGGGGGAGGAGATGCAGCACGATCTCGACGACGGCGTCGACTATATCGTGGCCCAAGGGCTCGCCGATCCGGGTCGCGTCTGTGTGTTCGGCTGGAGTTATGGCGGTTACGCCACGCTGGCCGCGATGACACTGACTCCAGACCGCTACCGGTGCGGGATTGCCGGTGCGGGCGTATCACACATCGCCGCCATGATGGAATATGAACAGGAACGTCTCGGCGGTGGCTCTCAACTCTATTGGGCGCGGAATATCGGTGATTGGCGGGGGCGTCATCGTGAGAATGTCGATGCGATCTCGCCGGCTCTGCATGCCGGCCGGGTCCAGGCACCGCTGATGATCATCCACGGCACCGAGGACATCGTGGTTCCCTTCGAGCAGGCCGAGATCATGGCGGAGGCGATGGATGCTGCGGGACGGCCGTATGAATTGGTGGTCATTGAGGGGGGGCGTCACTATTCCTCGCAGATGACGACCAGCCACAAGCGCCAACTCTACGAAAATCTGATTGCGTTCCTGCAGGAGCACAATCCGCCAGAGTAGCGGGCTAAGGTGCGGCTATGACCGGACTTCGTTTTGCGGCCGGGCTGCCAGGTCGTCTTCGTCCAGGGCGCCAGCCAGCCAGCGGTCCATCACGACACAGGCGACGAGGTCGCCGGTGACGTTGATCGCCGTGCGGCACATGTCGAGGATGCGGTCGACGCCCAGCAGGATGGCAACGCCCGAGGCCGGAATGCCCAGTGAGTGCAGGATGCCCGCCAGGATGATGATGCCGACCCCCGGCGTCGAGGGGCTGCCGATCGAGGCGCCGACCACCGTCACCACCAGCATGATGAAGCCCGGCGTGCTGAGTTCGACCTGGTAGATCTGGGCGATGAAGAGCGCGGCGATCACCTGGTAGAGCGCGGTTCCGTCCATATTCACCGTCGCGCCCAGCGGAATGACGAAGCGTGCGACGGCGGGGTGGACTTTCAGCCCCTGCTCGGCGGTCTTCAGCGAGAGCGGCATGGTGGCGGCCGAGCTGGAGGTCGAGAAGGCCAGGAGCTGGGCGCTCGCGACCGTGCCGGCAAAGGCCAGCGGCGAGCGGCGGCCCAAGACCGCAACGATCAGCAGATAGACGCCCAGCAGCACCAGCAGACCGCTGACGACGCAGAGAATATAGACCGACATGCCCAGAAGGGCGGAAATGCCGATCCGCATCACGAAATCCGAAATCAGGCCGAACACGGCAAACGGTGCCAGCCGCATGGCCCAGCCGACAATGGTCAGCGAGGCGTCCTGCACCAGCTGGATGATCTGGATCAGCGGGGCGGCGCGGCCGATGCCCAGCGAGGCGAGGGCGGTGCCGCCGATCAGGCTGGCGACCACGATCTGGAACATATTGGCGTTCAGCGTTGCCTCGGCGAGGCTGGCCGGGATGATGTCGGCGATTGAGCCGGCCAGGGTGGGCGCCGGCGTGGCGGCCAGATCGACATCGCCGGACCCTGCGGCGGCCGGTGCGACATCGCTCAGGCTGATGAAACTGCCGGGCTGCACCAGGGTCGCGATGGCATAGCCGATCAGCACCGCGATCGTGGTCGTCATCAGGAAATAGGGGGCGATGCGCCCGGCAACGCGTGCCAGCATGTTGGCGTCGCCGCTGGAGGTGATGCCCAGAACGATCGAGGTCGCGACCAGGCCGATCACCACCATCTGGATCAGGTTGAGAAAGATCTGCCCCGGCAGGCGCAGCCATTCGCCCACGACGGCAACGGTATCGCCCGGCACGGCGAGCGGCGAGCCGAGGTCCGGCGAGAGCAGGAGGCCGGTGCCGATCGCCAGCAGCATGGCCACAAGGATCTGCGCCCACAGCTGGCTGCGCATCAGGCCGCGGACGCGGATCATGTAGAGGCGCTGGACCAAGACTGTTTCTCCCGCCTGGCGGTGTCTGCCGCCGCACCGGCCGGTTGGTAGCGGATCGGCGGGCGAATGACGATAGCGGCACTTCGTCCCGCCGTCTGTCCGCGGGCGTGCTGAATTTTGAGGTGGCAGGCCGGAATGCCTTGGGAGTAGGTTGCCGGCATGAACAACCGGTCTTCAACGGGCGCGCAGGCCGGCCGCCGGAATGCGAGCGTTCCGGGTCAGGTCAATCCCGTCGTCTACATCCTCTCGCTTCTGGTCCTGGGGCTGGGTGCGACGATGGTCATCCCGCTCCTGGTCGAATGGGCAGCGCCCGAGGCACATCCCACCATGTTCGCCGTGCCGATGCTGGCCGCTGTGGGGACGGGGATCGTCCTGTTCGCCGCGACGCGCAGCGACGCCGATCTGGAGCTGGACCATCGCCAGGCCTTCATCGTGACGGCCGGCAGCTGGACGATCCTGCCCGTCTTCGCCGCCATCCCCTTCGTGTTTGCAGGGCTGAGCTGGACCGATGCGATCTTCGAGGCCGCCTCGGGCCTGACAACGACCGGCTCGACCGTGGTGCAGGGGCTGGACGCCTGGCCGGCCAGCCTTCTGCTCTGGCGCTCCTTCCTGCAATGGATCGGCGGTGTCGGCATTATCGTGACGGCGGTGGCGCTGCTGCCTTTCATGCGGGTGGGCGGCATGCAGTTGTTCAAGGCGGAAAGCTCCGACCATTCCGAGAAGTTCGAGGCGCGGGCCCACGTGTTCGTGGTGCGGATCCTGGTGATTTATCTGTGCATGACGGCGGGCTGCGCGGCGCTGTACGCCAGTTTCGGCATGTCCGGCTTCGATGCGATCAACCACGCGATGACAACGCTCTCCACCGGCGGATTCTCGACCCACGATGCCAGCTTCGCCTTCTTCGAGCCGCGCGCGCTGCACGCCATCGCGATCGTCTTCATGATCGCCGGTGCGATCCCGTTTGTGGCCTACATGAAATTCCTCGACGGCCAGCGCACCATCTTCCTGCGCGACCCGCAGGTGCGCTCGCTGCTGGCGCTGCTCGCCGGCGTGTCGCTGGTTCTGGGCCTGTGGCATGCGACCCAGTCCGAGGACGGGCTGGGCCAGTCGATCATCTACGCCGCCTTCAATGTGGTGTCCGTGGTCACCACGACCGGCTTTGCCAGCACGGACTACACCGCCTGGGGCAGCGCGACGATCGCGACCTTCTTTGCGCTCACCTTCCTGGGCGGCTGTACCGGATCGACCAGCGGCGGGGTGAAGACCTATCGCATCCTGGTGCTGTTCCAGGTCGTGCGGCGGCACCTCATGCTGACCGTCATGCCGTCGCGCGTGGTGGCGCGCACCTTCGACGGCCGCCGCCTGGAAGAGGACGCATGGATCGGTGTGCTGGTGATGGTGGTCGTCTTCCTGGCGACTTTCCTGCTTTTCGCCATCGGCCTGGCCATGACCGGACTGGACTTCATGACGGCGCTGTCCGGCAGCGCGACGGCGATCACCAATGTCGGTCCGGGTCTGGGTGATATCATCGGCCCGGCGGGCAATTTCTCCACGCTGCCCGATACGGCAAAATGGCTGCTCTCCGCCGAGATGGTGCTGGGTCGGCTGGAAGTGCTGACCTTCCTTGTCGTCTGCCTGCCCAGCTTCTGGGACTAGGTCTGCCAGGCGCCGGATGAACGCACTTGCACGCACCGGAAATTTCGCTGTATCCATGCGGATATCCAGCGCCCGGGCGGGTGTAGCTCAATGGTAGAGCAGAAGCTTCCCAAGCTTACGACGAGGGTTCGATTCCCTTCACCCGCTCCATCGCATCTTCCTGGCACGCCATCCGGAATTGTTGCCCTTCATCGTTGAATTTGCAGTTGAATGCCGTAGGCTGCCCCCGTTTTTCTACCGGGGGGATACATGCGGGGAATTCTGGCTGGCATTGCTGCCGCGGCAATGTCGTTTGCGAGTGCGCAAGCACAGGATCAACTTGAAGACTACGCCGCGCTGCCGCGCATCTGGGATGCCGAACTGTCGCCGAGCGGCGATCTTTTGGCGACGGGCTGCAGTCCGCGCGGAACTCGCGAAATCTGTCTCTACGATCTGGCAGGCGGCGGTGCGCTGAGCGCGATCCCGGCGCCGGATGGCGGGCGCATCACCGGTTTCTACTGGGTCAACGACACCTATCTGATCTACACGATCGCCGCGTTCCGCGAGATCATGACGGTGAACGGCCAGCTCGAGATCACCGTGGCACGTGCGGCCTCTTTCAACGTGAGGACCCGCGAAACCGCGCTGCTGCTGGACGACATGCCCGGCGCTTTCGTGCCGGGGCAGATTGTCTCTGCGCTCGTCGATGATGACGAGCATGTCGCTCTGGAGGCCATGTCGGGCCGGTGGAATAACCACCCGAACGCGTCGCGCCTGGGCTCGGACGCCCGGTACGAGACCACTGTCTTCAAGGTCAGTCTGGAGGACGGCAATCGCGACGAGCAGATTTTCGAGACCGGGCAGAACGAGTTCGTCGTGCTCGACGCACACGGCGTTCCGGTGCTGGAGGTCCGCATCGAAGACGAAACCGGGGAGTTCGACATTTACCGGGTCGCGGACGGGACTTCCCAGCGGATCTATTCGGAGGTGTTCGAGGCGGAATATCCGCTGATCCCCGGCTTCACTGACAATGGCGAGGCCGTTGCTCTCGACATCCCCGGCGTGGGAATCCGCCGGCTCAAGATCGCGACGGGTGAGTTGTCGGACTACGATCTGTCGGGAACCGGGTTGTCCGATGCGCACCTGATGGTGGACACCGTATCCCGCGAGGTGATCGGCTACAGCTCGTAGGGGGCCTTGCCGGAACAGCACTTCCTGCGCTCCGACTTCACAGCCCTGCGCGAGGAATTGTCCGGCATTCTCACCGAAGCCGTCGTCGAGCTACGCTCGTGGAACCAGACCAAGACCAAATTCGTGGTGATCGGCTGGGATGTCGGGCGGCCGCCAAACTACTACCTGCTCGATCTGCAGACCGGGGGGCTGGGACTGCTCGATACCGCCTACGCTTTCCCCGACGGCGGGGCAGGAGTGCGCGAGCGCCTGACCTATGCCAATCGTGAAGGCCAGGAGATCGAGGCCTGGCTGACGCGGCCGGCCGGTGCCCAGGGGCCCCTGCCGCTGATCCTCTTGCCGCACGGCGGGCCGCGCGCCCGCGACAGCGGCGTATTCGACTGGCAGGCGGCGTATTTCTCCTCCCTGGGTTATGCCGTTCTGCAGCCCAATTACCGTGGCTCGACCGGGCAGGGCGAGGCCTTCATCGCGGCCGGGATCGGCGAGTTCGGCACCGGCATGATTGACGACATGATCGATGGCGCCCGCCATGTCAGTGCCAACGGGCTTGCGGAGGCGGACTATTGCGCCGTCGGCGGCAGCTATGGCGGCTACGCCGCGCTGATGCTCGCGCTGGAGGATCCCGATCATGTGCGGTGCGCGATCTCCTTCGGTGGGGTGACCGCGCCCTTCGCCTTCATAGGCACGCGAGACTATTCGGACTCCTTGGTGCGCTACTGGGAACGCTATATCGGCAGCCGGTTCGACGATCGCGCTTATCGTCAGGCGATTTCGCCGGTCGACCGGGCCAGCGAGTTCTCCCAGCCGCTGCTGGTGATGCATGGCGACGAGGACACCGTGGTGCCGCCGGGCCAGCTACGCCTGCTGCGCCGCGAACTTGATGGACGCGGGAATGCCGAATTCATCATGCTGCCCGGGGAGAACCACTATCTGGACACACAGACGGCCCGAACCGCCTTCCTGCGTGCCAGCCGCGAATTCCTGGCCGAGCACTATCCCGCGGATCGCTAGATCCGCGGCCGCTGACCCATGTCAAACCCGCCCAGCTCGGCGAGATGGACGAGGAAGATCACGGCGAGGCCGCCCATGACGACAGCGATCAGCGTCCACGGGATCATCCGCGGGCCGCGCTCCGGTCTGACCGGCTGGCCGGCCCGCCAGCGGGCGAGGACGAAGACTGCGATACAGATCGCAAGCGCGATGAGGGTCGCGGGCAGGGAGAGGTACATGGGGTTTCCGCCAGCGAGCTGACACCGTGTTCTGTCTTTTCCCAGAGATAGGGGTTTTGCACGAGCTGCACCAGAGCGCGAACAGCAGGCACGAACTGGATCGACCAGTAGACGGGCAGCAGGGCCAGATCGGCGATCCGGACCGGCAGGCGCGCTCTGGCCATGCCTTCGACCGCGCCCATGAGGCCGCCGGCATATCCTGCGCCGAGGATCGACAGGCAGGCCAGGACGGGCAGTGACACACCTTGTTCCATGACAGCCGCTGCAAGCGCCGCGACGAGTGTCGGTCCGTGGATGAGTGCCGACAGGACCGCGCCGCCCAGTGTCATCACAAGCGGCAGGCTGAGCCGCCGGCGTTCGGCATCCAGTCCGAAATGAACCCCGAGCGTCTGCCAGTAACCTTTCAGCCAGCGCGCTCTTTGCGGGGTCCAGCCGCGCAGGCTGACGGGCGCTTCTTCTAGTGTGGTCGGCGCGATGAGACCGCAACGATAGCCCAGCCGGTGCAGGCGCACGCCCAGATCGGCGTCTTCGGTGACATTCCAGGCATCCCATCCGCCACTGCGCAGCAGGGCCTTCGTACGAAAATAATTGCTGGTTCCGCCGAGGGGGAGCGGCCAGTCGAGGCGCTGATAGAGCGGCAGCATGACGTGAAAATGCGCGGCATATTCCATCGCGAACTGACGTGTCAGCCAGGTCTCGCCCCGATTGTACCAGTTGAGCGGGGCCTGCAGACAGGCCAGGCCTGGCGGGGCGAGGTGGAAGCTCTCGGCGGCGTGACGCAGCTGCAGCGGATGCGGCCGGTCCTCGGCATCATGCACGGCAATGATCTCGCCGCTGCAAAAGCGCAGGGCATAGTTGAGCGCGCGCGGCTTGGTGCGCGGGTGTCCGGCCGGTGCGATGACGACACCGAAGCGGGTGTCGAGGTGGCACCGCTCTATGGCGGCGAGCGTCTCGGTGTCGTCCGCTTCCAGAACCAGACGTACTTCCAGCTTGCCGGCCGGATAGTCGATCGCCCCGAGCGTCTTGATGAGTTGGGCGACGACCGCAGCTTCGCGATAGAGGGCCACGATGATGCTGGCTTTTGGCAGGGCGCTCTCGGACAGGGCGCGACGTGGTGCATGGCGGGGCCTGGTCAGCGCGCCGGCCATGCGCAGCAGGGCCAGCGACAGACAGGTCGGCGCAAGTATCGCCAGTAGCGCGGCCGATGTGGAGAATGGCAGGACCGGTGATGCCACGATGCTGGCCAGGACAAGGCCGCAGAGCAGGCTGACCAGGTGCGGGAAGCTCCGGTTCCGGGCGCTCAGTTCCGGGCAGCGGCGCGACAGGCCGTCCGCGGCTTCGTCCGTCCACAGTCGCGCAAGAATGCGCGGCGGCGTGTGCGGCCGGCAGCCTCGCTCTGGAGTGGAGTGAGCCGGGGCGACGCGCGCCGAAGCGCTGCGTGATCCGGCTCTCCGGGGCGCACTGTGTGTGAACGTCCCGGCTTCGTCAAACCGCTGTGCGTCAATCCCCTGTGCGCCGTCCATCTTGCGCTCCGGTTTCACCGTCCGGAGGCATCAAAGCAGATATGCACGCAAAACGCGAGTCGTGCTGGATCAAGCCTTGGGGTTGATCACGAAGTCGAGGCGGGGCCGGGACAGATCGTCATCGTCGAGCATAAAGATGCTGGCTGTTGCCGTGGGGTAGCCCAGCGGCATGCGGGGTGTCTCGCCACACATCTGGGCCAGCTTGTGGGCAAAGCCGCCAATGCCCGGATTGTGTCCGACCAGCAGGATGGTGCCGGCTGTGCCGAGGACCTGGCGGGTGGCGCGCTCCAGCATCTCCGTGGAGGCGTGATAGAGCGCCATCGGATCGTCCATCTGCGGCTCGCCGATCTGCGGCAGCATCTGGTCATAGGTCTGCCGGGTGCGCCAGGCCGGCGAGACGAGGGCGAGATCGACGCGGATCCCCCGTCCGGCCAGCGCTTCGCCAGCGGCGGCACTGTCTTCGCGGCCGCGCGTTGTAAGTCCGCGCTGGAAATCGTTTTCCGCTTCCAGCCGGTCGACGGCCTTGGCATGGCGCATGAGGATCAGGGTGGTCGTCATCGTGTCGGTGCGGTCCGGATGTTGGCGCGGATGTAGGCGGTCCGGCGGCGGTCTTGCAATCGCGTGGCCGGAAGCGCACCTAGTCCTAAGGTGTTTTTGCCGCCAATTGAACCGAGGAGGACGACATGGGTCTGCTGTTGGGCGATATCGCCCCGAATTTCGACGTCGAGACGAGTGAAGGCGCAATCAATTTCCACGACTGGATCGGCGACAATTGGGTGATCTTCTTCTCCCACCCGGCCGACTACACGCCTGTCTGCACGACCGAGCTGGGCTTTACCGCCAAGCTGAAAGACGAGTTCGCCAAGCGCAATGCCAAGGCGATCGCGCTCTCCGTCGACAGCGTCGAGGACCACAAGGGCTGGATCAAGGATATCGAGGAAACGCAGAACTGCGCGGTGAACTTCCCGATCATCGCCGACACCGAGCGCAAGGTGTCCGAGCTCTATTCGATGATCCACCCGAATGCCGATCCGAAAGTCACGGTGCGCTCGGTCTACATCATCGACCCGAACAAGAAGATCCGCGCCACCTTCACCTATCCGCCCAGCGCCGGCCGGAATTTCAACGAAGTGCTGCGTCTGCTCGACAGCCTGCAGCTGACCGATGGCTACAAGGTCGCCACGCCGGTGAACTGGGAAGATGGCCAGGACGTGATCGTTGTGCCGTCGATCTCCGACGAGGAAGCCGACAAGCTCTTCCCCGCAGGCTACAACAAGATCAAGCCCTATCTGCGCGTGACTAAGCAGCCCAACAAGTAAGGCTGCACGCATCGCTGACGGTTTCGAGGCGCCCGGGGGATTCCCGGGCGCCTTTTCCCGGCCCGGCTTTGACAAGTATCCTTGACGACAAGCTCGCTTTACAGCTATGACAAGGGTGCTTTACAGCTTTGGAGGCCAATATGGACGATCGTGATCTGACGACCGGCGAGGGCGGTGCGCCGACTCTGGTGTCGCTGGCACTCTTCGCCGTCATCTTCTTTTCCGCCCTGCTTGTTGTTGAATTCGGCAGCGATCTGATCGAACCGTTTCGCGCGGCCCTGGCCGGCCTGCCGGCAAGCTTGAAGGCCGGTACGCTGGCGGCTGTGATCCTCGGCCTGATGGCCATCGCGCGGATTGCGGCGCTGCTGGGCTTCGGCGCGAACAGGGCGAAGGAGTCATGACCCCCGAAATGAGGCGTTACACCTGGCGCACCCTCGTCCTGATGCTGATCTTCACCGGTCTCCTGGTGGCGATCGACAAGACGCTCGATCCGTCGCGCAATGGCTGGCCTGCGGTGCAGGCCTGGCCGCTGGTCGGGCTCACCTGCCTGCCGCTCCTGGTCTATGGCTGGGAAGTGATCCGCTATGTCCGGGCGATCGACGAAATGCTGGCGCGCTTCCAGATCCGCGCGGCAGCGGTCGCCATGCTGGCCATGCTGCTGGCCGCCGCCGTGTTCGGTGTGGCGGAGATCTACGGCGTGATGGAGCCTCTCAACATGACGATGCTGCTGCCCATCGCGGCCGTGGCGCACAGTGTGGCCATCATGATCCAGCAGGCCCGGGTGCAATGAAGAACCGGCTCAAGGAGCTTCGCGGCGAGCACGGCTGGAGCCAGCAAGCCCTGGCCGACCGGCTCGATGTGTCGCGCCAGACCGTCAACGCGCTGGAGACGGGCAAGTACGACCCCTCCCTGCCGCTCGCCTTCAAGATCGCCCGCCTCTTCGGCCAGCCCATCGAGACGATCTTCGATGACGGAGAGGGTTAGGTTCAGCAGAGAACAAGCGAAACCGGTTGTCATCCCGGCCGGATGCCCGGCCTCGGGCCGGGCGTAGGGCCGGGACCCATAAACACGATCGTTGGCCGCCAGCAGGCGCTGCACCGACGCCGCAAATAACTCGACGAGCGGCGCGCTTATGGGTCCCGGACTTCCGCCCCGCCTTTGCGGGGCATGCATCCGGGATGACAAAATCAGGGAGTTCCAACTCCAAGCGGGCAGACCCTCGCCATTGCCCGAGGCCTCAATCCAATGTCCGGCGATACCGCAGCATGGCGACGGTTGCGATGACCGTGAAGATCACGGCCAGGGGCCAGATCTGCGGTACGATATCGCCCAGGCTGGCGCCTTTCAGCATGATCGCCCGTACGGCGCGGATGAAGTGTGTCGTGGGCAGGGCCTGACCCAGCGTCTGTGCCCAGGCGGGCATGCCGGCAAAGGGGAACATGAAGCCGGACAAGAGGATCGAGGGCAGGAAGACGAAGAAGGTCATCTGCATCGCCTGCATCTGCGTGCGCGCCACGGTGGAGAAGAGGAAGCCCAGCGACAGGTTCACCAGGATGAAGAGCGACACGCAGACCAGGAAGGCCGGCGCCGAGCCCAGGAAGGGTACGCCGAACAGGAAGCGCGCGCCGGCCAGCATGATCACGACCTGGATGAAGCCGACGAAGACATAGGGCGTTATCTTGCCGACCATCACTTCATAGGGCCGTGTCGGCGTGGCCAGCAGGGTTTCCAGCGTGCCGCGCTCGGCTTCGCGGGTGAGCGCCATCGAGGTCATCATCGCCATCGTCATGGTGAGGATGACGCCCAGCAGGCCGGGCACGATATTCAGCGCGGTGCGTCCGGCCGGATTGTAGCGGCGGTGGATGACCGTCCCGACCGGCGGTGTCATCTCGCCGAGCAGGGGAGCGAGGGCTTCCTGCACCAGGGTGGGAAAGGCGCCTGTGCCGGCGCCGGCGGCGACCGGGTCCGAGGCATCGGTGTCGAGCAGGATCTGCGGGCGGTCGCCACGCAGCAGGTCGCGCTCGAAGCCCGGCGGAATGGTCACCACGAACAGCGCCCCGCCGGTTTGCAGCGCCGTATCGGTCTCGGCCCGCGAGTGGGTGATGCCGATCAGGTCGAAATAGTCCGACGTTTCCATCGCCTGCAGGATGGCACGGCTGGCCGGGCCATTATCGCCCATCTCGACGAGCGTGGGCAGGTGGCGCGGATCGGTGTTGATGGCATAGCCGAACAGCAAGAGCTGCATCACCGGAATCCCGACCATCATGCCGAAGGTCAGCCGGTCGCGGAGCATCTGGATGAACTCCTTGCCGATCAGGGCGAGGATGCGGCTGAAACTGTTCATGTGAAATTGTCCTGCGAACCGGCCATCAGCCAGATGAAGGCTTCCTCCAGTCCGGTCTTGGCGAGATCGACACTGATGCCCTCGCGCCCGCGATAGGCACAAACCGTCCGCTCCAGCGTGTCCGCATCGCGTCCGGACACGTGCAGGGCTGAGCCGAAGCGCGCGATCTGGTCGACACCCTCGGCATTGAGGAGTTCGTCATAGATGGGCTGCAGTCCCTTGCCCTCGATCCGCCAGGTCACCAGGCCGACCCGTTCGGGAATGTCGGCGGAGGGCGCGTCGATCAGCTTGCGGCCATAGGCGATGAAGGCGATGTAGTCGCACTGCACCGCCTCATCCATGTAATGGGTCGAGACCAGAACGGTGACGCCCTTGCGGGCCAGCCCGCGGATCCGGTCCCAGAAGTCCCGCCGGGCCTTGGGATCGACACCCGCGGTCGGTTCGTCGAGCAGCAGCAGGCCGGGATTGTGCATCGAGGCCGCCGCCAGCGCGAGGCGCTGTTTCCAGCCGCCCGACAGCGTGTCGGCCAGCTGATGCGCCCGCGGTCCCAGATCGTATTCCTCCAGCGTGTCGGCCACGATCAGTTTCGGATTCCTCAGCGCATGCAGGCGCGCCATGAAGGTCAGGTTCTCGCGCACGGTGAGATCGCCATACAGCGAGAAGCGCTGGGTCATGTAGCCGACACGCGACTTGATGGTCCGGCTTTCCTCAATGATGTCATGGCCCAGCGCGGTGCCGCCGCCACTGTCCGGTTTCAACAGGCCGCACATCATCCGGATCGTCGTCGTCTTGCCGGAACCGTTCGGACCGAGAAAGCCGTAGATCGATCCCTTGGGCACCTGCATGTCGAAATCGTCGACGACGCGGGTCTCGCCGAAACTCTTGGTCAGGCCTTTCACATCGATGGCGAGCGTATCGCTCATGGTTGCGGCCTGAAGCGCAGCGGTGTTCCCGGCGGGGGCGGTGTGCCCTCGAAGCGTGCCTCGGCGCGATAGACCAGGCGGGCGCGCTCATTGTCCGAATAGATCACGGGCGGGGTGAACTCGGCCGCGTCCGCGATCGCGGCCAGGCGGGCGGTGAGGCCCGCGGCGCAGCCATCGCAATCCACCGCGAAGCGGTCGCCAATGGCATGGCCGCCAATCCCGGTCTCCGGAATGAACAGCACGGCATGGACCGCGCCATCGGGCAGCAGCTCATAGACGGGCTGGGCCGGGCCGGCCTGTTCGCCGGTAAAGCGGATCTGGCGATGCACGGCGGCGTCGGCGGGTGCTGCGACGGTCCGGCGGTCCAGGGCATCTGCGGCACGGTCGCGCTCGGCCTGGGCGGCGGCGATCTCGGCCTGCAGGGCACGCAGCTGGTTCTCCCGCGCCGGCAATTGCACCAGGCTCAGCCGCTGGCGCATTTCCGCGACACGGGCGTTGGCCGTCCGGGCCGCCGCCAGTGCCTGGTCCAGCCGGGCCTGGCTGACATGACCATCCTCGAACAATTCGCGTGTGCGGGTCAGCGCGTCATTTGCTTCTCGGGCAGCCGCATTGGCCTGGTCGAGCTGGTCCCGTGCCGCCTCGATCTCCGGTGAGCGGGCGCCCGCAGCGGCATCGTCGAACCGGGCCAGCGCGGCCTCGATGCGGGCCTCGGCTGTGGCGAGGGCGGCCCGTTCCGCCGTCGCGTCCAGCGAGAACAGGGTATCGCCCGCGGCGACATGCGTGCCCTCGCGGGCCAGGGTCTCGACAATGCGGCCGGGCGCGTCCGGAGCGATGGCGGTGAAATCGCCCTCGGCATAGCCGTGCAGCGTTTCATCGGGCTGGTCGCTGCAGGCAGCGATGCCCAGTACCAGTCCGGCCAGCAGGAGATGTCGGCTCAATCGCATCGGGCGTCCTCGCGGGGTTTGAGGCCATGGAGCAGCAGGTCCGACAGCGCGTCTGCGACATCGACCGGCTCCCTGAGATTTTTCGGATGAAAGTCGAACGCGCTCGCCAGCATCATGTGGCCGAGGCAGGGGCCGCCGATACAGCGCATCAGCATGTCGGCATCGACGGGGCGGAAAGTCCCGGCCTCGACCCCGTCGGCGGCCAGGGTCTCGATGGCGCGGCGTGCGGTCTCCAGAACCTGGTCGCGATAATGGGCGGCAATGTCGGGGAAGCGGTGGGCCTCGGTCAGCACCAGGCGCGGGGCGGCGGAAATGTCCGGGTCGGTCATGGCGGTGATCATCATGAAGATGACGCCGCGCAGTGCCGCTTCCGGATCGCGCGGCGCACCGACCGATATCAGGCGTTCGGCGGCCTTGGCCAGCGCACCGGCCGATTGCTCGACCAGCGCTTTCAGCATCGCTTCCTTGGACGGGAAATAGAGATAGACCGCGCCCTTGGAGAGGCCGGCCCGTTTGGCGATGTCTTCAACGCGCGCGGCGGTGAAGCCCTGTTCGACAAAGACGGACAGGGCGGCGTCCAGGATTTCGTCGGGCCGGGCTTCAGGCCGGCGGCGTCGTGTTTTCGTGCTCATGCCGATTTAATAACTGACCGGTCAGTTAGTTGCAAAGGAAATTTCCGAGGCCCGGCTGATCGGTCCTTTTCTAGGGGGTGGGGTCGCCGGTGTTCAGTGCACGCGCCCAGTCCTCTGCCCAGCCATTCAGGGGCAGCAGGAGGTCCTGCAGGCTGCGTCCGCGGGCGGTGAGGGCATAGCCGTCATCGGTCAGTTCCACGATGCCGGCCTCGATGCATTCGGCCAGGCGCGTATTGAGCACGCTGGGGCTGATCCCGGCCGCCTCCTGCAGCGCGCGGAAGCGCAGATGCCGGTCATCCCGCAGCTCCCACAGCAGGCGCAATTGCCAGCGCCGGCCCAGAAGATCGAGCAGGGCCATGACCGGGCGGCCGGACTGTGAAGCGGGTGTCGGTTGGCCGGGGAGGGGTGTGGATCGGGTCATGCTATTATTTTCGTAGCGCTTGAATGATTGTGTGCTATGAAATTCGTAGCAATGATCATCCCGGAGGTCCAGCATGTCCCGTATTGCCCCTGTCGAGCCGCCCTATTCGCAAGACGTACAGGCGGTTTTCGACCGCATCATGCCGGCGGGCGTGCCACCGCTGCGTCTCTTCACCACGCTGGCGCGCAGCGAGCGGGTCTACCGGAAATTCAACGCCGGCAGCCTGCTCGATCGCGGCACGCTCACCCTGCGCCAGCGCGAACTCGCGATCGACCGGACCTGCGCGCTCAATGGCTGTGCGTATGAGTGGGGCGTGCATGTCGCCTTCTTCGCCGAACGGGTGGGTCTGACGCCGGCCGAAATCGAGGCGCTTGCCGCACCGGCGATCAATGAGGACGACTGGACGGCTGAGGAAGCTGTCCTGCTCGAAATGTGCGATGCGCTTCATGCGGCAAGCCGGATACCGAAGGACTGCTGGGACCGGCTCGCCACCCATTTCAGCGATGAGCAGATCCTCGAACTCATCGCTCTGGCCGGCTTCTACCGGACGGTGGCCTATTTCGCGAACGGGCTGGAGATCGAGCCGGAAGCCTTTGGCGCGCCGCTGCCCGGCCACACGCCGGGCGCCTGACTGGCCCGGCGCGGCGAAGCGGTGTTAGATCGCATCCGCTTCAAGGGGCCAGCGGCAAGGGGAGTTGGCGATGTACGAGAGCATCTATCTGGCACTGCATGCGATTGTCGCACCGGCCTGGATCCTGCTGGCCGTCGCGCCGGGCTGGCGCTGGACCCAGCGCCTCGTGCACGCCGCCCTGATCCCGCTCGTCCTGTGCGCAATCTATCTGGCCTTCCTGACCGCCGCGATCGGCTTCGGACAGGCTGATCCGGACGCCGGGATGAGCACGCTGGCCGGTGTGATGGCGCTGTTCTCGCATCCGGTCGGCGCGCTGACCGGCTGGACGCATTTCCTCGTCTACGACCTTTTTGTCGGCGCCTGGATCGTCCGCGATGCGCGCCGCCACGGCATCGCCCACTGGATCATCCTGCCCGCGCTCTTCCTGTCGCTGATGTTCGGACCGCTGGGCCTCCTCCTCTACCTGCTGATCCGCAAGTTCAGCGGCAAGGGCGGCTGGTCGCTTGATGAGGCGGCCCTCTCCTAGCGCCGCTTCGGCAGCCGGCCGTCGCGCCGCGGGGCTTCGCCTGCCTTCAGCTTCCAGCGTTTCAGCAGGCCGTCGACCGGGTGGACGTAGAGCCGCCCCGGTTCGGGACCGTCGGCGAGATAATAGCGCCGGCTCCACAGCCATTTGCCGTCGCGTCCGACGGCCGGACGGTCGACGAAATCATACAGATGCTCCAGCACGTGCTGCTTCACCGTGTGGCCGGGATCGAGGTGCTCGCAGATCTCGGCATACACCTTGTCCCAGGGGCGGCCGACCTGTTTCTCCAGGAAGCGGCGCAGCGGCGCGAGATTCTCGTTCAGCCATTTGGAATGGGTGCCGTTCTCCTTGTGCTGGCGGCGCAGGCCCTGCTTTTTCGGCAGGAGGTCGCCGGCCCGGTCCAGCTTGCCGCGCGCCATTCTCTGCGTGCGCCAGCCGGCCCGCGGCCGCTCGACGATCACCTTGAACATGTCCTTGCGCATGAGAATGCCTCCCGGGTGGTGCGGGGGCAGGGCCGCAAGGCCCTACCCCTTCACGCAGACCACCTGCTTGAGCGTGTGGACCACCTCCACCAGGTCGGACTGGGCCGCCATGACGGCGTCGATGTCCTTGTAGGCCATCGGCGTTTCGTCGATGACGCCGGCATCCTTGCGGCATTCCACCCCGTCCGTCGCCTTGCGGTGATCGGCCAGCGTGAAAGCCTGACGGGCCTTCGAGCGCGACATGGTCCGCCCGGCTCCGTGGGAGCAGGAGCAGAAACTGTCTGCCGCGCCCTTGCCGCGCACGATGAAGGAGCGCGCGCCCATCGAGCCGGGGATGATCCCCAGCTCGCCTTCGCGGGCCGAGACCGCGCCCTTCCGGGTGAGCCAGACATCGGCGCCGAAATGGTGTTCCTGCTCCACATAATTATGGTGGCAGTTCACCGCGGCCTTGTCGGTCTTGAACCGGCCGAACGTGGTGCGCAGCGCGCCGAGGACGCGCATCATCATCGCTTCGCGGTTCTCACGGGCATAATCCTGCGCCCAGCCGACGGCCTCGACATAGTCGTCGAACAGGGGCTCGCCCTCCAGGAAGAAGGCGAGGTCCTTGTCCGGCACATGGAAGTCCAGCACCCGGCGGGCGAGCTCCTCGCGGGCCCGCTCGATGAAATAGGTGCCGATCATGTTGCCGGTGCCGCGCGATCCCGAGTGCAGCATCACCCACACCGCGCCGGCCTCGTCGAGGCACAGTTCGATGAAGTGATTGCCGCCGCCCAGCGTGCCCAGCTGACCGTCCACCTTGTGGGTGCCGATCTTGCGGTGCTTGGCCTTGATCGTGGCCAGCCGCTCCATCAGGCCGGAGGCCTTCAGCTGCGTCTCCACCGAGGCCGGATTGATCCGGTGATCGCCGCCCTTGCCATTGCCCACCGGCACGGCGCGTTCGATGGCGTCGCGGGTGGCCTTCAGGCTGTCGGGCAGGTGCGCGGCCTTCAGGCTGGTGCGCACCGCCATCATGCCGCAACCGATATCGACGCCGACCGCGGCGGGAATGATCGCGCCCTTGGTGGGGATCACCGAACCGACCGTCGCGCCGCGCCCGAAATGCACGTCCGGCATGGCCGCGACATGGCTGTGCACGAAGGGCAGGCCGGCGACATTGCGCAATTGCTCGATGGCCGCATCCTCGACGGGAACGCCGCGGGTCCAGGCCTTGATCACGCCGGAACGGGTCTCGATGGCTTCAAATTGCACAGACATGGTTCGTCCATCCCGCAGCACCTGCGGGACCTTTCTCTTTTCTCGTTGTGATGTGTCCGGCCCCGGAATTGGGCCCGAATTGGGAGGGTGCGTGTTGGGGGCACGCACCCTCCCGGGGCAGGGTTCCGGCCGGCCGCTGGGGGAGAGAGAGCCGTGGCCGGAACGAAAAAACCCTCCGCGAGCAACGCTCGGGAGGGCGGGTCACCGGGACTGTTGGGGGTCAGTCTACCAGGTGATCGCGGACCCTTCCGCGCGCGCAGTCACGGCCGGCCAGAAGGCCGAGCCTGGGAGGCGATATGCGGTCTGAACTGCGTTCATCATCGTCCCTCGTTTGCGCGCCCGTTCGCGGGCGGGTGGTGATCGGGAGGCGGCTTATGACGCCGCTCGCCTTCGCCTTCAAGACGAAATCGACACGGTGAGGTTGGATCGCCGCGATGTGTGACTTTTGAGGCACGTTTTGCACCCCGCTTGCGATTTCTGTCGCGCGGCCGGCCCGGTTCGCCCTAGTCTCGCGCAAACAAGACCGGGGAGGACGCCGATGTTTCAATCCATCATGACGCCTGTGCTCGCACTCGTCGCCTGGACGCTGGTGATGTGGCTGTGGATGTATGCCACGCGCCTGCCGGCCATGCAGAAGGCCGGGATCGACGCGACCAAGATCCAGCGCAAGGGCGATCTCGACGCCCTGCCTGTCGAGGTGCAGCGCATTGCCGACAATTATAATCACCTGCACGAGCAGCCGCTGATCTTCTACGTGCTGTGCGTCTACGGCCATCTGGTCGGCGTCGCCGACGAGCTGAACATCATGCTCGCCTGGGGCTATGTCGTGCTGCGCATCCTCCACTCGCTGATCCAGGCGCTGTGGAATTTCGTCCCCGTCCGCTTCGCCGTCTTTGCCGCCTCGTCGATCGTGCTGGTCGTGATGACGGTCCGCAATGTGATCGCGGTGATGTGACAGGCGCAGGCGGGCTCAGGCCATCAGGTTGCCGCCGCGATTGTCATACTGGGCAACCAGGTTTTCCAGCCAGCGCGCCTGCTCCGGACTGACCGGGATGCGGGCGCCGCTGTTGCGGGCCAGGTAGCGCATGGCCGATGGAAAACACTGGCCGGCCGCGTCGAGCATATGCTCTGGCGCAGCGTGTCGGCGGGCGTTGTCGAGTGAGTTCCAGGTCAGCCGCGCCAGCGAGTACTGCGCGTAGGCCTCGCCACCGCTTGCGGCACGCTGCCACCAGTCCAGCCCTGTCTGGCGATCGGGAGACGTGCCCTGGTATCCGTAGATATAAGCGGAGCCCAGCTCGAACTGCGCGGCAGGCTGGCCGGCATCGGCAGCGCGTCTCAGCCACGCCATCCCGACCTCGTCGTTGCCCATGCTCGACAGGAACGCAATCGCCAGCGTGTACATGGCGTCCCGGTCGCCCGCTTCCGCTGCGTCGACAAGATCGGCAGGCGGTTCATCATCCTCGTCCAGCAGATCGCCCATCGCAGAGACCCGCTCGCTTTCCTCGTGATGGACCCACATGTCGTCGACGGTGCAGGCAAGGGCTGCGGCGAGCCGGGGATCGCCGGCAAACCGGTCCGGATCGCCCTCCAGCCACCGGGCATAGCCATAGGCAGCACACGCTGCGGCGATGACCGCGAGCGGCAGGACCCAATGCACGAAGAACAAATTTCCTCTCCCCATTCCGGCATGAAAGCGCAATCCATGGCGATCTGCTAGTCGCGCATTCCGTATTTCGCCCTTTCCAGCTATCTATCCGCCCATGCACGCACCCGAAGCCCGACTCTCCCAGGTGATCGACCGGTTCGAACAGGTGGAAGCCCGCCTGGGCGCCGCGGGCGATCCCGATGAAATCGTCAAGCTCTCCAAGGAGCACGCCGAGCTGAAGCCGGTGGCCGAGAAGGCCAGCGAGCTGAGGGCTGCGCGTACCGAACTCGATGATCTGGCCGAGATGATGGAGGGCGGCGACGCGGAAATGGCCGACATGGCGCGCGAGGAATACTACGCCCTCAAGGAGCGCCTGCCCGAGCTCGAGCACGAGATGTCGCTGCTGCTCCTGCCCAAGGACAAGGATGACAGCGCCGACGCCCTGATCGAGATCCGCGCCGGGACCGGCGGCGACGAGGCGGCGCTGTTCGCCGGCGATCTCTATGCCATGTACCAGCGCTATGCCCAGCTGCGCGGCTGGAGCTGGGAGCTGGTCTCGGCCTCGGAAGGCGAGCATGGCGGCTACAAGGAAGTCATCGCCCAGGTGTCCGGCAATGGCGTGTTCGGTCGGCTGAAATTCGAGAGCGGCGTGCACCGTGTGCAGCGCGTGCCGGCGACGGAAAGCCAGGGCCGCATCCACACCTCCGCCGCCACGGTGGCGATCATGCCGAAGCCGGAAGAGGTGGATTTCGACCTCGACATGAGCGAGGTCCGCGTCGACACGATGCGTGCGTCCGGGGCCGGCGGCCAGCACGTCAACAAGACCGAGTCCGCCGTGCGCATGACGCACCTGCCCACCGGGATCATGGTGGTGTGCGCCGAGAAGTCCCAGCACCAGAACCGCGCCCGCGCCCAGGAACTCCTCAAGGCCAAGCTCTACGACATGCAGCGCGAGGCCGCCGCGGCCGAACGCGCCGCCGAGCGCAAGGGCCAGATCGGGTCCGGCGACCGCTCCGAGCGCATCCGCACCTACAACTATCCGCAGGGCCGCGTCTCCGATCACCGTATCAACCTCACCCTCTACAAGCTGGACCAGATCGTCGCCGGCGACGAGCTGGACGAGGTGATCTCCGCCCTGATCGCGGAAGACCAGGCCGCCCGCCTGGCGGCGCTGGAAGACGCCTGATCCGGCGATGACCGGGCCCTTCGACAAGCTGGTCGGCGATGCGAGGGCCGAATTCGACAAGGCGCCGGGCCTGCCCCTGAGCCAAGCCTGGCAAGGGCTGGGCCTGGCCGATATCCGGCGCGATCTCGTGCAGCGTCTGCTCGCAGCCGGGATCGGCGAGGCGGAGGTCGAGGCACGCCACATGCTCGCCCATGTCCTCGCCCCGGCAACGCTGGCCGAGGCCCTGGCCGACCCGGCCCTGGTCTCCTGGCAGCGTATCGCGAGCCTCGCCGATCTCGCCTGGGACCGGCTCGCCCGCAAACCGCTGAGCCAGGTGCTGGGCAGCCAGCCCTTCTGGACCCTCGATCTGGCGGTGACATCCGATGTGCTGACCCCGCGCGCCGATACCGAGACCCTGGTTGAAGCCGTTCTGGCCCGCTGTCCGGATGGCGATACCGAACTCCTCGATCTGGGCACCGGTTCCGGCGCCATCCTGCTGGCCCTTCTGAGTGAGCGGCCGGGCTGGCGCGGTACCGGGATCGATCTGTCCGATGCGGCGCTTGGCGTGGCACGCGGCAATGCCGGGCGCTGCGGCCTGGCGAATCGCACCCGCTTCGCACGCGGCCGGTGGTCGGACGGTCTGGCGGACGCGGCCTTCGATATTGTTGTCTCCAATCCGCCCTACATCGTCTCGGACGTGCTGGCCGGACTGGAGCCGGAAGTGCGCGACCATGAGCCGGCCATGGCGCTGGATGGCGGGGCGGACGGTCTCGACGCCTATCGCGACATCTTTCGTGATGCACGGAGAATCCTCAAGGAAAACGGTCTCTTGGCGGTCGAGATCGGCTATGACCAGGGCGCAGCGGTGAGCGCGCTGGCGCAAGCGGCCGGCCTCGCGGACGTCGCCGTCCTGCGCGACCTGGCGGGCCAGGACCGCGTGGTCATCGGATACAACGGCGAAAACCGCTAAAAGGGCTTGGAATGCGTGGCTTGCCGGTCTAGGGTCACCGACAAGGCAGGTGGATCGCGCCAGTACGGGGGTCTCGCGCGGCCGGATGAGCCACCTGCCATTATCCGGCCAATTCGACGATCAACGTGTTCGGTGGCGCACAGGCTTGCACCTGCAAATGCACAGCAAAGCCAGAAGTTTAGATAAGCATCGCTGTTAAACAGGGATAGGCGATATGAAGCGTCAACGCGGTCGAGGACGTAAGTCCGGCAATTCGGCTAACCGCAGCTATGAGAGCAACGGTCCGGAAGTAAAGATCCGTGGCAATGCCTCCCAGATCTACGACAAGTATCTTCAGCTGGCGCGCGATGCATCGTCGGCCGGTGACCGGGTGCGTGCGGAAAATCTGTATCAGCACGCCGAGCATTATTACCGCATCGTCCAGGCCAACCAGCCCAAGCGCGAGCCGGGCCAGGACGATAATGGCGACAATGCCGAGGCCAATGGGGATGATGAGGACAATGACGATCTGTCCTACGGTTCCAATGGCGGCAATTCCAACAATGGATCCGGCAATGATCAGGGCGGGGACCGCGAGCGCGAACCGCGCCGTGGCCGCGGCCGTCAGCGCCAGCCGCGCGGGTCCGATCGGGGCGACCGGGGCGGTGACAAGGAAGATCCGCTCGGTGTTGTGACGCCGGAAGGCGAAAAGCCGGCCGCCGAAGAATCCAGGCCGGACGACAAGTCCGACGCCAAGGCTGAAGATGGTGAAGACGGCGCACGCCGCCGGACCCGCCGTCCGCGCCGCACCAAGGCTGAAATCGCTGCCGACAAGGCCGCTGCAGAGGCCGCGCTGGAAAGCGCCAGCGCCTCGGCCGACGGCAAGACCGGCGGCGGGGACGATTCCGAAAGCGAAGCCGCCTGACGGGCGCACCGCATTGCGGACTGTGAAAGATGGGCGGCCGGTTTCCCGGCCGCCCTTTTCTTATCTGGAGCGTGATCAGGTGAAGTGGGAACCGGTTCACCGGTTCGATCACGCGACCGCTAAAGCAGAGCGTGATCAGGTGAAGTGGGAACCGGTTCACCGGTTCGACCACGCGACCGCTCAGGATTCTGGATCAGGAGCAATTTCGCAGGAAACGATCCTGTCTAGAGCCCCGCCCGGCCGCGCAGGCGGCGAGGCACCAGGCCGAAATCATGCCCGTCGCTGCGGGCCGCCTGGACCAGCACGGCCAGCGCCACCAGGGCCAGCAGCACTTCGGCCGCCGGGCCCGCCATCCAGATCCCCCATTCCCCGAACCAGACCGGCAGGATCAGTGTCAGCGGGATCGCGAACAGATAGGTGCGCGACAGGCTGAGCAAGGCCGCGCGCAGCGCATCGCCCACGGCCTGGAAGCAGGTCGACAGCATCACCGCCGGTCCGGCCAGCACATAGGCCGCCACGATCACCGGCAGCAGGCGGCCGACCTCGGCGATCACGGCCGGATTGTCGACGAAGAGCCCGGCCAGCCCGGTCGCACCGAAGCTGAAAATCGCTTGCGCGGTGCCGGCATAGACCAGCCCGCAGATCAGGCCCAGCCGGAGTGTGCGGGCGACCCGGTCGCGCCGTCCGGCGCCGAAATTATTGCCCACAATGGCCTGCAGCGCCTGCGCCATCCCCATCAGGCCGAGAAAGCTGAACGAGAGGAGACGCGTGGCGATGCCATAGGCGGCGACCGTGGTGTCATAGTCGTCCAGTGCCGTGTTCTGCAGCATGACCAGGATCGTGCCGGAGCCCAGCGCCAGGCCCAGGAAGGACAGGCTTTGCGGGGCGCCGAGCGCGAGAAAATCGCCCCAGCCCGCGCGCCAGTGGTGCCAGGGCAGGGCGAAGGCCGGCAGATCGCCGCGTCCGCTGGCGCGGAAGGCGAGCACGATGACAAGGCCGATTGCCTGGGCCAGCGCGGTGCCGATGGCGGAACCGGCGACACCCCAGCTCAGGCCCGCGATCAGCACGAAATTGATCGCCATGTTGGCAAGGGTTACCAGCGCGCCGGTGATCGCCATGAAGCCAACCCAGCCTTCCACGCGCAGGGCGGTGGTCTGCAGGCCGAGGGCGAAGGCCAGCGGCGCGGTGACGACGGTGATCTGCAGATAGCGATAGCCGTATTCGGCCAGTATGGCCGAGCCGTTTGCCGCCAGCCGCACCAGCGGCTCGCCGCCCAGGAAGAAGACCGCCAGGAGGGCAAGGCAGGTCAGCACGCTCAGCCCGTGCGCGCCGGCGAAGCTGGCCTCGGCACCGGCATGATCGGATGCACCCAGCTGGCGGGCCAGCACGCTGGCCATGCCGTTGGCCACGAGCGTGGCCAGGGCGATGCACATCATCACGATCGGGAACATCAGGGTGACGGCGGCGAGGGCATCGGCGCCGACGAATACGCCGAGGAAGATCGCATCGACGACGGTGAGAAGCCCGTTCACGCTCATCAGGAAAACGATGGGCAGGGCGGTCCTGGCAAACAGGGGACCGATCGGTCCTTCCAGGTATTCGGTCTTGCGGGCAGCAGTCTGGCTCATGGGTCACATCCCGGTCGGGCACCGCCCGGCGACCAGGCGGCGCGACATCCTGCACGGGCCATACGACGGCGTTCGCTTTGCCGCGAAGCCGTGCAGGACAAGTTGAATTCGGAAAGCGGGTTTCACCGGGCAGTCTCTCTGCCAGCGGCGGGCACCCAGGAGCCCGGAAGACGAATGGCTAGGCGGTCGCCCCGGTCCCGTCAAGCAAAACCGGATCGCCCACCGCGATACGGCCGCCCTGTTCGACGCTGAGATAGAGCCCGCAGCGGGTGTGGCCATAGTGTTCGAACAGCGCCTTGGGCAGATCGATATCCCGTTCGCCCGTATCCAGATTGACGCTGGTTGCGGCACAGCGGCCGATCGGGTCCCGGGCCCGCAGCACGGCGTCGCCGATACGGACATCCCGGCCGATCCAGTCGAACTCCGCCCAGGGTTCCAGCCCGTCGATCAGGAGATTGCCGCGGAACCGCACCGGGTCGAGTTCGTGCCCGGTCCGGGCCGCCAGATCGCGCACCGAGGCGGCATTGATCAGCGAGATGTGCGGCTGGGGAATATCCGTCATCGCCTGGCCGGGCGCAGACACGATGCACATCGGCCCGCGCAGCTGGTCGCCGACAAGCCCGGCCAGCCGGTCGAACAGGGGCGCATGCGTCGTCGCGTCCTCCAGGTCGACGGTGACGGCTTCCCCGGCATCGACGGCGACGGACAAGCGGTGGCCGGCATCCTCATAGCGGCAATCCAGCCGCGCCAGTTCTGCCTGTCCGGCGAGCATGAGAAAGTGTTTCTTCTTCACATGGCCGGGATTGTCCGGATCGAAGGGGCCGGGGCCGTTCTCGATCGCCCAGCGGCGGTCGTCGGGCAGGACCTTGCCGGCCTGCAGCGCGACGGCATCCATGCGATCAGGGCCCAGCCCCTTTACCGGAAAGCGGGTGATGGCGGTAAGCTGGGGCATGGCAATAACCTGTTGGTGAGGCAGGGGCAGAATGTCGCGACCCGTCCACTTGTGTGACTCAATGGCCACACCTACATCAGGGTCGGAACGCGGTGCCGTCGTGCTTGATCAAGGCGACAGGCCGCACGTTATCTCGCCTGATTTGGGAGATCGATATGGATTTTGAGAAATATACAGACCGTGCGCGGTCGATCGTCCAGGCTGCCCAGGGCCTGGCGCTGAAGTCGAACCACCAGCAATTCGCCCCCGAGCACGTGCTCAAGGCGCTGCTCGACGACGAGGCGGGGCTTGCCGCCAATCTCATCGAGGCCGCCGGCGGCCGCATCCGCCAGGTGCAGGACGGCACCGCCCAGGCGCTCGCCGCCATTCCCAAGGTGGAAGGCGGGCAGGGCAAGCTCTACCTCGCGCCGGACACCGCCAAGGTATTCGGGGCCGCCGAGGAAGCGGCCCAGAAGGCCGGCGACCAGTACATCACCGCCGAACGCCTGCTGCAGGCGATCAGCCTGACCGCCGGCAACAAGGCCTATGATGTGCTCAAGGCCTCCGGCGTCACGCCGCAGGCGCTCAACACGGCGATCAACGATCTGCGCCAGGGCCGCACCGCCGACAGCCAGTCGGCCGAGGACAGCTATGAGGCGCTGAAGAAATATGCCCGCGACCTCACCGAAGTCGCGCGCGAAGGCAAGCTCGATCCGGTGATCGGCCGCGACGAGGAAATCCGCCGCGCCATCCAGGTCCTCTCCCGCCGCACCAAGAACAATCCCGTCCTGATCGGCGAGCCCGGCGTGGGCAAGACCGCCATCGCGGAAGGTCTGGCCCTGCGCATCGTCAATGGCGATGTGCCGGAGAGCCTGAAAGAGAAAAAACTGCTGGCGCTGGACATGGGCGCGCTGATCGCCGGTGCGAAATATCGCGGCGAGTTCGAGGAACGCCTGAAGTCCGTGCTGAACGAGGTGCAGTCGGCCAATGGCCAGATCATCCTCTTCATCGACGAGATGCACACGCTGGTCGGTGCCGGCAAGGCGGACGGCGCGATGGATGCGTCCAACCTGCTGAAGCCGGCCCTGGCGCGCGGCGAGCTGCATTGTGTCGGCGCAACGACGCTCGACGAATACCGCAAGCATGTCGAGAAGGACGCCGCGCTCGCCCGCCGTTTCCAGCCGGTCATGGTGGAAGAGCCGACCGTCGAGGACACGGTGTCGATCCTGCGCGGCCTGAAGGAGAAGTATGAGGTGCACCATGGCGTGCGCATCGCCGACAGCGCCATTGTCGCTGCCGCCAATCTCTCCAACCGCTACATCACCGACCGTTTCCTGCCGGACAAGGCCATCGACCTGATGGACGAGGCCGCCTCGCGCCTGCGCATGCAGGTCGATTCAAAGCCGGAAGAGCTTGACGAGATCGATCGCCGGGCAATCCAGCTGAAGATCGAGGCCGAGGCGCTCAAGAAGGAAAATGATGACGCGTCGAAGGAGCGCCTGAAGACGCTCGAAAAGGAAATCGCCGAGCTGGAAGGCCGGTCGGCCGAGCTGACCGCGACCTGGCGCGCCGAAAAGGAAAAGCTCGCTTCCGCGACCACGATCAAGGAAGCGCTGGAACGGGCACGCAATGATCTGGTCGATGCGGAACGCCGCGGCGATCTGGGCCGGGCGTCCGAGATCAAGTATGGCCGCCTGCCGGAACTTGAGCGCAAGCTGGCCGAGGCCGAGCGGGAAACCGACGGCCAGGACGGCCAGATGGTGCAGGAAGTCGTCGATGACGAGCAGATCGCCCATGTCGTCTCGCGCTGGACCGGCGTGCCGGTCGACAAGATGCTGGAAGGCGAGCGCGACAAGCTCCTGCGCATGGAAGAGGCGCTGCACGGCCGCGTTGTCGGTCAGCAGGCGGCGCTGGAAGCCGTGTCCGACGCGGTCCGCCGGGCGCGGGCCGGTCTGAAGGATCCGGCGCGTCCGATCGGTTCCTTCCTCTTCCTCGGCCCCACGGGCGTCGGCAAGACCGAGCTGACCAAGGCGCTCGCAGAATTCCTGTTCGACGACGAGACCGCGGTCACGCGGATGGACATGTCGGAATACATGGAGAAACACTCCGTCGCCCGCATGATCGGCGCGCCTCCGGGCTATGTCGGTTATGAGGAGGGCGGTGCCCTGACCGAAGCCGTGCGCCGCCGGCCCTACCAGGTCGTGCTGCTGGACGAGATCGAGAAGGCGCACCCGGACGTGTTCAACGTGCTCTTGCAGGTGCTCGACGATGGACGCCTGACCGACGGCCAGGGCCGCACGGTGGATTTCCGCAATACGATCATCATCATGACGTCGAATCTCGGCGCCGAATTCCTGCAACAGGTCGAGGATGCCGAACAGGCCCGCGACCAGGTGATGACGGCCGTGCGCGGACATTTCCGGCCGGAATTCCTCAACCGGGTCGACGAGATCATCCTGTTCCGCAAACTGGCGCAGGAGCATATGGGCGCCATTGTCGATATACAGATCGAGCGTCTCGCCCACCTCTTGGAAGATCGCCGCATGACGATCGAGCTGGACGGCAGCGCCCGCGACTGGCTGGCCGCCAAGGGCTATGACCCGGCCTATGGCGCGCGTCCGCTCAAGCGGGTGATCCAGAAGGAGCTGCAGGATCCGCTGGCCCGGCTGCTGCTGGAAGGCCGCATCAAGGATGGCGACACGATCAAGGTCTCCACCGAGGCCGGCGTGCTCACCGTCAACGGTATCGCCGTCGGCGTTAAACCGCCGCTCCAGGCCGTGGTGAACTGATGAAGAGGGCGGGCCCGGGTGATCCCCGGGCCCGCTTCTTTTCTACATCCGGATTTCCAGATGCGGGCGTCCGTCCGATGTCCGCGACGCCGAGACGCCATTGCGGCCGATCGTGCCGTTCACGCGCTTGCGCCAGGCCGAGAAACTGTCGAACGTCACCACGTCGACAGCCTCGTCCAGATCCAGCGTCACACGATAGCGCGCGCCGTCATTCAGCCGGGTCAGGCCGATCACCTCGGCGGTAAAGGCCTGGCCGAGATAGGTGCCGGACACCTTCGCGCCTAGCGACAGAAGTTCGGCCGGACGATTGCCGGTTGCGGCGTGGATCGTGTTCCAGTCGCGATAGCCGTATTGCCGGGCGACAAGCTCCAGCGCTTCGGAATGGGAAATGAAATTGCCCTCCGCCTCGAGCGATTTGCGCAGGCGTTTCGCCTGGGCCTTCAGCCCGTCGAGCGCAGGGAGGAGTTGGGTCGTCATGTCTTCAGCCTCATGCAGGTGCTGCATGCGGTCTTCTCGATGGGTGCCCGCCTTGCCATCCCGCCGCACAGCAACTGTTTCGGCAAAGATCATGTCCGGGAGAATTTCACCGTGGCTCGCGCCTGCGGGCGGCAGGCATCTCCCATGCCCGAAAGCTTCACATAGTGCGACACTGGCGCAACGTCAATGTTGCCCCAATGCCGCACCTATGTATCCGGTATGAGGGTGTCGTGACGGCCTACTGGGCGCCGTTCCCGGAATCGGCCATCATCGGCGCATTGCCGCTCGATGCCGACGGTGCCGCGTCGCGGATTTCCAGGATCCGGTCCCGCTCGGCTTCGAACAGCGCGATCTCGTTATCCGCCAGCTGGCGGCCGGTCGGCAGGTCGAGCGTCATCGGGTTCACCGGATTGCCGTTGTGGTGAACTTCATAATGCAGGTGCGGACCGGTCGAGCGGCCGGTCGTGCCGACATAGCCGATGGTCTGGCCCTGGGTCACGCGCGTCCCGGCACGAATGCCGCGGGCGATATTGTTGAGGTGCGCATAGGCTGTCTGATAGCCGTTGGCGTGGCGGATGCGGATATAATTGCCGAAGCTGCCGAACCGGTTGGCCCGTTCCACGACACCATTGCCCGCGGCCATGATCGGTGTACCGGTCGGGGCCGCGAAATCGGTGCCGTTATGGCGGCGCGTATAGCCGAGGATCGGGTGACGGCGTGCGCGCGAGAAGTGCGAGGACAGGCGCGCACCATTGATCGGCGTGAGCATCAGCAGGCGTTCGACGCTGGCGCCGTCCGCCGAGTAGTAGCCGACAATCCCGTCCGGTGTCTCGAAACGGAAGAATTCCTTGGGTTCGCCGCGGCCCGCATAGCGCGCATAGAGGATGTCGCCGGTGCGGGCGACATCGCCCTCATCGTCGATCATGCGCTCGAACAGAATGTCGAAACCGTCACCCGGCTGGATCGAGCGCTGGAAGTCGATCGCATAGCCCAGAACGCCGGCCAGCTCGACGACCACACGGTCGGTGGCGCCGGCATTGAGCGCGTCGACATAGAGCGAGGTGTTGATCTCGCCGGTTGCGCGCACGAGTTCCCGTTCGAATGTCGCCTGGGTTTCGCGGGCGCGATAATCATCGTCCCACGTCCGGGCAACGGTGATCGACCGTTCGACATCGGGCCGGAAGGACAAGCCGTTCAGGCGAACTGCCGAAGCCTCGTCGCCGCCTTCAGCGTCGGGCGTCGTCTCGACATAGAGCCGGATGCGCTCGCCGACGGGCAGACGGCGCAGATCGTAAACCGTGCTGAGCGCGGAAATGGCGCGCGCGGCCTCGACGCGGTCAATGCCGGCATCGTCGAGCAGGCCGGCGAGCGTGCCGCCGCTGGGCACCACCCGTTCAACCTGGATCGTCGTGGCACAGTTCACGCAATCGGTGAAAGCGGAATAATTCAGTTCGACCGGGTCGAGCGCCGCCGCCAGCGTCATCGGCGGTGGCTGCAGCACCTCCTGGTTCGACGCGACCTGGCTCGCTTCGGCCAGCAGCTGACTGTTGTCGGCGACCGGTGTGTCGAGCGCTGTCTGGCGGTCGATGGGAGACGCATCGCTTTGCGGCTCGTTGCTGGTCATGAGGGCTATAAGAAGCACCGCGGAGAGTGTCAGGCTGGCAGCAGCCACAAGGCCACGGGTGCGGTGGGTGTCGGCACGGGATACGTCAAATCCGGACATGTCGGCGTCCATACTCCGGTCAGCTCGTTAACACACGGCGTGTCACACGTGATGTCTAGCAAGTCTCGCGCCGCCCGAAGCTGTACTGCCCCGGAATGGCCGAGCGCCCCCTCAAAAGCCGTGTGAACCATGGCTTGGACCGATCCGGTTGCCAAGTCCTTTACGGCGGAGCATTGCAGATTTGACTGCGAAAAGGGGCGAGAGGCAGCGAGAATCGTGTATCGATGACGACATGCTCGACGAATTTCCCTCCGAACTGACCGCCGAACAGCTCGCCGCACTGCTGTGCGCGCGGCTTTGCCATGACCTTGTCAGCCCCGTTTCGGCCCTGGGTGCAGCCCTGAGCGTTCTGGACGACAAGGACTCGGCAGACATGCATGAGGACGCGATGGGTCTGGTGCGTGAAAGTGCCCGCCAGGCCCAGGCGAAGCTGGAATTCTCGCGTCTCGCATTCGGGGCCGGCGGATCGGCTCCGGGTATCCTGGATACCCGGGAACTGCGCCGGCTGACCGAGAACATGTTCTCGGCCTTCAAGCCGGAGATTGTCTGGAAAGTCGAGGCTTCGGGGCTGGAGAAGGCCGCCGCACGCCTGCTGCTCAATCTGTGCACGCTCGGCGTCGATGCAGCCCCACGCGGCGGCACGGTGACGGTGGAGGCGACGGATGCTGCCGGCGGTGCGCGTCTGCGTATTGTTACGGAAGGCCCGCGGGCCCGGCTGGAGGCGGGTACCGCGCTTGCCCTGGAAGGCCAGGCGCCGGAGCACGGTTTCGACGGACGCTCGATCCAGCCCTACTATACAGCGCTCATCGCGCGCTCGGCCGGCGGCCGCGTCAGTGCACACGCGGATGGCGAGCGTGTGGAATTCGTGGCTCTGGTCAAACCGCCGGAAGGCATGATCGGCTAGGCCTGCAAGGCGAAGCCAAACCAGATAATATTCTATTCGTATTGTAGATGAGAATAGGCTCTCCGAGCCAACAGTCCGTTAACTAAGGGCTGGCAGGTTGTGCTGGAATCAAGACCGCACGGGGCCTGCCATGGATGATCTCATCAGCGAGTTTTTGACGGAAACAGCCGAAAGCCTGGACGTCATCGACGCGGAGCTGGTGCGTTTCGAGAATAACCCGGAAGACCGGGCCATTCTCGACAACATTTTCCGCCTTCTCCACACCATCAAAGGGACTTGCGGCTTCCTGGGCCTTCCCCGCCTGGAAGCTGTCGCTCACGCTGGCGAAACGCTGCTGGGCAAGTTCCGCGACGGCGAACTGGCTGTATCGCCGCCGATGGTGACGCTCGTCCTCGAGGCGATCGACCAGATCAAGGTGCTGCTGGAATCGCTCGAGGAAACCGGCGCCGAGCCGGCCGGCGAAGACAGCGCCCTGATCGCCAAGCTCGAAGATGCGGCGATGGGCAAGCTGGAAGGTGCCGTCCAGCCGGACGCGCCGCAGAAGCCTGAAAACTGGGACGAAGACCTTGGCCGCGAACTGCGTCCGGGCGAAGTCTCGCTGGCCGATCTGGAAGCGGCCTTCCAGAGCGCCGATGTTGAACCTGCCAATGATCCGGGCGAAGCCGCGCCGGCAGAGAGTGCGCCGGTGCAGCACCTCGGCGTCGGCGATTTCGATCCGGAACTGGGACGCGAACTGCGTCCGGGTGAAGTATCCGCTGCCGAACTCGAAGCGGCCTTCATGAGCGCCGATGTCGACCCGGGTAATGAGCCGGAAGCGCCCAAGGCGTTCATCACCGACGATATGAGCCATGAAGAAGCGCTGCAGTCGGCGATGGCCGAGCTGAAGGGCGTCGATCACGTCGCCGGTGGTGAAGGTGGTCCGCGTGTCCAGCAGACGGTGCGTGTCACAGTGGACGTGCTGGAAGGTCTGATGACGACCGTTTCCGAGCTCGTGCTGACCCGCAACCAGCTGATGCAGACCATTCGCGGCATGGAAGACGAGGAGCTCAAGGGGCCCCTCCAGCGCCTGTCTGCCGTTACCGGCGAGCTGCAGGACGGGGTCATGAAGACCCGCATGCAGCCGATCGGCGACGCCTGGCGCAAGCTGCCGCGCATCATTCGCGACGTCTCGACGGATCTCGGCAAGAAGATCGAACTGGTCATGGAAGGCCAGGACACCGAGCTGGACCGTCAGGTGCTCGAGCTGATCAAGGACCCGCTCACCCACATGGTCCGCAACTCGGCCGATCACGGCCTCGAGATGCCGGCCGACCGGGTCAAGGCCGGCAAGCCCGAGAAGGGCCGGATCAAGCTGTCCGCCTATCATGAAGGCGGTCACATCATCATCTCCATTTCCGATGACGGGAAGGGACTGGACACCAAGCGCATCGGCGAGAAGGCCCTGGAGAAGGGGCTGACCACGCACGACGAGCTGGAGCGGATGACCGAAGCGCAGATTCACCGCTTCATCTTCGCACCGGGCTTCTCGACGGCGGCCAAGGTGACCAACCTGTCCGGCCGCGGTGTCGGCATGGACGTGGTGCGTACGAATATCGAGCAGATCGGCGGCGTGGTGGACGTGGCGTCCACGGCTGGCCGCGGCTCGCATTTCTCGATCAAGATCCCGCTGACCCTAGCCATCGTGTCGGCCCTGATCGTCGGCTGCGACGAACAGCGCTTCGCGATCCCGCAACTGGCTGTGCGCGAACTGGTGCGCGTCGGTGCCGGGTCCGAGCACACGGTCGAAAAACTGCACGGTGCCCGCGTGATGCGTCTGCGCGATCGCCTGATGCCGATTGTCGACCTGCACGATGTGCTGGGTGTCGGCGAAGCCTATAGCGGCGGTGAAGACGAAGCGGCCTTCGTGGTCGTGCTCGACGCCGGCGGCCGCAATGTCGGCCTCGTCGTCGACAATGTCCTCGACACCGAGGAAATCGTCGTGAAGCCGCTCTCGGAATCGCTGCGCAATGTGTCGGCCTATTCCGGTGCGACCATCCTGGGCGACGGCTCTGTCATCATGATCCTCGATCCGAACGGCCTGGCCGGCGAGATCGTCTCGGCGATGGAAGAGGAGGCCGTGAACGACATGGCCAGCGCTTCGGTCACCGAACTGGCACAGCAGACCCAGCGTCTGCTCCTGGTCCGCGCCGGCGGTACGGAACCCAAGGCGGTTCCGCTGGCCCTCGTCACGCGCCTGGAAGAGTTCGAGCCGGATACCATCGAGACCACCAATGGCCGCCAGGTTGTCCAGTATCGTGGCCGCCTGATGCCGATCGTGCCGCTGGGCTCGGAAATCCGCTGCACGGAAGGCCAGCGTCTGCCGGTCCTCGTCTTCGCCGAGAACCACACGGCCATCGGCCTCGCCGTCGACCAGATCGTCGACGTCGTCGAGGAACGCGTCGACATGCAGATGTCGTCGGACAAGCAGGGCGTCATCGGGTCTGCCATCATCAAGGGCAAGGCCACGGATGTGGTCGATATCGCCTGGTATCTCGACCAGTCGCGCGCCAGCGATATCCAGCGCCGCTCGGCCTCGCGCCGCCGCAAGGTCCTGCTGGTCGATGCCGATGCCTTTGCCCGCCGCATGATCGCGCCGCTGCTGGCTGCCGCCGGCTATGACGTGACGCCGGCCGGCGGCATGCACGAGGTCAAGTCGATTGCCGAAGCGGGCGAGCATTTCGATGCGCTCGTCGGCGACCCGGCGGCTCTCGATCGCATCCGCAATGAAGGCATGTGGACCAATCTGCCGGCCCTGGCTGTCACGGACTGGCCCGAAGATACACCGGCCGACGGCCTCACGGTCGTCCTGCCGCGCTCCGACCGCGGTGCCCTGATTGCCGCGCTCGACGAGGTTTCCCAAGAGGAGAAAGTGGCATGAGCTCGCAGCATAGCGACAATTCCGGCCTCGGCGCCGAAGCGATGAACGAGTACGTGTCCGTCCGTATCGGCGATCAGCTGTTCGGCGCGCCGGTCGATGCGATCCGCGAAGTGTTCGCGCCGCAATCGGTAACGCATGTTCCGCTGGCCCCCGACGAGGTCGCCGGTCTGCTGAACCTGCGCGGCCGTATCGTCACCGCCATCGACGCCCGCCGTCGCCTGGGTCTGACGCCGCGGGAAAAGACGGAGACCGGCATGGCACTCGGTGTCGAACGCGGGAACGAAATCTTCGGACTTATCGTCGACAGTGTCGGTGAAGTGCTGCGTCGCCCGCGGGCCGAACTCGAACCGGTCCCGGCCCATGTCGATGCGCGCTGGCGTTCCATGGTCAAGGGCGTTCACCGGCTGGAGAAGGAACTGCTCGCAGTTCTCGACGTTTCGGCCGTCATCGGTACGGCTGGCCAGACCAACAAGGCTGCCTAGCGGAGGGTAAGGCATGAAAACCTGTCTCGTCGTGGACGACTCCCGGGTGATCCGGAAAGTCGCTCGCAAAATTCTTGAAGAGCTCGACTTCGAATGTGTCGAAGCGGCGGACGGATCCGAAGCGCTCGACGCCTGCCGCAAGCAGATGCCCGACGCGATCCTGCTCGACTGGAACATGCCGGTCATGAACGGGCTCGACTTCGTCAAGGCGCTGCGCCGGGAAGAGGGCGGTGACAAGCCGGTCGTGGTGTTCTGCACCACCGAGAACGACATGGCGCACATCACCGAAGCCCTGCGTGCGGGTGCCGACGAATACGTCATGAAGCCCTTCGACGGTGAAATCATCGAATCCAAGCTGCAGCAAACCGGATTGCTTCGCGCCTCCTGAGGAGTTTCCCATGCCGGAACTCGCCACCACGGGCGCGGCCGCCAACCCCATTGCCAAGGTTCTCGTGATCGACGACTCCGCTGTCGCACGTGGCCTGATGACCCGCTGGGTCGATGAAGATCCCGATCTCGCGCTTGTCGGCGCGGCGGTCGATGGCGAGCAGGGCCTGAAAAAGGCCGAGGAGCTCAAGCCCGACCTGATCGTGCTCGATGTCGAAATGCCCAAGATGGACGGCCTCGCCGCCCTGCCGCTGCTGCTGAAGGCAGTGCCGGGCTGCAAGGTCGTGATGGCCTCCACACTGACGCGCCGCGGCGGTGAGGTCACCATCCGTGCCCTGTCCATGGGCGCTGCCGACTACGCACCCAAACCGCAGGCCGGCCGCCTGGCCGGTGCCGAGGAGTTCCGCCGCGATCTGCTGTCCAAGCTGAAAGCTCTGGCGCCGCGCCCGATTCCGCCGGTACCCACGGCACGGGACATCCCGTCTTCGCCCGCACCGGCGATCCGCACCATCACGCCGGCACCTGCTGCGCCCAGCGCGCCGGTCCGCAAGGCGTTTGCACCGACGGCACAGCCGCCAGCCTCGCGTGGGGCTGTCGCCCGTCATACGGTGCGCCCGGAAATCATCGCCATCGGTTCCTCCACCGGTGGCCCGCAGGCGCTGCGCGATGTCGTGGCGGCCTTCGGAACCGATATCCGCGTTCCGATCGTGGTGGCCCAGCACATGCCGGCCTTGTTCACCAAGATCCTGGCGGAACACCTGTCCAAGGCCTCGTCCCTGCGCTGCAAGGAAGCCGAGGACGGCGAACGCCTCGTTGCCGGCAGTCTCTACATTGCGCCGGGCGACTTCCATCTGACCGTCCGCAAGGACGCGGCCGGTTTCTACGCGGTGCTCGACCAGACGCCGCCGATCAATTTCTGCCGCCCTGCTGTCGACCCGCTGTTCCAGTCGGTGACCGAGGTGACCGGTGGCAAGGCGCTGGGCATCATCCTTACGGGGATGGGGCATGACGGCCGCGAAGGCTCGCGCATCCTGCGCAATGCCGGCGGCACGATCCTGGCCCAGGACGAAGCAACGAGTGTGGTCTGGGGCATGCCGGGCGCTGTCGCCGCGGCGGGCCTGGCCGACGAAATCCTGCCGCTCAACCGGATCGGTTCGTCGATCGTCCAGCGCGCGAAGAACGGGATGTGACCATGATCAAGATCGAAGACATCACTTTCGTGGCGGCCGAAGCCTACAAGCGTTCCGGCCTCGTCCTGTCGACCGACAAAGGGTATCTGCTGGAAAGCCGTCTGGCGCCGCTGGCACGGGCCGAGGGCTATCCGTCGATCGAGGCGCTGATCGCCGCGGCACGCCGTGAGAGCAGCGATCGCCTGCTCTGGGCGATTACGGAGGCGCTGGCAACGCACGAGACCTTCTTCTTCCGCGACAACACGCCGTTCGACCTGTTCAAGCAGGAAATCCTGCCGGTGCTCTCGCGGGCCCGCGGCAACACGTCGACCATCCGGATCTGGTGCGCCGCCTGTTCGTCGGGCCAGGAACCGTATTCGCTGGCGATGATTCTGGAAGAGGAAAAGGCCCGCCTGGGCGGCCTGCGCTTCGAGATTGTTGCCACCGACATGGCACCGCGCGTGCTGGAAAAGGCCAAGGCCGGCGTCTACTCGCAGTTCGAGGTCCAGCGCGGCCTGGCGATCCAGCGTCTGGTGACGCATTTCGACCAGTCCGGCGACCAGTGGCGCATCAAGCCGAACCTGCGCTCAATGGTGACGTTCCAGAAGCAGAACCTGCTGGAGAACTTCTCCGGCATGGGCACGTTCGACGTCATCTTCTGCCGCAACGTGCTGATCTATTTCGATGCCGACACCAAGAAGCGCATCCTGCAGCGGCTGGCCGCGCAGACCGCGGGCGATGGCTATCTGATCATGGGGGCTGCCGAGACTGTGGTCGGCCTGTCCCAGGACTTTGCACCGGTCGAAGGCCGCCGCGGCCTGTATGGCCGCTCCGGCGCAGCCAAGTCGGCTGCAGCCTGACGCAACAGGGATAGTCCGTACCTGGAACAGGCAAGAGCCCCTGCAGCTGCGCTGCGGGGGCTCTTCTCGTATGGGCCTGGAACGCTGTGCCGGCGGCAGAAATGAACAGGGGACATGAAAAAACCCGGACGTCGCCGCCCGGGTTTTCTCAGGTTCGGTTGTGAGGCCGGATCAGGCGGACGCCTTTTCTTCGACCGGGTCACGCAGCACATAGCCACGGCCCCAGACCGTCTCGATATAGTGTTCGCCACTGGTGGCCGCGGCGAGCTTCTTGCGAAGCTTGCAGATGAAGACGTCGATGATCTTCAGTTCCGGCTCGTCCATGCCGCCATAAAGGTGGTTCAGGAACATTTCCTTGGTGAGCGTCGTCCCCTTGCGCAGGGAGAGCAGCTCGAGCATCTGGTATTCCTTGCCGGTCAGGTGCACGCGCTGGCCATCGACCTCGACCGTCTTGGCGTCGAGGTTCACGGCGATCGAACCGGTGCGGATGATCGACTGGGAATGGCCCTTCGAGCGGCGGACGATGGCGTGGATACGCGCAATCATCTCGTCCTTGTGGAAAGGCTTGGTCATATAGTCGTCGGCGCCGCAGCCCAGGCCGCGCACCTTGTTGTCGATGTCGGCATTGCCCGTGAGGATCAGGATGGGCGTGTCGATCTTCGCCATGCGAAGCGTCTTGAGCACATCGAAGCCCGGCATGTCGGGCAGGTTCAGGTCGAGCAGGATGATGTCGTAATCATACAGCTTGCCCAGATCGACGCCTTCCTCACCGAGGTCGGTCGTATAGATATTGAAGCCGTCGGACTTCAGCATCAGCTCGATGGACTGGGCAGTCGCCCGATCGTCCTCAATAAGAAGAACCCGCATTGGTTCGCCTCCGGTTTCGTTGTGCGGGCGAATCAGTGCCGCCCGGCCTCACGTCTGTGATTAACCTTATTTGGACGCTAGGCGGAAACTCTTAACGAAAGTTAAGCGCTGCTTGACCCCGTTTTGGAATCGTCAATTCGAGAAAAATCTGACGATCCGCTTGATTCGAGAATCCCGTTAACGATTCAGGGGTTAACGCGTGTGATGAATCCCCTGGCGGCGTAATTTTTCGCAAATTGATCAAATATAACGTGCATAAAGTATAGCCTCCGAAAGGCGCGATCTGCCCGTTCTGGAACGGAAAATTGGCTCAGGAACCCGTCATGGAGGGGGTTCCAAGTTTTCCACAGGACATTGTATCAGCTGCGAGACTCACCTGGTGGAATCGAGTCCGCGCGCTTCCTGGAATCAGCTGTGCGCGGCCATGCAAAAAATGCCGGGTGTTTACGTCGGAGCAACCGCGTTGGGTATATTGTCTCCGGGAACTGGCATTTTCGCCACAGGAAGCAGGGCGGGATCTCCCGTATGATGCAGACCCTCATCGATCGCATCGATCGCCTCGACGACCGGGTGCTGGAAGGACGGATTACCGCCCTGAACGGCCTGCTCGTCGAAGCCGAGGGCCCCAAGGCGGGGCTCTCGCTGGGCGCGCATGCCCTGATCGAGACGGGCGAGGGTGTCGCGGAATGCGAGATCGTCGGCTTCCGCGGCGAAACCGCCCTGATGATGCCCTTCGGTCCGCTGGAAGGTGTGCGTCCCGGAGCCCGGGTCCGCCTGCAGCCCGAAGCTGCCCGCGTTCGTCCGTCGCAGGCCTGGCTGGGTCGCGTGCTAGATGGCTTCGGCCGTCCGCTGGACAATGGTCCGCCACTCACCGAAGGCGGTGTTCCTTATCCGCTCAAGGGCAATCCGCCGGGCGCGCACGGTCGCGCGCGGCTGGGCACCAAGCTCGATCTGGGTGTCCGTGTGCTCAACGCCTTCGTGCCGATGCGGCGCGGCCAGCGTCTGGGCATCTTCGCGGGCTCGGGGGTCGGCAAGTCGGTTCTCATGTCGATGCTGGCGCGCGCCTGCGATGCCGATGTCATCGTCATCGGCCTGATCGGCGAACGGGGCCGTGAAGCCCGCGAATTCGTCGACGATGTGCTGGGCCCGGAAGGCCGCAAGCGCTCTGTCGTGATTACCGAAACCTCCGACGCGCCGGCCCTGGCACGCCGGCAGGCGGCACACCTCACCCTGACGACCGCGGAATATTTCCGCGACCAGGGCAAGGACGTGCTGTGCCTGATGGACAGTGTGACCCGGTTTGCGCTGGCCCAGCGCGAGATCGGTCTGGCCGCCGGCGAGCCGCCGACGACACGGGGCTATACCCCGTCGGTCTTTGCCGAGCTGCCGCGTCTTCTCGAGCGGGCCGGACCGGGCCCCGAACGCCGTGATGGCGGCCGTCAGGGAACGATCACCGGCCTGTTCACGGTTCTGGTCGATGGTGACGACCACAACGAGCCGATCGCCGATGCCGTTCGCGGCATCCTCGATGGCCATGTCGTGATGAGCCGGGCCATTGCCGAGCGCGGCCGCTATCCCGCGATCGACGTTCTCAAGTCCGTCAGCCGGACGGCACCGGAAGTTTACGACCCGCCGCAGCGCCCGTTTGTGGCTGAAGCGCGCAAACTGCTGTCGGCCTATGCCGATATGGAAGAATTGATCCGGCTGGGGGCTTACACCCAGGGATCGAACCCGGATGTGGACCGGGCAATTGCTCTCAACGAACCGTTGGAAGCATTCCTCGGGCAGCAAAAAGACGAGGCGGCGGACATTCCGTCGACATTCGCGCTGCTGTCCGAGATTTTGGGTGGTGGTGAAGGAGGGCGGTCATGACACGCTCACATGAACCCTTGATCCGGCTGGCCCGGTTCAAGGTTGAAGAACTCCAGAAACAGATGGCAGAGCTCGATCGCTCCCGTCAGGCTCTGATCGACCAGATCGAACGGCTCGAGGCCTCGGTGCCGGAAGAGCAGGCGGTCGCGGCGGAGTCGAAAGAAGGCTTCCTGGCCTATGGCTCCTATGCCCAGGCCGTGATCAAGCGGAAGGAAAACATCCGCCTGTCGCTCGAGGAAGTGGATATCCAGGCCAATGCGCTGCGTGGCCGGCTGTCCGAAGCCTTCCAGGAGCTCAAGAAGTACGAGCTGCTCGAGGAACGGCGTCTGGCCCGGATCGAGAAAGCCGTGCGTGCGGCCGAACAGGACGAGCTGGACGAGATCGCCCAGGTGCGTCATCGCCGCCCCAACTGACGGGCAAGACTGACTGGCGGACAAAAAAGGTCCCGGCCTTGAAGAAGACCGGGACCAATGAGTTCGTAGTTTCCCACCTACGAGGTTCCCCTGGCCGGAGCGGCCGGGAGACATTGAGAGGGCGAGCGGGGAGGCCTCCCGCCCTCTTGAGTGCTTGTGGCCGCATTTCCGAACCGCGAAACCGGTCCCCACTTTCGCTGGAAATGCCGGTCTCTATGGTCGCATTTCCGAACCGCGAAACCGGTCCCCACTTTCGCTGGAAATGCCGGTCTCTATGGGTCGCATTTCCGAACCGCGAAACCGGTCCCCACTTTCGCTGGAAATGCCGGTCTCCATGGGTCGCATTTCCGAACCGCGAAACCGGTCCCCACTTTCGCTGGAAATGCTCTAGAAGTTCTGCGTCCAGCCGATATCGAAGCGCACCGAACGTCCCGGCTCGCTGACGCCGGCGAAAACGCGGTCATAGTCGTGATCCAGCAGGTTCTCGACGCCGGCATTCAGGCTCAGCCCGTGCTCGGCAAACGGCCGCCAGCGGGCATAGACATCCGTCACCACATAACCAGCGCGATGCTCGGCCGGATCCAGCGGTTCGTCATACTCGCCGGCCGCTTCGATGCGGCCGCCCAGGATCAGGCGGTACTGGTCAAAGCTCCAGCGGCCATCGACGAACAGGCGCGTCGGCGCCAGCGAACCGATCGGATCGCCCGACTGGGCATCCTTGCCATCGATCCCCGTCAGCGATGCGTCGAGCGAGAAGGGGCCTTCCGCGAAGCTCGCCTGGATTTCATAGCCCGACAGTTCGGCCGAACCCACATTGCTGCTCTGCGTCGTGCCGGCCGTACAGGGCAGGAAGGGCGGCGCGAAACAGCTGCCGTCGAAGGCGAAGTCGACCGAGAGGTCGATCAGGTTTTCCGCTTCGGTTTCGTACCAGGAGGCGCGCAGGTCCAGCCGGTCGACGCCGACCCGGTCCGCCAGATCGACACCGAAGCCGATTTCCAGCGTTTCGGTTTCTTCGGGCAGCAGGTCCGGATTGGCGATGAAATCGTTCGACACAAAGATCGGCGCGCCGAGGATCGGGTGCGGGAAGGAGAAGTGTGTGCCGTCCAGATAGAGCTCGTTGATGGACGGAGCCCGGAAGGCCTCGCCCCAGCTGACGAAGACGTTGAACGTATCGATCGGCGCATAGGTCAGGCCCAGACGCTGTGAAACGGCGTCGTTCGACACGGCGGCGCTGGACGGTGTCGAGGTCTCGAACTCGTCATAGCGCACGCCCGGCAGAACGATCATGCGGCCGGGCAGGCCGAAGGGCGCCGGACCGTCGAGTTCGAGCTGGACCCAGCCGGCCGTGAACTGGCTGTCGGCATCCGGCGCCCCGCCCCGCGTGCCGTCCGGATCGTCGCTGTCAAAGCCGTCCTGGCTGTCTTCATAGTATTCGCCGCCGACGGTCAGGCCGGCCTCATAGGCACCCAGGTTGAATTCGAAACGCTGGTCGCCGCGAATGCCGACGGTTTCCAGGTCGCGGCGCAATTGCCGGCCGGACACCGTCTCGCGCTCATCGACGCCGGTTTCATTGCGGTAGACCGTCAGTTCCAGGTCCAGCCAGTCGATCGTGCTCGGCGCGATTGCGGCGGTCAGGGTCAGATTGTCGGCCGTGATGTCCTTGTCGACGAGCGCGTTCAGCGAATCGACGCCGGCATTGCCTTGGCCGTTATTGGGCTCGGTGACATCGCCGGAGAAGCTCTGCCAGCTCAGCTCGGCACGCAGGCCGTCGCCGAAATCATTGCCGATCTTGATCAGGCTGGAGAAGGATTCGTCATCGGCCGGCAGGTCATTGCCGGACCCCAGGCTGATATCGCCGGAGGAGCGGGCGGAGACGGAGGCTAGGAAGTCCGCCGTGCCGGCGCGGCCATACACGCTGGCAGAACCGCGGGTTTCCTCGTCGACCGACCGGTAACCGGCGCCGAGGGAATAGCCCCAGCTTTCACCGTCATCCAGCAGGTCATGGGCGTTGGCGGTGCGGAAGGAAACGACACCGCCGGACGCACCGGACCCATAGATCGCCGACGCCGGCCCCCGCACGGCTTCCACGCCAACCAGCAGGGCCGGGTCGATGAAGAAGACGCCGTCATGGCCGGAGGAGTAATTCTGCCGGGCACCATCGAGCAGGAGCGTGGTGTTCTCGCGCCCTTGACCGCGCAGTGCGATCGTCTGGCCGGTGCGGCGCGGGCCGCCGGCAACGTCGAGGCCGGGCATGGAGCGCAGGAGGTCGTCGAGATCTGCCGGGCGCCGCAGGTCCAGTGCTTCCGCGTCGATGGAGGCCGTCATGCCGGGATAAACGAAGGCGTCCAGCTTCGTGTAGGTCGCTTCGACCACGATGACATCGGCATCGTCATTCGTCGCATCCGCGTCCTGGGTCAGGCCCGGAGCGGTGAGGGCAAAGGCGGCAACGCCGGCAAGCAACACGGTTTTCATCTTCGATGTCCCTAGGTGCGAATGATTATCAGTTGCCCGTGTTCTGCCTCTTGCTTTTTGAGATTGCAAGTGAGAATTCTTCTTAGAAACACACGTGTGCCTTTCGGGGCACGTCTGATGGATGAGGGTTTTTATGAAGATCGCCTATCTTGCTGCCGTCGCGGCCGTACTGACCGCCGGCGGTTGCGCCACCACGAACACCGCAGCAGGCGGAGAGGCCGCGGCTGTCGAGCAACTGCCTGAACGCTCCCGCGCCCTTTACGAGCAGGACCGCGAGGCGATCCTGGCGATGCAGGGCGAATACGCGGTGACGTTCGACTTCCGTGAGACGGTGCCCGTGGCCGAAGGCTATGAACTGGCCGAGCCCAAGCTGACGCCGGCCCGTGAAGTCGTGATCGTCGTCGAGGATACCGGCGACTTCATCATGCTTCAGCACCTGCTGATCGTGGGGCCGGAGGAAGAGCCCTTCATCGTCAAGCACTGGCGCCAGGACTGGCGCTATGAGCCGGAAACCGTGCTGGCTTTCCAGGGGCATGACGACTGGACCGTCGAAGCGGTTCCCGCTGCCGAAGCCGCCGGCGCCTGGTCGCAGACCGTCTACCAGGTGGATGACAGCCCGCGCTATGCCGCGGTCGCGCCCTGGACCCATGATGCCGATGGCGTTTCGACCTGGGAGCCGCCGGTCTCCTGGCGCCCACTGCCGCGCCGGGACGATACCACGCGTGACGATTATGATGTGATCGCTGCCGTGAACCGCCACACCGTCATGCCGTGGGGCTGGACCCATGAGCAGGACAATTCCAAGCTTGTCGTCGAGGAAGACGGCGCGGTGCACGAGCTGGTGCGCGAGATCGGCGTGAACACCTATCGCAATACCGATCTGAGCAATGACCAGGCCGCTCACGACTACTGGGCTGCGACCCGGGAATACTGGGAGCTGGTCCGGGGCTACTTCAACCATCTGGAGGCCAGCTCTCGGCGCTTCCATATCGAAGACGATGCCGAAGGAACCCAGCTCTACGGACCGGTGCTCGAGGCAGGCCAGCGCGTCCTGTTCGGTATTGCCACGACCGGCGAAGCCTACGCCGAAGCCGAAGCACTGCTGGACAGCCAGATCACGGTCGTCGAATAAGCCTTACTGGGCGGCGACGACTTCGCGCGGGAGCCCCTGCTGGAATGGCAGGGCCGCCGGCGGCACCGACTGACAGAACCGGACGAGCGCGTCACGCATCCAGCGTGTCGCGCCGTCCAGTTCGAAGCGGCGGTTCCAGTAGAGCGCGATCGGCACGCAGTCGATCTCGAAGGGCAGGGGGTAGGCGGTGATACCGCCTTCATCCACCATCTTCCTGGCGAGCCGGCCGGGCACGGTGGCGACCAGATCAGTCGTCCGCACCAGGTGCGCGACCGTGCCCATATGCTGTGTCGTCACGGCGACGCGGCGGCGATAACCCATCCGGGCCAGCGTCTCGTCAACGTGTGACTCCGAGTCGCCGCGCTGCGAGAAATTCACGTGCGCGAGATCTGCGAACAGCCCGATGTCCGGCATGGCACGGACCCGGGGGTGGTCCGAGCGTACCGTGAAGGCATGCAGGTCCTGCATCACCGTTCTGACCCCGAAGCGCTTGGCCGCCGGCGCTTCCTTGTGCAGCAGGAAATCGAGTTCGCCGGCGTCGAGCATGTCCAGCCCCTCGTCGAGATCGGGCGAGCGCAGGCGCAGATCGATCTGGGGCGCCTCGACTGCCATGTGGGCCATCAGGCCGGGCAGGATGAACAGGTCGAAATAATCTGCGCTGCCGATCCGGAATTCCCGCCGGCACAGGCGCGGATCGAAGGCGGGGCCGCTGTCCAGCGCCTGCTCGATATGCCGCAGTGCCTCGCGGACATCCTTGATGATCTCGACACAGCGTTCCGTGGGTTCGATACCCCGCGGCGAGCGCATGAAAAGCTGGTCGCCGAACGCCGAGCGCAGGCGCGCGAGCGCATTCGACACCGTCGGCTGCGACACGTTCAGCCGCCGCGCCGCCCGCGTCACATTGCGTTCGTGCCAGAGCGCCTCGAAGGTGATCAGCAGATTCAGATCGACATGCTTGAGCGACATGATGGCCATCCTTTGCGCCTCTCGCTTCGCCCGGCCTCAGAAGTGCCGGGTCAGGCGAAGGGTGAGCGCATCGTCGCGGTCGGCCGGAAAAAGGGCGTCCCGTTCGTCCACATTGAGCGTAAACCGCCCTTCGAGTTCCAGGAATATATAGGAGCCGAAACGGCGCTCCGCTTCGATCAGGGCTGCGGTCGAGCCATTTTCCGTATCGATGACCGCCCCGCCGAGGATCGCGGTGTCGTTGATATCGTTCAGCGCCAGCCGTCCGCCCAGGAAGATATCATTGTCGAAAGCGGTCGGCGGCGCGATGGCGGGATCGCTGTCCCGTCCGTCGAGGTGATACTCCGCCAGCACGCCGAAATCGGCACCGGACGCCGTAATGCCGTAGAAGGTGTATTCCAGCCCGCCGGAAAACGCGCCGAACGTGTCGCCCTGACCTTCGCGGACAATCGCTTCGCCCTTCCACAGCCAGGGGCCGCGCGTCAGCTGCACATCGGCGGAGACCTGGGTGATGATCCGGTAGAGCGGATGCAGGCTGTCGCCGCTGTCCGAGATCGCGAAGACGGGCTCGCGGTCCGTGCCGTGAAAGGCCGCCAGACCGAGATCCCAGTCTCCCAGGAAATGGCTCCACCGCGCGGCGAGGTCGACATGGCGTTCCTCGTCGGCATGTTCATACAGCGGTGCTTGCGTCACCGGCAGCGGACCGCGCAGCCGTCCGTCGCGGCCGGGGAATGTCCGCTCGCGGAAGCCGGGCAGGAGGAAGAATTCCAGCCGCCCCCAGTCGCGCTGGCTCGTCAGGCGAAGGGCGGGCTGGCCCAGCTTGTCCTCGCCGTCGGAATCCTCGACGAGATCGGTCTGGTTGATGATGTCCACCAGATGGCGTGACTCAGTGACACCCCAGAATACCTTTATGAGGCCGGTTTCGAGCGTGAATGTGTCACCTATGTAGCGGTAAAATCCCTCCCGCAGATCAGCATGGGTCCGCTCGTCATCGGTGCTGTCGATCCGCGCCCAGGGCACGACGACCAGCTGATGCCGGCGATCCTCGCTGCGCCAGCGGAAATCGCCTTCCAGGATGATCGACGACTGCACATCGTCCGACTGTCCGGGCCAGGCCGGATCGTCCAGGAAGATACGGGTCTCGACCCCGGCCGACCCGCCGATATCCCAGTCCTGGGCGTGGGCGGTGGCGTGGGCCAGGCCGATAACGGCTGCAAGGATCAGCGCGGGCAGAACAAGCGAGCGCAGGGTTCGCAGTGAAGGAAGCATCGGAGGTCTCGTTGACTGGAGAGTGCCGCAGCTGCGCCCGTTGGGCATTGGCGCAGCTGCGGCAGGGCACGGGTCCGGGTGAACCGCCGGACCCCGTGCGGTCGGGGTCAGTACTGGCGTTCCAGAACGCCGCGCACGAAATCATTGTCGGAAAGGCCGACGTCGAATTCGTAGTCGCTGTAGACCAGCTCGGTGGACTTGCCGGTCTGGTGATTGGTCATCGTCAGGGCGTGTGCCCGCCAGATGCCGTCGCCGTATTCGCGGTAGTCGGTCAGGTCGAGCGTCTTGAGGAGATCGCCGCGGCGGTCGAAGAACTCGATCCGCCGGATCTGGTAGATGTCCTGGTCGATGTAGGAGACTTGGCGCGAATAGCCGGAATTTTCGTAGCGCGGGAAACGCTCGACGACATCAACCGTCATCGTTTCGCCGCCGATCTCGACATCACCGGACGAGACGTAGTTGTGCTCGTATTTGTTCAGCTCGACCGCCGTGAAGTCCTCGAACGCGAACTCGGACCCGACAAACGGACCGGACTTGTTGGCCGAAGAGATGCGGCGCACGCGCGCCAGCGCCGGCAGGTAGAGCCACTGATCGTCCGGCTCGAGAATTCGGGCATGCGAGAGAAGCGCCGTTCCCTCGACGTCCGCCGGCGTGTGGAACACCACGACCGACTTGTCGCCGACCGTATTGTCCGCACGCTCCAGCGTCTGGAAGCTCAGCTCGCGGCTGGTTTCCTGGCCCGCAGCATTGCGCAGCACCATGCGGGCCTCCACACGGCTGTCGCCGAAGCCATTGTCGGAATTGTCCGACCGCATGGCGATCTCATAGCCCTGCCGCTCGCTGTCGCTGTCGACCCAGTCGGGCAGGTCGATATCCTGCGCGATCGCGGAAGGAGTGGCGATGACGGCGAAGGCCGCCGTCGCCAGAAGGGCGTTACGCCACAGGTTGGTAGTCAGGGTCTTCATTGGACTTTTCTCCGGATTGGGTCTTGGGGGCGGTCAGCTTGGACAGCTCGACCAACAGGGCCGGCAGGAGCAGGAAATCGAGCACCAGGGCGAAGACGATCGCCAGGGCGGTCAGGAGTCCCATGTCGGCGTTCAGTTTGAAGGTGGACATGGCGAGCACGGCGAAGCCGGCCGCCAGGATGATGGTGTTGATCACCACCGCCATGCCGACAGTCTCGAAGGCATAGCGGATGGCCTCGGCGGTCGAGGCGCCGCGTTCCATACGGGCCCGCCGGTACTTGGTGAGGAAGTGGACAGTGTCGTCGACGACGATGCCAAGCGAGACCGCACCGACGGCTGCGACCGAGAAGCCCACCGTACCCACCAGCAACGCCCAGGTCCCGAATGTCGTGAGAATGGGCAGTGTGTTGGGGATGAGGCTCAGCAGGCCGAGGCGGAAGGAACGCAGTGCCATCACCATGACCAGGCCGATGGCCAGGATGGCGATGATATTGCCCGAGATCATCGAGTTGACGTTCCGCTCGGCGACATAGGCAAACATCACCTGCGCACCGGTTGCGGATGTATGCATGTAGTCCGGCGTGTTCTCGGCGAGCCAGGCTTCGGCCGCGTCGAGGAAGTCCTTGGTCTCCCGCGTCGTGACATTGTCCAGCGTCACCGTCATGCGGGTGGCCGACTTGTCGATATTGATGCGGTCGTTGAGATCCAGGCCGTAGGGTAGGGAGAGTTCGTAGAGCAGCAAGTATTGCGCTGCGAGGCTGCGGTCGTCCGGGATGCGGAAATAGGCCGGATCGTCCTCGTGCATGTTGCGGTTCAGGCGCCGCATGATGTCGGTGATGGAGTAGACGTGGGTCACACCATCCTGCTGCCGCGCCCAGCTGGCGAAGGCATCGAGCCGTTCAAGATAGACCGGATCCGACACGCCGCCGGCGCCGTCGGCCGGGACCGAGAACTCGATCGGATAGAGGCCGAAATACTCCAGCGCCGTGTCATTGTCCTGACGGACTTCGAGGGAGGGCGAGAAGTAGTTCACCCACTGATCGTTGAACTCGATCGTCGGGATCAGTGCGATGAGTGCTGCGCTGGCTGCCGAAGACGCGATCAGCACACCCCGGCTGTGCCGGGTGACGAAGCCGGCCAGCTGCCCCATGCGCGCGGTCGCATCCTTGCCATCGGCCTTGCGCGGCGCGGCCTTCATCGGCAGCACGCTGACGATGGCCGGCAGGAAGGTGATCGAAAGCAGCCAGGCAGCGGCGATGCCGATCGCCGTCATCGTGCCGAGATGCCCGAAGGGCGGTGCGTCGGACAGGTTCAGCGCCATGAAGCCGATGATGGTCGTCAGCGAGGTGATCGTGACGGCGAGGAAGTTGATCCGTACGGCGTCCACGATGGCGTCGCGCTTGGGCAGGCCGTCACGCATGCGTTGGCGCATCGACATGAGAATATGGATCGAGTCCGCGATGGCGAGCGTCAGGACAATGGTCGGGGCAGAAGCCGAGACCGGCGTCAGTCCTATCGCCAGGAAGCCGGCCGACCCCATCGATACGATCGAGGAGAACAGGATCAGGAACAGCGTCGCGACGGTGCCGCTGACCGACCGGATCGCGACCATCATGATGGCCAGCAGAACGAGGTACATCAGCGGGATGAGCTTCGCCATGTCGCCCATCCCGGACTCCATGAAGGCGTTATTCATCATCGAGACGCCTGAGAGGGCGATGTCGATGTCCGGATAGTCCGCCTCGATCCGGTCGCGCAGTGCGCGAACGACGGCGACGGCCTCGGGGACTTCCATCGCGCTCTCTTCGGGGTATTGGAGCACGATGTTGATCGCGGTGACGCTGGCGTCCTCGGTGATCAGCTGGTTGCGCAGAAGCGGCTCATTGAGGGCGACGGCGCTGCGTTCGGACAGTTCGGTGTCGCTGAGCGTACGGGCACCGCGAACCAGGTCCTCGACAATCAGATTGTCGCCGTCGGCCCAGGTGTGCTGGAAGTTGGTGATGGAATCCACGCGGATCGCGTAGGGAACCTGCCAGCCCGCTTCGGTGATCTCTTCGACCGCAGCGAGGGTTGTCTGGCTGAAGACATTGCCGTCGGCCGGCCGGACCACAATCAGGAAGTTGTCGTTCTTGGTGTAGGTGGCCTGGAAGTTTTCGAAGGCAGCCAGTTCCGGATTTTCGTCCGAGAAAAAGGCCCGGTAGTTGGTGTCGAAGGCCAGGCGCGGCATGCCCATGGCAAAGCCGACCGTAGCCAGGATTGTGGCGAGGATGACAATCCAGCGCCAGCGGATCATGGCTTCGGCGAGGGCCGTCGCAAACATGTCCGTGCGATTTCTGATAGCGCCCATTTCGGGTCCTTTCGCGCATGCGGTCTCGTGCCGGGGTCGCGCTGGACGACCCGGCGGGACGCCCGGGCGTCCGTGGTCAGTGTTTCGATTTGGTGGGGGCGGCCCACAGGGGCCGGGGCCGTCAGGCCGGTTTGGCAGTTCTCATCGCATTTCCCTCGTCTTGGCGGCCAGGCGGCTGGCTGCGGGACAGATGGGACAGGCGGCGGCATTCCGCCAATTGATGAGGCGAATATCGCTTATCGGATATTCGAATAATGGTGCGCGAAGGTGCGGGGCGGCTCACTTGCGCCCGTATTTCCGCTTCACCCAGAAAATGCCGCCGATGGCGACCATGTACAGGGCAAGGCGGAGCAGGACGACGATACCGCCGCGCTCGTCGAGTCTGGAAATCGCAAAATCAAAAGCGAAATCAGGTGGAACGCCGGTAGCCCAGCGGTAGAAGAAGGGTGCTGCCGCATCCGCGAAAAACGCAATGGCCGCGGCCGCTGGCCATTGCGGCCATTTGCGCATGATCAGTGCAGCGACCAGCGACAGGACAATCAGCAGCCACCAGTCAAAGCCGGTAAAGCCGGAGGCCAGCCGGTCTCCAAACGTCTCGTACATCCCCCAAGCGCTCCCCTACGCTTACGTCCGGGAGACAGTTTAGGCCGCTTCTTTGCCGCGCGCGAGTGATCCTGCAAGTGCCTGCAGATCCTTGGCAGCGTCGCAGGCCGGGGCCCGAACGGACACACAGGTCTGGTTGCGGATCGCCGCCGGCACGTTGACGTCCCGCCGGACAATACCGGCCAGTGTCGGCGTGAAGCTGAGGAAGGCCTCGCAGGTCTTCTTGAAGGCGCCGAAAGCCTCGCGTGCCGTGGTCATGTCGGGCGCGTTGTTGACGACGACCAGCGGCGCGGCTCCGTCGTCGTGCAGGCGCAGCGTTTTCACAAAGGCGTAGGCATCGGTCAGCGAGGTGGGTTCGTCATTGATGACGATCACCACATCGTCCGCCGTCAGCGCCAGTCGCACCGTCGCGCGGTCGGCGCCGGCGGCGAGATCCAGGATGGCGCGATCATAGGAGAGGGCGAGTGCGGCGACGCCCGAGGCCAGCTTGGTCAGGCCCGGCCCGGCCAGATTGGCCAGAGCGCCGGAGCCGGAGCGGCCGGAGATCACATCGAAGCCGCCGCGCTTCTGGGAACCGCCGAAGGCCGGGCCCACCGCGTCGGTCAGGGAAACCTTGCCGTTGAGCACGCTGGTGATGTCCGCGGCGGGCTGGAGGCCCAGCTGGACGTCGATATTCGCCATGCCCAGATCGCCATCGACCAGCAGGACCCGTTCCCCCATTTGCGAGAAGGCATGGGCCATACCGATCGCGGACGCGGTCTTGCCGACCCCGCCCTTGCCGGAGGCAATCGCCAGGATACGGCCGGCGGAGCGGTCTTGCGGTGCGGATGCGAGCTTCATTGGTCCGCCTCTTCAAACGGCGTGTCACGGTCTTCGATGAGAACCCGGGCCAGGCGCAAGGGCGTGGCCGGGGCCAGTCCGCCCCCGATGAAGGGGGTGGACGAGATCTGCGCAAAGGCCAGCCCGGTTTCGCCAACGCCCAGGATCGCACCAAGGCGCCGGCTGGTATCGAGCTTGACCGGGATGCAGCGGCTGGCGCCGATCGAGGCGAACAGCGATGCGGCATCCTCGGCGTCTTCGGGGGTCAGCCCGGCATCGAAGACATAGATGATTTCAGCCCCGGCAGAGTCGGCGAAAGCGAGCGTCATGTCCAGATCGTCCAGCTCGAACGGGTTCACCGCCGGGCTGTCGATCAGGACGGGGCCTTCAATGTCGGCGACCGCATCGATCATTTCACGCGGATCGTCGGCGGTGATGAATTCGGCGCCCATACGCTTGGCCAGGGCCCGCAGCCGCTCGTCGGCGCCGGCGCGCTCGCCGTCGCACGAGATAAGGGTGGGCTTGGCGCCGGCGGTTATCGCGCGTGCCGCTGTTTTTGCGAGCGCCGAAGTCTTGCCGACACCCGGTGTGCCCGCGAACAAGAGGGCGTGCTCGGGCACTGCGGGCAGCGGCTGGAAGGTGTAGCGGCTCTCGATCGCGTGGGCGAGGCGGGCGACGGCCTGACCGTCCGACAGATCGTGGGCGGCGCGGATCAGGGCCTGGGCGGCGCTACCGGGCGTGCGGTGGAAACCAAGCGCGCGGATCACGCGATCCAGGTCGCCGTCCTCGCGCATGCCGCGTTCGATCTCGGCCTCGGCGTGCAGCCGTTCGGCGCGCTCGCGTACCGGCTCGGCCGGTTCGCGCACATAGGCCGTCTCGGCGGCAGCACGCACCTGCACACCGCCGCCGGGGGCGTCGGATGTCGCAATGATCACCGCATCCGGACCCATTTCACGACGTACATCGGCCATGGCCTGGGTCAGGGACGGGGCAGAGAAGGTTTTCAGGCGCATGGTTGGTTCAGTTCACACGGGGGTTCCGGCCGGTCAGCCGACATGGCCCAGGGTCTTCAGACGTGCGCTGGGGTGGATCTCGTTCTGCGATATCACCACCGTTTGCGGGCGGAAACGTTCCACCAGGGAGCGCACATACGGACGAATCATCGGGCTCGTCAGCAGTACAGGAACCTGACCCTGTGCCGATGCGGTTTCAAAAGAGTTTCTGATCGCAGCGACGAAATCGTGCAGCTTCGAGGGGGCGAGCGCAAGCTGCTTGCGGTCCCCTTCGCCGATCAGCGACTCCATGAAAGCCTGTTCCCACTGCGGACCGAGGGCCAGAACCGGCAGGTTGCCGTCGAAGGATTTGTTGGCGTGACAGATCTGCCGGGCCAGGCGCGTGCGGACATGCTCGACGATCGCATCGAGATGCTGGGTCGTGGCGCTGGCTTCGGCGATGCCTTCCATGATCGTGGACAGGTCGCGGATGGAGACACGCTCGCGGATCAGCGACTGCAGGACACGCTGGATGCCGGCGCGGCTGATCTGGGCCGGCGCGATATCGTCGACCAGCTTCTTGTGTTCCTTCGACAGCTTGTCGATCAGCTTCTCGACTTCGGCATAGGACAGCAGGTCCGCCATGTTTTCGCGCAGCTGCTCGGTCAGGTGCGTCACCAGGACGGCAGCCGGCTCGACAATCGTATAGCCGCGGAAGGTCGCTTCTTCGCGCATGCCCTCGTCGATCCAGGTCGCCGGCAGGCCGAAAGTGGGCTCCTTCACGTGATCGCCGGGCATGTCGATCGGCAGGCCGGCCGGATCCATCACCAGGAGCTTGTGCAGGCGCAGCTCGCCGCGGCCGGCTTCCAGCTCCTTGATGCGGATCGTGTACTCGTTATTGCCCAGCGCCATGTTGTCGACGATGCGGACCGCCGGCGTGACAAAGCCCATTTCCTCGGCCAGCGAGCGGCGCAGTGCCTTGATCTGGTCGGTCAGCTTGCGGCCGTCGACATCATTGATCAGTGGCAGCAGGCCATAGCCCAGCTCGATCTTCAGCTCGTCGATGGCCAGACTTTCCTCGATGGGCGCATCGCCGCTCGACTTGCTGGCGGCCTCTTCGGCGACCTTTCCGGCTTTTGCCTCTTCCTCTTCTCGCGCCTTGCGTTCGGCCACATCGCGATTCATCCAGGCGAGGGAGCCGGCGCCGGCCGCCATCAGGGCGAAGGGCAGGAAGGGCATGCCGGGCAGGATGCCGACCATCAGGGCAACGCCGGAAACCAGGCCCAGGCCTTGCGGATTGGCCGTCAGCTGACCGAAGACGGCCTTGTCGGCTTCACCGTCGACGCCGGCCTTGGAGACCAGCAGGCCCGCGGCCACGGAAATGATCAGGGCGGGGATCTGGGAGACCAGACCGTCGCCGATCGTCAGGGTGGAGTAGGCGCTGGCGGCGTCCGGGAAGGACATGCCCGACTGCACGACACCGATGATGATGCCGCCGATCAGGTTGATCGCCGTGATCATCAGGCCGGCCATGGCATCGCCGCGCACGAATTTCGAGGCACCGTCCATGGCGCCGAAGAAATTGCTCTCGCCTTCCAGCTCGGAGCGCCGCTTGCGGGCCTCGTCTTCATTGATCAGGCCGGCCGACAGATCGGCGTCGATGGCCATCTGCTTGCCGGGCATGGCATCGAGGGTGAAGCGGGCCGCGACTTCCGCGATCCGGCCGGAACCCTTGGTGATGACGACGAAGTTCACGATCACCAGGATCGAGAACACGATCACGCCGATGACGACATTGCCCTGCATGACGAAGGCGCCGAAGGCTTCGATCACCTCGCCGGCCGCGTTGGTGCCTTCATGGCCACGCGACAGGATGAGGCGCGTCGAGGCGATATTCAGGCCCAGGCGCAGCAAGGTGGTGATCAGCAGCACCGCCGGAAAGGCCGAGAATTCCAGCGGCTTCTTGATAAAGAGCGCCGTCATCAGCACCAGCACCGACACCGAGATGGAGATGGCCAGCGAGAAGTCCAGCAGCATGCGCGGCATGGGCAGGAGCAGCATCACCAGGATAGCGAGAATGCCCACGGCCAGCGCCACATCGCCGCGCATGACGCGGTTCAGGAAGGCGCGGGTATCAAATCCGCCCGCGTTGGACGCGGCGGTTTCGGATGCTGCGGTGTCGACCACGATCTAGTCCAATCAGGCTACGGAGGCGCCGGTTACAGGCTGGTTGGGAGCGGGAATATCCACGCCCTGGTCCGAATAGAGTTTCAGCTTGTTGCGCAGGGTGCGGATCGAGATGCCGAGAATGTTGGCGGCATGGGTCCGGTTGCCCAGGCAATGATCGAGCGTGTTCAGGATCAGGTCCTGCTCCACCTCGGCTACGGTGCGGCCGATCATGTCGGTCTGTACCGATTGCGCGGCATCGGCCGCCTGACGGGCGACGCTGTTGCCCGAACCGGTGAAGGCCGACCCGTCCGGCATGCGGATCGCATCCGGCGTGATCTCGCGGCCGGATGCCAGCAGCACCGCGCGGTGCATGGCGTTTTCCAGTTCGCGGACGTTGCCGGTCCATTCGCGGGCCAGGAGCTGGGTCTTGGCCGCTTCGGAAATCGGCCGCTCCTCGATCGCATTGGCGGTGGCATACTTCTTGGTGAAGTGCTCGGCCAGCGCCAGAATGTCGGCCGGGCGCTCGCGCAGCGGCGGCAGGGCCAGGTTGACGACGTTCAGGCGGAACAGCAGGTCTTCGCGGAAGATGCCTTCGGCCACGGCCTTGCGCAGGTCGCGGTTCGAGGTCGCCAGGATGCGGATGTTCACCTTGACCGGCTTGGTGCCGCCGACCCGGTCGATCTCGCGTTCCTGGATGGCGCGCAGCAGCTTGGCCTGCAGGCGGATATCCATCTCCGAGATTTCGTCCAGCAGCAGCGTGCCGCCATCGGCTTCCTCGAACTTGCCCACGCGGCGGGCAATCGCGCCGGTAAAGGCGCCTTTCTCGTGACCGAAGAGTTCCGATTCCAGGAGGTTTTCCGGGATCGCGGCACAGTTGACGGAGACGAAGGGGGCCGAAGCGCGCTTGGACTTGGAGTGGACGTAGCGCGCCATCACTTCCTTACCGGAGCCGCTTTCACCCGTGATGAGGACGGAGGCGTCGGAGGCGGCGATACGGTCGGCGAGGTGGATGACGGCCTGCATGGACGGGTCGCGGGCGATCATCGGGCGTTCGTCATCGGCGATGGCTTCCAGGACGGCAGCGATCAGATCGGCGTCCGGCGGCATCGGGATGAATTCCTTGGCGCCGGCGCGGATCGCGGCCGCGGCGGCTTCCGGACGGACATTCACGCCGCAGGCGACGACCGGCACGGAAATGCGCTCGGCCTCGTTGGCGGCGATCAGGGCCTGGACGTCCAGCGACAGGTCGACCATGAGCAGGTCGGCGCCGCGCCCGGCGCGCAGGTGCGCGGTGGCCTGTTCGATCGTGTCGACCTGGGAGACCTTGGCGCCCCGGTCCAGGGCGATCTTGGTGGCGGTGTGCAATTGTCCGCCGAGGCTGCCAACTATCAGAATGCGCATGGTGTTACTCCGTCCTCAGGCGGCCTAGGCCGCGTCCCCGTCCTTGATGATTTCCGTCATGGTCACGCCGAGCCGGTCGTCGACCACGACGACTTCGCCGCGGGCCACCAGCCGGTTGTTGACGTAGATGTCGATCGCTTCGCCGATCTTGCGGTCCAGCTCGACCACCGATCCGGAGGTGAGCTTGAGAAGCGAGTTCACGTCGATATGGGCCTTGCCCAGCACCGCCGAGATGTTGACCGGGACATCGAAAACCGGCGCCAGATCGGCGGCGTTTTTCGCATCGTCTTCCAGCATCTGGTCGGCTTTCGGCGCGGGCGCCGTCGCCGGTACCTGCTGCGCGTCATTGCCCAGATCAGGCAGGTCGAAATTGTTTTCGTCAGCCATTCTGGCCTCCTTCAAGCAGCAGACGCGCCGGCCGATTGGCCGGAAACGCCGTCGGTGCTGTCATCTTCACTGGGGCCCGCTGCGAGCCAGCGGGCCACCACATCGTTGAGCCGCGCTTCGATTTCCTCGGCGCTGCGCTGGACCGCGCCGGCGCCCCATTCCATGCGGACATCGGCGCTGCGCATGCCGGCATCGCCGCGCACCGAGATCGCGCCTTCAAACCCCGCATCGCGGGCGGTCGCTTCGAGGCGATCCGACAGGTCCTCGACGAGTTCGGCTGCGCACCGTACGGACAGGCGCGGCTCGGACCGCAGATCCTGGACGGTTTCACGCGCCAGGCTGTCGATGGTCTCAAGGGGGTAAGCCGACAGGGCTTCACCGGCGATCTTGCGGGCGGCCGACACAGCCAAGCCGGCAGCCTCATGGCGCAGGGCCTCCGATTCATGGGCCAGACGCGACAGGATCAGCTGCATCTGGGAGGCGATGGCCTGCAGCGCGTCGGCGCAGCGGCCTTCCTCCATCTCACGGCCTTCCTCGACGCCCCACATGCGGGCCGCGTCGACATCGTCCTGGGTGAAGAAGCGCTTGTAGCTTTCTCCTTCGCGCAGGATTTCGCCATTGCGGTCGAACTCGGTATCGAAGTCGAATTTGACAGGATTCATCGTTCGTCCGCTCCCTAGTAGATCAGTTCATCGTCGGCGCCGCCGTCGGCGAGCATGATCTCGCCCTTGGCCGCCAGATCCTTGGCCACCGAGACGATGGCCTGTTGTGCCTGGTCCACGTCTTTCAGGCGCACCGGACCCATTGCCCCCATGTCTTCGCGCATGATCTTCGCGGCGCGTTCGGACATGTTGGAGAAAAACAGGTCGCGCAGGCTGTCGGACGCGCCTTTCAGCGCCAGGCCCAACTGGTCCTTGTCGATCGAACGCATCAGCGTCTGGATACCGCCCGGGTCCAGCTTGGACAGGTCTTCGAAGACGAACATCAGCGAGCGGATCTTCTCAGCGCTCTCGCGATTGCGCTCTTCGAGGGCGGCGAGGAAGCGGTTTTCCGTCTGACGGTCGAAATTGTTGAAGATCGACGCCATCATCTCGTGGCTGTCATGTTTGGAGGTGCGCGCCAGGTTGGACATGAATTCGGTGCGCAGCGTTTCCTCGATCCGGTCGAGAATCTCGCGCTGCACCGGCTCCATGCGCAGCATCCGGGTCACCACTTCCAGGGCGAAATCTTCCGGCAGGGCGGCCAGAACGCGCGACGCATGCTCGGACTTCACCTTGGACAGCACGACGGCGACGGTTTGCGGGTATTCGTTCTTCAGGTAGTTCGCCAGAACCACCTCGTTCACATTGCCCAGCTTGTCCCACATGGTCCGGCCGGCCGGGCCACGCAGCTCTTCCATGATCGCCTCGACCTTTTCGCCAGGCAGGAAAGAGGTCAGCAGCCGCTGGGTGGCCTCGAACGAGCCCATCAGCGAGCCGGTGGAGGACATCTGGCCGACGAAGTCGACGATCAGTTTTTCCACGGCGCTCGACGTGACGGTGCCCAGATTGGACATCGCCTGGGAAACCTCGCGGATTTCCTCCTCGTCGAGGTGCTGCCAGATCGACTCGCCCTCGTCGCCGAGCGCCAGCAGCATCACGGCAGCCTTTTCCGGGCCGGTGAGTCTGGCGGGATCTTCTATGGCGCGCTTCTCAGACATGGCCGGGCTTACCCTTCATGCAGCCAGGAACGGAGGATCGCGATCGATTCCTCGGGATGGGATTCAACGATGTTGGCGACTTTCTTCAGCGAGGACGCCTTCACCTGGCCGTCGATCTTCTCGATATCGATCGAGTCGTTGCCGCCGCTTGCGGGAAGGGCTGCCGGACGTTCGCCCTGGGCCGGCAGTGCCATTGGCGTCGGTCCAGCGTCGGCGCCGGCCGCAGCCAGCGCCAGGCCTTGCGGCATGGCCACGCCGCTGGCGCCTTTGACCAGGGGGCGCGCAACCAGGAAGATGATCAGCAGGGCCGTCACGAACAGGACGATGATTTCCGCGACCCGCATGATGTCGGCTTTCGACAGGGACAGCGGGCTGCTTGCGGGCGTGCCCAGCAGCGGGTCGCCACGGGCGAATTCGATCTGACGAACCGTAAGGGCATCACCCCGATCATCGCTGAAGCCCATGGCCGAGCGGACGAGGGCCTCGATCTGCTCGATCTGGGCCTGCGGGCGTTCGCGCCAAACCGTGGTGCCATCTTCCTGCACTTCAACGATACCGTCGACGGCAACGGCGACAGACAGGCGTTCGATGGCGCCGGCTTCGACAACTTCGGTCCGCGTGGTGCTGGACAGGGCGTAGTTGACGGTTTCGCTGGACGTCTCGCGATTGGCGACATTGCTGGCGCCTTCGGTCTCGCCATTGGCGCCGTCGGGCAGGTTTTCGGAGGCCGAGACACGGTTGCCGGATCCTTCGCGATCGCTGGAGACGTCTTCGGAACGCTCGCGCGACAGCAGGACAGAACCTTCCGGATCATACGTCTCGGAGCTCTGCGTGACGCTCTGACGGTTCAGGTCGGCCGTCACCTGGACGCGAGCCGCGCCGGAGCCGACAACGCCTTCGACAATGTCCAGAATGTTGCGGCGCAGTTCGGCTTCAACTTCTCCGCGGCGTTCGTCCATGAAGACCGCACCGGCATTTTCTCCATCGACCGTGCCGGCCAGCTGGCGTCCGCGATCGTCGGCGAGGGCGACCCGGCCCGGCTCGAGGCCGGCGCCGGAGGCGACGATATTGCGAATCACGCGGATCTGTTCGGCGTTCAGACGCTGACCGGTGGAGACCGTAACGGCGGCCGTCGGCTCTTGCTGGTCGCGGGCAAACAGGCGGCGCTCGGGCAGGTTCAGGTGCACCCGCGCACTGTCGACAAAGGCCATGGACTGGATCGTGCGCGCCAGCTCGCCTTCCAGCGCGCGTTTGGCGTTCAGGTTCTGGACAAAACTGGTCTGGCCGAAATTGTCCTGGCGGTCGAAAATCTCGTAGCCGACCGAGGCGCCGGACAGGGGGCCGGAGGACGCGACCCGCACGCGGGCCTCGTCAACCTGGGCCGTGTCGACATAGATGGCGGTGCCGCCTTCACGGATTTCATAGGCGATGTTCGCCTGGTCGAGCAGTTGGCTGGTGGATGCTGCTTCCGCCGGGTCGAGACCCGAATACAGGAGCGACTGGCTGCCACCGCCAACGGCGCCGGAAAAATAGACAAGCGCCGCGGCCACACCCACGGCGAGACCGAAGATGGCGGTCAGGCGCCCGGCGCCAAAAGCCTTGAACTGGTCGAGTAGAGCGTTCACGGAGAATCCTGCCTTACGTCCCTGCTTCATCAGCGAAGCACTGGGCAGAATTTTCCTACCGGTCTCGTAAACGAGGGTTTAATGACGCTTAATAGGAAATGCACTCCACCCGTCGAGACCAGGCAGAGCACACAATCACGATGTGCAATTGACATGTTGAACGGCGACCCGGGGGGAAGGGCCGCCGTTCGGAAACGCTAGTTAAAGGGGGGACAACTAGCGATACTGTTGCAGGCGCGTCGTGCGCAGCCCGGCCAGTCCATGCTTGTCGATGGAACGCTGCCAGCCCAGGAATTCCTCGACCGTCAGCGAATAGCGTGCACATGCGTCCTCGAGCGAAAGCAGGCCACCTCTCACGGCCGCGACCACTTCAGCCTTGCGACGAACGACCCAGCGCTGGGTGCTCGGCTTGGGCAGGTCCGCCAGGGTGAGAGGGCTACCATCCGGTCCAATGACATAATTTTCTTTTTTAAGGCGCGGCTGCATGTCCGACCCCCGTTGTTCTTGTTTGTAGGGTCACCCTACACAGCGCCCTTTAACATCCACCTAAACCGCTGGGTAAATTTGTGTTTAAGGCACTCGATAGAATTTGTGTCGAATTGGCAGACCGCGGCATGCCCCTCAGGCGGCAAAAAAAGAAGGGGGCGCCCGAGGCGCCCCCTTCAGACCATTCTGGGGATCAGAGCGGCCTCTAGCGCTTCATCCGGATCGCCTCGTCCAGCATCTCGTCAGCCGTGGTGATGATCTTCGACGATGCGGAGTAGGCGCGCTGAGTCGTGATCAGGCTGGTGAACTCGGTTGCCAGATCGACGTTGGAGCTTTCCAGCGTCGAGGAGGCGATATTGCCGGCCGTTCCCAGACCCGGACGCGTCAGGGTGTAGGCTCCGGATTCGGGAGTAACGGTAAATGTGCCGCCGGACTGCGCTTCCAGTCCATCCGGATTCGTGAAGGTCGCGACCGGAATCTGGTAGATCTTGCGGACGATCCCGTTTGTGAACTTTGCGAAGACGAAGCCGTCCTCGTCCACATCGACACTGGCGAAGTTCCCGAATGCAGAGCCGTTCACATTGGTCGAACCCAGGTTGGACGGGCTGTCATACTGGGTGAAGCCGCCGGCCGAGTTCGCGCCACCGAAATCCAGGGCGATGGACTGGGCGTCGATACCGGTCGATGCCGCCCACTGGAATTGGTTGGCACCGAGGGCCGCGACGTTGCTCGATGCCAGGAAGTCGAGCGAGGTCGGCAGCGTGGTATTGGCGACGTCAAGGCGGCCATTCTCGTCAAACGCAACTGTGCCCGTCAGCAGCTGGCCGTCGACAAGGCCGGCGCCGGTCGTCACGTCGGAGGCCGGCGACATGTGAACTTCGGCATGCCATTCATTCGTCGTTGCGCTTTTCAGCATGGAGATGGTCAGCGTGCGGACGCCGCCAACACTGTCATAGAAGGGAATGGAGCGCTGGAAGTCCGGCGTGACATTACCCGATGCCATGTTGTTGGCGCTGATTGTCGGGTCGTAGGTCGCTTCGTCTGCTGAAACGGCCTGGCGCTGGTAGAGGTTGGCGTTGAATGACATCGTCGTCGATGCTTCAGCGGCGCCCCCGATGGATGACAGGTTGATTGTCTCCAGATTGTTCAGATCCGACGGGTTGGCTGTCACCGAGCCGTCTGACGCGACGGGCCAGCCAGCCAGATACATGCCGGCGTCATTCTTCAGATAACCATTTTCGTCCGGCAGGAAACGGCCAGATCGGGTAAACGCAACCGTATCGTTCGAGTCGGCATTGGGGGTTTCGCGCACCACGAAGAAGCCGCGGCCGGCGATGGCCAGGTCGGTGCTGGTGGTGCCGGGTTGCAGCAGGCCGCCTTCGGAAATCGCCAGACGTGCAACCGAATTCACGCCGGCTGCGGTATAGCGCGAGCTGGCAGAGTTGCCGCCACCATCATAAAGCGGCGTGAACACGGAATTGGCGCGCTTGTAGCCGATCGTGTTGACGTTGGAGATGTTGTCCGAAATCGCGGCAAGCGCGCTTGAATTGGCAATGAGGCCGGAAGCGCCGGCCAAAAGCGCGGAATTGATGCTCATAGTGCATGCTCCTTGCGTACTTGGTTCTTGTTTGGAGCTTTCTGCTGCGTTGGTTGGGGCTGCCTTCTGGCGGCCCGTCAGGCCGGCGGGCCTGCTCTATTCAGTCGGTTCCAGATAGGGATTGTCCTCGACACCTCCCGCCCCGGCTTCACGAACGGCCAGGATGGAGGAGAGCGGGACGCTGATATTGCCCATCTGGACGATCACTTCGCTACCGGACATGTCGACACCCGTTACACGGCCCGATGCGCGGATTTCGGCGGTGATGCTTTCGCCATCGGCATTCGTGGCGATCACGTCCAGCGTGTAGACGCCTTCTTCCAGATCGGCACCGTTTTCGCTCTTGCCGTCCCATTCGAATTCGTGGGAACCGGCCGTCACTTCGCCGGTCGAGCGGGCAACGATACGTTCGCCCTGTTTGACGACCAGCGTCACGGACTCGGCGTCGTCGGGCAGGATGTACTCCCAGTTGGCGCTGCCATTTTCCATGTAGGCCATAGGTGTGTCGGCCATGGCGACACGGCCGATATAGCCGACCGAGTTCGCCTGGGCGGCGGCCGATTGCAGGATCAGCAGGCTCTCCAGATTCTGGTTCTGGGCGATCTGCTGTTCCACGCTCGAGAAATCGACCAGCTGGTTCACGAACTGGGTTGAATCCAGCGGATTCAGCGGATCCTGGTTCTTCATCTGCTCGGTGAGCAGGGTGAGGAACATCTCGAAATTGTCGGCGAGGCCTGTGCGCGAATTGACAAGCGAAGGGCTTGACTGGGTCGCACTCGTGACTTCGGTCATTCTCGCGTCTCCCTTACACCCGCATGTCCACGCCGCTCCGGCGGGACAGCAGGAAACCGTATTTCGATTGCTGGACGATCGGCGCCGTGGCCTCGTCGGTCAGCCCGATCTCGCCGCCTTCGGCAAAGATCGGCATGGTGGTTGCCGACGGGTCGCGCTGCGAACCCGGCGTGTCACCGCCTTCATCGCGCAGCTGGAATGTCAGACCCTCTTCGGCCAGTTCCAGGCCTGCCTCATTGAGGCTGCGTTCCAGATCCCGCGCGGCGCGTTGCAGTTCCGCAAGCGTTTCAGGGCGTTCCGCGGATAGAACAGCGTGGACGCGATTGTCGGCCCGCAGTTCCAGGCGCACATCCACCTTGCCGAGCTCGGCCGGGTCGAGACGGATGTCGAAGACGCGCTGGCCATTGTTGAACTGGCGCGTGATCTGTCCGGCCAGATGCTGGGCGGTATGCGGCGCAAAGCGCGGCAGACTGGCGCCGGCCCGATCGACGGATGCGCGGACATCGCCGGTGCGGTTCAGCTGGATCTCGGCATCGGATTGTGCGGCGTCAGCGTCGATCTCGAGCGGCTGGACCGGGGCTTGGTCAGCGCCTCCTGCAGGCTGGGCGAGAGCCTGCATCAGCGGTGACATAGCCAGTGCATTCGGGTCACGTTGCGGCGACATAGACGTAACATTGCTGCCCTCCGCTGTCGCATTTGACTGGACGGAGCCCTGTCCGGTTGGCGTGGCCGGAACCTGCTGGCCTGCCACAGTCGCGGACTTGCCGTTCGACGACTTGGCGGATGCCGAATTGCCGCCGGTTTCCAGGATAGCCGGACGGTGCGACGTCTCGCGCAGCGGGGCCGGTGCCTGTCCGGTTTGCTGCTGCGGCATTGCATTGGCCGTTGCTGCTGTGGCGGCGGCGGTAGTGGCCCCGGCCGTGGCGGCCTGGCTTTGAGCGCCGGTCGGCATGGCCGAAGTCTTGGCTGAGCCTGACGACGCCGCGGCATTTTCCGATGCAGCCGGAGACGTGGCATCCGGCTGGGCGGGCATGGCCGTCTGCGTGCCTGCATTGGCTGTCTGGGCCGGCTTGTCCGGCCTGGTGCCGGATGCGTCCGGTGTGGGCGAAGCTGACGGAGCCGTGTTGGCGGTCTTGCTGGCAGTGTCCGTGGTCTTGGCGGTAGAGGCCTGCTTGGCAGGTTCGGTGGCGAGGTCAGGTGCATCGGCGCCTGGCTGCGATCCCGGCGTGCTGTTCGATGCCGGGTTCGTAACGGTGGGAGCCGTCGCCCGGCCGGTATTCTGTACCGGAGCTGCGGTCGCGGACTTTGCGGATGTGCTGCTCTGGGTGTTCGCGGAAGCGGGGGCAGCGCGGGTAGCCTCGGCTGTTGTGCTGTCCGGTGCTTGCGCGGCACCGTCTGCTGCCGGTGCGGGCACAGCCGTGTTGCCTGGTGCGGCGGTCGCGGGTGCAGTTCCGGGGGGCACCGCCGAAGCGGCTTGCGCGGGCTGAGCCGTCGGCTGGGCGGCGGTCTGCTGCACAGCCGGTTGAGCAGCGGCGGGCCTGCCGGTTTCGGCGGACTTGCCCTGGGCCGGTTTCTGGCTGGTCGCAGTCACGTCCTGAACGTCTGCAGGCGCGTCGGTCGCAGTCGCAGGTGCCGGGGCGGGCTGACCCGAGGCGGGTGTATTGCCCGAATGGCCCGCGGCAGGTGCATTGCCCGTATTGCCGGTGTTGGCCGCGTCGGACGGAACAGCGCGCTCGCCGGCTTTGGCCTGGCCTGCCGGTTTGCGGACCGGGGCCTCTTCCGTACTGCGCGCGGTCTCGACCATGTCGGAGAAAGCGCTCTCGCGGGTGCTGTCCGTGTCGCCCTGACGGCGGCCTGCATCGCCGGCCGGCCGGCCGGTCGCGCCGGAGCGATCGACCGCGGCCGCCGTGTCGGCGCTCCGGGGGAGGTTGGCAGTGGGAAAACCCGATTGCATGTCCGGTCCATCTTGTTCTTGCGGCGCCATCCGCGCCTGGCTTGCCGATCCGGTCGCAAGGGGCGTGCCAGTTTCGATTTGATCTAACCATCAGAAAATACGTATTAATTTCCCGGTAACCGGGTGGCTCGACGGGTTCTGCCCGGCGAAACTTTCCCGGTGGTGGGCCGAAGCTGCCGGTCTGCGCCTCACGCACCCGCCCGGCCTCGCGCGCGGGCGCGATCCTGTTCTCCCGGCACGGTTTCCCGGGTGCCGGACAGAGGCCGGTGCGGTCATCGGAAAACTGGCCCGCCCCTTGCGACGTCAGGAACAGGCCGATCCGTCTCGCGGATGGCCGCTGAACAGATCGAATGCGCAAAGGTCGAATTATCACAATGGGTTACGAGATGGCAGCTTGGCTTGAACACGGTGTGCGCCGCCCCTGGCGACCCGGCAAGGCTTGCCGTGCCGGCGGCAGAATTGACCGCCCGGCCCGTCTGATCGGCCTGCGCGCAGGGAGCGGAACATGTCGCTGAACGGAATCCTCGGAAACGCGCTGTCGGGCCTTTCGGCCAGCCAGGCCGGCCTGCGCGCCACGTCCAACAATGTCGCCAACGTCAACACACCCGGCTATGCCCGCACGGAAGCGCTCCTGCAGGCCCGCAATGTCGGCGGCGTGGCGATGGGTGTGGAAGTCGTCGGCATCCACCGGATTGTCGACCGCCACCTCCAGATCGCGTCCCTGCGGGCGATCAGCGATGCCGGTGCGGCCGAGCTGAGCGCCAACATGCTCGACCGGGTGCAGTCGCAATTCGGCAAGCTGGACGATGCCGGCTCGCTGTTCTCGCGCATGAATGCGGCTTTCTCCGGCCTGTCGCAGGCGAGTGTCGATCCGACCCTCGCCGTGGCGCGCCTGTCGGCGGCTTCCGACCTGCAATCCTTCTTCGACGAGGCCAAGCGCCTGTCCGGCGAGATCCGGAACTACCGTCTGGAGTCGGACTCGAAGATCAATGCCAATGTCACGCGGGTCAACGAGATCATCAACGAGCTCTATGAGCTCAATTCCAGCGTCCAGAGCCTCGCCACGACCGGCGGCGACACGTCCGGCGCCGAGAACCGCCAGTCCGAACTGCTGGACGAACTGTCGCAATACATGGACGTACGCTCGGACTACCAGCCTGACGGCCGGGTCGTGGTGCGTACCGGCGATGGCGTGCTGCTGCTGGACAATTACCCGGCCAAGCTGAGCTATGATGCCGGCGGCACGGGTGCCTATGGCATCGATTACGGCAACATCTTCGTCCAGCCGCCCAATGGCGGCACGGCGCAACAGCTGGACAGCCATATCACCAGCGGCGAGCTGCGCGCGCTCATCGACATGCGGGACAAGGAATTGCCCGCCATGGCCGAAGAGCTGGCCGAGCTGACCGCGGGCGCAGCCGACGCGCTGAACGCGGCACACAACAATGCCACCGCCTATCCGCCGCCGCAGACGCTGAGTGGTCGCAATACCGGCCTGGAAGGCACGGACTTGCACAATTTCACGGGCGCGACCACGCTGGCCGTGACGGACAATACCGGCACGCTGGTTCGGCGCGTCGATATCGATTTTGACGCCGGCACGCTGTCGGTCGATGGCGGTCCGGCCGCTGCGATCGGTACGACGGTGGCCAGCCTGACCACGGCGATCGACACGGCGCTGGGCGGTGTCGGGTCGGCCAGTTTTGCCAATGGCCAGCTGACGATTGCCGCGGATGCCGCGGCCAACGGTATCGCCACCCTGCAGGATGACGTCAATCCCAGCGACCGGGGCGGCCGCGGTTTTGCGCACTTCTTCGGTCTCAATGATGTCGTGCAGTCGGCCAAGCCCGGCTTTTTCGAAACCGGCATGACCGGTGCTGAGCTGCACGGATTTGCCGGCGGTTCCACGATCAGCTTTGAAGTGAAGACGGCAGCGGGTGACCGGGTTACGACGGTCGACATCCCGATGGTCGCCGGTCAGAGCTTCAACGATGTCATCGCCGCGCTGAACAACACCACAACGGGTGTCGGCCGTTATGTCACCTTCAGCCTCGACGCCAATGGCGAGCTGACCTCGACGCCGAATGCCGGCTATGAGGCCTTCGATGTCAACCTGACCGGCGACACCACGTCGCGGCCGGGTTCGGGCCTGGCCTTCTCGGAAATCTTCGGCGTCGGCCTGGAAGCCCGCGCCGGGCGTTCGGAAAGCTTCGGGGTCGATCCGGCAATCCGGTCGAACGCCTCGCGGCTGGCCCTGGCCCAGCTGGACATCGATGGCGCGACGGTTGTCGGCGATGTCGTGGTGACGGCCGGCGACAATCGCGGCGGCATCGCCCTGCAGGGCGCCTTGACCAATCCCCGCAGCTTCGATGCAGCCGGTTCGCTCAACCGCACGACGGTGAGCCTGCAGGACTACGCGTCCCGCATGGCCGGTGCGGTCGGCTCTCGCGCCTCGCGCGCCGAGAGTGTTGCTGAGTCGGCCGCCGTGTTGCGTGAGACCGCGGCCCAGAAACGCACCGATGTGGAAGGGGTCAATCTCGACGAGGAACTCGCCGCGATGACGCGCTTCCAGACATCCTACAACGCATCGGCCCGCATGCTGCAGGCCGCCAAGGAAATGACCGATATTCTCCTGAATATCATCTAGGAGGTTTTGTACTCATGACGCGCATTTCCACCTATGCCGCCAACCAGTCGGCGCTGATGGACCTGATGAAGGCCCAGAAGCAGATGTTCGAGGCGCAGCAACAGCTGACGACCGGCAAGCTGGTGCACGATCTCAAGGGCGTCGGCTATCAGGCCGAGATGCTGTCGGCCGCCCGCGCCGCGGAAACCCAGGCCAAGAGCTATGAGGAAGCTGCGACGCGCACCGAGACCCGGCTGGCCGCCCAGGACACGGCGCTGGAGCAGATCGCCGACGCCGCCAACAGCCTGCGCCTTGCGATCACCACCAAGGAAGGCGACTACATCATGCAGCAGACGCGCGAGGCCTTCTACGAGGTCACCAACGCGCTCAATACGCAGCATGCCGGCACCTATCTGTTCAGCGGCACGCGCACCGATGTGCCGTCGGTCGGAATTTCGGATCTGTCGGACCTTGTGCCCATGGCGAATGCCGACGAGGCCTTCCAGAACAATGACCGCAAGCCGCAGGTCCAGCTCGACCAGAACTATTCGATCGAGGTGGGTATGCTGGCCAGCGATGTCGGCGGCGATGTGATGGCGTCCTTCAAGCGGATCGCCGATTTCGACGCAGGCCCGAACGGGCCCTTCGCCAGCCCGCTTTCCGCGGCGCAGGAAGCCTTCCTGCAGACCGAGATCCAGAATGTCGTGTCTGCGCTGGACAATCTGCATGCCCGCGTCGGCGAGAACGGTACGCGGCAGGCGCATGTGGAGAATCTGAAGACCAATCATGTCGAGCGCCAGGACTTCATCACCCTGATGATTTCCGACATCGAGGACGCCGACATGGCCGAGGCCGCGACCCGTTTCCAGCAGGCCCAGACGGCCGTGCAGGTCTCGGCGGCGACCTTCTCCTCGCTGAACCAGGTTTCGCTGCTGAACTATCTGCGGTAGCGCGCCGTTGCGGGGCTGAGCATTGTGCGAGTGGCTATCTCGAATAAGCTAGCTTCATGAAAGCTGCTCTTGCTGCAATAGTAGGGCTGTGGTGTGCCGTCTTCGCGTTGGCTCTCCTGTTAAATGGCGGAGAACCAGGCCTTGCTGCTACTGTCGCCACCGTTGTCAGCATCGTCGGGCTGGGTGTTGTTTGGTTTGTCCTGTCCGCAAGATCAACCAGAGCCGACGGCGAAGCCCCGCGCGATGTCTTTGATCGGATGGACACTACCAATCCTGGAGTTTGGCTGATCGCCATAGTCCTCGGAATTGGGGTTTTGTTTTTTCTGGCTTGGAGAGACCAGCTCTCTTTCGGGCTTTGACCTTGGCGTGAGCCTGACCGACTCGTCATTGCGCTCCCTTTCTTCTATATCACCGCAATCGATAACCGTTTGCTCCGGGCCTTGACCCCGTTGGAGGCGCAAGAATGACCACGCTGGTTTCCGGCGACGCCCTGGCGCGCGCCGATGCACTGCTTTCCGAATTCAACCTGTCCGGCGATCCGCTGGGGCTGGGCGGCAACCCGGCAGACCATCGCGTTGTGGTGGCCATGTCCGGCGGCGTCGACAGTTCCGTCACGGCGGCCGTGCTGCACCGCGCCGGCTATGACGTCGTCGGCGTGACGCTGCAGCTTTACGATCATGGCGCCGCGATCCAGAAGAAGGGCGCCTGCTGTGCCGGTCAGGACATCTACGACGCCAAGCGCGTCGCCGAGGCCTGCGGCTTTCCGCATTATGTGCTCGATTATGAAAGCCGGTTCCGCGAGGCGGTGATCGAGGAGTTCGCCGATACCTATCTGGCCGGCTACACGCCCATTCCCTGCGTGCGCTGCAACCAGACGGTCAAGTTTGCCGATCTGCTGGACACGGCGCGCCAGCTGGGTGCGGCCTGTATGGCGACCGGGCATTACATCCAGCGTGTGGCCGGGCCGAACGGGCCGGAGCTGCGCCGGGCCGCCGATGCCGGCAAGGACCAGTCCTACTTCCTGTTCGCGACCACGCATGAGCAGCTGGATTTCCTGCGCTTCCCGCTGGGTCATCTCAACAAGGACCAGACGCGCCAGCTGGCTGAAGCCTTCGGCCTCGTCGTCGCCGACAAGCCGGACAGCCAGGACATCTGCTTTGTGCCCCAGGGCCGCTATGTCGACATTGTCGAGAAAGTCCGTCCCGGCGCCTCGCGTCCGGGTGAGATCGTGCATGTCGACGGCCGGGTGCTGGGCAATCATGACGGGGTGATCCGCTATACGGTCGGTCAGCGCCGCGGGCTGAACATCGCCCTGGGCGACCCGCTTTATGTCGTGCGTCTGGACGCTGAAACGGCGCAGGTGATTGTCGGCCCGCGCGAGGCTCTGGAAGTCGATACGATCGGCCTGAAGGAGATCAACTGGCTGGGCGACGACGCCCTGTCGGACGGCGCGCCCGTGCGCGTGAAGGTGCGCTCGACGCGGCCGCCCGTGCCCGCCGCCCTGGCCGTCGACGGTGACAGCGTCAGCGTCGTCCTCGCCAAGGGCGAGGAGGGCGTCGCGCCGGGCCAGGCCTGCGTCTTCTATTCCAGCGACGACGAAGACCGCGTGCTGGGCGGCGGCTGGATCGCGTCGACGAGCGGGCGCGGCAATGCGGGTACGGGTGTGCGGCTGATCGGGTGAGGGCAGGGGCGTGTGTCCGTGGCGCGTTCCCGGGCGTTCCTTTCCTGCCTTCACACACCGTCATCCCCCGGCCAGCCTGCGCGAAGCGGAGGCGGGTGGTCCGGGGGACCTCAGCTATCCAGGTGGACAACAGGCTGTGGCAGCGGCGCGCCAGACTTGCCGACAGGTTAGCTGAGGTCCCCCGGATCCCTGCTGCGCAGGGACCGTGGGATGACGGCGTATGTATGGCCGACGAAAATACTCTCCGTCACAGCGGAACAAAAGGGGAGCATTCCGCACCGAAGCGTGCTAGAATTGCAACCAGAAGGAGGCGTTCCATGTCCATTTCGCTCGACAAGCGCTGGCAGGTTTTCGTCAAAGAGCAGGTGGAGCAGGGCCGTTACAAGACGGAGGCCGAAGTGGTGGAAGACGGTTTGCGCCTCATTTCTGAACGCGAGGCGAGGCTGGCTGAGTTGCGGCAGTCGCTGGAAGAGGCTTTGGCCGACCCCCGGCGCTATACGCCGGAAGAGGTGAAGGCGCACCTGAGGCAAACGGCCCGGCGGCTTGGGTCGGACAAGACTTAGTCTTGTTTGCGCTTCGGCTGACACGGCGGGCGCTGGACGATCTGGATATGATAGCGGCCTATATCGCTGAGAAAAGCGGGAGCAGTACGGTCGCTCATCGCTTTGTAGAACGACTTTCGCAACGGTGTTCGAGCCTTTGCGAAACGCCCTTCAAGCTCGGCCGGTCCTGCGAAGAGCTGGGAGCCGGGATGAGATGTGTGCCTGAGGGCAATTACTTGATCCTGTTCCGGTATTCTGATGATCAGCTGGAAGTGGCACGCATTGTGGAGGGGCATCGAGCCCTCTTGTTTCTGTTTTCCGGCGAAGACGACGCCTAACCCGGAACCGTCAGTCCTTTCCAGGCCACCACGGTCAGCCAGTGGATCATGACGGCGGGCCAGACCGAGCCGCTGCGGTGCCAGGCGAGGGTGCAGGCCAGTCCCAGCAGCGCGACGATCGCCAGGAAGCCCGGCTCCAGGAAGACCGGCTGGGCCATCGGCAGGCCGAGCCAGACTTGTACGGGGTGCCAGAGCACGAAGGCGGTCAGGGCGAGGGCGGCTCTCAGCCAGCCGGTCCGGCCGCCGAGCAGGACCCGGAAAACCATCTCTTCGGCGAGCGCGGGGACCAGGATTGCCGCTGCCGCAATGGCGATGAATGGCCGCCATTCATCGGTCAGGGAAAACTTGAACAGTGATTCATGTTGCCCCAAATAGGCAGCGATGAGCGCGAAAACGGCAAACAGCAGAAGGGATTGTCCCCAATCGGACAATCGCGGCCAGGTCCGGACCGCCGATGTCGCATCTGCGAAAATGCTTGACGCTGTGCCGCATCTTTCGATCATGCGCGCCAGACTAGAGACGAAACCAACCCCTGAGGAGACACGAAATGAGTGCTAGCGACGATCCCATTGTCATCGTCGGCATGGCCCGCACCCCGATGGGCGGCCTGCTGGGTGAGCTGGCGCCGCTTTCGGCCAACGAACTCGGTGCGATTGCCGTCAAGGCGGCGATGGAAGAGGCCGGTCTCGCCGGCGACGATGTCGACCAGATCCTGATGGGCAATGTGCTGATGGCCGGCCAGGGCCAGGCGCCGGGCCGCCAGGCCGCGATCAAGGCCGGCCTGCCCAAATCCGTCGAGGCGACCACGCTGAACAAGATGTGCGGTTCGGGCATGCAGGCGGCGATCATGGGCCGCGCGGCGATTGCCTCGGGCGATGCCGAGATCATCATCGCCGGCGGCATGGAATCGATGACCAACGCGCCGCATATGCTGCCCACGCATCGCGCAGGCTTCAAATACGGTCATGACACGATCAAGGACCACATGGCCCAGGACGGTCTCGAGGATGCCTACGAGAAGAAGCCGATGGGTGTCTATGCCGACATGATCGCGGAAGAACACCAGTTCACCCGCGAACAGCAGGATGCCTACGCCCTGGAAACCCTGGCCCGCGCCCAGCGCGCGACCAAGGAGGGCGATTTCAAGCGCGAGATCACGCCGGTGACGATCCAGACCCGCAAGGGCGATGTGACGGTCGATACCGACGAGCTGCCGCGCAAGGCGATGCCGGAGAAAATCCCGTCCCTGCGTCCGGCCTTCTCCAAGGACGGTACGGTCACGGCGGCCAATGCGTCGGCCATCTCCGACGGTGCGGCAGCCCTGGTGATGATGCGCCAGTCCGAAGCCGAGCGCCGCGGCATCAAGCCGATCGCCCGTATCGTCGCGACGGCAGCCCATGCCCACGAACCGGCCTATTTCACCACCGCGCCGGTGCCTGCCATGCGCAAGGTCGTCGAGCGGGCCGGCTGGCAGGTCGAGGATGTCGATCTGTGGGAGATCAACGAGGCTTTTGCCGTCGTGCCGATGATCGCGATGAAGGAGCTGGGCATTTCCCACGACATCATCAACGTCAATGGTGGCGCCTGCGCCCTGGGTCACCCGATCGGCGCCTCCGGCGCCCGCATCATGGTGACGCTGCTGGCGGCGCTGGAAAAGGCCGGCAAGACCAAGGGCGTTGCCTCGCTGTGCATCGGCGGCGGTGAAGCAACCGCCGTGGCCGTCGAGCGCATGGTGTAAGCGTTTCGACACACTGGAACGGAGAAGGGCGCGGCCGGCCGGCTGCGCCCTTTCTCATGATGGCCCTCCGTCAGACCGCGCGTGTTCGCTAGAGTGCGAGACCGACGACGCCAAGCGCAGCCGTAGCCGCGAACAGGCTGGTCGAGGGCAGTTTGAGCGGCGCGATGCCGCCCTTCACCGCGACGGCCGCGCTGAGCACACTCAGCGTGGCGCACAGCGGCGTCAGGAAAAGCGCGATCGGCCGGTAAGCCGCATCCCAGGCGGCGAGGGCATATCCGGCCACCATGAAGGCGAGCAGGATGGTGGTGATATGCCAGCAATAATAGTTCAGCCATTTCGAGGCCGGTGGCAGGGCGTTGCTGGCAAGCAGCGGCCGCGCGACTTCCCGGCCGCCGGCGAATGTGTGAACCAGTGTGGTGAGCAGGGCCATGGCGGCCGCTAGCCAGAGCAGGAGGGGCATGATAGTGACTCGTATTGGAAAGTTTGTTCTAGAAATAATGTTCTAATATGGGCCGGCGGTCAACATTCTCCGACGATGATGTGTTTGCGGCCGTTGGCCGCATGCTGGTGCGTGACGGCGAGGTGCGCATGCAGAGCGTGGTGGAGGAGACCGGCGTCTCGGTCGGCTCGCTCTACCATCGCTTCGGTTCGCGTGAGGGACTACTGGCGCGGGCCTGGCTGGACACGCTGGGCGCATTCCATGCCCGTTTTCTTGCAGCCCTCGATCAGCCCGGCGAGGTGCCGGGACTGGCAGCGGCGCTGGAGACGCCGCGCTTCTGCCGCGCCGAGCCGGACAAGGCGCTGATCCTGGTCTGCTGCCGGCGCAGCGAGCTGATGTCGGACAATACGCCGGAGGCGCTGCAGGCCGAACTCGCCGCGGCCAATGACCGGGTGATGGTGGCGATCGACGCCTTCTGCCGGCACACAGGCCTGCCCCTGGAGATCGCACGGCTCGGCCTGATCGGCTTTCCCCTGGGTGCCGTGAAGCTCTACCTGCCGGGCGAGCCCGTTCCCGAAGCGCTGGACGCGGAGATCGAGCGGGCCTATCGCGCCGTCGTCCTGCCGCGGCTGGCCTCTTCCTGAGGCGGGGTGAAGTCGCAGCGCGATGCGGCATGGTCCCAGCGGCCGCCCGCATCCAGACAGGCATCGATCTCCAGATTGCCGGAGAGGTCGAAGCGCAGAACGATCACGATGACGACCGCGACGAGGATCGCGGCGCCCCACAGGAGCGGCCCCGTCATGCTGCGCTGGCGAAGGGCCACCTAGTCCTCGATATGGTTGAGGGGCAGGCCGCGGCCTTCCTTCACATTGCGGATCTGCACGGAGGTGCGGAAATCGCCGACCACGTCGAGCGGGATCATCTTCTCGTACATGAAGTCGTTATAGCTATCGATGTCCGGCGTCACGACCTTGAGCAGGTAGTCATAGGGGCCGGTCATGGTGGCCGCTTCGGTGACTTCCTTGAAGGACTGGATGGCGCTTTCGAACTTTTCGTAATTCGCCTTGCGGGCCGGCTGGATCTTCACTTCCAGATAGGCGGTGAACATCAGGCCGATGGCGCGGCGGTCGAGCTGGACCGAGCGGCGCTTGATGATGCCTTCGGTTTCCAGCCGCCGGATCCGGCGCCAGCAGGGCGAGGGTGTCAGGCCGACGATTTCGGCGATATCGGCGACCGAGCGGCCGGCATCTTCCTGCAGGGCTTCCAGAATGCGGACATCAATCGTGTCTAGAGTGGCGGTCATTATTTCCTCAAACCATGGATTTCTGCGAAATTAATCCAATATATTGCACTTGCGAACCCCGAAATGGCGCCGCATTCCAACGGTAGACAAGACCTGTCCATCCGCGTTAGACGCCGTCTCGCGCTCGCGAGCCAGTATATCGCGGCGATTGCCGGGGCCCAGACGCCCCATCAGTTCAGCGAGAGCCCATGGCACAAGACGAACCCCGCTTCCATGTTCCGGCGCCTCATGTCCGGCCCGGCGACACGCCCGACTTCTCCCATCTCGACCTGCAGGCTGCCGGTGAGGCGCCGCGTCCCGACCCGTCCGTAGCGGGTATGGAGACGCGCGACCTGGCGCTCGGCCTGATCGGTGTGCTCGATCACAACCACCAGGCCGTCGGCGACTGGGATCCCAAGCTGAAGCCGGACGTGCTGCGCGAGGGCCTGCGCCACATGATGCTCACCCGCACCTATGACGACCGCATGCTGAAGCTGCAGCGTCAGGGCAAGATGAGCTTCTACATGAAGTCGACGGGCGAGGAGGCGGTTGCCGTCGCCGGCGCGATGGCGCTGGACAAGGGCGACATGGTCTTCCCGTCCTACCGTCAGCAGGGCATCCTGTTTGCGCGCGGCCGCGACATCGTCGACATGATGTGCCACTGCATTTCCAACAGCCGTGACAATCTGAAGGGCCGCCAGCTGCCGGTGCACTACACCTGGGCTGAAGGCAATTTCTTCTCGATCTCCGGCAATCTGGCGACGCAATTCCCGCAGGCCGTGGGCTATGCGATGGCGTGCCAGTACAAGGGCGACAAGCAGATCGCCGCAAGCTGGATCGGCGAGGGCTCGACGGCCGAGGGCGATTTCCACGGCGCGCTGGTTCTGGCCTCGACCTACAAGGCGCCGGTGATCCTCAACGTCGTCAACAATCAGTGGGCCATCTCGACCTTCCAGGGCATCGCCGCCGGTCAGTCACCCAGCTTCGCGCTGAAAGGGCTGGGCTACGGCCTGGCCTCGCTGCGGGTCGACGGCAATGACTTCCTCGCCGTCTATGCCGCCACGCAATGGGCCGCCGAGCGCGCCCGTGCCGGTCATGGTGCCACGGTGATCGAGACCTTTACCTATCGCGCCGACGCGCACTCCACCTCGGACGATCCGTCCGGCTACCGTCCCAAGGGCGAGAACGAGATCTGGCCGCTGGGCGACCCGATCGCGCGCCTGAAGAACCATCTCATCGGCCTGGGCGAGTGGGACGAGGCGCGTCACACCGCGCTGGAGAAGGAACAGAACGAGCTGGTAATCGCCTCCTACAAGGAAGCGGAAAGCTACGGCACGCTGCATGATGGCCCGCTGTCACCGGTCAACTCCATCTTCGAGGATGTTTACGCCGAACAGGACTGGCGCCTGCGCCGCCAGCGCCAGGATCTGGGAGTCTAGGACATGGCCACGATGAACATGATCCAGGCCCTCAACTCGGCCCTGGACGTGATGATGGAACGCGATGGCGACGTCGTCAGCTTTGGCGAGGATGCCGGCTATTTCGGCGGCGTGTTCCGCGTCACGGCAAACCTGCAGAAGAAATACGGTCTCGACCGCTCCTTCGATGCACCGATCAACGAGGCGGCCATCGTCGCCATGGCGATCGGCATGGCGGCGCGGGGTCTCAAGCCTGTCGCGGAAATCCAGTTTGCCGACTATATCTTCCCCGGCCTCGACCAGATCGTGTCGGAACTGTCGCGCCTGCGCTATCGCACGGCCGGCACTTTCACCGCACCGGTGGTGATCCGCACACCCTGCGGCGGCGGTATCCGCGGCGGCCAGACCCACTCGATGAGCCCGGAAGCCTTCTTCACCCATATCCCGGGTGTGCAGGTGATGATGCCGTCCAACCCGTATGACGCGAAGGGCATGCTGATCTCGGCCATCGAAAGCCCGGATCCGGTGATCTTCTTCGAGCCCAAGCGTCTCTATAACGGTCCGTTCGACGGGCATTCCGGCGGTGCGCTGTCGTCCTGGGGCAAACATCCCAAGGGCGAGGTGCCCGAGGGCCATTACACCGTGCCGATCGGCAAGGCGGATGTGGTGCGCGAAGGCAATGCCGTGACCGTCGTCACCTATGGCACGCTGGTGCTCGTCGCCCAGGCAGCGGCGGAAAAGGCCGGCGTGGATGCGGAGATCATCGATCTGCGCACCCTGGTGCCCTACGACATCGAGACGATCGCCCGTTCGGTCAACAAGACCGGCCGCTGCATCGTTGCCCAGGAAGCGCCGCGCACGTCCGGTTTCGCAGCCGAGCTGGCCGCGCAGATCCAGGAAGAATGCTTCTATGCTCTCGAGGCGCCGATCCAGCGCGTTACCGGCTGGGACACACCTTACCCGCATGCGCATGAATGGTCCTACTTCCCGGGCCCGGAGCGTTTCATCAATGCGATGAACGCCGTTCTGGAGGCTTAAGATGAGCGAATACCGCTACAAGATGCCCGATGTCGGCGAAGGGATCGTCGAGGCCGAGATCGTCGAATGGCACGTCAAGGAAGGTGACACCGTCACCGAGGACCAGCACGTGCTGGACGTGATGACCGACAAGGCGACGGTGGAAATCCCCTGTGCCGTAAACGGCACCGTTACCAAGCTGGTCGGCGCACCGGGCGATGTCATCGCCGTTGGCACCGAGATCATGTTCATCGCCACCGAAGGCGCGGCTCCGGCCGAGGACGACGCGAAAGAGCCGGAACCGGAGGCGCCGGCCCGGCCCGAGCCGAAAAAGCCCGTCGAGCCGGAACAGGCCGCTGCGGCGCCTTCCGTGGCTGCCCGCATGACCGGCGAGCGCCCGCTGGCCAGCCCGGCCGTGCGCAAGCGCGCCCTGGACAAGGATATCGATCTCGGCCTGGTGCCGGGCACGGGTCCGGCCGGCCGCATCACGCACGAGGATCTGGACGATTTCATCAAGTCCGGCGGACGCCTCGCGTCCAAGTCCGGCGGGGGCGGCACGGCGATCCGCGCGCCGCAGACCGGTGTCACCGAGGAGAAGGTGATCGGCCTGCGCCGGCGCATCTCCGACAACATGTCGCGCGCCCAGCGCACCATTCCCGACATCGCCTATGTCGAGGAGATCGACGTCACCGCGCTGGAAGAGCTGCGGGCGCATCTCAACAATACGCGCCGCGAAGACCAGCCCAAGCTGACCTTCATCCCCTTCCTCGTGATGGCACTGACGCGGGCCCTGCCGCACACGCCCCAGGCCAATGCCCATTTCGATGGCGAGGCCATGGTGCTGACCAAGTATGACGCCGTCCATTGCGGCATCGCCGCAGCGACGCCGAACGGTCTGATGGTGCCGGTGATCAAGCACGCCGAGAGCCTGGACATCTGGCAGATCGCGAGCGAGCTCGGCCGTCTCGGCCAGGCTGCCAAGGACGGCAAGGCAACCAAGGACGAGCTGACCGGTTCGACCATCACCATCACCTCGCTGGGGGCGATCGGCGGCCTGGTCACCACGCCGATCCTGAATGCGCCGGAAACGGCCATCATCGGCGTCAACAAGATGCAGACCCTGCCGCGCTATGACGCGGACGGCCAGGTCGTGCCGCGCAAGGTGATGAACCTGTCATCCTGTTTCGACCACCGCATCGTCGACGGCTATGACGCCGCCATGCTGATCCAGCGGGTCAAAGGGTTCCTGGAGAACCCGGCCACCCTGTTCATGGGCTAGGGAGCGCACGCCATGCAACAACGCACTTGCCAGGTCCTCGTCGTCGGTGGTGGCCCGGGCGGCTATCCGGCTGCGATCCGCGCCGGCCAGCTGGGCCTCGACACGATTATTGTCGACAAGCACGGTCTGGGCGGGACCTGCCTCAATCGCGGCTGCATCCCCTCCAAGGCGATGATCCATGCGGCGACCGAGTTCGAGCATATGTCCGAAGCCGCCAAGGGCGACCGTTTCGGCATCTCCCTGTCCGAAGAGCCCAAGCTGGACATGGGCAAGCTGGTGGGCTGGAAAGACGGCATCGTCTCCAAACTGACCGGCGGCGTGGCGCAGCTGATCAAGGCCGCCGGTGCCGAACACATCGCCGGCTGGGCCGAATTCTCCAACGCCAAGACCTGCATCGTCACGCAGGAAGACGGCGAGAAGGTCGAGATCACGGCCGAGAATGTGATCCTGGCGACCGGTTCGGTGGAAGTGGAATTGCCCTTCATGCCGTTCGGCAAGTCGGTGATCGGGTCGACCCAGGCACTGGATCTGACCGAGCGTCCGGAAAAGCTGGTCGTTGTCGGGGCGGGCTATATCGGCCTGGAACTGGGCATCGCCTATCGCAAGCTGGGCACCGAAGTGACCTTCATCGAGGCGCTGGACCGCATCCTGCCGCTCTATGACAAGGAAATCACCCGCCCGATCACGATGTGGCTGAAGAAGCACAAGGTGGATGTCCACCTGTCGTGCAAGGCCAAGGGCGTGACCGAGACAAAGGGCGGCAAAGCCGTTCTGGAATATGAGGACGCCAAGGGCGAGACCCAGTCGATCGAGGCCGACAAGATCCTCGTCGCCGTCGGCCGCAAGGCCTGCCTCGATGGCTGGGGCCTTGAAAACATGGGCCTCGACATGGATGGCAAGTTCATCAAGGTCGATGCCCAGTGCCGCACTGGCATGCGCGGCGTCTATGCCATCGGCGATGTCGTCGGCGAGCCGCTGCTGGCGCACAAGGCGACGGCCCAGGGCGAGATGGTCGCCGAGATCATCGCCGGCCAGCGCCGGGTGCACGACCCGGTGGCGATCGCTGCCGTCTGCTTCACCGAGCCGGAAGTCGTCGGTGTCGGCCTGACGCCGGATGAGGCCAAGGCGAAGGGCGAAGAGGTGATCACGGGCAAATTCCCGCTGGCCGCCTCGGGCCGCTATCTCTCCATGGATGCCGGTACGGATGGCGGTTTCGTCCGCGTCACCGCGCGCAAGGACGATCATGTCATCCTGGGCATCCACGCCGTGGGCACGCACGTCTCCGAGCTGTCGGGCGAATTCGCCCTGGCGGTCGAGATGGGCGCGCGCCTGGAAGACATTTCCGGCACGATCCACGTCCACCCGACCCTCACCGAAGGCTTCGCCGAAGCCGCCCTGACCGCGCTGGGCCACCCGATCCATATCTCCGCGCCGAAATAGGGGCGGGGGTTCTCCGGCCACGCTCTCCTCTCCCCTCCCGGGGAGAGGGCAGGGTGAGGGGCGGCCGCGGGAGCGGCCACTTAAAGACTCTTCTTTAGCGTGGCGCTGGCGCGCGCCCCTCATCCGGGCTTCGCCCACCTTCTCCCCGGGAGGGGAGAAGGGGTCGCGAGCGTGTTTGGCCGCGCAGCGGCCCACCCCCTTCACCTGCCACGCCGCCATCCATATATTGTGCACCTGCGAAGGAGAGTGTGATGGATGACAGCGGGATTTCGCTGGCCGGGGTGATCGGGCCGGAGCAGGCGGTCGACGGCGAAGGGCTGGGCTGTGTCTCCTTCGAGACGGCGCTGATGCGCCGGGTCGTGCCGGGGCCGGGCGATATCGACGAGCTGGGCCACGTCAATAATGTCGTCTATCTGCGCTGGGTCCAGGATATCGCCATCACCCACTGGCACCGCGTCGCCACGCCGGAGATGATCGCCAGCGATATCTGGATCGCGCTGAAGCACACGATCGAGTATCGCGACGCCATCCAGCCCGGCGAGACGGCCGAGATCCGCACCTGGCTGGGCCGCATTCACGGGCCGCGCTTCGATCGCCATGTCGATATCCGCAAGCCCGGCGCGAAACGCTTCTCTGCCCGCGCGACGACGGAATGGTGCCTGATCGACCGCGACACCCGCCGCCCCAAACGGATCGGCGACGACATTCTCGACACCTTTGCCCTGCACGGGCTCGAGCGCAGCTGATCAGTCGCCGTCGCGGGCGCAGGCGAGATTGTCGCGCAGGCGTTCGACCGCGGTTCTGAGCTCGACCAGCTCGTCCGTGGTCATGCCCGTGGCTTGCGGCACGCAGGCAAGGAGGGCGCCGGCCTTGGCTTCCAGATCCCGGCCGGGCGGCGTCAGCTGCACGGCGACGCGGCGCTCGTCAGCCTTGTCGCGGCGGCGTTCGATGACGCCGGCGGTTTCCATGCGTTTGAGCAGCGGTGTGAGCGTGTTGGATTCCAGGCCGAGCCGTTCGCCCAGCTGGCCGACGCCCTGGCCGTCCTCTTCCCACAGCGCCATCAGCACCAGGAATTGCGGATAGGTCAGACCCAGCTCTGCCATGATCGGCTTGTAGAAGCGATTGAAGGCATTGTTCGCCGAATAGACGGCGAAACAGACCAGATCGTTCAGCCGGATCTTTTCCGGGAAGGCGGCGGGGGCAGGGGTTTCAGGCATTGTGGCTCTCGCTTGAACAAGGCCATCAATTTAATCGTACGCGATATGATCGCAAGCGCTTGACGACGGGGCATCGGCTTCCCAATTATATCGCGCACGATTTAATCGTGCAAAAGTTACCTGGCCGCGAGGCCGCTCATCAGGAAGGACGCACAATGTCTGTAAAGGTTGCGTACAAGACGACGGCCCGGGCCACCGGCGGCCGTGACGGTACGGCGGAAACCCTCGACGGGACGCTGAAACTGAAGCTCGCCACGCCGAAAGAACTTGGCGGTGCAGGCGGCGAAGGCGCCAATCCGGAGCAATTGTTCGCGGCGGGCTATTCGGCCTGCTTCATCGGCGCCATGAAAGCTGTGGCCGGCAAGGTCGGTACGAAGGTTCCGGCCGACGCAACGGTCGAGACGACGGTCGGCATCGGTCCGCGCGATGAGGGCGGGTTCGGCCTCGATATCGATCTCAAGGTCGACCTTCCGGGCCTGGAACGCGATACGGCACAGGCGCTGGTCGACGCCGCACACCAGGTCTGTCCCTATTCCAACGCCACCCGCAATAATGTGGACGTCCGCCTGAGCCTGGCCTGACCGGCATGCTCCTTCGTGCCTTGCAGGGCGCGGAGGAGCATTTGCCCTAGAGGCGATCCGGGCAGCCCGCGATTTCGGCCGACTTGTTCAGCTGGGCAATCGTGGTGTCGTCCATCGGGATGCCCTCGCGGCGGCGTTTGCCCTCGGCGGCGCGCTCGGGATCGCCGGGGTAGAGAACCGGGCTGTCCCAGTCCATCGGCGGCGAGGCGAGGACATAATCGGCCAGCGCCTCGATCTCGTCCTCCATCCAGGCCGGATCGCCGAAGGCGGCCGGGTCGATCAGGATGGAGAAGAGCCCGTTCTGCAGCCCGCCGCGCCGCTCGCGCCCCGGCTGGATCGTACCCGCGCCCGACAGGACGCCGGCGAGGATCTCGCAGGCAAAGGCCAGCCCGTATCCCTTGTGGCGGCCCATCGGTGTCAGCGCACCCTTGAGCTCGAAGCCGGCCATGCCGTTGGGATCGGTCGTGGGCCGGCCCTTCTCGTCGATTAGATTGCCCGGGGCCAGCGCGATGCCCTTGTTGGCCGCGACCCGGGCCTTGCCCAGCGCGATCCGGCTGGTCGCCATGTCCAGCACGAAGGCTGGCCGCTTTGCCGTCGCCGGGAAGGCGATGCAGACCGGGTTGGTGCCAAAGCGGGCGTCTGACCCCCGGAAGGGCGCCACCAGCGGCGCATGATCGCCGACGCTGACAAAATGGATCGAGGCCAGCCCGGCCGCGGCCGCGCGCTCGCCATAGGCGCCGATACGGCCGAGATGGTGCACATCGCCGAGCGTGGCCGCCGCCAGCCCGCCGGCCTTCGCCTTCTGTCCGGCCTGTTCGATCAGGCCGAAACCGGCCGGCGCGCCCCATCCACCATTCCCGTCGATGCGCAGCAGAACCGCGGTGTCGGTCAGTGTGGCGGAGGTCGCCCCGGTCTCGACCAGGCCCTTGCGGATATGGTGGACATAGACCGGCAGCAGGCCGGCGCCGTGACTGTCATGGCCCTTCAGATTGGCGTCAGCCAGGTGCGCCGCGACACAATCGGCGTCAGGCTTGCGGGCTCCGGCTGCCGTCAGGACGGCCGCCAGAAATCCGGTCAGCGTGTCGGCATCGATGCGGCGGTCGGTGGGGGGCATGCGAGGGGTCCGGTTGAAGCGACCAGGAAGGATCGAATTGTTTTTTCGCGGTTAATTCGATGTTTACGAAGAATCCGGCGAAGACATGTCGCGTTTTGGCACAAGTAACCAAATCTTCAAATTCAAAACAGCTAAACAATTGAATTTGCAAGATAAAAAAATTCCACAACCGCTCGAAAAATCGAATCGCACTTAAGCGTTTGGCAACCGGTTTCGGTCATTCTTCATCACGTCGGACAGAACGGGTCCGCAGGAAATCAACGGGCGTTCGAACACGGGGAAAATCCCGGGCAGCGCCTCGAACCAAGAACTGGATGAAGGGTATGTCGATGAACAAGACGGGAACCATGTTTCTGGCAGCGGCAATGACGGCGATGGCTTTCACGGCGGCTCCGGCACTGGCACAGGACGATCGCGAGCGCACCCAGGTCGAGGCACCGGAATATCCGCGTGGTGCCGAACGTCGCGGGATCGAGGGCTATGCGGTTGTCGAATACACGGTTTCGGCCGAAGGCGTCGTCGAGAACGCCACGGTCGTCGAAGCGAGCCCGGAAGGCGTGTTCGACCGCGCCGTTCTGCGCGCCATCGAAGGCTGGGCCTATGCGCCGGCGGCGAGTGCATCCGAAGGCGTCCAGCAGCGCTTCGACTTCAACCTCGGCGGTTGAACATAAAGAAATACTGCGCCATCCGGCGATAGAACCGGAAAGCGCTCACAAGAATAAGAATTCATTTACGGCGGCGCGGTAGCGTCGCCGTATCTTTTTATCGGGGGCATTAACCGTAAGGGGCCATCCAATGAATTCTGTGTTCGCCAACTTCCTCGACAAGACCTCGAGTATCCGGGTCCGGCTCCTGGCTGCATTTGGTCTGACGTCGGCCATGACGCTGATCGCAGCAGTGGTCGGTGTGACCGGCTTCAATTCGGCGAACTACGCCGTGCAGCAGATTGCCGAGCGTGCCATTCCGGAAACCCAGGCCGTCGACTCGCTGAGCGAGGACAGCCAGGCCCTCTCCGAGGCGCTGTCCAGCTTTGCCCTGTCCCCGACGGTGGATGCGCGTCTGGCCAACTACAATCGCGTCGTCGATTACCGCGAGCAGTTGACGGGCGAACTGGAAGATCTCCAGGCGATCGGCGGCGAGGCGGAAACCGCGGCTCTGGCGACGGCCGTCGCCGATCTCTCCGAACTCGTCGAGAGCATGAATGAGGTTGTGGACCGCCGGCTCCAGATCCGCGACGAACGCTATGACGCCACCGCGCAGGCCCGCGCGGCGCGCGCCCAGTTCGCTTCCAGCGTCGAGAATGCCCTCGACACCAGCACCGACGCGGACATCGAAAGCCTGCTGCGTTCGCTGCTGGCGGCCAACCAGATGATGATCCAGTACACCGAGGTCGATATTGCCTCGACCAATCCGGATGTCGACGCGGTGTTTGACCGCTGGGACGAAGCCGTCGGCGAACTGGATGTGAACCTCGCCATTCTCGGCCCGATCGTCTCCGACGTGATGCGCGGCCAGGCCGACAGCCTGATCGCCTTCGGCGAGGGCGACACCGGGATTTTCGAACTGCGCAAGGCGGAACTTGCCGCCGTTGTTGCTGCCGAAGTGGTCGCCGAAGAGGCGCGCCTGTCGGCCGAGACGCTGCTGGCCAGTGTTGAAGGTTACAAGCAGCAGGTCGCCGGCCGTGTCGACAACGCGACCGATGCCGCGAACGCTGCCGTGATTGCCGGCCGCATCCTGCTGATCTCCATTGCGGCGATCGGCCTCGTGGTGGCGCTCGCAATTGCCTGGTTCTACGTCAACAACACGCTGCTCAAGCGCCTGACGGCGATGGCCCGCACCATGCGCGCGCTGGCTGAAGGCGATAATGACGTCAATCTGGGCTTCACCCCGGGCCAGGACGAGATCGGCGACATGGCGCGCTCGGTGGACGTGTTCCGCCAGAACGCCAAGGAGCGTGCGCGCCTGGAAGCGGAAACCGAGCAGGAACGCCGCATGAAGGAGAAGCGTTCGGCGGCCGTGGAAAGCCTGATCCAGGCCTTCGAACAGGCCTCGTCGGATGCACTCAGCCAGGTCGGCGAAGCGGCACACCGTATGGAAGCGGCTGCCCGCGCCATGAGCTCGACGGCTGCGGCCACCACCGGCAAGTCCGCCGCCGTGGCCCAGGCCTCCGAAGGCGCGTCGCAGAACGTTCAGACCGTGGCGGCCGCGGCCGAGGAAATGGTCTCCTCGATCGGCGAGATCTCGCAGCAGATCGCCCGCTCCACCGAGATCGCCGGTTCTGCCGTCGACCAGGTCGAGCGCACCAATGAAGACGTGCAGCGTCTCGACGATGCGGCCAAGTCGATCGACAATATCGTCAGCCTCATCAACGACATCGCCGAGCAGACCAACCTGCTGGCCCTGAACGCCACCATCGAGGCGGCGCGCGCGGGCGAAGCGGGCAAGGGCTTCGCGGTCGTGGCGTCGGAAGTGAAGGCGCTGGCCAGCCAGACCGGCGCGGCGACGCAGAACATCTCCGAGCACATCTCCGGTATCCAGGGTGCGACGGCCAAGGCGGTCGAGGCGATGTCCTCGATCGGCGGCACGATCCACGAAATGTCGGAAATCGCCACCGCCATCGCGGCTGCCATGGAAGAGCAGCGCGCGGCAGCGGGCGAGATCACCCGCTCGGCCCAGGAAGCGGCCGACGGCACGCGCGACGTGTTCTCCAACATCCAGGAAGTCGACCAGTCGACCTCGGAAACCGGCGAGAGCGCGGGCGAGGTGCTTGAGGCTTCGCTGGCCGTGTCGCGCCAGTCCGACTCGCTGAAATCGGCGGTCGAGCAATTCCTCAACGAGGTGCGTGCCGCGTAAAGCAGGCACAACTGAAATCGGGGCCCGTTCGCGGCTTGCCAGCCGCGGGCGGGCCGCGTATATGGCGTCCCTCTCCCGAACGGGACAGACCTTGTGGCGAGGTAGCTCAGCTGGTTAGAGCGCACGACTCATAATCGTGAGGTCGAGAGTTCAAGTCTCTCCCTCGCCACCACCCTTCGCCCTGCGGGCTTCGGGTGGCAAGCCACCCGAAGCGCGCACTTGGGGCGAAGAGGTGCCCCGCCGAAGCCTTGGCGAAGGCGGGCATGTCCGCGACACACGCGATTCCCCCTTTGCCATCGAGTTTCAAGCCACCCCAAGCGCACACCCGGGGCGAAGAGGCTTGTCCTCCGGAGCCTTGGCGAAGGCGGGCTGTCCGCGGCACGCGTCATCCGCACCTTTCCCGACATTCTGCAGGGCATCTGTCACACGCGGCGCCGGCCATGCGTCTTGGGTTCTGAAGCCTTTGGCTTCGCCAACCCAGGAGACTGACATGACTGCCCATACCGAAATCCGCGCCGATCGCGACCTGCCGGACGTCTTCAATGCCTTCATCGCCGCCCAGACGGCGATCGTGGAGACCGGGCTCGAACCGGCCCTGCGTCACCTCGTCGTGCTGCGCGCCTCACAGATCAATGGCTGTGCCTTCTGCGTGAAGATGCACACGCGCGAGGCCCGCGAGGACGGGGAAACGAGCGAGCGTCTCGACCGGCTGGTGGCCTGGCGTCACATGTCCGACTTCACCGCGCGTGAAAAGGCCGCCTTTGCCTGGACCGAGGCGCTGACGATTATCGATCCGGCTGCCGAGCTGGAGCCCTTGCGCGCAGAGCTGGCGCGTCATTTCGAGGCGCGCGAGATCGCCGCGCTGACGGCGCTCATCGCGATGATCAATCTGTGGAATCGCATGCAGGTCGCCCAGCACTAGGCAGCCGTGGCGGCCCGGTTCGCCCGGTGCGGCGAAGCGTCACGCGGGCCGGGCCCGCCATGGTCCTGCGTCTCAGGAACAGGTAGACAGGCGCCATGAACAGAACCAACACCCCCCTCATCGCCGTCGCGGTTGTCGCGATCCTGCTCTGCCTCGCCTTCATCGTCTGGGGGCTGGGCAATCTGCCCGAGGTCTCGATGGGCATTCACGGCTGGATTGCGCTCGGCCTGGGCACAGTGGTCAGTGTCGCCGTCGGCGGCGGGCTGGCGGCCATCCTGATCATCTCGCGCCGCAATGGCTATGACGAAGCCGCGCACCAGGTGTTCAAGGACAGCGAGCCGGATCTCTAGAGCGATTTCACGGCAAAACCGGTACCGACTTTTTGCCGAAAATGCCGGGTTCTTGGCGGTCGCATTTTCGAACCGCAAAACCGGTTCCCGCTTCTGCTGAAAATGCCGGTCCTTGGCGGTCGCATTTTCGAACCGCAAAACCGGTTCCCACTTTTGCTGAAAATGCCGGTCCTTGGTGGTCGCATTTTCGAACCGCAAAACCGGTACCCACTTTTGCTGAAAATGCTCTAGCTGCTCAGCGCATCGCGGCGGAAAGCCGTTGGCGTCGTGCCGGTCTCGGCGCGGAAGGCCCGGTTGAAGGGCGCGATCGAGCCATAGCCCAGATCCAGCGCGATGGTGAGAACCTGGTCATGGGCGCGGTCCGGGTCGGCGAGCAGCCGCTTGGCCTCTTCCAGCCGGTGGGCGTTGAGGAAGGCGGAGAAATTCCGGTAGCCCAGCCCCTGATTGATGATCCGCCGCAGCCGGTGTTCGCGCGTGCCCAGATGTTCCGCCAGCGAGCCGACGGTGAGACCGGGTTCGCGATAGAGCCCTTCGGCCATGGCGGCTTCCAGCCGGCGGGCGAGGGGGCGGTTCTCCGGTGACAGGTCCCGTCCGGCGCCGCCGCGGCGGCGTATGTCGCGGGCGCCGAACAGGTCGGTGGGCGTGGCAACCAGCCAGCCGGTAAATCCCATGGCCAGGACGAAGAGCGTGAAGCCGTGGGTGGGGAAGACCCAGTCGGGAAAACCGGAACGGGCGTAGCGCAGTTCCAGGGCGGATATGGCGATGCCCAGGAGGGCAACCAGAATCGCGAAGGCGATGCGGAATCTGCGCCGGGGCTCGATCAGGTCGTCGCCCCAGTCGCGCAGGGCCAGGATGGCGGCGTGTGCCATCATCGAGATGTTGATGATCTGCCAGCCGCTGGCGGAGATCATCGCGAACAGGCTGTCGCCGGGCGACAGGAAATTGCCCGCCGCACACAGCACGACGGCCAGCATGGGCAGCAGGCGCCACATCCGCCAGCGAAAACCGGTATCGAACAGGGCCGTGGCGAACCACCAGAAAAAGACGCCGGTGGGCACGGCGAACACGTTCAGCACCGGATCGACGGGGCCGAGCACGGCTGCGATCGTGTTGGATGACAGGAGCGCGTAACAGGCCACACCGGTCGCGAACAGGATGCCGAGGCGGGCCGCCAGGCTGTGCCGGGCATCGCGCAGGAAGAGAAGGCCGAGCATCACGGCGAGCGCGAAGGTCCCGCCGCGCGCCAGGATATCAAGAATCTCGATCGTGCTCATCCCGTGCTGGTCCGGTCTGCTGTGCAATCCGGTAGCGGTTATCGCAGCTTGCAAGCGCTGCGGGAAGCGCGGCGCCCGCATGAAGGGCCTGGAGACAGCGGTCACCGGATGCTTCGACAGCCCGGTCGAGCGTGTCGCGAACGCAGGACCGCACACCGCGTGCGGCCATGGCGCCGTGGCGGTTTTCGTGCCGGCAGGCTGTCAGCACACGCTGGTGCAGCCGGTCCAGCCGGTCCTGGGTCGTGTCGGTCTGGGGTGCTGCGGGGGAGAGCAGCAGGGTGGCGGCAAAAAGGGCGCCGGGGAGAAAAGCCATATCGACCTCCGTGGTTGGCAGGCCGATGCATGACAGCGCCGGGGGCGAAGCGTCTGCGCAATTTCGAAATCGCGCAGCCTATTTCATTGCCGCGACATCTCTTTCAACCCGGATCAGGCCGCGACGCTGGTCCGCGGTGTTGCGGGATCATTGAGGCAGGCATCGATCGCGCCAAAGAGCTCGGCCTGGTTGATCGGCTTGGTGACCACATCATTCATGCCCGCCTCGCGGCAGCGCGTCCGGGCGCTCGACAGGGCGTTTGCGGTCAGGGCGACAATCGGAACCTGGCCAGCCGGGCCGGGCAGGGCGCGGATGGCGGCGGTCGCCTGCAGCCCGTCCATCACCGGCATTTCCATATCCATCAGCACGAGATCGTAGCGTTGCGCCCTCACCGCCTCGACCGCTGCAGCGCCGTTCTCCACGAAATCGGCCTCATAGCCGCGCAGGTTCAGGAAGCCCTTGGCGACGGCGCGGTTCACGGCAATGTCCTCGGCGACGAGAATGCGGACACCGCCAGCGGGCATGGCGGCCGGGACAGGCTCCGGCGTCCCGGCGGCGGGCACCGGCTCGGCGATATCGCGCTTCAGAGGCACTTCGAACCAGAAGGTCGAGCCCTGGCCGGCGGTGGTGCGGAAGCCGATCGTGCCGCCCATCAGCTCGACAAGGCGTTTGCAGATCGTCAGGCCCAGTCCGGTGCCACCGTGCGCCCGCGTGGTCTCGGCATCGGCCTGGGTGAAGGCGGAGAAGAGTTTCGGCTGCGCCGCCTCCGGTACACCGCAACCCGTGTCGCGCACCTCGACCCGCATGACATGACGGCGGCGGCCGATGGCATGGAAGCCCATTTCCACATCGACCGAGCCGGTCTCGGTGAACTTGATCGCATTGCTGACCAGGTTGAACAGGACCTGTTTGAGCCGTACCGGATCGCCCTCGAACCGGTCGTCCTTGCCAGCCTGCACCTCGATGGAGAAGCCGATCGCCTTTTCCCGGGCGCGGGCCTGCCAGAGCGTGCGGGCATCGGCCGCCATGCGGTGGGGATCGAAGACCTGGATGTCGAGGTCCATCTTGCCGGCCTCGATCTTGGAAAGGTCGAGCACATCGTTCAGCAGGCGCAGGAGAATCTGGCCGCTGTCATTGATCACCCGCACGAATTCGGACTGTTCGGCATTCAGCTCGGTCGACATCAGCAATTGTGCGACGCCGAGCACACCGTTCAGCGGCGTGCGGATCTCGTGGCTCATCGTGGCGAGGAATTCCGACTTGGCCTTCGAGGCTGCCAGCGCCTCGATGCGTGCATGGCCCAGCTGCTCGGCCAGGGCGGAGAGCTTGTGGCTGCGCTCGGCGCTTTCCCGCGAGGTCTCGCGGAACAGGTCCAGTGCGGTACCGACGCCGGAATATTCGCCATTGCGGGTGATCAGGAAGCCTTCCATCAGGGCGGACGGGCGGTCCCGCACGATCAGCATGTTCAGCTCGGCGATCGGCGTCGAGGCCTCGACGAGCAGCGGATCCTTGTTCATCAGGAAGGTGACCGGGCGTTTGGAGAACAGCGCGCGGCCATGCCGGTCGGCCATCTTCACGAAAAAGCGGTCGCGCGAGACCAGACCCAGCGGCTGGCCGTCCTGCACCACGGCAACCACCAGAAGGTCCTTGTCGTCGGAGAACAGGTCGTAGACGAACTCACCCGAAGTGTCCGGCGAAACCACCGGCGCATCTGTCATCACATCGCGAACGAGGCGGCTCATCCCGTTTCCCCCTGAAATCTGCGGGGGAGATTGTCCGGGCCTGCTTTCCAAGGCTTAAACGCCTGAACGGTTTCATGGAAACTTCACCGAAACGTCATGAAGACGGGCGCGTTTCCCGGTCGATCCAGTCGAGAAAACCGGCCGCACTTCCAGCCTTGTCGACCGGCAGGGAGAGCACGCACGGCTCGTCATAGGGATGCAGCGCGACGATGCGTTCGCACAGGGCGGGCGCCAGATCGGTCCGCGTTTTGAGGACCATGACGGCTTCTTGCGCGGTCTCCACCTTGCCCTGCCAGCGATAGAGGCTGATCATGCCGCGGAACACGTTCGCGCAGGCACACAGCTTCTCCTCGATCAGCCGTTTTGCGGCCGTCTCGGCGCTGTCCGGATCGGGCCAGGTTGTATAGGTCCAGCTATGGCTCATGGTCATCCTCGCTGTCTTCATTATATAAGCCGCCCATGACGAACCCAATGCCTGCCCCCACGGCCCTGGTCCTCTTCTCCGGTGGCCAGGATTCCGCCACCTGCCTTGCCTGGGCGCTCGACCGGTATGACCGGGTCGAGACGGTCGGTTTCGACTATGGTCAGCGGCACGCCGTCGAGATGAGCGCGCGGCAGGATGTGCGCAAGGGGATGCAGGCCCTGCCCGGCGGCGACCGGCTGGGCGAGGATTTCGTCATCGACCTCACCGGTTATGGCGCCATCGCGGAAAGCGCGCTGACGGCCGAGCGTGAGATCGAGATGCAGGCCAACGGTCTGCCGTCCACCTTCGTGCCGGGCCGCAATCTGGTGTTTCTCACCGTGGCGTCGGCCCTGGCCTATCGCCGTGGGCACAGCGTCCTTGTCGGCGGCATGTGCGAGACCGACTATTCCGGCTATCCGGATTGCCGCCGCGCCACGATCGATGCGACGCAGCAGGCGCTGACGCTGGGCCTGGACGTGCCGATGCGTGTCGAGACGCCACTGATGCATCTGGACAAGGGCCAGACCTGGGCGCTGGCCGACGCGCTGGGCGGTGCGGACCTGGTCGAGCTGATCCGGATCCAGTCTCACACCTGCTATCGCGGCGAGCGCGGTGCGCTGCACGACTGGGGCCATGGCTGCGGCACCTGCCCGGCATGCGAGCTGCGGGCCGCGGGCTGGCAAGCCTGGCAGGAGGCGCGGACGGCATGAGCTATTCGGTCAAGGAAGCCTTCCTGACGGTGCAGGGCGAGGGCGCGCAGGCCGGCCGGCCTGCGGTCTTCCTGCGCTTTACCGGCTGCAATCTGTGGAGCGGCCGGGAGCAGGACCGGGCCAAGGCGGTCTGCAATTTCTGCGACACGGACTTCGTCGGCATGGACGGGCCGGGGGGCGGGCGCTTTGCGACGCCGCAAGATGTCGCCGATCACGTCAGCAGCTTCTGGCCCGGCGGCGGCAAGCCGCTGGTCGTGTGTACGGGCGGGGAACCCCTGCTGCAGCTCGACGCGCCGCTGATCGAGGCATTGCACGCAGCCGGGTTCGAGATCGCCGTGGAGACCAATGGCACGCTGCCGGCGCCGGAAGGGATCGACTGGATCACGGTCAGTCCGAAGGGCACCGCGCAGGTCGTCCAGCGCTCCGGCCACGAGCTCAAACTCGTCTATCCGCAGCCCGGCCTCGATCCGGCAGCGTTCACGGCCTGGGACTTCCGGCGCTTCTCCCTGCAGCCGATGGATGGCGCTCGCATGATGGAGAACGCCCAGGCCGCATTCGAATACTGCCTGGCGCATCCGCAATGGTCCTTGAGCCTGCAAACCCACAAGTGGATCGGCGCGCCCTGACGCCCTGTCCGGGCTGGCGAACTAGCGGCTTTCCGACAGGCGCCGGGGCATCGGGGCTTCGCCGAGACTGTCGGTCAGCTCCCGCGCAAACAGGCTGAAGGCCAGGCGGGTATCGCTCCAGATGCCCGTATCGTGACCTGTCGGCTCGGTATTGTACCAGCGGAAGGCATACTGCCCGATCGGCCGGCCATCGGCCCCGACCAGCTCGGCCGTCAGTTCGGCACCGCCGGACGCCTCGCTGGTATAGTGCGCGGTATCCATCTCCTGGATCTGCGACAGGGTCGGACGGCTGGGGACGACATCGATCAGGGTGATATTGAGCACCGTCTCGTGCGCCGAGACGCCGTGCCAGTCGGCAGCGACCAGCGTGTTCTGCAGCACGTCGCGCAGATAGCCGGTCAACCGCCCCAGCTCGGCCTCACCCAGAAGCTCGGCTTTCGCGCGCAGCGCCGGGGCGACGTCGATCCGGCCGATTTCGATCGAGCCGGTCGCCTCGCTGCGATAGCTGGACTGGAAGCCGCTTGTCTGGGCCGTCGCCGATGCCGCCGGCACAGTCCCGATGAACGCACCTACAAGGACTAAAGCGAGCACACGCATCGTGTCTCTCCTCGCATCAGGTCCCCCTTGTGGCAAAGAGACTAGCACGGAGCGTCACGTGTGCGTGAGCGAAGGGTATTGTGCGACCGCGAACGAGGGTGTGAATACAAACGGGGCGCACCCGCCGGATGCGCCCCGCTCTAACTGGATGGGAATGGGTCCGGATCAGGAGCCGGAACGGTACCGTTCGCTCAGGCTCTCGCCGATATCGTCGGCGAACCGGTCCATCGCGCGGCGTGCATCGGTCCAGCGGGAATAGCCCACGACATCCTGGATGTTATGCGAGCGCCAGGAATAGCTGAACGTCTCCAGCTCGGCGCCGCTGGCGTCGAGAAGGCGGGCCTCAAGGCTTGCCCCGCCGATGCTGATGGATGAATGGTGCAGGCTGCGGGCGGCCATCTGTTCCATGGTCGGCCGATTGGGCGTGGCGTCGAGAATGGTAACTTCCAGGCGAAGCCCGTTCTCGCCGAGCATGCCGGACAGTTCGCGCTCGAGATCTTCGCGCATTTCCCGAGCCAGATAGTCCAGCTCGCGCTGGCCGTATTCGTCGGCCTTCTCGGTCAGCTCCGGTCCGAAGCCGATCGGGGAAATGGAAACGGGATCCTGTGCCAGTGCCGGAACCGCCAGGGCTCCGATCGCCAGCAGCGCGGTCATGGTACGTCTCATTGTGCGCCTCCTAACAAAGTTGGCAACGAGTCCCTCGCAACCAGACTAACACATAGGAATTGCCGATGAAAATAAAACCGCGGACAGGCGGGGAGGCGCTCAGTCCTCGTCCTCGTCGTCATCGTCTCCGGGAGTGACAACGTCGATCGCCGCACCGCCTACCGCGCCGGCGGCACCGACCGCAGCGCCGACCGTGCCGACGGCAACATCGGTTGCGGCAATGACCAGGCATCCCGACAGGAGCGGACTGAGGAAAAGCATGGCGAGCAGGATGCGGATGCGGCGCATGGATCGGTCTCCGGTTGAACGCCTCCCTCGTCGCACTGACAGGGTTTCCACAAGATGAAGACGTTTTGTCTTAGCGTCCCTCGCGCCACCAGCCCAGGCCCAGGAAAGCCGCCAGCAGCAGGACCGCCAGCAGGCCCGGCAGAAGCGGCGTGCGGGTCGAGGCCTCGACCACATAACGCTCATTGCGGGTCAGGCCCAGCCAGGTCCGTCCGGCCTGATCGGCGCCTGCCCGCGTGCGGCGCAGGGCCGGCAGGTCCGCATCGGCGCCGTCGCCGACCGGATACCAGCCGCCGCCGGTTGCCTCGACAAAGAGATCGAGCGCTTCGCCCGTCGGACGCAGATCGGCATATTCCACCGGATTGATCGGTCCCAGCGCGGCCACCGTCGTCAGATCGCCCGAGCGCAGCCGCACCAGGCCTGAGCCTTCCGCCGGCATGACCGCGGCAAAGCGGCCATCTTCGGTGCGCCCCATCGCGACCGTTTCCTCGCGACCGTCCGGCCAGGTGATCTCCAGCGGCGGGGCTTCGTCGGCCAGGGTAACCCGGTCGGCATGCAGCTCGCCTTCGGTGGCGTAGGCGGTCAGGCGTTCCTCGTCGAGCTCGGGTTCGCGCATCAGCCAGTGGGCGACGCGGCGGAACATTTCCGCATAGGGACCGCCGCCCTCGAAACCGCGCGCCCACAGCCAGGTCTGGTCGCTCATCACGATGGCGGCCCGGCCTTCGCCGGAACGCTGCAGGACGAGAAGCGGATGCCCGTCCGGCGTTTCCAGCAGCGTATCGCCGCCCAGCGCCGTGCCGTGGATGTGACGCAGCCAGCGGCCCCATTGCGGGGTCTCGCCGCCGCCGGCCAGACCGGCCGTCACGGGATGACGCAGGCCGGTATCCGTGGTCTCAGGGGTGAAACCGCCATCGGTGATATAGCCCGTCGGACGCACCGGCAGGACCGCGGCCAGCGGCGTGCGGTAAAGGCTCGGCGCGCCGGCGAAGGGCGGACCGGCAGTCACCAGCAGCGCACCGCCATTATCCACATAGCGGGCGATATAGTCGAAATAGAGCGGCGGCATGATATTGCGCCGGCGATAGCGGTCGAAGATCACCAAGTCGAATTCTTCCAGGCGCTCCACGAACAACTCCTGCACCGGGAAGCCGATCAGGGCCAGCTCGTCCACCGGGGTGGAGTCGCGCCGATCTGGCGGCCGCAGGATGGTGAAGTGGACGAGATCGACCGAGGGATCGGACTTCAGAAGGTCACGCCAGGCGCGCGCGCCATTGTGCGGCTCGCCGGTCACCAGCAGTACACGCAGCCGGTCACGCACGCCGTTCACGGATACGGCGGCCCGGTTGTTGATGAGCGAGAGTTCTTCCGGTCCCGCCTCGACCTCGGCCTCGATGACATTCTGGCCGCGGCGTTCCACGGGCACTTCCACCCGGGTCGAGCGGCCGATCGGGATGGTGAAGCGCTGGGGCTCGCCGCCCTCGAAGCGGAAATCCACCGCGGCGGTGCCCTGCATGGCATCGTCCTCGACGCGGATCATGAATTGCACGGTCTGGCCGACAATGCCGTAGCGCGGCGCTTCCTCGATCACCAGGCGGCGGTCGCCGGCCTCGCGGTCGCCGGGCATGACGTGATGGATCGGCGCGTCGACATTGATCGCGTCCAGGCTGGCCGGCGCATCATGCACCTGGCCGTCGGTAACCAGGACGACGCCGGCGATACGGTCCGGCGGTGCACTGGCGAGGGCGGCATTGACGCCGTCGAACAGCATGGTGCCGTCGGCGCTCTCACCGGCTTCCACCTCGACCAGATCCAGCAGGGGATCATTCTCGGCCTCGCGGCGCAGGGCCTCGGCCATGGCGTTGGCGGCTTCGTTGCGGCCGCCGATATCCATGCTGGACGAGGTATCGGTCACCAGGATGGCGACGTCGGCCAGCGGGTCGCGTTCTTCCTCGACCAGCGAGGGATTGGCCAGCACCAGGGCGATGCCCAGAATGGCGAGCGTGCGCCAGATCCAGCCGGACAGGCGCATCACGCCGCCGGCCAGTGTGGCGACAAGGGCGAGCCCGGCCAGGGCCGCGATCACGCTCCAGGGCAGGAGCGGCGCAAAGTCGAGCGCAGTGACGGTCGCGTTCATTGGCCCAGCCTCTCGAGAATTTCCGGCACATGGACCTGATCGGCCTTGTAATTTCCCGTCAGCGCGTACATCGCGATATTCACGCCGAAGCGGTAGGCCATCTCGCGCTGGCGATCGCCGCCCTCGATGGGCACCATGGCCTCGCCGTTCGCGTTACGGGCCCAGGCCGAGGCCCAGTCATTGGCGCCGATGATCACGCCGGACGTGCCGTCTCGCGAGGCGCCGTCGGGATTGGCTTCCACCCAGACCGGGCTGCCCGAGAAGCGTCCCGGGAAATCCTGCAGCAGGTAGAAGGTGCGCGTAAGTACATGATCCGGCGGGATCTGGGCCAGCGGCGGAATGTCGATGCTTTCCAGCAGAGTGACGAGGCCGGGGTGCGGCGCGCCTGTGCGCAGCATGGCCACGTCGGCATCCTGGGTGTCGAACACGATCAGCCCGCCGGACTGGAGATAGGCGCTCACCTTCTCGGCCGTCTCCGGCGAGAGCGGCTGCACATCGGTGGAGACCGGCCAGTAGATCATCGGGAAGAAAAGCAGCGGATCGGTGTCGATATCGATCCCCATCGGCGCGTCCGGTTCCATGGCACTGCGCCGGGTAATCTCGCGGCCGAGGCCGGCGAGGCCGGCTTCGCTGCGGCCGTCGGTCTGGGCATTGCCGGTGCGGACATAGGCAAAGCGCAGGCTGAGTGCGGCCTCCAGCGCGTAGGCGTCGGGATCGCTGTCCTGGGCGTCCGCCATCGGAGCGCCGGGCACGATGGCCAGACCGATCAGCACGGCGGCAGCCGTGCCGCCCAGCCGCACGGGCAGGCGGCCGGCCAGCGCCAGGGCGATCAGGATGTCCATGGCCAGCAGGATCAGCGCGGCGGCCAGAAGCGGCGCGTCGAAATGCGAGACCCGCGGACCGTCCAGCCCGGCAAATTCAGCGCCGGGCAGATTGCGCGGCAGCGGCACCATCCGCGTGTCGCGGGCGATCACGTTGAGGGCGGCCGAGGCCGAACCAAGACGGTAGAGGCCGGGCGGTGAAACCGGGCTGGGCGCCGTTGTTTCGAATGCCTGGGCCGGGATCGGCCGGGCCGAGGCGGGTGCTGTGGCCAGCTGGCCCTCGGCATCGAGTGCCCGGTCGAGCACCCAGGCGCCATTGGCGGGTGAAGAGGCACTGCCGCTGTGGGCAAGGCCCATCAGACGCTGCAGCATGCGCGGGAAAAGCCCGGTCAGCGGCAGGTCCGACCATTCCGGGCTCGCCGTGACGTGGAACAGCACGATCCAGCCGCGGGCGCGGCGTTCGGCGGTGACCAGCGGCGTGCCATCGTCCAGACGGGCCCAGACGCGGTCCGGTGTTGCCGAGCCCGGCTGCGCGAGAACCTGCCGGTCGACGGTCGCATTGCGATCCACCGGCAGGCCGGCGAAGGGCGATGTGTCGGGGAAGGGCGCCAGCGTCTGCGGCTCTTCCCAGTTCAGTGCCCCGCCGAACAGACGGCCGCCCTGGCGCAGGTCGACGGGCAGCAGCGCGTCGCCGCGGGCCGCCAGGCGCGGGCCGGCAAAGCGGATCAGCACGCCGCCATTGTCGATGAAGTCGGCAATGCGCGGATCGTCGCTGCGCGCATCGTCGGTCATCACCAGGATGGACGGCTCGGCCGCCAGAAGATCGTCCAGCGTGCCGCGGATCAGCTCGGCGCGCGGCGCCAGGGCGCTCCGGATATAGTGCAGGTCGGACAGCAGGGGCTGGCCCTCGCTGGCGGTCAGTTCGATCAGGCCGACGCGCGGACGCTGCCAGCTATCGCCCAGCAGATGCACCGACCCGGCGGTCGAGGTGCCGTCCAGGCGCAGGCTTGCGATGCGATTGCGCAGGTCGAGCGGCAGCGACAGCGTCGCCGAGGCAATGCCCGAACCGGCCTCGAAGGTGAGGTCGCGGCGGGCAATGGCGCGGCCGTCTGCGCCCAGTGCCGTGACACCGGCGGTGCGGGGCAGGTCGGTTGCGGCGCGGCGAACTTCCACCGTCAGCCCGTCGGCCGCCGCTTCCGGCGGGGCGAGGGCAAGTGCGGCGTGGCCGCTGTCCGGTTCGATCACCCGCAAGCGGCCCAGGCCCGACAATGTCTGGGCCAGGCGGGCGGCGTCGCCGGAATTCAGGCCGTCGCTCAGCCAGGTCACGGCCAGCGGGCCGTCCAGCTGACCGGCGTCGCGCGCATTGCGCAGGCGATCGGCCGTGGCGTCGCGATCGGCGGGCCAGGGCTGGGGCGACAGCGTCTCCAGCTGGCGGCGGGCGGCGTCGGCATTGCCCAAGCGCACGGGCAGGGGCGCATTGCCACTGTCCGCCGTGCCGGTGACGGCAATGGCGCGGCCGTCGCGATCCGCCTGGTCGATCAGGCGTTCGGCTTCGCGGCGCATATCGTCCCAGGCCGAGGCAGCCGTCCAGCCATTGTCCAGCACCAGGAGTGAGGGGCGTGTCTCGGTCTCGACCGCCGCCGGCGTCCAGACCGGACGGGCCAGGGCGATGATGATCAGGGCTGCGATCAGGAGACGGAACAGGATCAGCCACCAGGGCGCGTGTTGCGGCGTCTCGGCATCGTCCGGCGCCCCCATCAGGAGGCGCAGCGGCGGGAAGACGGCCCGGCGCGGTGCAGGCGGGGTCGCGCGCAGCAGGAACCACAGCGCGGGCAGCGCGAGGAGGCCGGCCAGCGCCAGCGGAGCTGCGAAAGAAAGAGGGCCCAGGGCGAACATATGCGTCAGACGTCTCGTGCCAGGGTTTTGAACAAGGATAACACGGCGCTGGTCGCCGGGCGGTCGGTACGGTGTGTGATCATCGTCCAGCCGAACTGCCGGGCGAGCGCCGCCAGCTGTTCGCCGTGCTGGGCCCAGCGGGCGCGGTAGGCGTTGCGGGCTTCTTCGGCGCGGCCGAACAGCAGGGTCTCGCCGCTGCCGGGGGCTTCAAAACGGGTGCGGCCGGAATAGGGGAAGTCCTCTTCAGCCGGATCGACGACGCGCAGCAGGACGCCATTGGCTTCCTGGGCGGCAAAGCGCGACAGGCGCGCGGCCCAGGTCTCCGGCGGATCCAGAAAGTCGCTCGACAGCACGATGCGGCTGAAGCGGGAAATATGGGGCGCCTCGACCGATTGCTGGGCGCCGGGGCCCAGGATGAGCCGCCGCGACACGCGTTCCAGGCCCAGTGCGCCCGTGCGGGCGATCGCCGATTCGCCCAGCACGGAGACCCGCTCCCCGCCCTGGGTGAGCAGGGCGGCAACGGCGATCAGGCACACCGCAGCCCGGTCGGCCTTGGTCGGAACATTGCGGCTGGAGGCGAACTGCATCGAGGCCGAACCGTCGCGCCACAGCGAGACGGTGTTGGCCGCTTCCCACTCATTCTGGCGCACGAAGAGCTGGTCGGACTTGGCCGACTGGCGCCAGTCGACCGCGGCGCGGCCGTCTTCGGGGCGGTGATGGCGGTATTGCCAGAAGGTCTCGCCAATGCCCGAGCGGCGGCGGCCGTGCACACCCTGGGCGACCGTCGCAGCGATGCGATCGGCCTCGGCCAGCAAGGCCGGCAGGCGCGCAGCCGCATCCTCACCCTCGTGGCGCAGGGCGACGACGCGGCGCTCGGTATTGCGGTCTGCGCCCTGGACCATGGATCAGGCCGCCTGGTCTGCGAGCGTCTTGATCAGGCCTTCCAGCGTGTGGCCGTCGGCGCGGGCCGCGAAGGACAGCGCCATACGGTGTTTCAGCACCGGTTCGGCCAGCGCGGCGACATCTTCCGTCGACGGCGCCAGGCGTCCGCGCAGCAGGGCGCGGGCGCGGCAGGCCAGCATCAGCGCCTGGCCGGCACGCGGGCCGGGACCCCAGGACACGCCGTCGCGCACAGCCGGAACATCGCTCTCGTCCGGACGTGCCGAACGCAGCAGGTCGAGGATCGCATCGAGCACGCGCTCGCCGACCGGCAGGCGACGCACCAGCGATTGCAGCTTCAGGATCTCGTCCGGGTTCAGCACTTCAATCGCTTCGGCCTGCTCGGCCCCCGTCGTCGCCAGCAGCACGGCACGTTCGGCCTCGCGCTTGGGATAGGGAATGTCGACGCGCAGCAGGAAGCGGTCGAGCTGGGCTTCGGGCAGCGGATAGGTGCCTTCCTGCTCGATCGGGTTCTGGGTCGCCAGGACGTGGAAGGGTTTGGGCAGGTCGTGGCGCTCGCCGGCGACGGTGACATGGCCTTCCTGCATGGCCTGCAGCAGGGCGGCCTGGGTGCGCGGGCTGGCGCGGTTGATCTCGTCGGCCATCAGGAGGCGGCAGAAGACCGGACCCGGCAGGAAGCGGAAATGCCGCTTGCCGTCATCGCTCTCTTCCAGGATTTCCGAGCCGAGAATATCGGCAGGCATCAGGTCCGGCGTGAACTGGATACGCTTGGTGTCCAGACCGGTGGCCGTCGCGATCGTCTGCACAAGGCGCGTCTTGGCGAGGCCCGGCGCGCCGACCAGCAGGGTGTGACCGCCGGCGAGGACAGCGGCGAGACACAGCTCGATCTCGTCCTCGAGCCCGAAGATCACCCGGCCGATGCTCTCTTTCACCGCCTTGAGACGTTCCGTCGCGGCATCCGCCTCGGCAATCAGTTCTGCACCGGGTTCATTCGTCTCGGTCATCGTCCTACATTCCTTTGCGATACAGATACGATCCATTGGCCACATTGCTCTTTACGAGCATGGCGTTGCACACGAAAGCTGTCCATGCCCTCCACACCTCCGACCCGCGATCCGATGCAGTCGCTCCTCGACGCCGCCCGCCAGGCTGGCGACGGGCTGCCGCCGGTGGACAAGTGGCATCCCGACTATTGCGGCGAGATGGACATGGTCATCAAACGTGACGGGTCTTGGTGGCACGAAGGCACGCGCATTACACGTGACCGTCTTGTAAGACTGTTTTCCACGATCTTGCGGAAAGATGACGATGGCATTCACTACCTTGTAACCCCGGTCGAGAAGATCGGCATCGAGGTGGAGGTCGCGCCCTTCATTGCCACACGGGTCGATGCGATCGGCGAGGGTAAGGACCAGTCGCTCGTCTTCACCACCAATGTCGGCGATCTTGCCGAGGCGGGACAGGATCATCCGATCACGGTCGAAGTCGATGAAGAGACCGGCGAGCCGACGCCGCTGGTGCGGGTGCGCGGGAAGCTGGACGCACTGATGGCGCGTCCGGTCTTCTACGAGCTCGCCGAACGGGCGGTCGAGCATGAGGGTGTGATGGGCGTGTGGAGCGGCGGCGAATTTTATCCGCTGGGGGCGGTGTGATGGAGAGCGCCGACCGGCTGCTGGCGCTTTTGCGCGACCGGCTGGACCCGGTGGATGCGCCGGCCATGCCGCCGCGATTCGGCGATGGCGATCTCAATGGCGGCCTGCCGCTGCGCGAGACGGCGACAACGGCGCTGCGCAATGCCGCCGTGCTGGCGCCGCTGATCGTGCATGACGGTCCGCCGCGCCTGCTGCTGACCGAACGCGCGGCCCATCTGGCCAAGCATGCCGGCCAGGTCGCTTTCCCCGGCGGCAGTGTCGATCCGACCGGCGAGACCCCGGCCCAGGCCGCCGTGCGCGAACTGGAAGAAGAGGTCGGTATCGGTGCCGGGCATGTCGAACTGATCGGCCGCTTCGACGGCTATGAGACCGTCACCGGCTTCCATGTCACGCCCTTCGTCGGTGTGCTGAAGCCCGGTTATGTCCTGCGTCCCGATCCGGGCGAGGTCGCCGATGTGTTCGAGGCGCCCTTCGATTTTCTGATGGATCCGGTCAATCACCAGCGCCATTCGCGCGAATGGCAGGGGCACCGGCGGCATTTCTACGCCATGCCCTGGGAAGGCCGCTATATCTGGGGCGCCACTGCAGGCATGCTTAAATCCCTGCACGACCGGTTGTATGGTTAGCTCATGATCCGCATCACGATTATCGAAATCGCCTCGTTTTTCCTGCCCTTCCTGCTGTTCTTCATCTGGCGGTGGCAGACACGGTCCGACGTCAAGCTGACGGCGACGCCGGCGCTCAAGCTGGGCGTCGCAGGGGCCGTGCTGGCGATCGCGGCGATGATCGCGCTGGCCATGTTCGACGCGTCGCGCGGCGGGCATGAGGGCGACCGGTATGTGCCGCCTCGCGTCGTCGACGGCCGGGTCGTGCCGGGCCATTTCGTTCCTGCGGGCGAGGTGGAGAGCGACGCGGCCGACGCCGATACGTCCGAACCGGACGGCGAAGACACGCCGCAATGACCCGGCCGCGTCTCGATCCCGCCCGGCAGACCTGGATGCAGGCGCCGGAGACCGTCGCTGTGATGGAAGCCCTGGACGCGGCCCGGCCGGACGGCAGCCGTTTTGTCGGCGGCTGCGTGCGCAATGCGCTGCTGGGCGAACGGGTGGCCGATATCGACATCGCCACGCAGCTTCTGCCCGACGAGACCATCGCCGCGGCGAAGGCGGCCGGCCTGAAGGCCGTTCCCACCGGCAAGGCCCACGGCACGATCACCGTCATTGCCGATGGCGTGCCCTTCGAGGTCACGACGCTGCGGCGCGATGTGTCGACCGACGGCCGGCGGGCGGTGGTGACCTTCACCGAAGACTGGGCCGAGGATGCGCAGCGGCGCGATTTCCGTCTCAACGCGCTCTATGCGGACCGGACTGGCGAGATCATCGATCCGACGGGCGGGCTCCAGGACGTCGCGCCGCGGCGCTTCGTGTTCGTGGGCACGCCGGAGAACCGTATCCGCGAAGACTATCTGCGCATCCTGCGCCTGTTCCGCTTCGAGGCCTGGTATGGCGGCGGCGATCCGGACCCTGCGGGTCTGGCGGCCTCGGCGGCGCTGAAGGACGGCCTTCATAAATTATCGGTCGAGCGTGTCTGGGCCGAACTCAAGAAATTGCTGGCTGCACGCGATCCGCGGGCGGCGCTCGCCGCGATGGCCAAGGCGGGTATTCTGGATTTGATCCTTGGAGTGAACGGATCCTTAAGAGTCCTCGGCGGTATTGTTGATCAGGATATACAATATGGTCTAGCGCCCGATTCGCTCTTGAGGTTCGTGGCGCTTGCCGATGGCGGACCGGAAAGGATCAGGACCATGGCAGCCAAGCTGAAAATGTCGAACGCCGAGACGCGCCGCCTTGAGGGCGCCGTTGATCCGTCGGCGCGTGAAGACGTTACCCGGGCCTTTTCCGACATGGCCGCAGCCGAACGCGCCATCATGGCGCTGGGCGCACGCGCTTTCGAGGACCAGGCCCGCCTGCAGGCCGCTGGCGAGGTGGCGCCGCCGCCGCGCGACTGGACCCTGCTTGCCAAATTCGCCCGCGAATGGGCCGAGCCGGACTTCCCGGTAAAGGGTGGCGACCTCATCCTTCTGGGCTACGAGCCCGGCCCGATGCTCGGCGATGCCCTCGACGCGCTGAAGGCCCACTGGATCGCCGAACGCTTCGAGCCGACCAAGGACGAGCTGATCGCGCGCCTGAAAACGCACTGATCCGTTTCCTTGGTGCTGAAAAAGATAAAGGCCCCGGATACTGTCCGGGGCCTTTCCTGTTCTGGATGAGGGCTGGCAGTGCGGCGGCCTATCGGCCCCACATCGCCTGTTCGCCCTCTTCCACACGCTGCATGGATTGCGCATAGGCGGCATTGATCGAGACGCGGATATTCTGCTCCGCCGGGCTTTCCGCCGATGTGCGCACCTCGTGTTCGATCCGATTGGCGATCTCGAACTCGATCCGCTCACGTTCCTCGGGCGGCAGGGCTTTGAGCGTATCCTCGGTCATGCCCTGTTCTTCCAGGTACATGGCGCGGATCTGCTCGGCCGGGCTCATCCGGGCCCATTTCAGGAATTCCTCGACCACGCCGCCGCCCAGGTTGGACCCTGGCGGCTGCTCGCCGCCGGACTGGCCGGGCGGTGCGGCTTCGGAAACTTTCTGGCTGGCCTCGAGCGGCAATTCGGCCGCTTCGGGCGGGATGGCATCAAAACCTTCCGTCGGACGGGTTTCTTCCTCGGCCTCGGGAGAGCGGGCGCCCGGCCATCTCGGGGCCGGTTGTGACAGGGCGTCGATATAGGACACGCGCTGAGCTCCTCGTCGGTAGACCCCGCGCACAGATACGCCGGGGCCCTGCCTGCCTAGCAGGACCGGTGCCAGCGCAGGGGCCAATCATAGCGTATGACTTCCCGCTAAGCGGCAGATGTTGCCCGGCTTTTTCTTCCCTCTGGCAGGATTTGCCGGGCCGGACCTAAGGCCATTTCGCCTCGGGCGGCATGGAGGAGAGGATCGACTTCACATTGCCGCCGGTCTCGAGGCCGAACTTGGTGCCGCGATCATAGAGCAGGTTGAACTCGGCATAGCGGCCGCGGCGGACGAGCTGTTCCTCGCGGTCTTCCGGCGTCCAGGCCTCGCCCATGCGCCGGCGCACGAGTTGCGGATAGATGTCCAGGAAAGCCAGGCCGACATCGCGGGTGAAGGAGAAGTCGCCATCCCAGTCGTCGGTATTGTGGCGGTCGTAGAAAATCCCGCCAATGCCGCGCGGTTCGTCGCGATGGGGCAGGTAGAAATACTCGTCGCACCATTTCTTGAAGCGGTCATGGAAATCCTCGCCATGCGCGTCGCAGGCGGCCTTGCAGGCGGCGTGGAAATCCTTTGCGTCGGGGTGCGACTGGGTGCGGTTGCGATCGAGTACGGGGGTCAGGTCCATGCCGCCGCCGAACCACCACTGGGTCGTGGTGATGAAGCGCGTATTCATGTGCACAGCCGGCACGTTGGGCGACCACATATGCGCGATGAGCGAAATGCCGGTGGCGAAGAAGCGCGGGTCTTCCTCGGCACCGGGGATCTGCTGGCGGAACAGGTCGGAGAACTCGCCCTTCACGGCAGAGACGTGAACGCCCACCTTTTCGAACAGCCGGCCCTTCATCAGGCCCATGCGGCCGCCGCCCTCATCCTTGGACCCGTCGCCGCGTTTCCAGTCCTCGAACACGAAACGCCCGGGCTCGCCGGGATAGAGATCGGACGGGGCCTCGTCTTCCAGGCGTTCGAATTCGGCGCAGATCCGGTCGCGCAGATCCTCGAACCAGGCCTGGGCGGACTGGCATTGCAGGTCGGAGCCGGCGGAGGCGGGCTTGGGCTGATCACTCATGGCCGCGATGTGTAGCGCAGCGGGCGGCGAGGGCAAGCCCCGCTCCGCTTGTACCGGCCAGGCCGGTCAGCGCCGCCAGGTGGGGAAGGCTGCCTCGATATCGGCAATGCGGATGCGCGTCTGCTGGCGGATGCGGTCGGCGAGCGACTGGACATAATCCATGTTCTCGCCCTCGAACCCCTCATACTGCTTGGCCTGCACGGCGATCTCGCCGACATCCGGCAGGTGGGTGACGCGGTCCCGGTTGATCATGCCCAGCGAATAGCCCAGCAGCCGGCCGATCGCGCTCTGATTGGCCTGTTTCCAGTCGCCCGACACATTGCTCAGCGGTGCGCTGAGCGAGGGGGCAAAGCGGATGGTCTGTGTGTTGTTGCGGCTGCGCGAGCGGTCGCGCACCGTGACCGGGAAGTTCACCGCGCTGAATTCCGCGTCATAGCTCAGCCGGGCGCCATTGCTGCAGGCGCCTTCGGCAATCCAGGCGAGAGCATGGTCGGACAGGCCGGTGACATCGCCGCCGCCGCCGATCGAGCCATGATCGCCGGGAAACCAGAGCTGCTGGTAGGCATCGCGGCCGCGGCCGTCGCTTTCGGCTTCGGTCTGCAGCGCAGCCATCTTGCCGGCCTCGAACAGGGCCGGACGGAAGGCGGCGCGGGGTTCGTCCAGTGCGACCGCGTGGCGGGCCCGCTGCACGATGCGGGAAAGTTTCAGATCGTGGAAGCCGTGATCCTCGGCCTTGCCGGCCATGGCATTCCACACGCCGGGCACACCGTTCTGGCCGACCGTGTCCCAGACACCGAGATAGCTGACCATGATTTTCTGGTCGGGATTGTCGGCCTGCAGCGACAGGTCGGCGGCGGTGTCGATCCACCAGCCGGGATGGTTATAGGTGCGGCGGAATTCGATGCTGTCGGGGTGGTCGGGCTTGCGGCGCTTGTCCTTGTAGAGCATCAGCGCGTCGTCGACATAGGGCGCTGCATCGCGCCGCAGGATGCCGCAATTTCTGATCATCCCGACCAGCGAGCGCGCTGTGTAGGCGCCGCGCGAAAAGCCGAACACGAAAATCTCGTCGCCGGGGTCGTAGTTGAAAACAAGAAAGGAATAGGCGTCGACGATGTTCTGGATCAGCCCGTCGCCGAAACCGCCGCCATCCATGCTCTCGCCTTCCAGCGTGCCGACACCTTCATCGTAGAAGACGACCTGCTTGACCGGATCGGTGCCGTCACCGGCATCGCCCTCGGGATGGATGGACTGGGCCAGCTTGACCACATTCGTCACCGGACGGGACTTGTAGTCCAGCTCGTTCCAGGTGCCGTCACAACAGATCACGATACGCTTGTGCCGCGCCATCAAACCCTCCCGCGCTGCGCCGGATATGCGCGGAAATGCTACTTCAGATGGAAATGGCGTTCAAACGGATTCACGGGTTGTTTCGAAACTGCCGGCTCGCTTCCGCCAGCGCGATGCCGGCGCTCATCGCGACATTGAGCGAGCGCATGTCCGGGCGAATCGGAATCCGCACGCGACAATCCGCCGCGGCGTGGATGGTCTCCGGCACGCCGGCGCTTTCCCGGCCGAAGAGCAGCCGGTCGTCCGGCTCGAAAGCGAAATCCCACAGGTCTGTCGCGCCCGCAGTCGTGAACAGGACGAGGCGGCCCGGACGAGCTTCTGCACTTTCTGTGTAGGTATTCCAGCTGGCATGGCGCACCGGCGCAATGGCCGCGCCATAGTCCATCGCGGCCTTGCGAATCCCCTTGTCCGTCAGGGGAAAGGCGCAGGGCTCGATGACGTCCATTCCGGCCCCGAAACAGGCGGCCGTCCGCATGGAAGCCCCAAGGTTTTGCGGAATATCCGGTTGAAAAAATACGATCCGCATTCTAAGCCGCGCACAGACTGGAGCCATCTGTCTGCATGCGGCATTGCGCCGCCTACTGGTCAGTGGGTCCGGGAGTAGTTTATACCGCGTCAAACCCCGTCTTGGACGGGGTCGTCAAGATTGACGCATGTTTCTGGGGCAGGGCCCGGCTTTGTGCAGGCCCGTTATAGACAAGAGAAGAGGTCGGCTCGTGACGGAAGAGAACGGCGCGCCCGGCGGACACGGTGAAGAACCGACACGCCGCGACTTCATCTATATCGCTGCAGGCGGCGCGGCCGCTGTCGGTGGCGGTCTCGTGGCCTGGCCGTTCATCGATCAGATGAATCCCGCAGCGGATACGCTGGCGCTGGGATCCATCCGCGTCGATGTCTCGCTGGTCCCGGTGGGATCGGAGATCACCGTCATGTGGCGCGGTGGCCCGGTTTTCATTCGGCACCGGACCGAGGAAGAGATCGCGGAGGCCCGCTCGGTCGAGCTGAACGCGCTCCCGGACGAGGACGCCCGCAACGACAACCTGCCGGCCGGCATTCCGGCGATCGATGCGAACCGCGTCCTGCGCCCGGAATTCCTGATCGTGAAGGGCAATTGTACCCACCTCGGCTGCGTGCCGCTGGGTCTTGGCGCCAATACCGGCGACTATGACGGCTGGTACTGCCCCTGCCACGGTTCGCACTACGACACCTCGGCCCGGATCCGTCGCGGACCGGCGCCGGAAAACCTGCCGGTTCCGGACTATTATTTCGAATCGGAAAACACGGTGAAGATCGGCCTGTCGCCTGACGAGGCAGCTGTCTCCGGATGGCAGGTCGCTGACGCTTCGGGGGCTGCGGCATGAGCGGACAATCGACTTACGAGCCGAAGACCGGAATCGAGAAATGGCTCGACTCCCGTCTTCCGATCATCCGCCTGGGCTATGACAGCTTCGTCGACTTCCCGACGCCGCGGAATCTGAACTACTGGTGGACGTTCGGCGGTATTCTCGCCGTCTTCCTGATGATCCAGATCATCACCGGCATCGTGCTTGCCATGCACTATGTCGCGCACGAGGACATGGCCTTCCAGTCGGTCGCCCGCATCACCCGCGACGTGCCCTTCGGCTGGCTGATCCAGTCGATGCACGCGAACGGTGCGAGCTTCTTCTTCGTGGCGGTCTACCTGCACATGTTCCGGGGTCTGTACTACGGATCGTACAAGGCGCCGCGCGAGGTCCTCTGGATCCTCGGCGTCGTGATCTACCTCCTGATGATGGCAACCGCCTTCATGGGCTACGTCCTGCCGTGGGGCCAGATGTCCTACTGGGGCGCCATGGTGATCACCAACCTGATCGGCGCGCTGCCCTTCGTCGGCGACGCGATCCGGGAATGGCTGTGGGGCGGTTTCTCGGTCGGCCAGGCCACGCTGAACCGCTTCTTCTCCCTGCACTACCTGCTGCCCTTCGTGATCGCCGGCGTTGTCGGCCTGCACATCTGGGCGCTGCACGTGCCGGGCAACGGCAATCCGGCCGGTCTGGAAATCAAGGACCCGAAGAAGGACGCACTGCCCTTCCACCCGTACTACACGGTGAAGGACGGCTTCGCGATCATCGTCTACCTGATGGTTTTCGCCACCTTCGTCTTCTACATGCCGGGCGTGCTGGGCCATGCCGACAACTATATCGAGGCCAACCCGCTCTCGACGCCGGCGCACATCGTGCCTGAATGGTATTTCCTGCCCTTCTACGCGATCCTGCGCGCCATCACCTTCGACATCGGCCCGATCGATGCGAAGCTGGGCGGCGTGCTGGCGATGTTCGGTGCCATCGCGATCCTCTTCGTCCTGCCCTGGCTGGACACGTCGAAGGTTCGCTCCATGCGCTACCGCCCGCTGACCCGCTGGTTCTTCATCTTCTTCGTGATTGCGGCACTGGGCCTTGGCTGGTGCGGCGCGAAGAATCCGGACGATCCGTTCATCGGCGGCCTGAAATTCGTGCACCTGGCGCAATTCCTGACGGCTTACTACTTCGCCTATTTCATCGTCATCCTGCCGGTGATGGGCATTGTCGAGAAGCCGAAGGACCGTCCGGCGTCGATCGAGGCGTCGGTCCTCGGTGAAGACAAGTCCTAAGGGAGCGACGAGATCATGATGATGACCCGTATTTTCGCCGCTGCCCTGGCAGCTGTCGGCCTCTCGGCCACGGCGGCGCTGGCCGTCGAGGGCGACGTCCACGCACCGGAAAACTACGCCTGGGAATTCGAGGGCCCGTTCGGCACGTTCGACCGCAATGCGGTGCAGCGTGGCTATCAGGTCTACCAGGAGGTCTGCGCTTCCTGTCACTCGATGAACCTGATGCGCTTCCGCAATCTGGGCCAGAAGGGCGGTCCGTTCGAGTCGGAGCAGTATCCGAACCCGAACGACAACCCGATCGTGATGCAGATCGCCGCCGGCTACCAGATCGAGGACGGTCCGAACGATGACGGCGACATGTTCATGCGTGACGGCCTGCCGTCCGACGCCTTCCCGGCGCCGTTCGAGAACGAGCAGCAGGCGCGGGCTTCCAATGGCGGTGCCTATCCGCCGGACCTGTCGCTGATCGTCAAGGCACGTTCGGGCGGTGCGGACTATATCCGTTCGCTGCTGCTGGGCTATGAAGAGGCGCCGGAAGACTCCCACCTGTCGCCGGGCCAGTACTACAACGCTTACTTCGCCGGTGGCGCGATCGCCATGGCACCGCCGCTGGTCGACGACATCATCTCCTATGATGACGGCACGACAGCATCCATGGAGCAGATGGCCGAGGACGTGGTGACCTTCCTCACCTGGGCCGGCGATCCGCACATGGAAGAGCGCAAGCAGATGGGCGTGATGGTGCTGATGTATCTCTTCATCTTCGCCGTCCTGGTCTATCTGGCCTACCGCCAGGTCTGGCGGAACGTGAAGCACTAGACGAGCCGTGCCTCTGCTAGTTTGAAAGAGCCACGAACGGTTTTGTTCGTGGCTCTTTTTGCATGGAGTGCTACATGTGGCTGAAGGACCTTCCTGGGCAAACCGCGGTCAGATTTGGAAGTTTGTTCTGGACACCCAAAGAGATTGGTCGGGTGCTTGCGCAGACTGTGCGACCTTTCATACTCGAGACAACTGACCCTCTGCCTTTAGTCGGACGCGTTGGCACGACTACCCTCGTTAGTCATCAAGGTAGCAAATACGCGGTGGCAACTAGGCATCAGCTAAGCGTCAACGGTGGGGTAAACTTGACTGAGGAAGACGTTGATGCAGTTCGGATTGGCGCAAAGGAGGGAGGGCGTTTAATCAATCTACCGGTCAATAAGTGCGTGTTTGAGACCGGAAATCCAGACGAGGCTTTTCACGAGCTGGTCTTTTTCTGCGTTGATGAAAAATTTCCCCAAGTTTCTAGAGATTCATATTATTTTGCAAATTTATCCAAAATAGACTCGGGAAAATATTTGAAATCTGTCGCATATGGTTTGCCGCACCTAAATGAACAAGTTGACTATGATAATTCACATCTGAAAATTCATATCCAAGAGATATGGTGTGAGTATGATGCGAACTTTAAAACGCACAATAGAAATTTTAGAAAACTCAATATTATCAACCCAGAGGGTAAATTTTATGATGGAATGAGTGGGGGTGCGGTTTTCTCATTTTATAGACATCAAAAAGAGTTTTTAGTGCTTTTGGATGGGGTGATCGTTAGGGCGGGAAATGGTCAGATTTATATAGTGGATACGGAATATCTGGAGCAGATGTTTGGTGCATAAACTTTCAGCTGAATGGAAGCTCGGCATTATCGGCGGGTCCGGCCTCTACGCTCTCGACGGGCTCGAAAACGTCCGCAGTGAAACCGTCGAGACGCCCTGGGGCGCACCCTCGGCAGCCCTGACGCACGGCACGCTGAACGGTGTCGAACTGGTCTTCCTGCCGCGTCACGGGGCGGGACACCGGCTGTCGCCGTCGGACATTCCCTTCCGCGCCAATATCGCCGCGCTGAAAATGGCGGGCTGTACCGACATCGTCTCGATCTCGGCCTGCGGCTCGCTGCGCGAGCATCTCGCGCCGGGGCATTTCGTGATCGTTGACCAGTATGTCGACCGTACCGATGGCCGCGCCCGCAGTTTTTTCGGTGCCGGGTGCGTCGCGCACGTGCCCATGGCCCAGCCGGTCTGTGCCCGCATGGCGGGGCTGATCGGCGATGCCGGCGAGGCGGCCGGCGTGCCGGTGCAGCGCGGTGGCACCTATATCACGATCGAGGGGCCGCAATTTTCCACCCGTGCCGAGAGCGAGCTTTACCGGCATTGGGGCATGGACGTGATCGGCATGACCAACATGCCCGAGGCCCGGCTCGCGCGTGAAGCCGAGCTGCCCTATGCCTCGATCGCCATGGTGACGGATTACGACTGCTGGCACGATGGCGAGGAAAGTGTCGACGTTGCCGCCGTGCTGCGGGTGATGCGCGACAATACGGTCAAGGCCAAGGCCTTGCTGACCCGTCTGACGGCCATGCTGGCCGGCCGCGAGCGTGCGCCGGACCCGGTCGATACCGTGCTCGACACCGCGATCATCACACCGCCGGACGCCCGGGATCCTGAAGTCGTCGCACGCCTGCGCGCGATTGCCGGACGGGTGCTTTAGGACACCGCTGGACGCGTGGCGGGAGGTATGCGTACACTCTCTGAATGTATCGCGTGCTTCTGATCGCCTTGCTCGTTTCAACGATGCCCGGGCTTCACCCCCGGGCCGGCGCCAGCGATATTGTGGCTTTCGACGCGCTCGACGCACAGACCTACGATATTTCCCGCGACAGCGTCGTTCAGCTTCTGTGTCACGAGGAGCAGACCGGCCGGTATTTTCTCAGCCGGGCCGTCGTGCTCGACGCACAGCCTGGTTCACGGCCGGGTTTCGATATCCTGCTTGGAACGCGCCATGCCTTGCGGGGGAATAACGGCCCGCGGACATGCCAGGTGCGTGGCGTGCCGGAATCGGTGGGCGAAATCGTCGACGCGCGTACGGGGCCGCCTCACCCCGAACACCTGACGGAATTCAGCAGCGACTGGGCGATCCTGCGCACGCGGCGGCGACTGCCTGACGAGACCCCCCGGCTTCGTGTTCTGGCGGCAGGGCCCATCGATCAAGGTGACGTCTCGCTGCTGGTTCGCCCGGTAGACCGGGCGCCCTGCGATGTCCGGCAGTCGCCTCCGGCCTTTTCCGACCCCGGACTTCTGATCCACGGCTGCCGGTCGCGCCAGGGCCTGTCGGGCACGCCGCTCGTCGTGCAGATCGACGGCGAACCCTTTGTGGTCGCCGTTCATGTCGGTCACACCATTCCGTTCGGCGAGACCCAGGATTCCTACGGGATCGCGCGCCGCCTCAACGGAGAATTCCTCACCACCTTGGCGGAGTATCTTCACGAAGCCGGCATCCCCTAGCCGCAGGCGGCTCTTTCCCCGCGCCGCGGCCTCGTCCATAAAGGCCGCACGGGCAAGGATGAAGGGGACACCATGATCACGGTGGTTGCACTCAGCTGGGCGGTCGCGACTGTCCAGATGCCGGAATTCACGCCGCCCCGTCCGGCGGTGGAATGCGCCGAACACCTCACCGACTGGCCGGCCCGCCGCCGCTGCCTGGGCGGCCTGCTCGACGATGCCGAAGCGGCGCTTGAGCGCGCGGCGGACGCTGCGCTCGAAGAAGCCCGCAATTCCGATTTCGACTCCGGCGGCCATTTTGGCGCCGAAGCGCATTTCGAGGCCGCCCAGACGGCCTGGCATGCCTATCGCGATGCCGAATGCGACCGGCGCACCGCGCTGATGTTCATCGGCGAGGACAGCCGCGAGGAGATCGGCCTGGACTGCCGCATCACCCTGACCCGGGCCCGCACGCGGGAACTGGAGACGATGTGATGGACCGGCCGGTCCTGCATATCGGCAACAAGCGATATTCCAGCTGGTCCCTGCGGGCCTGGCTGGTCCTGCGCAAGGCGGGCATCGATTTCGACGAGGCCATGGTGCCGCTCTACACGCCGCAGACGCGGCAGGCGGTGAGCGATCTGTCGCCGGGCGGCAGCGTACCGGCCCTGACCACACAGCACGGCACTTTCTGGGATTCGCTGGCGATTGCCGAATGGGCGGCCGAGCGCGAACCGGGGCTGTGGCCGGAGCATGAGGGCCGCCGGGCCCTGGCGCGCGCTGCTGTCTGCCGCATGCATGCCGGTTTCACCGCCCTGCGCGGCCAGTGCGCCATGGACATTGCGCGCACACCGCAGGCCATTGCCCTGAATGCCGATACCCGCGCCGATATCGCCGCCATCCAGGCGCTGTGGAATGATGTCGGCAGCGTCGACGGTCCCTGGCTGTTCGGCCGCTGGAGCATTGCCGACGCCTTCTTCACGCCGGTCGCGGTGCGTTTCCACACCTTTGACATTCCGCTGCATGCCGGCGCCCAGGACTATTGCGATAAGCTGCTGGCCGATGAAGACTATGCCGCGTGGCGCAGCGCCGCCTTGGCCGAGACCCTGCCGGGCCCGACCGGCTGAACGACAGCGAACTGGATCTTTCCGCATGGACCTGAAATCCGCCATCCGCACGATTCCGGATTATCCCAAGCCGGGCATCATGTTCCGCGATGTCACTACGCTGATCGGCGATGCACGCGCCTTCCGCGTCGCCGTTGACCGCATGGTCCAGCCCTGGGCCGGCGCCAAGATCGACCGGGTGGCCGGCACCGAAGCGCGCGGCTTTATCCTGGGCGGTGCCGTGGCGCACCAGCTCTCCGTCGGCTTCACCCCGGTGCGCAAGCGCGGCAAGCTGCCCCACCGCACGCTGATCGAGGAATACGAGCTGGAATACGGCCAGGACGCGATCGAGATCCATGTCGACGCGATCCAGGAAAACGACCGGGTCCTGCTGGTCGACGACCTGATCGCCACCGGCGGCACGGCGGAAGCCTCCATCCGCCTCCTGCAACGCGCCGGCGCCACCGTCGTCGGCGCGGCTTTCGTCATCGACCTGCCCGATCTGGGCGGCGCCAAACGCATCGAGGCGCTCGGCGTGCCGGTCTCCTCGCTGGTGCAGTACGAAGGCGATTAAATGGGGGCTCACCCCTTCTCCCCGACGGGGGAGAAGGTGCCGCAAAGCGGCGGATGAGGGGCGCGCGACAGCGCTACAAGGAATCCTTGAGAGGCCGCTCCGCGGCCGCCCCTCACCTTTGATTCCTCTCCCCGGTGGGGGAGAGGGGAGTATCACTGCAGCATTCACCGTCACCCTGACGAAAGTCAGGGCCCAGTTCACAGAACGCGATGGGGGCGAACTCGCACCTGTACCGCTCAGCGGCCACAAGCGTAATCTGGGTCCTGACTGAAGCCTACGCCCGCGAAAGCGGGTGTCAGGATGACGGTGGTTTGGGCTGAGGCTGGCTTTCCTCCTCATTCCATGGGGAAGAAAGAGGCAGCCGCTTCCCCCGGATTTATTCCGGGGTCTGGCACAAGGCCGGGGAAATCAGGCGAGGCGGTGCATACAGCCCGGCTCTCACCTTGCCTGCATCGGCACAGCCCCTAGTCTGGGCACAAACAGGGGAGGGGAGCCATGTTCGTCGGTCACTACGGTCCGGCCTTTGCCGGCAAGGCGGTGGCGCGCAGCGTGCCGTTGTGGACGCTCTTCCTCGCAGTGCAGCTGGTCGATGTCGCCTGGGGCCTATTCGTCGCCAACGGGATCGAGAACATGCGCATCGTGCCGGGCTTTACCGACGCCAATGCGCTCGATCTCTACGACATGCCGATCACCCATTCCCTGCCGGGCGCGCTGGCCTGGTCGGTGGCGGCCGGCCTCGTCTATGCGATCTGGGCGCGGCGCGAGAAGACGCTGGGCGGGCTGGTCGTCGGCGCGGCCGTCTTCTCCCACTGGATCCTGGACCTCCTGGTCCATGTGCCGGACCTCGCGCTCTGGCCGGGCGGGCCGAAAGTGGGGCTGGGCCTGTGGAACAACTATCCCGTCGCGCTGGCCGTCGAGGCGGCCGTACTGGTGCTGGGCTTTTTGCTCTACATGCGCGTGACGGAGGCGAAGGGCCTCGCCGGCCGGATCTGGCCCTGGGTGTTCCTGGTGCTGCTGGGCGTGGCGGAGATCGCCAATCATGGCGGCCCGCTGCCGGAAAGCCCGGCCGCCTTCGGCTATTCCGCCGCGGTGACCTTCCTCGTCTTCACCGGCCTCGCAGCCGTCTGCGACCTGACGCGGCGGGTGCGGTAGGGTCGCTACCCTCCCAATCAAAAACTTCGTCATCCCCCGGCTTGTCCGGGGGACCTGGACTCTCCCGTCAGCAGGGAGTGGCCAGGCCTGCACGCGGCAGGTTCCCCGGTCAGCTGAGCTCCCCCGGATCCCTGCTTGCGCAGGGCCCGTGGGATGACGGCTCAAGAAGAGGGTTCGGATTGAAAACGGGGACATGGGCCCGAGGCCCACATCCCCGCTTCGCATTAGTTCGCGATCAGTGCCCGCACATCGGCCGTCGAGGCTTCCAGTGACGGTTCGTGCAGATACATCATGTGGCCGGCTTCGTAGTAGCGGAACTGGACGCGGTCCTGGTCGAAGCCGGGCTGGTTGAACATCAGCTCGGCGGCGAAGAAGGGCGTGGCCAGGTCGTAATAGCCCTGGGCGACCAGCACTTTGAGATCGGAATTCTGGCGCATGGCGCGGGCGATCCACGGGGCGACATTGATGTAGTTGTTATTGCCCGAGCGGCCGGCATCCCAGTTCCAGCCGCGCACGCCGCCGATCACCGAATAGAATTCGGTCATGTCGACGCCCAGCGTGCGGGTGAAATAGTCCAGCATGGCGGCGGTATAGCTGCCATCGATACCGTAGAAGCTGGGATCGGTTTCCGGATCCTCGCCGACACCGTCGACCTCGACGCCGGTGAAGCGGGCGTCCAGGCGGCCCACCGACACGCCCTCGTCGCGCATCAGCTCGCGCTGGAAGCGGCGCAGCGAGACGCGCATATTGGCGCGGGTGAGGAAGTCTTCCGACAGGCCGGTAAAGCGCGACAGCTCGCGCACCACGCGGGCCTGGCGGTCGGCCGGCAGGGTCACGCCATGCATCAGGGCCGGCATGTATTCCTCGATGGCGAAGGTGCGCGCCTCGGCCAGGAAGGCCTCCAGATCATTATTCCAGGCCGAGCGGTCGACCTGGCCATGATACCAGGCCGTGGCGGCAAAGCCCGGCAGCAGGCCGACATAGCCGATATCATTGCCATCGGACGTGTCGTCATAGCGGAAGTCCAGCACGGTCGAGATCAGGGCCACGCCATTGATCGCGACGTCGTTATAGCTGCCTTCCAGCTGGTTCAGCAGCGAGCCGATACGCAGCGTGCCATAGCTTTCGCCCAGGAGGTATTTCGGCGAATTCCAGCGCCGGTTTTCGGTCAGCCAGATGCGGATGAACTGGGCCAGGCTCTCGCCGTCCTCGTTGACGCCCCAGAAATCGTCGCCCTCGCTCTCGCCCAGCGGACGGCTCCAGCCGGTGCCGACCGGATCGACGAAGACGAGATCGGCCACGTCGAGGATGGAATGCGTGTTCTCGACGATGTTGTAGGGCGCCGCGCCATCGTCCTGCGCATTCGGCAGGGCCACGCGCTGCGGGCCGAACATGCCCATGTGCAGCCACAGGCTGGCCGAACCCGGTCCGCCATTGAAGACGAAGGCGACCGGCCGCGTGCGCGGGTCGGCATGGCCGTCGGCGATATAGGTGGTCGAGAAGATCGAGGCGGTCGGATTGCCGTCAGCATCGCGCAGATAGGTCTCGCCGGCGGTGACGGTGTAGCGCACGCGCGTGCCGTTGGCGTTGACCTGGCCGGTGCTCTCATAGACGCGCGGCTCGGGGATATCGCCCCCGGAATTCTCCTGCGCCTGAACGGTGGTAGCCAGAAGCACCGCGCCCAGCGCGGCAGTCATCAAGCGGATCATGCCTGTCTCCCCAAATTGACGTCGCCGCGACCCTAAGCGCCAATCCGCCTGGCGGGAAGACCGGGTGTGCGGCGGTAATGTTGGGGGGATAGCGCCTGTCATCCCGGACGGATGCCCGGCGAAGGCCGGGCGCAGGTCCGGGACCCATAGTCCCGGTGCGTGTCCAGCTGTCGCGCATGTCGAGCCTGCTTTCGGTCAGAAGCGAGCGTATAGGTCCCTGTGTGTTGGAGGTGTTGTAGGCTGGTTG
>NZ_JAEPOL010000005.1 GCF_017642925.1 Maricaulis sp. | reverse complement strand
TTGTTTGGCACCTCGATGTCGGCTCATCGCATCCTGGGGCTGGAGCAGGTCCCAAGGGTTTGGCTGTTCGCCAATTAAAGCGGTACGTGAGCTGGGTTTAGAACGTCGTGAGACAGTTCGGTCCCTATCTGCCGTGGGTGTCGGAAAATTGAGAGGAGCTGCCCCTAGTACGAGAGGACCGGGGTGGACGTATCTCTGGTGGACCTGTTGTTGCGCCAGCAGCATAGCAGGGTAGCTATATACGGAAGGGATAACCGCTGAATGCATCTAAGCGGGAAGCCCCCCTCAAAACCAGTTTTCCCTTGAGAGTCGAGGAAGACTACCTCGTTGATAGGCCAGGTGTGGAAGTGTGGCGACACATGAAGCTGACTGGTACTAATTACTCGATAGGCTTGATCTTATGATGCTCATGCCCGGCGATCGCTTCGTCGGACAAAGCAAAGCAACACCTCAAAATACATCAGACATGTCTCTTCTTTTGGATCTAACGCGCTGACCGGGTGGTTATTGCAGGGGGACCGCACCCGTTCCCATCCCGAACACGGCCGTTAAGACCCCTAGCGCCGATGGTACTGCGTCTCAAGGCGTGGGAGAGTAGGTCGCTGCCCGGTCTGCCCGTTAGATCCCCCTCCATGACAATTCACAAATCAACCGTCGCTTTCGCGGCGGTTTTTTTGTGCCCGGATTCCGGTGGTTTGCCTGTGGATCCCGCGCCGGCCGGAGCCCATGTCACCGCATTTTCGAACCGCAAAACCGGTTTCCGCTTTTGCTGAAAACGCCGGTCTTGGCGGTCGCATTTTCGAACCGCAAAACCGGTTCCCACTTTTGCTGGAAATGCTCCGGGCCCGCGACTATCCGATCGCCTTCCGGAAATACCGCGAGGTGGCGGTCACCGCATAGCCCTGCCGGATGTAGAAGGCGTGGGCGTCTTCCCGTTCCACACGCGAGGCCAGGCCGACGGATGCCAGGCCCAGCTCCCGCGCCATGGTTTCCGCCTCGCCCAGGAGAATACGGCCCAGGCCGCGGCCGCGGATGGCCGCGTCGACGAGGAGCGACTGCACCACCAGGCCGGCACCGGTCTCGATCGACGGGCGCTGGTAGAAATGGATGAAGCCGGCCAGCGTGTCGGCGATCTGCGCGCCGCGCAGCCAGTGGCCACCGGTTGTCGCAAGCTGTTTCATGCGCTGCTTCATCTCCGGCACGCCGGCCTCATAGCCCAGCTGCCGGTTCAGTTCGCACATGCGGGCGGCATCGTCTTCGTTCAGTGAACGGATGCGTATGTCTGTCGTGTCCATGAGGCTGTTTTAGCATCGCCGGCAGCGCGCGATGCGCGTGAATGGCAGACACTGGTGTATCCCGATAAAACGCACCTGCATGCCGCGTGCATCCGGGAAGCGGGACATTCAGCGCGACCGTCCCGGTCTCCCGCCGCATCCGGATCCGCCTCCGCCCGCATCCAACGATCATATATCCAGCCGATGCGAGACCGACATGCCTTTGACGACCTTCGCCCACGCAATCGCCGCGGCGGCCCTGGCGTTCACCGCCCAGGCCACAGCACAGACCGGTGCGCAGACCGACGCGCCCGACCCCGATCCCTATGCCGATGCCCGCGCCGTCATGGCCGGCGTCAACGAGATCGTCACGCCGAACGGCATCCAGGAGCTGATGACCGTCGAGCTCGGCGGCATGGAGCAGTGGATATCGATCCGCGGCACCGATCGCGACAATCCTGTCCTGCTGTTCCTGCATGGCGGGCCCGGCGCGCCGGAGATGGGGGTGGGCTGGGCCTTCCAGCGGCCCTGGGAAGATTATTTCACCGTCGTGCAGTGGGATCAGCGCGGCGGCGGCAAGACCTTCCGTCACAATGGCGAGGCGGCCAGCCGCGAAGGCCTGTCACGCGAGCGCATCGTGGCTGACACGGTCGAGCTGATGGCCTGGCTGCGCGCGCATCTCGGTCAGGAGCGCATCATCGTGGTCGGCCATTCCTGGGGCACGGTCGCCGGCTTCCAGGCGGCGATGGCCCGTCCGGACTGGGTGCATGCCTATGTCGGGATCGGCCAGATCGTCGATATGGACGAGAATGAGCGCCGCAGTCATGAGTTGACGCTGGCGGCCGCCCGGGCCGACGGCAATGCCGAGGCGATCGCCGATCTCACCGCCATCGCGCCCTATCCGGGCGACACGCCGGTGACGTTCGAGCGGATCGGCGCCGAGCGGGAATGGGCGGTGCATTATGGCGGCCTGGCCGCCTATCGCGACAATGCGGGCTTTTATTATCGCGCGCGCCGCCTCGCACCGGAATACGAACAGGCCGACCGCGAGGCGGTCAATCCGGGCGGTATCATGAGCGTGACGGCGCTGCTCGACGATCTGATGGCCGTGCGCCAGGGCGATGTGGAGCAGGTGGATTTCCCGGTCGTCTTCTTCGCCGGCCGGCACGATCTCACCACGCCGTCAGACCTGGTCGAGGCCTGGTATCGGCGCCTGGAAGCGCCGTCCAAGGAACTGGTCTGGTTCGAGCACTCCGCCCATCTCTCGCCGATCGAGGAACCGGGCCGCACGCTCGTTGCCCTGGTCGAACACGTTCTGCCGCTCACGCAGAACGGGGAGGCTGGCGATGCGGCGCGCTAGGCGCGCTCCCGCAGCCACAGGCTGGCGATCACCTTGACGCCGTCCTTCACCGGCTCGCCCGTGTGCAGGGAGGCCTTGTCGCACTGGCCATCGGCCGAGACGTTATCGAAACTCAGGGCGGATCCGCGGCCGCCGCTCCAGGCGAGATCCAGGCGGGGGAAACGGGTCTCTCCGCCGGTGAATTCCGAATTGAGCCGGATGAGACTGGTCGATACGCGTTGCCCGCGGCGCTCCAGATCGTGCGTGGCCTGACCGGGAACATCCAGAATGAAGTCGAAATGGGCGCGATATTCCTCGCCCGGCCTGTAAGCCAGTACCGCGAGGGCCTCACCGGTATCGACGGGGCGATTCGACAGGGCCGCCATGCGGGTCTTGATAGCGAAGCTGACCAGATCCATCGCCTGTTCGGGGATCGCGGCGGTAAGCGAAGTCCGGTAGGGATCCTGCCGGGTTTCGCCGGTCTTCGGATCGTGAATCTGAGCCGGCATGAGCAGGGGGGAAGCTCCGACAGTGAGATAGTCGCATGCCGCCCCCGGCAGGACGTCGTCCCAGCGCTCGATACGGGGGGCGTCGCTCATTCTTTCGTCAGCGCGGGGGATGGTGTCGATGGCCTCCGCGATGCGTTCGAGCCTTGATCCAACCTCATCCGGTGCCGTCTGCGGGCCGTCGGCGAGCGGCAGAGGCTGAGCCCGGTTGATCAGGCCCTGGGCCATAGGATGACCGGAGCGGCTGAACCCTCCGCCGGTTTCCCGTGCTACCGGAGACAGCATGCCGGTATCGCTGCCCAGACGCAGGAGCGCGGCGATCGCAAGGCCGGAGCCTGCCTGTGCGGCCTGTTCCAGCCAGGCGGTGCCGGTGGCCGCGTCCCCTGCCATCAGGGCCAGCAGGCCCAGCTCTGTATGCGCCAGCCAGTCGCCCTTTTCGGCCTGTGCGTACCGGTCCTGCAATGCCAGCGCCCAGTTGGCCGGTCCGGCGAGACCGGCCGCCTGGAAATAGGCCCGGTGTCGATTGCGCATCATCGAGTCAGGCATCGCCTCCATTGCGGCGAATGCCCGGGCGCGCGTCTCCGCCATCCCCGGCTCATGGCCGCACAGCTGCACAAGCAGGCTGAGGGCGGCTTCGTCGCCGGCCCGGGCTGCGTTGTCGAGCCGGTCTATGGCATTGGAATGCCGGCCTTCACGCCATTCGCGAAGGGCTGTCGGGGCGGGGGCGCTCGGATCGTTCGTGGAAACCGTCATGACCCGAGTTTAGGCCATGATCGCGGACGCAGGTAAAGCGCAGCTGGCTGGTTGACGACACATCAGTGTCATCCTACATACGCGCCTCCCCACGGCACTCCGGTTCCGCGGGCCATCCTGATGCGGGGTGGAGCAGTCCGGTAGCTCGTCAGGCTCATAACCTGAAGGTCGTAGGTTCAAATCCTACCCCCGCACCCAAAAACAACCCGCCAGCTCATTGAGTTGGCGGGTTTTTCTTGTCGATCGCAGGTTCAAATCCCCGGGGCGCACCCAAAGTCACAACTCCGCCAGGCTCAGCTCCACCTGTTCCACGATCCGCTGGCGGACGCGGGTGCGCAGGTCGGGGTCCTTGGCGAGGTCGCCCCACATGGTGCGGTTCATGATGTGGCCGACGATGAGGGCGCCGAGCATGCGGGCGCGCAGTTCCGTGTGGGGGCCGGTCAGGGCGGCCGCGACGGGGCGGTCGCAGCGCTCGAAAATCGTGGCGCGGACCATGTCGGCCGCGGTCGCCGAGGCGATCGAGTTGAGCATGATCAGGAAGTCCTCGACGGTGTTCTCGTCGTCCGGCTCCTCCACGATCATGTCGGCAATGCGCGTTGACAGCGTTGCGATATCGCCGGTGAAGAGATCGCCGATCCGCTCGATCTTCTCCGGCCGGTTCAGCACGGCGGCGAACAGGTCTTCCTTCGAGCCGAAATAGCGCGAGACCAGGGCGGGGTCGACGCCGGCGTCCGAGGCGATCTCCCGGATGCCCACCGTATCATAGCTGGCCCGGGCAAAACGGCCGCGTGCAGCGGCCAGGATTGCGGCCTTGGTGGCTTCGGCGTTGCGAGGCCGGGGTGGATAAATAGCTACCATGCGAATTTTTCTCACAGGGCCGGGTTGTCATCACCTGTTGACTTACTACATTCCGGCCAGATTTTACACTTGGAGGACGTGGCACCGCCGGCCGGCGGCATGCGCGTCCGTTTTCGTCTGCAGGATTGATCCATGGCGCGCCTATTTTCCAACACCACCGGTGTCCTCCTTGTTTCGGCCGTTCTCCTGACCGCCTGCGGCGGCGGGCAGCAGCAGGGCCAGATGCCCGCGCCCCAGGTCGATGTCGCAACACCGCTCGTCGAGCGGGTCGCCGACTGGGACGAGTTTACCGGCCGTTTCGAGTCGCCGGAGCATGTCGATGTGCGTGCCCGTGTCAGCGGCTATCTTGAAGCCGTCCACTTTGAAGATGGGGCCGAGGTGGAGGCAGGGCAACTCCTGTTCACCATCGATGCGCGTCCCTTCCAGGCGGAACTGGCTGCTGCGCAAGGCCGTCTCACCCAGGCGCGCGCCGAATTGTCCCAGGTGCGCACCGATCTGGAACGCGCCGAACGCCTGATCGAATCGCGCACCATCTCCCAGGAGGCGGTGGAGCAGCGCCGCACGGCCGTCAGCACGGCGGAAGCTGCGGTGGCCTCGGCCAGGGCCCAGGTCGAGGTGCAGCAGCTGAACCTGGAATTCACCCAGGTGACGGCGCCGATCACCGGCCATGCCTCGGCCCGCCAGGTCGATCCGGGCAATCTCGTCTCCGGCGGCAATTCGGCCGGCGATGTGCTGACCACGATCGTCAGCTCCGATCCGATCTATTTCGAGTTCGATGCCTCCGAAGCCGTCTTCCTGCGCTATCAGCGCCGGCAGGTGACGGGCGAGGGCGCGCCGGTCGAGGTGCGCCTGCAGGACGAGACCGCCTTCGAACGCCGCGGCGAGATCGTCTTTGCCGACAATGCCATCAATCCCAATACCGGCACGATCCACATGCGGGCCCGCGTGGCCAATCCGGACGGTCTCATCCGTCCGGGCATGCTGGGCACGGCCCGGGTGCGCGGCAGTGCGCCCTATGAGGCAATGCTGCTGCCGCAGACGGCGATCCTGTCCGACGGCTCGCGCCGGATCGTCTATGTGGTGAACGACCAGAACATGGTGGAGACCCGCAATATCGTCCAGGGGCCGCTGAGCGGCAGTCTGCGCGTCATCCGCGACGGTCTCCAGCCGGGCGACCGGGTGATCGTGAACGGTCTCCTGCGGGCCCGTCCGGGCGCCGAAGTCGTGCCCCAGAGTACCGAGATTTCCCGTGCCGCGCCCAACCGGGGCGGTGCCGCCTTCATTGAATCCCAGCCGGCCACGAGCGCCCAGCCCGTCGACTGATCCCGTCCACAGCTGCGCGGAAGAAAGCCTCCCTCATGCGCCTGTCCCATTTCTTTATCGACCGACCGATCTTCGCTCTGGTGATCTCGGTCATCGTCACGCTGCTGGGTATTTTCGCCTATCCGCAGCTGCCGCTTTCGCAATATCCCGAGATCGCCCCGCCGACGGTGGCGATCACGGCTGCCTATCCCGGTGCCACTGCCGAGGACGTCGCCGAACAGGTCGCTGCACCGCTGGAGCAGGAGATCAACGGCGTCGAGGGCATGCTCTACATGACCTCCTCCTCGACGGCGGACGGCATGGTGCAGATCTCCGTCACCTTCCAGCCCGGCACCGATATCGATACCGCCCAGGTGAAGGTGCAGAACCGGGTCAACCGGGCCGAGCCGCGCCTGCCGGAAATCGTCCGCCAGACCGGCGTGTCGGTGGAGGCCCAGTCGACCGGCTTCCTGCTGATCCTGTCGCTGCGCTCGACGGACGGAACGCTGGATACCGACTATATCGGCAATTACGCCAATACCCGCGTCCGCGACCGTCTACTGCGCCTTGACGGTGTCGGCGATGTCCGCGTCTTCGGGGCCGGCAATTATTCCATGCGGGTCTGGATCGATCCCGACCGCGCCGCCGCCCACGGCCTGACGGCCAGCGATGTCGTCGCTGCCCTGCGCGAGCAGAACATCCAGGCGACCGGCGGCATTCTCGGCCAGCCGCCCTATGGCGCCGGCGACGCCCCGTCCTTCCAGGTGCCTGTGCAGGTGCGCGGCCGCCTGATCGAGGCGGAGGAGTTCGGCAATGTCGTGGTTCGCCGCGGCGAAGACGGGGCCGTTACGCGGCTGGAGGATGTCGCACGGGTCGAGCTGGGCACCGAGACCTATCTCGTCCGCGGCTATTTCGACCAGCTGCCCGGCGTCGCCATGGCGATCATCCAGCAGCCCGGCGCCAATGCGCTGAACACGGCCTCGGCCGTGCTGCGGGAAATCGAGGCCGCCGAGGCCGAATTCCCCGAGGGCATGGACTACATCATCCCCTACAACCCGACCGAATTCGTCGAGGCGTCGGTGCACGCGGTGCAGCGCACGTTGATCGAGGCGGTCTTCCTCGTCGTGCTGGTGATCATCGTCTTCCTGCAGACCTGGCGGGCGGCGCTGATCCCGATCGTGGCCATCCCGGTCTCCATTGTCGGCGTCTTCGCCGTGCAGCTGGCGCTGGGCTTCTCGATCAACTCGCTCTCCCTCTTCGCCATGGTGCTGGCCGTCGGCATCGTCGTCGACGACGCCATCGTGGTGGTGGAAAACGTCGAGCGTCTGATACGCGAGGGGAATTCGCCCCGGATCGCAGCCCGCAAATCGATGACGGAGGTCGGCGGCGCGCTGATCGCCATGTCGCTGGTGCTGATCTCGGTCTTCATTCCGACCGCTTTCATGGGCGGCATTCCGGGGATTTTCTATCGCCAGTTCGCCGTCGCCATCGCGACCGCCGCGATCATCTCGCTGGTCGTGTCGCTGACACTCAGCCCGGCGCTCTGCGCCCTGCTGCTGAAACCGCACAAGGCGGATGCTCACGACGCCCGGCCGGGCCCGCTGGCTCCGCTGCGCTTCGCTGCGCGACAGTTCAATAACGGTTTTGCATGGCTATCGGACAGCTATGGGGCCGTTGTGTCGCGCCTGGTGCGCATGATCGTCATCGTTCTGATTGCCTATGCCGGCCTTCTGGCGCTCACCGGCTGGCGCCTGTCGGAGACCCCGACCGGCTTCATCCCGGACCAGGACCAGGGCTTCCTGATCGGCATTGTCCAATTGCCGCCCGGCGCGTCCCTGGAACGCACCGACGAAGTCATGGCCCGTGTCCAGAGCGCGGTCGCCGAGACCGAAGGCGTGGACGGCATGGCGGCGATTGTCGGCCTGGACGGGGCGACCTTCTCGCTGAACTCGTCCGGCTCGACCATGTTCATCCGGCTCGATCCGATCGAGGAACGCCAGGGCCATCCGGGCATGTCGGCGCAGGAATTGTCGATGCAGCTGACCGGCATGCTGGCGCAGATCGTGCCGGAAGGCCGGGCCTTCATCATTGCACCGCCTCCGGTACAGGGGCTGGGCAATGGCGGCGGTTTCAAGGTGATCGTGCAGGACCGCACCGGCCAGGGGCTGAACACGCTGGGCCAGGTGGCCTGGCAGATCATCGGCGCCGCCAACCAGGACCCGCGCCTGACCCAGGTCTTCACCGACTTCTCGACCGACTCGCCGCGCGTCCGCGTCGATGTCGATCGCGACCGGGCCCAGCGCCTGGGTGTGGATCCGGCATCGGTCTACTCTGCACTTGGCACCTATCTCGGCTCGACCTATGTGAACGACTTCAACTACCAGGGCCGCACCTATCGTGTGACCGCCCAGGCAGAAGCCGAGGCCCGGGACGACATCGCCGATATCGGCCGGCTGCGCGTCAGCGGCCGGGATGGCGAGCTGGTGCCGATCGCCTCGGTGGCGTCGATCACCACGGAGTCCGGACCGGTCCGTGTCGTGCGGCACAACAATTTCACCGCCGTGGAAATCCAGGGCCAGGCCATGCCCGGCGTGGCCTCGGGCACGGCGCTGGATGCGATGGAGGAAATCCTCGAAGCCAACCTGCCTCCGGGCTTTGGCTATGAGTGGACCGAGATCGCCTACCAGGAAAAGGCGGCCGGCGATTCCGGCCTGATGATCTTCGCCTTCGCGGTGGTGTTCGTCTTCCTGGTGCTGGCTGCCCAGTACGAGGCCTTCACCTTGCCCTGGGCGGTCATCTTCATCGTGCCGATGTGTATCCTGGCAGCGATGGTCGGCATCAACCTGACGGGGCTGGACAATAATATCCTCACCCAGGTCGGCCTGATCGTGCTGATCGCCCTGGCGGCCAAGAACGCGATCCTGCTGGTCGAGTTCGCCCGCCAGGCCGAGGACGAGGCCGGCAGCGACCGCTTCAAAGCTGCGGCCCAGGCCGCCCGGATCCGCCTGCGGCCGATCCTGATGACCTCCTTTGCCTTCATTCTCGGCGTGACGCCTCTGGCGTTCGCCCACGGCCCCGGTGCGGAAATGCGCCAGGCCCTGGGGATCGCGGTGTTCGCCGGGATGATCGGGGTGACCTTCTTCGGCCTGATCTTTACGCCGGTCTTCTACGTGGTCGGCCGCTGGATCTCGCGTTTCCTGCCCAGGCGCGACCATGCGGCCATGGACGCGGAGAGCACGGACCAGGCCTGACCGGGTCGACAGGAAGGTGACACGGGAAAGGCCCGCCGGTTCTGCCGGCGGGCCTTTCTTCTGTGCGGTGCCCCGACAGGGGCGGTCAGGCGTCGAGGGCCGCCGCGATCCGCTCGCGCACATAGCGGCGATGCGCCCGTGTCTCGGCATCCAGCCAGACATCCCAGCCATGATTCATTCCGGCGATCCGCCGCAGCGTGTCGCGCACGGCGACCGCCGGGACATGCTGCAGCGAGGATGCGTCTTCGACGGCAATCAGCCGGTCGATATACTGGATCTGCAGATTGCGCCGGTAGACATTGGGACGGCCCCAGGGATCGCCCTTGAAGATCTCCCGCGTCAGATCGTTCAGCATGGCGTGGGTGGAGTAGTCGCCGCCATAGGCCAGGCTGTCGGTCAGCCGGTTCAGCACGCGCGGGTGCAGAAGGTGCGCGAGCACCGAATTCTGCGCATCGCGGACATAGGCCTGGACGCGCGGCTCCTCGGCCCGGCGCAGGGCGTCAAACCCTCGCCGTTCCGGCTGCAGCCGGGCAATCAGTTCGGGCGGAAAGTCGAAGGCATCCGGTCCGAACACGGTCTCGCCCAGCGTGCGCAGGGCGCGGCGCTGTTCTGCTGCGGAGACCGGGACGAAGGGCGCCTCGGCCGCGCCCGGCTGGCCGACGACCGAGCGGTCGACATAGACCCCGCCGACATAGCGTGACACGATCCCGCCGGCCTGTTTCCACATGCCCATCAGCACACCGAAGGCCGCGCGGGTCTCGGCCCAGCTCTCGCCGTCCTGCGGGACAGTCTCGACCAGTCCGGTCATCGTCGTCCGGGCGACATCGACCTGGCGCGCGGCAAAGCCGATCGGGTCGTTGGACAGGGAGTAGGTATTCACCCGCGGATCGATACCGCGGCCCGGCACCCGCACCGCATCGGCATCATTGCCGAAGACGTGCTCGGGCAGGCTCGACAGGGCGAGCAGGGCATTGCGCGCCTCGGTCTCACCGATCTCCGGCGCATAGCCGAAACGGATCGCCCAGCTGTCATAGGGGCCCGGCAGGCCCGGGAAGAACGGGCCCTGGCTCTCGCCGGCCGCGGCCAGATTGACGCCGGGATAGTCCATCACCGATGCCGACAGGCGGCGCTCGGCGCGCGGATCGCCGCTGGCCAGGGTCTCCAGATCGCCGAAATAGGAGGCCATCATGTTGTGGGTCAGGCCCAGCGTGTGACCGACCTCGTGCGCCACCATCCAGCTCAGCCCCTGCTCGATGATCGCATCGGGGTCGATATCCGGGCGATGACCGGCGCGGGCAGCCGCGACGGCGGCCAGACGTGCAAAAGCGGTCGAGCGGGCCATGTGCAGGCCGGCCTCGCAGGCCTCGTCGATATCGGCGGCACTGACCGCGGCCAGCGCTTCGCTGTCGAGGGCGGCTTCGGACGCCGCGGCGGCACTGCCGTCACCGACGGGCGGGAAGAGATCGGCCGTCTGCACCCAGCGCTGAACCGCGGCGTGCTCGATGACGATATCGGCGCCCAGGATCTCGCCGGTCAGCGGGTTGGTGAAACGGGGGCCGTAGCCGCCGAAAATCGGGTGGGGCGAGGCGATCCAGCGGATCACATTGTAGCGCACGTCGCCGGCGTCCCAGACGGCGTCGTCCGGCTGGACATCGACCTGGATCGCATTGCGCAGACCGGCGGCCTCGAAGACCGGGTTCCAGGCCAAGACGGCATCGCGGATCACGTCGCGGTATTCCAGCGGCGTCGTGTTCTCGATCCAGAATGTGATCGGCCGGACGACATCGGACACCTCGGCCTCCGGATCGGTTTTCTCCAGCCGCCAGCGCTGGATCAGATCGTCGACCGGGCTGCCATCGACCCGCGTCAGATTGGTGCGCCGTTCCGTGAAGAAGCCGACGCGCGGATCGGCGCGGCGGGGCGTGAAGCCGTCATCGGGCATGCGCACAAATGTGTGCTGCACCACGGTCGTGTCCGACGAGCTCTCGGGCGAGCTCGCCCCGCTCCAGTCGAACACGAATTCGGTGACGATCTCGGTATTGTCCTCGTAATTGCGGATCGAGCGGATATTGGTCTTGCGGGCGTTCAGCGTGCCCGGCCGGACACCGAGGGCGCGCCCCATGGCCGAGGCCTGGCCGATACGGACCAGGGAGTTGGTCATGAAGAGGTCGTTGGCGCGGACGATGACGCGTTTGGAACGGCGGCTTTCCGAGACGACTTCCAGACTGGCCAGAACCGTGAAGGGCACATTGGTGCCTTCCGCCCGGGTCAGGGTCGAATCCGGATCCATGACGTAGTCGGTATTGCGGCGGATGATATCGACATGGCGAAAGCGCCGGCGGAAGGAGATCACGGCGTTCTCGCCCATCAGACCGGCCATGCGCATGCCGTCGCGGCGCGAACCGTCATGGACATAGCTGAAATAGATGTACTCTTCGCCGAACTCATCCTCGGTCAGCTCCAGGAAGAGCTCGCCGGTCTGGATGTCGCGATAGAATTTCAGCAGGCCCGGGAAGGGGCGTTTGCGCTCGAGGAACTCGTTCCACTCCTCGACGTCTTCCACGATCTGGGTCTCGCCGACGCACTGGGTCCGGTCTTCCAGCGTACACGCGAGGGATTCAACGACCTGGACCGCGGGGCGGGCATCGGACCGTCCATCCTGGTCCTCGGTCTGGATCAATGCGGCTGCGGGGCCGCCGGTCAGTCCCAGAATGATGGCCGCAACTGCCAGGCCGGCCATCCGTATCGTGTTCGCCATCCGGGGTGCTCCTCTCTCCGGGTCACATATCGCCGGACGCACGACTCCCGTGCGCTTCCGGCCCGTCTCCTGTCCGCGAAAAAACCGCCATCCACTCCGCCGGTGCCCACAAGCGGCCGCGGCAAGGCTCTGCCTTGCTGACACCCGTAGGGGACACATCCTGGCGGGAAATACACTCCGGTCCGCCTGGCTTTTCCGCCTCCTCGCACGCTTGCATGCGGAGCCGTACGCCAGCTTGTCAGTTTCATGACCCTTTCAGGGCCGTTGGACCGGGCATTAACCCTGGTTGATTGGAGGCATAACGCGACCGGCCGCCGCGAGGCCAGTCATTTCGCATGAAAAGCGTCAGAATCCGGTTGTGCTTCAGAGGGTTGTGTCAGGAAACGTGCAATCCGGGATCGGCGGCCCAGAGATGCTGGGCGGCATAGGCCCGCCAGGGACGCCAGCGCTCGGCGCGCCGGCTCAGCGCCGCGGCGGAGGGGCGGGTCCCGTCCGGTGCCGCGAGTGCTCGCATCAGTCCGATATCCGCCGCCGGAAAGGCGTCAGGCTCGCGCAATTGCCGCAGGGCGATGTATTGCGCCGTCCATTCGCCGACACCGCGGATCGTCCGCAGATCGTGAACGGCCTCGTCGAGCCCGCGATGGGCGTCGAACAGGTTGGGGTTTGCCAGGCTGGCCGCGGCCACCGCGCTCAGCGTTGCAGACCGGCTGCGGGGCATGCCCAGGCTCGCAAGGTCTGCATCGGCAAGGGCCGAGGCCTGCGGAAAGGTGTGGGTCAGGGGGCCGGCAGGCTCTGCCAGCGGCGTTCCGTGACGGGCGACCAGCTGGCCGGCGAGGCGAGCCGCCGCGGTCACCGTGATCTGCTGGCCGAGCACGGCCCGGATCGCCAGCTCGAACCCGTCCCAGGCCCCCGGAACGCGCAGGCCGGGCCGGCGGGCGATATGGCGGGCCAGATCCGGGTCTTCGCTCAGATGGGCGGCGATGGCGGCGGGATCGGCAGCGAGGTCGAAGACCCGGCGGATACGACCGATGATGGCGGGCAGGGCAGAGAGGGTGGGGAAGACGATTGTCGCGCGCAGGGCATCGCCGCTGGCCGGTTCGATGCGTACATGCCCCTGGGCCCCGTCAATCTCGATCGTGCGTGAATAGGCATTGTCCTCGACATGCTCGATCCCGGCGATCGCCCGCAGTCGCAGGAAGTCCAGCATGGCCTCCCAGTCATAGGGCGGCTGATAGCGCAGCAGCAGGCTCAGCCCGCCCGCCGTGTCGGCCGGGACAGCTTTGGCGCTCGCCCGGCGCAATTCGCCCGGCGGCCGCCCGAACATGTCGCGAAAGGTCTCGTTGAAGCGGCGGATGCTCGAAAAGCCCGAGGCAAAGGCGATCTCGGCCATCGGCATGCGTGTCTCATGGATCAGCTGTTTGGCGAGATGGATCCGCCGTGTCTGGGCGACGGCGACGGGCGAGGCGCCCAGGTGCTGGTGAAACAGACGGCGCAATTGCCGTTCGCCGACGCCCAGGCGTCCGGCGAGCTCATCCACCGAGGCCGTATCCAGCGCACCCTGTTCGATCAGGCGCAGGGCGCGGGAGACCGTGTTCGATGTGCCGCGCCAGGCTCCCATATCCGGCGCCGTCTCCGGCCGGCAGCGCAGGCAGGGCCGGAACCCGGCCTCGCGCGCCGCTGCGGCAGACGGGTAGAAGATGACGTTTTGCGACTTCGGCGTCGTCGCCGGGCAGACGGGACGGCAATAGATGCCCGTCGTCTTCACCCCGGTGAAGATGCGGCCGTCGAAACGGACATCGCGCTGGGAAATGGCGCGGTAGCAGGCGTCATGATCGAGATCCATGCCGGGAAGCTTGCCCGGGCCGGCCGGACTGTCTAGCGGTTTTCGGACATGGATGTGAAAGTCCGGCGGACGCCGGGCATCATGTCCGGAAACCGCCAGTCGAAACGATTGCTCTGGTACAGTCTGTCCCGCGAGTCTTGATGGAGGACAGCATGTCAGCGCCAGATTCTCTGCCCGATTTTGTGATCGAACAGATCGACACGCCGATCGGCCTGACCTTTCTGGTCACGGACCGGGCTGGCACTTTGCACGCTGTTGACTGGGACGATCACGTCGAACGGCTGCATCGGCAGCTGGAACGGCGTTATGGCGCGGATCTGTCACTGAGCGAGGCGGATACGCCCAGCGCGGCACGCCGGGCGCTCGAGGCCTATTTCGCGGGCGACCTCACAGCCCTGGACGGGATTTCTGTCGAAGGAGCGGGGACCGATTTCCAGCGGGATGTCTGGCGGGCCCTGCGTGACATACCGGTCGGGCAGACGATCAGCTATGGCGAGCTGGCCCGGCGTATCGGCCGGCCGAAGGCGGTGCGCGCCGTCGGCCTGGCCAATGGCGCCAATCCCATCCCCATTGTCGTGCCCTGTCACCGGGTCATCGGCGCCAATGCCTCGCTGACCGGGTTCGGCGGCGGTCTGGACCGCAAGCGCTGGCTGCTGGCGCATGAAGGCGTGGATGCGGCCCGCTGGGGCGAACCCCGGCAGGCCGCACTGTTTTAGCGGGAACGCGGGTAGTTGCGGCTGCCCGAACCGGCGATCTGCATTTCCAGGTGGCCGACATTTCCGGCCTCGTTCGGCGTGAAGACGAAGCGATAGCTGTTATTGCCGGGAATGGCGAAGCGGTGGTTCCCGACCGGCAGCAATTCCACCGGCGAGCCGCCCTCACGCGTATAGACGAGCGTGCCGTTAGCGGTGTCGAAGTGGCGATTGCCATAGGTGCCCGCATAGCGGCGCAGCTGACGTGAGGAAACGTCCACGGGTTCGCGCTGAGCGGCCAGCAGTTCGCGCGCCCATTCCACGTCCTGATAGCCTGCACTGTCAGCGTCATGAGAGGCCAGCAGCGTGTCGTAGAGGCGGTCGAGGGCCGTCTCCAGCGCATCGCCTGCGGGAACGGCGATGTCCGGCGTGACGCCGGTACCTTCCCAATTGGTCCCGGTAATCGGATTGCGGGCCGAGCCGGTCGAGATGAAAACCGCATAGCCTTCGGGGGTGAAGAAGGTCGAGCCCGGATTGCCGGCGCCATGTGTGGTCTCGCCGATAATGGTAGCGCGCTCCATCGCCTTCAGATGGTAGGGAAAGGCCTCGCCGGCCGATCCGGTATTGCCCGAGGTCAGGACGATCAGCGGCACGTCGGGGCGGTTGCCGGCCGGATGCACCGGCAGCGACCACAGCTGGTCCGGATAGGGTAGGTCGCGTGCGACGAAGGTGTTGATCACCACCGGCTCCTCGGCGTCGAGGAAGTGGCTGATCAGGTACTGCACCATCGACGGGGCGCCACCGACATTCTGGCGCAGGTCGAAGATAACAGCGTCCGTATTGGCGATGAAGTCGAGCGCGGCGCGGGCCGTGCTTTCCGCCGGCTGGATCGGTGCAAACTGGCGCAGATCGATATAGCCGATATTGCCCGGCAGGATGTCGATGTCGGCAAAGCCGAAATTCTCGCGCCGCAGGCCGGCCCAGGGATCGGCAGGACGTTCGGGCGCTTCACCGGCTTCGGCGGCTGCGCGGCGCGCGATGATGTCTGCCGCCCGTTCCGGGCCGATATATCGCACGGAGAAGTGCCGGTCTTCGGCGTGCAGCCGGTCGGTCAGCGCAGAGGCGAGGGCGTCGGGGGACTGTGTTTCGCCGAAGGCACCAGATGCGGCTTCGCTACGCAGCGCGTCGGCGATCTCGCGGGCGCGGGCCTCGTCGTAATAATTCGCTTCAATGACATCCGCGAGCGCGCCGATGGCGTCATCGTCACGCGCCTCGGCCAGCCCGTTTGCGAGACTGGCCAGCATCAGAGCCGTGCCGGCAAGTGCAAGTTTTTTCATGAAATCCCTCCCTGTTTGTCGCGGTCCAATAGGGGTGCGCCAGCATTCCGGGACAACTTAATTCGGGGTCACGCAGGGGTAAGCGTGGTGTCACGCTGGGTGACTTTGAGATGAACCATCGCCTCAGACTGCGCTCAGCCTCGGCTTGCTAGACCGGTGTGCATGAAGGCCGCTGCATGGAGCCGGCCCCCGACAGGGAGACAGGATGATGACCTTCTCGAAGATGATGCTCGCCGGGGCCGCTCTGGCCTCGATCGCTTTCGCCGCAGGCGAGGCCGAGGCCCAGTCGCGTTCGCGCGTCAGCGTGGAACAGTCCGGCTATGGCAATATGGTGGAAGGCCGCTTTGACGGCTGGCGCAACCGCGCCCGGATCGCCCAGCGTGGCGACCAGAATGCGGCCGCGGCCCGCCAGGACGGCTATCGCAACCGGCTCGATATCCGCCAGCAGGGTTATGACAACTGGCAGGATGTGCTGCAGGCCGGTCTCGCCAATCGTGCCCTGACCCGTCAGTTCGGCGACAATCTGACCGGCTCGGTCTATCAGTCCGGCAATGGCAATCTTGTCGGTGTCGCCCAGGTGGGCGAAGGCCACACGGCCAACACCGTGCAGGAAGGCAATGGCAATATCCTCGGCGTGCTGCAGATCGGCAGCGGCCAGCACACCACCTATCACCAGATCGGTGACGGCAATGCCGATATCGTGGTGCAGTTCGGCTGGGACTGACCGCGATCAGCGTCCGGAGGGCTCGTCCGGCTTGTTGAGGGTGAGCCCCATCCGTGTCGCATGCCAGGAGGCTTCGGCGCGTGAGGAGATGCCCAGCTTGCGATAGATCGACTTGATGTGGCTGGCCACCGTGCTCTCGGCGAGGTCGAGACTGGCCGCCACGTCGACATTGCGGTGACCGCGGCCGATCAGTCCGAGCACTTCCTTTTCTCGCGCCGTGAGTTCTTCCTCCGGATCGGCGGCCGGGCCGGTATAGCGGAAATGCTCCATGATGCGCCGGGCGATCGAGGGCGACAGCGCCGGCGTCCCGTCGGCCAGGCGTTTCAGCTGGGCGGTGAGCAGATCGGCCGGGTTTTCCTTGAGCAGATAACCTTCGGCGCCGGCCGACAGCGCAGCAACGATATGCGCGTCATCGCCCATCACGGTCGTGACGATGGGCACGGCGTCGGGGCAGACCAGTTTCAGACTGCGCAGGACTTCCAGTCCCGAGCCGTCGGGCAGGCCGAGATCGATCAGGGCGAGGTCGAAGTCGGCACTGGCTGCCGCAGCGGCCAGGCCGCCGCGCATGCTCGCAGCCTCCTCGATCGAGCAGCCGGGGAAGGCGCTCTCGGCGATCTCGCACAGCCAGCGGCGGGTCTGGGCGACGTCCTCGACAATCAGGATACGTTTCATGCCGGCACTCCGGGCTGTTTCAGCGGAAAGCGGATCTCGATCCGCGTCCCGTCGGGCGAGCTGTCGCATGTCATTCGTCCTCCCAGAGTCTCGCTCCGGCTCTCGATATTGGAAAGACCATTGCCGGCATTGACGCTCTTGCGGTCAAAGCCGCGACCATTGTCGGCGATGACAAGGCGGGCCCTGCCGGCTTCGCGGCCAAGCTGAACCGACAGGCGCGAGGCGCCGGAATGGCGGATCGTGTTGCTGACGGCCTCGCGGATGATGGACCGCAGGGCGTGGGTGGCCGAGGTCGACAGGTCGGGCGTTTCACCGATGTCGTTTTCCCAGACCAGTTCGATCCCGACAGCGCCCAGACGTTCGGCCGATTCCACGCGCAGATCGGCCAGCGTCTCGTCGAGGTCCAGACCCGGGGTCGCAGCATTGTTGATGATGTCCCGCAGATCGGTCAGCGTCTCGCGGATCATCAGGTCCTTGCGGTCGTGGTCGCTGGAGTGCAGGGCGCCCAGCAGCTGGGCGCCGATATTGTCATGCATGTCACGGGCAATGCGGCTGCGCTCCTCGGCGACGCCGCGATCATAGGAGCGGCGGCTTTCTTCGGCATAGGCCATCAGCTCGATCAGCTGGCGCGCGGTGGCGAGATGGCCGGGCGAGAACAGGGCGCGGCCCCGCCAGGGGTGGCGCAGGATCAGCGCGGGGTGTCCCGGCGTCGATGGCAGGCGCATTTCAACGCCGTCCTCGCGGATTTCGGGCTGGTCGACCGGGCCGTCGGCTTCGGTAATCTCCAGCGGGGCAAAGAGCCGGTCGAGCAGGCTGCGCCAGCGGTGATGGCGGCTGCGCCCCGATGCCCCGAAGGCGGTATCGACCACGGCGAGGAAAAGCTCGTCCTGCTTCAGGCCGGGCCGGGGCAGGATGCGGCGGCCGATCACATCGCGCAGCGGCAGATAGATTAGCGCCGTGGCCAGCAGCGACACGCCGAAGGCCGGGCCGGGGTCGATCGCGATCAGCGAGACCAGAACGGCGTCGATGGCGACCAGCAAGACCGCACCGGCCGCGTAGAACAGGATACGATAGGCCCAGTCGCCCAGCTCGAACAGGCGGAAGCGCTGCAGCCCCGCGGCGACGCCGATATAGATCAGAAGAAAGAAGGCGAAGGAATAGTGTGAATCGATCGGTGCCGGAATCCCCAGCACGCCGGGGATCGCGGTCATCGTGATGAAGCCGCCGGCACCGAACAGCACGGCGAGACCGAACCAGATCGCCACGGCCCGCGCCTTGGGATCGCGGCCGGTCACGGCGATCTGGGCCGCAACGGCAAGGCAGATCGTCAGCATCTCGACCGTCGTGAGAAGATGGATGTTGTAGATCGGCTCCGTCCGGCCCTGCAGCGCGCCGGTCATGCCGATCACGGTCCACAGACCGAAGAACAATGCGCTGCCGACGGCCAGCACGCGCCGGTAGGGCAGGCGGCCGGGATAGCAGATGAAGAGCGCGGTCATGGCGATGCCGAACATTGATGCGCCGACACCGTTCAGCCCGACCAGCGCCAGGAAGACCGTGTCGGGCACCGGCGCCATCGACTCGCGCAGCGGGGCGGGCGCGTATGTGAAGCACATGGTCGCGATGCCGCTGAGCACGAAGAGCCGCGTCGCGGTGTCTCGGGGTCGCAGCGCCCAGACCCAGCCCGACACCGCCAGCGATCCGAAGCCGATCACGATCTGGATCCAGAACACATGGGAAAGATCGGTCACCGGCCGCAACGGGTCGCCGGGAATGGCCGGTCTCATCGCGGCCCAGATCACAAGCAGGCTCGCCGCGAGTCCGGCCACAAGCAATGCGGCCAGTCGCGTATTCGGTGTCAGGCGAGTGCGGCTCGTAGGCATGCGCTTACAGTCTTTCCCCGGCTTCCTCCGGCGTGTCGTTCCACGCTTATAACGGCAGGCCGTCCCCGGGCCGCTCCCCCGATCAGGGGATGGCTGGTGTCGATTACACTTCGATAACTTCGTGAAATCCACTGGCAAACGCTCTGCCAGGTCTGGCGGCGGGGCACAGGAGGGGACATGAAACGCATTCTTCAACTCATCGCGACACTCGGTGTTGCCGCGAGCCTGACCGCTTGCGCCTCGCTCGTCACCGGCGGTCCGCTGGTCCGCCCGGGCGAGCCGACCGGCATGCTGGAGATCGTCAACGGATCAAGCCGGACGCTGACGGCAATCCTGATCTCGGACTGCTCGGCAGCGAGCTATGGGCTCAACCGCCTGCCGTCAGGCGTGTCCGTACCGCCGGGGCGGTCCTACCGCTTCACAGTGTCGGCAGGATGCTGGGATGTGGATGCCGGACTGGCCTACAGCGAAGCGCGCTTCCGCACACGGGTCCCCGCCGGCCGGCTCGTCCGCCACACCGTCGTCGACGGGCGTTAGTCTGGCGCCAGCTGCCCGGTCAGGTGCGCCTCAAGCGCTTGCAGGCTCTCCGGGATATCGCTGACCCGCACCTCGCGCTGCAAAACCCCTGCGAGCGCCGGCGGCAATTCAACTGACCGGCCGATCACCGGCTCGACGATGTCGGCGAATTTTCCGGGGTGGGCGGTTGCGGCGACAATCCAGGGCCGGGCCTTGCGTTCGGCTTCGGGCAGGCGTGCGTGGGCTTCCAGACCCGTCGCCGTATGCGGGCAGGCAATATAGCCGCTGTTCTCGAATGTCGTGCGGATGCGGGTGCGGATCGTGTCGTCGTCGATGCACTCCACACCCGCGATTGCGCCGCCGTCGAACCCGTCCAGGCGTTCGAAATTGCTCGGCGCGCCGACATCCATGGCATTGGCGATGGTCGCAATCGATGCGCGCGCTGAATAGCGGCCCGAAGCGAACCAGTCGGACAGGGTTGTGTTGGCATTGGTGGCCAGCACGATCGGGCCGATCGGCAGGCCGCAGGCGCGGGCCAGGATGGCGGCAAAGGCATTGCCCAGATTGCCGGTGGGGATGACGAGGCCGGGCTTTGCCCCGGTCTCTGCTTCGGTATCGAGCGCCGCGCGGGACCAGTAGACCATTTGCGGCAGCAGGCGGCCGATGCTGATCGAGTTGGCCGAGGTCAGCGAGTGCCTGGCGGTCAGATCGGCATCGGCAAAGGCCGCCTTGACCAGGGCCTGGCAGGCGTCGAAATCGCCGGCCACGCGGAGCGCGGAGACGGGCGGCTTCCAGCAGCACAGCTGGTGTTCCTGGAAGGCCGAGATCCGGCCCTTGGGGAACAGGATGACGGCGCGCACGCCGGGTACGCCCTCGGCCGCGCAGCCGACGGCCCCGCCTGTATCGCCCGAAGTCGCGACCAGAACCGTGATCGGCGCGTCCGCGTCCTGGCCCAGAGCGCTGAAACTGCGGAACAGGAAGCGGGCGCCGAAATCCTTGAAGGCGCCGGTCGGGCCATGAAACAGTTCGAGCACGGCCGGGGCGTCGTCGCTTGCATCCGGGCTGACCCGTGGAGCCGGGAAGTCGAACGCGTCATGGCAGATATCCGCCATGGCGTCCGCCAGGGGCGAACCTTCGAAGAAGGGGGCGAGCAGGCGTGCGCCCAGATCGCCGAGCCCTGGCGTGTCGGCGAAGTCGCCGCTGGTGAAACCCGGCAGGCTCCCGGGCAGGTAAAGACCGCCATCGGGCGCCGCTCCGGCCTTGAGCGCGATATCAGCGGTGACAGCGGGGGCGTTGCCGCGGGTGGAGTGAAACAGCATGAGCGGCACTATCCCTTTTGGGGTTCGATCCGGAGCCCGGGGGAATTCAGCGGGGCATCATAGGCGGTTGCCGGGCATCCGGCGGCTGCAAAGGCTGCGGCCATGGCGGTCCGCGTGGCGTCGAGATCTGCCACCCGGGTCCAGGCGAAGACGGACGGGCCCGAGCCGGAGAAGGAGCAGCCCAGCGCGCCGGCCTTAAGGGCGGCGGCCTGGACCGGCGCCAGTTCCGGCAGCAGGCTGGCCCGCTGCGGTTCGATGAAGATGTCGCGCAGGCCGCTGGCCACGAGGTCGAGATCGCCGCTGGCGCAACCGGCCACGAAGCTGGCCATGTTTCGTGAATGCTCGACCGCAATATCCTTGGCGATCTGCGGCGAAAGAAGTTCGCGCGCGGCCTGGGTCTCGATCTTGCGCTGGGGGTGGAAGACCACGCAGGCAATCCCCTCGGGCAGGGGCAGGCGCCGGATCAGGGGCGGGTCGAGGCGCGCCGCCAGGACGAGACCGCCCAGCAGTGCCGCCATCACATTGTCCCAGGGCGGCGGATCGGCGGAGACTTTCTCGCCTTCCATGGCCAGGGGCAGAAGTTCGATGTCTGAAAAAGGCTTGTCGAGCAGGGCATTGGCTGCGCCGGCGGCGGCAACAGCCGAGGCCGCGGAGCCACCCATGCCGGCACTCATCGGTACGCCCTTGTGCACATCGATCCGCAGGCCGAAATCGGCTCTGGCCGCTTCAAGCACGGCGGCTGCGGCGGCGAGGGCGCAATTGCGCTCCGGTTCGGCCGGCAGGCTGTCGACCAGACCCGAAACCCTGCCCAGACGCACGCCGGGCTGGTCTTCCCGGACGGCGCAGACTTCGTCACGCACGGCGTCAAAGGCGAGGCCGAGCACATCGAAGCCGACCCCGACATTGCCTACACTGGCGGGCGCGCTGGCGCGGGCCGCCGGATTTGCTGTCGTCATGCCACCTGTCCCGTCGACATTCGGCGGATATGGCTAAGCGGATTCTCCGGTACGGGCGACGCTTCGGCTTCGCCGGTCAGATAGGAACGCTGGATGTCCATGATATCGGCAAAGACAGCTTCCGCTGTCGGCCAGCGGCCGGCTCCCTTGCCGCGTACGGAAACCGTCTTTTGCGGCAGTTTCACGAGGAAGCCATTGCCCTCGTTGACGAGGCCGGCCAGCGGGTGATCGGGCTCCAGGGCGACGATCTCGACGCGCGCCTCCACCCGGCCGTCCGGGGTCGCTTCGCAGCGGGCGATCTGCTTGAAGACCATGCCTTTCTCGTTGACCGCCCGGATCCGGTTGCCGTCGAGATCGTTCAGGCTTTCCTTCTCGATCTGGCTGGGGTGCAGCGTGACGCCGAAGGCGTGATGGGCCAGCAGGACCAGCTTGTCGGCCGCATCGTGACCGTCGAGATCGGTGCTGGGATCGGCTTCCGCAAAGCCCAGCCTCTGGGCTTCGCTGACCGCGTCGGCGAGACGGGTGCCCTGTTTGAGCTGGTCGAAGATGAAATTGCAGGTGCCGTTCATGACGCCTTCGACCGCCAGGATTTCGCCATTGCGGCCGAGCAGGTCGACCAGTTCCAGGATCGGAACGCCGCCGCCGATAGCGGCCGAGTAACGCAACTGCCGTCCTTGCTGCCGGGCGAGGTCGTTGAGGCGGTCGATATCGAGGGCCACCACAGCCTTGTTCGCGGTGACAAGATGGCTGCCATCGCGCAGCACGCTCTGGCTCAGCGCGCGCGCCGTATCGGTACCGCCGAGCGTTTCCACGACAATGTCAGGCGTTCCGGCCAGGGCGACGGCCGGGTCCTCGGTGAATTCCAGCGGGCGATCACAGGCTTCTGCGTGCTTTGCCGCGTCACGGACGAGGACCGGGGCGAGTTCGAACCGGCCCGGATGGGCCAGAAGATGCGAGCACACGCCGGCGCCGACGGCGCCATGGCCGAGCACGGCGACTTTCAGCTTGCGCGCGGCGGGGACAGGCCCCGGGCGTTGCTGCACGCGTCCGGCGATGCGCGTTGCATAGGGGCGCCCCAGAGCGGCGACCTCGATCACGACCTGGTTGTCGCGCGCCCGGAAGATCGCCTTTTCCTGAACGAGACCCCGGCTGACGCGTACGGCTTCGTCATAGTCGAGCTGGTCGAGGCGTTCCGCATCGGCGACCCTGGCCGGGTCGTCGGTATAGACCCCGTCGACATCCTTGATCAGCCGGACCCGGTCGGCATCGAGCCAGTGGGCGAACTCGACCGCCGTCAGGTCCGTTCCGCCACGACCCAGTGTGACCGGCCCTGCAACACCTTCCCCGAAGAAGCCCGGCGCAACGATCACGTCAGCGTTTTCGAAGTGCGCCAGGACCCGCTCGGAATCCAGACCCGTGAGATTGGCGTCGAGCGGCTCGCCATCGGCCATCAGACCCATTTCATGCGGATCGAGCACGGCAGAGGGAATGCCGGTTCGCTCCAGCGCCAGACCCATCAGCGCTGCAGACTTCAGCTCGCCGCACCGGACCAGCCGGGCCATCAGGCCGTCGCTGGCCCCCTGGCCGACATCGCCACCGACGGCAAACAGGGCGTCGGTTTCACCTTCCAGGGCCGACACGACCGCGACAACCTTCTCGCCGGCACGCGTGTGGCGATAGATTTCGTGAGCGGCGCGGACGTAGTCGTCGGGCTTCTGGAGGACGGAGCTTCCGAATTTGAGAACGCAAAGCTTCAGCGGTTTTCGGGCATCGAGGTCGAGGGGCATGGGTCTGGGTCCTTTGGGTCTTTTCGGGTCTGGCTGATGGGTGAAGTGTGAATTTCGGGCACAAAAAAACCCGCTCGCCGGGGCCGGGGAGCGGGGTCGGTGTGTTGCGGTTTTCTGGTCCGCTAACGCACGCCGGCCGCCCCCCGTGTCCAGGAGGTGGTCATAATGGTGGTCGTGGTGGTACCGAGGCCGCCGGGCATGGCGCCGCCGCGACCGGACAGACCGGTGACGGTCTGGGTCTGAAGGCCGGCGATGTTCATGGCGTCGAGCGTCATGACGGGTCCATCCCTGCGGCAGCGGCGTGCTGCGCTTGCGAAGTCACACTAGGAAGGCGCATTTGCTCCGGCGGGTCAAACAAATTTTGCTCTGGAGGTGCTTTTTCACCGAACTGACGCAATTTTTTCGCTGAAACCTGGTGCGTCAGGCTTGGCAAAATTCGGAACAAAATTTCCGTATCGACGCCTTGGAGAAAGATTGTCCCGCAAAATCCCGGTTTGTGTACCGGAACATGAAAATCATATACAGGAGCGGCCATTCCGGTCGTGCCGGAATGCGGACACAAAAAGACCCCGGCTGCGGGCAGCCAGGGTCTTTCAGGTCGGATGACGGCAAGCCTATTCGGCTGCGGTTTCCAGCGTCTTTTCGCGGGCCGGCAGTTTGGGCGCTGCGGCACGGACATAGGCCGCCACATTGTCTTCGAACTTGGTGAAATTCTCGACGAACATGGTCACCAGCTTGGCGGCCTGGGCATCATAGGCGGCCGGGTCGGACCAGGTCGAACGCGGGTCCAGGATGCTGTCATCCACACCGGGAACCGCGATCGGCACCATGAAGCCGAACAGCTTGTCCTCACGGAAGGCGGCATCGTTCAGCGAGCCGTCCAGCGCGGCGTTGAGCAGGCCGCGCGTCGCCCTGATCGGCATGCGGTGACCGGTGCCATAGGCGCCGCCGGTCCAACCGGTATTGACCAGCCAGCAGTCGACATCGTGTTCCGCGATCAGCTCGCGCAGCAGGGCGCCGTAATCGGCCGGATGGCGCGGCATGAAGGGCGCGCCGAAACAGGCCGAGAAGGTCGCCGTCGGCTCGGTGACGCCCTTTTCCGTGCCGGCCACCTTGGCCGTATAGCCGGACAGGAAGTGATACATCGCCTGGGCCGGGGTCAGCTTGGCGATCGGCGGCAGCACGCCGAAAGCGTCGCAGGTCAGCATGACCAGGTTCTTCGGATGACCGCAGCGGCCGGTCGCCGACGCGTTAGGAATGGCGTGCATCGGATAGGCGCCGCGGCTGTTCTCGGCCAGGCTGTCATCGTCCAGATCCAGCTGACGCGTTTCCGGATCCATCACGACGTTTTCCAGCACCGTGCCCCACATCTTCGTGGTGGCATGGATCTCCGGCTCGGCTTCGGCCGACAGGCGGATCATCTTGGCGTAGCAGCCGCCCTCGAAATTGAAGAGGCCGTTCTCCGACCAGCCGTGCTCGTCATCGCCGATCAGCGTGCGGCTGGCATCGGCCGACAGCGTGGTCTTGCCGGTGCCAGACAGGCCGAAGAAGATCGCGGCATCGTCCTGGCTGCCGACATTCACCGAGCAGTGCATCGGCATGATCTTCTTCTTGGGCAGCAGGTAGTTGAGGATGGTGAAGACCGACTTCTTGGTCTCGCCGGCATAGGACGTGCCGCCGATCAGCACCAGCCTGCGCGCGAAATCGACCGCGATCACCGTTTCCGAGCGGCAGCCATGACGTGCGGGATCGGCCTGGAAGCTGGGCAGGTTGATAATGGTGAACTCGGCTTCGAACCCGTCCAGCTCGGCCGGTTCCGGACGGCGCAGCAGGTGGCGGATGAAGAGGGAGTGCCAGGCCAGCTCGTTCACGACGCGCACCGGCAGGCGGTGATCAAGGTCGGCGCCGCCGAACAATTGCTGGACGAAGACTTCCTTGCCGTCCATGTGCGCCTGGAAGTCCTGCCACAGCGCGTCGAACTGCTCCGGCGAGATCGACGCATTGGTCTCCCACCAGACCTGGTTCTCGGTCTCTGCATCGCGGACGGTGAACTTGTCCTTGGCGGAACGGCCGGTATGGGCGCCGGTTTTCACCACCAGCGGACCGCCCTCGGCGACTTCACCCTCGCCACGGCGCACAGCCTCCTCGTAGAGGCGGGCCTCGTTCCAGTTCAGATTGACGCGGCCGGCATTGACGCCAAGGGCTTTGAGCCCGCCATCACGCGTTTCGGAGTTCGACATGTTTCCTGCTTCCCCAGTGTGGTCAGTCTGCTCGCTCTTCATGGTTCCGGTCCGGGACCGTGTCGGGCCGGGCGCCGGTGAGCCACTCACCTGTTTGCGGGTGCTTGTGTGAAACGGGACTGTTCGCGCACCCTGTTATCGTCGATCCCGGCAGCAAGACGCTTGCCACGCGGGTCGAACGGTTTTGGTATTCCGGCGGTAGCAGATCGTCCGGGGGCAGAAAAGCCCTTCGGGCACGCCGGAAATTGAAAGTGAAGGACGGGGATCGAAATGGTATCGCAAACACTTTTGACATGTGCCGCAATTGCTTCGGTTTTTTCGTCCTCGTCTGTTTTTGCACAGGAACCGGCCGAGCCGTCGGAGCGCAATGTCCGCTTCATGCAACTGGCACTGGATTGCGTGCAGCGCGAGTATCCCAACAAGATCTCGCATGTGCTGCAGTCCGGCGAGGATGCGCTGACGCCGCGCGAACTCTATCCGGCTTTCTATGGCTGCTATGACTGGCACTCGGCGGTGCACGGCCACTGGCTGCTCGTCCGGCTGTTGCGCGAAACCGGGGACGGCGAGCTGGCCGACCGCGCCACAGCCGCGCTGGATGCCAATCTGACGCCCGGGAATATCGCCGGCGAAGTGGCGTATTTCCAGGGCGAGGGGCGCGGCTCCTTCGAGCGCCCCTACGGTCTGGCCTGGCTGCTGCAGCTGGGTCTGGAATTGCGTGAATGGGACGATCCGCGGGCCGCGCGCTGGCTGGCGGCGCTGGCGCCGCTCGAGACGGTGGTCGCGGACCGGTACAAGGCCTGGCTGCCCAATCTGCTCTATCCGATCCGGATCGGCACGCACAACCAGTCGGCCTTCGGCTTTGCCCTCGCGCTGGACTGGGCGCGGGCGACCGGCGATGCCGGGCTGGAGCGGCTGATCGTCGACAAGGCGCGCGAGTTTCACATCGAGGACCGCGACTGCCCGATCGCCTATGAACCGTCCGGCGAGGATTTCCTGTCGCCCTGCCTGATGGAGGCGGATCTCATGCGGCGCGTGATGCCGCAGGCCGAGTTCGCGAACTGGCTGGGCAGCTTTCTGCCGGGCATCCCGGAGGACGGGTCAGCCGACTGGCTGGAGCCGGGACGGGTTGTCGATCCGACCGATGGCAAGCTGGTTCACCTGGACGGTGTGAACCTGTCGCGCGCCTGGAATCTCGACGCGATCGCCCACGCCCTGCCGCAGGGCGATCCGCGCATTGCGGCATTGCTGGCCAGCGCGGATCGCCATGGCGAGGCGGGTATCGCCTCGGTGACGGGTGAGGATTATGCCGGCGGACACTGGCTCGCGAGCTTTGCGACCTACTACGTTACGGGCCGCGCGCTCGACGCACCGGAATGGCGCGCCGTGCCGTCCGCCGGCGAGGATGACTGAGATCAGCTGGTCGGGCTGTCCGGGGTCGGTTTGACCGGTTCTTCGCGCTTGATGTCGTCGGGCAGGGGGATGTGTTCCTGTTCGTCCGGCGGCAGGATGAAGCGTCCTCCGGCCGGGAAGCCGGCTTCGGCCGCCGCCACCCAGTCACGCTTGGCCGTGTCGATATCGGCTTCGTCGCTGGCGACGAAATTCCAGTAGATGTGCCGGTCGCCCAGCGGCGCCCCGCCGCAGATCATGATGCGGCTGGGCGATTGCGCGCCCAGCTCCGGCGCCGTGCCCGGTTCGATCACCGCCATTTCGCCAGGCTCGAGCGCCTGACCGTCAAGCGTGACGGCGCCTTCGACGAGATAGACCGCCACCTCCTCATGCTCGAGATTGAGCGTGGTCGATGTGCCGGCCCGCAATTCGCCGTGCAGGTAGACGATGGGCGAAAACACCTCGACGGGAGAGGCATGGCCCCAGGCCGTTCCCAGGATCAGCCGGAAATCGCCGCCATCGCGCTCGAAACGCGGCAGCGTGTCGGCCTTGTGGTGATGGAAGGCCGGCTCGACCGCTTCCTTGTCCGAGGGCAGGGCCACCCAGGTCTGGATGCCGTAGAGACGATGCCCGGCGGTCCGTTCCTCGTGCGGTGTGCGTTCGGAATGCACCACGCCGCGGCCGGCTGTCATCCAGTTCACATCGCCGGGACGGATGGTCAGGTCGACACCGAGACTGTCCTTGTGCTGCATGGCGCCGTCGAACAGATAGGTCACGGTTGCCAGGGCGATATGCGGGTGGGGGCGGACATCGATGCCCTGGCCCGGCGCGAATTCAGCCGGGCCCATCTGGTCGAAAAAGATGAAAGGTCCCACCATGCGGCGCCGGGCAAAGGGCAGGACGCGTCGGACTTCAAAACCGCCCAGGTCGCGTGTCCGGCCCTGAATGACCCGCTCGATCTTGTTGTCCATCGTTTCGCTCCCATCTGTTGGTAACGGCTTTCACAGCCCCGGCCCTTGCGCCGGGGGCAAAGCGTTTCATAGTGACGCACCGAATGTGTGGGGAGGTAAGGATGAAAGCAATTGTCGCCCTTGGAATGACCATGTTTCTCACGGCGGAAACAATCGGTCAGGAGCGCCAGGACATTTCACCGGAAGCGGCCGCCACGGCGCGCACGCTGATGGAGACGGCGCTGGAAAGCGATCTGGCCTATGACATTGTCGAGTCGCTGACGACGGAAATCGGGCCGCGTCTGGCGGGCTCCGAAGCCGAGGGGCGGGCCCGCGCCTGGGGCGCGGCGCTGGGGCAGGAGCTGGGTTTCGACCGCGTCGAGGTCGAAGGCTTCACCATGCCCTTCTGGGATCGCGACAGTCTGTCCATCACCATGACCGCGCCCTACGAGATGGAGCTGCACGGTACGGCGCTCGGCGGTTCCGGCTCCGGCTCCGCGCAGTCCGAGATCGTGTATTTCCGCACCGTTGACGACCTCGTCGCCGCCGAAGACGGTTCGCTGGAAGGCCGCATCGCCTTCATCGACGGCGACATCATGGTGCGCAGCCAGGTCGGCGCCGGCTACGGCCCGGCCAATCAGCGCCGCCGCATCGGCTGGCAGCATGCCGAACGCGCCGGCGCAGCCGCGCTGGTCGTCCGCTCGGTCGGCTCGGACAGCCACCGCTTCCCGCATACCGGCATGATGAGCGATCTCGATGGCAGCTGGGCCGGTATCCCGGTGATCGCGGTCTCCAATCCCGACGCCGACCATCTGCGCCGGCTCCACAATAATGGCGAGGCCATCAGCCTGACGGTGAATTCCGGTGCCGGCTGGCACGGTGAAGTGACCAGCGGCAATGTGGTGCTCGACATTGTCGGGCGTGAGAACCCGGAAGAGATCGTGCTGATCGGCGGGCACCTCGACAGCTGGGATCTGGGGACCGGCGCGGTCGATGACGGGGCCGGTGTCGCGATCACTGTCGCGGCCGCCAAGCTGATCGCCGACCTGCCGCAGCGGCCGCGCCGCACGATCCGCGTCGTGATGTTCGGCGCCGAGGAAGTCGGTCTGCTGGGCGCGCGCGCCTACGCCGAACAACACGCCGATGAGGTCGCCAACCATGTGCTGGCAACCGAATCCGATTTCGGTGCCCGGACCATCTGGCGCCTGTCCTCGAATGTCTCGGACGCCGGCACGCCGGTGATCGACGAGGTCGGCCGGGTCATCGCCCCGCTGGGGATTATCCGCGGCGGTTCGAACGAGCCGGGCGGCGGTCCGGACATCATCCCGCTGGCCATGCTGGGCGTGCCGACCGTGCGCCTTGAGCAGAATGGCGAGGATTATTTCGACCTGCACCACACGCCGGACGACACGCTGGACAAGATCGACCCGGACGAGCTGGCCCAGAATGTCGCGGCCTATGCCGCGCTGGTTTACCTGGCGGCGGAGACGGATGTCGACTTCCGCGAAACGCCGGACGATACGGCGAGCCAGTAGCGTCTGGCCGCAGACAGTCTGATACGGAGAAGGCGGGAGCGTGGCTCCCGCCTTTTTCATGACATCAGCGCCCGACGATCCCGTATTCGCCGCCGCGTTCGAGCGCCCGCACATAGGCGGGGCGGTTGTGGATGCGTTCCAGCCAGGCCTGGATCGCCGGATAAGCCCTGCCGATCCCGCCGCGGGCAGCCGCCGCTTCCAGCGGGAAACTCATCTGGATATCGGCGGCCGAGAAGCTGTCGCCGGCAAACCAGTCGCGTCCGGACAGCTCGGTTTCGATATAGCCGAAGATGTTGTCGATCTCGGGCTGGACGAAGCCGTCATTGAGCCGGGTCACGATCGAGCGCGCGATCGGCTTGGCAAAGAAAGGCATCTTGGCCTTGGATATCTGATCGACCACCAGCTTCACCAGCAGGGGCGGCATGGCCGAGCCTTCCGCGAAGTGCAGCCAGTAGACATAGCGCCGGTGATCGTCGCTGCCGGCTTCCGGCTTGAGGGCGGAACCGTAGGTGTCGACCAGATACTCCGTGATCGCGCCGGACTCGGCGATGACGCGGTCGCCATCGGAAATCACCGGAGACTTGCCCAGCGGATGGACGTCCTTGAGAGCCGCCGGCGCGCGCATGGTCTGCGGGTCGCGCTCATACTTGCGGATTTCATAGGTCTGGCCGATCTCCTCGAGCAGCCAGAGAATGCGCTGGGAGCGCGAATTGTTGAGATGGTGCACCGTGATCATGGCTATCGTCCCGCGGGTTTCGTCACTGTCCGCGAAGATAGAGCGCTTGTGCGATGCGGCAATGCAAAACCTTAATCGAGCATCGGCTCGATCGCATCGCCGGTCGGCGGTTGCCAGTCCGGCAGGGAAAGGCCGGTATCGAGACCGGCATGGCGAAGCCGGTGTTGCAACTCGTCAGCCAGCGCACGGTCACCGCCGGCAAGGTCGAGAATTGTGAAGAAGGTCAGGCCCGCCACATGGCCGACATGGGTGTGACCATGGTCGGCGAGTGTGAAGGCCAGTTCCGCAAGCTGCGGCTGGCGGGCGCAGAAGGTCAGCATGTCGCGGTCGAGCAGGCGGCGCGCTTCACGGTCCAGAGCACGTGTTCCGGTCGCGTTGCGGGCGGGCTGAATGGACATGGTAGGCCCCATCTCTAGCGCGTGGCGTCAATTTCGATACCAGATATTGTGGTACGCGTCGCGAGTCGGGGAAATGCATATCCTATGCATCCCGGTCCGGGGGTGTGGAAAACCGCGGTGAGGGGCGGGAAGGGGGGCGCTAGATATCCAGCCAGTAGGCGCGAACGCCGAGCTGCCGGAAAATCTCGCTCCAATAGGCTTGCAGCTCGCCGCGCTGTTCGGCTTCCCACGTCTCGCGCGGGATCAGGCGGATTTCCAGCTCGGTGCCACGCAGGCTGTCGCCATAGGTCTCGCGGATGATGTCCGCGACGGCGCGGGCCGGCGGAACACGCTGTTCGAAACGGCCCCGGCGGCGGCCGTAGACCGAGAAGACGTCCGAATTCTGCAGCATGTCGGAGACGAGCACGATGCGCCGCTGCGGCACGGTCCGGTCGAAGGCCGGATCCTGGCCGAGCCGGGCGAGCGCTTCGATGATCGGGCTGGACGGGGCGTCCTTGGGCAGGACGAGGTCCGCGAGCGCCCGCTGCAGCGGTTCGGCGAACAGCGCATTGTAGCGGGCCTGCACGCGTTCGGGATTGCGGTAGAGCGGATTGACCTGCTCGCCAGCACCCGGATTGCACAGGGAGAAGCGGTTGGTATTGCGCAGTTCGCCGCTCTCGTTGAGCTCGTAGAGCGAGAAGCGTTCGCCGACCGCCAGGGCATTGCGCTCGCCCAGGATCACATCGCCGATCGTGTCCGCCTGGGCGGTGGAATAAAGATCGGTCTTGTCGATCACGACGACGCGGTGGGGCGGCGTTTCATCAACCAGGCACAGTGTCTGGCTGTCATACTCGGCCGGCTTCAGCACGAAGGCGGCATAGCTGATGGCGCCGACAACGCCGGCGATGATGATCAGGTTGAAAAGCCCGATGAGATCGCGTCCGGACATGCCCCCTCCCGTCGCAGGTCGAACCGGTGCAGCCCCGCACCGGCCCGTCTGTCTTAACGCTGGTGGCCCGGTCCGGCCAGATCCTGGCAGATTTCATCCAGCAGCGCCTTGGCCTCGACCAGCTCTTCCAGCTCGGGTGCCGACAGTTTCTTGGCGTCCTTCCAGCCGGTTTCCAGTGCCTTTTCCAGATCGCGCGACGCCGCGTCCAGCCGGCGGGTAACCCCGCCATAGCCGGGGATGGCATCGTCGAAGGTGCGGCCCTTGTAGGCCGCGATGGCGGCGAAGGTGGAGCCCAGGATGAAGAGCAGCAGGGCTTCCAGGGTCTGCAGGTTGAACGGGTTGGCCCGTGCATCCAGAACCGGGGTCAGCACCGTGCCCGTGGTCTCGGCGCCGCCCAGGGCGAGCGTGGCCGCATTCAGTTCCAGCAGGTCGCGGAAATGGGCCGCGGTGAGGTTCAACAGGCCCAGCGCGGCGACCGTGACGCCGACACCGACCGCGGCGAGCGCGGCGACAATCGGCTTGTTGCGGTTCGACATGTGACGCAGGCCGATGAAGCCGATCAGGAAGAAGGCCGCGATCACATTGGTGAAGGAGACGGTGATGGCTTGCAGCCAGCCGCCTAGCAGACCGAGGTCCGAGCCCTTCGAGAAGAAATAGGCATTCGCCAGGCCTTCAAACAGCACCAGTGTCGCCAGCACGGAGAAGTGCAGGATGTGGGATTTGGGGTAGATCGCAGCGCGGTCGATCGGCTTCACCGCCGGACGGGCCTCGTCGGCCTTGCCGTCTTCGGCCGGGTCGTTGATCGCACCGCCCCAGGTGCGGCGGAATTTCAAGAGGTCGGCATGGCGGGCGCGGGCGATGGCCCGGGCACGCGACAACTGGATCATGGCGGCCGGTGCGCGGGTCTCGCGCATCTCGGTCGCTTCGGTCGAATAATCCTGGCTACTGCCGAAATCGCTTCGGTCGAGCACGGTGTTTTCCATCTGGTCTAAGGGCATGGCCTCCCCCCGGTTGGCGCGCGCCGCATTGGCGTTCACAACACGGTTAACGACCAATTGTGAGCCGAAATGGGGCGGAATGCGGCTATTTTGGGGTGGGCCGGTCTTTCTCTGCCGCTTGTGTATTGAATTCCGGAGGCTTGGCGCTCACGCTCGGCGGCAGAAAAAAACGGGGAGGGGAAGAATGTCCGACAAGTCTTCGACACGGCGCGAACTGCTCAAGGGAGGCGCCGTTGCTGTCGTTGCAGCCGGGGCGGCCGGCCCTGCACTGGCACGCCAGGACGCAGCACCGGCCGCGGCGGACGCTGCTGCACCGGCGATCTCCACCGATACGCTGCATTGCGCCGAGGCGCTGTTCGACATCCGCTATACGGATGCCGAGCGGGAGCAGGTGGTGGCCGGTCTCGATGACTGGATCGCAAGAACCTCGCAGCAGCGGGCGGTCGAAAAACCGAACACGCTGGCCCCGTCCTGCATGTTCGATCCGCGCCTGCCGGGTATCGCCTACCGGTCCCAGCCAAACGCGGTCAGCCTGTCCGGGCAGCAGGCCGGTGCCTTGCCGGCCGATGATGCCGCCATCGCCTTCGCACCGGTCTGGCAACAGGCCCAGTGGATCCGCTCCGGGGCCTTGTCCGCGCGCCGGCTGACCGAGATCTATCTCGACCGGATCGCCCGGTATAACGGCACGCTGCACTGTTTCGTCACGGTGACGCCGGAAATCGCCCGCGCCGAGGCCGATCATTGCGATCGCGCACTTGCGGAGGGGCGTCTTCTGGGGCCGCTGCACGGCATTCCCTACGGCATGAAGGACATCATCGATGTGGCCGGCGTGGCGGCGACCTGGGGCGCTACGCCCTATCGCGAGCGTGTCGCCGAACAGGATGCCCGTATCGCAGTGATGCTGCGCGAGGCGGGGGCCGTCCTGCTGGGCAAGACGACCAATGGTGCGCTGGCCTATGGCGACCGCTGGTTCGGCGGGCAGACCCGCAATCCGTGGAATCCGCAGGAGGGCTCGTCCGGCTCCAGTGCCGGATCGGCCTCGGCGACGGCGGCGGGACTGGTTGCTTTCGGTATCGGCACGGAAACGCTCGGCTCGATCGTGTCGCCTTCGCATCGTTGCGGCACGACAGGGCTGCGCCCGTCCTTCGGCCGGGTGTCGCGTTCCGGCGCGATGGCGCTGTGCTGGTCGCTCGACAAGATCGGCCCGATTGCGCGCTCCGTGGAAGATACGGCCCTGATCCTGTCGGCGATCAATGGCGCTGATCCGCTCGATCCCGGCTCGCTGGAAGCCGGGTTCGAGGCGGATGCCGGGCGCGATGTGGCCGGTATGCGGGTCGGGTGGAATCCGGCCTGGTTCGAAAACGGCACCGATGCTGACCGCGCCGCGCTGCAGGCCGCACGCGATGCCGGTATCGAGCTTGTCGAATTCTCGCTGCCGGACCGGCCCTATGACGCGCTTCTGGCGAGTGTCGAGGTGGAGTCGGCTGCGGCCTTCGAACACCTCACCCTGGAAAACAGCGATGACAGCCTGGTCTGGCAGGCGCCGCAGGCCTGGCCCAATACCTGGCGGCGGGCCCGTTTCATCTCGGCCGTCGACTATGTGAATATCGACCGTTTCCGGCGTCAGGTGATGCAGGAAGTCCATGCGGCCTTCGACGGGCTGGACGCGGTGATCGGTCCGAACTTTGCCGGCGGAATGCTGCTGATCACCAATTATACCGGCCATCCGCAGCTCGCCTTCCGCTCCGGCTACTCCCAGCAGCCCACCCGGACAATATTTGGCGGCGCGCAGGAGGATGCCGGCGAGGCCGAGTTCCGCGTGCCCCAGACCACCAGCCTGTGGGCGCCCCTCTTCGAGGAAGGCAATATCATTGCGCTGGGGCGTGCGATCGAGGCGCGGCTGGGTGTCTCTAGCGAACGCCCGTCCGGGTTTGCGTAGTCAGCAGGCAGTCAGGATAAACCGATGAAATTCTACGATTATCGCGCGGCGCCCAGTCCGCGCCGCGCCCGCATCTTCATGGCCGAAAAGGGCATCGGGATCGAAACCGAGCAAGTCGATCTGGGTGTGAAGGCCCAGTTCGAGCCGGCCTACCGGGCCGTCAATCCGCGCTGCACGGTCCCGGCCCTCGTCCTCGATGACGGTACGGTGCTCAGCGACAACACCTCGATCGCGCGCTATCTGGAGGAAGTCTTTCCCGATCCGCCGCTTCTGGGCACGACACCGGTCGAGAAGGCGCTGGTCGCCGAATGGATGTCGCGGGCCGAGGGCGAGGGGCTGCTCGGCGTCGCGGAGGCCCTGCGCAACCGCTCCGAATTCTTCAAGGATTCCTCGATCACCGGACCGGAGCGCTATGCCCAGGTGCCCGAACTGGTCGAGCGCGGCCGGGCCCGCGCCGAAGCCTTCTTCCAGGTGCTCGACGCGCGTCTGGCGGAGGTGCCCTATCTCGCCGGCGAGCATTTCAGTGCTGCCGATATCGCGGCCTTTGTGTTCGTGGACTTTGCCGGCTGGATCAAGCTGAAGCCGGCCGACACGCTCACCCATCTCGCCCAGTGGCGGGCGACGGTCGGCGCCCGGCCCAGCGCGGAGGCGTAGGTACCTCCGGTACGTGTCCCGGAAGGTCCATAAGGCTCCGTCATCCCCCGGCTTGTCCGGGGGACCTCAGCTAACCTGCCTGCGAGCCTGGGATATGAGCTGACACAGCTTCCTTGCCAACCGGAGGGCAGAGATCCCCCGGACAAGCCGGGGGATGACGGTGGTTGGGGCAGAGGACTTGCGTCGTTTTCGTGCTTGGTCCGACGGCGTTTACCGCTGCCACTTTGAACCCTGTTTTACATGGTTTAGGGCGCGGTCAATGTGGCCACGAGAAGAAGCATTATAAGGGTCAGCCAAGGCGCTGACGACTAGTCCAGATTGTGAATCTTGCGATAAATACGACAAGAAGGCGATTTGCTGTCAGATTTTTGCTATCCCTATATTCCTCTGGTCGCGATTAAGCGTCCGCTTCTACTCCGCGGTTCCTCCATCCGTCACCACGTCCTCTTTCGCCGGATCGAATTCCCCGAACCAGCGCAGGATTTCCGCGACCTTGGTGAGCAGGCGGCTGGGGCGCGAGTTCGAGATGCCGTGATAGCTGTCCGGGATCACCACCAGCCGGGTCGGCACGCCGTTGAGGTGGAGGGCGGAATAGTATTGCTCTGTCTCCGCTCGCGGCGTGCGCAGATCGGCACCGCCGACCATCATCAGCGTCGGGGTCTCGACATTGCCGACAAGCGACAGCGGTGACCGGCGCCAGTATTCCTCCGGGTCTTCCCAGGGCGCGCTGGCGAACCAGTAGCGGTAGAAGAATTGCGGCAGGTCGGAATAGAGCACGAAGCTGGTCCAGTTGATCACCGGCTTCACGACGGCGGCGGCTGCGAAACGGTCAGTATTGCCGATGATCCAGGCCGTCAGCACGCCGCCGCCCGAACCGCCGGTCACGAACAGCCGGTCCTCGTCGATGAAGCCGCGGCCGATCATGTGGTCCACCGCGCCCATCAGATCGTCATAGTCATGGCCGGGATAGTCGTGGTGGATCAGGTTGGCGAAGTCGTAGCCATAGCTCGTCGAGCCGCGCGGATTGGTGTAGACGACGACATAGCCCGCAGCCGCCATCAGCCGCAGCTCGGCCGAGAAGGTCGGACCGTACGCGGAGAAGGGGCCGCCATGGATTTCCAGGATCATCGGCCATTCGCGTGCGGGGTCGAAACCGGGCGGGTAGAGCACCCATCCCTCGATATCGAGACCGTCATGCGGCGAGGCCCAGTGGATTTCCTCGGCCGGGGCCAGATCGATCTCCGCTAGGACATCTTCGTTGAGCGAAGTGAGCACGTGCGTATCACCGAGCGGTGACATAAGGATCACGTCCGGGGGACGTATGGATGACCCGACTGTCGCGGCTATTCGCCCATTCATCGACACCGAGAAACTGCCGCCGGTATAGGGACGGCCGAAGGTCGGCGGGGTGAGGTCGTCCAGACCGATCTCGATATGGCCTTCCAGATTGGTCCGCGCAAGACGGGTCTGGCCGGAATCATCGTACAGGAAGTAGATCATGCGGCCGTCTGCGCTCCATTGCGGCGCCGAGACCGACCGGTCGAGTTCTGCAGTTACTGAACGCGGCTCGGTTCCATCCGGACCGGCGACGTAAAGCTCGACATTGTGATAGCCCATCCGGTGATCGTCATAGCCCAGCCAGGCCAGCTGCGTGCCGTCGGGCGAGGGGCGGGGCGTGGTGTCGGGACCGGTGCGTCCGGTCAGGGTCTCGATTTCGCCGGTGGCCAGGTCGACCCGGTGCAGCTCGCTGTCCGGGGCGAGGGCGCCATTGTCGGGACGGCGGTCGGCGGAGAAGTAGAGCGCGCTGCCATCGGCCGACCAGGCGAAATCGCCGCCGGCGCCGGCTTCGTCATCGGTCAGTTGCCTCGGTTCACCGCCGGCCAGATCGATCACGAAAAGCTGCTGGCGGCCCATGGGCAGTTCGCCGGCTCCGTCGAAGCGGAAGGAGAGGCGTTCCTCGACCTGGGCGCCGGCCGCCCAGTCCATGTCTTCGGTGCGTTCGGGCAGGGCCGCAGCGGCCGGCCCGGCAGACGGCCGGAAAGCGGCCCAGGCCAGCTGTGTTCCGTCCGGCGACCAGGCCAGGCCGGACTGGCCGGCGGGGAGTGTCGTCAGGGTGCGTGCGGCGCCGTCCGCAAGTGTCAGGACTTCCAGCGTCGTCGTCTCGTCGTGCGTGCGGACATAGGCCAGTCGCGAGCCGTCGGGCGACCAGCGCGGACTGCCGGTCTCGCCTTCTCCGGAAATGAGCTGGCGGTGGCCGCTGCCATCGGCGCCGACGACCCAGATCGAGCTGCGCGTGCGGTCGGTGGCGATGTCATTGCTGCGGCGGACATAGGCGACCATACCGCCATCCGGAGCGATCTGCGGATCGGCGGCGGCTTCCAGGCGGAACACGTCTTCCTGGGACAGGGGCCGGATGGCCTGGGCAGAGGCGGGAAGGGCGATGGCCATGAGGGCCAGTACACAGCTTGTCGTCTTGATCACGCGCGGTCTCCTCGAATACCCGGCCATCTAAGCCCGCCTTCGAGGCGCCAGCAATGGCGCTGCTGCGGGTTGTGATGTGACAGTCCTGCAACATGGCGGTGGAAAACCGACACGCAAAGCGTTCTGCCGGTCTGCAGGCGGCCATCGCGCCTTTTCAGCCCGGGCCGACCCGGTATATCGAGAAGTGTTCGGAGAAGAACCGGACGGCGTCGGCTCGTCCGCGTTCAAAACAAAACGGCGGCAATGACCGCCGATACGGGAGGTAGTTAAAGCATGTCACTCACGAAGCGCACGATTCTGTTCGCCGCCGCCTCGGCGGCTGCGCTGACGGCCGGTCACGCCGCGGCCCAGAATGAAGGCCGCACGGTCGATGTCATCACCGTCACGGCTCAGAAACGCGAAGAAGGCATCCAGGACGTTCCGGTCGCCGTTACGGCGTACAACGAGGAACTCCTCACCAATGCCGGCGTTCGCGACCTCAAAGACCTCGCCGTTATCGCGCCTGGCCTGAACGTCACCTCGACCTCGAACGAGTTCCAGACGACCGCCCGTATCCGCGGCATCGGTACCGTGGGTGACAACCCGGGTCTCGAATCCTCAGTCGGCGTCGTCATCAACGGCGTGCCGCGCGCCCGTAACGGTGTCGGCTTCGGCGATCTCGGCGAAATCGAGCGCATCGAAGTGCTGCGCGGCCCGCAAGGTACGCTGTTCGGCGCCAACACTTCCGCCGGTATCATCAACGTCGTCACCAAGCGTCCGGAATACGAGTTCGGCGCCCATGCCGAAGCCACCCTGTCCGGCGGCGAAGCCGATGGCTGGGGCGTTGCCGGCGGCATGACCGGCGGCCTCTCCGAGAATGTTGCCGGCCGTATCTATGTCGCCCGCCGCGCGCGTGACGGCTTCCAGTCGGTCGAGACCTTCAACGGTCCGCGCAGCGAGACCGAGGATGCCAACCAGGATTTCTACACGATCAACGGCCAGCTCCTGTTCGACATCTCCGACGATGTGAACCTGCTGCTCAGCGCCGACTATACCGACCGTGACGAGGATTGCTGTGTCGGTGCGGCAATCGTCTCCGGTCCGACGGCCGGCATCATCAATGCCCTGCAGCCGGGCGGCCGTCCGCTGCCGGGCCAGGAAGATCCGTTCAGCCGCGTCGTCCAGGCGAACCGCACCACGCTGCAGCAGATCGAGGACTACGGTTTCTCCGGCGAGTTGAACTGGGCGTTCGAGAATTTCGACCTGACCGTGATCGCCTCTGACCGTTCCTTCGGCATCACCAGCGGCCAGGACGTCGACTTCACCGGCGCCGACATCGTCTACCGCCTGCCGGAAGACAACACGGTCGACGTCGGTGTGACGACCTTCGAGGCGCGCCTGTCCGGTGCGACCGAGAATTTCGACTGGATGGTCGGTACCTATTTCTCCGACGAAACCCTGGAACGCCGTGACAGCATCGTCGTCGGTGCGGCCTTCGAACCCTTCCTGTCGCTGCTCGCCTCCGGCGGTGCCTCCGCAACGACCGTGGCCGACCTCGCCAATGGCGTGGCGGCTGTCTCGGCTGCGTTCGGAAACCCGGTCCCGGGCTTCTCCCCGCTGGCGCCGGGCCAAGCCATTCCGGCCGGTGCGTGGAATTCCGGCGGCGATTATTACAATCAGGAAGCCGAGGCCCTGTCCTTCTTCACCCACAATACGTGGCACATGACGGACGCGACGGACCTGACCTTCGGTCTGCGCTACACCTCGACCGAGAAGACGGCGACCTTCGACTGGAGCGACAGCGACAGCCCGGCCTGTGCGGTGTGGGAACACGCTTTCGGTCCGGCCCTCAACTTCGCTTCGCCGGGTAACCAGGCCCTGCTTGGCGCCCTGTCCGGCGCGACCGGTCTGCCGGGGGCAACGCTGGCCCAGTTCGGCACTTTCTCGTGCCTGCCGCAGAGCCGCGACGTCTATTCCATGATCGACCACACGCAGTCGCTTGAGGAAGAGGAGATGTCGGGCCTGCTCTCGCTGTCGCACCGCTTCAACGAAGACCTGCTGATGTACGGCACGTATTCGCGCGGCTACAAGGCTGGCGGTTTCAACCTCGACCGCTTCACTCAGGCCGGCAGCAACGCGGTGGACTTCGAAGCCGTCATTGCCAATCCGGAGCTCTATCCGGCCTCCTTCGACGCGGAGACGGTCGACAGCTTCGAAATCGGTATCAAGACCGAGTGGGCCAATGACAGCGTGCTGGCCAACTTCTATCTCTTCTCCTCGGAGTTCGAGAACTACCAGCTGAACACGTTCAACGGCATCGGCTTCTTCGTGACGTCGATCCCGGGTGCCTCCACCCAGGGTGCTGAGCTGGAACTGCTGTGGCTGCCGCGCGAGATTGACGGTCTGACCCTGCAGGGCGGTGTCACCTATGCCGACGCCACCTATGACGAGTTCCCCGCCACCGGTACGCCGGACGTGGACCGTCTGTCGGGCCAGAACTTCTCGCTCGCTCCGGAATGGTATGCCTCCGGCGCGATCACCTATGAAGGCACGTTCGAGAACGGCATGGGCTGGCTGGCCCACCTCGACGGCCGCTGGATGTCGGAGCAGAACACCGGTTCCGACCTCGACCCGGAAAAGATCCAGGACGGTTATGCCCTGTTCAACGCCCGTGTCGGTATCGGCGCGGTCGATGACAGCTGGAACCTGGAACTGTGGAGCCAGAACATCACCGACGAGGACTACATCCAGGTCGGCTTCGATGCACCGTTCCAGTCCGGTTCCTTCAACGCCTTCCTGGGCCGTCCGCGGACCTATGGCGTGACCCTGCGCGTCCGCCGCTAACCGGCTGCGCAATCCGAACAGGGGAGGGCCGCAGCCGGTGCTGCGGCCCTCTTCTTTTTCGCCGCTGCGTTTGTGCGTTGCGGCAATCGAGTGCCCAATCTGGGGTTTGCCCTCTGGAGATGCCGAATTTTTAATGGTAATTCCGGTGCAGGCTTGCCCTGAAACCGCCGATATCTGTCGGTTGTATGCTCCGCGGGACGGTTTTTCACGCAATGACGACTTTCGCCACGACACCGAGACAACGCCGGATCCTCCTCGCAGCGATTGCCGGGCTGGTTGCCGTGTCGGCCCTCGCAATGAGCGTCGGTCCGTTTTCGATCCGCGCGCTCGAGGACCGGCTTACGGCCAATGCAGAGCAGGCGTTGAGCCTGCGTGGACATGACTGGGCGGCGGTCCGTTTCGACGGGCAGCACGCCATTCTGACCGGTGCTGCGCCCAGCGGCACGGCGCGTGACGATGCCCTGGCGACTGTGATGGCGTCGACCTGGTCCGGCGGCCGGGTGGCCGGCGGGGTCACCACTGTGACGGACGAGACGGTCGAAGCGCGCCTGCGGCACGGATTCGTTTTCCGGGCCGATATGGCGGTAAATGGCCGGGTGCTGATTCGCGGCGACGCCACCGACGCGGCGGCCCGCGAGGCCATCGCGTCCTTCGCCGAAACAACCTTTGCCAACGGGGCGGATACCGATCTCACCCTTGTTCCGGGCGGCGGTGCCGCACCGGAGTGGGAAGCTGCGGCGCGGCGACTGCTCGGCCAGCTGGCGCGGCTCGATCGGGGTGCAATCGTGCTGCAGTCGGAAACCGGCGCCCTGGTCGGTGAGGCCGCCAATCCGCAGATCGCCCAGTCGGTCGCCTCTGCGCTGTCCAGCATGCCCGAGCCCTATGAGGCCGCCTGGATCGTCATGCCGGCAGGCGCACCGACGGTCAGCCGCATCGCCGATGTCAACGGGTGTGCCGCCGTTGTGCGCGCGGCCCAGGGTACGGAGAATCTGCGCTTCGACCGGGCCGGTGCGGCGCCGAGCCCGTTGACGGTCGTTGCGCTGCGCCGTGTGGCGCGCGCCTTTGCCGCCTGTCCTGCCGATGCGGTCCTGACGGTCGGCGTGCTGCGCGAAGCCGTGCAGGCCGGTCTGGACCAGGCGCGCATTGCCGAGGTGAGCCGGCTGGTCGATGCCGGCGGCGCCGAAGCTCCGCGTATCGCTGTCGAACTGGTGCAGGACCAGGATGCGGCGATATCATTCACCATCTCGACGAATGAGGACTGACGCATGTTCTGGCTGATCTGGCAAATGGGCGTTCTGCTGGTGATCTTCTCCGGACTGGGGCTCCTGGTGGGCTATCTCGTCTGGAGCGGCGATGCGCGCAGCATCGACGCCGATAAGGCCCAGGCCGACAATGCCCGCCTGCGTCAGGAGAACGAGAATCTCGCTCGCCGTCTCGGCGAGGCGTCGGCCCGCAGCGCACCGTCTGCCGAGGCCGCGCCCCAGGTCGCACCGGCGGCGCCCGCGACGCCTGAGGCGTCCGAGCTCGAGCCTGCTGCTGAAGCTGCGCCCAGGCCGAAGGCGAAAGCCAAACCGGCGACCGCACCCAAGCCGGCCGCCCCGAAAAAGGCTGCCCCGAAGCCCGCTGCTGTCGCCGAGACGCCGGCAAAGGCGGAGGAGGTGTCCGGCGAGGACGATCTCACCCGGATCAAGGGGCTGGGTCCCAAGGCCGAAGCTGCGCTCAAGGCTGGCGGCGTCACGACCTTCGCCCAGATCGCCGCCTGGAGCGAATCCGACGTGGAAGTCTGGGACGATCGCATCAATGGCCGCGGCCGGATCGAGCGCGACAACTGGGTCAGCCAGGCGCGCGATCTTGCCGGCTGACATCCGGCCATGACCGAAGACGAATTCAACGCCTATTGCGCCTCATTGCCTGCCACCACGCATGTGGTGCAGTGGGGGAATGCGAATGTCTGGAAGGTCGGCGGCAAGGTGTTCGCCATCGGCGGCTGGGGATTGCGGGACTATCCCGGTATCACCTTCAAAGTCACACCGCTTTCCTTCGAAATCCTGCAGGAGCAGCCCGGCTTGCGCCCGGCGCCCTATCTCGCCTCGCGCGGGATGAGCTGGATCCAGCACTATGACACGCCCGGCCTGCCGGATAGCGATCTTCAGGCCTATATCGCCAAGTCGCACGAGCTGGTCGCGTCCGGTCTCAGCAAGAAGAAGCAGCGCGAGCTGGGCCTTCTGGCGGAGTAGGCGCGCCGCTAACGCGGTGCAAAGTCCAGGATGGCGCGGGCATCATAAGCCTGCGGATCCTGCGGCCGTTCGCCGGACCGCACGACGATTTCCAGCATCACTTCCTTTTCGCCCGCACTGCCGTCAAAGCGCAGCCCGATGCCGACGCCTGAGGCGCGGAATCCGCCGGATCCCCAGGTCTGGCCGACCGAGCCGCCGACGCCGACCGGATCGCGGTCATTGCCGTCGCGGGCGCGGCCGACCACGAGGAACCAGTCGCCGCCGTCGCGCAGGGTGATCTCGGCCGCCCGGCGCAGGGCATAGTCTTCGGCCAGCTGGAAGGAGGCATCGCTGCCGGCGGCAAAGCGGATGCGGTAGCGGTCCTGTTCGATGCGCATTTCCGAATAACCGCGATCGCCGCCGGCCATCGGCTGATAGGCGGTCGGCGTCGAGGCGCAGGCCGTCACGGATGCAAGCGCAATCAGGCAGATAAGGGAGCGCATGTCGGATAACCTCGCTTTGCTGTGTCCGGCTTTCACTGTGACACATCCAGGCTGACGCTGCGATGAACCGGATGCCTGTTCGCGCACGGCGGATTGTCGCGCGGGTGCGCAACCTGTAGATATGTAGAACGGGAATTCCCCCGTAAATGGAAAAGGGGCTGACGATGAAACGACACATGATTGTGAGTGCAGGCCTTGCTGCGGCGCTGTTCGCCGGATCGGCCATGGCGGACGACCATACCGGCGACGTCACGCTGGAATTGCAGTCGATCTCGGCGATGAACCAGACGGGCCAGCCGGACCCGTCGCGCGACGCCGATTGCCAGGCCAACTATGGCGACTGGATTGGCCAGAGCGTCACCACCGAGTATCGCATCGATCCGCAATCCATGATGATGTCGGCGAGCTCGACGGTTCAGGGAACGGCGGTCGACCTGTTCCCGCTGGGGATCCAGGGCATCTACGCCTTCATGTCGGATGGTGTGCCGGCGACCCTGGAGGAGCAGCATGTCTTCCGGGTGATGTTCCAGATCTCGATGGGCTATGACCATCCCGAATCGCGCGTGATGACCACGCTCGACGACACCACCAACTGCCTGATCGAAAGCTGATCCGGCCGCAAGGCTGGTCGGGGGGACGGGCGGCTGTGCGCGGCCCGTCCTCTGTCCGGGTGGCCGCGTTCGCATGCTGCCCGCCTCACCGGATGAGATAGCGGCCCAGAGAGCCGGGCGCGGCGTGACCGATCCGGTTCAATGTGCCGTCGAGCCATTTCGAGCTGCGCCGGCGCTCGCGTACCCAGCGCCGGAACCCCGAGTCGGCTGGTATCAGGATCGCCGCGCCGACCCCGGCCAGCAGGATGCCGGCGGGAAGCGGTGTGATTGCGAGCACGCTGCCAAGCCCGATCAGCGCATAACCGGCCGCACGCTTGGCGGGGCGGTGAGCAGTCCTGAATATGCGCTTCATCGGCATGGGTGGCTCCCGGAGGCGCCGGCTCGATACGCGGGGGTCGGTACACAGCCGGCCAACTGCAAGGACAACGTGTGAAACCGGGCAAGCGTTCCGCCCGGGCCCGCCCGTTTGCGACCGGGGAGCGGCGATCTGCATGAATGCGCGGAATGATGGAACGATTGTCCGCGGCAGGTGTTGCAAAGAGGAACCCGAACCGGAAGCAGCCGAAGGAGTACGCACAATGCCGACCAAGACCGAGACCAAGATCGCGGCGGGCCAGCAGAACGCCAAGGATGCCGCCAAGTCCGTGGATTCCGATATCGACGAACTGCGCAATGACCTGAAGGCGCTGCGCGGCGATCTGTCGAAACTGCTTTCGGATACGGGAAGCTACGCCTCCGCCAAGTCGCGCGAGGGTATCGAGCGCTCGAAGGAATGGTCCGAACGCGCCCAGCAGGGTGTCGACGAGGCGCGCACCACGGTCGAGGACAAGGTGCGCGAGAACCCGCTGGCCGCCATCGGTATTGCGATGGGCGTCGGCGCGCTCCTCTCCTACGTCTCCTCGCGCCGCTAGGGCAGCACGAGGATCGCGTCATGGAAAAGGCCAAGCTCAGATTACTGGCCGCTGTGGGCGGCGCCCTGTTCGGCTTTGCCGGGGCGTTGTCCATGGCCTATGCGCTGGTTGTCGTGCTGACGCCGGTCCTCGGACTGGCCTGGGCGACGGTGAGCGTCGGGGCTGTGTTGATCGGCCTGTCCTGCCTGTGCCTCTATTTCTTCCTCCTGCCCTACAAACCGGCCGAGGCCGAAGCGCACCAGGCCGAGAGCCTGGCGGCAGAAACCCTGGCGGACCTGCCCTTCGATACTGTGCAGCACATCGTCAAGAAGCATCCGCTCAGCGCTGTCGCGATCGCGCTGGCCGCCGGCTATGTCGTGGCCCGGGATCCGGAAAACGCCTCCCGGGGTGTGCAGCGTGTCATCGCCGGTTTGCTCTGAACGGCCGCGATTTCTATCTAGTCGTCAGGCCTTGCCGCGATTTCGCCGCCAGTTGGCGCCAGAATCGCGCGATCAGGGCATGACAGGGCCGCCGGTGCGCGGTCCGCAGACGGTAGGGACGATGAGCGTATTCAGGATCGCCACGCTGGTCGTGTCGGCGGTGTCCGGTGGCGTCTTCATCGGGCGCAAATTGCTGGCCGGCCAGGTCGAAAAGAAGAAGGCGGCGCTGGTCCAGCGCGCCGGTGCGGAAGTGCGCGAACGCATCCGCACCCAGGCGCGCGGCTTCGTGGTCGACCATCTGCGGCGCTTTTCCATCGCCCTGGTCGTCAAGGCGGGTCTGCTGCTGGGCGTGGTCGCGCTGGAGCGGCTGGGTGTGCTGCAGGGCTGGCTCTATGGCGCGATGCTGCTGGCGCTGCTGACGGCCTATCTGATTCGCGATCTCTACATGCTCTGGCCGACCCTGAGCTTCGCCGCCAGCGAGCTGCGCAAGCATGGCTGGCGCCCGCGCCTGACCGTGGCCGAGATCATTGCCGCCCAGACCTTCGACGAAGTGCTGGCAGAGAGCGCCCAGCAACCGCAGCTCTGGCATGACGATCTTCTGCTGGCGCTGGCCGGGCAGAAGCGCGACCGGCTGGTCGAGGAGATCGCCCGCGAGGTCGCCGCCATCGCCCACGGGCTCTCCTGGCCGACCCTGAAACCCTATTTCCTCACCGGCGCCGGCATGACCGCCATCCTCTCCGCCCTCTATTTCGGCTTCGCCTGGCTGGCGCTGCACGGGCTGGTGATTTGAGGGAGGGCTCGCCCCGCTTGCGGGGGAGCTGTCCGCGTAGCGGACTGAGGGGGCGGCGCGAAGCACCGCAGAGCGTATGATCGCGCAGACTCACCCCCTTCGACCTCACCCGGCAGACGCCGGGTTCGGCCACTTCCCCCGCTGACGCAGGGGAAGCCCTACGCCTCCTCTTCCTCCATCCCCATGCGTTCCAGCATGATGAGGGCCGAGTCCGCGATCACGGTGCCGGGCGGGAAGACGGCGGCGGCGCCCATCTGGCGCAGCACGGGTTCGTCATCCGGCGGGATCACGCCGCCGACAATCACCAGGATGTCCTCGCGCCCCTTGTCGCGCAGCGCGTCGCGCAGTTCCGGCACGAGGGTGAGGTGTCCGGCAGCGAGCGATGAGGCCGCTGCCGCATCGACACTCTCCGACACTGCGAGTTCAGCGGCTTCATCCGGCGTCTGGAAGAGCGGGCCGATCACCACATCCCAGCCCAGATCGGTATAGGCCGAGGCGACGACTTTCTGGCCGCGGTCATGGCCGTCCTGGCCGAGCTTGGCGATCAGGATTTTCGGCTTGCGCCCATGGCGTTTCGCAAAGGCTTCGGCCAGGGCGAGGGCGCGTTTCACCTTGTCGTCCTCGCCGGCCGCTGCGCCATAGACGCCGGTCACGCCCTTGATCTTGGCGACATGACGATTGAAGGCGGTCTCCATTGCATCGGAGATTTCGCCGACGGTGGCTTTCGCGCGGGCCGCGTCGACGGAGAGGGCGAGCAGATTGCCCTCGCCGGTGCGGGCGCCTTCGGCCAGCGCGTTGAGGGCAGCCTCGACGGCGGCCGGATCGCGTTCGGCGCGCAGGCGTTCCAACTTCTCGATCTGCTGCTTGCGGACCATGTAATTGTCGACCTTGAGGACGGGCACGTCCTCTTCCTCGTCCAGGCGGAACTTGTTGACGCCGGTGATGGTCTGGCGGCCGCTATCGATCAGCGCCTGGGTGCGCGCGGCGGCTTCCTCGATCCGCAGTTTGGGAATGCCGGCCTCGATTGCCTTGGCCATGCCGCCCAGCTCGTCGACTTCGGCGATATGGTCCAGCGCGCGGGCGGCGAGATCATGGGTGAGCCGTTCGATGTAATGGCTGCCGCCCCAGGGATCGATCGCGTCGCACAGATGCGCTTCACCGGCCAGAAGGAGCTGGGTGTTGCGGGCGATCCGGGCCGAGAAATCGGTCGGCAGGGCCAGCGCCTCGTCCAGCGAATTGGTGTGCAGCGACTGGGTGTGACCGTCGACAGCGGCGATGGCTTCCAGCGCCGTGCGGCCGACATTGTTGAACACATCCTGGGCGGCCAGCGACCAGCCCGAGGTCTGGCAGTGCGTACGCAGGCAGATCGACTTGTCGGATTTGGGCGAGAAGCGCTCTTTCACCAGCTTGGCCCACAGGAGGCGGGCGGCGCGCAGCTTGGCGATCTCCATGAAGACATTCATGCCGATGCCGAAGAAGAAGGAGAGGCGCGGCGCGAAAGCGTCGACGTCCAGTCCAGCCTCGATACCGGTGGCGATGTATTCCAGACCGTCCGCGATCGTGTAGGCCAGTTCCAGGTCGGCCGGCGCGCCGGCTTCCTGCATGTGATAGCCGGAGATCGAGATCGAATTGAACCGCGGCATGTGGGTCGAGGTGTATTCGAAAATGTCGGAGATGATCCGCATCGAGGGCCGCGGCGGATAGATGTAGGTGTTGCGGACCATGAACTCCTTGAGGATGTCGTTCTGGATCGTCCCCGAGAGCTTGTCCGGGCTCACGCCCTGTTCCTCGGCGGCGACGATATAGAGCGCCATCACCGGCAGAACCGCGCCATTCATGGTCATCGAGACCGACATCTCGTCCAGCGGGATGCCGTCGAACAGGGTGCGCGTGTCGTAGATGCTGTCGATCGCCACGCCGGCCATGCCGACATCGCCGGACACGCGCGGGTGGTCGCTGTCATAGCCGCGGTGGGTGGCCAGGTCGAAGGCGACGGAGAGGCCCTTCTGGCCGGCCGCCAGATTGCGGCGGTAGAAGGCGTTGGAATCCTCGGCCGTGGAGAAGCCGGCATATTGCCGGATCGTCCAGGGACGCTGCAGGAACATGGTCGGATAGGGGCCGCGCACGAAGGGCGTTGCACCCGGGATGGAGCCGGTGAAATCGATCCCGGCGGCATCCTCCGCCCGGTATTGCGATTTCACGGCAATGCCTTCGGCGGTTTCCCAGGGCTCGCGCGATCCGCTGCCGGGATTCTGCGCGTCGCCGAGATCGATTTGGGTGAAGTCGGGGCCGGGACGGGTCATTGGGCGGCCTCCTCGAACTGAGCGGCAAAGCGGATCGGGGCGAGGGCGCGGGCGGGCAGGTCGTCATCGGGCCAGAGGCCGTCGGTCTCCACGGCGCGCGGATCCGGGTCGGCATATTGCGTCACGCCCAGGATCTGGTCGGTGCCGGCCTCGTAGCGGTTGAGGTGTGCCCGGCGGGATTTGGCGATTTCCGACTGGAACCATTCCGAGGATAGCGCCGAGGCGAGCCCGCCCTTGGCCTCGATTTCCTGGAACAGGACCCAAGCCTTCTGCGCCAGCGCGTCGGCGAGACTTTGGTGCAGATACGATCCGGCGGCCGGGTCGGTCACCTTGCCCAGATGGCTCTCCTCGGCCAGCAGGATGTGGAGATTGCGCGCGACGCGGCGGGCAAAGGGTGTCGGCCGGCCGATCGCTTCGGTCAGCGGTCGCACGGTGATTGCGTCGGCGCCGCCGGCGGCTGCGGCAAAGCCGGCGCAGGCATTGCGGATGAGATTGGTCCACGGGTCCCTGGCCGACAGCATGCGGCGCGCGGTGGTGGCATGCAGGCTGAGACGGCGGGCATTGTCCGACGCGCCGAAGCTCTCCGCGATGCGGGCAAAGATGCGACGGGCGGCGCGCAGCTTGGCGATGGTGAGGTGGATGTCGGTATCGGCCACCAGGCGCGCTTCGACCGAACGCGCGGCGGCGTCGGCATCCAGCCCGGCCTTGAGGGCAAGGCGGATATAGGTCGCGGCCGAGGCGGCCATCATCGCCAGTTCCTGCACCTCGCTGCCGCCGGCCTCGAAGGCCAGGGCGGCATCGGCGCGGAAGATTTTCAGATTGGGGAAGGCGGCATGGGCGAGTTCGGCAATCTCGATCGCCTTGGGGACGCACTGATCGTCCAGCATCACGCCCTGGCGCGCGGCGCGCTCGACCGGGGATATGCCCAGCCCGCCCTCGATCTGCTCGCCATCGACCCGGCGCCGCGCCATCAGGGTCAGGAAGACATGGGCGTGGTGGCCCTGGCCGCCCAGACTGTCCAGGTGAATGGGGGCGAGGGTGAGATCAACGCCCTTCAGGGCGGCGTCCATCAGATCGACATCATTGGCCTTGAGACCGAAGCGGCCTTCCGGATCGAGCCGCAATTCCAGCTCCGATACACCGCCCATCAGATCGGCCAGCGCCGCGGCATTGGCGGCGTCCGGCGTCGCTTCGACCAGGGTCTGGCGCATGCCCCAGGGCAGGTGGAGGTCGCGCGGAGCCGCGTCGACTGCATGTGCACCCTCGGGCCTGTTGAAGAAGACCGGTCCGCGATCAATCCCGTCAACCGTGGTGCGCGACAGCGCCTCCTCGAAGTCCGCGCCCCGCAGCGCCTTCTCGGCGAGCGGCCGCCAATCCTGTGGGCTCAAGGCCGGAAATCCCCCGGCCAGGGCGCGGATATCGTCGGTCATGCGCGATTGTCCTCGAAACGTGTGTTCTTGTTCTGGCGCGGAGAAAAGGCGCGCACGTCGCGTGCGTCAAGAGGCGCTGCGGTGCGTGGACAGTGCGCGGGGAAATCCCCGCACGTCAAACCGGCTGCACAATGACGGCACAAACCGGGAGAGCATCAGCATGAGCGAAACCACACCCAACCTGTCCCTGCCGCTGGTCATGCCGGCCCAGGCGCAAAAACATGTCACCGTGAACGAGGCGCTACTGCGGCTCGACGCCCTCACACAGGCCTGTGTGGAAAGCCGCACACTGACCGTCCAGCCCGGCGCGCCCGGCGAGGGCGATGTCTGGATCGTGCCGGCCGGCGCCAGCGGCGATGACTGGGCGGCGATGGCAGCGGGCACGCTGGCGATCTGGCGCGACGGTTTCTGGACAGCGATTGTGCCGGCGGACGGCTGGCGGGTACATGTGCGTGACGAGGCGCGCAGCGTGGCCTTCGATGCAGGCCGCAATGCCTGGATCGCCGCGGCCGCGAACACGGTCCTGACGGCTGGCGAGGGTGGCGCGGCGACCGAAGCCGTACTGATCGAGGACATATTGACCGGGCTTTCCGGTGCCAGCGTTGCCAGCAGCGTGGTCATCCCGGCGCGCTCCATCGTGTTCGCCGTCTCGGTGACCACGCGCAGCGCGATCACCGGTGCGGCCTCTTTCGATTGCGGGATATCCGGCGAGGCGTCGAAATTCGGCGGTTCGCTGGGGGTGTCGCCCGGCGCCAGCAATATCGGCGTGATCGGACCCACGGCCTTCTACGCCGACACGCCGGTCGAGCTGACCGCGAATGGCGGCGACTTCACCGGCGGCAGCGTCGCCATCGCCATCCATGCCTGGCGGCCGGTGGCGCCTGCGGTTTGACGTGCCGCTATTCTACCACGGACGCCATGCGCGCCATGATGCGGTTGAGGATGGGCTGAGTGGTCTCGGTCATGGCGTGGCCGTTGACGGTGACCAGGTCGAAGCCGGCATGGGGGCAGGCGCGGGCCAGTCGGAAGGCAGCGCTGGCCGGACACACCATGTCATAGCGCGAATGCAGGATGTGCATGGGGATGTTGGAGAGCTGCCGCGCATTGCGGATCAGCTGGTCCGGCTCGAGGAAACATCCATTGCGGAAGTAGTGGACTTCGATCAGCGAGTGGGCGGCCACGAATTCTGCGCCGCGGGCCCGCAGGCCCGACAGCACCGCTTCGGGCGGATTGTCGAGATAGGAGAGGCGGTCCTCATACTCGGTCCAGCGGTACAGTGTGGACTGGCGAATCTCCTCCAGGCTGACACTCGTGTCGTCCAGGCGGCGCAGCAGCGTCAGACCGTTGGCGATCTCGGCCTGCATCTGTTCGAAACACCATTCCATCATGGCGCGCGGCGACTTGCGGGCCCGCTCCGGAGCCGGCGCGGCGAAATCCGCCCAGGCATCGGGGAAGACATTGCGGGCGCCGTTGCGGCCATGCATCCAGTCGAGATCGGATGGTTGGGCGAGAAAAATACCCTCCACCACCAGTCCGCTCACCCGCTCCGGGAAGGCCTCGGCATAGGCCAGGGCGAGGGTGGATCCCCAGGACGGGCCGAACACCATCCAGCGCTCGACGCCGAGATGTTCGCGCAGCTGCTCGATATCCTCGATCAGGTGGGCGGTGGTGTTTGCCTCGATCGACAGATGCGGGGTCGAGCGCCCGCAGCCGCGCTGGTCGAACAAGATGAGATTGAACACGTCCGGATCGAACATGCGCCGGTATTTGGCTGAAGCGCCCGAGCCGGGCCCGCCATGCAGGAAGACGAGCGGGATACCATCCGGATTGCCGCATTCCTCGAAATAGAGGGTGTGGCCATCGGAGACGGGCAGGTCGTCCGCGCGGCGGGGCGGGAGAGAGGGGAAATATTCGGTCATCGCCTCAATGGTGCGTTATGCCGGGCCGACGTCAAGCGCATGGCGGGCGAAGCCGGAGAGGGGCCGGAGGGCGATCCGGGACGGACCGGCTCCGCCCGCGCGTGAGCAGTAACCGGCCAGATCGCAATGGGTTCCAATGCGCGCTGCAGTCAGGATGACGGCGCTGCGGACCGGTCGGCCAGCAGGTGTGTCAGCGCCGGTGTCAGCTGGTCGACGGCCGACAGGGGCTGGCCGTCGATATCGCGGCTGGCCGGTGTCATGCGGCCGTTCAGCAAGGCGGCGACCTGCCAGGCGCAGGCTGGAGCCGCGGCAGGAGCACCGACGTTGCGTTCGGCCAGGAATTCATGAGTCAGCACGTCCGGGCCATCCGCGATCGGACTGTAGACGGGCTGAAAGCCCAGACGGTCGATCTGCCGTTCGATCTTCTGCCGCGCAGTGTCCAGATCGAGCGGACAGGCCCGCCGCGTGTCGAAGCGCTCGGTCATCTCGATCACCGTGTAGACCAGCGTCTCGCGTTCGGCCGGTGCGGGCAGTACGCCGGCGGCACGCAGTTCCGGCGCAAATCCCGCCAGCGCAGCCGCACCGGCTGCCGTTGCGGCCAGCAGGCCCGCAGCACGAAAAAGATCTGAACCCAGCATTCCCCGAACCGTCCCCGATATTCGGCGGCGGACGTTATCGCCGTGGCCGCGCGGCGTCCACAAGGGGATGCGCCTGTGCACGGCCGGGCGTGATCATTCGTCCGCGCCCGTCTCCGCCGTCTCGCAGCGGCCCGCATACGCGACTTCATAACTATAGCCAAAGCAGGCGATCAGCCGGTCGAAGATGTTGAGGTTCAGCGGCCAGGTCGGTGGGGGCCGGTCTGGGTAGTTTTCGCGGAAGCGGGCGATGGTGTCGGCAAATCCATCCGGCTCGGGCAAGTCCAGCAAGGCGGTGCGGGCTGCATGCAACGCATCAATATCGCCCTCCAGGAAAGCAATCGAGGCGTCCGCCATGAGGATATCGGCCGTATGGCCGTCGGCGATATTGATGGCGCGCGACTGCCGGAACAGCGGAAGCGCGGCGTCATAGTCGCCGGCGTGGGCCTCCATCTGCGCCTGGTGCCAGACGAGCTGGCCGAACAGGCGGTCGTCCGGCTCGACCCGGTCCGCGACATAGAGCCCGATCAGATCGGCCGCTTCGGCATAGCAGCGCTGACGCGCAATCCCACGCCAGCCTGTTTCGCTCTGGTCGAAGGCGTCGACTTCCATCTCCAGATAGGGCGAGGGATCGACGCGGCAGGCCGGCTCTTCCTGCGCGGTGGAGCTGGCAGCAAGCAGGGACAGGGCAAGAATGACAGGCTGGGACACCGGAACTCCTCCTCCACAAGGGCTGCAAACGATAGTTGCGGATAAGAGGTGAGGCAATCTGACCGTTTCGGGTGCCGCATTGAAGAGGCGCATAATGTCGAAAAAAAAAGGGTGTGCGGGCTGACGGACCCGTCTCGAACGAAGCAGCCTTGAGCGCGCTTCATGTGAGCACGAACCCTAACACCGATAGCGCGACCAGGTACGGGTTCGAGCGGAGCGGAAGCAAAAAGAAGAAATGGTGCCGCTAGAGTGAATTGAACACTCGACCTCTCCCTTACCAAGGGAACGCTCTACCCCTGAGCTATAGCGGCGCACCGGGTTCGCCTGTCGGCGATCGAGAGACGGGCGTATAACCCAAGGGAGGAGCGAGGCCAAGAGTGTCTTGACGCGATGTGCAGCGTTCGACATGACCAATTACATGAAGACACCATCCCAGAACGGCGGTCCGCCCGCCCCGCGCAAGTCCGGCAAGCCCGAACCGGGGTCCCGCGAGGCCCGTCTGGCCGAGGCCCTGCGGGCCAATCTGCGCCGCCGCAAGGCTGCTGCGAAGCCTGCCGGGGACGCGACTGCAACCGAAACACCCGCAGCTGCGGAAACGGCCCCGGAAAAGCCCGGAAAGCCGTCATAATGCCGCCCGCTTCGCCGGGCTGCATGCCGGCTCGCATTATCCGACCAATCTGTACCGGGGAGTAAGCATGGACCGTATCGTCATCCAGGGTGGCGCCCGGCTCAACGGCCGAATCGCCATCAGCGGCGCCAAGAATTCCGCGCTCAAACTCATGGCCGCTGCGCTTCTGACCGACGAGCCGCTGATTCTCACCAATATGCCGCGCCTGGCCGATTCCCGCTTCATGGGACATTTGCTGGCGCGTCTGGGGCTGCGTGTGGAAGAGGGCCCCGGCGCCCAGATGCAGCTGCACGCCGCCGAGATCACCGACACATTCGCGCCCTACGACCTGGTGCGGAAGATGCGCGCCACCTTCAATGTGCTCGGACCGCTCGTCGCCCGTGAAGGCCGGGCCCGCGTCTCGCTACCGGGCGGCTGCGCCATCGGCGCGCGTCCGGTCGATCTGCACCTGAAGGCGCTGGAGACGCTGGGGGCGCAGATCACGCTGGAAGAGGGCTATGTCGACGCCAAGGCGCCCGCAGGCGGTCTTGTCGGCGGCGAGGTGGACCTGCCCTTCGCTTCGGTCGGCGCGACCGAGCACACCATGCTCGCGGCGGCCCTGGCGCGGGGCGAGACCGTGATCGAGAACGCCGCGCGCGAGCCGGAAATCGCCGATCTGGCGGCCTGCCTCACGGCGATGGGCGCCGAGGTCGAGGGGGCGGGTACATCGACTATCCGTATCCAGGGGCGCGAGCGCCTGAACGGCGTAACCCACGCGGTCGTCGGTGACCGGATCGAGACCGCGACCTATGCGCTGGCGGTTGCGGCGGCTGGCGGTGATGTGGTGCTGGATGGCGCCGTGTGGGCGCATAACAAGGCGCTGTGGAATGCGATGAACGAGGCCGGCGTGACGGTCCAGCCGGTCGATGGCGGCGTGCGGGTCGAGCGCAATGGCGCCCGCGTGACGGGTGTCGATATCGAGACCCAGCCCTATCCGGGCTTCCCGACGGACGCCCAGGCGCAATTCATGGCGCTGATGACGACGGCCGAAGGCACATCGGTGATCCGCGAGACGATTTTCGAGAACCGTTTCATGCACGCCCCGGAGCTGACGCGTCTGGGCGCCGATATCAGCGTCAACGGCAATGAGGCGGTCGTGCGCGGTGTGCCGCGGCTGAAAGGCGCCCCCGTCATGGCGACGGACCTGCGCGCTTCGGTCAGCCTGGTCATTGCCGGACTTGCCGCCGAGGGTGAAACCGTGGTCAATCGGGTCTATCACCTTGATCGTGGGTTCGAGCGCCTGGAGGCCAAGCTGTCAGGCTGCGGCGCGCGGATCGAACGTCAGTCTGAACCGGCGGAGTCCTGAGACCTTGAAGCGAGACGACCGGCCCCTGCGTCTGGTGGCATTCGACGCGACGGACCTCGAACCGATATCGGCAGCCCTGCAGGATGCCGTGGCGCAGCTGGGCGACTTCCAGTTCTCGCGGCGCGAGAAGGCATTTACCATCGCCTTCAACCGCTTCTGCTGGGAAGCGGGCCGGCGCGATCGCCGTGTGCGCAGCGGTCTGCAGATCGGCCGCGTCGCTGCGGCGCGCTCGCAGAATATCCGCCAGGGCGCCAGTGACGCCGTGGTCAACCTGCTCTCCATCGCTTTCGAACCGGCCGAAACGCCCGCCGGCACCGTCGTGCTGGTGTTTTCCGGTGGCGGCGAGGTGCGGCTTGATGTGGAATGCCTGGATGTGGTGATGGCCGACCTGACCGCGCCCTGGCGCGCGACGGGCGGCCGGCCGGTGCATGAGGACGGGCCGGAAGAAGGGGCGAGCAGGCAATGAGCGAACTGCCGGACCGGATTGTCAGGATCGATCTCGACGCGGCCAGCATGGGGCCGGGCGATGTCAATGCCGACCATGAGCGGCGCGTTGCCATTGCCGATCTTCTCGAAGCCAACAGTTTCCGTCCGTCCGGCGATACCGACGGCCCGTTTGCCCTGCGCCTGGCGATCGAGGATGACCGTCTGGTCTTCGATGTGCGCCAGGATGACGATACGCCGGTGCGCGCCTTCGTCTTTGCGCTGGGGCCGCTGCGCCGCATCATCAAGGACTATTTCCTGATCTGCGAGAGCTATTACGAGGCTGTGCGCGATGCGCCGCTGGCCCAGATCGAGGCGATCGACATGGGCCGCCGCGGGGTGCACAACGAAGGCTCGACGCTGCTGCGCGAGCGGCTGAGCGGCAAGATCGAGGTGGACTTCGACACCGCCCGGCGGCTCTTCACCCTGATCTGCGCCCTGCACCGGCGGGCTGCCTCATGACGACGCCCTCGGTCCTGTTCGTCTGCGGGCGCAATGCCATCCGCTCGCCGATGGGCGAGGCACTGTGGCGCAAACGCTTCGGCGACGATGTCTCGGCGCGCTCCTGCGGCGTGATCCCGGCCGCCTTTGTCGACCCCTTCATGGTGGCGGTGATGCTGGAAGAGGGCATCGACCTCGAAGACTTCTCGCCGATCGCCCTCAATGGTGTAGGCGAGCCGGCGGCCGATATCGTGGTCTCGCTGTCTACTGCGGCCGACCGCACGGCGCGGGACTATGCGGCGCGCACGGGCGCCGAGTTCCAGGCCTGGCCGATCCCCGATCCCAGCGAGACCGGCGGCAATCGCGACATGCGTCTGGCGGCCTATCGAGAGACCCGTGACGCCATTGCTGCACGCATCGCACAGTGGGATGCCAGCCTAAAAAGCGCTTGACGTCTCGACTTTGCACCCGGTGAAGGACTATATAGCGCGCTCCGGGACGCCGGCCGCACGGCGAGTCGGCCTTATCCCGTATTTATTTCGCCCGGAAATCCGGGCCAGGAATTGAGGAGCCGCATGGCGAAAGAAGAGTTGTTGGAGTTTCCCGGCGAGGTGACGGAACTGCTTCCGAACGCGACCTTCCGGGTCAAACTCGAGAATGATCACGAGATCATCGCCCACACGGCGGGCAAGATGCGCAAGAACCGGATCCGGGTTCTGGCGGGCGACAAGGTGCTTGTCGAAATGACACCCTATGACCTGACCAAGGGTCGTATCACCTATCGCTTCAAGTAAACCGTTTGCGGGGCGCGTCGACGCAATGACGGATGCCGCCATGGCACACGGACCGCGACCGCCCCTGATCCTGGCAAGCGCCTCACCGCGCCGCCTCGATCTTCTGGTCAGTGTCGGGATTGTTCCCGACGCGGTCGAACCCACACATATCGACGAGCACGAGATCCCCGGCGAATTGCCGGGGCCGCTCGCCCTGCGCCTGGCGCAGGAAAAGGCGATGGCGCACCCGTCCGTGCGCGCGGGCGGCGATGCGTTCGTGCTTGCGGCAGATACGGTGGTCGGTGTCGGCCGGCGCATTCTGCCCAAGACGCTCGACGAGGCCGAGGCCCGGCGCTGTCTGGACCTTCTGTCCGGCCGCAATCACCGGGTCTTCACCGGCATTGCCGCGGCAGGCCCCGGCGGGGCATTCGCGGCGCGTGTGGTCGAGACCCGGGTGAAGTTCAAACGCCTGTCCCAGCCGGAGATCGACGCCTATATCGCCTCGGGCGAATGGCATGGAAAGGCCGGGGGCTATGGTATCCAGGGCCGGGCCGGGTGTTTTGTGGTGAATCTGATCGGCTCCTTCACCGGCGTGGTGGGACTGCCGCTCTACGAGACGAGCAATCTGCTGGCCGGTCTGGGCTATCCCGTGACCGAGCGCATGGGCGAAAGGCCGACGACATGAGCCGCCGCATCCTGATCGAGGAAAATATTGGCGAAACCCGCGCCGCTGTCGTGGACAATGGCCGTGTGGTCGAGCTGTGGCTGGACCGCTGGAGCGAGGCCGGTCAGCGCGTCGTCGAGGGCGAGATCTATCGCGGCCGCGTGCGCCGGGTCGAACCGGCACTGAATGCGGCCTTTGTCGATCTCGGCGTTGGGCCGGAAGGCTTCCTGCCCTTCGGCAAGGCCGGCCGGCCCAAGGGCTTCCATGAAGGCGCCGCCATCGGTGTGCGTATTGCCCGCGAAGCCTATGCCGAAAAAGGCCCCAATCTCGCCCTGGCCGAGGCCGGGGAGGGCGATGCGCCTGAATGTCTCCAGCCGGCGCCGATCCTTGCCCAGCGCTTGGTGAAAGCTTACGGCGAGGCCGAGGCGGTGTGGGCGGACGAGACGGATATCGATCTGGACGATGAGTTCGAGGCGGCGCTGAATCCGCTCGCACCCATTCCCGGCGGCGGCTCGCTCTATATCGAGACGACGCGGGCGATGACGACGATCGATGTCGATGCCGACGGCCGCAAGGGCCAGGGCTCACCGGCGCAGCTGGCTGTGGCGCTGAACACGTCGGCCGCCAAGGAAGCCGCCCGCCAGGTGCGTCTGCGTGGCCTCGGCGGCATTATCGCCATCGACTTTGTGCACATGCGCGCCCAGCCCGATCGCAAGACGGTGGAGCAGGCGATGCGCGGTGCGTTCAAGCGTGACCGGGCGAAGGTGGATGTGGCGCCGCTGTCGCAATTCGGCGTCGGCGAACTGGCACGCCAGCGCCGGGGCCGCTCACTGCGCGAGCAGATGTGCGATGCCGATGGGCGCTTGTCGGTGGAGAGCTGTGCCCTGGCGGCCTTGCGACGCCTGCAGGGCGAGGCCATATCCGATCGCAGCCGCAAGCAGAAGCTGGAAGTCTCGCCGGAGGTTTTCGCCTGGCTCGATGCTGATACGATCGGCTGGCGCAAGGCGCTGACCGGCCGGATCGGGCCGCGGTTCGAGCTGGTGGCCGCCGACGGTCTCGATCGCGAGGATGCGCGCGTCAGCCGCGCCTGACCCGGCGCGCGAATAGCGAACCAAGGAGGGCATCATGAAATGTCCCATCTGCCGCAAGCCGGCCGACCCCGAATTCAAGCCCTTCTGCTCCAAGCGCTGTGCCGATGTGGATCTGGGCAAGTGGATGAATGACAGCTATGCCATTCCCGGCGAACCGGCCGATGTGGCCGAGGAAAACCCGCCGTCTGAGGAAGACCGCTAGGCTGGCCGACCGGACGTTGCGGCCGGGTGCACATTTCGCTGAAAACGGCCATGGACAGGCCCGGCGCGGGCCCCTATAAACCGCGCTCTCGACCGCGCCCCGATGCGCGTGTCCGCCCGGCGCCCGGGTAGCTCAGTTGGTAGAGCAGCGGATTGAAAATCCGCGTGTCGGTGGTTCGAATCCGCCCCCGGGCACCATTTTTTCCCTTGTTCCCGCTCCGCTCGACCCGAGCCTGTCGCGGCCGCCGGCGATCGGGTCGATGCTCACCTGGAACGCGCTCAGGGCTGTGGGGTTAGAGGCTGGTCCATCAGCCCGCGCCATTCTTCTCCTCAAACAGAACGCGCTGCATCCGGCCTATCGCTCCCGCCACATCCGCCGCAGCCGGGTCACGCCGAGGCAGGCTCCGGTATAGACCAGCAGGACGGCAAACAGGGATGCGAGGCCCGCGAGGGTCTGGCCGGCGAGGCCGTAGATTTCTCCGGTGTGCAGGAAACGGATATAGCGGCGGGCCTCGGCGGCGGGCGAGCGGCGTGCCGGTGTCGCCGTGGCCAGGCCCGATCCGTCGCGGAACACCACGACCTCGTCGATCAGGCTGGCCTGGACACCATTGCCGTGATCCACAGATATGCGCACCGTTTCGGCGCCTTCCTCAGGCAGGGTAATGGCAATCCGGCGTCCGGGGCCGGTCTCGGCGATAGCGCGCGCCACGAGCGCGTCCAGCGACACGGGCTCGCCGGCCAGGCCTCGCGGCTCGTCAGGCGCTGAGTCCGCGGTGCCAGCGGGAACCGGCGGTCCGCCTCGCACCGGCACGCTTTCGCCAAAGGCCGCATAGACCAGCGCATTGGCCCAGCCGTAGGAGAAGACCGCACCGGTCAGCGTGATGGCGAGCAGTGGTAACGCCATCCAGAAGCCCATCACATGGTGCCAGTTATAGTGACGCGCCTTGGCGGAGGGATAATGGCGGCGAAACAGGAGCTGGGTTTTCAGGAAGGCCCAGCGCCACACCTTCGGCCACCACAGGTAAAGCCCGGTAAGAATGAGGGCGGCGAAGGCCAGATTGGCCGCGCCATTGATAGCGGCGCCCAGATCATTGCGCCCGCCCGTGAAGGCGAGCCAGCGGTGGATGTGCATGACCCGGCCGAAGAAGGCTTCCATGCCTTCCCCGGCGCCCTCAAGGCGGTCACCCGTGTAGGGATCGAGCAGGAAGGCATTGCGCCGCCCGGCTGCAACATGCACAGCGCCGCTCCGGCCATCCGGCACGGTAACTACATGGCCGGCTTGCGCGCCTTCCGCCGCTGCGGCGTCCACCAGACCCTGGAAGGTCAAGGGTGCTTCGCCGGCGGGCGCGGAAACAGCTGCATCCTGGGCCCAGCGGATCATCTGGCGCTCATAGGTGAGCAGCACGCTGGTAATCGACATAAGCCCGATGAAGAGGGCAGTGACGAGGCCTGCAGCCAGATGAGTCCAGAAAACTGTGCGCCGAAAGGTCATGCCGGGTCTCCGGGAACGGGGCTGCCATACCTGCTGAAACGACATTGGCTGCGATTTCCGTCGCGTTTGGATGTGGCAGTGCGTCACAGCTGCAGTCGGCCCTTAGAAGTTGTTCGCTCCTGTTCGGCGATAAAAAATTGTCGACATCGCGGAGCGACATATATTTTTCCGAATGGCGCGATATGCTGCCATCAAGGCCTGAACAAGAGTCGATCCAGACTGGCAGGCAGAATGAGGGGAAACGGGATGCATCTGAAAAAGACCTGCAAAGTCAGGCGGTCGATTCCGGGGATAGTATTGGCGCTTGCTCTGATCCCGGCCGGGCTGCTGGTCGGCTGTGCGACGACATCGGAACCCGTGGCCGGATGTGTCGAGGCGGACCGGACAATCATGATTGTCAGGCTCGCGCCGGATGCCAGCAGGAACGCTGTCGCCCTGGAAGATCTGCGCGAGGCTGTTCTTGAGGCGGCTTTTGGTGCGCAAGGTTATGATCGCAGCGGCATGCAGACCGGCTGCCGGCCGGTGCTGCACGAGACTTTCAGCTCCTTGCCGGGTTTTGCGATGGGACTGTCTGCTGATGAAGCGGACAGTATCCGCAGACAATCCTCCGTCCTGTCCGTGACGCCCGACACGACCAGCGCGCCGACGGCCACCCTATCTTCGAACTCCTCTATCTCGCAGCGGTGATCCCATGAAATCTTCTCTTCTTCCGTCTCTTGTCGCCGGCCTCAGTGCTGCACTCCTGCCTGCGGTGGCGATGGCCCAGGATGCGCCGGGTGCGCTTTCCGACGGATTGTTCGAAGCGCCGTTGTCCCCGTTTGCCGTTCGACGCATCGAGGAGGGGCGGCCGATCCCGGTCATCGTGACCTTTACGGATACGGCAATGCTGGCTGCGCCGCGCTCCGCTGCACCCACTACATTCGAGCTGGAGCAGCGCCGCGAAGTGCTCACGTCGCTGCGCGAGCGCGTCCTGCTGGCTGCGATGGGGGAAAGCGGTCTGCGCCGCTTGAGTGACGCGACGCGCGCCGCGCATGCCGGCCAGAGCGTCGTGGAAGAGCGTGTGACCCGCCAGTTTGCCGTGACACCGGCCTTTTCCATGATGGCGCGGCCGGACACGATCCAAGCGTTGCGCAACCATCCTGACGTCCTGAGCGTGACGGAGGATGTTCCGGTGCCGCCGGTGCTGGACGAGTCGATCCCGCTGGTCGGAGCAGACGATGCCTGGGCGCTGGGGGCAGACGGGTCGGGGTGGGCTGTTGCCATTCTTGATTCAGGTGTGGAGACCGAACACCCCATGACGGGGCCGGCGATCACAGCCAGTGCGTGTTTCAATACAGTTGACCCGGGTTCATCGACTTCGTTGTGTCCGGGCGGTCTGGAAGAGGAAACCGATCTCACGGGCCCCGATTCGGGCGACTCCTGTGTCGAGGATGATATCGCCCGGGCGCCGGAGACCGGCACGGATGGATGTTTCCACGGCACACACGTCGCCTCGACGGCTGCCGGACGGACGGTGAACCTGTCGGGAGGCCGCACGCTAAATGGTGTCGCCCGCGCCTCAGACATCGTGGCGGTAAATGTTTTCAGCCGCTTTGAGGCGGACGAGTGCGAGGACAGCGACGATCCCTGCATACTGAGCTACCAGTCAGACCAGCTGGCGGCTCTGGAATGGCTTTACGATAATCGCAACACGCTCAATCTTGCCGCGGTCAATATGAGTCTCGGGGGCGGGGAATATTCATCTGCCTGTACGGCGCATACGCTTCGGAATATCGTTGTCAGCCTGCACACGGCCGGCGTGGCGACGGTGATCGCCTCAGGGAATGAACGCTTCCTCGATGCCGTCAGCTCGCCGTCCTGTATCCCGGAGGCAATCACGGTCGGATCGACGACCAAGAACGACGAGATATCCAGCTTTTCGAACTCGTCCGAACTGGTCGACCTCCTGGCTCCGGGGTCTTCGATCATGGCCGCCTGGCAGTCGGAAGAACCGCCGACGGGCGAAAACTGTATTATCCAAGACGATGAGCCGAACTCGGAGGGGTTCTGCCACTGGTTTGCGCAAAGCTCGGGTACTTCGATGGCTACACCGCACGTTGCGGGCGCGTTCGCAGCGCTGCGGGATGGTTTTCCAAGTGCGACGGTCGATGAAATCCTGACCGCGCTGCAGTTTACCGGGATGCAGGTGACGGACCCGGACAACGGGATCACACGCTCCCGCATCGACGTCGGTGCAGCTTACGAAATGCTGCAGGACGGTGGTGTTCTGGCTGGCGGCGTTGAGCTGACCCCCGCGGAGGCCTATCGCGTGAGTGGCGAGTCTGGGGACCCAACTTCATTTGGGACCAAATTATATCAGCTGGAGAATACGACAGGTAGCGCTCGGTCGGTGACAGTCTCGTCGACTCCGGCCTGGATAGACACCAACTCCGGCAGTTTTAGCATCCCGGCAGGTAGTAGCAGAACGCTGGAGTTGAGTGTGGATATGGGCAATCTGCCAGTTTTCGCAGACTCTGGCCGTGTGACCTTGACCTCGAACGGTCAGACCATGTCCATACCCGTCTCGATCCAAGTCGAGCAAACTGGCGCCGTTGCTGAACTCGGGCCCTATCCCTGGGCCGGTGATGCCTCTGCTGTTTCGCAAAATGTATTCCGGATAACCGGGCTGGATACCGGCTTGCCGACGGCGATCAGTGTCGCTCTCTCGAATACGGCATTCGGCGCGTACAGTGGTGATTTCAGTGACTGCAGCCTAACCGTCCAGCCCGGCCGGTACAACAGGGGCGAATACATCATCACAAACACCGATCTGGCCGAGTGCGGTAATTTCCGTCGCGCCGATCTGACTTTCCGCATTTTTGCCGAGCAGGCCGATATCACGGAAGGCATCCGGATGCGTCGTTTCGCGACGAACAGTCTTGGCGGGATGACGGATTTCAGCTTTGACGCCGAAGGCACTAGTTCTTCCGAGACGTCGGCGCAGTCCGGGCCGGGCCTTGAAAGCGATGCCGGATTTGTTGCTCTTGCAGAAGACAGCATTTGGGCCCGGGCCGACACGGTTCCTGATGAACCCGCAGCAGCTGCGCCGGCCGCCCTGGCGAATGCCGATTTCGGACCGTTCGAATGGACCGGCGATGCAAATGCCTTTACCGGCAGTGCATTCCGGATATCGGGGCTTGGAACAGCCATTCCCACCTCAATCTTCGTTGCTATCGATAATGCCGCTTCGGATGGTTATGCCGGGGCGTTCTCGGACTGCGCGCTGAACATCCTCGGAACCCGGTACAACGGCTCTGAGTATCTGATTTTCGGCTCTGATCTGGCCGCTTGCGGCAACTTTGTTCGTGGTGACCTGACGTTCCGCATTTCTGCAGACTCGACTGACGTCTCGAACGGGCTCGCGATGCGACGGTTCGCCACCGCATTGAGCGGCGGTCTGACTGATTTTGCTTTCGATCAGGAGAGCAGCGCATTTTCTACCTTTGTCTCGCTCGATGCCACGCATGGACAGGCCGCCTTCGGACCGTTCGAGTGGACTGGCGACAGTTCTGCCGGCCTGTCGAGCATTTTCCGGATTGTCGGCTTCGAGACCGGGCTGCCCACCCAGATCGATCTGGCAATCCGGTCGGCGCAGGCTGCCGGCTATAACGGGACCTTCGCCGATTGCTCATTGACCATTCGTCCGGAGCGCAAGAACGGCCAAGAATACCTTGTCACGCAGTCGGACCTCGGCGATTGCGGCGCGTTTGGGCAGGCGGACCTTGTTTTCCGGATCCGTGGTCTCAAGACGGATGTGCCGCAAGGGCTGATGATGCGCCGGTTTGCCATCGGGCCAAGCCGGGATCTGACCGATTTTGGTTTTGATCATACGCCGGGCTCCAACGCGACTGCGTCCAACGTCCCGAACGGAGCTCCGTCGGGACTTGGCGCAGTGTCATTCGGTCCGTTTGACTGGGTCGAGGATGCCAATGGAACGACGATGAGTTCATTCCGCATCAGCGGGCTGGCCAGCGGCGCGCCGTACCGGGTCGATGTCGCACTCATGAATGCGACGGCGGGGTCCGGCATCGGCTCCTATTTCGACTGTTCGCTGACCATTCGCGCGGCGCGGTCCGGCGAGGGTGACTTCGTTATCCTCCCGTCGGATTTCGCCGATTGCGGCAGTTTCGGACGTGCTGACGTTCTTTTCCGCGTCGTTGCGGACGAGGACGACGTAAATGCCGGATTGACGATGCGGCGGTTGGTGACGACCAGCGCGGGTGGCCTGTCCGATCTCGGCTTCGACGCCGATTCAGCTGCCGACTGATCAGGTCGGAATGTCAATGAACGAACGGCCGGGCGCCTCGAGTGCCCGGCCGCTTGTGTTCTGGGGCGCTGCTGCTGCGTGATCTGGCGATTGGTGTAGACTGACAGCTCCGCAGCAACGGATGTCGCGTCATGACAGCGCCTTACAAACCCCACACCGAACTGGCGACCCATACCGTCACCAACCAGCCGCCGCCCTTCGAGGACGTCAATCTGTGCAAGAGCGATCGCGCGTTGCAGTCGGCGCTGGTTGCGGCGGGGGGCGATGCGCACGCCGAACGGTTGTCTGCGATGGGTGCGCGGTGCGGTGCGGCCGAAACGGTCGACTGGGCACGCCGCGCCAACGAGAGCCCGCCAAAACTGAAAGCTTTCGATCGCTACGGGCACCGTCTGGACGAGGTCGAGTTTCATCCGGCCTATCACGAGCTGATGCGGCTGGGACTGGATGCCGGTCTGTCCTCGGCGGCCTGGACTGAGGGCGAAGCCGGGCATGTGCTGCATGCGTCCATGCTCTATCTGATGACGCAGGCGGATGCCGGCGTCGTCTGCCCGATGTCGATGACCTATGCCGCCGTGCCGGCGCTGCGGGCCGAGCCGGCTATCGCGGCTGAATGGGAACCGCGGATTGCGGCCGGTCGCTATGATCCGCGCTTCATTCCGGCGGAGGAAAAGGCCGGCGTCACCTTCGGCATGGCCATGACGGAGAAGCAGGGCGGTTCCGATGTTCGCGCCAACACCACACGGGCTGTGCCCGCGGGCGGAGCGGGCGAGTACGAACTGACCGGGCACAAATGGTTCTGCTCCGCCCCGATGGGCGATGCCTTCCTGACCCTGGCCCAGGCCGAGGGCGGGCTGACCTGCTTCCTCGTACCGCGCTGGCGGCCAGACGGTACGCGCAATGCGATGCATATCATGCGTCTCAAGGACAAGCTGGGCGACCGCTCCAACGCGTCCTCGGAGATCGAGTATCATGGCGCCTGGGCGCGGCGAGTCGGGGATGAAGGCCGGGGCGTGCGCACGATCATCGACATGGTCCAGCACACGCGGCTCGATTGTATCCTGGGCTCGGCGGGCGGCATGCGGGCTGCACTGGCGCAGGCGCTCTGGCATGCCGAGCACCGTACCGCTTTCCAGATGAAGCTCGTCGACCAGCCGGCGATGAAAGCCGTGCTGGCGGATCTGGCGCTGGAGGCGGAAGCGGCGGTCGCGCTGGGGCTGCGTCTGGCGCACAGTTTCGACCGGGCGGAGGCGTCGGTAGGCGAGGCGGCCTTCATGCGGCTGGCCACGCCGATCGCAAAATACTGGGTGTGCAAGCGTCAACCGGGGCTCGTCTACGAGGCGCTCGAGTGTCACGGCGGCGCGGGATTTGTGGAGGAAGGGCCGATGCCGCGCCTCTACCGGCAATCGCCGCTTAACGCCATCTGGGAAGGTTCGGGCAATGTCATCGCGCTGGACGTGTTGCGGGCGCTGGGCCGGGAGCCCGACAGTCTGGAAGCTGTTCGCGCCGAGCTCGTGGCGGTGCGTGGTATCAACCGCTTCTACGACGCCCACCTCCAGCGGCTGGACGACTGGTTCAAACCGGGTGTTCTGGGGGAAGCGACGGCGCGAGCCTTCGCTGAAGGTGTCGCGCTGGGCCTTCAGGCCGCGGCCCTGCACCACGCATCGCCGGATTATGTCTTTGACGGTTTCTGTGCCGCGCGGCTGGATCCGGATCACCGCAGCTTTGCGTATGGCGCACTGACCGGTCAGCTCGATGCCGCTGCGATTGTCGAGCGTGCCAGCCCGCTCTGACGGCCCGGTAAGAATTGCCGGTGCGGCAGAAATTTCCCGAAAGCCCGGCAGGTCTTGCCTGTTCCGGCGCGCGTGGCCGGCGACGATGCAAGGCCTGCCTGGGGCGTCGCGTGGCGCAGATCTTGCATAGCATATGACCACGCGAAGTATTCGCGGGAAGCCTCGTTGCGGCGTCTCAGAAGGAGACAGCATGACCTTCTCGGTCAACACCAATGCCGGTGCGATGATCGCGCTGCAGAATCTGCGCGAGACGAATGCACGTCTCGAAGTGGTTCAGCGCCAGATCAGCACGGGCCTCAAGGTCTCGTCTGCCAAGGATAATGGCGCGATCTACGCGATCGCCCAGGGCATGCGGGCCAAGGTGGCCGGCTACAATGTCGTCAAGCAGTCGCTGGACCGCGGAACGAGCGTGGTCGATGTCGCAATCGCGGCGAGCGAATCCATTTCGGACATTCTGATCGAGATGCGGGAGAAGGCGCTTGCGGCCTCGGACCGCAGCCTGGACCAGCAGAGCCGCAATGCGTTGAACGAGGACTTCGTCCAGCTGCGCGACCAGATCAAGACGATTATCGCGAACGCCGAATTCAACGGCATCAACATGATCAAGTCGGGGGGCGACGACCTGTCTGTGCTTGCCAATGACGATGGCAGCAGCCGGATTACCTTCGCGGCCGAGGACCTCTCCTATGGGCCGCCGGGCGGGCCGGGGACCAATATCATCCTCTCCGAGGACGCCACGATCAGCGCATTCGTGAACGCCGATCTGGCGATTTCCGAACTCGACAGTTCCATCGACAATATCGGCGCCGTGCTGGCCCGCCTGGGGTCTGCATCGAAGCGGCTGGAGATCCAGAGCAGCTTCACCGACAAGCTCACCGACGCCCTGGAAAAGGGCATCGGCAATCTTGTCGATGTGGACATGGCCAAGGCGGCGGCCGAACTGCAGGCGCTCCAGGTGAAGCAACAGCTCGGCATCCAGGCCCTGTCTATCGCGAACCGTGCGCCGCAAGCCCTGTTGCAGCTGTTCCGCTAGACCAGTTCCTTCAGCTTCTCTGCGTCGAAGTCGCTGAGTTCGTCGAGGCGGCCATCGCGGACCTTTGCGGCCCATTCCGGATCGCTGATCAATGCGCGGCCGACAGCCACCAGGTCGAACTCATCGTTTTCAAGGCGCTCGATCAGGCTGTCGATCGACGAGGCTTGCGAGTTTTCGCCCATGAAGGCGCCGAGGAAGTCGGAGTTGAGGCCGACCGAGCCAACGGTGATGGCCGGCTTGCCGGAGAGCTTTTTCGTCCAACCGGCCAGGTTGAGATCGGACCCCTCGAACTCGGGAATCCAGAAGCGGCGGGTGGAGGCATGGAAGATGTCGACGCCGGCGTCAGACAGGGGCGCAAGGAAGGCTTCCAGCTCGTCCGGGGTCTGGGCCAGGCGGGCATTGTAGTCCTGCTGCTTCCATTGCGAGAAGCGAAGGATGAGCGGCAGGTCGGCCGGGATTTCCGCGCGCACCGCCCGGACGATCTCCTGGACGATGGTGGTGCGCTCAATCAGTCCACCGCCGAAACGGTCGTCGCGCTTGTTGGTGCCGTCCCAGAAGAACTGGTCGAGCAGATAACCATGCGCGCCGTGCAGCTCGATGGCGTCGAAGCCGATTTCGGCGGCGGCCTTTGCGGCCTTCGCAAAGGCGGAGATCGTGTCGGTAATGTCTTCGGCGGTCATCGGCTCGCCGATCTGCTTGCCATTGGGCAGAACGCCGGACGGGCTGTCGGATGCGGCGTCCGGGTGCGGACCGGTTCCCGGGCGGCGCGCCAGGCCGACATGCCACAGCTGCGGCGCGATCTTGCCGCCTTCGGCATGCACGGCGTCCACGACCTTGCGCCAGCCGGTCAGGGAGTCGGGGTTATGAAAGTTCGGTATGGCCGGGTCGAAGCTGGCGCCGGGGCGGTCGACCGTCGTACCTTCGGTGATGATCAGGCCAACCGCGTTGGCGGCACGGCGGCGATAGTATTCGACGACCGGTTCGCCCGGAATGCCGCCCGGGCTCTTCGAGCGCGTCATCGGCGCCATCACGATACGATTGCTGAGCTCCAGCGAGCCCAGCGAAAAAGGGCGGAAGAGCGCCTTTGTGTCGGTCATATTCTTCTCCTCGACAAACCGTTGATCAGAGCAGTTAGACAATTCCTCCGCAGAATCGAGTCCCGGGTGTGCATTTCGAATATTCGGAATCGTCGTGTGTCCCGGTCCACACGCTTGCGCTTTGCCAGAAACAGTGTTCACTTTTTGCGGCTGTACAGGACGGGGAGCCAGATGAGCGAAGCAAAAAGCGATGTGCTGGATGTGGTGATTGTCGGCGCGGGTCTGTCCGGGGTCGGCGCGGCCTATCACCTGCAGGCGCGCTGCCCCGAACGCAGCTACATGATCCTGGAGTCGCGCGCGGCGATGGGCGGGACGTGGGATCTGTTCCGCTATCCCGGCATCCGCTCTGACAGCGACATGTACACGTTCGGCTATGCCTTCCGGCCGTGGACTGGCGGCAAGGTGTTCGCTGATGGACCGGCCATTCGCGACTATATCGAGACTACGGCCAGCGAGAACGGTATCGACACGCATATCCGCTATGGCCATCGTGTCGTCGGGGCAAACTGGGACAGCGACAAGGCGCTGTGGACGGTCACGGCGGAGCATGACGGCAAGCGCGTCGAGTTCGACTGCCGTTTCCTGATGCTGTGCTCCGGCTATTACCGCTACGAGCAAGGCTATATGCCGGACTTCCCCGGCCAGGGCGATTTCGGTGGCGAGATCGTGCATCCCCAGCTCTGGCCGGAAGACCTCGACTATTCCGGCAAGCGCGTGGTGATTATCGGCTCGGGAGCTACGGCGGTAACGCTGGTCCCGGCGATGGCGCAGAGCGCTGCCCATGTGACAATGCTGCAGCGATCGCCGACCTATATCGCTGCGCGCCCTTCCCGCGACGGCCTGGCCGACGCGCTTCAGCGTGTCCTGCCCAGTAAGCTGGCCTACCTGATCGCCCGAATGAAGAACATCGCGCTGTCGATCTATGTCTACCAGTTGTCAAAGCGTTTCCCGGCCTTCGTCAAACGCCAGGTGATCAAGCATGTCCGCGAGGAGCTGGGCGAGGATTTCGACGTCGAGACCCATTTCACCCCGCATTATAATCCGTGGGACCAGCGTTTCTGCCTCGCGCCGGACGGGGATTTTTTCGAGGCCCTGCGTACCGGTTCAGCCTCGATCGTGACCGATCATATCGAGTGTTTCACGAAGACCGGCATCCGCCTGAAGTCCGGCGCCGAGATCGAGGCTGATATCATCGTTCCCGCAACAGGTCTGGACATGCAGCTGGCCGGCGGGTCGCGCCTCAGTCTTGACGGGGTGCCGGTCACACCCGCCGAGCTCTTCACCTATCGCGGCATGATGCTGGGCAATATGCCGAACCTGGCGCTGGCGTTTGGCTATACCAATGCGTCCTGGACGCTGAAGGTGGATCTGACCTGCGAACGGGTCTGCCGGATGCTCAACTATATGGAACGTACCGGTGCCGAGATCGCGGTGCCGATCCCGCCGGACGATCTGCAGCCGGCGCCGCTGCTCGACTTCTCCTCGGGGTATGTGCAGCGCGCCCTGCCGCATCTACCCAAGCAAGGCTCGGTCGCCCCTTGGCGCACCTATCAGAACTATATCCGGGATATGCTGGCGATCCGCTATGGCCGGCTGGAGGACGGCCATATGCGCTTTGCCAACGCGGGCGAATACACGCCGCGTCTCTCGCACACGGCCCTGCGCCGGGATGTGGCAGAATGAGCGGCCGTTTCGAATTCGTCGGCCGTCGCGCGCTGATTACAGGCGCGGCCAGCGGCATCGGCGCTGCACTCGCGCGCGATCTTGCCGGACGCGGTACCGACCTTCTCCTGGTCGACGTGAATTCCGCCGGTCTCAAAGCGCTCGCGGCAGAGCTTGCTGGCTCCGGCGTGACGGTTAGGACCCGGGCGCTCGATCTGTCGGACCGTGAAGCAGTTGCGGCTTTTTCGGCCGAGGTCGCTGGCGGGGACGACCCGCTGCATCTCCTGTTCAACAATGCCGGTGTTGCTCTCGGCGGAACTTTTGACCGTGTGACGGACACCGATTTCGACTGGCTGATGGAGATCAATTTCCATGCGCCGGTGCGCCTCACGCGTGCCCTGCTGCCGCTGATGGAACGGTCCGCTCCAGCCCAGATCGTCAACACGTCGAGCATATTCGGAATTATCTCGCCGCCCGGGCAGACGGCCTATTCCGCCGCGAAGTTCGCCCTGCGCGGTTTTTCCAATGCGCTGCGGCACGAGCTGGCCATGGAGCGGTCGGGAGTGGGGGTGACGGTCGTCCATCCCGGCGGCGTCGCGACACAGATCGCGGAGAGCGCGCGGATGCCGGCGGATGCGAGCAATATGGAAGTTTCCGAAGGGCGCGAACGGGCGCGGCGCCTGCTGGTGATGCCGCCGCCCGAAGCGGCGCGGATCATCCTGCGCGGTGTGGAGCGGCGAAAGCCGCGCATTCTCGTCGGGCGCGATGCGCACACCATGGCGCTGATCGAGCGGGTCTGGCCGGTCAGCTACTGGTCGAAACTGGGGCGTCTCACCGGCGCGAAGAGCGAGTAGGGCAAACATGCTGTCGATCATCATGTGGATCTTCGTTGGGCTGTTCGCCCTGATCCTTCTGGCCCTGGTTCTCGCCTGGCGGTTCAGTATTGCCGTTGCGAAGAAAGCTGCAGCGGCGATCCCCGCGCGCGGCCGCTTCACCGAAGTCTCCGGCGGGCGTATCCACTGGACCGAGCAGGGCGAGGGGCCGCCGGTCGTGATGATCCACGGCCTGGCCGGCAATCTGCACAATTTCGGCTATGCCCTGGTCGACCGATTGGCCGGGGATTTCCGGGTCATCGCAATCGATCGCCCCGGGTGCGGCTGGTCGGAGCGCGACGGCGACGAGCGGGCGCGCATTCCTGAACAGGCCCGCATGATCGCCGAGATGCTCGAAAAGGAAGGGATCGGCCCCGCCATCCTCGTCGGGCATTCGCTCGGAGGGGCTGTTTCGCTGGCGCTGGCGGTCAATCATCCTGAGCGGGTGAAGGCGCTGGCGCTGGTTTCGGCGCTGATACAGGCACCGTCTCAACCGGCTGAAGCCTTTGCCGGCATCAATATCGCCAACCCGGCCCTGCGCCGTCTGGTGGCGAATACGCTGGCGGTACCGATGTCGATCCGCAATGGCGAAAAGACCCTGGCCTTCGTCTTCGGGCCCGACGCCCCGCCCAAGGATTTCCGCACACGGGGCGGTGGTCTGCTCAGCCTGCGTCCGGAGGCCTTCTATGCGGCGGCGACAGACCTGCAGTGTGTAGCGAAGGACATGGACGATATCACGGGGCGCATCGACGGTATCGAAGTGCCGGTCGGGCTCTTTTACGGCACCGACGACCGCATCCTGTCTGCCGGCGACCAGATTGCCGTCTTGCGTCAGGCCTTGCCGGACGCTGACATCGAAACGCTGGATGGCGGCGGTCACATGCCGCTGGTGATCGTGCCGGAGCAGGTGGAGGCTTTCGTCCGGCGGGTCGCAGGTCGCTTCAAAAACTAGCTATAATCATTACGTTTTTCAGTGCCGTAGTGCGTAGTCCCTTGTGTGCTTGACATTTTGTGCGTCCAAACATGTAATAAAAGCATTACATGTTGAGGATTGTGATGATGTCTCCGGACTCGATGGATGCGGTTTTCCAGGCACTGGGGAATGCCCAGCGCCGCCGCATGCTCGACTGCGTGAAAAATCATCCCGGCTGTTCTGTCGGGCAGGTCGCCAGCGGATTCGATGTCAGCCGGGTGGCGGTGATGCGCCATCTGGCTGTGCTGGAGGACGCGCAGCTGATCATTTCCGACAAGCGCGGCCGGACGCGCCATCTCTACATGAATGCGGTTCCTATCCAGATGATCCACGACCGCTGGACGAGCGAGTATTCGGCGCTGTGGGCCGGTCGCACGCTGGATATCAAATACCTCGCCGAGCAGCGCGCTGCGGCGGACGGGGGGGACGTCGCGGCCGGAAAGGGCCGGACGGCGACAGGGGGCAGACAAGGGGAAAGCCATGAGTGAAACAGCCAGCAAGGCCGAACAGGCGGATGCCGTTCGCACATCCATGTACCGCGTGGTGATCCGCGCTTCGATCGAGACAGTCTGGTCGGAGCTGATCCGCACCGATCGTCCGCTGCCCTTCTTCTTCGGCGGACAATACGACACGCCGGGGCTCAAGACCGGTGCCCCGTTTGCCATGCGCTCGCCGGACGGCAAGTTCACCATGGCGATGGGCGAGGTGATCGAGTTCGATCCGCCGCGTCGCTATGCGCACACCTTCCGCTTCACCACGTCCGAGGATCCGGCCTCGATCGTTCGCTATCAGCTCAAAGAGGTGGATGGTGGTACGGAATTCACGCTGATCAACGAGCATCCGGCTGGCGATCCGGTTTCGAAGTCGGAAAAGCAGATGGCCCAGGGGGCGAAATTCATCTCCGAGAATCTCAAATCGGTCGTCGAGACCGGCAAGGCAACCTTCGGCGGTCAGGCCTTGCTGTTCATGTTCTCACTGATGGCGCCGATGACGCCGAAGACCGCGCGCTCGGAAAACTGGCCGCTCGACCGGGCGCCGAAAGGGTAGGGAGGCAGACATGGCGCAGTCCCCGCAGGAAATGGCCGACAAGATGGTGGCCAACATGCCCGAGAAGACCGGAAAGCCACTGGCTGACTGGGTGGCGATCGTGAAGGCCAGCGGTCTGGAAAAGCATGGCGAGATGGTCGAACTGCTCAAGAGGGAGCACGGCATGACGCACGGTTTTGCCAATCTGGTGGCTCATGAGGTGCGAGGCGGTGTGGCGACCAAGCTTCCCGATCCGTCCACCGACCTCGTGGCCGCGCAGTATGCCGGCGACAAGGCTGGGCTCCGGCCGATCCATGACGCGATCGCCGATGCTGTTGCCGGCTTTGGCGGCGATGTCGAACAAGCACCGAAGAAGACCTATGTCAGCCTGCGCCGTGCCAAGCAGTTCGCGCTCGTCCAGCCTTCGACCAAAACCCGGGTCGATGTCGGCATCAATCTCAAGGACGTGCCTCCGCAGCGGCGTCTGGAAGCGTCCGGTTCCTTCAACGGTATGGTGTCGCACAGGGTGCGCCTCGGCTCGGTCGAGGATGTGGATGCCGAACTGATCGAATGGCTGCGCATGGCATATGACCGTGCTGGATAGGCCGGGGGCTGGACAGGGCGGCGAAGACACCCCATTGTAATTGTCAGCTGAAAGAGGAATGACATGCGTAATCGCGCTCGTGCCATCGCCATTGCCCGACGGGTCGACGAAGAGCGGACCGCCAAGGTCCGGACGCTGATGATGTCCGGCCTCATTCTCCTTTCGATTATTATTGGCCTCGCCCTTGCGGGAGCGCTGCCGACGCCTGTTTGACGTCCCACCGGACATCACGACACGGAAAACCGGCCTCGCTCCCAAAGGAGCGGGGCTTTTTCGTGTCTGGCGTGTCCGGCTGACCGGAGACCTGAGAATGCCCCTTACAGCCTCACAGCCTGCGGCAGACATGCCCGGCGACCTCGCCGGCGCGTTCGCTTTTGTCGACAGGCTTCACGAACAGGGCATGGGCGGCATCCTGCGCTCGCCCTGCCTGCCATCGCCCGCGCTCTCCAAAGCGCTGGGCTGTGAGGTCGTCGTGAAGCTTGAAAACCTCCAGGCGACCGGATCCTTCAAGGAACGTGGCGCCTATGCCCGTCTCGCGGCCCTGAGCGAGGCGGAACGCCGTCGTGGCGTGGTGGCCGCATCGGCAGGCAACCACGCCCAGGGCGTTGCGCGCCATGCGACAGCGATGGGCATAAGGGCAACCATCGTGATGCCCGAAGGCACACCGATGGTGAAGGTCCACCAGACCCGGGCGCTCGGAGCCGAGGTCGACATCACGGGCGCGGACTTCGATGCGGCGAAGGCGCATGCCCTGTCACTGTCGGCGGAGACCGGTGCGGTGTTCATCCACCCGTTCGACGACCCGGTCGTTCTGGCCGGGCAGGGAACGCTCGCCCGTGAGATGCTCGCCGAATATCCCGATCTCGACACGCTGGTCCTGCCGATCGGCGGGGGCGGGCTGGCGGCGGGCTGCGGACTCGCGGCGCGCCAGATAAAGCCGGATATCGAACTCGTGGGCGTTCAGTCGGATCTCTTTCCGTCTTTTGCCAATATCTATCACGGGACTGACCGGCCGATTGGCGGCTTTACCCTGGCAGAGGGAATCGCCGTGCGAGAGCCTGGCGAGCTGACGCGCGAAATCCTCAGCGATATTCTCGACGATGTGCTTGTTGCAGATGAGCGCCAGATCGAACGAGCCCTGAACCTCTTCATCTCGCATCTGCGCGTGCTGCCGGAAGGTGCGGGCGCCGTGGGGCTGGCCGGCGTTCTCGCCGCGCCCGAACGGTTTGGCGGCAAGCGGGTCGGACTGGTTCTCACGGGCGGGAATGTCGATACCCGGCTGCTGTCTTCGCTGTTGCTTAGGGACCTTGCCCGGTCCCGCCGCCTGGCGCGGCTGCGCATCGAGCTGGTCGATGTGCCGGGCCAGTTGTCGGCCGTGTCCGACGTGATCTCGCGGGCCGAGGGCAATGTCACGGATGTGGCCTATCACAAGACCTTCTCCGACCTGCCGGCGAAGGTGACCTATATCGACATCTCGCTGGAAGCGCAGGATGCCGCCCATATGGACCGCATCGAAGCGGCACTGCGTGAGGCCGGCTTCCGCGTGGAACAGGCCAGCTATTGAGCGTTTCATTTAAGTTGTCACATGGACATAGTAGGACCGGTCGCGCGCAAACGGCCTGCCGTCCGATTGGAGTTAAGTCATGAAATTCTTTGTCGATACCGCCGACGTTGCTGAAATCACCGAACTCAATGAGGCCGGCCTGGTCGATGGCGTGACGACCAACCCCTCACTGATCGCCAAGTCCGGCCGCGACTTCATCGAGGTGACGAAGGAAATCTGCGCGCTGGTGGATGGTCCCGTGAGTGCTGAAGTTACGGCTATGGATACTGACGGGATGATCACTGAGGGACGTAAGCTGGCAGCGCTGGCCGACAATGTTGTGGTCAAGCTGCCGCTGACCTTCGACGGCCTGAAAGCCTGCCGGGCGCTGACGGATGACGGCATCAAGACCAATGTCACTCTGTGCTTTTCGGCCAATCAGGGCCTGCTCGCTGCCAAGGCCGGCGCGACCTATATCTCGCCCTTCATCGGCCGCCTGGACGATTTGGGTGTTGATGGCATGGAGCTGATCGAGAACCTGCGGATCATCTACGACAATTACGGCTTCGAGACGGAAATCCTGGCCGCCTCGATCCGCTCGGCCGATCATGTCCAGCAGTGCGCGCTTGCTGGCGCCGACGTGGCCACCGTGCCGCCGGCGGTGCTCAAGGGGCTGGTCAAGCACAAGCTCACCGATGCAGGGCTCGAAGCCTTCCTGGCAGACTGGAAAAAGACCGGTCAGAGCATTCTCTGACCGGTTTTCCGGCCGTCAGCTTTCCCTGCATTGCGCGTCCGGATCCCCGGCGAAGCCGGTATTGAGCGCATCGATGGAAACGGGATCGATGTGCATCGCGACGACCTGTGTCGTCCCCCTGAACGTCGGCGCATACGGCATCGAGGAACTCGGCGATGTATTTTGTGCCGCCGGGCCTGCCACAGCGGCGGCTTGACGCATTACGACTTGGCGTTGCTCGTGGAGGCTGATCGTCCGGATTGGCGATTTCTTTTAAAAATTGCTTGGGAATCAAACGCGAGGCCTGCATAGTCTGGCGCGTGGACCGGTGAATATCGGCGGGCAATCCCTCGCACCGAGTCGCGGCAAGACCGTGTAGCAGTTCCATTTCGACGCACGCGACAAATTGCCATAGAGTTTTTGGGGGATAGTGCGCTAAACCGGGCTCGATAACAGCCAATCCGGGGGCGCATAAATGTCTACGCCGCAAGTGCTGCGACGCGCAGGGGCCGATCCTTCCACTGCCGTCGTCCTTCTCATCACCTTCCTGGGGGCGCTCTGGTCGCTGTTCGCAGCGGCCTACGCACCCGAGGCCGCGATGCGCGGCCAGGCCTGGCTTCTGCTGGGCGGGTTCCTGACGGGTATCATCCTGATCGTCGGGACCATTGCCAATGGCGGCGTCGTCAATGACGAACGCGAATACAACGAGAACCTGGTCAAGGCCGGTGCCATTGCCACCATGTTCTGGGGCATTGCCGGGCTTCTGGTCGGCGTGGTCATCGCCTTCCAGCTGGCTTTTCCGGTGCTCAATATCGAGCAATTCGGCTTCACCAGTTTCGGTCGCCTGCGCCCGCTGCACACTTCGGCGGTGATCTTTGCCTTCGGCGGCAATGCGCTGCTGGCGACGTCCTTCTACGTCGTGCAGCGTACCTGCCGGACGCGGATCGCCGGCGGTATCTGGCCGTGGTTCGTGTTCTGGGGCTACCAGCTCTTCATCGTCATGGCCGCAACCGGCTATGTGATCGGCATCACCCAGTCCAAGGAATATGCCGAGCCGGAATGGTATACCGACCTGTGGCTGACCATCGTCTGGGTGGCCTATCTGCTGGTCTTCCTCGGCACGCTGTGGAAGCGCAAGGAGCCGCACATCTATGTGGCGAACTGGTTCTACCTCGCTTTCATCGTCACGATCGCCGTGCTGCACGTGGTCAACAATCTGGCCATGCCGGTCAGCTTCTTCGGCGCGCGCAGCTACTCGCTCTTTGCCGGTGTGCAGGACGCGCTGACACAGTGGTGGTACGGCCACAACGCGGTGGGCTTCTTCCTGACGGCCGGCTTCTTGGGGATCATGTACTACTTCATCCCCAAACGCGTTCAGCGCCCGGTCTATTCCTACCGCCTGTCGATCATCCACTTCTGGTCGCTGATCTTCATCTACATCTGGGCCGGTCCGCACCACCTGCACTACACGGCCCTGCCGGAATGGGCGCAGACGCTGGGCATGACCTTCTCGGTGATGCTGTGGATGCCGTCCTGGGGTGGCATGATCAACGGCCTGATGACCCTGTCGGGCGCCTGGGACAAGCTGCGCACCGACCCGGTCGTGCGGATGCTGGTCCTGTCGGTCGCCTTCTACGGCATGTCGACCTTCGAGGGACCGGTGATGTCGGTCCGCGCCGTCAACGCGCTCTCGCACTACACCGACTGGACCGTCGGCCACGTGCACTCCGGTGCACTGGGCTGGGTCGGCTTCATCTCCTTCGGGGCCGTCTACTGCTTGGTTCCCTGGTTGTGGAAGCGCAAGGGCATGCATTCCAAGGCGCTGATCGACTGGCACTTCTGGATCGCGACCTTCGGCATCCTGCTCTACATCACCTCGATGTGGGTCGCGGGCATCATGCAGGGTCTGATGTGGCGGGCCTATAACGAGCTCGGCTTCCTGGAATTCTCCTTCGTGGAGACCGTGGAGGCGATGCACATCTCCTACATCATCCGGGCCGTCGGCGGTCTGCTCTACCTGAGCGGCGCGATCATCATGGCCTACAACATGTACCGCACGATCAAGGGCGACGTGAAAGAGGAAGACGAGAATGTCATTCCTCAGTCCGCCGCCGTTCCGGCCGAATAGGGGCCTGTCATGTCAGAACAAAAGAAAAGCCGCTGGAGCAAGCTCCACAACAAGCTCTTCGAGCAGAACTCGCTCCTCCTGACCGTTGGCATCCTGGTCACGGTCTCGATCGGCGGGATCGTGGAAATCGCACCGCTCTTCTACCTCGACTCGACCATCGAAGAGGTGGAAGGCGTGCGCCCTTACACGCCGCTGGAACAGCTGGGCCGGGACATCTACATCCGCGAGGGTTGCTACAACTGCCACTCGCAGATGGTCCGCCCGCTGCGCGACGAGGTGGAGCGCTACGGCCACTACTCGCTGGCGGCCGAGAGCATGTACGACCACCCCTTCCAGTGGGGCTCGAAGCGGACGGGGCCGGACCTCGCCCGTGTCGGGGGCAAGTATTCGGATGAATGGCATCGCGACCACCTGCGCAACCCGCAATCAGTGGTGCCGGAGTCGATCATGCCGGACTACCCCTTCCTGGAAACCTCCGAGCTGGACTACGACAATGTGGCGGCCAATCTGCGGGCGCTGCGCCGCGTGGGTGTGCCCTACACCGACGAGATGATCGAGACCGCCGTGTCCGACATCACGACCCAGCTGGATCCCTACGCCGCCGATTATGACGGCTTCCAGGAACGCTATCCGAATGCGGTGATGCGCGATTTTGACGGCGACCCCTCGCAGGTCACCGAGCTCGATGCGCTCGTCGCCTATCTGCAGGTGCTCGGCACCATGGTGGACTTCTCCACCTATGAGGCCGAAGCCGACGAAAACCTGAGGTAGGGCGATGCACGAGACACTTTCCAACTTCGCCCAGACAGGGGGGCTGCTGATCTTCGTCCTCCTGTTCGCCGGGGTGCTCGCCTACGCGCTGTGGCCGCGTAACCAGGCGAAATTCGACGCCGCCGCGCGCACGCCGCTGGAAGAAACCGACAAGCCGGAAACGGCCGATCACAATAAGGACGAGACCCATGTCCGAGCATGATCAAGAACGCGAAAGAGACGCCCATTCGGGTACCGCGACGACCGGTCACGAATGGGATGGTATCAAGGAACTGGACACGCCGTTGCCGCGCTGGTGGCTGTGGGTCTTCTACGCCAGCATCGCCTGGTCCGTGGTCTACATGATCTTCATGCCGGCCTGGCCGGCCCTGCCGGGACTGGCTGGTGAGACCGACCACACCCGCGGCCTTCGTGACCACTCCGAGCGGGCCAATGTCGCCCAGGCCATTGAGGAGCTGCACGCCAGCCGGGCCAGCGGGTTCGCGGCTCTCGAGGGGGCTTCGATCGATCAGATCGAGAACGATCCCCAACTGCTCGGCTTTGTCCGCGCGGCGGGCGAGGCGGCTTTCGGCGACAATTGCGCGACCTGTCACGGGTCGGGCGCCCAGGGGGCCATCGGCTACCCCAACCTGAATGACGACGTCTGGCTGTGGGGCGGGACCTATGAGGATATCCGCACCACGCTGCGCTACGGCATCCGGAGCGAACATCCCGATACCCGTTTCTCGCAGATGCCGTCCTTCGGCCGCGACGAACTGCTCACCGGCAGCGAGATCGCCGATGTGGCCGACTATGTCCTGTCGATGTCCGGCCGTGCCGGGGATGTGAGTGCCGAGGCGCTCGCCCGCGGGCAGGAGACCTATGACATCCAGTGTGCGTCCTGTCACATGCCTGACGGTACGGGCGACCGCATGCAGGGGGCTCCGAACCTGACCGATCAGGACTGGCTCTATGGTTCGAGCCGCGAGCAGGTGATCAACATCATCCATCGCGGTCCCTATGGCGTGATGCCGGCCTGGGAAGGCCGTCTGAACGAAGCCACGATCGATGCGCTGGCCGCCTATGTCTATCTGCTCGGCGGCGGTGAGGAAGCAGAGGGTGCGGCGAACGGTCCCACGGGGCGCTAGGTCGCATACACCAACCAGAGGAACCGGGATAAAGCGCCGTCATGAGTGACAAGAACACACGCGCCATGGCGGCGCCCGGTATCCGCAAGTCAAAGGCCGAAGCGGTCAACGCAGCGGACACGCGCGAACTCTACAAAAAGCGCGAACCCATCTACCCCAAGCTGGCGCACGGCAAGTTCCGGACCGTCAAATGGGTGGTGATGGCGGTGACGCTCGGCATCTACTACCTCGTTCCCTTCCTGCGCTGGGACCGGGGGCCGGACGCACCGGACCAGGCTGTCCTGGTCGATTTTGCCGGCCGGCGTTTCTACTTCTTCTTCATCGAGATCTGGCCGCAGGAAGTCTACTATATCACCGGCCTGCTGATCCTCGCGGCGCTGGCGCTGTTCCTGGCAACAGCGCTTTTCGGCCGGGTCTGGTGCGGCTATGCCTGCCCGCAGACCGTCTGGACCGACCTGTTCATCTGGGTCGAGCGCGCTTTTGAAGGCGACCGCAATGCCCGGATCAAGCTGGACCGGTCGCCGATGTCCTTCGACAAGGCCTGGCGCAAGATCGGCAAGCACACGGTCTGGCTCGTCATCGCACTGGCGACCGGCGGCGCCTGGATCCTGTATTTCCACGACGCCTATGACGTGATCGGGAATTTCTTCACCGGCCAGGCCGAACCGTCTTCCTATCTGTTTGCCGGTATTCTCACCTTCACCACCTACACGCTCGCCGGCACGATGCGTGAGCAGGTGTGCACCTATATGTGCCCATGGCCGCGCATTCAGGCGGCCATGACGGACCGGGATGCCCTGAACGTGACCTACCGGGTCGACCGGGGCGAACCGCGCGGTCCGCACAAGAAGAATGAAAGCTGGGACGGCCGCGGCGACTGTATCGACTGCAAGCAGTGCGTGGCGGTGTGCCCGATGGGGATCGACATTCGCGATGGCGCCCAGCTGGAGTGTATCCAGTGCGCGCTTTGCATCGATGCCTGTGACGACATCATGAGAAAGGTGGATCGTCCGACCGGCCTTATCACCTACGAGACGGACGACAATGTCGACCGTTTTCAGAGAGGCGAGAAAGCCGTCTACAAGTTCATCCGCCCGCGTACGGTCGTCTACGGCGTGGCCTTCGCCATCGTTGCGGCGATCATGCTGGCAGCCCTGCTCAACCGGTCGGAACTCGAGCTCAACTCGCAGCGCGACCGCAACCCGAACTTCGTGATCCTGTCGGATGGTGCGGTGCGAAACGGCTATAATCTCAAGGTCGTCAACAAGGCCAACGAGCCGCGCACTCTCACCCTGTCGATTGAAGGCGATCCGCAGATCGAAACGCGGCTTCTGGGCGCCGCAGATGACGCCCCCATGCAGCTGAGAGTGGATGCCGACCGGACCCAGGACTTCGTGATATATCTCACCCTGCCGGCCAGTGCGATCGACGGCGCACGCGAGACCTTCAATTTCCGTGTCACCGACACGCGGACCGGCGAGACCGCGACCACCCCGTCAATGATCGTGACCGGAGCCGAGTGATGAAGTCGTTTCTCAACCCCGTGCGGGGCTGGCATGTCCTGGTTCTCATTGTACTGTTTTTCAGCGTCACGATCGGGGTGAACGCCACTTTCATCACCCTCGCCATGCGCACGCATCCCGGCGAAGACGTCCCGCGCTCCTACTATCAGGGCCTCAATTACAACGAGACGCTGGCCCGCCGCCACGAACAGGCCGAGCTGGGCTGGTCGGCCCGGGTCAATGTGGTCGACGGCGAGCTGCTGGTCGAGGTCAGTGACGCCGATGGCGCGCCCGTGCCGGGGCTCCAGCTGACCGGCGCCATGAACCATCCCACGAACACGTCGCGTGACTGTCCGCTCGAGTTTCTGGAAGGCCGCGCCGGCCTCTATCGCGCCGCACTGCCGTGTACCGAGACCGGGCAATGGCATCTGCGCGCGCACAACAATGGCGACGCGCCGTTCGAAATGGAGCACGCGCTTTGGCTGCGCTAGACACGGCCCATTTTTCAGAACCTGTCAGCCAGGTCGATCCGCAGGCCTTTGTCCGCCTTGCTGACGGACAATGCCATCTTGACCTGCTGGTGCGCGGCGCTGTCTGCGCCGGCTGTATCTCGCGCATCGAGTCGGGCCTGCTCGAGGACGACCGCGTCGAACGCGCCCGGCTCAACCTGTCGACCGGCCGCCTTCGTCTGAGCTGGCGGGGCGATGCGGCGCTGGCATCGACCTATGTCAGCCGGCTGGGCCGGCTGGGTTATCCCGCCACGCCCTACGAGCCGGAAGCGGAAGCCGACCCCCAGAAGGAAGAAGAGCGCAAGCTGCTTCGTGCGATGGCCGTCGCCGGCTTTGCCATGGCGAATGTCATGCTGCTGTCGATCTCGGTCTGGGCCGGCGGCATGGAAATGACCGAGGCGACCCAGGCACTGATGCACCGGATATCGGCGCTGATCGTGTTGCCGGCGGTCGCCTATGCAGGCCAGCCCTTCTTCCGCTCGGCAATCACGGCGCTGCGCAACAGGCACGTTAATATGGACGTGCCGATCTCGCTCGCGGTGATCCTGGCTTGTGGCCTGTCGATCTGGGAAACCTTCTACGGGCATGGCGACACGTATTTCGACGCCGCGGCGATGCTGCTCTTCTTCCTGCTGATCGGGCGGTTTCTCGACATGCGTCTGCGGGCCAAGGCCGGGGAAGCGGCTCGCGGCCTGGCGGCGATGCAGGCTGCGACCGCCAACCGGCTTCGGGCAGACGGACGGATCGAGGCGATCCCGGCCCGCGAGGTGAAGGCCGGCGACCGGCTGGTCCTGGCCGCAGGCGACCGGGTGCCGGTGGATGCCGTGATCCGCGAAGGGCAGGGCGCGCTGGACGGTTCCCTTGTGACTGGCGAGACAGCTCCCGTTGCGGCAAAGCCGGGCATCGAAGTCTTTTCCGGCATGCTGAACCTGGATGGCAAGCTGGTGCTGGAAGCGACGGCCGACCGCGACAATTCCCTGCTCGCCGAGATCACACGTCTCGTCGAGGCGGGCGAGCAAAGCCGGTCGCGCTATGTGCGTCTCGCCGACCGTGCAGCGAAACTCTATGTACCGGTGGTTCATTCGCTCGCGGCGCTGACGCTGCTGGGCTGGCTCGTCATCGGGCAGAGCCCGCATCTGGCGATCATTCACGCGATTGCGGTCCTGATCATCACCTGTCCCTGTGCGCTCGGACTGGCGGTTCCCGCCGTCCAGGTGGTCGCATCCGGCCGTCTTTATCGCGAAGGCGTGCTGGTGAAATCGGGCGACGCCATGGAGCGTCTGGCCGGGATCGATACCGTCGTGTTCGACAAGACGGGTACGCTGACCGAAGGTCGGCCGCGCCTGATCAATCGGGACGAGATTCCCGATTCGGCGTTCGAGATGGCTGCACGGCTCGCCCGGACCAGCCGTCACCCCCTGTCCCGTGCCGTTGCCGATGCCGCAGGCATGGGGATCGCAGCGTCCGAAGCGCGCGAGATTTCCGGCGGCGGCATCGAGGCCGTCGAGGATGGTATGACGATCCGCTTCGGTTCGGCCCGCTGGCTGGGCATCGACGCGGCGAGCGATCCGCACAGCGAAGTCTGGCTCAAGGCCGGTGATGAGGCCCCCGTCCGCTTCCGCTTTGAAGACCGGCTGCGCGCAGACGCTGCCGAGACGGTCGCGGCACTGCGTGATCGCGGTAGCCGGGTTGAGCTTCTTTCGGGAGATCGCAGTGGCCCGGTCGCAGCCGTTGCGGCCGAGTTGGGACTGGATGCCTGGCAGGCCGAGCTGAAACCGCAGGACAAGATCGCGCGTCTGGAAGCGCTCAAGGCCGAGGGACGCCGCGTCGCCATGATCGGCGACGGGATCAATGATGCGCCGGCGCTCGCTGCGGCAGACGTGTCTGTCTCACTGGCATCGGCAGCGGAGATTTCACAGGCCGCAGCCGATTTCGTGCTGCAGGGTGATCGCCTGGCGGCGGCCATCGTGGCCTATGATGTGTCGTGCGGTGCCAAACGGCGGGTGCTGGAGAATTTCGGTCTGGCCGCGGTCTACAACATGATCGCCGTGCCGCTTGCGGTGGCCGGTCTGGTCACGCCGCTGATCGCCGCCATCGCCATGTCGGCGTCCTCGGTCCTGGTCACACTCAATGCGCTGAGGCTCGCTCGCTGATGTCCGTTCTGATCTGGCTGATACCTGTCGCCATTGCCATGGGCGGTCTGGGTCTTCTGGCTTTCATGTGGAGCCTGAAGTCCGGCCAGTTCGAGGATCTGGACGGTGCCGCAGAGCGCATCCTGATGGATGACGACAAGCCGATCGTACCGAAAGGCTATGCCGAGGGCGAGGCGGAGGACGACGCTGACGGCGCCGCTTCCGGCGAGAAATCCCGGTAGGCATGCCAGGTCGCCAGCGCGACCCACGGGAAGGTCACTGCGAGCCCGATCAGGAAGACCGCTGATCCCGCCGCCATCATGAAGGCAATCAGCCAGGCCCAGGTCAGCATCACGAAGGGCTGTCCGATCACGGCCTTGAAGCTCGCGACGAGTGCGGTCACCGCGTCCACATCCTGATCGACCAGCATCGGGAAGGCGAGGGCGGACATCGAAAAGGCGACGGCTGCCAGGATGGCGCCGATGGCGGTGCCGATGACCATCAGGCTCAGCCCGGCCGGATCGCTCAGCGCATATTCCAGGAAGGGACCCGGCACCAGTGGGGTATCGGGTGCGAGAGCGACGAGCAGGAATTGTGCGATCCGGACCCAGAGCAGGAAGAGCATCAGGAGCAGCAGGCTGAGGAAACCGATCTGTGACAGTCGCGAGGGGAAGCGCGAGATGATGAAACGGAAGCGGGGCTTTTCACCACGCTCGATCGCGCGGGGCACCTGGTAGATACCGATCGCGAGCGCGGGGGCAACGAGGGCGAAACCGCTGAGCGCAACCGGGACAGCGGACGCAAAGCCTATAGCGTTCAATCCCAGCACGATCAGGGCGCCCGCACCGACAAAGATCAGGCCGTAGCCGACCGTCACCCGCGGCGCGCGCACGATGTCTTGCCATCCGGCCTTCAGCCAGGCCCAGGGTGCGTCCCGGCGCACGTGCTTGAGATGAACCATGGTGTCCTCCCTCGGAAATTCTATGCTGGGTATCGTCAGCTGTTTTGCGGCATTACGCCACACTTTATTTGTGGGCTTGTCCAGTCGAAGACAGCGCCAGGGAGTATGGCATGGCACCGGCCGGATTGTCAGAACTGAGCCTTCTGGGCGGAATGCTCGCCGGATTCGCGTCCAGCCTGCACTGTGTCGGCATGTGCGGCGGCATCGCGGCGAGCCTGTCTGTTTCGCTCGGCGGGGATGCAGTCCAAAGCCGCGCTCGGGCACTCATGCTCACACAGACCGGCCGCATCGTGGCCTATGTCGCCGCCGGAGCAGTCCTCGCAGCGCTCGGCTCACAGGCCTATTTCGCCTTCGATCGTGCCGAGGCACACCTGATCCTGCGCTGGCTGGCGGCGGCCATGCTGGTCTATATCGGGCTGTCGGTCGCGGGCTGGGCGCCTTCGCTGGCCGGTGTCGACCGTCTCGGTGCGCGCCTTTTGACCTGGATGAGGGCGCCGTTTGCGGGAGCCCTGTCGCTGGCCAGCCCGCTGCTGGCCGGTTTTCTCTGGGGCTTCCTGCCGTGCGGCATGGTCTACGCCACGCTGTTCTACGCCATGCTATCCGGTTCGGCCACGACCGGCGCGCTGATCATGCTTGGATTTGGTCTGGGAACACTGCCAGCCGTCACAGCAGCGGCGTTCGGCGTAAGCGGATTGCTGTCGGCGGCGCGCACACCCCGGGTCCGGATCGCAGTCGGGCTGGCGATCGTGGGGATCGGCGTGGCGTCGGCCGCACTGCCCTGGCGCACGATTGCTGCATTCTGCGGCATCGAACTCGCCTGACGGGAGAAAACGCGCCGAATGCCCATTTCGCCGGTGCGTTTTTCTTAACAAAGTATTATGGTTCGGCGCCAATGGGATAGGAGTTCAGCGATGTCGCTGTGGCACAGTCGAATCCTCGCGCTGGCACTGGCGCTGGGGGCCGTTGCGTGTACCGGTCCGTCTGACGAGACGGTCGAATCAACCGGGCCCCGACTGGAACGACGATCTGCCGACGCGCCCCGTGCCGAGCCCGAGGCACCAGCGAATTTCGCATTCCTGCGCTATGCGATTAGCGTCGATGGCGATACGCCGGAGGTCTGCCTCGGCTTTACGCATCCGCTCGATCCCGACGCCGACTACGAACCCTATGTCGCCGTGACGCCGCAGCGCCCGATCGCCTTGTCGGCATCGGGGCGCTCGCTGTGTGTCGGCGGTCTGACTTTCGGTGATGGCCAGAGCCTGACGCTGCGCGAGGGCCTGCCGGCTGCGAATGGCGATGCCCTGCTGGCGGACGAAACCGTCGAGATCGATTTCGGTGACCGCCCGGCCTTTGTCGGTATTGCCGGCGACGGCGTGATTCTGCCCCGCCGTGACGCCGATGGTCTGGCCATCGAGACGGTGAATGTCGATGCGGTCCAGCTGGAGGTTTGGCGGATCACCGACCGGGCGCTGGCCTTCCGCTCGATCACGACCGGCTTCAACGCGGCCCAGGGTGAATACAACTGGGTTCCCGAAGAGGAGAGCCCGCACGCGGTCGGCGAACAGATCTGGCAGGGCCGCATGGAAACCGCCGGCGCGCCGAATACGCCGGTGACGACTGTTTTCCCGATCGCCGAAGCCATCGGAACCCTCTCGCCCGGCGCCTACTTCGTTTCGGTACGCGAAGACAGCGAAGCGGCTGACGACGACGTTCCGGCCCGCGCCGAACGTTGGCTGGTGATCACGGATTTGGCCCTCACAGCCTATCGCGGTGCGGATGGGATCGATTTCGTGGTGCGCTCGCTGCAGACCGCGATGCCGGAGGCCGGTGTCGAGGTGCAGCTTATCGCACGCTCCAACGAGATCCTTGCCACGGCCATGACGGATTCGAACGGCCGTGCGCGCTTTGACGGGCCGCTGACGCGAGGCGAGGGTGCCATGGCACCGCGTCTCCTGACCGCTTATGGCCGCAATAATGACTTCGCCGTGCTCGACTTCCAGCGCAATCCGGTCGACCTGTCCGGTCAGGATATCGGCGGCCGCCAACGTCCTGACGGTGCAGACGGATATATCTGGCTCGACCGGGGTATCTACCGGCCGGGCGAAACGGTTCATGCCGGTGCGATGGTGCGCGATGCCGAAGCCGTGGCTATATCGGACCGGCCCGTCACGCTGACGGTCTACGGGCCGAACGGGATCGAAGCCGCCGTGTCGCGCTTTGAAGGCCTGCCGCAGGCCGGATCGGTATTCTGGGATTATGAATTGCCCGTTGCCGCCGCGCGCGGTGAATGGCGCATCGTGGCGACGATGGACGGGTATGGCGATGTCGGCTCGACCCGGTTCTCGGTCGAGGATTTCGTGCCGCAACGCATCGCCCTGGAACTCGATGCCGACGACGAAACGCCGATCCTGCTGGGCGGCAAGCGTGAAATCGCCACCAATGTCCGCTTTCTCTATGGTGCGCCGGGGGCGGGACTGCCGGTCGAGGGCCGTCTGCGGATCGAGACCGACCCGCGTCCCTTCGCCGACTATCCCGGGTTCAGTTTCGGCCGCCATGACGAGCCTTTCCGCGACCGTACCGAGGATCTGCCTGGCACGGTGGCCGACGGGGCCGGTGCCGCGACCCTGACCGTCAGTGCGGGCGAGATCGGTGCCGATGCCACCCAGCCACTGCGCATCCGCGCCGTCGTCTCCGCCATCGAGCCCGGCGGCCGGGCCGTCGCCGACGATGTCCGCATTCCCTACCGTCCTGCGCCGCTCTATCTCGGCCTGAAGCCGCAATTCGAAGGCCGCGCCGAGCGCAATCGCGAGAGCGCTTTCGACGTGGTCGCGGTCGATGCCGGTGGTGCGCCGGTCGCGGTGGATGTCGAATGGCAATTGATGCGGATCGACTGGGATTATGACTGGTACCGCACCGATGGCGAACGCTGGCGCTGGCGCCGTACCCGCCATGTGGTGCCTATCGAGGAGGGGGTGCTGTCGCTGGACGGCGAGGGCGCCGATCCCCTGTCCCTGCGCGCGCTTGACTGGGGCGACTACCAGCTTGTCGTGACCGATCCCCAAAGCGGCATGTCTGCCAGCGCCCAGTTCTGGGTCGGCTGGGGCGGGACGTCCGAGCCAGGCGTCGAGGCGCCGGACCGCGTGGCTTTGTCCGGCCCTGAAGAGCCTGTCTCTGTTGGCGGCACCGCAACCGTATCTATTCGTCCGCCCTATCCCGGCGAGGCCGAGGTGGTGATTGCCAGCGACCGCGTGCTGGAAACCCGTTCGGTCAGCATTCCCGAAGGCGGTGTCGAACTGTCCTTCAATGTCACCGAGGATTGGGGCGCCGGCGCCTACGCCATGGTGTCGGTCTACACGCCGCGCGACCCGGTCGACCGGCCGGCCCCGCGCCGGGCTGTCGGCGTGGTTCATCTGCCGGTCGACATGTCGGACCGGACGCTGGAGATCGATTTCAACGCGCCCGAGCGCATTCATCCGCGCCAGACCGTCGAGCTGGAACTGGCAATCGAGGGGCCGGTGCGCAGCGGTGCCTACGTGTCCGTGGCGGCGGTCGATGAGGGCATTCTCGCCCTGACCCGTTTCGCGTCGCCCGATCCGCAGGCCTGGTATTTCGGCAAGACGGCGCTCGATGTCGATCTGCACGATGATTATGGCCGCCTGCTCGATCCGAACCAGGGCGCCGCGGCGCCCGTTCGCCAGGGCGGTGACCAGATCGGCGGTGCCGGTCTGACCGTCGTGCCGACGCAGACCGTGGCGCTGTTCACCGGACCGGTTGAAGTGGACCGCAATGGCCGGGCGACCGTGTCCTTCGACGTGCCCGACTTCAATGGCGAGCTGCGCCTCATGGCGGTCGCCTGGAGTGGCCGTGCCGTCGGTCAGGCGGCCCAGCCCCTGACCGTGCGCGACGATGTGCCGGCTGAACTGATCCTGCCGCGCTTCCTCGCACCGGGCGATCAGTCGACGGCCACGCTGACGATTGACAATATCGATGGCGCGCCGGGCGCCTATGCCGTGGCGATGGACGCCGAAGCGCCGGTCAGCATGTCGGCCACCGACACGATCGAGCTCGCCGCCGGCCAGCGTGTCGATCGCCGCTACGGGCTTTCATCCGACGATGCCGGTGTGGGCTCGGTGGGGCTGTCAGTCGACGGACCGGACGACTTCGCCGTCGCGCGCAGCTATCCGATCGAGGTGCGCTGGGCCTGGCTGCCGTCTTCCAGCGTCCGGCGCGGACGCGTCATGCCGGGCGATAGCTGGCGCCTGTCGAGCGATGTCTTGGCGGGCTACCTGCCGGGCACGTCAGATGTGACGGTGAGCTTCTCGCCGACACCGCTGGACGAGGCGGCGCTGCTGACGGCCCTCAGCCGCTATCCCTATGGGTGTACCGAGCAGATCACCAGCCGGGCGCTGCCGTTGCTCTACGCCGATCCTCTCGCCAGCGCTGCGGGTGAAGATCCGGTCGAGGGTGCACGGGCACGCGTGCAGGAGGCCATCGCAACGCTGCTGTCCCGTCAGTCGGCCGATGGTGCCATCGGTCTGTGGCGTATCGGCGATCGTGGCCTGCGGCCGTGGATCGGCGCCTACGCCACCGACTTCCTGGCCCGTGCCCAAGAGGCCGGCTACACCGTGCCGGATGCGGCGCTGGAGCGGGCCTATACCGGCCTTGAGCATATTGCCTCCGGCGAGATGTGGCGGGTCAACGGCTATGACACCGAGATCCATCGCTGGCGCGGTCAGACCGACACGCCCGAGCGTCTCAATGACCGTTCCGCGGCCTATGCGCTCTACGTTCTGGCCCGCGCCGGACGGGTCGATCGTTCGCGCCTGCGCTACATGCATGACGAGCGCCTGGAGGCGATCGAAAGCCCGCTGGCCCGGGCACAGATCGGTGCAGCGCTTTATCTCATCGGCGATCAATCCCGCGCCGTGAACGCTTTCGATGCGGCCGAGGCGGCGCTGGGCTTTGAAAACCCCGGCAATTACTACATGTCGCCGCGTCGTGACCTGGCCGGTGTTCTGGCGCTCGCCGCCGAAGCCGGCCAGCATGAGCGTGTTGCTCGCCTGGCCGAGCGTGTCGGTCAGGACCTGCCGGAACCGGCCCGTCTCAACACACAGGAGAAGGCCTTCCTGCTTCTCGCTGCGAATGCGCTTCGCGATGGCGGCGAGGAGATCGCCGTCGAAACGGCCGTCGAGGCCGACGGCCCGCTGCGCTACCGGCTGGAAGCCGGCGAGATCGGCGAGGGGGTCGAGTTCCGCATGACCGGCGATGCGCCAGCGTGGGTGACCCAGATCGCTCACGGTCAGACGGTCGAGGCGCCGGATGTCGATGCCCAGGGCCTGGTGATCCAGAAGCGGGTTCGCCGCCTGGATGGTTCCGAGGCCGACCTTGAGAACCTGGTCCAGGGCGACCGCCTGATTATCGATCTTGTTGTCGCGCCGCGCGAGGAACGCCTGATCCCGGCGATCGTGGAAGATCTCCTGCCGCCCGGTTTCGAGATTGAAGCGGTCGTGCGGCCCGAGGATGCCGGCAATACCGGCGTCTATTCCTGGCTCGACAATATCCGCACACCGCGCGTGGCCGAAGCGCGTGACGACCGCTTCGTGGCGGCGCTAGATCTGCGCAACCGGCGGGCCGAGCGTATCGCCTATGTCGTGCGCGCCGTGACGCCGGGCAGTTACACACTGCCCGGGGCCGTGGTTGAGGACATGTACCGGCCGGATACGTTCGCGCGCAGTGCGACCGGGCGTATCGTGATCGCACCGCGAGGCTGATGCCGTGCTGGGACTGCCGCGGATATACTGGGCCGGGGTGATCGCCCTGACCCTGTTTGCGGCGGTTCTCGCGGCCGACCATGCCCTGCCGCCGCCTGTCGAGGCAGGGCATGTCGTCTCCACCGTGGTTCGGGACAGGGACGGGCAGGTGTTGCGGGCCTTCCCGGTCGCCGATGGCCGCTGGCGGCTTGAAGCCGATCTGGACGGCATCGACCCGAACTTTGTCGAGGCCCTGCTGGCGTATGAGGATGCGCGCTTCTACCAGCATTCCGGTGTCGATCCGCTGGCGCTGGTGCGCGCGGCGCGGGACAGCGCCCTGGCCGGCCGTATCGTCTCTGGTGGCTCTACCCTGACCATGCAGCTTGCCCGTCTGATCGAGCCGCGCGAGCGGACGGTGGGCGCGAAGGTCATCCAGATCCTGCGGGCCTGGCAGCTGGAACTGCGCTACTCCAAACGCGAGATCCTCGAACTCTATCTCACCCTGGCGCCTTATGGCGGCAATCTGGAAGGTGTCCGGGCCGCCAGCTGGGCCTATTTCGGGCGCGAGCCCGACGCGCTGACCATCGAGCAGATCGCCTTGCTGATCGCCTTGCCGCAATCGCCGGAAGCGCGGCGTCCGGATCGGCGTCCCGACAATGCGGTGCTGGCGCGCGGACGCGTGCTGGACCGTCTGGCCGAAGTGGGGCTGGCGCGTGCGGATGCGTCTGCCGATGCCGCTTTCGATCCGGCACCGGGGCGCCAGGATTTCCCGGCCGATGCCTGGCATGCGGCCGATGCCCTGCGCCGGGCGGCCGGGCCCGGGGAGGCGGATATCGTCTCCACCCTCGACAGTCATCTCCAGACGATGCTGCAGGACGAGCTGGCACTGGCGGCCCGGGAAACCGGGCCGGATGTACAGTTTGCCGCCATGCTGGTGGAAACGCAGACACGGGCTGTGCGGGCGATGGCGGGATCGGCCAGCCGGGCGCGTCCCGGCGGCTGGATCGACCTGACAGACCGGCCGCGTTCACCCGGCTCGACACTGAAACCCTTCATCTATGGCATGGCGTTCGATGACGGTCTGGCCGCCGGAGGGACACGCATTTCCGACCTGCCGCGCCGGTTTGCCGGCTACCGGCCGGACAATTTCGACCGCCGTTTCCGCGGCGATGTCACGATCGCGGAGGCCTTGCAGCACTCGCTGAATGTTCCGGCGGTCACGGCGTTGGACGGGGTGGGAGCACGCCGCTTCAATGCCGCACTGACTTTTGCCGGCGCCCATCCGGAACGGCCGCGCACGGCAGGAGCCGACAGCGGGCTTGCCGTGGCTCTGGGCGGTGCCGGGCTGACCCTGCGCCAGCTGGCCGTGCTCTATGCAGCGCTGGGCGATGAGGGCGTGGCGCGTCCATTGCGCTGGCGCGAAGACGATCCGGCCGCAGAAGACGGCTATGCCGTGCTGGGCGCGGAATCGGCGGCGGAAGTGCTTGATATCCTTCGCCGGGCACCGCATCCGGGTGGACGCATGCCGGCCTCGCTGGCGCGCGGGGCGCCGGACATCGCCTTCAAGACGGGCACATCCTACGGCTTCCGCGATGCCTGGGCGGCCGGCGTGACCGGGCGCTATACCCTGGTGGTCTGGACCGGTCGCGCCGACGGTGCGCCGCGGGAGGGGATTACCGGCCGTGACGGCGCCCTGCCGCTGCTGTTCCGCCTGGCAGACGGGCTGGAGCGGATCGAGCCGGGCTCTGTCTCGCGGGCGGAAGACCGGGCGCCTGTGCAGGACGTTCCGGGCACGATGGCGCAGTACCGCACCGACCCGGCGCCGCACATCCTCTTCCCGCCGGACGGGGCTGAGGTCTGGTCGGAAGGCGAGGGGCGCGGCTTTGTCCTGGCAGCCCAGGCGAGCGGCGCGCTGGACTGGTATGCCGATGGCGAACCGGTCGACCGTAATGCGCTGGGCGAACCGGTCTGGGTGCCGCCGGGGCCGGGCTTCTATGCCGTTACGGCCGTTGATGAATCCGGCCGGATGGCGCAGTCCCGGGTGCGTATCCGCACGGGCGGCTGAGCAGCCCCGGAGCGTCTTCAGGCTTGCGCCGGGCGGTGCGAATGGCAAAGCTGAAACCAACTGATTTGGGGAGATTTCAACATGCTGCGATCTGTTCTGCCGGCGGCCTCTGCCGCGGCCCTTCTGACCCTGTCTCCGGCCCTGGCGGAGGACGGAAACTGGGCGCTTGTCGTGCATGGCGGGGCCGGTGTGATCGAGCGTGACAGCATGACGCCGGAGACCGATGCCGCCTATCGCGCAGCCATGCATGCGGCGCTGGAGCGTGGCGAGGCGGTGCTGTCGCAGGGCGGCAGTGCGCTCGATGCGATCGAGGCGGTGATCCACGGTCTCGAGGACGATCCCATGTTCAATGCCGGGCGGGGAGCCGTGTTCACGGCGGCCGGCCGTAACGAGCTCGATGCCTCGATCATGGACGGGGCGACCCTTGAAGCGGGAGCCGTCGCAGGTGTCACACAGGTGCGACATCCGATCACCCTTGCACGCACAGTGATGCAACATTCGCGTCACGTCATGTTGCAAAGCGAGGGCGCGGAGACGTTCGCGCGGGAGCAGGGGCTGGAAATGGTCGAGCCGGCCTGGTTTTTCACCGAACGCCGCTGGGCAGCGCTGGAACGGTCGCTCGGCCGCGACGGTCTGGAGATTCCGCCGCGTCCGGACGGCGCACCGGATCCGGAACCGGTCCAGGAGGGCCTGCTCGAGCGTGACGCGCTGGAACACCGTTTCGGCACGGTCGGTGTGGTGGCGCTGGACGAGGCCGGCAATATCGCGGCGGGCACGTCGACAGGCGGCACGACGGCGAAGCGCTGGGGCCGGGTCGGCGACAGCCCGATCATCGGCGCGGGCACCTATGCCAATAATGACAGCTGCGGCGTCTCGGCGACGGGCACGGGCGAGTATTTCATCCGCCTCACCGTGGCCAGCCGCATCTGTGCGCTGGTCGAGATGCAGGGCCTCACCCTGCAGGCGGCCTCCGACCAGGTGATCCAGCAAGAGCTGACGGATCTGGGCGGCGATGGCGGCATTATCGCGCTGACGGCTGAGGGCGATATCGCCTGGAGTTTCAACACGCCGGGCATGTACCGCGCCCGCCTGACCGAAGGCGGCGAGCCGGTGGTGGCGATCTACGGCGACGAGGAATGACGGTGACGGACGGCAGCGCCGCGCCGCAGATCACGGTCAACCGGCTCTTCGCCACCCCGCTGATCGAGGTGCGCCTGCCCGGTGCCGACCGGCTCGTCTCGGAGCTGAAGCAGGCGATCCTGGCACGCCGGGCCGCCTCGCCGGGCGTGCGGCGCTCGAACATTCATGGCTGGCATTCCGACATCGAGATGCTGGACTGGGGCGGCGAGGCCGCGATCGCGCTGGCGCGGGAGACGATGCAGGTCTGCGGCCGTTTCACCTCGGACGTGAATGCCGCCAAAGGCCGTTCGCGCTATGAAATGGGCATGGAGATGTGGGCGAATGTCTCGCCCGCCGGCGCGTCCAACCAGATGCATTCCCATCCCGGCTCCTTCTGGTCGGCCAGCTTCTATGTCGACGATGGCGGCGATGGCGAGGACGGTTTCTTCGTCGCCCAGGATCCGCGCTTCCCGATGATCCGCATGGTCGCCCCCGACCTCGTCTTCACCGACGAGACCGGCGAAAAGCAGATGTCCCAGTTCCGCGTCCGTCCCGAGCCCGGCAAGCTGGTCATCTTCCCCTCCTGGCTCATGCACGCCGTCCGCCCCCACAAGGGCCCGGGAGAACGGATCTCCGTGGCGATGAATGTGCTGGCCCTGCCGGCAGGGGCGCCGCCGGAGGGGTAGGGGGCTGGATAATCCTGGAAGCGGACATTGGGTACAGCAGGCATTCTCCCGCCCGCAGTCACGCTCTATCTTGTTGAAACTGATAAAAATGCCCACCACCCCAGATGGTGCTCTGGCGATACCACTGATACCATCAACCAAAGAGTGTCAGGGAGCATCTGTGAACAGCGGTCAGTACATTCCATTGTCGCGGCGCTTTGTCGAAATTCAATCGACAGAATTTGACAATGAACTGGACAGTATTTGGGCTTCGCTCGCGACCCGCGAGACAGGGAAAACGTGGGAAGAAGTTCTTTCGAATGATGTGTCTGTTCTCCTAGGCACTGCGGGCTCGGGGAAAACTACAGAAGTTCGTCAACACGTGAAGCGTCTCATTGAGGAAGGAGAAGACGCGTTCTTACTGCGATTGGAGGCGCTACAGGACGGCTCCCTGACGGGCTCATTCGACTTCGAACTGGAAAATCAAAGCGAACGTTTTGAAAAATGGAAGCGATCTCGAAGAGGCGGATTTCTGTTCTTCGACGCACTCGACGAGGCGCGTCTGCCGGCTTCGCGCAATGAAAGTGCTCTAGAAAGGGCCCTTAGCATTGTCTCGCAAGAAATCGGGCGGCGACTGGCACCGATACATGTTCTCGTCACGAGCCGCCCAAGCGAGTGGCTAGGGGATGGCGATCTAAGACGTTTATCTCGTTTCGTGAGGCAGGCACGAGATGCCAAGCAGGACTTGGAAGCCGATAGTCCGACGCAGAAAATTTTTCGCCTCGCACCGCTTGCGACCGGAGACATTGAGAAACTTGCCATTTCTCGCGACGTAAATCCTTCGGACTTCATCAACGCCGTGAACACCAATCTTTCTGCTGGTCTAATACAGCAGCCGCTGGATGCGCATCTATTTTTGGATGTTTGGAAGAAGGCTGTTGATGAGGGCCGCTCCTCTGAGGAAGTTTTCAAGTCCCGACTTCAAGTTATGCGCGATTTGGTTGCGTGGCGGCTGTTCGGACGATCTGAAGGCAAAGACCGGCTGAACATTGACGTTAACAGAGCACGGAAGGCCGCCGCTAAACTTGCAGCTTTTGTGATTTTGTCAGGCAAACAGGACTTTACCGTCCTCCCCTTAGCGGCCGGCGATGCGATGAATGCTGCAAATATCCTATCTACGGATGTGGAGGCATGGACGACTACAGAAATTCGCCAACTACTCGCCAGCGGGCTTTTCCAGCCCTCTGTTGGGGGGCGCATCAGGTTCGCGCATCGAGAGATTCGCGACTTCCTTGCAGCTGAACATTTCGACGAGAGCTTGCGAGCCAGAGCGCATTCGAGAAATACAATTGCCCCACTGCTTGCCGAGGGGCTGGGTCAGCGATCGATTCCACAGTCGACTGAACATGTCATGGGCTGGTTAGCCGCCTTGAACAACTCAGCAAAGGCGGTTGTCGCAAATGCAAGACCCGCCCTGCTCATCGAAACTGGAGACCCAAAGTCACTATCCGTGGGCGACAAAGAGGACATCCTGCGCAACCAGGCGCGTCTCTACGACGACCTTCGCTATAGAGGCGAATGGTTCTATCATGACGACGTAAAGCGGTTCACACACCCGGACTTGTGGCCTGTAGTCGATGAGCTGTTAAACAAGTCTAATTCTCCTGAATTGACCGAGTTTCTGATCGATATTGCCCGCTTTGGCCGAATGGAACCATTGGCCCCCAAACTGGCGGGGTATGTCGGAAATCCGAATACTGGTTATAAGATCAAGGCGGAAGCGTGCGCGGCTCTCTATGAGATAGGAGACCAGACTTATCGCGCTGCTGTGCTTTTAGAAGCTCTTACGGCCACACCACCAGACCCACAGGATACCGACTCGGCGCCGAACTGGAACATGTTTCAGCTGAAGGCCTTGAGGTATAGCCTTGGTGAGGCGTTACCGCTCGATGTTATTGCCATTCTTTCCAGAATCCAAAGAGAGCGCTCGAACTACTCGTCCGCGACATATGAGTATTTGATTGAAATACTTGACGACTTGTCGAAGTCAGAGAGGCGGGCCTGGTTATCCGTGCTGTTGGGCTTTGCATTTGCTGGTCGCGACGAGAACCGATACCGAATGCCGAATACCTCGGTGCGGTACAGGAAGTTTGTGCCAGCCATTATCTACCTAGCGTCCGAACTAGTTGGTGATGAAGGCGTTCGTCCTGACGACAGTGACTTGCTGAACGCCGTGGAGATGGCGATGGGCATAGATGACAGGATCGACTTACTCGGGCGAAAGTCGCCGACGAATATTTTAGCCGGTGGCCTTCGAGCCAGACCCGAAGTCAAACACGCTCTTGTTCAACGGCGGGTAAACTTGTTCTCTGATCGTGGTCAGCGGAATAGGGTTCCGTTTGGATTGGTTCACCCCTTAGAGTTTAATGTTAGAGACCAAAACGGACACCTCTTCGTTCACTCTGACGTATCCCACTATTGTGGGCGCGCTTCCGACGCAACCGATCCATCGGAGCGGGCATTTCTACTCGACTTGGCCCAAACGGTTCTGGGCAAACTCTCGGCCGCAGACCGCAAAACGGCGTTAAGTGTACTCAGGCAGCACCTCAAGAGATATGGGGACGAGGAACAAAGGCGGCAGTTCGGCGTTAGCGGCTGGTTTCTTCGAACGAAGTCGCGCTTCCAACATCATTATCGCTACGAGCCCCAAAGGTGGATAAGGGGCAAGAAGAAAGCATTGCGGTCTTGGAATGTTGCGCGAAGGAATCGCAAGTTCATCTGGAGCAATCGAAAAGGAATTGCTGCGGGTGAGTTCGACAACAGCAATGCAATTTGGCTTTTTAACAAAGCTCCCAATGATCCTGGATATGAAACTATCCGTGCTGTCAAGGAAGAATATAATTCTGAGATCGCCCAATTATTTAGCGATGGTTTACGACAATACTGGAAGAACCATGATACAAGCTACTTTGAGAGGCGGACATATCTGGGCCACATAGGCCTAGCGGGCATAAACTTGGACTACGAATGTGGCGAGCTGCCTAATGAGGCCGACGACGCGCGAAAAGCCTTTCGTTACGCATTTCACGAATTGAACGGCTTTCCCGTGTGGGTCGAGGAATTGGCGACCCGGTTTCCAGCCCCGTTTTGCTCCGAGGTCAAAATTGCGTTGTTGACGGATTTCAGCACCGAGCAAGGTGAGGGCGACCACCATGTATCGGACTGCGTCAGCAAACTCGCCTACTCCAACAGCGAAATCAGAAACCTAGTAGCTCCGATGCTTCTTCGGATGTTGATGATTGCACTGCCCAAAAAACGCCGCGACAGAATGCTCTGCTTGGATATCGTGGCTCGTGCCCCGAGCGTCGAACTGAACCGCTTATCAAGATTTCTTGCTTCCGGCTATCTGGCGGCTTGGACCCGTTTCGACTTTCGAGAAGCTTGGGGGTGGCTTGATGGGTTGATGAACGCAAACACTGGTGCCGCCAAACGCGTTTTAGCTGCAACATTTGGCGATCTACAGATCGCGGCACAAAGAGCGCTCTTCTTTGAATATTTAGGACGCGAAGGAAACAAGCCTGCTCTGGAAGGCGGATCGGATTTTGTGAGAAGAGAATGTGAGCGCGATCCTATTCTGCTTGAGTGGTTGGTTCGGGCATCATATCTCGCATGGCCACCTGAGAAGGATCTGAGGCACGAGGGCGTCTACTCGCCGGGAAAAGAGGACCACGCCGAGAGCAGCCGGCGAAGCTACACCAACATGTTGGCGGCGCTTCAAACGCCCGATGCTGTTGGTGCATTCGGGAGACTGGCGCAGTCGAAAGAACTGTTGAGCTATCGAGATACGTTTCTGTATCAAATCGAGCTGATGAAGCGAGGAGCCGGAAGGAGAATCGAATTTTCACCTGAAGACGCGATCCGGTTTCTAAACGATCAGTCTAAGCCTCCCACGACTGTGGAAGAGTTCAGACGACTTTGCCAATCCCATATAGAGACACTCTTGGAAAAACTACACTCTTCCGATGATGACGAAAGCGCATTTTTCAGGCGTGGTGCATCCGAAGAGAGTGACCTACGAAATTGGTTGGCCGCTCGCCTGAGAGAGGTAGGGGAGCGTTTTTACACGGTGATACGGGAGCAAGAAGTCGCAGGGGAGAAGCGGCCCGACCTAAGGCTGCATTCGAGAGTGGAGGCCTTGGGAAAGGTGTCGGTTGAGATTAAGCTCGCCGACAAGAGGCATTGGACTGGAAATCAGTTGGTCAACACTCCTGATGAGCAGCTCTCGAACCAGTATCTGTTCGAGGCTTCATCACACACCGGAGTATATGTTCTCGTTAATGCGTCACTTCCTAGGAAGGCGATGAAGGACAAGAAGACCAGAAAAGTCAGAAGAAAGGCATTTCGAAAGCGAGTCGCTGGCAACGTAGTTAACTTTGAGGAGCTCGAGACACTTGTGAGAGCGAAGTGTGCGGCAGTGAATGACGGGCTCGCTGAAGGCAAGATGGTGGTAGCAGTGACGCGCGACATCTCCGAAAAGCCATCTAAAACGATCTAGGTCGAAACGTTCTGACATGTGATGCATTTGCTTGAGCATATCGTCGTTTTCTACGCCGGTAGTGCCCTGGAGCTGACCCCAAATTCCAAATCAAGCATGCTCGGACCCAAGGCACGAGGCCTAGTTCTGTTCGATTTTGATGATGTCTCGCGCGGAATCAAACGCTCGATGCGAAAAACTTCGATCATTAGGTCCGCTCCTGCGCCCAATCCGCCCCCTCACAAAATCGAAGCCTCCCCCCTTGAGAAATAAGCCCCATCCGCCTGCATCTGCGCGATGATGTGGTCGAAGGCTGCGCGCACGCGGGCGCTTTTTCTCACCGTTTCGTGGGCGACGACCCAGAGGTCCAGGGAGGATTCGAAGTCGGGCAGGAGGCGTTCCAGGTTGGGGTTGCGGCGGGCGAGGCGGTGGGAGGTGACGCCGACGCCGAAGCCGGCCTCGATGCCCATGACGTGGCTGGCCGGGGAGTTGGCCTTCATCGAGACATGGCGGGGCAGGACGGGCGTGCCGTGTATGGTGGACGGCCAGCCGAAATAATCGCCCATCGACCAGCCGACGCAGGCATGGTCGGCGAGATCCTCGACCTGTTCGGGGCGTCCGTGCAGGTCGAGATAATCCTTCGAGGCATAGAGGCCCGCGCCGACCGTGGCGCCGCGGCGGCCGATCAGGCTCTGCTGCGTGCCCGGCCCGTTCCAGCGCAGCGCGATATCGGCTTCACGGTCGGCCAGATTGGCGGAGTTGTTCTTGATCGCGATCTCGATGCCGATGCCCGGATTGTCGCGCTGGAAGGAGACGAGGGCGCGCGGCAGCCAGTCGGCCCCGATGCCTTCGGAGGCGGAGACCACAACGAGGCCCGACAGGGACTGGTCCTGGGCGATCACGGCGCGTTCGATGGCCGACGCCTCGTCGCGCATGCGCTTGGCATGTGCGATAACCTTGTGACCGAGCGGGGTGAGCCGTGACTGGCCGTTTTCGCGTTCGAAAACGGGCTCGCCGAATCGGCGTTCCAGCGCCTGCAGGCGCCGGGTCACGGTGGGTTGGCTGACGCCCAGCTGATACGCCGCGGCGGTCAGGCTGCCGGCCTCGGAAATCGCAAGGCAGACAAGATAATCGGACCAGTCATCCATACGATTATGTATTCCGGCAATCCTGAATTCGTCAATTCCATTCGCATAACTTAGTTCTAAATCTGAACGCTGTTTACCTGGACGGCGCAGCTTCCGAGCGGAGCCGCGCTGTCTGCCAATCTTGAATGGTCGCGCGGCCTGGAGAACGGATCGGAGCCCGTTCTGTCCCTGACGGACACCCCCGAAGGGTCGCGCTTGTTGAGGGAGTGACCATGCGCTCTGTGTTTCTCGCGGCGGCCCTGGCGGCCGTCTCTTCGTCTGCGGCCCTGGCCCAGTCCTGCGATGCCGAACCGCAATTTGCCGCCCACCGCACCGCCAACGGCGTGATCCGCGCGCAGTACAATGCGGTGAGCCGCGGCGAGTGGCCGGAAGCCATCCATTTCGGCGAAGAAGTTGTCGCCGGTTCCGGTGCGCCGGGTCACAAGGTGGCCGCCCACACCAATCTGTGCGCCGCCTATGCCGCCACCGGCGAGTACGAGATGGCGATCGCGGCCTGCGATGCGGCCATCGAGATGCGCGACGACGCCTGGCGCGCGATGAATAATCGCGGCGTGGCCCTGTGGCTGTCCGGCGACCGTGCGGCCGCTGTCGAGGCGTTCCAGGCGGCGAATGCGGCCTCGTCCGGCGAGGACGAGGTCGAGGCCAATCTGGCCATGGCTCAGTGCACGACTGCCGGGTAATCCTCCCAGACTGCCAAGGCGAAATGCACGACACTGGAGGCCGGTCCCGTTCGCGGGGCCGGCCTTTTTTGCCTGCGGCTGCGGGTTCCCGTCGATTGCGATTGCAACTAGAAACGCTGGCAAAGATGCCCTCTGAGGGGCCCAGGCATCGCCGGAGGTGTTCATGTCGTTTCAGCCGCCAGAAACCCTGATTTCGGGCTATCGCCGCTTCAAGGACGGCCGGTTCCGGGTCGAGCGGGCGCATTATGCCGAGCTCGCCGACGGGCAGACGCCGCACACGCTGGTCATTGCCTGTTCGGACAGCCGGGTCGATCCGGCTGCGATTTTCGATGCCGCGCCGGGCGAGCTGTTCGTGGTGCGCAATGTCGCCAATCTGGTCCCGCCGGCCGAAGAGGGCGGCGGCCTGCACGGCGTCTCGGCGGCGCTGGAGTTCGCGGTGAAAGTGCTCAAGGTCAAGGGCGTGCTGGTCATGGGCCATGGCGATTGCGGCGGCGTGAAAGCCTGCGCGACGGGCCTCGACGGCCTGCCCAACACCTATCTCGGTCCCTGGCTGAGCACGATGGAGCCGGCCCGTGACGAGGTGACGGGCGAGCTGGGCGATGCGCCGCTGGCCGAGATCGCCGACACGCTGGAACTGGTCTCGATCCGCCATTCGCTGGAGCGCCTGAAGCAATTCCCCTTCGTGCGCGATGCCATCGAACAGCGCGGGCTGGAACTGCACGGAGCGCGCTTCTCCATCCATGACGGCGTCCTGGAATGGCTGGGCGAAGACGGCACGTTCGGAAACATCTGACACAAGCAGGCGGAGCGGGATTTGACGGATACGGCCATGCCAGACGCGCTGTGGTTCCCCGATGCGCTGGATGCGCAGAACCGGGCGGTGCGCCTGTGCCAGGTCACGCGTGACAGTCTCGCCGATACGGCCTTCCTGGACGAGCGCTGGGACCGCACCGGCTGCCGCACCCGGCCTGTATCGCTGAACGAGCTGCCGCAGCCGGACAAGCCGGCCGCACCGGTCTTCATCTGGCATACCGCCTTTTGCTGCTCGACCCTGCTGGCGCGCTGTCTCGACCGGCCGGGCGTCAATCTGAGCCTGAAAGAGCCGGCCGCCCTGATGGAGGTCGCCAACATCAAGCGGCGCGAGGGCCGGGCGGTCTCCGACAGCTGGCTGAAACCCGTTCTCGGTGCCCTGAGCCAGCCCTTTGCCGGCGAGGCCCATGTCACGATCAAGCCGACCAATACGGTCAACAATCTGATCGGCGATGTGGCGCGCCTCTTCCCGGACAGCCGGCATCTCTTCCTGACCTCCCAGCTGCGCGCCTTCCTGATCTCTATCGCCAAGAAGGGCGAGGCGGGACGGGCCTTTGCGCGGCGGCTGTTCACGATTTTCGCGATGGACGGGCATCCGGTCGCGCGCACCGACCCGCGCCAGCTGATGCAGATGTCCGATCTGCAGATCGCGGCCCTCGTCTGGCAGATGCAGGTCGCCGCCATGCTGGAAGCACGCGCCCAGGGCGCCGCGGACCGTTTCGCCTGGCTCGACGGCGATGCCTTCGTCGCCGCGCCGGAACAGGGGCTGACGGCCGTCGACGCGTTTTTCGGGCTGGAACTGGGTGCCGAGCATATCACCGCCACGGCCTCCGGGTCGCTCTTCACGCGCGATGCCAAGGATACGGGACAGGCGCATGGTCCGGACCGCCGCCGCGCCGAGGCCGAACGTATCGCCGAACAATTGGGGCCGGAGCTCGACGCCATCGTCGATTGGAGCTACGGCGTATTCCCGCAATCCCCGCGCGACGGGCGCCTGCCCGGCGCGCTGGTCTAGCGCCGGACCGTTCCCGCAGAGGGGCGGCCGGTATCCACGAACGTCGAAGGAAAGACCGATCATGAAACTCGCAACGCTCAAGTCGGACAGCCGTGACGGCCGTCTGGTCGTCGTCTCGAAGGATCTGGCCTGGTGCGCCGATGCGACCCGCATCGCGCCGACCCTGCAGGCTGCCCTGGACGACTGGGAGCGATGCGAGGGCGAGCTGCGCACGCTGTCCGACGAGCTGGAGCGCGAGACCATCCCGCGTGAGCGCTTCCATGAGCGCGAAGCCCTGTCGCCGCTGCCGCGGGCGTTCCAGTGGGCCGACGGCTCGGCCTATGTCAATCACGTCGAACTCGTGCGCAAGGCGCGCGGGGCGGAAATGCCCGCCAGCTTCTGGACCGATCCGCTGATGTATCAGGGCGGGTCCGACGCCTTCCTGGCGCCGCGCGGCGATATCCCGCTGGGCGACACGGCCTGGGGCTGTGACATGGAAGGCGAGATCGCCGTGATCACCGGCGATGCGCCGATGGGCTGCTCGGTCGAGGAGGCCGAAAAGGCGATCCGTCTGGTCATGCTGGTCAATGATGTCTCGCTGCGCGGCCTGATCCCGGCCGAGCTGGGCAAGGGGTTCGGCTTCTTCCAGTCCAAGCCGCCGAGCGCCTTCTCGCCGGTCGCCGTGACACCGGACGAGCTGGGCGAGGCCTGGGACGGCAGGAAGCTGCATCTGCCGCTGCTGGTGAAATATAATGGCGAACCCTTCGGCAAGGCCGAGTGCGGCGTCGACATGACGTTCGACTTCCCGCAGCTGATCGCCCATCTGGCCAAGACGCGCCCGGTCACCGCCGGCACGATTGTCGGCTCGGGCACGGTGTCCAACAAGCTGGATGACGGTCCCGGCAAGCCGATTTCCGAAGGCGGGGTGGGCTATTCCTGCATCGCCGAGATCCGCATGATCGAGACCATCGAGAGCGGCGAACCGAAAACCCCCTTCATGAATTACGGCGACACGGTGCGCATCGAGATGAAGGACAAGACCGGCCACTCCATCTTCGGCGCTATCGAACAGGAAGTGGTGAAGGCGTAGGGGCTGCAAATCCCGCTGTCATCCCGGATGGATGCCCGGCCTTGGGCCGGGCGGAAGTCCGGGACCCATAATCCCGGTGCTTTCCAGCTGTCTCGGCGGTGAAGTCTGCTTCCGGCCGACATCGGCGCGTTTGGGTCCCGGCCCTGCAGCCCGCCTGCGCGGGCTATCCGGCCGGGATGACAGATGAAGCGATGGCGTGTTGTGCGTGCTGCACCGCGCTTCTTCCATACCGTAGATCGCAAGGCTAACCTTTCCGCACGAATATGTGGCAGGGCAGGCATACCCTGTCTTTAAATCCATGGCGGGAGAGATGCGGTGAGTGCGATCCGGGATTATGTGCAGCAGGCTTTCGGCACCTTCACCGGGCTGTTCGCCCTGCAGGTGGCGGCCAATCCTGAAAAAACCGCGGTAATCTGCGGCGAGGCGGGTCTTTCCTATCGCGACCTGGATGCGCGGGCCGACCGGATTGCGGCGGCGCTGCAGCGTGACGGGGTGAAGCCGGGCGGTGCCGTGGCGATCTGTGCGGCGGCCTCGATCGACTATGTCGCCGTCTTCATTGCCACGCTGCGCACAGGTGCGGCCGTCGCGCCGCTCTCGCCCTCGGCCACGGCCGAACAGCTTGCTGGCATGATCGCCGATTGCGGGGCGAGCCATATCTTCACCGATGCAAGCGTCTCGGCGCATCTGGCACCGGTCGCGGACGGGATCGGGGCAGACTTCATCGCGCTGACAGAGGGTGCGCGGGGCAAACCGCTGGACGGCTGGATGGCGCCGCAGGGCGCCCGGCCGGATCCGGTCGAGATCACGCCGGAGATGGCTTTCAACATCATCTATTCCTCAGGTACGACCGGTACGCCCAAGGGGATCGTCCAGTCGCACAAGATGCGCTGGCCGCACAATCAGCTGACCGATCCGCCGGGGTTCGGTCCCGATGCGGTGGGGCTGGTGTCGACGCCGCTGTATTCCAACACCACGCTGGTCGCTTTCCTGCCGGCGCTGGCCGGTGGCGGCACGGTCGTGCTGATGCCGAAATTCGACGCGCGCGGCTTTCTGGAACTGGCCCAGCAGCACAGGGCGACCCATGCCATGCTGGTACCGGTGCAGTATCAGCGCATTCTGGCGGTCGAGGATTTCGACGCTTTCGACCTGTCGGCCTTCCGCCTGAAATACTGCACCTCCGCGCCCTTCTCCGCCGAGCTGAAGGCCGAGGTGCTGCGCCGCTGGCCGGGCGGTCTGATCGAATTCTACGGCATGACCGAGGGCGGCGGGTCCTGCGCCCTTGTTGCTCACGAGCATCCGGACAAGCTGCACACGGTGGGCAAGGCGATGCCCGGTCACGATATCCGCGTCATCGGGCCGGACGGGCGCGAATTGCCGCCGGGCGAGGTGGGCGAGGTTGTCGGCCGCTCGGGCTCGATGATGACCGGCTATCACGGCCGGCCGGACAAGACGCGCGAGGCGGAATGGATTTCGCCGCAGGGCGAGCGCTTCATCCGCACCGGCGATCTGGCGAAGATGGATGCCGACGGCTTCTTCACCATCGCCGGCCGCGCCAAGGACATGATCATCTCCGGCGGCATGAATATCTATCCGGCGGACCTGGAAGCTGTGCTGATGGAGCACGCCGCCATCGCCGACGCGTCTGTCGTGGGCGTGCCATCGAAGGACTGGGGCGAGACGCCGGTGGCCTTCGTGTGCCTGTCGGCACCGGACGCGGCCAGCGCGGACGAACTCCTCGCCTGGGCCAATGCGAAACTGGGCAAGATGCAGCGCCTCGCCGATCTGCGCATCATCGACGAACTCCCCCGCAGCGCCATCGGCAAGGTGCTGAAGCGCGAATTGCAGGCGGGGTATGACGCGGGCTGAGGCGGGGCGACGATGCCGCTCATTGTCATCCCGGCCGGATAGCCCGCGCAGGCGGGCTGGAGGGCCGGGACCCATAAACGCCGCCGTCAACCGAAAGCAGGCTCGATATCGGTGTCAGCTGGACGAATACCGGGATTATGGGTCCCGGGCTTGCGCCCCGCCTGCGCGGGGCGTCCATCCGGAATGACACCGTATGTGTATCGACCTAGTGCGCGCTCTCCGGTCCGGCGCGCAGGGTGTAGCGTTCGCCATCGAAGCCTTCGAAGGCGTCCGGCACCTGCGGGTGGCTGACCGGGCCGTTCTCGGCGTCCGGGATCAGGTTTCCTTCCGAGACATAGGCGCCGTAATAGCTTTCCTCGTTCTCGGCCAGCAGATGGTAGAAAGGCTGGTCCTTGGACGGACGGATATCCTCCGGGATGGACTGGTACCATTCCTCGGTGTTGGCGAATTCCGGATCGACATCCACCACCACGCCCCGGAAGGGGAAAAGGCGGTGCCGAACCACATCGCCGAGGCCGAAACGGGCGTGGCGAATGATCATGGGCGTACTCTGACTCGCGTCCATTAAAGTGTTCATACCCTTCTATATGGGGTGTTTCCGGCAATAAGCTACGAAAACACGGGCCATCCGTCACGCATCCTTGCAGGCCGGGGCAGGGAGAGTATTCTGGTTTCGAAACGGTATCAGGCCGATTCGTGTCGCGCCGGCGGACCCTTGCGGGTTCGTGCTCCCGCTCCGGGACCCAGGCGCGCCGGACGGCGAGAGGACTATCATGGCGGAGCCATCACCCGGGGAACCGGGGAAGGTCGCCGCCGGACGCAAACGGAACCGGCGCAAACGCGCGCCGTCTCCGGTGTACGGCGCGATCGATCTGGGTACGAATAACTGCCGCATGCTGCTGGCACACCGCACGGGCAGCGGCTTCCAGGTAATCGACGCCTTTTCGCGCGTCGTGCGCCTGGGCGAAGGCGTGGCCGCCGAGGGCAGGCTTTCCGACGATGCGATGGACCGGGCGGTCGAGGCGCTGAAGATTTGCGCCTCCAAGATCCGCCGGCACAAATCCATCCGCTACCGCTCCATCGCCACCCAGGCCTGCCGCATGGCGGGCAATGGCGAGGCTTTCCTCGAGCGCGTGCGCACCGAGACCGGGCTGGAATTCGACCTGATCTCGCCGGAGGAAGAGGCGCGGCTGGCCGTGCATGGCTGTGTCGACCTGCTGGATCCGGACAAGGATGCCGCGCTGGTGATCGATATCGGCGGCGGCTCGACGGAGCTTTCCTGGGTGGATCTGGCCGAATGGCGCAAGCGCGGCGGTCCGGAAAGCGGCGGCCGTCCGCCGATGAAGTCCTGGACCTCCACGCCGGTGGGCGTCGTCACCCTGTCCGAACGCTTTCCCGAGCGCGAGGATCGCGAGGCCTGGTATAATGAGATGAAGGCCTATGCCGCCGGGCTGATGAAGACGCCGCGCGGCGCCCGGGCGATGCGGCCGCTGTTCAGCGAAGGGCGGGGGCATCTGGTCGGCACGTCCGGCACGGTGACCTCGATGGCCGGCGTGCATCTGCGCCTGCCGCGCTATGACCGTTCGCGCGTGGACGGGCTGTGGATGTCGGGCGAGGAGGCGCTGGCCGCCTGCGCGCGCCTGCGCAATCTGGATGTGGCCGGCCGGGCGCTGGAACCGACCATCGGTTCGGACCGCGCCGAGCTTGTGCTCGCGGGCTGCGCGATCTACGAGGCGGTGGCAGAGGCCTGGCCGGCGGACCGGCTGCGCGTCGGCGACCGGGGGCTGCGCGAAGGCATGCTGCTGAACCTGATGCGCAAGTCGCGCAAGCGCCGCCGCAAGCGCCGCAGCAGCAGCGACGAGACGGGTGGCGAAGAATGAGCGACGACGACAGCGAAAAGCCCGAAGGCGAGGGTGAGAGCGGCGGCCGCCGCCGGCGCCGGTCCGGCCCCGTCACCAAGGGCGGGGACGCCCGTGCGGCCAAGCAGATGTTCGAACGCGTCAAGACGGCGCGCGGCCGCAAGTCCTCCTCCACGCGCTGGCTGCAGCGCCAGCTGAACGATCCTTATGTGAAGAAAGCCCAGATGGAGGGCTATCGCTCTCGCGCGGCCTACAAGCTGATCCAGCTGGACGAGCGCTTCCACCTGTTGCGCCCCGGCATGCGGATCGTCGATCTCGGCTCGGCGCCGGGCGGCTGGGTGCAGGTGGCGCTGAAGAAAGATGCGGCCGAAGTCGTCGGGATCGACCTGCTGGAGATTGAGCCCATCCCCGGCGCCACCCTGCTGCAGCACGATTTCTCGGCCGATGACGCACCGGGTCTGGTGAAAGCCGAAATGGGCGGGCCGGCCGATGCCGTGATCTCGGATCTGGCGCCCTGGACGACCGGCCACAAGAAGACCGATCACCTGCGCATTGTGGCGCTGGTGGAGCTGGCAGCCCAGTTCGCGCTGGAAACCCTCAAGCCCGGCGGCTTTTTCGTCGCCAAGGTCTTCCAGGGCGGCGCCGAGGGCGAATTACTGGACCTGCTGAAAGCCAATTTCGACAAGGTCCGCCACTTCAAACCCGACGCCAGCCGCTCCGAGAGCGCCGAGACCTTCGTCATCGCGACGGGATTCCGGGGCCGAAAGGCCTGACGGTCCGGTCTTCCGGCAGCGCTACGCCACGGCGTCGTCCCGGTCCGCCGTCGAGGCCGTGCTGCCGGGATTGCTGACCACGTCCATCGGGGCCGGGCGGCCGAGATAATAGCCCTGGCCTTCGTCGCAGGCTTCGCTGCGCAGCAGGTCGAGCTGTTGCACGGTCTCGATGCCTTCGGCGAGCACCGGAATGCCCAGGCTCTTGGCCAGCGCCAGGATGGCGCGCACCACGGCGAGCGAGCGGTGATCGTGCTCGAGTTCCTCGGTGAAGGACTTGTCCAGCTTGATCTTGTCGAAGGGGAAGGTGCGCAGGATATCCAGCGAGGAATAACCCGTTCCGAAATCGTCGAGCGCGACGGAGACGCCCAGCGCCTTGATCTGCCGCATGATGTGCAGCGATTGCACGCGGTCCTTGATGACGGCGGTCTCGGTCAGCTCGATCTCGAGGCGGGCCGGCGGCAGGCCGGTTTCCATCAGGATCTGGTGGATCTGCTGTGGCAGGCCGGTATGCGTCAGCTGCACGGCGGAGAGATTGACCGCGATCTTGTGCGGTTCGGACCAGCGCATGGCCTCCTCGCAGGCGCGGCGCAGCACCCATTCGCCCAGCGGCAGGATCAGGCCGTTGGCCTCGGCCAGCGGAATGAAATCGTCCGGACCGATGCGTCCGCGCGTCGGATGGGTCCAGCGCAGCAGCGCCTCATAGCCGCGGATATCGCCGGTGCCAATCGCGGTCTGGACCTGGTAGTGCAGCTGCAACTGGTCGGTCTCGATGGCCTCGCGCAGATCGCTCGCCAGGGCCCGGCGTTCGCGCACCGCTTCGCCCAGGCCGGTATCGTAGAAACACACATCCTGCAGCGGATCGACCTTGGCCTTGTACATCGCCAGGTCGGCATTGCGCACCAGCGTGTCGCGGTCGTTCCCGTCATGGGGATAGACGGCAATGCCCAGGCTGGCGCCGGTCGCCGACTTGTATTCGCCGAACACGACGGGGTCGTTGAACAGGCTCTCGATCGCCTCGACGCGTTCCTGCAGGCCGATGCGCGAGTCGGTGCGCAGGATCACGCTGAATTCATCGCCGCCCAGGCGGGCTGCGAAATGCGTGCGGCCGACAAAGCCCTTGAGGCGATTGGCCAGGGTGCACAGCACGGCATCGCCGGCCTCATGGCCCCAGACATCGTTGATTTCCTTGAAGCGGTTGAGATCGATCCCGATCACCGCCACGCCGCCATCCTCGGCCTCGGCCAGCCAGGCGTCGAGGCAGGCATTGAAGCTGGTGCGGTTGGGCAGGCCGGTCAGCGGATCGTGCAGCGCCATGTGGCGCAGGCGTTCGTCGGAGCTTTCGCGCACGCGGGTGTCGATCAGATAGCTCGACATGCCGGTGCCGACGATCACTAGGCCGGCGACCGCAATCGACAGTGCCATCGCGCGGAAGGCCGCGCTGTCGGCGCCGTGCTCGATCCCGGCCAGCGGCGTGACCTCGAAGGCGGCCATGCCGGTGAAGTGAAGCGCAACGATGGCGAGCACGAGAATGCCGGCCGGTGCGTAGGACATCGCGCCCGTGGTCCAACGCTTCACGCCCATGAAGGCGAGGGCGGTCAGCGTCACCGACAGGATGATGGCGGCGGTGATATAGGCCTGGTCCCAGGAGACCAGCCCGTCGACGCGATAGGCGAACATGCCGGTGAAATGCATCGCTGCGATGGCCAGGCCGAACACGGCACCGCCCAGCGGGTTGGCCAGCCGGCCCAGCGGAGCGGTCGACAGCAGGATGCCGATGCCCGTCCCGGCAATGGCGATGATCATCGAGACGACGGTCAGGGCGGCGTCGAAGCTCACGGGGACGCCGGGTTGATAGCCCAGCATGGCGATGAAGTGGGTGGTCCAGATCGAGGACCCGGCACAGACGGCGGTCAGGAACTGCCAGCCCAGACGCTCCGGCGTGGCTTCGCTGGCCGCAGCCCGGCGGCCCAGCCGCAGCGTGGCGAAGGAGCCGATGACACACATCGCCGCCGCCAGCAGCACCAGCCAGAGATTATGTTCCGTGAAAAGACAGGTAATCACCCGCATGACCAACCCCAACTTTCTTTTTTGGTCGCGCTATGGGGCGGTTTGTCGCAGCGGCATGTTGATATTTGGTGTCTGGAAGTCCTCAATTTACTTGGGGATATCGGGGTATCTCTCACGGGCGTACGAAAGCGGCTCCGGGCGTGTCAGCGCCGGAGGGCGGGCATTGCAGACGACCCTTCGGGGGTATCCGGTATCTAATATGGGTACGAGAAGTCCCGCAGGATCGTCTGCAACCCGGTGAAGCCGATTAAGAAGCCGGCCGATCGTGCCCGCCTCAGCGCCACCCGCTCCGCCTTGCCTGTGCACCGGCGACAGCGGACCGTGGGGTGATTATGCGCGGTCTTTGCAGGGTGGGGATAAGATCGGGGTTATCCCCGCAAAACAGGTTCGGGCGTGACGGATGACCCAAGTATGGGATTGTGTGTCTACTCGATATATACGCGGCGCCTGACCACCGGCTTGTTGGAGTTCGATTCAACGACTTTGAAGTCAACAAAGGCGCCTTCTGGCGGGCCTGAGCGGAAAATAATATGTGTGCGATGACGACCGTCGGCGTCTGGCACCATTACATAGCGGCCGCCGCTAGGACCACTCTCGATCCAATTGCCGTTGGCTTCGTGGGGATCCCACGTCGCCCCTTCGATTTTGAATTTCAAATGATATGTCGGTCCGCTTATACGCGGTCTGTAACGCACTAGAGTTCCCCTATGCCAAGCCGCAACGGGCTTGGAAACGATCTCCAGGCGTTCCTCTTCAATTTCTTTCCGGCGTCTTCGGTCGCTTGCAATCTGCCAGACGAGAGCGACTGCAGCTGTTATCGCGCCGAACCAGGCGGCAATGACGGTGAGAATGTCGAACATCCTGATTTACTCCGATCGAAGTTTCCCGGGGAGGTCTGACCGGGCGTGAAGAAAGTCGACGATGACAATCTCTGCCGGGGCTTCCAGAAAGACGACGAAATGCTCTCCGGCGCGCGCGTAGCGCAGGTCTTCGGTCATTTCGGCACCCACCAGCTGACGGCAGCTCTGTGAAAAACGGGTGCCGTTTGCGATCTCATGGCAGCATGCAATGAGATCGGTTTCATAGGCCTCGGCCTGGCGGGGGCCGAAGGTTTTCAGGGTCCAGCGGGCGATATCGACAAGGGAGGCCTCAGCTTGCCGTGTGAGGCGCCAGTTGCGGGTCAATCCTTGCTTGCCCGGGCCTGTGCGAAAGCCCGGCGTACGGCATCTTCGCCGCTGCCGGCGGCGAGTTCGCCGGTCCGGGCCTGCGCGATACCGGTTTGAAGCCGGTCACGCAGCAGGGCAAGTTCCGCTTCCTCGGTTTCCAGAAGCCGAAGGCCGGCCCGCATGGCTTCCGAGGCATTCTGGAAGCGTCCAGATGCCACCAGCCGGTCAATCAGGCCGGACTGGGCTTCGGTCAGGACAACATTGCGTGTGGCCATGAGGCGCTCCTTTGTCGGTGTGGCAATATATGCCAATGCGGGGCCGGGCGGCAATAAGCGGCAGATCCCTGCCGGGTGCCGGCCCCGCCAAATGCGACAATTCCGCGATGTCGCACCCCGCCCCCTTGCCTCCCTGTCGAATCCGGACTAAAGCCGCGCCGCAAGCAGCAGAAAGGAGTCTCCCATGGAGATTCGCGAAGGTCTCACCTTCGACGACGTGCTCTTGCAGCCCGGCCCGTCCGAAGTTCTCCCCGCCGACGCCAATGTGTCCACCCGCATCGCCAGCGATGTCGGGTTGAACATTCCCGTGATGGCCGCCGCCATGGACACCGTCTCCGAGAGCGGCATGGCGATCGCCATGGCCCAGGCCGGCGGCCTGGCGGTGATCCACCGCAATCTCACCATTGCCGAGCAGGCCGAAGAGGTCCGCCGGGTGAAGCGGTTCGAGAGCGGTATGGTGGTCAATCCGGTGACGATCTCGCCGGACGCGACGCTCGCCGATCTGCGCGCCCTGATCGCCCAGCACCGGATTTCCGGCATTCCCGTCGTGGAAGGCAATGGCGACGGCCTGCCGGGCAAGCTGGTGGGCATCATCACCAACCGCGATGTGCGCTTTGCCGACGACCCCAACGAGAAGGTCGGCAATCTGATGACGCGCGATGTGGTGACGGTGCGTGAGGGCGCCTCCCAGGACGAGGCGCGCGCCAAGCTGCACAAGCACCGGATCGAACGCCTGCTGGTGGTCGACGACCAGGATCGCTGTATCGGCCTGATCACGGTCAAGGATATGGAAAAGGCCCAGGCCTTCCCGATGGCCGCCAAGGACGCCCAGGGGCGTCTGCGCTGCGCGGCGGCCACCACGGTCGGCGACAGCGGTTTCGAGCGCGCCGAGGCCCTGATGGACGCCGGCGTGGACGTGGTGGTGATCGACACCGCCCACGGCCAGAGCCAGTCTGTGCTCGACCAGGTCACCCGGGTGAAGAAGGCGTCGAATGCCGCCCGCGTCGTGGCCGGCAATGTGGCGACCTATGACGGTGCCAGGGCGCTGATCGATGCCGGTGCGGACTGTGTGAAAGTGGGGATCGGGCCGGGCTCGATCTGCACGACGCGCGTGGTCGCCGGGGTCGGCGTGCCGCAGCTGACGGCGATCATGGATGCCCGCCGCGCCGCGGAAGGCTCCGATGCCTGCATCATCGCCGATGGCGGGATCAAATTCTCCGGCGACATGGCCAAGGCCATCGCGGCCGGCGCGCACTGCGTGATGATCGGTTCGCTGCTGGCCGGCACGGAAGAAGCGCCGGGCGAGGTCTTCCTCTACCAGGGCCGATCCTACAAATCCTATCGCGGCATGGGGTCGCTGGGGGCGATGGCGGCAGGCTCTGCCGACCGTTACTTCCAGAAGGATACCGAGCGCATGAAGCTGGTGCCCGAAGGGATCGAGGGCCAGGTGCCCTACAAGGGGCCGGTCGGTCCGATCCTGCACCAGATGGTGGGCGGTCTGCGGGCGGCCATGGGCTATACCGGTTCGCGCACGATTGCCGATCTGCACAATCGCGCGCAATTCGTGCGCATTACGAATGCGGGCCTGCGCGAAAGCCATGTGCACGACGTGAAGATCACGCGCGAAGCGCCGAACTACCCGACGACGAGCTAGGCGGCGGTGCTGCCAAAACCGGTGTATGGCAGCCATCCATCGCGGATGGCTGTCGTTCGCCGGAAAGCCTGCCTAGGGTCGCGCAGGGCCGCCGGACGAGCGGCTGCAAAAGGGGAGTGATGCAATGAACACGGCTTTTCTCTATCCGGTCCTGGTGCAGGTGGCGCTGACCTTCGCGCTGGTGATTGCGACCGGGCTGACCCGGACCGCTGCAATCCGGCGGGGCGAGGTGAAAGTGTCCGAGGTGGCGCTGGGGCAGAAGGCGTGGCCGAAACGGTCGATGCAAGTTTCCAACGCCTATCAGAACCAGCTGGAAACACCGATCCTCTTCTATGCCGGGGTGCTGTTCGCAGGCGTGTTCGGCGTCGCCGGAGATCTCCTGCTCACCCTGGCCTGGATCTGGGTCGGGTTGCGCATCGTGCATGTCGCGATCCACATCACCACCAATCACATGCTGCACCGTTTCGCAGCCTTCCTGGCAAGCGTGCTCGTGCTGGCTGCTTTCTGGGTCTTCATGGCCATTGAGGTGCTGACCCGATGATGCAGGACCAGCCGCCGCTCGATTTGTCCAAAGATGTGCTCTTCCTGCTGACCGGCCAGTGGGATGACGCCGATGGCGGTCCCTGGCTGTGCGCCGATTGCTGCACAATGGAGGGCGCGCTTGCGGTCAATCCGCACTGGGTGGATGCCATCACCCTGGTGCGCGTCGACTATGCCCGGCCGCGGGCCGAGATCGTCGCGCTGCTGGATGCCGATCACCAGAACGCGCCGACCCTGATCCTCGCCGGGGACACGGTGGCGCACGAAGAGCCGGAGGCCGTGGTGAACGGCCTTCGCATCTTCACCGATCCCAAGACGATCTGCCGCCAGCTCGCCGCCACCCATGGCGGAGCCCGGCCGAAATAGCGGCCCTGCGTGCGGCACTGTCCGGCGTGCCCGGCTTGCGCTAGGGAAGGCGCCCTTTTGATCCGGCGCTTTGCGCCGGCCGACTTCCCCGCTATGCCGGGACGTCAGATGCACAGGATCGCACCCCATGAGAGACGGCGCCCGTATCGCTGCGGCCATTGAAATCCTCGACACGCTGACGCGTCAGCACCAGCCGGTGAAGGACGCCGTGCGCGACTGGGGCAAGGCGCACCGCTTTGCCGGATCCGGCGACCGGGCCTGGATTGCGGGCCTCGTGCTCGACGCGTTGCGGCACCAGGCATCGATCGCCCATGCGATGGGAGAGGGTTCGGCGCGGGCGCTGGCCCTGGGGACGGTCGGCCGTATCTGGGGACTGTCCGCTGACGAGATCGACGCCCTGTTCGAGGGCGACGAGCACGCGCCCGAACCGCTGAGCGAAGCGGAACGGGCCGGCCTTGTCCGCGATATTTCCGATGCTCCGCTCCACGTGCGGGCCGATGTGCCCGAATGGCTGGAAGAGAGCCTGCTGCGCGCCTTCGGCGATGCGGCGGCCGAGGAGGGGCATGCCCTCTCGTCCCGCGCCCCGGTCGATCTGAGAGTGAATGAACTGAAAGCTGATTTCGACAAGGCTTTCAAGGAAGTATCGTCGAAACTCAAAGCGGCCGAAAATACCCCTTTGGTGCGCTCGGGTATTCGGATTGCCCAGCGCGATCCGCGCGGCAAGGCGGCCGCCGCCGAGAGCATTCCCGCCTATGGCAAGGGCTGGGTCGAGGTGCAGGATGCCGGGTCGCAGCTGGCCGCCCTGGCCGCGGGCGCCCAGCCAGGCCAGCAGATCCTGGACTATTGCGCCGGTGCAGGCGGCAAGACGCTCGCCCTGTCAGCGCTGCTGATGAATACCGGACAGGTTCATGCCTGGGATCTGGACTGGCGCCGGTTGCGGGCCATCTGGCCGCGTCTGAAGCGAGCCGGGTCGCGCAATGTTCAGGTCCATGACGGCAATGAAGACAAGGCTTTGTCCGAATTTGTTGAGAAAATGGATGTCGTGTTCTGCGATGCCCCGTGCACCGGAACCGGCACTTGGCGCCGGCGGCCCGATGCGAAATGGCGTCTCAAACCGGCCGCGCTGGAGAAGCGCATGGCCGAGCAGGACACGGTGCTGGAGCGCGCCCGGCGCTATGTGAAGCCCGGCGGCCGTCTGGTCTATGTCACCTGTTCGGTCCTGCCCGAGGAGAATGGCGACCGGGTCACGGCCTTCCTCGACCGCACCGATGCATTCAAACCGGTCCCGGCGCTGGATGTGATCGAAGCCAGCGGCCACCTCGCCGAAGGCGCCCGCGCAATGCTGGAGCCTTGCGTCGGTGAACACGGCGCAATCCAGCTTTCGCCCGGCCGGACGGATACCGACGGCTTCTACATCTGCGTGATGGAGCGGGTGGGGTAGGCTGGCGGCTTTGGCGCCACCCGCGTCATCCTGCCCCTTGATGGGGCAGGGGGACCGCGCCGAAGGCGGGGTGGATGGGGTGGGAGCAAGGTGTTTCCGGCTACGCACCTGAAAGGCCATCACCGGGGTTCACCCCTTCCGTCCGGCTGCGCCGGACACCTTCCCCATCAAGGGGAAGGACGAGTCGGTGGGCTAGCCGCGCACCTTGCGGCGGCGTCCCGGAGCCGCCGCATAGCCCAGCGCGTCCAGCCGGGCCCGGATGTCCGGCGAGACCTGCGCGTCGAGCGCCGCGCCGGCACCGATGCGGCGCTGGGTCAGGGCTGAATTGATCAGGGGCAGGCTGTCGCGCTCCAGCCCTTTCAGCTCCACAGGCCGGCCGGCGAAGTGAAGCATGGCGGGCTCGTAGCCCAGGCCCAGGAAGGCTGTCAGCGCCGTCAGCGTGGCCTTGGGGCGTTTGACCAGATCCTCATAGCGCACCCGGTGGATCCGGCCGGCAAGGGCGCGTTCGGCGCGCAGGCCGATCCCTGTGAGGTCGAACCAGTATTTCAGTGCGGCATCGGGCCGGCTGACATGCGGATAGGTCTGGCCGTCGGCATCGCGCCAGTCGCGCGCGAGCAGCGATGCGGCCACATCGCGCCCGTCGCGCACGACATGGATGAACTTCGCCTGCGGCAGCAGGCGCCCGAGCTGTTCGAACGCGGCGATGTTGAGCGAGGTCTTCTCGATCAGGACGCGGCGCGGATCGGCCGCCAGCGGCACCTCGAACAGACCCGTCAGCAGTTCCGCCATGGCATGGCGCATGTCTTCGGCCTGGAGGTCGAAATCGCGCGCGTGCAGATCGCCCAGCTGGCTGGCGAAGGCCTGCCATTGCATGGCGATAGCGGGCGGCAGGCCGGTATCTGGCCCGCAATGGATGCGGCTGTGCGGCTCGACGAGCCGGCGCAGCAGGGTGAGGCCGGAGCGCGGGCAGCCGCCGGCAAAGACCAGGCGTTGACCGTCGCCGGGGGCGGGGTCAGCCGGCTCAGGCATAGCCGAGCGTACGCAGGACGCGGCCGGCAACAGCGTCGATCTGTGCCAGCTGGCGGTCATCGAGATCGCGCTGCCAGCGACCGATTGCCGAGGCGTCGATCGGCTGGGCGACGCGTTCGGCGCTGGATTCCGACTGGCCGGCCGTGCGGTCGAAATGGCGGGCATGATCAAGGGCACGAGCCTTGGCGGCATCGTTTTCGCCCAGCTTGTCGAACAGCCGTCCGATTTCGCGCTCCGGATCGGTCGCCAGATGTTCGTAACGCAGTTCCAGATAATTCGGATCGTCATGCATCCGGGCGCCGGACTCGATGCTGCGCATCCAGAGTTCGGCGGCGGCACCGGCATCCTGCGTGATGGCCATCGGCCGGCCCTGATTGTCGCGCCAGTTCATCGAGAGGAGGGAGGCCACGACATCGCGCCCGTCGCGCACGATCCCGATCAGCGGGCTGTCCGGGAAGAGCCGGCGCAATTGGCTGAAGTGCAGGATGTTGGCCGGCGTCTTCTCGGCCACACGCGCGCCGGTACGGGCGTGCAAAGGTGACAGAAGGGTATCGATGGTCTGGGCGAAACGGGCGTTCAGCGCGTCTGCATCGAGGCCATAATCGGCTGAAAGCACGTCGAGATGGGAAGTCTCGATCTGCTCTGCCAGATGGCACAGCGCCGGGATAACGCGCATCTCCGGCCCGCAGACGATATTGCGGCTGGCATTGACGATGGCGCGCAAGAGCGTGGTGCCGGAGCGCGGCGCGCCGCCGATGAAAATCGGAGATTTCCCCACTGCATATTGCATCGCGCCGCATCCCTCGCTGTGACGAGAGTGGGGCGTCTACAATGACGCGCGGCTGTCTTTTAAGTTAAACTAATTCAATGTATTACAGGGATTTAATGCAAGCTATTCCCGCTCGAACACCAGTGACGCCGTCACCGGCACGACCGGTGTGATCGAGGGCAGGCCGGCCAGGTCCTGGAGCGTGGCGAGACCGTCTGTCAGGCCGAAGTCGTCGACGTGGAGCAGAACCGGCTGCGTGGTCTCCACCAGCACCCGCTCGCCATTGAGATCGGTCACGGTGACATCTGTTTCAACCGGCAGGCTGACGCCGTGCAGTTCCAGCGTGCCCTGCAGCGGCAGGGTGGTGCGCTGGCCCGGTTACAGGCCGGTCAGGGCGGCCAGGTCGATCTGGGCGGTCAGGCGCGCCTGCGGATACTCGCCTGTCTGGAAGAAATGTTCCCGCATGCGCTCATTGCGGATCTCGATGCCGGTTTCCACGCTGTCCAGCGCGATCAGGAGCTCGGCTGTGCCGTCTTCCGCAACCGAACCCGTGAGGTTCGTGAAATGATGCGCTTCCGCGATCTCGCCGGACTTGATGGAAACGAAGCCGACCGAGGAGGTCTCGCGATCGAGCTGCCAGTCATTGCCCTGTGCCGCGGGCTGGGCGCAGGCCGCGAGGACGAGAGCGGCGGGAAGAAGGGCATGGCGAAACCGGCGCATGAGACTCTCCTGATTGCACGTGCGAGTTCCCTATAGGTGAAGCCCGCCGGGGCCGGGATCAAGGGAAACCGGAACGGCCGCGGGGAAAATATCTGCCCGGTTGCACACGGGACGCCCGTGCCCTCTAGCCAATTTGCCCGTTACGCGCTATCCGGCCGCATGCTGAACCTCGACTCGGCCCTTTCCTCACAATTTGACCTCCGGGAGGCCTGCGCCTGCAGGCCCGTGCGCGCATGACCGACGATATTATCGACCAGAACCACCAGAAACTCCTGATCATCGATTTCGGTAGCCAGGTGACCCAGCTGATCGCCCGCCGCGTGCGCGAGAGTGGCGTCTATTGCGAAGTCCACCCTTATAATCGCGCCGATGCTGCCTTCATCGACGATTTCGACCCTCGGGCGATCATCCTGTCCGGCTCGCCACACTCGACGCATTGGGACAACTCGCCCCGCGCCGATGACAGCGTCTTCACCCGGGGCTTGCCGGTGCTGGGCATCTGCTATGGCGAGCAGACCATGTGTGCCCAGCTGGGCGGGGCGGTGGAAGCTTCGGACGATCGCGAGTTCGGCCGCGCCGACATCACCCTGATCGAGGACAGCCCGCTGTTCGAGGGCTTCGGTCCGGTCGGTCACGAGGAACGTGTCTGGATGAGCCATGGCGACCGGGTCTCGGCCCTGCCGCCGGGCTTCAAGGTGATTGCGAAATCGGGTCATGCCCCGTTTGCCGCCATCGCCGACGAGGCGCGCCGTTTCTACGGTGTGCAATTCCACCCGGAAGTCGTGCACACGCCGCGCGGTGCCGCCCTGCTGCGCAATTTCACCCACACGATTGCCGGCCTGACCGGCGACTGGTCGATGAAGTCCTTCAAGGACGAGGCGATCGCCAAGGTGCGCGCCCAGGTCGGCGACAAGAAGGTGATCTGCGGCCTCTCCGGCGGTGTCGACAGCTCGGTCGTGGCCGTGCTGCTGCACGAGGCCATCGGCGACCAGCTGACCTGCGTCTTCGTGGATACCGGCCTGATGCGCCTGGGCGAGGCGGACGAGGTGGTGACCCTGTTCCGCGAGCACTACAACATCCCGCTCGTCCATGCCGACGAGGAGAAACTCTTCCTCGAGGCGCTGGACGGCATCGACGATCCGGAAAAGAAACGCAAGACGATCGGCAAGCTCTTCATCGACGTCTTCGAGGCCAAGGCGAAAGAGGCCGGCGGCGCCGATTTCCTCGCCCAGGGCACGCTCTATCCGGACGTGATCGAGAGCGTCAGCTTCGATGGCGGCCCCTCGGTCACCATCAAGTCGCACCATAATGTCGGCGGCCTGCCGGAACGCATGAACATGCAGCTGGTCGAACCGCTGCGCGAACTGTTCAAGGACGAGGTGCGCGCGCTGGGCCGCGAGCTGGGCCTGCCGGAAGCCTTTGTCGGCCGGCATCCCTTCCCGGGGCCGGGCCTGGCGATCCGCATCCCCGGCGCCGTCTCCAAGGAAAAGGCCGACATCCTGCGCAAGGCCGACGCGATCTATATCGACGAGATCCGCAAGGAAGGCCTCTACGACAAGATCTGGCAGGCCTTCTCGGTGCTGCTGCCGGTGCGCACGGTCGGCGTGATGGGCGATGAGCGCACCTATGATCACGTCCTGGCCCTGCGCGCGGTGACGTCGGTCGACGGCATGACCGCCGACTACTACCCGTTCGAACACGACTTCCTCGGCCGGGTCGCCACCCGCATCATCAATGAATGCCGCGGCGTGAACCGGGTGGTCTATGATGTGACGTCCAAGCCGCCGGGGACGATTGAGTGGGAGTAGGGGGGCAATTTGCGGGCAGCCCCCTGATGCTCTTGGACGCCATCTATAATTCCGGTCCCGGCGCTATCGCCATGCGACCGAAATAAAGCGAAGTCTCCTACGGATTGGCCTCGCCGCCGAGCGCCGCGAAAGCCTCTCGCAGCAAGTCTCCGAACGGTCGCGCCCCGTCTTCGCGGTGATACGCGTCGGTCGACAGGCGCAGCGCTCCGATGGACATCATGGAGACAAGCCGGAGGGCCAGCTGCCGCTGCTCCCCGGGCCATTTCCGACGCAGGGCGGCGTACAACGTGGCCTCGTGCTCGACATAGCTGGCCAACTTGCGCGCCTGCACCACCGGGCTGGCGCGCATCAGCCGGTCGATGGCCAGCATCTCGTCGGCGGGGATGGTGTTGCACACCTCCAGGACCGCGTCGCGAATAGCCTCCAGTGGCGGCTTGTCGGCCGGTTCGTCCTCCAGCGCGCGCACGATCCGCAGGCCCATATCGCTTTGCAGCGACAGCAGAATCTCATCCTTCGACTTGAAATAATGGAAGAAAGTGCGGCGGGAGATCCCAGCCTCCGCGGCGATCTCGTCGAGCGTCGTCGCGTCATAGCCCCGCTGAAGAAAGAGGCGGAGGCCCACATCGGTGATGCGCGCCAGGGTCTCGCGGCGCTTGCGCTCGCGCTTGCCTTCGCCCGGGGGTGAAATTTCGTCGTCGCTGTTCATGGCGCCTTGATAATTGCACTGAGTGCAACAATCAGGAAAGGCCGGTCTCCATGACGAAATGGGCGGCAGCGAATATCCCGTCACAGCAGGGGCGCCTGGCGGTCGTCACCGGCACGGGCGGTCTGGGGGTCGAGAACGCGCTGGCTCTGGCGCGCGCGGGGGCGGAGGTTCTCGTCGCGGGCCGCAATCCGGCCAGGGGCGCGGAGGCCGTGGCGCGGATCGCCGCCGCGGCGCCGGCGGCCCGGGTGCGGTTCGAGGCGCTGGACCTGGCGAGCCTCGCCTCGGTCGCAGCCTTCGCCGAACGCCTCGCCGCGCGGCATGACCGGGTCGACATCCTCATCAACAATGCCGGCGTGATGACGCCCCCGCGGCGGCTTGTGACGGCCGACGGCTTCGAGCTTCAGCTCGGCGCGAACTATCTTGGCCATTTCGCCCTGACCGGCCGGCTGCTGCCTTTGCTGCGCAACGCCGAGCAGTCGCGCGTCGTCGCGCTGTCCAGCATCGCCGCGCGTGGCGGCGCCATCGATTTCGATGATCTGAACGCTGAGGCCAGCTACCGGCCGATGGCCGTCTACAGCCAGTCCAAGCTCGCGTGCCTGATGTTCGCGCTGGAGTTCCAGCGGCGCAGCGAAGCCGCTGGCTGGGGCGTCGCCGGCATGGCCGCGCATCCGGGGATCGCGCGCACCAGCCTGCTCCACAATGCGCCCGGCCGCTGGAGCGCGTCGGGCCTGACCCGATCCCTGCTCTGGTTTCTGTTCCAGCCGGCGGAGCAGGGCGCCTTGCCGGCCCTGTACGCCGCTGCCGCGCTTGAGGTCTCGCCCGGCGGATATTACGGGCCGCAGGGCCTCAGCGAACTGCGCGGCTCCCCAGGTCCTGCAAGAATTCCGCCCCAGGCCCTGGACGGAACGGTCGCCGCCCGCCTCTGGGAAAGATCCGAGGCGCTGACCAGCGTTTCGTTCGGATGAGGCCGGCCGACCGGCGCGGCCATGCCGCGCCGGCGTCACGCGCGTAGATGCCGCTGCGCCCAGGCGGACCCGTACGACAAGATCTGGCAGGCCTTCTCGGTGCTGCTGCCGGTGCGCACGGTCGGCGTGATGGGCGATGAGCGCACCTATGACCACGTCCTGGCCCTGCGCGCGGTGACGTCGGTCGACGGCATGACCGCCGACTACTACCCGTTCGAACACGACTTCCTCGGCCGCGTCGCCACCCGCATCATCAATGAATGCCGCGGTGTGAACCGGGTGGTCTATGACGTGACCAGCAAGCCGCCGGGGACGATTGAGTGGGAGTAGGGGCTTCATTGATTTGTAGTGCTTCGTGCACTACATTGCGGTGAGGAGACTTGCGATGCTCAATTTTACCGGCCCCGGCCGCACACCTGAAAAGCAGACCCGCACAACGCAAATCCGTCATGGCGATCAGCTTGGCGAGATGATCGAGCGTGCGGCGACGTCGCTGGGTGTCGACAAGTCGGTCTTCCTGCGCGCTGCAATCGAGAATGAGGCCGCGCGTGTGATCGAGGCGCAATCGCGTCACGTGCTCTCGGCGGAGGACGCAGCACGGTTTGCCGCGGCCCTGGATGCGGATCTGCCGCCGACGCCGCGGGCCCTGGAGGCTGCAAAAGCCTATCGCCGCCGCGTTGTGCATGCCGACTGACGGCGTCGATCTGCGCATAGAAAAGTTTGACCCGGCGCGGCATGACCGCGCCGGTTTTTCATGCGGCGTTGAGCGGCTGGACAATTATCTCAAGCTGACGGCGAAGCGGCAGCAAATCGATGACATGACCCGGGTCTATGTCATCATCGCTGATGGCGATAACAGGGTCCTGGGCTACCACGCCATCAATCTGGGCATGATGGATGTGACGGAGCTGCCCAAAAAGCCGCGCGGTACGCCCGCTCATGGCGAACTGCCCGCTCTTTTCCTCGGACAGGTTGCTGTCAGCCAATCCGTGCAAGGCCGGGGGATCGGCTCGATCCTGATGCACCACGTTTTCGAGAAAGCCGGCCGGATCAGCCAGGAAGCCGGCTGCTTTGCCCTGGTCCTCGATGTGATGGACGATGGCGGCGAGGCCGCATTCGCCCGTCGCTGCGCCTGGTATCGGGATTTCGGATTCCAGGATTTTGCCAGCCGGGCCGGCCGCATGTTCATGACGATGAAGCAGGTCCGCGCGATCATCCAGGGCCCTGTCGTCTAGCCTCCGCCCGCCACACCGCACTCCATCGCAAACAGCGCTTCCAGGTGCTGCCGCGCCGTGTCCGCATTCATCGCCGGATCGCCTGCCAGGATAAGCCCGGCAAGGCCGTCGCGCAGGGCGTCGAGGCGCAGGGCTGTAGCGGCCGGGTCGGGGAGTTGCCAGTCGCCGGACGAGACCCCGTCGGCGAGCAGGCGGGCGAGGGCGCTGCGCAATTGCGTGCGGATCCGGTCCAGCGCTTCGGCGATGGGCGGGTCGTGCGGCGCCAGCCGTTCGGCATCGATCCACAGCCGCCAGTAAAGCCGGGCCTCCGGCGCAAAGGCCTCGGCCATGAAACGCTCGATCGCGGCGCGGGGCGTCTCGTCGGCACGCCGGATGTCGGCCGGAGCGTCCTCGAATACCGCTTCCCAGGCCGCGGCCCGCAGCACCGGCCAGCGGAAATAATGGTTCAGCAGCCCGGTGCCCACACCGGCGCGCTCGGTGACGCTGCGGGTCTGGGCCGCTTCCAGACCGCTCTCCATTAACACTTCGACCGCCGCCCGGAATATCCGCTCGCGGCCGCTGCCCCGGGGTTTCTTCACATCTGACATCGCGTCCCTCTTGACTCATTGAGCCATTGCTCAATTAAATTGAGCGACTGTTCAATGAGGGTTTTATGCCGGTACCGGATCGTAATTCAACCGTCGATACGCTGCGCACCGCGGCGCTGATCGGCATCTGCGTGGTCAACCTGCCTTTCATGGGCCTGCCGCAGGGCGCCGTCCTGTCGGCACCGGACGGGCTGTGGAACCAGGCGGCGGCGCTCTTCACGGGTATCTTCTTCGAAGCCAAATTCTTCATGCTGTTCTCCTTCCTGTTCGGCTGGGGGATCGAGATCCAGCAAAGGGCGGCCGAACGGGCCGGCGCCAGTGCCGGGCGGCGTTATGGCCGGCGCCTGGTCATGCTGGCCCTGTTCGGCGCGGCACACGCCATTTTCGTCTTCTCCGGCGATATCCTCGTGCTTTATGCGCTGCTCGGTCTTCTGATCTGGCCGTTTCGCCGTGCGCGTCCCGGCGTTCTGGCCGCGATAGCGGCGGGCATGGTGCTTGTGTCCTGCCTGTCGCTGACATGGCTGGTCACGCTGCTGCCGTCCGGGGCCGTGCCCCTTCCCTCGGGGCCGGGGCTGGGCGGCAGCTATGGCGAGGCCGTCCTTGCGCGCCTGACGGACTGGCCGGAAACCCTCATTTTCCTGATCATCCTGCAGGGACCGCTGGCCTTCTGTGCCTATGCGGCGGGCCTGGCGGCGGCCAAGACCGGCTTCTTCGAGCCGGGATCGCCCTGGCGGCGTCATTGCGCGCATGCCTTGCCCTGGCTGCTCATGGCGGGTCTGCCGCTCAACATCGCCTATGGCTATGTCGCCAACGGGCCGGGCTTCGGCGGCACCGGTCTGGCCGATCTTGTGAGTTTTGTGTCGCTCGGTCTGGGCGCGCCCGTGCTCGCAGCGGCGTATCTGTGCATCATCCGTCTCGTTTTCGAGCGGCCGCGCCTGCCGCAGATCCTGGTTCTGGCCGGGCGGAATTCCCTGTCGGCCTATGTGCTGCAGGGCGTGATCGCCGGTTTTCTGTTCGGCGCCTATGGACTGGGTCTGTTCGGCCAGCTGGGACACGCCGCGCTCCTGCCACTGAGCGTCTGTGTGGCGCTTACCGCCATGCTGGCTGTCGGCCTGTTTGCCCGGCTGTTCGGCCGGGGTCCGCTGGAAGCCGTCTTGCGCCGGGTGACCTATGGCGCGCCGATCCGCCGCGACGGGGAGGGGGCAAGATCATGAACCCGTTTGTCCTTCTTGTGCGCGCCGTGGCGCTGGCCCTGCTCCTCGCCCTGATGGCAGCCCTGGCCGGCTGCGCCGCAACGCCGGACATGCCGTCCGGGCGCACCGACGCTCTCACCGGCTTCTGGAGATTGCCGGACAATCAGGGCGTGATCGAGCTCGTGCGATGTCAAACGCGGGCCGATGCGCTGTGCGGCCGGCTCGTCGCGCATGACGGGCCGGACAATGCGCGCGACTATTCCCATCCCGATGTCTGGGCGTGGGGCGAGCGGGTCTGTGGCGGCCAGGTCGTGTTCGACGCGCGTGTGCAGCCGGAGACCGGGGTCTGGCAGGGCCGCGTCTATGTGCGTGCCGAAGGCGCGATCTACCACGCCGAGATCGCCGCGGCCGGACCGGACAGGCTTGACGTGCTGCTCTATGAGGGCGCGAGCGTGGATGAGGGCGTATCGGTCGTGATCGGGGCGGCGATGGGCAATCTGCCCGACCCGGTCGATCTGGGTTATCTCGCTGTCCGCGCTGCCGCCGGGCGGGAATTGCTGGCCCGGGAACAGGTCTGGAGACGGATTGATGCGGTTCCCGGACGGTGCGACCGCTGAGCTGTAACGGCATGCTTGATCGGACCCGGGCGCCGGAATTTCCGGAAGGCAGCCGCTCAGGCCTTGTTTCCGACACAGTTCCGGCGCATATGATGGCTCATCGATATTGAATGACGAATCTTCTGGGCACGGTTTTCGCCCCCCTGACGCTCTTCCTTCCAAAATCGACACTCGGGTATCTGCCGGCACGCGGTCGGCGGGGCCCACCTACACGTGACTGATTGAAAGGATCTCGTCATGGCTATTGGTACCGTTAAATTCTTCAATACCACCAAAGGTTTCGGCTTCATCGCTCCGGAAGATGGCTCCACGGACGTGTTCGTCCACGCCTCTGCCGTCGAGCGCGCCGGTCTGCCGCCGCTGTCCGAAGGCCAGAAGATCAGCTTCGATGTCGTCCAGGACAAGCGTTCGGGCAAGAGCGCCGCTGACAATCTGGAAGCCGTCTAGGCATCCGGTTTATCCGGCAGCTGGATGCCAGCACGCCGGATTGGCAATTGCAAAGGCCGGGCATCAGCCCGGCCTTTGTCGTTTCCGGACCCCCGGTTCAAGGAGAACACACGCATGGTCCAGAAAATTGATGAGAGTATCTTCACGCTGAAGTCGACGGCGCCGAAATCCAAGGCCGACATCACCGACGCCACGGTCCGTGAATATCTCAAGGAAGAGCATGATGCGCGGACGGCTCTTACCAACAAGCTGCGTGCAGCACGCCTGGCCCGGGAGGCCGCCCAGCCGGCGCCTGAACCGGCCAAACGCCGAAGCCCCCGCCGCACCAAGTCCTAGCCCGGCTGCAGGGCCGCATTGTCCCGCTCCAGCGTCCGCTTGACCGCCGGCCGGTCGGCGCAGCGGGCGACCCAGTCGCGGATTTTCGGATTGTCCGGCAAGAGGTCGGAGAACCACTGGAAGGGGCTGGAGCACAGCAGGTCGGCCGCGGAATAGCGGTCGCCCAGAAGGTATGGCCCCTTCTCCAGCGCATCATTGAGACGGGCGAGCATGGTGTCCATGTCCCGGATGCTGGCGGTGATCGCGGGATGCGACACGCCGGCCCAGTGCAGGATGAAGACCGGCTCCATCACGCCCTGATAGTAGAACAGCCAGGACAGGTACTCGCCGCGCCCCGGCTCGCCCTCGATCGGACCGAGGCCGGCCTCGGGATATTTGTCGGTGAGATAGAGGATGATGGCGCCGCGCTCGCGGACCGTTTGCTCGCCATCCACCAGGAAGGGCACTTTCTTTTCCGGGTGCGGATTGGCCGGATCCGGCCCGCCGGACCCGTCCTGACGCGGGATCGTGACTTCGCGGATGTCCACATCGGCGCCGAGTTCATCGATCAGCGTGACGATGCCGGAGGAACGGCTCATCGGCGAATGGTAGAGCGTGGGCATGGGGTTTTTCCTTTGTCTTGCGATGACGGTGTCTTACACACGCCCTGCTGACAGATTGCGGCAGGAGCGAGAATGGCCCGCACAGACCGGCTGATGCGTCTGATGGACGCGATGCGGCGCCTGCCGTCCCCGGTGACGGCCGCCCGGCTGGCGGACGAGACCGGCGTCTCCCTGCGCCAGCTCTACCGCGATATCGCTACCCTGCGCGCGGGCGGTGCCCTGATCGACGGGGCGGCGGGGGCTGGCTACACGCTGACCGAGGATCCGGCCCTGCCGCCGCAGAGTTTCTCGCGTCTGGAGATCGAGGCGTTGACGCTGGCCATCGGGGCGTTGGAGCGGATCGGCGACGACACGCTGACGGCGGCCGGAAAGGATGCGCTGGCGCGGATCATCGCGACGCTGCCCGACGCCCAGTCGCGCCAGGCGATGCACTCGGCGATGCGCGCCTGGTTTCCGGCCGATATGCGTCCGCCGGTCGGGATCGACATGGACCTGCTGCGCCAGGCCTGCTGGGACGAGTTCTCGCTCGTCATGAGCTATCGGGATCTGAAGGAGAACCGCACCGAGCGCGAGATCTGGCCGCTGGGTCTGTCCTATGGCGAGGGGACGCTGATGCTGCTGGCGCATTGCCGCCTGCGGCTGGACTACCGGGTCTTCCACGTGTCGCGCATTGAAGGCCTGCAACGCGGCGGCGAAAGCTTCCGGCCGCGCCGGGTCGGCTTGCTGCGCGACTATGTTGCCGCCCGCCGCAAACAGCTGGGCCGGTCCTAGAGCCGGTCAGGCAATGGCCGCGAGGCGGTCTTTGAGTGCTGTTTTCGCGAAGTCGAGGAAGACGCGCATTTTCGTCGGCAGGGCGCCGCGGCTGGCATGGATCAGATGCACGGGCAGGGGCGCCGGCTCGAAATCCTCCATGAGGATGCGCAGCGAACCGTCGCGGACCGCATCCGCACACTGATAGCTCAGCACCCGGGTCACGCCGATACCTTCGCTGGCCGCCCACACGGCGGCATCGGCGGCAGAGACGGTGAGCCTGGGCGGGCAGGCGATGTCGACCGGTTTGCCGTCCGGCGGCGTGAGGCTCCAGCGGCCACCCGGCGAGAGGACATCGAAATGCACACCCGGCAGGGCGGCGATGTCGTCGGGGGTTTTCGGCGTGCCATGCGCGGCAAGCAGCTGCGGGCTGGCGACGAGAACGGTCCGCACCGAACCGATACGGGTGGCGACCATGGAGCTGTCGGGCAGGGCACCGATCCGGACGGCCATGTCGATATGTTCTTCCATCAGATGCAGATTCCGGTCGGACAGGGTGAGGCCGACGCTGATCTGCGGGTAGGCGGCGAGAAAGTCTTTCACGACGGGCAGGGTGTGCAGCCGTCCGAAACAGACCGGCGCGGTCAGGTTCAGCGCACCGCGCGGCGTGTGGAATTCGCCGGCGGCTGTGCGCTCGGCCTCGTCGATATCCTCGAGGACACGGCGGGCCGAGGCGAGATAGGCGATGCCGGCATCTGTCAGGGCAAGCTTGCGCGTGGTGCGCGTCAGAAGCCGAGTTCCCAGATGGGTTTCCAGCTCGGTGACCTGTCGGCTCACCGTTGCCAGGGGGATACCCAGCGTGCGGCTGGCGGCCGAGAAGCTTCCGCTGTCGACGACCTGAACCAGGATCGACATGGCTTTGAGACGGTCCATGATTGTTCCGTAAAATGGAAAAGACGTTTCCGGAAGTAGCGGATTATCGTTCCCGGTGAAATGCCTATTTCTCCCCGGCAAGACGCGATCCGCGATGGATCGCACGGACCCCGAAGGAGAAAACATGTCCCGTCTGCCGATCCCCGATCTCGATTCCGCACCGGAAGCGTCCAAGCCGATCCTCAACGCCGTCCACAAACAGCTCGGCACGGTGCCGAACATGTTCCGCCTGGTCGCGACCAGCCCGGCCGCGCTGGAAGGGTTCGCCGGCAATAACGGTGCCCTGGCGAAGACGCTCGATGTGAAGACCCGCGAACGCATCGCCCTGGCCGTGGCCCAGATCAATGGCTGTGACTATTGCCTGTCGGCCCACACCTATCTCGGTCTGAACCTGGCCAAGCTCACGCCGGAAGAGATCGACCGCAATCGCCGCGGCCAGTCCGGCGACGCCAAGGCTGATGTCGCGGTCCGCTTCGCCGCGAAAGTGGTGCGCGAGCGCGGCCAGGTCTCCGATATCGATATCGCCGAGCTGCGCGATGCCGGCTATTCGGACGGCCAGATTGTCGAGATCGTCGCTGTCGCGGCCGAGAACGTCTTCACCAACCTGATCAATATCGTCGCCCAGACGGATATCGACTTCCCCGTCGTCAGCGCCGCGGAAGCAGCCTGATCGCGAGCGGGCGGGCCGGATCACCGGTCCGCCCGTTTTTTTTGCGGCGGCCAGGACAGGAGCTTCGCCATGAGCTACGGATTTCTCGATATCGCGACCACACCCAGCGTGCGCGCGATGCAGGCGGAGATGGGCAGTGCCCATGTCTGGGAGCAGTTCGCGGGCGATCGCGCCTTCGACCGGTTCGGGCGCAACGAGATGGATTTCATCGCGGCGCGCGACAGTTTCTACATGGCCACGGTCTCCGAGACCGGCTGGCCCTATGTTCAGCATCGCGGCGGGCCGGCAGGCTTTCTCACCGTGCTCGACGAGCGCACGCTGGCCTTCGCCGACTATCGCGGAAACCGGCAATACATCTCCACCGGCAATGCCCGGGCGAATGCCCGTGTCGCGCTGATCCTGATGGATTATGTCCGCCAGGCGCGCCTCAAGATCTTCGCCACGGTCGAGCTTCTGCCGGCGGAGCCGGACAGCGGTCTGGCCGGCCAGGTGCTGACGCCGGGCTATCGGGCCCGGCCGGAACGCATCGTGCTGTTGCACCTGGTCGCCTTCGACTGGAATTGCCCGCAGCACATCACGCCACGCTTCACCGAAGCGGAGATCATCGAGACCATGCGCGGCGTGCGGGAACGCCTGGCCGGTCTTGAGGACGAGAATGCGCGCCTGCGCGCCGAGCTCGCTCTTGCGGGCCATCGGGAGTGTGAACAATGACCCCGATCATCCGCCCGCCGGTTCCGCCCTTCACCACACTCAAGGCTGCCGCCGAGAAGGTGCGCCTGGCAGAGGATGCCTGGAATTCGCGCGACCCCGAACGTGTGTCGCTGGCCTATACGCCGGACAGTGAGTGGCGCAATCGCGAGATCTTTCTGACCGGACGGGCGGAAATCGTCGCCTTTCTCACCGGCAAGTGGAAACGCGAGCATGACTACCGCCTGATCAAGGAGATCTGGGCGTTCCAGGCCAGTCGCATCGCCGTCCGTTTCGCCTATGAATGGCGCGATGACTGCGGCAGTTGGTATCGTGCCTATGGCAATGAGAACTGGGAGTTTGCCCCGGACGGCCTGATGCGGCGGCGCATCGCCAGCATCAATGACGCACCGATCCGCGAGGCCGACCGCAAATTCCACTGGGAGCAGGGCCGCCGCCCGGACGATCATCCCGGACTGAGCGAGCTGGGGCTGTGAGGCGCACGGTACGCCCGGCCTAGAGTAGGGCCTCGACTGCACCGCGCAGTCTTTCCGGCGTTTCCTGGGGGCCGAAGCGTTTGACCACATTCCCTTCGCGGTCGACGAGGAATTTCGTGAAATTCCATTTGATGGCCTTCGACCCCATCAGGCCGCGGGCCTCGCGCTTCAGGAATTCATAGAGCGGTGCTGCCGCTTCGCCGTTGACGTCGATCTTGGCGAACATCGGGAAGTTCACATCATAGGTGAGCTTGCAGAAATTCGCGATCTCCTCGGCATCGCCGGGTTCCTGATTGCCGAACTGGTTGCAGGGAAAGCCGAGCACCACGAGCCCCTTGTCCTGCAGGTCCCTGTAGAGGGCTTCCAGGCCTTCATACTGGGGCGTGAAGCCGCACTTCGAGGCGGTGTTGACGATCAGCAGAACCTTGCCGCGATAATCGGCGAGCGAAACCTCCTGGCCGGCGATATCGATGGCGTTGAAGTCGTAGATCGTGGTCATGCGCAAGCCTCCTCGGGTTCGGCCCACATTCTTCACGAGTCAGCCCGCGCCGTCGATGCCCGGCCGCGCAGGGGCGGCTGTCAGGCGGGTGATTGAGGCTTTTGCCGGGAATGACCAAGCCCGCCCTTTGCCGCCACCCGCATCAGGCGCCTGAAAGTCGGACATTCCATATGGCTGGGCGCGCGGCACTCCGCGGCGTGACGAAGCCCGTCCCGCATCGCGGTCAGCTGGCCGATTGTCCGGTCGATGTCTTCCGCCTTCTCTACCAGTCTGCCGCGGTCGATGCGCGGTCCGCCGTCGGGTGCGAACATGCCGCCGATCTCGTCCAGCGAGAAACCGGCCGCCCGCCCCAGGGCGATCAGGGAGAGCCGGTCGACGACAGACGGGTCGAACAGGCGTTTCAGACCGCGTCGTCCGATCGACACGATCAGTCCTTTCTCCTCGTAATAGCGCAGGGTCGAGGCGGGCAGTCCGGTCAGCCGGGCGAGTTCTGCAGTGTCCAGGTCTTTCATCGCTTGACCTCAAGTTGACTTGAGGTGGCAGCCTGCGCCTTCCGCCGCTTTCCGGCAAGGCAAAAGGAGACCGACATGAACACGATGCAGGCAAATCCGCCCACGGCAAAAGAGATATGGAACGGCATCGCCGGGCAGAACTGGGTAGAAGCCCAGGTCCTGCTCGACAGCATGTTCAAGCGCTTCGAGGACATCATTGTGACAGGCTGTCTGGAACAGGGCGCACGCCATGTCCTCGATGTCGGCTGCGGTACCGGTGCAACGACATTGGCGCTGGCAGACCGTTTGCGCGAGGCGGGAGGCTGTACCGGGATCGACATCTCGGATCCCATGATCGAGCTGGCGCGTAAACGCGCAGTGCAGTCCGGATCCGGCGCCGACTTCATCTGCGCCGACGCCGAGGATCATCCGCTCGGCATTGCCCGGTATGACCGCATCGTCTCGCGCTTCGGTGTGATGTTTTTCCGCGATCCGGTGCGGGCTTTCGCCAATCTGCGCCGGGCGAGCGCGGCGGGCGCACAACTGGCCGTCATCGCCTGGCGCGACCCGGCGGAAAACCCGTTCATGACAGCTGCCGAGGCGGCAGTGCGGCCTTTATTGCCGGAGGCGCTCGCTGCGGCGCTGCAGCCGACCGGACAATTCGCCTTTGCCGACGAAAACCATGTACGGGGAATTCTGCGCGACAGCGGGTGGTCCGGCGTCACCATGACGCCGCTCGATGTCGCCTGTTCCCTGCCGGAGGACGCGCTGGAGACCTGGCTGACACGGCTTGGCCCGCTCGGACGGCTCCTGCCCGAACTTGATCCAGGGCACCGCGCCGCGGTGATCGACGCCGCGCGTTCTGCATACGCGCCCTATGTCGACGGGGACATGGTTCGCTTCACGGCTGCGTGCTGGGCGATCGGAGGCGAGAATGTCTGATCCGGTTGTCGCGTTTCTGGTGGCTGCCGTGCTGATCGGGTGCGGGGCAACGGCGTTTATGGATGTCTGGGGCGTCGTGAAGGCCCGCCTGTGGGGTGTCCCGTCTCTGGATTACGCCCTTCTGGGCCGCTGGGTCGGTCACATGCCGCGGGGGCGGTTCGCGCACCGGCCGATTGCTGCGGCTGCGCCTGTTGCGGGTGAGCGGGCGCTGGGGTGGCTCCTCCACTATCTGACCGGTATCGCTTTTGCCGCGTTGCTGCTGGCAGTCTGGGGGCTTGGGTGGCTTGCCGCGCCGACACTCGCGCCAGCCCTCATTATTGGCCTCGGGACCGTACTGTTTCCCTTTCTGGTCATGCAGCCGGCGCTGGGGGCGGGTATCGCCGCCAGCCGCACACCGGCTCCGGGCCGCGCCCGCTTTCACAGCCTGGTGACCCATGCCCTGTTCGGACTTGGACTCTATCTTACCGCACTGCCGGTGGGGTCGCTGTTGCGATGAATGCACCGGCGGGGACGCGGCTGAGTCCCCGCCGGACCGCCCTGCCGGGTGCAGAAGACTGTTCGGCCCCGGTGCGACGCGGCATAGGATGGCGCCACCCAAGCAAACCTCTCCGGAAGACCGACCATGATCGACAGCCAGGCCGCCCGCATTGACAGTCTCGAGACCCATATCGCGCACCAGGATCGCACGATCGAGGAGCTCAACGAGGTCGTGCTGGCCCAGCGTGAGGACATTCGCCGGCTGGAGCGGCGGATCGACAAGCTGATGTCCCGCGTCGCGACGCTGGAGGACCAGGCACCGCTGCCGGAAAACGCACCGCCGCCGCACTATTGAGCCACGGGCGTCTGGCGAAAGCGTCAGTCGGTCGCACCGGCTTTTATTGCGTATGAGAACCAATCGCATTATGGCTACGGCCTGTCCGATGGCTGACCCAGAGTGCGATCATGAAATTCCCCATTCTTGCTGCGATGACGGCTGCAAGCCTCGCGACGGCGTCTGCAACCGCCCAGAACGAGGCCGACGGGTTCGGCGTCCTGGTCATGGCACATGGCGGCGGCGAGACGTGGAATGGCGAAGTCCGCGACATGCTCGCACCGATCGATCAGGATTATCCGCTGGAGCTCGCCTTCGGAATGGCTGATGCGGTGAGCCTGCAAGAGGCTGTCGACCGGCTGGAGAACCGCGGTGCCGACCGGATCGGCGTGGTGCGTCTCTTCATCTCCGGTGAGAGCTGGTATGAGCGCACGCGCGAGATCATCGGCCTGGACACCGGCGCGCCGGCGCGGCCTGAACCGGAAGAGGCGGACGGGGAAGAGGGCGGCCATCACGGCATGCGCATGGAGTACTGGCGCCTCGACACCGATGCGGAGTACGCGCTTTCGACTGAAGGCCTGGCCGAAGCGCCGGAGATGGGTGCAGTGCTGGTCGAACGGGCGCGCGCACTCAGCGAAACGCCGGAGAATGAGAGTGTTCTGATCCTCGCCCACGGTCCCGGCGACGATGCGGAAAACCAGCGCTGGATCGACTGGATCGACGCGCGCGCAGATACAGTTCGCGAGGCGATGCCCTTCCGCGAGGTTCGTGTCGAGACGCTGCGCGAGGACTGGCCGGAAGCGCGCGAAGCCGCCGAAGTGCGGATCCGTGAATTCGTGACGGCTGCGAATGAAGGCGAAGAGCGTACGATCGTCCTGCCCTATCGGGTCCAGGGCTTCGGCCCCTATGCCGAGGTCCTGGAAGGGCTGGACTACGCCTCCACCGGCCGCGGTCTCCTGCCCAGTGTCGCGGTGGAGCACTGGGTGCGCCGGCAGATCGAGGACATGCGGGCGGGTGCGTTCGAGACGCCGCTGCCCGAAGAGGCGCATGCCGCAGCACCGGAAGCCGACCGTATGCACATGTCACATCACTAGGGCGAGTGCCGCGCTTGACCGGACCCCGGACGGACCGCGAGGTTGAGGCTCGGTGAGTCGCTGGAGCCCCCATGTCTGAACAGCTGAGCCTCCTGGGGGAGACGCGTGCAACCGATCGTCTCTTCTTCGCCCTGTTTCCCGACCCGGGCACGGCAGAACGGATCGCAGCGCTTGCGGCACAGCTGCGGCAGCGGCATGGCCTGACCGGCCCTGCGCTGGCGGCCGAACGCTTTCACATCACACTGTCGCACCTGGGTGATTATCACGGCCTGCCGGCGGATATCGTCGCCAAGGCGCGTCAGGCCGGAGACCAGGTGTCCGCCCCGGCTTTCAGACCGCATTTCGACCGGGCCGGCAGTTTTGCAGGACGCTCCGGCAACCGGCCCTTTGTCCTGCAGTCGCGTGAAAGCGAGACTGTCGTGACGGCGTTCCAGCGAACATTGGGGCGGGCGATGATGGCGGTCGGTCTCGGGCGCAAGGCCGGGCCGTATTCGCCGCACGTCACCCTGCTTTATGACGACGCGATGATCCTGGTCCACCCCGTCGAGCCCGTGACGTGGACAGCCGGCGAATTCGTGCTCGTGCACAGTCTGCTCGGGCAGACCCGGCATGTCATCCTCGACCGCTGGCCGCTCGGCGCCGAGTGACGGCTTGATGATCGGCCAGCCTAGTCAGCAGGCGAGGCGAGGGCGGTCCTGACTTTCGGCATGATGCGCCGGCTCACCGGGACCTCGCTTCCCTGGGTCAGCAGCAGCCGGCCGACACCCGACGCATCGCGCTCGAGCGCATTGACGAAAGCCGTGTTGACGATGTGAGAGCGGTGAACGCGCAGGAATGTCTCCGGCAGTTCGGTCTCAAGCCCCGCCAGGGAGCCGTTGTAGAGCGCTGTGCGGCCGTCATCATAATGCACTTCGACATAATCCCCGGCGCCCTTCAGCTGAACGATCCGGTCCGTGGGCACGTAATCGACGCGTCCCGCGCTGACCAGCTGCAGCTGTGCCGGCGCTGTGCGCTGGCGCGCTTCGGCCAGAGCCGTTTCGAGCTGTCGCGCGCGTCGTTCCTCGGCCTGGCGGCGCCGGCGTTCGCCGACGAGGTTCAAGGCTTGATGGTAGAAGAGAAAGACCAGCATGCCGCCGGCCGCGAGGTAGAAATAGGTGTCGATGAAGTCGGTCGGGAAAAAGATCATGAGCGCCGCGAAGACGCAAAACAGCGCGAGATAGGCCGGAGCCCCGGGGCGTTTCCCGATGCTCCAGACGATGCTCCCGATGATCCCCGCCGCCACGGCAGCCAGAAGCGCGAAGCCGGTCTTGCCATCGAAACCGGGCACGACGACCACGATCACGGCCATGATGGCGGCCAGTCCGGCCAGGCGCCGCATACGCGCCCTGGCGCCCAGCCCGCTCAGACGCAGCAACAGGTAGGCGTTCAGACAAAGCCCGAAACCGAAGGCACAGGCCAGGATCGTCACAAGCCGGACCTCGTGCACGGGGTAGGGATAGGGGTAGAGCGAGCGTGAGACTTCCGCCAGCAACTGGATCGCCGCAAACAGCGAGGCGGCCGACAGGATGGCCGAGCCTTCGCGGTCTTCACCGCGCAGGGCCGTGACGCCAAAGAACAGGCAGCCGACCGCGAAAGCGCCGAATGTGATCAGGGATGGCCAGTAGGCCAGGATCATGCGCTGGCTGGGGTTCCGGTAGGGGCCGAAGGCGATGCGATGGATCGGTGCTGTAAGCCGGATGAATCCGTGCTGGGCCGACAGGCGTAGCACCACCGTGTTCTCGCCCTCCTGCACAAGCGCGCGCGGGACATAGATCACGCTGTCCATCCGGCCGGGAATTTCCGCGTCGCGCGTGCCGGCGGGGCGGCCATTGGCGCCCAGATAGGTGCCATTGATCCAGGCTTCGCTGGACGCCTTGGCAAGCACCTGCAGGCCGAACGGTCCGGGACCGTCGAGGTTTTCGGGACGCAGGACCAGCTGCGCCTGCATCCAGAGATGCCGGCCCTGCGGGTCGACGGACCAGAGCGGCATGATTTGGCATTCCGGTCCCGAGAAGTCCGGAATCCGGGCCGGATCGTCGACGAGGCAGACGCTCACATTCGCCGTATCGACATGGGCGCCGGGCTGACCGTGTGCCGGAACGCACAGCAGCAGGCCTGCGGTGATCGCGGCGAGGAGGATGCAGAAGGTTTTCATTCACCCAGTCTAGCGCGCCGCCGGGCGAAGGCCGACGCCGTTTGCAGGCCGGTCATGACCGCTCACAGATCGGCGCGTGTACGGTGGCGCAGGGCGTTCGAGGGTGAGGGTGAAACAACCCCAGAGGTCTCCCCATGTCCCCGATCCGATCCTTCCTCGTCATTGCCGGTCTTGCCATGGCGCTGCCGCTAACCCCGGCTGCAGGCGCCGAAGAGCCGATCACCTTCACGGCCCGGTCCGGCGACAGCGTCGACGCCCTGCGCGGCTCGTTCGAGGTGCCGGAAGACCGGTCCGATCCCGGCAGCCGCATGATCACCCTGTCCTATGTCCGCTTTCCCGCGACCGGCGATGCCGATGGACCGCCGATCGTCTACCTGGCCGGAGGGCCGGGCGGATCGGGCAGCGGTACGGCGCAAGGGCCGCGCTTCGAACTGTTCATGGCGATGCGGCAGCATGGCGATGTCATCGCCTTCGATCAGCGCGGAACCGGCGACTCCACCCGCCTGCCGCGCTGTGTCTCCTCGGTCCACGTGTCCGAGACCGAACCGGTCTCCGATGCCGGCTATGGCGCAGCCTACCGGCGGGCTGTCGAGGAATGCGGCGCCTTCTGGCGCGGCGAGGGTGTCGCTATCGAGGGCTATACGACGCGCGACAGTGTGCAGGATATTTCGGATCTGCGAGAGCATCTGGGCGCCGACACCGTCACGCTGTGGGGCATCTCCTATGGCAGCCATCTGGCCCTGGCGGCGCTGAAGGACATTCCCGATGAGATCGACCGTGTTATCATCGCCAGTGCCGAAGGCCTCGACCAGACGGTGAAGATGCCCGCCTATACCGACGCGTATTTCGCGCGGCTGCAGGCGGCCGTGGACAGCCAGCCACAAGCCGCAGTCCGCTATCCGGATATTGCCGGCATGATGCGGCGGGTCCACGCCCGCCTGGAGGCCGAGCCGGTCCTGCTGGACATCCCGCAGCAGGATGGTTCGGTGGCGCCCGTACTCCTGCAGCGGCGGCACATGCAGCAAATGAGTTCAGGGCTGATCTCCGACCCGCAATACGCCGCCATCCTGCTGGCGCTCTATGCAACACTCGACGCCGGCGAGACCGGACTGGCCATCGGGCTTCTGCAGCGCTTCCACACGCCGGGCGAGCCGATCTCGCTGAGTGCCATGCCGACAGCCATGGATCTGGCCTCGGGTATCGGCGATGCGCGTCTGGCTGCGTTCGAACAGCAGGCGCAGGACGGGCTGGTCGGCGCCTATCTCAACCATCCCATGCCGCAGATCCGCGGCGCCTGGAACGGCTTCGATCTGGGGGATGATTTCCGCACAGCGCCGGCCGGCGACACGCCGGTCCTCCTGCTGACCGGCACGCTGGACGGTCGCACCTATCCGGAAGGCCAGGCAGCAGCAGTCTCCGGACTGTCCGATGTGACACAGGTCATTGTGCGCAATGCCGGGCACAATCTCTTCATGACATCGCCGGACGTGCACGATGTCATGCACCGCTTCATGCGTGATGAGCCGGTGGGGACCGAAGAGGTTATCGTCGATCTGCCGGACTTCACCGAACTGCCCTTCTAGGCGGGACTGACCCTCGACGAATACCGCCCCGGCCCGGCTTGATTTCCGGGCCGGGCGCGGTCATACCGACCTTATCGGATCTCGAACCCGGAGCGTGTGATGAACAACCACCTGCAAATCGAAACCCAATGTTTTGTTTTTGCCGGTGTTTGCCATGTCCGCTTCGATCACGCTTTCCAGTCTTTCCCTCGCCACGCCTGATGCCCGTCCGCTTGTCGCGGACCTGACGCTCGCCTTCGGGGCGGAACGCACCGGCATTGTCGGCCGCAATGGCTGCGGGAAGTCGACCCTTCTTCATGTTATCGCCGGTGCACTTGCCCCCGCCGCCGGCGAGGTCTCCGTCACGGGCAAGATCGCCCTGATGGAACAGCATGCCTGTGTCAGTGCTGCCAGCATTGCCGAAGCGCTGGGGGTGGACGATGCGCGGGCCTGTCTGGCCCGCATTCTCGACGGCACGGCGAGTGATGCCGATCTCGATCAGGCCGACTGGACGCTGGAGAGCCGCGTCGAGACGGTACTGGCGCAGGTGGGCCTGCCGGCCTGGCCGCTTGACCGTCCGGCTGCGGCGGCCAGCGGCGGTCAGAGAACGCGTCTGGCGATCGCACGCATGCTGCTGGCCGAACCAGATATCCTGCTGCTCGACGAGCCGACCAATAATCTCGATGCCGATGGCCGGGCGGCGATCCTGTCTCTCATCGAGGACTGGTCCGGCGGCATCATCATTGCCAGCCATGACCGCGACCTGCTGGAGCGCATGGACCGGATTGTCGAACTGACCCCCGTGGGTGCGACGGTTGTCGGAGGCGGCTGGAGCGCCTTTGCCGACGCCCGTGCAGCCCGGCTCGCCCGCGTCGAAGCGGAGGCCGAGCGGGCCGAGGCCGGTGTCCGCCAGGCCCGCGCCGCGGCACGCCAGCGATCCGAGCGCAAGGCGCGCTCGGACCGGGCCGGGCGTCAGGAACGGGCTGCCGGCAGCCAGCCCAAAATCCTCCTGGATGCGCGCAAGAACCGCGCCGGGGGCAGTGACAGCCGGGTTGCCCGCATGTCGGCGCGGCAGATGGAAACAGCCGGGGCCGAATACGATGCGGCGCGCGAAAAAGTCGAGATCGTCACGCCACTCAGTATCGATCTTCCCGCCAGCGGACTGGCCGCCGGCCAGTCGGTGCTGAATGTCCGGGACCTGGTTTTCTCGCGAAATGACAAGCGGATTGTCGGTCCGCTTTCGTTCGAGATCAGAGGTCCGGAGCGGATTGCGCTCGCCGGCCCCAACGGGTCGGGCAAGAGCACGGTCTTCGATCTGCTGACCGGGCGGCTGCAGCCGGACAGCGGTACAGTCTCGGGCCGGCATGAGCGCTTTGCGCTGCTGGACCAGTCCGTGACCTTCCTGGAACCGGAACTGTCGGTTGCGGCCAATGCCCGCCGGCTCAATCCGCAACTCTCCGAGAATGCGGTGCGCTCAGCGCTCGCGCGCTATGCCTTCCGGGCAGAAGCCGCAGAGAAGCCTGTTTCCGTGCTGTCGGGCGGCGAGCGGATGCGGGCCGGACTGGCTTGTCTCGCCTGTGCGGCCGAGGCCCCGCAATTGCTGATCCTCGACGAGCCCACCAATCATATCGACCTGGAAGCGGTGGAACTCCTGGAGCAGGCACTCGCGGGATATGATGGCGCCATTCTGGTCGCCAGCCATGATACGCGCTTTCTCGACGCGATCGGTGTGACGCGCACGATCGGGCTGGGGGCGTCCGGTGCCGTGTGACCGGGGCAAATGAGCAAGAACAGGCACGCTGTGTCTGCCCGTCCGGGCGAGTATCATTGCCACACGGACAGAGGAGACATGGGGATGAGAGCGGATAATCGAGCAGGCTATGCCGACCGGATCGATCGTGTCGTGGCGTATATCGAGGCAGCCGACGAGGAAGCCGCGCTGGATCTGGAGACCCTTGCGGGCGTCGCGGCACTGTCGCCGTTTCACTTCCATCGCATCTACCGGATCATGACGGGTGAGACCCCGGCGGAAACCGTGCGCCGCATCCGTCTGGTGCGCACAGCGCCGGCCCTGCAGGATGATCGCCTGACCGTGACCCAGGCGGCCGCAGCGTCGGGGTATTCGTCCAGCCAGTCCTTCGCCCGCGCCATAAAGGCCGCGACGGGTGCAACGGCGAGCGAGATCCGGGCGGGAGGCGGCACCCTGTTCGAGCGTCTGCTACAGCCGCAGGGCATCGAGGCCGAGACGCCCATGCCGGTCGAAATCGTCTCCACCGACCCGCTGCGCCTGCTCGCGATCCGCAATATCGGCGCCTATGCCGAGCTGAACCTGACTTATGAGCGCCTGTTCGCCACCGTCTTCTCGCAGCTTCCGATGGAAAGCCTGCGTGGCATCTGGGGCGTCTGGCACGAGGACCCGCGCTTCTGCGATCCCGCAGACCTCCATTTCGACTGCGCCATCGAGGTCGCAGAGAGCTTCCCCGAGCAGGGCGAGATCGAGCTGCTCGGTATCGCCGGTGGCCGGCACGCCCGCCTGCGCCATGTCGGCAGCTATACGTCGCTGCATGACACGATCGACCGGCTCTACGCCTTGATCATGGCGGACGACACGCATCTGATCGCCGACCGGCCCCTGATCGTGAACTATGTCGACGATCCGGAAAGCCGCCCCGAAGCGGAATGGCGGTCGGATATCTACCTGCCGCTAGCCTGACCGATCTGATATAAAGAAATGTGCATGTCGTTATACTCTGTTGACAGGCGTTCGCAGCTGGCGCAGTCTGACGCTGCGACGGTGCCCGCAAGGGCATAACAGGGAATACCGGTACGGCCTGTCTGACAGGTCAAGTCCGGAGCTGTCCCCGCAACTGTTGGCGGCTGGCCTCCTCAATATGCCACTGGGTGGAAACCCGGGAAGGCGAGGGGGCTGCAAAGGCCGCAAGCCAGGAGACCTACCGTCGCTCGGACAACTCGAACACACCGGACGGGGATATCCGGCGGAGGACAGATTATGATTTTCAGCTCCAGCAGCCGGGGCCGAAGCCCCCGAGACGTGTCAGGTACAAGCCTTGATCCGGGCTGACGGTGACGCGCTCACAGGCTGAGCGACGCTTTCCCCTAACAGATGCCCAATGTGCCAGAGGCCGCCGCCATTCCGGCCGGGAGATCGGTCCCGACGGGATGATTGTGGACTGGTATTGCGGTTGTGACCGGCCGGACCCCGACGCGGACACCATGGTTCTGGCCTGGTTGATCTCCAGCCGGGCGACGGACCAGGGCCGTGCGGCAAGACGGCTTGCGAGCCGGCTGCGCACGGAGATCGGGCATCCGAACAGTCGAGACCGCCGACGCATGCTGACGCTTCTGGAGCATGTCGCCCGGCATCGTCCGGCACAGGGGTAAGCCGTCCAGGCACGCATTCGAATTTTCACATCCAAGAACCATGAAAGGGACGATCATGACGATCCGGTCCAGCAATCTCGGCTTTCCGCGCATCGGGCGCCGCCGGGAACTGAAAAAGGCCGTCGAGGCCTATTGGCGCGGCGAGGTTTCCGCAGAAGCCCTGAAGGATACCGGCCGCGAACTGCGCCGCCGGCACTGGGCGCTCCAGGCCGAGGCGGGTATCGACATCATTCCGTCGAACGATTTTTCTTTCTACGACCAGATGCTCGACATGAGCGTTGCGCTCGGAGCCGTTCCCGAACGTTTTGGCTGGCAACCCGGCACGATCGGGCTCGATACCTATTTCGACATGGCCCGCGGTCACGGTGATGTGCCGGCCCTCGAAATGACCAAGTGGTTCGACACGAACTATCACTATCTCGTCCCCGAACTGCGTGAAGGACAGACCTTCTCGCTCGCCTCCACGCACATCATCGACGCCTATGAAGAGGCGAGCGAAGCGGGATACCGGACCCGGCCGGTGATCATCGGGCCGGTGACATGGCTGATGCTGGGCAAGTGCAAGAGCGGCGAGATCGATCCGCTGGACCTGCTCGGGCGGGTATTGCCGGTATACCGGGACATTCTGGGCCGTCTCGCGAAAGCGGGCGCGGACTGGGTGCAGATCGACGAACCGGTCCTTGTGACCGATCTGAGCGACGCACAGAAGGCAGCGGTAGGCGAAGCCTATGCCGGTTTGACCGGTGCTGGCCCGAACCTCCTGCTGACGACCTATTTCGGGGCTCTGGGCGACAATCTGGATCTCGTTGCGGACCTGCCGGTCGAGGGGCTGCATGTCGATCTGGTACGTGCGCCGCACCAGCTGGATGCAGTCCTGGCGGCCTGGCCGCAGGACCGGACCCTGTCGCTCGGCGTGATCGACGGACGCAATATCTGGCGCACGGATCTTTCCGCAGCGTTCGCCCGGGTCGAGACGGCGATCGCTGCCCGGGGCGGGGGAGATATCGAGATCGCGCCGTCCTGTTCCCTGTTGCACGTGCCGGTCGATCTGGAACAGGAAGATCGCCTCGATGACGCGCTGAAAGCCTGGCTCGCCTTTGCCAAGCAGAAGCTGGAGGAGGTCGTGACCCTCGCGCAGGCGGCGCAGAGCGGGCGAGCCTCCCGGTCCGCAGCATTTGACGCCAGCGATGCCGCACAGGCGTCCCGGCGCGCGTCCCCGCGAATCCATGACCCGGCCGTCGCAGACCGGCTGGCGGCATCGGCGGACACGGATGCACGGCGCGCATCGCCCTATGAACGGCGCAGTCTTGAACAGCGTGCCCGGCTGAACCTGCCGGTGTATCCGACGACCACGATCGGCTCCTTCCCGCAGACCCAGCCCGTCCGGGAGGCGCGTGCGGCCAACGGCAAGGGCGACATGAACGATGCCGACTACGATGCCTTCCTCAAGGCGGCGACCGAGGATGCCATCCGCCGCCAGGAAGCGCTGGGACTGGACATGCTGGTCCATGGCGAGTTCGAGCGGAATGACATGGTCGAGTATTTCGGCGAACAGCTCGACGGTTTCGCCTTCACGCGTTTCGGCTGGGTCCAGTCCTATGGATCGCGCTGTGTGAAGCCGCCGGTCATTTTCGGCGATGTATCGCGTCCGGCGCCGATGACGGTCGAATGGACGGCCTATGCACAGAGTCTCACCGGCAAACCAGTGAAAGGCATGCTGACAGGACCGGTGACCATCCTGCAATGGTCGTTCGTGCGTGACGATCAGCCGCGTTCGCAGACATGCCGGCAGATCGCCTATGCCATCCGTGACGAGGTTGTCGATCTGGAGAAAGCCGGGGTTGGCGCGATCCAGATCGACGAGCCGGCGCTGCGCGAGGGTTTGCCGCTGCGGCGCGCGGACTGGGCCGGGTATCTGGACTGGGCGGGCACCTGTTTCCGCATCGCCGCATCGGGCGTGTCCGACGCGACCCAGATCCACACCCATATGTGTTATTCCGAGTTCAATGACATCATGCCGTCGATCGCGGGACTCGACGCCGACGTGATCTCGATCGAGGCATCGCGCTCGGACATGGAGTTGCTCGAGGCGTTCGCCGAGTTCAGCTATCCGAACGAGATCGGGCCGGGCATATGGGATATCCACTCGCCGCGGGTTCCGGGTGAGGCCGAGCTTGAGCGCCTCCTTGTGAAAGCGGCCGATGTGATCCCGGCCGACCGGATCTGGGTCAATCCCGATTGCGGACTGAAAACGCGGGGCTGGCCGGAAGTCGAGGCATCCCTGAAAGGCATGGTCGCCGTTGCGGGACGGCTCAGGCAGGCCGCGGAATAACCGTCTTGCGCCCCGGGGATCCGTGCCGTGTCTCCGGGGCGTCTTTTTGTGATGCGGGCGCAGTTGCCCGTCCGGCCGGCTCCGCTAGTCTGAGGCTTCACGAGACGGAGACCGGGATGCGGACCTTTCTGGCCGGGATCATCATTGCCATTGCCGGGGCATCGAGCGGGGCGGCGCAAGCCCAGCCCGCGGTCTATCGCGTGGTCAATGTCGACAGTCATGACGTACTCAATGTGCGCAGCACGCCCAGTCCGACGAGTGCACTTGTCGGCTCCCTGCCGCCCGGTGCAAACCGGGTCGAGGTGCTGGAAACGCGGCATGGCTGGGGCCGGGTCCTGCTGCGCGGAGCTGAAGGCTGGGTCAGTCTCGCCTATCTGGCGGAAGACGAGCGGCCGGACATTCCCGGTCAGTCGGCGCCGGGCGGCTTCGCCTGTGCCGGGACCGAACCCTTCTGGGGACTTCAGATCGATGTCGACGGCCAGGGACGCTTCAACGATGCGATGTCGATGGGCGAGGAGCGCGGTTTTGCGGTGAGTGATGCGCGCACCGCGCGGGGGCGCATGCATCCTTTCATCTACCGGTTCGGCGGCGATGTGAGTGGTTTTGCAATCGTTTCGCCGCAGGCCTGTTCTGACGGGATGAGCGAGCGCGGCTATGGTTGGCACGTCAGCGCGGATATTGAAGACGGTGAGGGACGGCGCCTGTTGGACGGCTGCTGTTGGACTCCGGCTGCAGAATAATTTTCCGACGCTGCATCCGGACGGGGGCCTGGCGGCAACCTGTTATCGAAAGGTGCCGCGGGGTGCCGCCGGAAAGGGATGAATGCAATGGTCGAGATCTTCCACAGTTACTGGTGGCTGCTGTTTCCGCTGGGGTTCTTTCTGGCTGCCGGCTGGGGCAGTTTCATGCGCTACAAGCGCACCCAGGCCAAGATCGACCTGATCAAGAGCTTCACGGCCGCGGGCAAGGAGCCGCCGGCCGAATTGCTCGCTTCGCTCGATAACGACAACACGCATCGCCACGAATATCACACCTCCGGCGAGGAAAGCAGCGGCAGCCCTGGCGGTGGCCATGTCTTTCTGGTCGTGCTGTTCACCGGTCTGGCTGGCGTGTTTGCTTATACCGGCTATGCCGGACTGCTGGGCGGCACCACGCGCGAAATGTATTTCATCTCAATGGTGCTCGGTGTGCTCGCGGTCGCGTTTCTTTTCAGCGGCCTGTTTTCGCGCCGCCGCAGGAATGACTGATCATGCAGGCCCCCGACGACGCTGCGCTGGTCGCGGCGGCCCGGTCGGGATCGGATGAGGCCTTTGCCCGTATCGTGGACCGGTACCAGTCGCCGGTCCGCGGCTTTTTGCGGCGGGTAAGTGGCAATGACGCCGATGCTGACGAGATCGCACAGGATGCTTTCGTCGATGCGTGGACGCATTTGGGCAGCCTGCGCGACGGAGCGAAGCTCAAATCCTGGCTGTTCGCGATTGCCTGGCGCAAGGCCAAGGCGCGCGCCCGGTCCATGTCGCGCACCCGCACTCGGGAAACCGCCTGGCAGGCCTTGCAGCCGGTCAGCGAGGCGCCGCAGCGCGAACTGGCCCTGGCGATGCAGCAGGCGCTTGCGGAACTGCCGGAAGAGCAGCGGGCGGCCGTCGCGCTCTGCCTGGCCGGAGGCTGGTCGCACAGCGATGCGGCAAATGTCTTGGACTTGCCGCTGGGTACGATAAAATCCCATGTCAGCCGGGGCCGCACCCGTCTGATGGCCATTCTGGGAGTGGACGATGCGTGAACACGATCCGCTGCAGGACTTCTTCCGCGCTGGCGATGTGCCGGCGCGCGATCCCGGTTTCCGGCTGGCCGTGATGGCCGATATCGCCCATCGCCGCTTCCGGCGGGAACTGGCCGAACGGCTGGGGCAGGGGCTGGTGGTGTGCCTGCTCGCACTGATCACGGCTCCCATCGCCGGGGATGTGCTGGAAACCCTGTTCCGGGGCGGGGAGTCCCGTTTCGCCCTTGTGACGCTGCCCCTGGCTCTGGGTGTGGGCCTGATCGGTCATTTCTGGCTGAATGGGCGTCTGCGCGTACGCCTGCCGAATTTGCTCTAGCCTGGACCCGGATTCGGGCGTCAGCCATTTGCCCCCGCGACGCGGGCGTGAATCGCCTATACTCGTGCCCGGACAGCGGGGAGGTGCGCATGCTGGTCCTGATTACCGGTCTGGTTCTGTTTCTGGGCGTTCATTCGCTGCGCGTGGTGCCGGGCGCGCGGCCGGCCTTGCAGTCGGCTCTGGGGGAAACGCCCTACAAGCTGGCCTATACGGCGATATCGCTCGTCGGTTTCGGCCTCGTCATCTACGGCATGATGCTCGCCCAGCCTGTGGCCGGAACCGTCTGGGCGCCGCCGGTGTGGACGCGTCATCTGGCTTTCGCCCTGGTGCCGCTGGGGCTGATCCTTATCGTGTCGGCCTATGCGCCAGGACATATCCGCCACTGGGTACGCCATCCCATGCTGGCCGGGGTCATGCTGTGGGCGGGTGCACACTTCCTTGCCAATGGCGAACGCGCCGCACTCGTGCTGTTCGGCAGTTTCTTTGTCTGGTCGCTGGTGACCTTCGTGTCGTCCTGGCTGCGCGAGACCCCGCCGCCGGTCGTGAAGGGCTGGGGCGGCGATCTGACGGCGATCGTGCTGGGCGCACTTGCAGCGCTTATCATCATGAATCTTCATATGTATCTGTTCGGCGTGGCCATCATCGGATAGTCCGCCTGCATCCAATTCCGCACGATGGTGCATCAAGGTGTCAAACGGGCAGCATTGTGCGGACCCGCCCAGATACGGGAGTTACGAAAATGGACCTGACAGTCATGCTGGTGTCGATGTCGCCCTTCATCATGGTGGTGGCTATCGTCTGGATCGCAATGAGCGCGGTATCGCGCAATCGCCGGGCAACGCTGCGCGTCGTCGAGGAGGCGATCCGCAACGGGCAGACCATGACGCCGGAGACGATCCGCGCACTGGGTATGCCGCGCAAGGATTCCAATGGCGATCTGAAGAGCGGTTCGATCCTGGTGGCCATCGCGCTGGCCCTGATCGTTCTGGGCTTTGCCATCTTCGGTGTCGAGGGTGATGCGGAAGCCATGTACATCATGCCGGCCGTCGCGGCCTTCCCGGGCCTGATCGGTCTGGTGCTGATCGGCTTTGGCCTGTTCGGCAAAAAAGACCAGGCCTGAGGAGGACGCCGCCGATGAAGGCGCCGGACGAAGAACTTGTCGCCCTCGTGGTCGCCACCAAGAATGCGGCGGCTTTCGGGGAGCTGGTCCGGCGCCACCAGGGGCTGGTCAGGGGGATGCTGCATCGCATGTGCCGCAACCATGCCCTGGCTGACGATCTCGCGCAGGACGCCTTCATCCGCGCCTACGAGAAGATCGGCACCTTCACCGGCAAGGGCGCATTCAAGTCCTGGCTGTGCTCGATTGCCTACACGGAATTCCTGATGGCCGCGCGCAAGCGGCGCTCCACCGAGCGGGCCATGGAGAAATTCCAGACCGGACTGGAAGACAGCGAAGCGCCACGGGACATGGGCAATGTGGTTGATCTCGACCGGGCGCTTGCCACATTGAAGGAGGAGGAACGCATCGCGGTGGTGATGTGCTACTCTTGCGGATTGTCGCATTCCGAAGCTGCAGAGGCGACCGGAATGCCGCTGGGAACGGTGAAATCGCATGTGAACCGGGGGCGGGCCAAATTGCAGGCCTACTTCCAGGAAGCTGAGGAAATGGCGTCATGACGATAGATGATGCATTCGATGCAAGGCTGAAGGCGGCCTTTGCCGACGCCGCAGCCCCGCTGGAACGCGACAGCGAGAGCGAAGCCTTTTCCAGATCGGTGGTCGAGCGCCTGTCGCGTCCGGACCGCAAACGGGTCCTGATCCTGGGCGGTGCTGGCTCCACGGGATCGGCCATTGCCGGGAGTCAACTCGAAAGCGTGTTCGGCAACATGCATGTCCCCACCGAAGGCCTGCTGGCCAATGCCGGCTTCCTGATGTCGCCGGAAGTGCTCGCCGCGGCCGCCATGGCCGTCGCCGTCGGTCTCGTTGCTGTCGTCCTGCCGCGCCGGATTGCCGGCTGATACTGCACGGGCGAGGGCGGGCTTTTGCACCGCAGCATTGTGAGCTAGTCTCTCCGGCCAACCCCGGAGAGACAGCCATGTCCGCCCAGACCCAGACCCGCCGCATCACTGCTCCTGAAATCCGGGCCCGCAAGGGCGGCGAACCGATCGTCTGCCTGACGGCCTATGATGCCCCGATGGCGCGGCTGCTCGACCCGCACTGCGATCTCCTGCTGGTCGGCGACAGCGTCGGCATGGTGGTGCACGGGCTCGATTCGACCATCGGCGTTACCCTCGACATGATGATCCTGCACGGCCAGGCCGTGATGCGCGGCGCCAAGCGCGCGCTGGTGACCGTCGACATGCCGTTCGGCAGCTACGAAAAGTCGCCGCAGCAGGCGTTCGAGAACGCCGCCCGCATCATGTGCGAGACCGGCTGCCAGGCGATCAAGATCGAGAGCGGGACCTATGCCGCCGAAACCATCGACTTCATGGCCCAGCGCTCGATCCCGGTAATGGGGCATATCGGGCTCCGGCCCCAGGCGGCGCTGGCCGATGGCGGGTTCAAGGCCAAGGGCCGCACCCGCGCCGAGCGCCAGAAAGTGATCGATGAAGCCATGGCGACCGCGGACGCAGGCGCCTTTGCCATCGTTGTGGAAGGCGTGGCCGAGGATCTCGCTCTGGAAATCACCCAGAAAGTGCCGGTCCCCACGATCGGCATCGGTGCTTCGGCGGCCTGCGACGGCCAGGTGCTGGTCACCCAGGATATGCTGGGCGTGTTCGAGTGGACGCCGAAATTCGTCAAGCGCTATGACAACCAGGCCGAACGCACGACCGCTGCGGTGCAGCGTTATGCCGAGGAGGTGCGCGATCGCAGCTTCCCGGCCACGGCACAGGTCTACACCATGACGCGTCAGGACGGTTGAGCTCTGTTGCCGCCCGGCGCGGGTAAGGCTAGGGTCCCGCGCAAACCTTTCGGCATGGGCACAAGAACGACGGAGCCACATCGACGTGGTCGATATTTTCGAGGAAGTCGACGAAGAACTTCGCCGCGACAAGTATCAGGATTTATTGCGCAAGTACGGCCCCTGGGTGCTCGGCGGCGCGCTGGTGATCATCGCCGGTGCGGCCGGTTACCAGGGCTGGAACGCGTGGCGTACGGCACAGCATGAGGCGTCGTCCGATGCCTATGTGTCCGCGCTGCGTGCGGCCGAGGCCGGCAATTACTCCCTGGCATCGACCGGATTCGAGACGCTCGCCGAGGACGGCGTCGGCGGCTATCCGGAACTGGCGCTGCTGCAGCGCGGTTCGGTTGCGCTGGAAGAGGGCGACCGCGAAGCGGCTGCCGGCTTCTTCGACCGGGCGGCCCGCCAGGCGTCCGATCCTGTCATTCGCGACCTGGCCACGCTGAAATCGGTCTGGGCCCGGTGGGACGCACTGAGCTTCAACGATATCGAGATCCGCCTGACGCCGCTGACCGGCGACACCTCGCCCTACCGCTTCCTGGCGCGTGAGGCGATCGCTGCGGCTGCGCTGCGCGATGGCAATCTCGAACGTGCCCGCGAAACCTACCAGCTGATCAGCTTCGGCTTCGACGCCCCGCAGGGCGTGCGGCAACGCGCCCAGGAAGCCCTGGCCGTGATCGCGAGCCGGTCGGCGACGCAGGCACCGGCCGAAGCCGCAGGCGGCGAAGCTGAAGCCGGCATGCCGGCAGGCGACGTGACGGAAGACCCGGCACCGGCCGGCGATGATGAAAATGACGCCGGGGAGCCAGGCGATGAATAGTGTCGAGCGTATCCGTAATCTTCTCGCCGTGGCGCTGATCGCGCCGCTGGCGGCCTGTTCCTCGATCCCGGACATTCCCAATCCGCTCAATGTGATCCCGGGCATCGGGGATGACGAGGATGACAATCTGAACGGCACGGCGCCGGACGATAACCGCGTTTCGATCATGTCGTTCGAACAGGGCCTCCAGCTCGATACCGAAGCGGCACCGGTCGATCTGCCGACGGCCTATGTGAACCAGGTCTGGCCGCAGCCGGACGGCTATCCGACACACGCCCTGCAGCACACCCAGGCGAGCGGCCCTCTCGAAGTGGCCTGGCGCCAGAGCTTCGGTGAGGGGTCGGACAATAATCGCCGTATCATCGCGCGGCCTGTCGTCGCCGATGGCCGTATCTTCACGATCGACGCCAATGGCGTGGTCTTTGCCCATGATGCCGACAGCGGTGCCCGTCAATGGTCGACGCGTCTGGAAGGTCCCAACCGGCGCGACCGCATGTCCTTCGGCGGCGCCGTGGCCTATGATGGCGGCCGTGTCTACGCGCATTCCGGCTACAACTATTTCGTGGCGCTGGATGCCGAGAGCGGTGACGAGATCTGGCGCAGCGATGTGCTGGTTCCCTTCCACGGGGCGCCGACCGTGGCCGATGGCCGTGTCTTCGTGACCAGCGACAATAACGAGCTCCTCGCGCTCGACGCCGATGACGGTACCGTCATGTGGACCCATCCGGGCATCGTCGAGACCGCCCGCCTGCTGACCGCGCCGTCCCCGGCCGTGCTGGGCGATCTGGTCATTGCACCCTTCGCCTCGGGCGAGTTGATCGCGCTGCGTGTGCAGAACGGCAATCCGATCTGGTCGGACAGCCTGTCCGGCTCGTCCCGTCTGACGGCCGTGTCCGAGATCAACGATCTCGCCGGCAGCCCGGTCATCATGGAAGACACCGTCTATGCGATGAGCCATTCCGGTCTGCTGGTGGCGATTTCGCTGCGCACCGGCGAGCGTCTGTGGACGCAGCCGGCCGGCGGCTCCCAGGCGCCGTGGGTGGCAGGCAATTATCTCTTCGTCACCACGAATGAAGCCGAGATCGTCTGTCTCGACCGCCGTGACGGATCCGTCCTCTGGATGACGCAGCTCGACCTGTTCGAAAATCCGAACAAGCGCCGGGACCGCATCGCCTGGACGGGCCCGGTTCTCGCCGGCGGCCGCGTCTTTGTGGCATCGAGCAATGGTCAGGGCGTGGTGCTGAATGCCTATGACGGTGAAGTTCTGCGCGAGATGGACCTGCGCGACGACGTCTTCATCGGCCCGGTCATCGCCAATGAGACCATCTATGTGCTCACCGACGAGGCGCGGCTGATCGCGATCCGCTAACGGCAAATCGGGCGTTCAGCGGCTTTTTGTGATTTCATTCCGTGTGAAATTGCTCTAGGCGCTCGCGCATGACTGCATATCTGCCCCGCATCGCCGTCGTCGGACGGCCCAATGTGGGTAAATCCACCCTGTTCAACCGGCTGGCCGGAAAACCGCTGGCGATCGTCGACGATCGCCCGGGGGTCACGCGTGACCGTCGCGAGGCGCGCGGCCGGCTGGGCGATATGGAACTCCTGCTGATCGACACGGCGGGCTATGACGATGGCGAGAAGGCCGGTCTGGACGCTGAAATGCGCACCCAGACCGAGATTGCGCTCAAGGATGCCGATCTCTGCCTCTTCCTGATCGATGCCCGTACCGGCGTGACGCCGCTGGACCAGAGCTTTGCCGATGTGATCCGCCGCTCGGGCAAACCGGTCGTTCTGGTCGCCAACAAGTGCGAGGGCCGGTTCGGCGAGAGCGGGTTGATGGACGCCTACGGCCTTGGCCTGGGCGAGCCTGTGCCCCTGTCGGCGGCCCATGGCGGCGGTATCGGCGACCTTTATGATGCCGTCGAGACCGGTCTGGGCAGCATGGCCCGCGATGCCAAACGCTATCGCGACGACAGCGAGGATCCGCCGCTGCGGATCGCCGTGATCGGCCGTCCGAATGCGGGCAAGTCGACCCTCATCAATGCGCTGATCGGCGAGGAACGCCTGATCACCGGGCCTGAAGCGGGGATCACCCGCGACGCGATCTCGATCGACTGGATGTGGGACGGGCGCCGGGTGCGTTTGCACGACACGGCCGGTCTGAGAAAGCGCGGCAAGGTCAATGACCGGCTGGAGCGCATGAGCGCCGCCGACACACTGCGCGCCGTGAAGTTTGCCGAAGTCGTGCTGCTGATCGTCGATGCCGGCCACCCGCTGGAAAAGCAGGACCTGCACCTGGCCGACATGGCCTACAAGGAAGGCCGCGCGGTCGCGATCGCTGTTTCCAAGATGGACCTCGTGCACCAGCGCGACGCCTTCATCAAGGACATACGCACCGAGTTCGAGCGCTTGCTGCCGCAGATGACCGGTGCGCCGATCCTGCCGATCTCGGCCCTCAAGAAGAAAGGGCTGGAGACGATCATGCCGGCCCTGTCGCGACTGCATACCGACTGGGATGCCAAGGTGAAGACCCGGGATCTCAATGACTGGCTGCACGAGATGATCGAGCGGCATCCGCCGCCCTCGATCAATGGCCGCCGCGTCAAGCCGCGCTATATCACCCAGACCAAGGGCCGTCCGCCGACCTTCGTGATGATGTGCTCGCGCGCCAGCGAACTGCCGGAAAGCTACAAGCGCTATCTGGTGAACGGGCTGCGCGAGGCTTTCGATCTGCCCGGTGTGCCGATCCGTCTGATCGTGAAAGCGGGCAAGAATCCTTACGCCGATGGCGAGCGTGGCGGCAGTGCGCCGGTCCGGGCCGGAGCGCCGGCGCGGGCCAGCGTGCCGCGCATCCGTCAGAAGCCCAAGGGCGCCCCCGGATCGGTCAAGAAAGCCGGCAAGCCGGGCAAGGCGGCCGGACCGCGCAAGCCCAGCTGACGGGAAGAAGACATCGCCGGCCCTTCCTGCACGGCGCTCAGGACGTCTCCAGCCGGTATTTGCGGAAGACCTCGCCCTCATAGCTGACTTCGCCCACCATCTCCGCCCCCAGCCGCTCCAGACCGCGCACATGGCGGCGCGAGGGCGGCAGGAGGAAGGTAATCCACGGGATGCGCGCATCGGCGCGGGCGAAGGCGAGGGCCTTGCGGGTGATTGTGAGGCCGAGACCGAAATCCTGCGGCCGCAGCACCAGGCCGTAATCCCAGTCCTCACCTTCCTTCTGGAAGCCGCCCCAGCCGGCATAGCGCCCGTCCGCCAGGATCGCCCAGTGTCCCAGCCCGTCGCGTGCCCAGCACGCCTCCTTGGCGGCGATGAAGGCTGTGCAGGTCTCCATGTCCCAACCGCCGTTGAGCAGGGGCATGTGCTCGGCCAGGCGTGGATCGGACATGTGGTCCAGGATCGCGTCCGGCGCGATCCTGGTGAGGCGTGTGAAGGCGATGTCGGGACGCTGAGGCATGCCGCCCAGCTAGCACCGGCTTGGGGGCAACGGGAAGCCGGTGCGTCACGCGCTCACGGCAAGTTGAGCGCTAGCCCTCGAACCGCACGATTTCGCCGTGGCGGGCACAGTCCGGACCGACCAGTTCGGCGACCAGCGGCCACAGGGCGGCCGGTTCCGGCAGGGAATTGGGATCCTCGCCCGGGAAGGCCTTGGCGCGCATCCGCGTGCGCATGGCGCCGGGATAGACGACATTGATGCGCAGGCTGGGCGAATTCACGTGCTCGGCAGCCCAGGACTGGGCGAGGGCGTCGAGGCCGGACTTGGCGGCCGCGTAGGGCGCCCAGAAGGCCCGGCGCGAGCTGGCGGCGCCCGAGGAGATGAAGACGGCGCGGCCGGCATCCGACGACAGCAGCGGTCCCTCGAAGGCGCGGATCATGCGCGCCGGCGCGACCAGGTTCACACCCAGCACGTTCTGCCAGGTCTTGGCCTTCACCTGGGCGGCCGGTGTCAGCTCACCCAGCGCACCGGCATTGGCGATCATGATGTCCAGCTTGCCCCAACGGTCGGTGACAATCTGGCCGAGCTGTTCGATCCCGTCTTCCGACATCAGGTCCATCGGCACGAGCGTCGTGGTCCCGCCGGCAGCCTTGATGGCGTCGTCCAGCTCTTCCAGGGCGCCCTGGGTGCGGGCGGTGGCGATCACATGGGCGCCGGCCTTGGCCAGTTCCAGGGCCAGAGCCCGGCCAATACCCCGCGAGGCCCCGCTGACGAGAGCGAGGCGGCCTTTCAGATCGATGTCGGTCATGCGTCCACCAGAAGCGAGAGCTGGAATTCCTTGGCCGAGAGGTCCCGGTCGTGGTCGACGAGACGGGTCGGGTACTCGCCGGTGAAATAGTGGTCGGCAAGTTGCGGGTTCGCATCATTGCGCGCTTCGCCGCAGACGGCCTGGTAGAGACCGTCGACCGACAGGAAGCCGAGGCTGTCGGCCTCGAGCTTGGCGGCCATTTCGTCCAGTTCCATGTTCGCGGCGATCAGTTCGGCCCGTCCGGCCATGTCGATGCCGTAGAAGTCCGGAAACTTGATCGGCGGGCAGGCCGAGCGGAAATGCACTTCCGCCGCGCCGGCCTCGCGCATCATGCGCACGATCTTCAGCGAGGTCGTGCCGCGCACGATGGAATCGTCGATCAGCAGGACGCGCTTGCCGCGCACCACGGCCGCATTGGCCGAGTGTTTGCGGCGGACCGACAGGTCGCGCCGGTCCTGGGTCGGCTGGATGAAGGTCCGGCCGACGAAGTGCGAGCGGATGATGCCCAGTTCGAAGGGCACGCCTGCCGCTTCCGAATAGCCGATCGCAGCCGGCACGCCGCTGTCGGGCACGGGCACGATGACGTCGACATCGGCCGGTGTTTCCATCGCCAGCTGGCGGCCCATCTGTTTACGGGCCTCGTAGACCGAGCGGCCGCCGATGATCGAGTCGGGCCGGGCAAAATAGATGTATTCGAAGGCGCAGATGCGGGCCGGATGAGCCGGGGCGAAGCGTTCGGAACGGATGCCGTCCTCGCTCACTACGACGGCCTCGCCGGGCTCGATATCGCGCACGAAACTCGCGCCGACCATGTCCAGCGCACAGGTTTCCGAGGCGAAGATCACCGCGTCACCCAGCGTGCCCATCACCAGCGGCCGGATGCCGTAGGGGTCACGGGCGGCGATCAGGCGGTCATTCACCAGCGCCACGAAAGCGAAGGCGCCCTGCACCTGTTTCAGCGCCTGCAGGACGCGATTGGTCAGCTTGGTCTTTTTTGACTGGGCAGCCAGGTGCAGAACGACCTCCGAATCGGAGGTCGACTGGAAGATGGCGCCGTGGCTGACGAGCTCTTCGCGCAGGACGCGGGCATTCGTCAGATTGCCGTTGTGGGCGAGGGCGATGCCGCCGCCGCGCACATCCGAATACAGCGGCTGCACATTGCGCAGCACGGATGCACCCTGGGTGGAATAGCGGGCATGGCCGATCGCGACCCTGCCGGGCAGGCGCTGCGGCATGTCTGGCGAGGTGAAGTTCTCGCCGACAAGGCCGAGATAGCGCTCGATATGGAAACGCGACCCGTCATGGGTCGCGATGCCGCAGGCTTCCTGTCCACGATGCTGCAGGGCGTGAAGCCCGAGCGCAGTGAGAACACCGGCATCTACCGCATTGTAAACGGCGAAAACACCGCATTCTTCCTGGGGGCGATCCGTCTCGGGATCGTAAGTGAGCGTGGCAGTTTGGGGGTTGGCCTGGCTCATCCGTCCTCGTCCTGGTCATCCGTGGTCGAACCGATGAGGTCATCTAGTCGGTTTCGGTCGCGGCTTCCATAGGAGCTGTCATTATTTCTTATTGTTTCTGCAATCGGGTCGTCCTCGCCATAGGGCAGGGGACGGGTCTCGGCCAGCCGCGAGGTCTCGGGAGCCAGCGTCTGCAGGGCCCGGGCCGTCGCGCCGACCAGCGGATAGATGCGCGCCTGGGTCACCCAGGCCGGCGGGCGTCCGCTTTCACCCATCGTTGCGGCCATGAAGATCACACCGAGACCGAGCAGGACGAGGCCGCGCACGACGCCGAAGACAAAGCCCAGCGTGCGGTCGACGACATTCACATCTTCGCCCTTGGCCAGTCCCTTGGAGAGCGAGCTCGTCACGAAAGTGACGGCCAGATAGATCAGGATGAAGACGGCCGCGCCGACGGCGACAGGTGCCAGCCAGTCCGGATCGATGATGTCGCGGGCCGGGCCGATGAAAACCGGCAGACTCCACAAGGCCGCCAGTGAGGCGGCGACGAAGGCGGTGACCGACAGGGCTTCGCGGACAAAGCCGCGCACCAGCGCCAGGAGGCCGGAAATCAACAGGATGGCGAGGCCGATCCCGTCGAAGGCACTCAGCGATCCATCCATCCCTGCAACTCCTACTCTCCCGCCAGAGCCCGCAAAGTCTGCACCAATTCGAGCGCCGTGGCCACGCCATGCACCCGCACGGGTGCGTTACCGTCGGCCGCGGCCTGGGGCGCGATGGCCGAGTCGAAACCGAGCTTTGCGGCTTCCTTCAGCCGGGCCTCAGAGCGTCCGACGGGACGAACATCGCCGGAAAGACTGATTTCTCCGTAAACGACACCCTTGCCCGGCAGCGCCACATCCATTGCCGAGGAGACAATCGCGGCGGCAACGGCCAGATCGGCGGCCGGCTCGGTGATTTTCAGCCCGCCGGCAACATTGAGGAAGATGTCGCGATTGGAGATGTTGACGCCGCAGCGCGCTTCCAGCACGGCCAGCACCATGGCGAGGCGCCCTGAATCCCAGCCCACAACAGCGCGGCGCGGTGTGCCGAAGGCGGCGGGCGCGACCAGCGCCTGGATCTCCGACAGGACCGGCCGCGTGCCCTCCATGCCGGCAAAGACCGCGGCACCGGGATTGGCCTCGGCGCGGCCATCAAGAAAGAGGGAGGAGGGGTTGGTGACCTCGCCGAGCCCCTTGTCGCCCATCTCGAACACACCGATCTCGTCGGTCGGTCCGAAGCGGTTCTTCACGGCGCGCAGGATGCGGAACTGGTGCGAGCGCTCGCCTTCGAAATAGAGCACCGCATCGACCATGTGCTCGACCACGCGCGGCCCAGCAATCTGGCCGTCCTTGGTGACATGGCCGACCAGGATGACGGTGCAGTTCCGTTTCTTGGCAAAGCGGACGAGTTCCTGGGCGCAGGCGCGCACCTGGGCCACCGTGCCCGGCGCGGCCGCCAGCTGGTCGGTCCACAGCGTCTGGATCGAATCGATCACGACGATGTCCGGCTTTTCCGATTTCAGCCCGTCCAGAATGTCGTTGAGCGAGGTCTCGGCTGCCAGTGCCACCGGCGCATCGGCCAGACCGAGCCGGCGGGCGCGGCGGCGCACCTGGTCGATCGCTTCCTCGCCGGAAATATAGATGGCGCGCGTATTCTGGTTGGCCAGCTGCGCCATCATCTGCAGCAGAAGCGTCGACTTGCCGATGCCGGGATCGCCGCCGACGAGGATGGCCGAGCCGGGCACCAGCCCGCCGCCGGCCACCCGGTCCAGCTCGTCTATGCCCGATCGCAGGCGCGGCGTTTCCGGGGTCTCGGCCCCGAGATCGACCAGTTCCAGGCGGGCTGCGCGGCCACGCTTTTTCGCGGCGGTTGCCTGTGTGCCCAGGGGCGCGGATGCGGCTTCCTCGACCAGGGTGTTCCACTGGCCGCAATCATCGCACTTGCCCGCCCATTTGGAATGGACGGCACCGCAGGACTGGCAGACATAGACGCTATCGGATCGGGCCATGTGGGTGTGTCTCCTTCTGTTTGCGCACAGTCAAGCAGGGGAGGATGACAGAATGTGTCCGGGGTCAGCGCCGTCTGGCAGCCGGCTTGTAGATGCGGTGGAAACGCAGGCCCAGACGGACCAGGAATTCGTAGGAGATGGTGGCGGCACTGTTGGCCATGTCCTCGATATCGCCGCCGAGGAAGCAGACCGGGTGCCCCGGTGCGAGCGGGTTATCGACATCGGTGACATCGACACCGATCAGGTCCATCGACACCCGGCCCAGGATCGGCACACGGGTCTCGCCGATCCGGCCGAACCCGCCATTGCCGAAGGCGCGCAGCAGCCCGTCGGCATAGCCGGCCGCGACTGTCGCGATGCGGCGCGGCGTGTCAGCCGTGAAGGTTGCGCCATAGCCCACCGTGTCGCCGGGCCGCAGCGTGCGGATCTGCAGGATGGGGGCGTCGATCTCGACCGCCGGTTCGAAGGGCGAGGGATAGCCGGGGGCGGGAACCCCGCCGAACAGGGCGAGCCCGGGGCGCAGCACGTCGAAATGATAGTCCGGCCCCAGCAGGATGCCGGCAGAATTGGACAGCGAGGCGGGAATGCCGTGGAAGGCCTCACGGATGCGGGAGAAGCGTTCCAGCTGCCGTGCATTGAGCGGGTAGACCGGCTCGTCGGCGCAGGCGAGATGGCTCATGATCTGCCGCACATCGATGGCGTCAAGCCGCGCGGGATTCGCGATCAGCGCGTCGGTTTCCTCGGGGCCGAGGCCCAGACGGTTCATGCCGGTGTCGAAATGCAGCGCGCAGGGCAGGTCCGGCGCCTGTTCGCGCAATTGCTCCAGCTGGGCGAGCTCGTTGATCACCGGGAAAAGCTCGGCATCGCGCAGGGCCGGCAGTTCGGCCGGCCAGAACCCGTTGAAGACATAGATGTCGGCCGGGCGCCCGGCGAGCGCCGTGCGGGCCTCGCGGCCTTCCGACGTATGCGCGACATAGAAGGTGCGGCAGCCGGCATCGGCCAGCGCCGGCACCACTTCCATGGCGCCGAGACCATAGGCGTTGGCCTTCACCACGGCGCCGGCCTCGGCGCCGGGCGCGAGGTCGCGGACCTTGCGGTAATTCTGCTGGATGGTCGCCAGATCGATGATCAGGCGCGGAGCGGGTTCGGCGCGTGTGTCAGTCGGACTCGTCGTCATAGCGGGTCTCGAGATCGGTGAACTTCGTCAGCATGCCATCAAAGTGGAGCTTTGCCGATCCGATCGGGCCGTGACGCTGCTTGCCGATGATGACTTCAGCGACTTTCTCAATCCGGCGGAACTCTTCTTCCCAGGCGAGATATTCCGGCGTGTCTTCGCGCGGCTTCTCGCGTTCCTTGTAATAGGCTTCCCGGTAAACGAACAGCACGACGTCAGCGTCCTGCTCGATCGAGCCGGATTCGCGCAGGTCGGACAGCTGCGGTTTCTTGTCGTCGCGATTTTCCACCTGGCGCGACAGCTGGGAGAGGGCGATCACCGGAACGCCGAGCTCCTTGGCCAGCGCCTTGAGGTTCTGGGTGACCTCGGAGACCTCTTCCACCCGGCTGGCGCCGGCACGGGCGCGCGAGGAGGTGACCAGCTGCAGATAGTCGACCACGATCAGGTCGAGGCCGTGCGTACGCTTGAGGCGGCGCGCGCGGGCAGCGAGGGCGGAGATGGGCAGGCCGCCGGTGTCGTCGATATAGAGCGGCAGGCCCTGGATCTCGAGCACGCCGTCGCGGATATCTTCGTACTGGGCCGCGTCGATCGTACCCTGGCGGATCATGTAGCCGGGGATGCCGGTATGGTCGGCGATGAGACGCGTGGCGAGCTGTTCGGCCGACATTTCCAGCGAGTAGAAGCCCACCACGCCGCCATTGACGGTCTTGCGTGTGCCGTCGGGCTGTTCCTCGTACCGGTAGGCCTTGGCGATGTTGAAAGCGATATTCGTCGCCAGCGAGGTCTTGCCCATCGAGGGACGGCCGGCGAGGATGATCAGGTCCGACGGGTGCAGCCCGCCCAGCTTGCGGTCCAGTTCTCTCAGACCCGAGGAGATACCGGCCAGGCCGCCTTCGCGCTCATAGGCTGCCGAAGCGGTTTCCACCGACTCGGCCAGCGCCTGTTTGAAGCTGACAAAGCCGCGCGAGGCCGAGCCTTCCTCGGCCAGATTGTAGAGCTGCTGTTCGATATCCTGGATCAGGGCGCGCGCCTGGACCTCGGCATCGCTGCCGGCGGTATTGGCGAGATCGTGACCGATGCGGATCAGTTCGCGGCGCAGGGCCAGCTCATAGATGATCTTGGCGTACTCGACGGCCGCATTGCCCGTTACTGCGCCTTCCATCAGGACGGCGAGATAGGTGGTGCCACCGATTTCGCGCAGCCCGTCATCGCGGTCGAACTGGGTTTTCAGCACGACGGCGTCGGCCAGCGAGCCGCGGCCGATCAAATCGGCGGCGGTTTCATAGATGCGGCCATGGACCGGGTCGTAGAAATGCGCCGGCTTCAGCCAGTCGGCGACCCGGTGATACATCTCGTTGTCATACAGAAGCGCGCCCAGAAATGCCTGTTCCGCATCCAGGTTGTGCGGTGCCGTATCGGCATTGGCAATTTCGGAGTCGTTCTCGACGAACGGCTGCAGCGCGGTGGTCATTCCGATGGTCCCCTTCACTTCGCCCGCAGGCGAAGGGCGGATCAATACCGGGCCGGATCGCCCGTGGCCACTGTCGAACACTGTCAGATGCAGCTGCCGGACCGGTCGGCGTTAACGATTGTTGATGGCTGTGGATAACGTCACGTCCGCCTTGCCTGTCATGGGTTTGTGCGACAGGGCAGGAGAGTTTCAGGAGCGGGAAAACAAGGGGTTGGATGACCGGTTTATCCACAGTGTGACTGTCATACAGCCCGGCGGGGCCGGAAAGGGGCTGTCGTGCGGAAGATCAGCACAATGGCGATCATCTGGATGACGGTCAGCCAGGCGCCGATCGCTCCGCCGTCATAATAGGGCAGGAAGGTCGACAGCACCCAGGCCGTCTTCGCGGCGACGAAGTGCACAAGGATGGCGGCAAAGGCCCAGCGGGAGCGGAACAGGGCCAGCACGGTGGCCAGCGCCGCGCCGGCAAAGGCGATGACGATCGCCGTTTCCAGCGGCCATTCGATCACCGGCCGCACATCCTCGAACGTCACATTCGGCTCCAGATCGACATATTCGTCGACCGAGAACACGTAGAGACCGAGGATGAAATAGCCCTGCGACAGGGCGAGCAGGAAACACAGGAGCACGCCGAGCCAGCGTTCGACCAGACGGAAGACAGGCGGAAAACCCATTCGCATTTCCTCGGCACGGAAGCAGGTCCGGCCATCCCCTACGGGTTCGTACGCTAGCGCGCGTCTTCCGGATTAGCGACAGCAAAAAGAAAAGGGCGGCCCGGCGGGCCGCCCTTTGAAAATTCGGGAACCTGCAGGACTTACTGCTCGGTTTCCTCGGTCTCGGCTTCGTCGCCGGCCGTTTCGGCTTCCGCAGCCTGCTGGGCAGCCAGTTCCTGGCCTTCCTCGCTGGCTTCGAACAGGGCCGCGGCCTGGGCTTCGGCGATGGCGCGATCTTCGTCGGCTTGGGCCGCGATCACGTCTTCACCGGCCGCCTGGCGTTCGGCTTCCTCTTCGGAACGGGCGACATTGATCGACACCATCACGGAGACATCGGCGTGCAGCTTGATGCGCACGTCGTGGACGCCCAGCGTCTTGATCGGCGAATTCAGCACGACCTGCGAGCGGGCAACCGAAGTGCCGCTGGCCGAGACGATGTCGGCGATGTCGCGGGACGTGACCGAACCGTAGAGCTGACCGCTCTCGCCGGCCTGGCGGATCATGACGAAGCGTTCGCCGTCGATCGTTTCACCAGCCGTGGCAGCTTCTGCAGCGCGTTCGGCGTTACGCTTTTCCAGCGCTTCGCGTTCGGCTTCGAAACGGGCCAGGTTGGCTTCGGTGGCGCGCAGCGCCTTTTCCTGCGGCAGCAGGAAGTTGCGGGCGAAGCCCGGACGCACGGAGACAACGTCACCCATGGCGCCAAGGTTTTCCACGCGTTCAAGGAGAACCAGTTTCATCGTTCAGTCCTCCCTCAATCGACCACGTAGGGCAGCAGGGCCAGCTGGCGGGCGCGCTTGATGGCGCGGGCCAGTTCACGCTGCTTCTTGGCCGAAACCGCGGTGATGCGGGACGGCACGATCTTGCCGCGCTCGGACATGTAGCGGAGCAGCAGCTTGGGGTCCTTGTAATCGATCTTCGGCGCGTTTTCGCCAGAGAACGGGCAGACCTTGCGGCGACGCATGAACGGACGGCGTGCCGGCAGGTTGGAAATGTTTCCGGAAGACATCTGTTAAGTCCTTTCTAGCTGCGCTCGCGACGGCCGCGACGATCGTCCTTCTTGGACAGGATCGCGGACGGCTCTTCGCTGTGGTCCTCGACACGGACCGTCATGTGACGGATCACGTCTTCGGACAGGCGCTGGATACGGTCCAGTTCGGCAACGACATCCGCCGGGGCGTCCATGTCGATCAGGCCGTAATGGCCCTTGCGGGACTTGTTGATGCGGTAGGCAAGGTTGCGCAGACCCCAGTATTCGGTCTTGCCGGTCTTGCCGCCCTTCTCTTCGATCAGGGCTTTGGTCTCTTCGATGAGAGATTCCATCTGCGCCGGGGAAATGTCCGGACGCGCAATGAAGATGTGCTCGTAAAGTGCCATGTCGGCTCCCTTCATAAGCGGTTGCGGCGCACACCATGCCGAAGGGTCGGGCAGGTCTGCGGCGGCTCCGAAATCCCTGACCCTGCACCATGCAGGATCGACCGGAAGAACGGACCGCAACCAAGCGAAGCGCGGGCCATACCCGAATTGAATGCACAGCGCAAGGCGCAAGCACCCTTGCGCGCGGCCTCCCGCAGGAGGTATCGAGCGAACCCGAACAGATCGGCCATTTGAGAGTCGGGAAGGGAATACTCCATGAAATTTGCCTTTGTCTTCCCCGGTCAGGGCAGCCAGGCCGTCGGCATGGGCCAGGAACTGGCGGAGCGCTTTGCCAGCGCGAAGGCGGTGCTGGACGAAGTCGATGCGGCGCTGGGCCAGGACCTGTCGGGCCTGATGGCCAACGGTCCCATCGAAGAACTCACCCTCACCGAGAACGCCCAGCCGGCCCTGATGGCCGCCAGCCTGGCCGTCATGGCGGTGCTGAAGAGCGAGTTTGACGTAAACGTCAACGCCGCCGAATTCGTCGCCGGTCACAGTCTTGGCGAATATTCGGCCCTGGCGGCCGCCGGCGCGCTGTCCGTCAGCGATGCCGCGAAACTGCTCAAGCTGCGCGGCCAGGCCATGCAGAAGGCTGTGCCGGTGGGCGAGGGCACGATGGCGGCGCTTCTCGGCGCCGACGAGGATCTGGCGGCACAGGCCGTCGCGGCCGGCGCCCAGGCGGGTGTCTGTGCGATCGCCAACGACAACGCACCGGGCCAGATCGTGATCTCCGGCTCTGTCGCGGCCATCGATGCCGCCATCGCCAAGGCCGGTGAGCTGGGCCTGAAGAAGGCGATGAAACTGCCGGTCTCCGCACCCTTCCATTGTCCGATGATGCAGCCGGCCGCCGATGCGATGGCCGAAGCGCTCGCCGCAGCGACGATCAAGGCGCCCGTCGTGCCGGTGGTCGCCAATGTCACCGCGCGTCCGACCGATGATGTCGAGACGATCCGCCGTCAGCTGGTCGAACAGGTGACCGGCCGCGTGCGCTGGCGCGAAAGCGTGTTGTGGATGGTCGAGGAGGCGGGTATCGGCACGCTGGCCGAGGCCGGTTCGGGCAAGGTGCTCACCACCATGCTCAAGCGCACCACCAAGGACGCCAATGGCGTTGCCCTCAATTCCGCCGACGATCTGGAAGCCTTCGCGGCGGCTCTCAAGGAGAACGCATGATGTTCGATCTTACCGGCAAGACTGCCCTCGTGACCGGTGCCACCGGTGGTCTGGGCAATGCGATTGCCCGCAAGCTGCATGCCCAGGGCGCGACCGTTGCCCTGTCCGGTACGCGCGAAAACGTGCTGCAGGAGCTCGCCGGCGAACTGGGCGAGCGCACCCATGTCCTGCCCTGCAACCTGTCCGACGCCGAAGCCGTCGACGCCCTGCCCAAGCAGGCCGCCGAGGCGATGGGCTCGCTGGACATCCTGGTTGCCAATGCCGGCATCACCAAGGACCAGCTCCTCATGCGCATGAAGGATGAGGACTGGGACACGGTGATGCGCATCAATCTGGAAAGCTATTTCCGCCTGTCCCGTGCCGCCCTGCGCGGCATGATGAAGGCGCGTTGGGGCCGCATCATCGGCATCACCTCCGTGGTCGGTGTCACCGGCAATCCGGGCCAGACGAATTACTGCGCCTCCAAGGCGGGCATGATCGGCTTTTCCAAGTCGCTGGCCCAGGAAGTTGCGGCGCGCGGTGTGACGGTGAATTGTGTCGCGCCGGGCTTCATCGCCTCGCCGATGACCGATGCGCTGACCGACGACCAGAAGGCGGCCATCCTGACGAAAATTCCTGCCGGCGATCTGGGCTCGGGCGACGACATTGCCGCCGCCGTGGTCTATCTCGCCAGTTCCGAAGCCCACTATGTCACCGGCCAGACCGTCCATGTGAATGGCGGTATGGCGATGATCTAGCGGCAAAATCCGAGCCTGCGGACACGGTGTCACATTCTGGCGTCCCGCCATTATGTGTGCTAGGTGCCCGCGCATCTTGGGAAAGCCTTGTAATTGGGCACTTCCCGTCTTCTCCTGCACCGCTATAGTCTCGCGGTGATTCATTATGAGGGTCTGAAATGTCTGACGTTCTCGAGCGCGTTAAGAAAATTGTTGTCGAACATCTCGATGTCGAGGCCGAAAAGGTCACGGAAAACGCGAGCTTCATCGACGACCTGGGCGCTGACAGCCTGGACAATGTCGAACTGGTGATGGCGTTCGAAGAAGAGTTCGACATCGAAATTCCGGATGATGCCGCCGAGCACATCCAGACGGTCGGCGACGCCGTGAAGTTCATCTCCGAGAAGGTGGGCTAACGACCCCTTCATGCGTCGCGTCGTTGTCACAGGTATCGGGCTCGTCACGCCGCTGGGCTGCGGGCGGGAAGTCGTTTGGGAACGTCTTCTCGCCGGTCAGTCGGGGCTGGGTCCGATCGAACATTTCGAAACGGATGATCTGGCCTGCCGGATCGCCGGACTTGTTCCACGCAGCGACGGACGCGGCGGCGGCCGCGAGGGCGATGCCGGGGTGTTCAATCCCGACGACGTCCTGAGCGCCCGCGACCGGCGCCGGGTCGACGATTTCATCCTCTACGGGATTGCCGCCGCCGACGAGGCGATTGCCGACAGCGGCTGGACACCCGGGACGGAAGACGAAAAGCAGCGCACCGGCGTCATGATCGGGTCGGGGATCGGCGGTCTGGAGACCACCTACCAGGCCTCGGTCGATCTGCACGAGAAGGGGCCCCGGCGCCTCTCTCCCTTCATCATTCCTGCCATGCTGATCAATCTGGTCTCCGGCCAGGTGTCGATCCGTCATGGCCTGAAAGGTCCGAACCACGCCGTGGTGACGGCCTGTTCGACCGGCGCCCACGCCATCGGCGATGCGGCCCGCCTGGTCGCCCGCGGCGATGCCGATGTGATGGTGGCCGGCGGTGCCGAAGCCGCCGTGTGCCGTCTGGGCATTGCCGGCTTCGTCGCCTGCAAGGCGCTTTCCACAGGTTTCAACGACACGCCGGAAAAGGCTTCGCGCCCCTATGACGCCGACCGCGACGGTTTCGTCATGGGCGAGGGGGCCGGCATTGTGGTGCTGGAAGACTATGAGCACGCAAAGGCGCGCGGCGCGAAAATCTACGCCGAAGTGAAGGGCTATGGCCTGTCCGGCGATGCCTATCACATCACGGCCCCGGCCGAGGATGGCGATGGCGGTTTCCGCTCCATGTCCGCCGCGCTGAAGGATGCCGGGCTGGAGCCGGGCGATATCGACTATGTCAACGCGCACGGCACCTCGACGCCCCTGGGCGACGAGATCGAGCTGCGGGCCGTCGAACGCCTGTTCGGCGACAGCGCCGACGGGCTGGTCATGTCATCGACCAAATCGGCGATCGGCCACCTCCTGGGCGCGGCCGGCGCGGTCGAGTCGATCTTCTCGATCCTGGCGATCCGCGACGGGGTCTGTCCGCCCACGCTGAACCTGGACAATCCGTCGGTTCAGACCGCGATCAATCTGGCGCCCAAGGCCGCCGTGAAAAAGCCGGTCCGCGCCGCCCTGTCGAACTCTTTCGGATTCGGCGGGACCAACGCGTCCGTGGTATTCGTCGCCGCAGAGTGACGCCTGTCGGGGAAATGTGAATGAGCGAGACGCCTGCGCCGAAGTCCGGGAACGGGCTGGCGAAATTCTTTATCGGATTGCTGGTGGTTCTCATCGTGCTGGCGCTCGGTGCGCTGGGCGCGCTCTATGGCGGCTATAAATGGCTTGAGGCCGAGTTCGCGGAGCCGGGTCCGGCTGCCGAGGAGACCGTTGTTCTCCTGCCGCGCGGCGCCGGGCTGATCCGCATCGCCCAGCAGCTGGAAGACGAGGGTGTGATCACCGATCGACGCATCTTCCGCATTGCCGTCACTCTGGACGAGGGCGACAGGGCGCTGCGAGCCGGCGAGTACCGCATCCCCGCCGGGGCCTCCATGGCCCAGATCTACGAACTCCTGCGCTCCGGCCAGACGGTGCAGCATCCCGTCACCTTCGCGGAAGGGCTGACCAGCGCGATGATCGTCGCCGTGCTCAACGAGGTCGAGGTCCTGACCGGCGAGATCGCCGAGATTCCGGCTGAAGGCACGCTTTTGCCGGAGACCTATCTGGTCACCCGCGGCACGCCGCGTCAGGACGTCATCGACCGCATGGCCGCCGCCCAGACAGCGCTGCTCGACGAGCTGTGGCCGGCCCGCGCGGAGAATCTGCCCTTCGATACGCGCGAGGAGGCGATCATCCTGGCCTCGGTCGTGGAAAAGGAGACGGGTATCGCGTCCGAACGGCCCGAAGTGGCCTCCGTCTTCGTCAACCGGATGCGGCGCGGCATGCGGCTGGAGAGCGATCCGACCATCATTTACGGTATCTCGCAGGGCGAGCCGCTGGGCCGCGGCCTGCGCCGGTCGGAAATCGACAATACCGGAAACGCCTGGAACACCTACCAGATCGCCGGCCTGCCGCCGACGCCGATCGCCAATCCGGGGCGCGAATCCCTGGCCGCCGTGCTCAATCCGGCCGAGACCAGCGCGCTCTTCTTCGTCGCCGACGGTACGGGCGGCCATGTCTTCGCCGACACCTATGCCCAGCACCTGCGCAATGTCGCGCAATGGCGCCGGATCGAGCGCGAGCGCCGCTCGAACGGGGGGCGGTGATGGGCGTGCTCTCCGGCATGACGGGATTTGCCCGCTGCGAAGGCGTGACGGGCGACTGGTGCTGGACCTGGGAGGCGCGCAGCGTCAACGGCAAGGGGCTGGAGGCCCGTTTCCGTTTTCCGCCCGGCCATGACCGTCTGGAAGCCAAGGCGCGCGATCTCGCCAAGGCGCGCTTCACGCGCGGCAATGTGCAGGCGACCCTGACCCTCAAGCGCGATGCGTCCGGTTCCGGACTGGATATCGACACCGCCCGGATCGACGCCCTGCTGGCGGCCGCGGCCCCCTATGTCGAGCGCGGCGTGATCGCCAAGCCGAGTTTCGAGGGGCTGGTGGCGCTCGCCGGTTCGCTGGGCGGTCCGCAGGACCAGACCGCAGACCCGGCGCTGGACTCGGCCCTGCTGGCGGGGCTGGCGGATGCACTCGATGCGCTTCAGGCGGCCCGCCATGATGAAGGCCGTTCGCTCGAGACCGTGCTGAGCGGCCATATCGACACGATCGAACAGCTGACCCGTGAAGCCGCTGCGAGCGCCGCCGTGCGCATCGAAACGATCCGCGACCGGCTGGCGGCCAAGTTTGCCGAGCTGATCGAGGGCGATCTGCCGGAGGACCGGCTGGCCCAGGAAGCCGCCGCGCTCGCCGTGAAGATGGATGTCCGCGAGGAGCTGGACCGTCTGGAGGCGCATATCGCCTCGGCACGCGAGCTTCTGGCGGCCGGCTCGCCGACCGGCCGCAAGCTGGACTTCCTGTCGCAGGAGTTTAATCGCGAAGCGAACACTCTATGCTCCAAGTCTTCCGATTCTTCACTCACGCAGATCGGCTTGGCGATCAAGAACGCCGTCGATCAGTTCAGGGAGCAGGTACAGAATGTCGAGTGACGGCCATTCCGGACCGATTTTCCGCGGCCGCCGCCGGGGTGTTCTTCTGGCGCTGTCCAGCCCGTCGGGCGCGGGCAAGACGACGCTGTCCAAGCGCCTGATTAGCCAGAATCCCGATGTCATTCTGTCCGTCTCGGCAACGACCCGCGATCCGCGTCCCGGCGAGGCCGACGGTCAGGACTATCACTTCATGTCCGTCGACGACTTCAAGGCGAAGGCCGCGAACGGCGAGTTCTTCGAATGGGCGGAAGTCTTCGGCCGCTATTACGGCACGCCGAAGACACCGGTCATGGATGCCGTGGAAGAGGGCCGCGACGTGGTCTTCGACATCGACTGGCAGGGCGCCCGCGCGATCGCCGAACAGGCACCGGAAGACACTGTGCGGGTCTTCATCCTGCCGCCCTCGCTGGCGCTGCTGGAAGAGCGTCTGCGCAAGCGTGGCCAGGATACGCCGGAGATCATCAAGGGCCGCATGGACCGCGCCAAGGACGAGATCTCGCACTGGCACGAATACGACTACATCATCGTCAATGACGACTTCGCCCGCGCACTGGAAAAGCTCAGCCTGATCCTGCACGCCGAACGCCTCAAGCGCACCCGCCATCCCTGGCTCGACGATTTCGTCGACGCGATTATGGACGAGGAATAGGGGCTCAGCCCTTTGCGGCGCGCCAGGCCTCGGCCAGCCGCCGGAACCCGGCCACATCCACCGTTTCCGCCCTTGCACCCGGATCGATACCGGCTGCAGTGAGCAGGTCTTCCGCGCTCGCGCCTGTCTGTCCGGCGGCCTGGGCCAGGCTGCGGCGCAGCGTCTTGCGGCGCTGGCCAAAGGCCGAGGCGGTGACAATGCCCAGCGCCTCGACATCGGCGAAGCGCTTGTCCTCCGGCAGCGGATCCAGCACCACGACAGCGCTGTCCACCTTGGGCGGCGGAGTGAAGGCCCGTGCGGGCACTTTCAGCCCCATACGGACGTCACAGCGCGCCTGGGAGATCACGGCGAGACGGCCATAGGCCTTCGTGCCCGGCGCCGCGACGACGCGGTCGGCGACTTCGCGCTGGAACATCAGCACCGCGCGCGACCACCAGACCGGCTCCGCTTCGAGCCATTTGATCAGCAACAGCGTGCCGACATTATAGGGCAGGTTGGACAGGATGATCCGCGCGCCGTCACGCGGCAGGCTGGCATCCTCGTCGACCTTCAGCGCATCGGCCTCGATGATGTCGAGACGGCCGCCACTGGCCGTACCGATCTCGCCCAGCGCGCCCAGGAAGCGGCTGTCCTTCTCGATCACGGTCAGGGTTTTTGCGCCCGCGGTCAGGATGGCGCGGGTCAAGCCGCCAGGCCCGGGCCCGATCTCGACGGCGTGGGCCGCCGACATGTCGCCGGCCAGGCTGGCGATCTTGCCGGTCAGGTTGAGATCCAGCAGGAAGTGCTGGCCGAACGCCTTGTTGGCACCCAGACCATGGGCGGCGATGACATCGCGCAGCGGGGGCAGGGCGTCGAGGCTCATCCGCGGTGCTCCGCTATCTCTGCGGCCTGGCGGATCGCCGCGATCAGGCTGTCGGGACGCGCCACGCCCTGACCGGCAATCGCGAAGGCGGTGCCGTGATCCGGCGAGGTCCGCACGATGGGCAGGCCCAGCGTGATGTTCACCCCGCCATGGAAATCCAGCGTCTTCACCGGGATCAGCCCCTGATCGTGATAGAGGCAGACGGCGGCGTCGTACTGCGCCCGCGCCTCGGCATGAAACATCGTGTCCGGCGGCAGGGCGTCGGTGATGTCGATTCCCTCGGCGCGCAGGGCGGCGGCGGCCGGATTGACGATCTCGATTTCCTCGCGGCCCAGCGCCCCGCCTTCGCCTGCATGCGGGTTGAGACCCGCGAGGGCCAGCCGCGGAGCGGCAATCCCGAAATCGCGGATGAGGGCGTGATGGGTCAGACGGGCAATCCTGGCGATCCGCTCGGCCGTCAGCGCCACGAGGGCGTCACGCAGGGAGAGGTGGATGGTCGCCAGCACCACGCGCAGTCCGCCGCCGGACAGCATCATGGCGGGGCCGCGCGGGCCCTCGACGGGCGCCTCGGCGGTCAGTTCGGCGAGATATTCGGTGTGACCGGGAAAGCTGAAGCCGGCCTCGTAGAGCACGGCCTTGGAGATCGGCGCGGTCACCAGGGCCGAGGCCTTGCCGTCGCGGCACAGGGCTACGCCGGTCTCGATTGCGGATGTGACCGCGCGCGCATGCGCTGCATCGGGCTGGCCGGGCGTGACCGGCCCGGAACAGGTGTGCGGTGTAGCGAGAACGGCGAGGCGGTCTGCCGGAAGCGGGGCGTCCGGTGCATCGACAATAGCCGGCCCCGGAAGGCCGAGGCGGGCAGCGGTGCCGGCGAAAACCCCCGGATCGCCAAGGGCGAGCAGCGGAATGGATGTGCCCAGCTCTTTGCGGGCCTTCAGGATGATCTCGGGGCCGATCCCGGCCGGATCACCCATCGAAACGACGATGGGTGAGCGCGGTGTCATCACTCGCGGATCTCGATGGTCGCGTCGCGGCGCAGATCGCGCAGCCAGCGGCGCGAGAGCAGCGACAATTGCTGACCGCGCAGCTGCGATTCAACATCGTCGCGGCTGGGAACGCCGGGGCCGGTGATGGCGCGGTCGCAGACGATCAGCGCTGTCAGGCCGGCCGGTGTATCGATCACTCCGGTGTTCTCGCCGGCATCGAGCGGCTCCAGCGCCTGGCGGATCTCGTCGCGCATGGCATCGGCACCGATACTGCCGAGCGGCGTGTGGATGGCACCGTCGATCCGCTCGGCAATGGCTTCGCTGGCCTCACATTGCGGATTGTCCCGAAGCGCGCGCTCAAGGCGATTGCGTGTGTCGTCGCTCGCGGCACTCTGGGGGACGGTGATCTGGACGAGATCGTATTGTAGCGAGGTCGTGCCGTCGCGCACGGAGACCAGTGCAATGACCATGAAGCCACCCGGCACCTGGACAGGATTGGACAGGGCGCCACGGCCACCGGACTGTTCGAACTGCCGGCGCATCTGCGGCATGATGGCGGCGACTTCCGGCTGCAGTTCGGACAGGGCGACCCAGCCGATCTCGCCATTGGCGGCGGCCGAGCTCGCATCGGAAAACTGCCGTGCCAGTTCCGGGAAGGATGCGCCCTGCTGCAGCTGGTTCATGACTGCGATCACGCGTTGCAGCGTGGCCTGCTCCTGACCAGGACGGCGCACCTCGAAGAACATCTCGTAGATGTAGAATTGCGGCTGGGAGGCGCTGGCGACCAGACGGTCCAGTGCCAGCTCGATCTGTTGTTCGGAAATCCGGATGCGCGAGCCATAGCGGCCATTGACCAGGATCTGCCAGGCGATTTCCGCTTCGATCTGGCTGCGCAGGGTCGAGGCATCGATGCCCGAATTTTGCAGATCGGCCAGGATTTCGTCGATCGTCGCATTGTTGCGGCTGGCAAGGTCGAGAAGGGCGTTATTGATCTCCGCGTCCTCGATCTCGATTTCATACTCCCGCGCTGCCTGCATCTGCAGGTGCTCGTCGACCAGGCCGCGCAGGGCTTCGTCCTGCACCCGCGCCAGCGTCTGCTCGTCGATTTGCGACATGCGGGAGGTCGAGATGATCAGACGCATCCGGTTGCGCACATCGACCGTGGTGATCGGTTCGTCATTGACGAGCGCAGCAACCCCCTCCGTCGTCTGGGCGTGTGCACCACCGGCAAGCACCATGGCAGGCAACACCGTCAGAGCGGCAAACAGGGCGAAAACGAGGTTCTTGGCGGTCATAAGCAATCGCATTTCGGTTCGGCGCGGAACATTACTCAAACTCGGCAGGGGCGCAATCACGGGACACCGTTACTGTTCGGGATCCAGGCTGCCCAGGGTGAAGAGGGTAATCCGGAACTGGATCGATTCCGAGGGGCCCAGGCTCTCGATTCCCAGATTCTCGCGCTGATAGACAATCTCGAACTGGGTGCACTCGTCACGATACATGAAGCCGGTCTCCTCGCGGCGCGAGAGATCGAGGTCGATGTCGCGGGTCATGCGGGCCACTGCACTCCAGCGGTCGGTCAGGCGCACCAGAAAATCGGCGCGCAGTTCACGCTGCGGCCCGCGGGTGGCAGCGTCGTCGCTGGTGTCCAGATATCCCAGCATGGCCCTGAACCGGTCGCCGCTGTAGCGTGTCGAGATCTGCAAGGTGTTGACGTCGTAATCGTCCGTGTCGAGGCGGGTCTGGATCTCGGCGGAGAACTGGGCAATGTCGATTTCGCCGGCAACGACATAGTCGGAGCTTTCTTCGAACAGTCCGCTGGTCGGGCCGAAGGCGGGATCCCCGTCCAGACGCTCGCTGCGGCCGGCGAAGGCGCGGAAGCGGCCGGTTTCGCCCCAGAAGGCGGTGGCACGAAGGCCGTAGCTGGCTCGCGTGCCTTCTTCCCAGATATCATAGCCGGACGCACGGACCGGCTCGAACAGCATGCTCTCGTCCAGATCGGTCGACAGCGTGTCCTCGTTGAGAATGCGGGTGCGCTCCGGATCGTCGGACGCGGCGACCAGCGACAGGACCGGCTCTATGATCCAGTCCACCTGTTCGCCTGCACGATAAAAGGGCCAGCTGAATTCCGTGCCCACGAGGCCGAGTGCGCGTGTGAAATTGTCGGTGTCGTCCTGGCCGGCCGCCACTGGCAGGTCGGCAAGGTTGTAATAGTCTACACGGCCCAGCGCGAAGGGCTCGACCACCACGCCGCCGGGGGCGATCCAGCGCGTGCGCCAGTCGGCCGTTGCGCTGCCTCGCGTGTAGTCCGAGCCGGCTTCGCGGGTCAGATGCACCACATTGCCGTTCAGCGAAACGCGCCCCCAGCCATCGGGCGCATCGACGATCTGTGTCACATCGATCTGCGGCGCCAGATCCGGCAGGGTGTCGTCATTGACGTTGGTCCGCAGCGATTGATAGGTCGCCGCCAGCACCGACCCGTAGCGGTGCCGGGTCCGGTTTTCCACGAAGAGCTGGCTGACCAGCTGCCGGTTCACCGCCTCGATCGGCTGACCCAGATCCTTGGCGCGTTCGGAAAAATCATAGCGGCGCAGATGAAGGTCGTCCGAGGCACGCTGGATGCCGAAACCCCAGCGCCAGTCTTCGTTGATCTCGAACCGGCCGCCGCCGAACACATGCCAGCGCCACTCTTCCTCGCCGAAGCGTTCGCCATCGCTGTCGATTTCCGCTTCGCGCGTCAGGCTGGCCTCGAATTCGGTAAAGCCCGACCAGAAGCGCTTGCGGTATTCGGTGTAGAGCAGCGGGTTCACATTGGTCATCACGCGCGGCGCGATGACGATGTCCTGCGATGGCGACAGCGACCAGTAATAGGGCTGCTGATAGACGAAACCGAGCCGCGAGGAGACGCCGATCTTGGGGAAGAGAAAGCCCGAGCGCCGCTCCGACGACGGGTCGGCATGCGCAAAGACCGGGGCGTAGAGCACCGGCACGCCGAGAACTTCCAGCCGCGCATCGCGGTAATAGATCATCTGCTCTTCGGCATTCTGGTGCACCTGGCGGGCCCGCAGGCGCCAGGTCGGATTGCCTTCGCCGTTCTCGCACAGTTCGCACGCCGTATAATAGGCATCGCGCAGCGTCATCGAGGCATTCTCGTCGCGGATCGCCGAGGCGGCCGCAACGCGGCCATTACGTTCCAGCCTGGATGCAAAGCCCAGCGCAATACCCGAGGACAGGGCCGAATCGAGCTCGACCTCGTCGGCATATTGCGGGTAGGGGCCCTGGCCGATGATCACAACATGACCGCGGGCGATCACGCGATTGCTTTCGGGGTGGTATTCCAGCTCGTCCGCCATCAGGGTGCGGTCCTGCTGGCGCACACGCACATTTCCGCGCGCGACGTATCCGCCCTCGGCGAGATCGTCGATCCGGTCGGCTTCCAGGTAGATGGGCGGGTCCGACGGTTCCGGCGTCTGCGCCAGCGCCTGGGCAGGAGCTGCCATCGCCAGCGCCGTCGTGCTCAACAAAACTGCCGCGAGGCGGCGAACCTGTGACGCCATGCGCGTCATCCCCTTGATCTGTCCCGAACCCCGGCCGAACGGATCGAACCTGACTAGCCGAACCCGCCGCCCGCGTCCATGCCGTCAGCCGTCTTCGGTCGACGCGATATAGGTCAGCGCCATCAGCGCAGTGATCGCCGGTGCGGCCCAGGCGGCCGTCAGCGGCGGCAGGGCGCCCGTCGCCCCGAAGGAGCTGAGGACTTCCTGGAAGAAGAACATCACGAAGCCGGCCAGCCCGCCGACCAGCGCAAAGGCGGCCGCTCCGCCCAGCCGGTGCAGGCGCAGTGTTGCGGCAGCAGCGATCAGCGTTGCCGCCAGCAGTGTCAGGGGCAGGGCCAGCAGGCCGTGCCAGCGCAGCTCGTAGCGCGCGGTCGCCAGGCCGGCATCGCGCGCCGTGGCAATCAGGCCCGGCAGGTCCCAGAAGGACACGCCCTGCGGCGAGCGGGCCCGTTCGAACAGGGCCTGGCGGTTGATCTGGGTGGGCAGGGTGATCATGCCCAGTTCCAGCGCGCTTTCATTGGGAATGCGCTCGATCGCGCCGGAGACCTCCCAGAACCCGTCCATCAGCTGCGCAGTCGCCCCGTCGATCCGGCGCTCCAGACTGGGCACGCCCTCATCGTTCAGCGAGAAGTGATAGAAGGTCGGGCGCCGGACTTCCCGGCGGTTCTCCTCCAGCGCCATGGCCGAGATCACCGTGAAGCCGTCGGCCGTGGTCTCGCGCAGCCAGACCGGCTCTTCCACACCCGGCGTCTGGCGCACATTCATCAGCGCATCGCGGCGGCGCTGGAATTCGGCATTGCCGGCGGCCGCCAGCGGGTTGAGCGCCGTCGCGCCGATCACGCCGGCCACGACGGCAAACAGCATCGGCGCCGTCAGGATCCGCCAGGCCGACATGCCCGAGGCGCGCATCACGATCAGTTCGGAGCGGCGGTTCAGGCGGAAGAGCGAAGTCAGGATGCCGAACAGGAAGATGAAGGGCAGGGTGGTTTCCAGCAGCAGCGGCGTCTTCAGGAGAGTCAGGCCCAGAAGGTCGAGCGTCGACACATCGACCCGCGTGCCGATGGCGCGGGATTGTTCGACGAAATCGACCAGCACGATCACCGTGGTGATGGTCAGCAGAGCGAGGCCCAGCCCGCTCAGCGTCTGGGTCAGCATGTAGCGATTGAGACGGCCGCCGGTCATGCCGTCACCTCCGCACCCGCGAGGGAGGCCGTCTCGGCGGGCGGGTGTTTGGGCCGGCGGCGCGCGGGCCAGTAGATCACGGCGATGGCCCCGGCAATACCGGCCAGCGGAATGATGTACTGCATGGCATTCATCGCGCTGTCGTCGGCGCTGGCCGACTGCACGCCGAAGCCGACCAGGCGCATCGTCATGCCGGCCGCCACGGCGATCATCACGCGCCGCGAATGGCCCATGCGCGAGTGATCGCCGGCCAGGAAGGCGGCTGCGGCGATCAGCGCGAAGGCGATGTTGTAGAGCGGCGCGGACAGGCGGTAGTGCGCCTCGGCCCAGGCCCGTTCGGGACCGCCGGTGCGCGCGATCGTGCCGGCATCGGGCCAGATCAGCTCGTGCAGGAAGCGGTCGCTTTCCTTGAAGAACATGGCGTCGACCGGGCCGATGAACTCGCCGAGATCGAATTCGGTGCGGTCGAAGGAGCCGTAGAACAGCTCGCCGGCCTCGTCGATCTGCTGGCGATTGCCGTCGATCAGCACCATGACGGAGCGGTCGTCGGTGCGCACCACCACGCCTTCGCGCGCGGTCAGGGTCGACTGTTCCTCGCCGCGGGTATCGTCGATCAGGATGTCCTGCATGCGGCCGGACCGGTCGCGGTCGCGGGCATAGATGGTCACCCCGTCGCCCAGCTGGGTGAAGGCGCCGGGTGTGATCAGGCTGGCGGCGACGTCCGAGCGCAGTTCGTGCAGCGAGCGGCGCATTTCGCGATAGGAAACCGGCTGCAGGAAGAGATTGAAGGCGAGATTGGCGATCATCACATAGACCGCCAGGCGCAGCACCGGCGTGATCATGCCGAACCGGCCGAGACCCGAGGCCTGCGTCACCACCAGCTCGCTGTCGCCGGACAGCCGGTTCAGCGTCGACAGGACGGCGACGAACAGCGCGAGCGGGACCAGAAGGGCGGTCAGATGCGGCAGCGCCAGCAGCGTGATCTTGATGAAGGTCAGTGCAGTTTCCGAATAGCCGGAGACCAGATCGACATTCGACAGCGACTGCGTCAGCAGCGCCAGTGCAGCGAAGGCCCCGACCGCGGTCAGGAAGGGCCAGAGCAATTGCTTGAAGAAATACCGCTGAACGAGAATCATGATCCGGCTTGTGCTGCGCGATCCGCCTTCTATCTCACGTCGTGATCGGATACCACTTCCGCGACATATGTTTTTGCGCCCGGATGACATGTCCGGGCCTTCGCCACACCGGAGAGGGAAGCCATGAAAATCGAATTCGCCGCTGCCGCCAGCACATCCGGAGCGATCGCCGTGCCGGTCTATGACGGTGCGAGCCTGTCGGCTGCTGCCGAGACGCTGGACGGCGCGACCTCGGGTGCCGTGAAGCGGGCCGTGGCGGCTTCGCGTTTCTCCGGCAAGCCGGGCCAGACGCTCGAAATCGTCGCGCCGTCGGGTGTCGAGAACAGCCGTATCGTGCTGTTCGGCCTGGGCGAGAAGGACAAGCGCTCGGCCTCGACGCTGGAAAAGGCCGGTGCGGCCGTGGCCAAACTGCTGCTGAGCAGCGGCGAGACGAAAGTCGCCGTCGCGCTCAATGGCGAGACCGATGCGGAAGGCGCGGCCCGCGCTGCGCTGGGTGCCCGTCTGGCGGCCTATCGCTACGACCAGTTCCGCACCAAGCTTAAGGACGACCAGAAGCCCTCGCTGGAGACCGTCTCCATCGTGGTCGACGACACGTCTGCGGCTGACGCGGAATGGGCAAGCTGGGGCGCTGTGGCCGACGGGGTCGACCTGGCGCGCGATGTCACCAATCTGCCGCCGAACGTGCTGAACCCGGAAACCTACGCCAAGAAGATCGAGGGCCTGGCCGAATTCGGTCTCGAGATCGAGATCCTCGACGAAGTCCACATGACCGAGCTGGGCATGGGCGCGCTTCTGGGGGTCGGCCAGGGGTCAGAGTTCGAGAGCAAGATCGCCATCATGAAATGGAATGGCGGCAAGGAGGGCGATGCGCCGCTGCTCTTCGTCGGCAAGGGCCTGACCTTCGACAGTGGCGGTATCTCGCTGAAGCCGGGTGCCGGCATGGACGAGATGCGCGGCGACATGGGCGGTTCGGCCGCCGTGGTCGGCCTGATGCGCGCGCTCGCCGGCCGCAAGGCGAACGTCAATGCCATCGGCATTGTCGGCCTGGTCGAGAACATGCCCGACGGCAATGCCCAGCGTCCGGGCGATATCGTCACCTCCATGTCCGGCCAGACGATCGAGATCCTCAACACCGATGCGGAAGGCCGTCTCGTGCTGGCCGATGTGCTCTGGTATTCCCAGGACCGGTTCAAGCCGAAGCTGATCATCGACCTGGCGACCCTGACCGGCGCCATGCTGATCGCGCTGGGCAATACCCGCGCCGGCATTTTCACCAATTCCGACGAGATCGCCGATCACCTGTCCAAGGCGGGCAATGACAGCGACGAGCCGGTGTGGCGGATGCCGCTGGGCCCGGACTACGAAAAGCACATCGAGACCAAGAATGCCGACATCAAAAATGTCGGCGAAGGCCGCCTGGCCGGCTCGATCTCGGCCGCGGAATTCCTCAAATGCTTCGTCAATGAGCGCCCGTGGTGCCATATCGACATTGCCGGCACGGCGATGGGCGGCATGAGCCCGAAGGACGATCCGCGCCAGCCGAGCTGGGGCACCGGCTGGGGCGTGCGCATCCTCGACCGCTTCGTGCGCGACAATCACGAGGGCTAGGCCCGGCTTTCATGTCATCCCGGATGGATGCCCGGCCTTGTGCCGGGCGGAAGTCCGGGACCTGTACGCCCGCACTTTGACCAGCTGACGCCGGCAGCGGAGCCACGCTTTCCCAGGTCCGGCGGTTATGGGTCCCGGCCCTGCTGCCCGCCTGTGCGGGCCAGAAGCTTGCGCCCGCGTAAGCGGGGGGCCGGGATGACACCGGCATTGTTATACTGTCCACTGGACCCCGGGTTCAGATGCAGGAGAGGGCGATGAGCGGCGAACTCTGGTTCTACCATCTGGAACGTTCCGCCCTGGAAGACGTTCTTCCCGAACTGCTGGAAAAGACCCTCGCGCGGGGCTGGCGGGCGCTGGTGCGTTCGCCGGACGCGCGGCGTCTGGAAGCCCTGGACCAGTGGCTGTGGAGCTGGCGAGACGACAGTTTCACGCCGCACGGCCAGGCGGGGGCGGGGCAGGAAGCGCGACAGCCCATCCTGCTGGCCGAGGACGAAGCCAATCCCAACGGCGCCCAGTGCCTTTTCCTGCTCGACGGAGCCGAACCGGAGAATCCGGACGGTTTCGAACGGATGATCGTCATGTTCGACGGGCATGACGAGGCCTCGGTCCAGGACGCCCGCGCGCTCTGGAAGAAGGCGGCCGCCGACGGACGCACCGTGTCCTACTGGCGCCAGTCGCCCGAGGGCAGATGGGAGAAGAAGGCATGAAACACGCACTCCTCGCCGCGCTCGCCGCCCTGGCCGTTACCGCCTGTTCCAGCGGGGGCAGCGGGATGGGCCCGTCCGGCCCGGCCCTGCCGCCGCCGGATGTGGACGGGGATAGCGATGCCGCTGCGCCGGACACCAGCCCCTGCGGGGCCGCCCAGATGGGCTATCTCGTCGGCCAGCAGGTCGAGGAGGTCGATCTGGCCAGCCTGTCCGGCCATGTCCGCCTGATTTATCCCGACACCGCCATCACCGAGGACTATCGCCCGTCGCGCCTCAACCTTGACCTGGCCGAATCGGGCGTCATTCTACGGCCCTGGTGTGGCTGATCCGGTCGAGTAGCGTGCGATGAAAACCCGTCTTTCCCTGCTGATTGCCTGTTTTGTGGCGGGCTGTGCCCTGACAACCCGCGGCGGTGAAACACCGGCCCCCGCACCCTATCCCGAGATCGCCGAGACCCCGTCGGCAGACACAGGCAACGCCGCGCCGGCCCTGCCGCCGCTGGAAGATGCCGGCGATGTCGATGCCAATCCCGTACGCCCGCCGATCACCGGCGATTGCGGTATGGAAGACCTGCAGCACTTTGTCGGCGAACCGCGGGTCAATGTCCCGCGCAATGCCATGCCGGAAAACTACCGCGTTGTGGGCCCGAACACGCCGGTGACGATGGACTACCGCCCCGACCGGCTGACCATTCGCGTCAATGAAAGCGACATCGTCGAAAGCATGGCCTGCGGCTGATCCGGGCCGGCTTTGAACCCGTGAGCCGCGGCGCTATGATCCTCCTGGCCAGGACCGGGGGGATATCATGGCTTTGCTTCACACACTGATTGCGTCGGCAGCCCTGATGGGCGCGCAGGCCGACGACACGCCGATCACCGGGCGCACCGAGGAAGTCGAAATCCGCTACAGCCGGCAGGACGGCCAGAACCGCTGGCAGGCGGACGAGCTGGGCGGCACCTGGTCGGGCATGGGCTCCTATCGCAACCTGTTCGGCGTCTCCGAACGCCGCCGCACCCGCGCCGACCTCACCGTGACCGGCGGCAGTTTCGGCGAGGTGCCGCTGGAGATTTCCTGTTCCGGCGGGGAGAGCGAGCTGCGCCTGGCCTGGATCACCTTCGACAGGCAGGACCTCGTCTATTCGTGCAGCTTCACCCGCAATGGCGAAGCGCTGGACAGCCGTTTCGAGCTGGCGCTGCAGCGGCGCGGCCTGATGGGTATGGGGCGTAATGAGCGCGCCGGCGAATTCCATCACAACGGCACCACGTTGACTTTCGAGACCCAGCGCCTGTCCGGCATGGCCTTCCCGTCCGGCCGCGTGCCGGGCTATGTCATCCGGCATGACGGCGTGGATGTCGGCGGCATGGATTACGGCGTGATGCAGTCGCGCATGTATCTGCCCGGCGAGGACGACACGCTGCGCGAACCGGTCACGCTCGCCGCCATCGTGCTCGCCCTCTTCTTCGACCCGGCCAACATGCCGGACTAGGGCGCGCTCCGGCTCTTACGGATGAAACAGGTGGTGCACCCGTGTGGCCTGCCAGTTGGCGATGGGCAGGGTGAGGGCGGCGAGTTCGTGGGCGATGTCGCGGGCGGTTTCCAGCGCATCGTCGCGCGTGATCTCGACATCGTCGAATTCCGGCGGCTCATGGCTGTCCGGATCGGCCGGGGCCAGCGCATCGACATGCATCACTTCGGGCGCATGGGTGGGCACTTCCTGGCGGAAATCGCCGCCGCGCGGATGCGTGCGCGCGCGCATCTTGCGCACCTGGGCCAGCGAGATCGGGGCCGCAACCGGCGGATCGATCTTCATGCCGCACCTCCCGCCCGGCACACGCCGCCCCGTCCGCTCACGCAGACCGGTTCACCGTTCACGGGGCTCGACAGGCACCTCGGCTGATTTCGGGTAATATTGTATAAATCGACCCTTAAGGATCGATTAACCGGATAGATGTCTGGCGCAACAAGGGGTTAGCGCGAGCGCTACTCCGCCTGTGCCGTCTCCAGCGCTTCGGCGGCTTCCAGCCAGTTGAGTTCGGCGGTGTCGAGGAGGTCGACGGCTTTGGCCCGCTTGATCTGGAGTTCGGTGGCGGTCTTGGGGTCTTTTTCGTAGAGGCCGGGGGCGGCGAGGCCCTTGTCGATGATCTCGATCACGCCGCGCAGGCGTTCGGCTTCCTTTTCCCAGCGGGCGGCAGCGGCCTTCAGCGGTTTCAGCGTCTCGCGCAGCGAGGCCTTGTCGCGGCGGCGCTGCGACTTCTCGTCGGCCGGCGCAGGCTTCTTGCCCCGGGCGTCGCGGGCGACGCGGCCCAGCAGGGACTGGCGATAGGTCTCGATATCGTCGTCATAGGGCGTCACCGTGCCGTCGCCGACCACCCAGAGCCGGTCGACACAGCTTTCGATGATGTGGCGGTCGTGGGTGATCAGCACCACGGCGCCCTCATAGGCATTGATGGCGTTGATCAGCTCGGCGCGGCTGTCCATGTCCAGGTGGTTGGTCGGCTCGTCGAGGATGAGCAGGTGCGGGCCGCCGAACGTGATCAGGTTGAACAGGAGGCGCGCCTTCTCGCCGCCGGAGAGGTTTTTTGCCGGCGTTTCCTGGCGGTCGCCGGGCAGGCCGAACCGGGCCAGGCGCGCGCGGCGCTGGGCCTCGGTGGCGTCCTCCATCAGTTCGATCACGTGCTGATAGGCCGACATGTCCGGCGACAGATCGTCGATCTGGTGCTGGGCGAAGAAGGCGATCTCCAGCTTCTTGTGTTTTCTCAGATGGCCCGAGAGCGGTTCCAGCCGGTCATTGAGCAATTTGGCCAGGGTCGACTTGCCCGCGCCATTGCGGCCGAGAATGCCGATCCGGTCCTCGGTGTCGATATTCAGGCTGATATCGCGCAGCACCGGCTTGCCCGGCTCATAGCCCACCGACACGTCCAGCATGCGCACGATGGGCGGCGCCATGCGGCGCTGCGGATTGGGGAAGTCGAAGGGGGCGACCGGGTCTTCCACCTGGGTGGCGACAACCTGCATCTTCTCCAGCCGCTTCACCCGCGACTGGGCCTGTTTCGCCTTCGAGGCCTTGGCCTTGAACCGGTCGACAAAGCTTTGCAGGTGGCGGCGCTCGGCCTCCTGCTTTTCCACCAGCTTCATCTGCAGGCGCTGTTTCTCGGCCAGCGCCTTTTCGAAATCATCATAGCCGCCTTCATAGACGGACAGCTTGCCCTGTTTCAGGTGGGCGATCTTCTGCATCGCGCCGTTCAGGAGGTCGCGGTCGTGCGAGATCACCAGGGCGGCGCCGGGGAAGGTTTTCAGATAGCTCTGCAGCCACATCACGCCTTCCAGGTCGAGATAATTGGTCGGCTCGTCGAGCAGGAGGAGATCGGGGCGGGCGAACAGGGTGGCTGCCAGCGCGACGCGCATGCGCCAGCCGCCGGAGAATTCGCGGCAGGGGCGCTGCTGTTCCTCGCCGGTAAAGCCCAGACCCGACAGGATCGAGCCGGCGCGGGCCTCCGCCGTGTGCGACTCGATATCGGCCAGCCGTGTCTGGATCTCGGCGATCCGGTCGGGATCCGTCGCCGTTTCCGCTTCGGCGAGCAGGGCGGCGCGCTCGCTATCGGCGGCCAGCACCACGTCCATCAGCGTTTCCTCGCCGCCGGGCGCTTCCTGGGCGACCGAGCCGACGCGTACGCCTTTTTGCACACGCACATCGCCGCTTTCCGCGACGGCTTCGCCGCGGATCAGCCGGAACAGGGTCGACTTGCCCGTACCGTTCCGCCCGACCAGACCCATCTTGGCCTTGGCCGGCAGGAAGAGCGTCGCCTGGTCGAACAGCATCCGGCCTTCGATGCGATAGGTGAGGTCATTGATGTGCAACATGGGAAGGCCGTTAGCGCGGAGCGGCGAACCGATCAATCCGGAAAGGCTGATGGGTGGGGTTCGCACAGACGCATTTCCAACAAGCGCATTTCTCCCGGAAGCGCGTCAGCGCTGTCCGGGACCAACGGGAGACACATCGCTTGAGGTCTGGTCCGGTAGATCCCGGCTCTCCCGCCCGCCTGCGCGGGCGTCCCGCCGGGAGAAGCAAAAAGGTATTTCAAACTCACCTGCTCCGGATTTATGCCGGGGCCGGGGGAAATGAGAAACCTGGGAAAACCGCTTCACCGCACCCCTTGCTGGAATGTCTCTGCCGCGCGGCTTGTGGCCTGGCGCAAGCGCCGCTATAAGCCGCGCGAATCCCAGAGGCCGGTTTGCCCGGACAGTCACAAAAGTCTTCGAGGACCTTTCCCATGGCGCTGCAACGCACCTTCTCCATCATCAAGCCCGACGCCACCAAGCGTAACCTGACCGGCAAGATCATCGCCAAGTTCGAGGAGGCCGGCCTGCGCGTCGTCGCGTCCAAGCGCATCCACATGACCCGCGAGCAGGCCGAAGGCTTCTACGCGGTGCACAAGGAGCGTCCCTTCTTCGGTGAACTGGTCGACTTCATGATCTCCGAACCGGTCGTCGTGCAGGTGCTGGAAGGCGAAGACGCCATTGCCAAGAACCGCGAAGTGATGGGCGCCACCAATCCGGCCGAAGCCGCCGAAGGCACCATCCGCAAGGAATTCGCCCTGTCGATCGGCGAAAACTCCGTGCACGGTTCCGACGCGCCGGAAACCGCTGCCGAAGAGATCAAGTTCTTCTTCTCCGACGACGAGATCGTCGGCTAAGCCGGACTTTCCTATCAGACTGCAGGACAGGGCCCGGCGCGATCGCCGGGCCCTTTCTTTTTGTCCGCCGCTTTTTGTCCCTGCGGCATTGATACGGGCAGCCGCGCCTCCTACCTGCGCTTCACGTTGCGCGCGGGGAGACAGTATGGACATGGCCCTCTATCTCAGCCTGGTCGGCTTTGTCGTCGCCATGTCGGCCACGCCGGGCCCCAACAATCTCATGCTGATGTCCTCCTCGGCGCTGTTCGGCGTGCGCCGCACCGTGCCGCATTTCCTGGGCGTGCAGATCGGCTTCAACCTGTTGCTGGTTGCGGCCGTGTTCGGCCTGGGCACACTCGTGGCCCGCTATCCGGTAGCGCTGGATGTGGTGAAGGTGGGCGGATCGCTGTGGCTGGCCTGGATGGCCTTCGCCTTCGTGCGGGCCGGGCTGGCGCGTCCGGCCGAGCCGGGCGACGCCAAGGCGCCCAGGCGCCGCTCGCGGCCCTTCCGCACCTGGGAGGCGGCGCTCTTCCAGTGGGTCAATCCGAAAGCGCTTTTGATGACGGTCTCGACGGCCGGCGCCTATATCGCCCTGGCCGACACGGCGGGCGAGCGGGCGATGCTGTTCATGGCGACCTTCCTGCTCTTCGGTGCGCCCTGCGGGCTGATGTGGCTGCTGGCGGGCGGCGTGATCAATCGCTTCCTGACCGATCGCCGCCACGCCCGCATCCTCAATTTCGCGATCGCGCTTCTCCTGCTCGCCACGATCGCCATCATCCTGAAAGGCTAGCCGTCGAGCGCGGTGCGGACCTGCGCGACCAGCTGGTTCAGAACGACATCCTCCGGTCCGCGCAGGACGGGGAAGTCGAGGGCGACGTCCGGTGTCACCGGATGTGACTCCAATGTACCGTTTATGCGTACGATATGGGCCTTGGGATAACCCACTATGATGCCGGTACGGGGCAGGGTGAACTGCTCCATCGCGCCATAGGTGGTGGCCATGTCGGCCGTCGTCTCGCCGGTCACGACACCGAATCCGTAGTCCTGGACCTGCGCCGCCACGGCCACCGCATTGGAGAAGCTGTAGCGGTTGACCAGCACATAGACCTGTCCCTCGAACCGGTCTCCCTCCGGGCGCGGCTGAGCGTAGGGCAGGTCGATCTCCACCGTCTCGCCCGGCGCATGCGCCGCAAACAGGTTAGCATAGGTCGCCGACATGCCGCCTCCACCCTCCGGCAGCGTGTCCAGGCGGGCCTGGTTGGCCGCGGTCGTCTCCTCGCTGACCCGGACGGTGAAGCGCGAGGCAAAGCGGAAGGGCCGGTCCGCGATCCAGGCCATGACCGGATCGGAGAAGGAATTGTCGCCACCGGGATTGTCGCGCAGATCGAGGATCAGCGCTTCCGCGCCGGCAGCCTGGAAGTCGTTGAAACTGTTATCGACAAACGCGGCGAAGCCCGTCGTATCCCAGACATTCCCGTCCGGCTCGGTATTGTAGAACGGCCCCGGGCGCAGATAGGCGATATCGCTGCCGATCATGCGGGCCTCGCGGCCATCGAGACTGAAAGGCTGTTCGCCCGCTTCAGCCCGCGCCAGTGCGTCACCGCTCAGGAAGGGCAGGACGAGGGTTTCCACCGATCCGTCGGCATGACGCACCTCGAGCGTGACCTCGGTCATCTCCGGCCATTCCAGCCAGACCAGGCCGCGCAGATAGGTTTCCAGCAAGGTGTGCGCAAAGCGCGGCGTCTCGGCCGACAGGTGCCGGGTGAGGGCCGGGATCCAGACCGTGTTCGGCTGGCCGTTGAAGGCGAGAATTTCATCGCCCGGCGCCAGGCCTTCAAGGGCCGCCGCCCGTGTCTCCACGAAGACGCGGCCTTCGCGGATCGAGATCGTCAGCGGCAGGACGCGGCCGCCAGCCGCGCGGAAGGCGCCATAGGCCTCCATCGGGAAGTCGATACGCGCATGGGCATGACGGGCCAGCGCGGTGAATTCCTGGAACTCCCGCCGGATATCGAGGCGGGTCATCGGCCGGTCGAAACCGGCCCGCATTTCCTCGTGCCGCTGGTCGAATACGGCCTGTGGCGTGACGGCAAACAGGTCGAAATGCGCCGCGCGCAAGCCGGCATAAAGCTGGTCGAAATCGGCGCGGACCACGTCGGCCTCATAGACTGTGTCCGGCGTCGGGGCCTGTGCGGCGATCGGTGCCGCGACGGCTGTCATCAGTGCGGTGCAAAGGGTCAGGCTCTTGAGCATCCCGGTCTCCCGTGTCTTCTTTCAGGTGGGGCTGCCCGGACACTGGGGGCGCCGCCTGACAAAAGGCCATGACCCAATCTTCCTGATGGTCTGACCTTTTTCTGACCGGGGCAAGGGGACTGTAAAATCAATGAAGTACGGCAGGGCATTCAAGCTCGCAGACTGGCGTGTCGAACCGCGGGCCGGCCGGATTAGCGGTCCCGGCGGCAGCCAGGATGTCGAGCCGAAAGTGATGGACCTGCTGTGCCTGCTCGCCGAAGCCGAAGGCGATGTGGTGTCGCGCGAGACGATCGCCGAACGCATCTGGCCCGGCGTCACGGTCAATGACGATGCGCTTGGCCGCTGTGTCTGGAAATTGCGGCGGGCTCTGGGCGATCCGGCGCGTTCGCCGCGCTATGTTGCGACCGTACCCAAGCGCGGCTATCGCCTGCTGGTGCCGGCCGAGCCGGAAAGCCTGCCGGCGCCGGTGCGGGCGGTTCCCGCCTGGGTGCGCGGCGTCGTGGGAGCGCTGGTGCTGCTGGCAGCCTTTCCGGTCTTCTGGCTGGTGCGCGACCGTATCGCTCCGCCCGGTGCACCCGCGGATCGTGCTGAAAGCCTGACCGATCGCGCGGACGATTTCTACTACCAGTTCCAGCCCGGCGATAATGATGCCGCCATGCGGCTCTACGAGGCCGCGCTGGCGCTTGAGCCCGACAGTCCGCGGGCGCTCGCCGGGCTTGCCAACACGATCACCCAGCGCGTCATCCGCGCCCGGCCGGACGACTGGCCCGGTGAGGCCGGGCAGTCGCGGATCGGTGCGGCGCTGGCGTCCGGTCAGACACGCGAAACCGCGGCCGCCCGTCAGCTGGAACGGGCTGAAGCTCTCGCGCGGCAGGCCATAGCTTCGAACCCTGAATACCCGCTGGGCTACCGGGCGCTGGGACTGGCCCTGTCGGCGCAGGGCGATCTCGACGGCGCGATCGAGGCGCACAACCGCGCCCTGACGCTCGACCCGGATGCCTGGGAAGCCTGGGTTAACCTGTCGGACCTCCACGCTCTCAAGGGCGAGGCCGATCTGGCGCTGACCTATCTGGAGCGAGCCTATGAGGCGATGAGCCGGGTCTATGACGAACAGACCGTGTTGATCCGGCCCTGGTACAGCCCGACCGGGCTGAGCATCGCGCGCGGCCATGCCCTGCGTGAGGATCCCGTGACCGCCGAACTCTGGTATCGCCGCGTGCTCTACTGGGACCCCTATAACCGCGCCGCCACCACCGAACTCGCTGCCCTGCTGCGGGAAACCGGCGATCCGGCCGCGGCCGACGCGCTGTGCGCGGAAGGCGCCGCCCGGACCGGCGATCCGGAGCTCTGTGCAGCCTCTGAAAACTAGCTGTCCGGTGCCGGTTTCTGGCGCATGGCCTTGGTTTGCGAGCGGCGGGCCTTGGCTTCTTTCTGCTTGCGGATGGAGGAGAGTGACGGGCGGGCCTTCTTGCGCGGCTTGGGCGGGGTGAGGGCGCGTTCGATCAGCACGCGCAGGCGCTCGCGGGCCTCGGCCCGGTTACGGTCCTGGGATCGCTGGTTCTCCGCCCGGATCACCAGGACGCCCTCGCGGGTCATGCGCGAGCCGGCCAGCCGGACAAGCCGCTGCTTCACACCCGGTTCGAGGCTCGAACGGGCGACATCGAAGCGCAACTGGACGGCGCTCTCGGTCTTGTTGACGTGCTGGCCGCCCGGGCCCGAGGCGCGCAGGAAGCGTTCCTCGATTTCGCTCTCGTCGATGCTCAGCGTGTCGGTGATGCGCATGGAACCGCTCGCCTCCTTTCCTGCGACGTGTTTCGGCGCTGCGCACGGAAAGGGCAAGACGAAGAAATGCAATTGCGACACATTCGCAATAATGCTATCCGGAGACCATGACACACTCCATCGAAATCCCACCTGCTGCGGCCCGCGCCGCGGCAGGCCAGTCCGCCCCGGATAGCGGGCGTTTCTCCGGTTCCGGTGCCAGGTCCTATGATGCGCGTATCCGGCGTCTCGTGCCGGGTTATTCGGTGCTGCAGGAACTGATCGCACCCGTCCTGGCGGCGCGGATTGGACGCGGCGCGGCATCCATCCTGCTGAGCGGGGCGGGCACCGGCGCCGAACTCTCCGAACTGGCCTTCCAGTCGACGAAATGGTGTTTCACCGCTGTCGATCCATCGCCCGACATGCTGGCCATTGCCGGCCGCCGGGCGGAAATGCTGGGCTGTCTGGAACAGGTCGACTTCCGCATCAGCACACTGGGTGAGTACGCACCGCTGCACCGGCATGATGCAGCGCTGAGCGTTCTGGTCGCCCACTTCCTGCCCGACAATGGCGAGAAGGCGCGCTATTTTGCCGATCTGGCCGACCGTGTCCGGCCCGGCGCACCGCTGATCCTGGCCGATCTCGGACTGTTGTTCGAGGACGCAGCGCGTCCGGCTTTCAGTCACTGGATCGAGTCGGTTGCGCCCGATCCCTCGCTCGCAGCGCGGACCGTGGAGCGGATGGCTGCCGACTTTCACCCGGTCAGCGAAGCCCGTCTGACGGAATTGCTTGAAACTGCGGGCTTCGCCCCGCCGGTCCGCTTCTTTCAGGCACTCGATATCGCCGGCTATCTGACGCAAAGGCGCTGAGCGTCGGCGGCGGCCGTCAATCGTGCGGGTTCATCAGCAATTCGGCGCCGAATTCGCGGACCTGCAGCCGGACGCGTTCGCCGGCAACCCGCGCCTTGCCGGAGCAGGCGAGGGCGACGCATTGCGGATAGAGCTTGTGCTCGGCTTCCAGCACGCGCGCGGCCAGCGTGTCCGGCGTGTCGCCGGGCAGGACCGGCACGGCGGCCTGGCCGATGATCGGGCCGTCATCCATTTCCGGGCGCACATAATGCACCGTGCAGCCATGGATGCGCACGCCGGCTTCCAGCGCCCGCTCATGCGTGTGCAATCCCTTGAAGGCCGGCAGCAGGGAGGGGTGGATATTGATCAGCAGGTCGCGCCAGCGCTCGGTGAACCACGGCGTCAGGATGCGCATGAAGCCGGCCAGGCAGACGATGCGCGGGCCGTACATCTTCAACGTCGAATCGAGCGCTTCCTCGAAGGCCTCGCGGCCATCATAGTCGCGATGGTCGATGACTTCGGTCGCGATACCCGCCGCTTCGGCAACGGCCAGGCCGGGCGCGTCGGGCCGGTTCGAGGCAACCACCACGATCTCGGCCGGGAAAGCCTCGTCCTTCGCCGCTTCCAGCAGCGCCTGCATGTTCGAACCGCGCCCGGAAATGAGCACGGCGATCTTGGTCTTCGCCATCGGGATTATCCTGGGTCAGGCTGTCTCGACTTGCCCGACAATCATGGCGCGCTCGCCGGTCAAGGCAAGCGCCTCGAGGGCCGCATCCGCAGTCTCCGGTGCGACGCATAGCAGCATGCCGACGCCACAATTGAAGGTACGGTGCATTTCATGGACCTCGATCCCGCCGGTCTCGGCGAGCCACTGGAACATCGGCGGCAGGGTCCAGGCGGAATAGTCGATCCGGGCTTCCAGACCGTCCGGCATCATGCGCGGCGGGTTCTCGACCAGACCGCCGCCGGTGATGTGGGCCAGGCCCTTCACCAGGCCGGACTTGATCAGGGGCAGGCAGGATTTCACATAGAGCCGCGTCGGCGTCAGGAAGGCTTCGCCCAGCGTCTTGCCCGGCTCGAACGGGGCCGGGTCAGACCAGTTCAGTCCGGCGACTTCCATCACCTTGCGGACCAGCGAGAAGCCGTTGGAGTGCACGCCGGAGGAGGCGAGACCGATCAGTACATCGCCGGCCTTCATGGCGTCGTGATCGGGCAGGAGGCGGCCGCGTTCGGCCGCGCCGACAACAAAGCCGGCCAGGTCGAAATCATCCTCGGCATACATGCCGGGCATTTCGGCCGTCTCGCCGCCGATCAGGGCACAGCCGGACTGTTTGCAGCCTTCGGCAATGCCTCTGACGATGGCCTCGCCACGGGCCGGGTCGAGCTTCGAGGTCGCCAGATAGTCCAGGAAGAAGAGCGGTTCGGCGCCCTGGGCCAGCACGTCGTTGACGCACATCGCCACGAGGTCGATGCCGACCGTGTCGAGAATGCCGGTCGCGATTGCCAGCTTCAGCTTGGTGCCGACACCGTCCGTGCCGGAAATCAGGATCGGGTCGTGATAGCCGGCTGCCTTGAGATCGAAAGCGCCGCCGAAACCGCCCAGATCGGCCGCAGCGCCGGCCCGGCGCGTCGCGGCGGCAAGCGGTTTGATGCGGTCGACCAGGGCATCGCCGGCGTCGATATCGACCCCGCTGTCCGCATAGGTGAGCCCGTTCTTGCGTCCGCTATCATCGGTTCCGGCCATGCCGATTCCCCAGCCTTCTGTCAAAGTGCGGCGGAGTACAGTCGAAACCCGCTCCAGACGCAAGCCACGGGCTTCACGCGGGACTGCGTCCGGTTATAGTGGCGCGACATCCGAACCTGACAGGAGCCTGCCGTGCGATTCCTTCTCGCTGCCTTGTGTCTCACCCTTGTTCCGCTGGCAGCGGCGCAGGCGGACGACCCCTATACGGTCACCGGCGTGGAGATCGATGCGACCGCCGACAATGCCCTGCAGGCCCAGACGCGTGCGATGCAGCAGGGCCAGCGCCTCGCCGCCCGCCGGCTGATCGAGCGTCTCACCCTGGCCGAGGACCGGGCCGGCACACCGCTGGACAGCGGCGCATTTGCCCTGGACGACGCCATCATCGCGGAAATGATCTCCGGCCTGCAGATTCGCGACGAGCAGCGCAGCTCCACGCGTTATCTCGCCAAGCTGGATGTCGGCTTCCATCGCCGCTCGGTGGCACGCGTCCTGGAGAACTACGGTATTCCCTTTGTCGACAGTCCGGCGCGCGCGACCCTTGTCCTGCCGGTGCTGGATGCCGGCGGCGACCTGGTGTTGTGGCGTGACAATCCCTGGCGCGAGGCCTGGCAGAGCCGGCGCTTCCGTCATGCGCTGACGCCGATGATGCTGGCGTCCGCCGATCCGGAAACGGCGCCGATCACCGCGCGCCAGGCGCTGCAGCTGGACGAGGCGTCCCTGGGTGCGCTGGCCATGCAGTACGGCGTCACCCGGATCGCGATCCTGCGCGCGGCCCAACAGCCCTCCGAGGCGGTGCGGGCTGGCGGCTATATGGTGGAGTTTGCCCAGGACGGGACGATGGCCGTCGATACCTGGGGGCCGATGAGTTTCTATGGCGGCTGGGCCGAGGCGGCGGATTTCTTCGTGATCGAGCGCGAGGATGCCTGGAAGCGCCAGAGCATTGTGCGCGACATGGAAGAGACCGAGATGCGCGTCACGGTGCTCTACAGCGGTATCGACGAATGGCGCCGTCTGCAGACCGCGCTGGCGCGTGCCTCCTTGGTGCGCAATGCCCAGCTCGATGCGCTGTCGCGCGACGGCGCGCGCATGACGGTGCAGTATCGCGGGGCCCTGGACCAGCTGGTCACGGAACTTGCCGAACGCGGCGCCGCACTGGAAGAACACCCGGAACTGGGCTGGGTGGTGCTGGCCACCCGGTGATCCCTTGAACCGGCGGGCCGACATGACACCCCAACTGGCACTCGATCTGCCGGCGCGCGAGGATTTCAGCGCGTCGAGCCTGATCCTCGGCCCGTCCAATGCCGAGGCGCTGGCCGCACTTGGCCGCTGGCCGGACTGGCCGCGCAATGTCATGGCGCTGATCGGGCCGGAAGGGGCTGGCAAGTCGCATCTGGCGACGGTCTGGGCGCTGCGCTGCGAGGCGGAGATCGTCGAGGCTGCCGATCTGGCCGAACGGCTGGCGGACATTGCGCCGGGGCGCCGCGTACTGGTGGAAGACATCGACCGTGCCCTGGATGATGACGCGCTGTTCCACACGCTCAACCGTGCAGCCGAGGGCGATATCCCGGCCCTGTTGTTGACGGCCCGCAAACCGCCGGTGCTGTGGCCGGCACAATTGCCCGATCTGGTATCGCGGCTGCGGGCGCTGCCGCATGCAGATCTGCACGAAGCCGACGATGAATTGCTCACCCGGCTGATCGAGAAACAGCTGCAGGACCGGGGCGCCCCGATCCGGCCCGGCGTGATAGACTATCTGCTGCCGCGCATGGAGCGTTCGGCCACGGCCGTACGCCGCATCGTCGAGCGGATGGACAAGCTGGCGCTCGTGAAGAAAACGCCAATAACACGTGCTATTGCGCGGGAAGTGCTGGACACCTGGCAGGACAGTGGAGAGACGGAATGAACCTCCCGGCCCGGGATATCGCCGACATCGACGCGCTGATGCAGTCGCCTGCGCGTTACCTGAACCGGGAATTGTCCTGGGTGCGCTTCAATCTGCGCGTCCTCGAGGAGGCGGAGAATCCGAACCATCCGGTGTTCGAACGCCTGCGTTTCCTGTCGATCTCGGCCAGCAATCTGGACGAGTTCTACATGGTCCGCGTCGCGGGTCTGCGCGCGCAGATGCACTCCGGTGTCACCGCCACCAGTATCGACGGGCTGACCCCGGCCGAGCAGCTGGAGAAGATCCACGCGCTGGCGGGCGAGCTGATGCTCAAGCAGCAGAACCTGTGGCGCAAGCTGAGGACGGAGATGGGCCGGGCCGGGGTAAAAGTCCTCGAACCGCACCAGATATCAAAGACCGACGAGGCCTGGCTGCGCGGCGAGTTTCTCAAACACACCCTGCCGGTGATCACGCCGCTGGCGATCGACCCCGCGCATCCCTTCCCCTTCATCCCCAATCTGGGCTTTGCTCTGGCGCTGCAATTGCGCAAACAGGGCACGGGCAAGCTGATGAATGCGCTGATCCCGCTGCCCAGCGGGGTGAAGCGCTTTGTCGAACTGCCGACACGCGCGCGCCGCGATGGCGGCCGGCCGGACCGGCGCTTCATGTCGCTGGAAGCGGTGCTGACCCTGTTCGTCGACACGCTCTTTCCGGGTCATGAAGTGGTCGGCAAGGGCGTCTTCCGGGTGATCCGCGACAGCGATATCGAGGTCGAGGAAGAGTCCGAAGACCTGATGCTGGAATTCGAGAACCTTCTCAAACAGCGCCGCCGCGGCGCTGTGGTCCGCCTGACCATGGAAACCGGCATGCCGCCGGCGCTGCGCGACCTCATCGTCCAGCACATGCATGCCGGCCCGCAGGACATCGTACCGGTGAACGGTCTTCTGGGCCTGGCCCAGATCGGTCAGCTGATCCCGGACGACCGGCCCGATCACATGTTCAAACCCTATGAGCCGCGCTATCCCGAACGGATCCGCGATCATGGCGGCAATTGCTTCTCGGCGATCCGCGAGAAGGACATCATCGTCCACCACCCCTATGAGAGTTTCGATGTGGTGGTGGAATTCCTGCGCCAGGCGGCGGCCGATCCCGACGTCATCGCCATCAAGCAGACGCTCTACCGCACCTCCAAGGACAGCCCGATCGTGGCGGCCCTGATCGAGGCGGCCGAGAGCGGCAAGAATGTCACCGCCCTGGTCGAGCTGAAGGCGCGTTTTGACGAGGAAGCGAACCTGAAATGGGCGCGCGACCTGGAACGCGCCGGTGTGCAGGTCGTCTACGGCTTCATCGAGTACAAGACCCACGCCAAGATCTCGCTGGTGGTGCGGCGCGAGGGTTCGGACCTGCGCACCTACGCCCATTTCGGCACCGGCAACTACCACCCGATCACGGCGCGCATCTATACCGACCTGTCGCTGTTCACCGCCGACCCGGCCTTCGGGCGCGATGCGGGGCGGGTGTTCAACTATGTCACCGGCTATGCGCGTCCGGAAAATCTGGAGCGGCTGTCGGTCTCGCCGATCGGCATGAAGGAATTCATCCTCGAACATATCGAGCGCGAGATCGAGAATGCCCGCGCCGGCAAGCCGGCGGCCGTGTGGGCCAAGCTGAACTCGCTCGTCCATCCGGAAATCATCGATACGCTCTATCGCGCCAGCCAGGCCGGGGTGCGTGTCGAACTCGTGGTGCGGGGCATTTGCTGCCTGCGTCCGGGGATCAAGGGCCTGTCCGAGAACATCCGCGTCAAATCCATCGTTGGCCGTTTCCTCGAGCATTCGCGCATCGTGTGCTTTGCCAACGGCGCCGCGATGCCGTCGCCGGCGGCCAAGGTGTTCATCTCTTCCGCCGACTGGATGCCGCGTAATCTGGACCGCCGGGTCGAGCATCTCTGCCCGATCCAGAACCCCACCGTGCACCGCCAGGTGCTGGACCAGATCATGGTCGCCAATCTCAATGATACCGATCAGAGCTGGTATATGGATTCAGAGGGCGATTATCACCGGGTGGACACGGCCAATGTCGACAAGCCGTTCAGTGCGCACGCCTATTTCATGACCAATCCCAGCCTGTCCGGCCGCGGCCACGCGCTCAAGAACGACCAGCCGCCGACGCTGACCGGCAGTACCGGCAGCTGACCGCCTTGGACGACGTCATCCAGCCGATCGAGCCGCTGATTGCGGAAACCGCCATTCATCGCGATATCGCGGTGATCGATGTCGGCTCCAACTCGGTGCGCCTGGTGCATTTCCGGGTCGAGGGGCGGGCGCTCTGGCCGATTTTCAACGAGAAAGTGATGGCCGGTCTGGGCCGCGGCGTTCGCGAGACGGGGCGGCTGCATACGGAAGGCCGGGACATCGCCCTGCGCGCGCTCAAACGCTTTCAGCGCCTGCTGGACGCCAAGGGCGTGCGTGAGCGGCATGTCGTGGCTACGGCTGCCGTGCGTAACGCCGTCGATGGTCGAGCCTTTGTCGCGGAAGCCGCGGAGCTGACCGGCCTGGATATCCGGATCCTGTCCGGCGAGGACGAGGCGCGCCTGTCGGCGATGGGTGTGCTGACCGGCATCCCCGATGCGCGTGGCGTGACGGGCGATCTGGGCGGGTCCAGCCTGGAACTCACGCCGATCGCCGATGGTGCGGTGGGCGAGGGCAAAACGTTCGAGCTTGGACCGCAGGCGGTTCTTTCCGGCGATCTCTTCGACAGTGCGGCGGCCCAGGCCGTGATCGATGAACGCCTGGCCGAAGGCGGTGTCCTGACGGGACAGGGCGGCACCTTCTATGCCGTGGGCGGGGCCTGGCGTGCCATGGCGCAACTGGCCTTTGCGCGGTTCGACCATCCGCTGCACGTCGTACACCAGTTCGAGCTGTCGGCCGCCGAAGCGCTGGAACTGGCGCGGCTGGCGACCCGGTTAAGCGCCGCGTCGCTGACCGGTGTGCCCGGACTGTCATCACGCCGGGTTACGACGCTGCCCTATGCCGCGCTTCTCCTGCGGCGGGTGATCCGGCATGGCGGGTTCGGGCGCGTCGTGTTCTCGGCCTATGGCGTGCGCGAAGGGGTGCTGGCCGAGGGCCTGCCACCTGACCTTCTGGCGACCGATCCGCTGATCGCGGGGGCCGAGACGATGGCCCGTCCGTCTTCACCCTCGCCGGATTTCGGCCGGGCACTCGCCGCCTGGATCGCACCGGCCATGCGCGAGGTGGAGACGGCCTTCGATCCGGCGCGCGACCGGGTGCTGCAGGAGGCCGGAGCGCGACTGACCGATCTGGGTGCGCGCTTCCATCCCGACCACCGGGCCGAGCTGGCGCGCGATACTGTGCTGTATGCGCCCTTTGCCGGTGTCACCCATGCCGAACGGGCCTTCCTGGCTGCTGCCTTGCACTATCGCTATGCCGGCAAGCGGAGCGAGCTGGAGCCGCATGCCGAATTCGAGCTGTTGAGCGAGGTGCAGCACAATGTCGCCCAGATGATGGGCTGTGCGCTGCGTCTGGGCGCCAAACTGTCCGGCCGGGCACCGCGTCTGCTGGACCGCTTCACCCTGACGGTGACACCGGCCGAGGTCTGCCTGGCGGTCGATGAGAGCGTGCGTGACCTTTATGTCGAGCGATCCCTGTCCCTGCTGGACAATCTGGCCCGTGCCATCGGCCGCGAAGGGCGTGCCGAATACGTCTAGGACGCAGCGGGCCGGTTATAATTTATCCTCGCCGTGGACTGCAAAAGCCGGCGGCTTCTTACAGTGGCGTAAGGTTTGTCCGACAGTATGGTCGCGGGATAAACCGGCTTTGCGGACATATGTTCAAGCGTTTAGGGGAATATCTTTTCGCGCCCGTACCGGTGCCGCAGGACGTGGCAGGCTGGGTGCGGGCGCGGCAGCTGGACGCGTTTCAGCGGTTCAGCCCGGTTGCGGCCGGGGCCAATATTGCCAATGCGGTACTGGTTGCGGGTGTGATGATACAGACCAGCCAGATGTGGTCCGGCCTGTTCTGGGCGCTCGCCATCACCGCACCCAATCTCTTCCTCCTTTATGGCTGGCTGCGTAAACGCCGGCGTCCGCTGCGCCCCGCGGCTTCGGAACGGTCGATCAGCCGTAATCTGCGCGACAGTTCGATCCTGGCGCTGGTCTGGGCGGCTTTCCCGATCCTGTTCTACAATTCCATGTCGGGCTCGTTTCAGGCGGCCGTCGTTGCCGTGACGGTCGGCATGCTGTGCGGCGGTGCCTTCATGCTGTCCAGCCTGCCGCGCGCGGCGATGGCATGGATCGGCATCATTACCGCAGGCTCGCTTGTCGCCCTGTTCCGGAACCCGGATCCGGTCGAGCTCTATGTCGCCGCACTCCTGCTGGTCTATTCCGGCGTGCTGGCGCAATCGGTCCGCTGGTCCCATTCGGAATTTGTCCACCGCTTGCTGGGCGAGCGTGTCGCACAACAGCAGACCGAGCTGATCGGTCTGCTGTTGCATGATTTCGAGGAGGCCGCCTCCGACTGGCTATGGCGCACCGACACGTCGGGCCGGATCCGGTCCGGCCTGCCGCGTTTCGATCCGGACAATATCCGTTCGGAGGATCACCCTGCGCCAGCGCTGCTGTCTCTGTTCGAACGGGGTGTGGCCGCCAGCGAACTGGCACATCTGATGGCCGGCGAAGAGGCTTTCTCGGATCGCGAGCTGCGGCTGAAGGGCGATGGCACCGTGCGCTGGGTCAGCCTGACCGGAAAGCCGCGCTATGAGGACGGGCGTTTCACCGGCTACCAGGGCGTGGCCTCCGATATTACCGCGACGCGCGAGAGCGCCGAAAAGATCGAGTATCTGGCCTCGCACGACACCCTGACGGGCCTCGCCAACCGGGCGACGCTTTCGGCACTGCTCGATCAGCGCATGCAATTGCCGGACGGCCGTACGAGCCTGTTATTGCTGGACCTGGACCGGTTCAAGGTCATCAATGACACGATGGGACACGGGGTGGGCGACCGCGTGCTGGTGACCGTCGCCAGCCGCCTGCGCCATGTTGTGGGGCGGGCTGGCATCGTGTGCCGGATGGGCGGTGACGAATTTGCCATTGTTCTGACCGATCCGGGTCGCGAGGCCCAGTATATCGGACGCCAGATCGTCGATGCGATCGAGCTGCCGATCACGATCGACGACGCCGTGGTGGATTGTTCGACCTGTATCGGCATCCGTCAGCTCGGTGCCGGTGATACCTGCGTCCAGGCAGTGCTGAGCCAGGCCGACCTTGCGCTCTATCGTGCGAAGGCGAGCGGGCAGGGCAATGTCGTCGAGTTCGACCGGACGATGGACATCGAGGCCCAGGCGCTGATGCGGATGGAGCGGGACCTCAGGGCGGCGATCGACAACGACCAGATCCATCTGGTCTATCAGCCGCTGATCGACATCGACCGGAACCGGACCACCGGTTGCGAGGCGCTGCTGCGCTGGACCCATCCGGAACACGGCAATGTGCCGCCCGACCGCTTCATCGAACTGGCCGAGCGCAGCGGACTGATCGTGCCGATGGGAGAATGGGTGATCCGGTCGGTTGTCGCGGCCGCGGCGCGGATCGATAACGATATCTGCCTGGCCGTCAACGTGTCGCCGGTACAATTGCGCAATCCCAACCTGCCCGCCGTTTTCATCGAGGCGCTGACGCGCTACGGGGTCGATCCGGGCCGTATCGAAGTGGAAATCACCGAATCCGTCCTGCTGGCGGATACCGATGCGAACCTGAACATCCTGCAGAAGCTTCGCGATATCGGCCTGAAAATCAGCCTGGACGATTTTGGCACCGGCTATTCCTCCTTCAGCTATCTGCGCAAATTCGCCTTCGACAAGCTGAAGATCGACCGCTCCTTCGTCGAACCGCTGGACCGCGAGCCGCAATCCATCTCCATCGTCGGCTCGATCAACGCGCTCGCCCGGGCCCTGCAGATGACGACGGTTGCCGAGGGCGTCGAGACCGAACGCCAGTTCGAGGCCGTGCGCATTATCGGCTGCGACCAGGCTCAAGGCTATCTCTTCGCACGTCCACTGACGCTGGACGCGCTGGTCGCGCATGTCGAGGCCGAGCGCCGCGAGGGCGGTCTCAGAATGAGCCGCGCCGGCTGACCGGGCTCGCCACAGCACGCGCTGCGCGTTATCTGGGACGGGACGGATCGCAAGGGATGGCGGCGTGAGCTTTATCGACGGCTATAAACACCAGCTTGTGGGCTATTTCGGCTATTTGCCGGTTTACCGCCCGCTTGAAGATATCGACGGTCCGCCGCAGGAGTTTTCCTGTCCGCGCGGCGGTTTGGTTATCGGCGGCGGCAGCGGTGAACACCCCGGCCTTGTCCTTCGAAATCCGGCTGGCGCGGTGGCTGAGTTTTTGCGCGAGACCTGGCCGGACCGTGCAGCCGAAGCCGGCTGGCGCGAGGCGATCCACGATCATCTGCGCACACCGTCCGACTGCCTCGACTTTGCCGGCTGGGACGTCGAGGATTATGTCCGCTTCCACACATTGTGCACCACGGCCGTCCCGAACCCCTATGATCCGGACGGCCCGGCGTCGGGTTTCGAGAGCTGGCTGTGCTGTTCGCTGGGCGAGTTTGTCTTCTTCGCCATGCCGGAACTGGCGCGCGGCCTCATTGAGCGTCTCGACGACCCCTTGCGCGATCTGGTGCATGTCTACTGGAACAACATCCTGCTGCCACCGCCGGGCCTGCCGCTCTATGCCAATGGCGGCAGTGCCTGGGATGCGAGGCTCAAGCCTTTGGCCTAAAGCGTGATCACCTGATCGCTCTAGGCTTTCACCTCGGAAACGCAGACCTTGCCGTCCTTCAGCGTCAGCGACAGTTCGCCCCGTTTGAGACGGCGGGCCGGTTCGCCGAACACGTCGCGCCGCCAGCCGGTCATCGCGGCGACATCTTCGTCATCGCCACTGGCGATCTTTTCGAGATCCGGCACGGTGGCGATCAGGCGCGGCGCGACACCGGCATCCTCGGCGACGAATTTCAGCAGCACTTTGAGCAATTCCACGGTCGGCCCCGTGCCCTGCGGCGGCGGTGCGGACTTTTCGTATTTCGGTGCGTATGATTCCGGCGCGGCCAGGGCAGCCGACATTTTCTCGAACAGGCGGCGGGCCGGCGAGGAGCGCTCGAAGCCTTTCGGCACGGCGCGCAGCCCGGTGAGCTGGTCCGGCGTTGTCGGCGCGACACCGGCGATCTCGTAGATCGCATCATCCTTCATCACGCGCTGGCGCGGCATGTCCCGGGTCTGGGCCTCGGTCTCGCGCCAGGCGGCAGCGGCACGCAGCGCCGCCAGCCATTTGGGCGAATTCTTGCGCAGCTTCATCCGGCGCCAGCTCTCTTCGGGATCGAGGCGGTAGGTGTCCGGATTGGTGAGGATTTTCATTTCCTCGGCCAGCCATTCGGCCCGGCCCTTCTTCTCCAGGCGCTCCTGCATGATCGGGTAGAGATCGCGCAGATGGGTCACGTCGGCCATGGCGTATTCCAGCTGGGCGTCGCTCAGCGGGCGGCGCGACCAGTCGGTGAAGCGCGGACCCTTGTCGATCGGGCGTTTCAGCAGCGCCTTCACCAGCGCGTCATAGGCAATCGAGTCGCCCAGGCCCAGCGCCATGGCGGCGACCTGGCTGTCGAACATCGGATGCGGGATCAGGCTGTCGCCGCCGCGGTGGAAGAAGATCTCCAGGTCCTGCCGTGCAGCATGGAAGACCTTGATGATCCGCTCATCCGCCATCAGCTCCCAGAAGGGTTCCAGGTCGAGACCGTCAGCCAGCGGGTCGATAATGACTTCCGTCGGGCCGCCGGCCGCCTGTATCAGGCAGAGCTGCGGCCAGTACACCGTTTCACGCATGAACTCGGTGTCGACAGCCATGTAGGGATTCTGGAGGAGGTCGTCACAGGCCTTTTCCAGGCCCTTTGTCGTCGTGATTATATTCATGGAGCCGCCGTTTAGCGTGGTACGAGCGTTTTGACTATCTCGAAGGCGAGTCGGGGGGGGAGCGCCAGCGCAGCGATTGCCGCCAGAGAATAAACAGACCCGCCAGCAGGCTGATCGCGGCGATCACCAGGAAGGCGGTCTGGATCGGCAGGGTCAGGGCGGCGATGGCTGCCAGCACGAATTGTCCGGCGGTCGCGGTGGCGGCATTGAGAATCCCGCCCGCCGCCAGCAGCCGGCCGCGCAGCTCGGCCGGTGCGCGGCGCTGGGCCATGGCCTGCAGGGGCACCACGAAGAGACCGGCCGACACGGCGGCCATGCCCAGATCGATCAGGATGCGCAGATTGGCCGGCTCGGCCAGGAAGGCGTTTGCAGAGACCAGCGGCGCGCTTTCCGGTGTCAGCGGGTTGGACCAGGTGTGCAGGGCGACATCCCCGGCGAAAATCACGACGCCGAAGGCACCGGCGATCGAGAAGGGCAGGGCATCGCCGTCACCGCTCAGCGCGCCGCACGCCATGGCACCGATCGCCGCGCCGACCGTGAACAGCGCCGAGAAAAGCAATACGACGGTTTCGTCCGCGCCCAGCACCGAGGCCGTGAAGACCGGCATCAGCGTGATGATCGAGGCGGCCAGCATCCAGAACCAGGCCACACCCATCAGCGGCCGCAGCACGGCCGGCGCTTTCAGCGCATAGCCCAGCACGCGAATTGTCTCGCCGATGAAGTTGACGGTCAGCGGCATGTCCGGTTGCGAGGCGGGCGCTTGCGGCAATTGCCGGATCGCCAGCCAGCCGATGATCGCCATCACGACCAGCCCGCCGCCCACGGCCTGCGGTCCGAAGGACTGGGTGATCAGCCAGGTGCCGGTGCCGATGCCGATCAGCACCGAAACGTTCAGCAGGCCGGAGATCAGCGCATTGGCAGGCACCAGCTCGGTGTCGGTCAGAAGCGTGGGCAGGGCGGAATTCTTGGCCGGGGTGAAAAAGGCCGATTGCGTGCCCATCAGGAAGAGCGCCGTCATCAACAGGTGCGGCTGTTCCAGGATGAAACCCAGGGCCGTGATCGCCATTAGCCAGATCTCGGCGAATTTGGCAAAACGCATGATGCGCGTGCGGTCGAACTTGTCGGCCATGCGGCCGGCGACGGCCGAGAACAGGAAGATCGGCACGGTGAACATCGAGGCGGCAACCGAGACCAGGGTCAGCCGGTCCAGCCCGAACAGGGTCAGGCCTTCGAACGTGATCAGCGTGACCAGGGCATAGCGGAAGAAATTGTCGTTGAAGGCGCCCAGCGACTGGGCGACCAGCAGGGGCAGGAAACGCTTCTGCGTGACCAGACGGGCGGCAATCTTGGCACTCATGACACTGTCTCCGTGTCGGTACGCCCCTGCGCGAGGCCCTCGGCCTCCAGGGCGCGGGTGCGGGTTTCAATCGTGGTCATCAGGCGCGGCAGGAAGGCATCGCGCGGCAGGCCCGGCGGGATCGGATCGAGAAACGCGATCACTGCCGGGCCGGGATGCTTGACCCATTCATTCTTCGGCCAGCGCAGCCCCATATTGGTGGCGACGGGCACGACGGGGCGGTTCAGTGTCTCATACATGAGGTGCACGCCCTTCCTGTAGCGCTTGGCCTCGCCGACTGCGGCCAGATTGCCCTCCGGATAGATCAGCAGCGGGCGCGGATCGTCGGCCGCGCGGTTGAGCACGTCCTGCATCGACTGGTCCGAGGCGCGGTCGCCGGGCGAGTTGACCATGGTCGCGCCCGAACGGGCGACGATGCGGCCAACCAGCGGAAACTTGGCGATTGCCGTGCCGATGATGAAATTGATATCGCCGGTAACCGCCATCATCATGAAACCGTCGGCCCAGGACTGGTGTTTCGAGGCGATGATCACCGGCTGGCCCGCCGGTGGCGTGCCGCGCACCTGGATACGGATACCCAGCACCCATCGCATCAGGCCGCGCACCGTGCGGCAGGCCGTGCGCATGACGGCGCGAACGGGCCGGGGCGAGGGTTGCAGGGTCAGGGCGGCCGCGATCAGCACGAACACGGCCAGACAGGCATAGAACAGGATGTTGAACACGGTCGATCGCATGACACTCCCCGGGTGCGGCCGGGCCCTGGCCGCGTCTCATGCGCAGCTCCGGACCGGACGGCTGGAAGACTGCGCGCGTTCTTCACGCGGCGCAAACCGGGCCGCGTATTCCGCTTCCAGTTCGCGCGAGCGGGCCTCGACGCGGCTTTCCAGTTCCGCCAGCACCGCATCGCGGTCGGCACTTGGGGCGATCGGGTCCATGAATTCGATCACCGCCGTGCCGGAAAACTTGGTCCAGCCCTGTAGCGGCCAGCACTGGCCCAGATTGGTGGCGACGGGCACGATCGGCCGGTCCAGAGCCTGGCTCAGGCGCCACACGCCGGACCGGTAGCGCAAGCCTTCGCCGACCGGGGTGAGATGGCCCTCCGGATAGATCAGCACCGGGCGCGGGCGGCCTTCGCCCTGCGAGCGGGCAATACCCTCGGCCAGGCTCTTCTGCGCCTCCGCGCCGCCGCCATTGGACAGCACGATCGCGCCGCAGCGTTTCAGCACCCAGCCGATCAGCGGGAATTTCAGCATGTGGTCGCCGCAGACGAAATTCACATCGCCGCACTTGGCCATCATCACGATGCCGTCGCCCCAGGACTGGTGCTTGGCGCCGATGATCACCGGCTGGTCTTTCGGCGGCGTGCCGCGTACCTCGACGCGGATGCCGCAGACGACGCGCATCAGAATTACCGTGGCGCGGCAGTAGGAGCGCAGACCGTGCATCAGCACGCGGCGGCCGGGCACGAGCGCCAAGATGGCGCAGAGGATGGCGTAGACGCCGGACAGGAACCAGTAGGCACAGTTGAACACGAAGGACCGCATCACGGCCTCCCTTGGCTGTTGGAAGTCATTGGAAAATCGGGTGGATCAGGCGGTGTGCAGCACGGCCATGATCGCGCGGGTGAAGTCGTCCACATAGTAGGTGAGCGGTCTGGCGATCCGGCCGTAGAGCGAATACTCCGCCGCCTGCATCACCACACCCAGCGCCATGGCGGATTTCAGTTCGGCATCGCCCTGGGGGATTTCGCCGCGCGCCATCGCGTCGGCTACACAGGCCGTCATCAGGTCGGACGGGTCGGCCCCGCCATCGCCCGACGCCGCGATGAAATAATTGCGGTGGGTGAGGTGGAAGGCAAATTGCGCCGGATCGGTCTGCGCCAGGTGGCAATAGGCCCGGGTGAGGGCACGGGCGATATCCTCCAGCGAGGCGCCCGGGGCCAGATTGTCTGTCACCAGGCTTTCCAGCCGGGCATGGATCGCCTCGAACATCTGCCGGCCCAGCGCATCCTTGGACTTGAAGTGGCGATACATGGCGCCGTCGGATATGCCGCAGGCTCCGGCGATCTGCTTGATCGACACCCCGTCCATCCCGTGCCGGGCAAACAGCATCAGCGCTGCCCGCTCGATCCGCGCCTTGGTCGTACCGGCCTTCGCCGTCACACCGGTATTGGCATCCACACCGTCGAACAGGTCAGTTCTCAGCATTCCGGTCATCGCTTTCGTCCCGTGTTGCAGGATCGTGTGAACGATCATTCACGCATTTTATGAAATGGTGTTCGTAGAATTGCAAGTGAATAATTACTTACATACGGGTTCTGGTGTTAGAGAATTGAATTTTATTGATTATCGCGCTGAGTTTTCTTTCTCCCCGTCCGGGGAGAAGGTGCCCGCAGGGCGGATGAGGGGCGCGCGGCAGCGCTGAGACGAGTCTTGAGCAGGCCGCTGCGCGGCCGCCTCTCACCTTTGATTCCTCTCCCCGGTCGGGGGAGAGGGGGTGCTGAAGCCACCACCCCCCTGAAGACCTCGTTTTCTCCCGGTCGAATGCCCGGCGAAGGCCGGGCGGAGAGCCGGGATCTACGGGAAGCTCATCGCTTGAAACGATCTCCGGTCGGTCCCGGATCTGCAGCCTGCTTGCGCGGGCCTCCGTCCGGGAAAAAGTGAGGCGGTTGGAAGACAGAGCGCAAACGCCGCCACCAAGCACCGTCACCCTGACGAAAGTCAGGGCCCAGTTCATAGAGCCGGGTGGTCGCGATCTCGCACTTATCCCCCATGATGGCGCAGTACGATCCGAGCCCGCCTGGCCCAAATCTCCCTTTACGATCTGGGTCCTGACCTTCGTCAGGATGACGGTTTGTGGAGCGGATATCGGAAACTTA
>NZ_JAEPOL010000016.1 GCF_017642925.1 Maricaulis sp. | reverse complement strand
CAGGGCCGTCTTCAACCGCCTCGTCGAGGCCGGAAAACCCAAGAAACTCGCCCTCATCGCCGTCGCCCGAAAACTCCTCGTCACCCTCAACGCCATGCTCAGAGACCAAAAGCCATACGCCCCATAAACACAGTTGCCGGCGCTAAGGCCCGCCTGCGCGGGCCGTCCGGCCGGGATGACAGGAGAGCTGCGCTACCGCTTCTTCTCCACCAGCAGCGTCTTCGGGCGGCGTTCGCGGGCGGTCTTGAAGAGCTGGAAGCTCTGGTTCACGAAATTGGTCACATCGACGATGGAGCGCATGAAGCTTTCCAGTTCCGGCGTCTTCTCGGCTTCGACCAGGCGCACCGGCGCGGCCGGATCGCCGCCTTCGAAGCGGACATAGAAGAGCGGCTCGCCGCGCTTGAGCACCAGATCCTTCTCCAGATCGTGCCACTCGAACGCCCACATGTGCTGGCGCGGCCAGATGTCGGCGGGGAAGCGGCCGCACAGCATCACGCCCGGCCGGGCCTGGGTCTCGTAGTGCAGGAAGGGCGGGAACTGGTTGATGTAGAGCGGCTCGTCGGAAATGAAGACATAGGGCGTGACCAGCTGGATCATCGGCCGGCTGGGATGCCGCCACTCATTCTGCGGTGACAGGACGAGGATCTGCTGCAGCCCCGCCGGACGGGTCGAGGCCTGCGGCCCGTCGACATTGGTCAGCTGCATCTGGCCCTGGGCGTTGCGCACCATGCGCAAGCGCAGATCGACCGGGCAGGGGATGGCGAAGTGCCGCCGGTCGAACTCGATCGCGGCAGGGCAGGACAGGGCCGATTTCGAGGTCGCCGGCCGCGGATGGTCGAAACTCACCGGTTTCGGCGCGTCCCAGATCAGGCTCGTCTTGTCGTCCTTGAACAGCCAGCCGGCCTTGTAGACCCGGCGCGGCCCGCGATCCGCCTCATCCTGCATCCGGCGATAGAGTTTCACGAACATGCGGTCTGGCCCCCTCCGTCTTCACGCCCCGGAAGGCTAGGCCAAAGCCCGGCCGGTTGCGAGACGGGTTTTCAGCATGCCTCGCCGATGCGGGCGATGGAAACGCTCCCGGAGAAACGCTATAGCGCTGGCATGAATTACCGCCACGCCTTCCATGCCGGAAACTTCGCCGACGTGCTCAAGCACTGCGTTCTCGCCCTGTGCCTGGAGCATCTCAAATCCAAGCCCAAACCCTTCCGGGTAATCGACACTCATGCCGGGATCGGCGGTTATGACCTCGCCTCCAGCGAGGCCGAGCGCTCGCCGGAATGGAAGGACGGGATCGGCCGCCTGCTGAACGCCGACCTGCCCGAAGCCGCCGCGGAGGCGCTGGCGCCGTACCTCGACGTGGTGCGTGCGCTCAATCCGGACGGTATGCGCCACTATCCCGGCTCGCCGGAAATCTCCGCCCGGCTGTCCCGCGCCGACGATCGTATCCATCTGTGCGAACTGCACGAAGCCGACGCGAAGACGCTGGACGACCGCTATCGCCGCGATGCGCGCGTGAAGGTGGAGCGGCGCGACGGCTACAAGGCGCTGAAAAGCCTCCTGCCGCCGAAGGAAAAGCGCGGCCTGGTGCTGATCGATCCGCCCTTCGAGGATCGCGACGAACTGGCCCATATGGCCCAGGCCGTCACCGGCGCGTTCGGGCAATGGCCGACCGGCACCTATATCTTCTGGCGCTCGCTAAAAAACCTCTGGGCCGCAGACCGGTTCGACAACGGGCTTGCCGAATGGCTGATCGCCGAGAAGGGTATCGAGCCGGAGAAGATCCTGCGCGCCGACCTGTGGGTGCGCGATCTCGCCAGCGAGGGCAAGCTGGCCGGTGCCGGCGTCGTCGTCATCAACCCGCCCTTCACGCTGGAGGAAAAACTCCTCGGCCTCATGCCTTGGCTCGCCGACACGCTGGCCCAGGGCGACGGATACGGCTGGCGCGTCGATGGCGGCCTGACCGACGAGGATGTCGAAGAAGGGCTGGAGGAATAGCCAGCCCCGCCCCGTCCGTTCGGTCCTTCGTCCCTCCGTCAGTTCAGGCGTTGTGCGCGGCGCAGGGCAAGCAGCTTGCCGCCGGCGGCGAGTACAAGCATCCAGATCATCGCGATCAGGCCTGACAGCGGGATTGCAGGTTCGGTGAAGGCAAACTCCGGAATGCGGCGGGCTTCCTCGACCGTCAGCCGGTTGCGCCCGACCGTCGCCGGCCCGATCGCATCCAGCACGACATCCAGATGCGCGCGGGCCTGCCGCCGGAAATCGGCCGAGCGGGCCGGCCCGGTCCCGGCCGAGGCCTGCAGGACCTGGTTCAGCATGATGGCGGGAGACAGGAATTGCAGCGCGCCGACCAGGCCGCGCTGCCGGGCCTGCTGCCCCTCGAACGCGTCGACGAGACCGCGTGTGCGGGTGTTGATGTCGACATTGGCCAGATAGGAGGCGCGGTAGAAGCCGGGCACGGCCTCGTCGGGCGCGTCGGCTTCGTCCGGATGCTCGGCCATGAAGATTTCCGCGCGTTCGGCGAGATTGCGCCGCGTCGCCCCTTCCGCCAGCCGGGCCTCGGTGAGATAGCTCACACGCGAGGGCAGCGGGTAGAGCGCTTCCGCGGTGAAGCGCACGGTTGACGGCACGACCACGACCAGCAGCGCCCAGACGGTCACCGCGGCCAGCGCGCCGGTCGAGACCTGCCGGAAGGAGACGGCGACCAGCGCCGCCACCGCGCTCCAGAACGCGGTGTAGATGGCCAGGCCCGCGATCCACACACGGGTGGCCGGGACGGGGGCATCGAGGAGGAGTGCGGCGACCAGGATGGCGATCGCCGGGATGGCAAAGGCCGGCAGCGCGACGGCGATGAGGCGGGCGATCAGGGTCTGGCCGGCGCGGCCGCCCTGGATCAGGAAGAGGCGGAAACGGCCGGCTTCGCGGTCGCGCGACAGCACGTCGAAGGAGAGCAGGAGGACCAGCAGCGGAAGGACCGCCACGACGACAAAGGCCAGGTCCAGACGTCCGGCGCCCAATGCCACCGGGCCTTCCACCTCATAGCGCTGGAACAGCGAGACCTCGCTGCGCCACCCGCTGATCAGGGCGGTGTGCGGCTGCATGGCCTCATTGCGGCCGGCCAGGGCTGCGAGCGGTCCGGGAGGCAGGGCTGCCAGGAAGGTCAGGCTCATCGGCCGCGCGGCATAGGGCGATATCTCTTCACCGGCTTCCGCGCTCTCCAGATCCGCCATCCATTCGGAACGGTCGGTCAGAAGATCGGCGGGCGCGCCGGCCAGCACGCTTTCGGCATGGCGGTGCCAGCTCACGCCATCGGTGACGGACCAGGCGATCAGTGCGGCATAGAGGGCGAGTGCGGCGAGCCGGGGCGCCGGGCGCCACAGGGCGTTGAACTCGCGGGCGAGGTGAAAGCGCAGCATCACAGGCGCTCCTGTTTCATGGCCCGTCCGGACAGGTGGATGGCAAGGATGAAGCCGGCCAGAAGCCAGGCCAGAAGGGCAAGGATCTCGATCCGGTAGCGCTCGAGAATCTCCAGCGTGGACACTGGTTCGGCCTGGAAGTCGGGGATCTGTTCCCACAGCGTACGGTCGGCGGTGTAGGCATAGCCGCTCTCGCCGGCATTCATCATCATGTCGCGGTTCAGCTGCTCGATGATGCGGCGGCGATGGGCCTCGGCCTGGCGCGTGAAGCGCAGCTGGGCCGTCAGATCGGTCTCGGCAAGCCCGGAGGACAGGCGTTGCAGGGCCAGCACCGGCGAGGCGATCGCCAGATAGCGCAGCACCCGGTCCTGGGCCTCGTGGCGGGCGTAAAGTTCGCCATAGAGACGGTCATAGACCTCATTGGCGAATTCCTCATGGGCCTGGAGGACAAGGGCTTCGCGGTCGAAGCCGAGATCCTCGAAGCGCGCCGCGCCGAATTCCTCCAGCACTTCGGCCTCATAGGCGGCGACGGCCGGCTCGCGGGCATCGCCGCTCCAGAAGGGCGACTGTGCCTCCAGCTGGATGGCGTTCTTCAATTCCTGCTCGTCGATATCGGGATGGAGGGACGCTGCAAGCTGTCCGCCGATCACGGGCAGGATCACCGAAACGCTGACCCAGAAACCGATCGCCAGCACAAAGGCGGCCGACTGGCTGCGCGATCGTGCCGAGATCGCGACCACAATCAGGGCAAAGCCGGTCAGGGCGCAAAGATAGCTTGCGGCAAGCGTGGCAATGCGCATGGCGCCGGCATCGAGATCGCCGCTCATCGCGCCGGGCAGCAGGACCGCCAGGAAAATCAGGATGCACAGGCCTCCCACGACGAGCAGCACCGCGCCGGTCTTGCCGGCAACGAAATGGCCCGCGGAAAGCCCTGTCGCGGCGAGGGCGCGCAGCGTGCCGCGTTCACGTTCGCCCGCGACGGCCTGGAAGAGCAGGACGGTCAGCGCCAGTGTGCCGATCACCTGGATCACCCACGCGGCAGACAGGGTGGGGAAGGGCGTGGCGATGGCGGCATCCTCGGCCCGGCGCAGGGCGGCCGGGTTCTGGGTGTGGGCTTCCAGCCAGACCGCGGCGCCGGCAAAGTCGAACACGCCGGGATCGAAAGCGGCCAGCGAGGGCGTCGGGCGGAAGGCATATCGCGCGAAATGCGCGGCGCCATGGGGATTATTCTCGCCCTGCTCGACCCAGATTTCCCGGTCGGAGGCGGCCGCATGGGCGCGGGCGGCGGCATCGCTGCGCGCCCGGTTCCATCCGTCCAGACTGGCTGCACTGAGCAGGACCAGCATGAGGGCAAACAGGACCAGAAAGCGCCGGTCGCGGAGAAATTCGCGAAACTCCTTGCGGATCAGCGTACCGGTCATGACACCGCGTCCGCATGCATGTGATCGAGATAGATCTGCTCGATCCGGTTGGCGTCGACACCGGCCGACGCGATGGTTTCGACCAGCGTTCCGGACTTCATGATGCCGATCCGCGAGGCGCATTCCTTGGCGCGGAAAATGTCATGCGTGGCCATCAGCACCGCACAGCCGGCCGCGCTGAAAGTTTTCAGCCGGGCGGTGAAATCGCTCGCGGCCTTGGGGTCGAGGCCCGACATCGGCTCGTCGAGCAGCAGGATCCGGGCCTCCTTGGCAAAGGCGATGGCGAGACCGACCTTCTGCCGCATACCCTTGGAATACCCGCCGACTGGCCGGGAAATCTGGTCTTCCGCGAGCCCCGCCTCGACCAGCAATTCCCGCAGCCGGGCGGGCGGCTGGCTGTGCCCCGAGAGCCGGTCGAAATAGGCGAGATTTTCCAGTCCGGTCAGGGCCGGGTAGAGCGCGACATTCTCCGGAATATAGGCGATCAGGCGGCGGGCTTTCTCCGGCTCGCGGGCCGGATCGATCCCGTCGACGCGAACCGCACCTTCATCGGGTTCGGCAAACCCGAGAAACAGGTTCAGCGTCGTCGTCTTGCCGGCGCCATTGGCGCCGAGCAGGCAGACGGTTTCTCCCGGTTCGACACGGAGATTGAGCGCGTCGAGCGCGGTGACGGTCCCGTAGCGCTTGGTGGCGCGGTCGGCGTGAAGCATGACGAAATCCCTCCCCGGGCGGCCGCTAGAAGGCCGCCCTCAATGTGGCGCGAACCTGCCGGGGCGTGCCGGGCGTCGCATTGGTGGCAGCGGTGCGGGAACCGCCGAACAGGTAGACATAGTCCTCGTCCAGCAGGTTGGTGACCGAGATGTCGATCCCCATGCCCTCGCGCGGCAGCGCGATGCGGGCCGAGGCGTTGAGCAGGCTGAAAGCGCCGCCGCTCACACTGTTGTCGGCGGTGACGACATAATCGTCATACCATTCGTAGGACGCCGTCAGGCTGAGCCAGCCGGCCGGCTGGTGGTTGATCTCGGCATAGACGATGTTCTCGGCCACGCCCTGCGGGGTCGTGCCGGACAGGTCGATGCCGCCGCCGGAACTGTCGACGATGAACGTGTCCCACTCCGGATCGAGATGGGTGTAATTGACCATCAACGACGTGTCGGGGGTCGGCCGCCAGGTCACCGAGGCTTCAACGCCGCGGCTGGAATATTGCTGGCCGGTGGTCGCCAGGGTGGGCGGGCCGCTCGGATCGGGATTGCTGACAAAGGCGCGGCGATCCTGCTGTTCCAGATAGAAGACCGCCGTCTCCCAGGAAAGCCCGCCATTGAAGGCCTCGCCTTTCCAGCCCAGCTCGTAACTGTCGATCGTGGTGGGCCGCTCGATCCGGTCGTACTCAGCGGGATTCCACTGCCAGATCGGGCCGAAATTGGAATTGAAGCCGCGGCCATAGCTCGCATAGAGCAGGCCCGGGCCGTAGTCATAATCGAGCGAAGCCTTGGGCGAGAAAGCCCCGGCATCGCCTTCGGCGACGAGGTCGGCGGGCTGGCTGTCGACGATCGAGAACCGGGTCTCGCGGTCGAACCAGTCATACCGGCCGCCCAGCGTCAGGGTCCAGCGGGCGTCCAGCTCGATCTCGTCCTGCACGAACACACCGTAGAACTGGTTGGTGGTGTCGGCCGCGGCCCGCGTCTCGCGTACGAAACAGGGGTGATCGCCATTCGTCACCTCGCCGGTCGAATAGTCGATCAGCACGGCGTAAAACTTGAACCCGCAGGCAAAATCGAACCCGTTCTGGCCGTACCAGATATCGCGCTCGTCCTGGGTGGCGTGTTCGGCACTGATACCGGCGACGATGGTGTGCCGCCCCGCGCGCCAGTTTGCGGTGGCTTCGGCGAAGAAGACGTCCGACTGGTTGGGCGAGTCGAAGCCGTTGATGCCCATGATGGAATTGGCGGGATCGAACTCGAAATAATCGTAGAAGTTCAGGTCCGCGCGCCCGTCATAGGTGCGGTACTGGGTACGCAGGGTAAGATCCAGATCGTCGGAGACCCGGTGCGTCAGACGCCCGGCCAGCATCCAGCCGGTCAGATTATTGCTCGGATTGCCATAGCCCAGAAAGGCGCTGTGACCGCCCGCCACCTCGACGAGCTGTCCGTCGGGGAGGGTCGGGATCGTGCTGGGCACGTCCGCGTCGCGGTCGAAATAGTTGAGATAGCCTGTGAAATCCGTCTGCGGCGAAAGCCCGGTTTCGGCCCGCAGGAAGAGGTTGGACGCCGTCCGCGCGCTGTTCTCGCGCCAGCCTTCGAAGCTCTCATGCGTCGCCGAGGCGAGCAGCGAGCCGGCGGCACCGGTGCGCTCCAGGGTGAAATTGGCGCGATAGAAGTCGTCGCTGCCGATGGACAGGGCGACGCTCTGGCCGTTCTCGCGGGGCGCACGGGTGATGTAGTTCACCGCGCCGGCAATCGCGCCGCGGCCGTAAAGGGCGGAGACCGGTCCCCGCACGATCTCGGCGCGGCTGACCGCGGCATAGGGAATTTCGAACAGCAGGACTTCCTCGTCCGGCCCGACAAAGGGAATGCCGTCGACCATGGCGAGGAAGGTGTCATTGCCGTGATTGCCGGTGACGCCGCGGATGGAGATGAAGGGGAATTCGTCGCCATCGCCTTCGCCGCGGCGGAAATAGACGCCCGGCACGCCGCGGAACTCGTCCGTGCCATAGGTGAAGCCGCGTGCATTGAGTTCGTCGAAATCCTGGACGGTGAGGGCGACCGGCGTGTCCATCAGCGCGCGCTCGGTCCGGGTGCCCGTGACCACTACGACATCGGCGTCCTCAACGGCCTGGTCATTGGCCTCACGGCCCGTCTGCGCCATGGCCCCGCCGGCCAGCATGACAGCCAGCGCCGCCACAGACCCGGTACGATACAGGAAACTCTTCACACGCCCCTCCGATTCGAAATGTGATAACATCACATATCCGGAGCAGACATCAGCGGCAAGAACCCGCGATGTGAAGGATTGGAAAGGTGGCGGGGAGAGGGAAGGCCGGCCCGGTTATGAACAGCCGCAAACGGTTTTCTTGGTCCTCAGGCTTGAAACGCTTTCGCCTCTCCCCAACTTAGGCGCTCCACGCCATTTTGGCCTCCCTTATCCGGAAGGCGCCTTTCCGCATGTCTTCAATCATATCCATTTCGGGTCTCTCGAAGACCTATCAGGGCGGGTTTACCGCGCTCAAATCCGTCGATCTTGAAATCGGGAAGGGCGAGATCTTTGCCCTTCTGGGTCCGAACGGAGCCGGCAAGACGACGATGATCGGCATTATCTGCGGTCTCGTCACGCCGACGACCGGCACCGTCACCGTCGACGGTCACGACATCCTGCGTGATTTCCGCCAGACGCGCTCGCGCATCGGCCTGGTGCCGCAGGAGATGTCGATCGACATGTTCGGCTCGGTGAAGGCGGCGGTGTCGTTTTCGCGCGGCCTGTTCGGCAAGGCGCCGGACCCGGCCTATGTCGAGCAGGTGCTGAAAGATCTGTCGCTGTGGGACAAGAAGGACTCGGAAATCCGCGCCCTGTCCGGCGGCATGAAGCGCCGGGTGATGATCGCCAAGGCGCTCGCCCACGAACCCGACATCCTCTTCCTCGACGAGCCCACCGCCGGCGTCGATGTCGAGCTGCGCCAGAGCATGTGGCAGGTCATCGGCCGGCTGCGCGAGCGCGGTGTCACCATCATCCTCACCACCCACTATATCGAGGAGGCCGAGCAGATGGCCGACCGGGTGGGGGTGATCAACAAGGGCGAGATCGTCGTGGTCGAGGAGACCGGCGCGCTGATGCACAAGATGGGGCAGAAGCGTCTCACCCTGCAGCTGGCCGAACCGCTCACCGCGCTGCCCGAGGCGCTGAAGGCCGACGGGCTGGAACTGGCGGCCGATGGCTGCGCGCTGCATTTCGACTATGACACCCAGGCCGAACGCACCGGCATCACCACGCTGCTTGCCCGCCTCAACGAGGCCGGCCTGTCCGTGCGCGACCTGGAAACCAGCCAGAGCTCCCTCGAGGAGATCTTCGTCGGCCTGGTGGGAGGCAAGGCATGAATTTTCGCGCAATCGCAACCATCTACCACGCCGAGATGGCCCGCACCGGCCGCACGCTGATGCAGTCGGTGCTGGCGCCGGTGATCTCCACCTCGCTGTATTTCGTCGTGTTCGGCGCCGCCATCGGTTCGCGCATCGAGGAGATTGACGGGGTCGGCTATGGCGCCTTCATCGTGCCGGGCCTGGTGATGATGATGATCCTGATGCAGAGCGTCTCCAACGCTGCCATCGGTATCTACTTCCCCAAATTCACCGGCACGGTCTACGAGATCCTCTCCGCACCCGTCTCGGCCTTCGAAATCGTCATCGGCTATGTCGGGGCCGCGGCGACCAAATCGCTCATTCTCGGTGTACTGGTGCTGGCGACGGCCGCTTTCTTCGTCCCGCTGGAGGTGCAGCATCCGTTCGCAATGCTGGCCTTCCTGGTGCTGACCTCGGTGACCTTCTCGCTGTTCGGCTTCATCATCGGCATCTGGGCCGACAATTTCGAACAGCTCAACATCGTGCCGATGCTGATCGTCACCCCGCTGACCTTCCTGGGCGGTAGTTTCTATTCCATCTCCGTCTTGCCGCCCTTCTGGCAGACGGTCACCCTGTTCAACCCGGTCGTCTACCTGATCTCCGGTTTCCGCTGGAGCTTCTACGGCGTGTCCGACGTCGATGTCGGGATCAGCCTCGTGGCGATCCTCGGTTTCTTCCTGGCGTGCCTGGCGATCGCCTGGTGGATGTTCCGCACCGGCTACCGGCTGAAGAATTAGGGCACGCAATGTCACTGCAGTACGACATCTATGATGTGTTTACCGGGCACCAATGGGCGGGCAATGCGCTGGCTGTGGTGCATGGCGCCGACGGTCTCGACGATCATGCGATGCAGGCCATCGCCGCTGAATTCAACCTGTCCGAAACGGTCTTCATCACCGAGCCGAAAGGGCGCGATGCCGACTGGGGCCTGCGCATTTTCACGCCGACAAGCGAACTGCCCTTCGCCGGTCATCCGACCGTCGGCGCCGCTGTCGCCCTGACCCTGAAGAGCGATGCGAAAGACGGCGATGTGCGCCGTTTCGTACTTGAGGAAACGGTCGGCGACATCACCGCCGACGGCCGCCGCAACGGGCCGCGCCACGGCTCCGCCCGCTTCTTCGTGCCGCGCCTGCCGGAGCAGGTCGGCGATCTGCCGGAGTTTGACGGTATCGCCGCCGCGCTGGGGCTGAAGCCGGGTGATCTGATGGACACGTCCGTGCAGGGCGGTATCTGGTCGGCCGGCGTGCCCTTCGCCATCGTGCCACTACGCAATGCCGGGGCCCTGCAGTCGATCGCGCTCGACCCTGTCGCCTTTGCCGATGCGTTCGGCGGCGAGCGGCCGGTCGGGGTCTATTGCGTGGTGAAGGCCAGCGAGACCGAACACACCACCGACTGGCGGACCCGCATGTTCGCACCGCATCTGGGTATCATGGAAGATCCGGCGACCGGCGGCGCCGCTGCGGCCTTTTCCGGCCTGATCGCCGAACAGGGCGGGATGGGCGACGGCGAGCATTCGGTCAGCCTCTATCAGGGCGTCGAGATGGGCCGGCCCAGCCATATCCGCCTGCGCCTGCGTATCGAAGCCTCACGGCTGACCGAGCTGATGATCGGCGGCGATGCGGTGAAGGTCGCCGAGGGTACGCTCCTGCTCGATCAGTAGGCGTCCTCACCGGCCTCCCACCAGGGATACCAGGGCGGCATGCCTTTCGAGACGCGCAGCGGGAAGTCCGGCTGGCGTTTTTCCAGGAAGGACATCACGCCTTCCTTCGCGTCGGCGCCCATACCGGCATGCAGGATGCCCTGGGTTTCGATGCGGTGGGCCTCCATCGGATGCGTCGCCCCCAGCATGCGCCAGGCCATGCGGCGCATCAGCGAGACCGAGACCGGGGCACACTTGTCGGCGATCAGACGGGCCCGTTCGCGCGCTTCCGCCATCAGATCCTCCGCCGGCACGACCCGGGCCACCAGCCCGCTCTCGAAGGCTTCGGCGGCGGTGAAGGTTCGCCCGGTCAGCCCCCAGTCCATCGCGGTGGAAATCCCCACCACCCGCGGCAGGAACCAGCTGGCACAGCCGTCCCAGACGATGCCGCGCTTGGCGAAGGGGTAGGCGAATTTCGCCTCCATCGAGGCCAGCCGGATATCCATCGGCAGGATCATCGTCGCGCCGATGCCGACCGCTGCACCGTTGATGGCGCCGATCACCGGCTTGACGCTGTCCCAGATGCGCAGGTTCAGCTTGCCGCCCTTGTCCCGCCATTTGGGATCTTCCGGATCGAATTCCCCGCTCTGCGTTTCGTCGGCGACCCGGTTGAACGTATCGGCACCGGTCGACAGGTCGGCGCCCGCACAGAAGGCCGGAGACTCGCCGGTGACGATGACGGCGCGGACATTGTCGTCGCCATCGGCCTCGTCAAAGGCGGCAATGATCTCCTCGCCCATTTCCAGGGTGAAGGCATTCAGCCGGTGCGGCCGGTGCAGCGTGATCGTCGCGATCTGCTCGTCGACCGCATAGCGGATGGTCTCGAATGACATGGACGTCCTCCCTCTTGCTGGCCAGCATGACTGGCAAGGGCGGGCAGGGCTAGTCTTCCCAGTCCTCGACCACTGCAAACAGTTTGCGGCGCTCGGTGATGTAGACGATCACCAGCGCGATCGCCGACATCGCCGCCTGGCCGGCAATCAGCGGCACCGGCGTGCCGTCATAGAGATGGCCGATATAGCCGCCGATCGCCGCGCCCACCACGCCCGTCACGAAGCCGTAGGCCGCCGAGGCCGTACCGGCGATATGGCCGACTGGCTCCATCGCCAGGGCCGAGAAATTGGCCGCGATCAGGCCCATGAAAGCCATCGCCGAGGCCAGCAGCACCAGGAAGACATAGAGATTGTCGACGCCGGACATCAGGATGATCGTGTGCACGATGCTGATCACGGTGAAGGCGACGAGGGCGCCGTGCGACAGGCGCCGTTGGCCCACCCGCATCACCAGCCGGGAATTGGCATAGCTGGTCACACCGATCCCGCCTGCAATCGCCGCGAAGGCGAGGGGGAAATGCCCGTCGGACAGGCCGAAATGGTCGACGAAAACCTGCTGCGACGTGCCCAGGAAGCCGTAGAGCCCGCCGAAGAAGGGCATGGCGGCGAGCGTGTATCCCACCATCAGCCGGTGCCGTGTGGTCTCCATGAAGGTCGAGATCGTCGATTTCAGCCGCAGCGGCACGCGGTGTTCCGGATGCAGGGTTTCAGGCAGGCGCAGCTGCAGCCAGGCGATCAGCCCGGCGCCGAACAGGATCAGGAAACCGAAGATCCAGCGCCAGGGCGCGAAGGTCAGGATGATCTGGCCCAGCGTCGGGGCCAGCACCGGCACGGCCATGAAGGCGGTCATCACCATCGACATCACTTCGGCCATGCGCCGGCCGGAGGTGAGGTCGCGCGCGATGGCCACGCCGATCACGCGGCAGGCCGCGGCCGCTGCGCCCTGGAAGAAGCGGGCGACCAGCAGCAGGCTGTAGGAGGGCGAGGCGGTACAGACAATCGTCATCAGGATGAAGAAGACGAGCGACCAGATGATCACCGGCTTGCGCCCGAACCGGTCGGACAGCGGGCCGTAGAACAGCTGCGCTGCGCCGAAGCCGGCCAGATAGCTTGTGATCACGAATTGCTGGTCGTTCGCCTGCGCAACGCCGAGATCGCCGGCAATATCGTCCAGTGCCGGCAGCATCATGTCGATCGCCAGGGCCACGACGGAGGTCATCGCCACCAGGAGCGCAACGAGTTCGAACAGCGGAAGCGGCAGCGTCTCGCCCGCCGGGCGTTTCGGTGAAGTCATGGCGGTCTCCGGGGATCGGGCGCAGAACAGCGCTCCCCTTCACATGCGACTTGCGGCCTGAAAGTGCAAGTCGTGCGCATGCATGTCTGACCGGCTTATTCGTATGGCGAGTAGAAAAGCTGCAGCTGGAAGCTCTTTGCGATCCGGTTGGCGCGATCGAGGAAGGCGGCCTTGGCGGCCTCGCTCGTACCGATCTCGTCAAGCGTCTGTTCGAACAGGCCGAGCCAGCGGGCAAAGTGCTCCGGCGCGATATCCGGCTTCAGCTTCACATGCGCCGGCATGGGCCGTCCGGAATAGCCGCCATCATGGAAGACGATGGCCGACCAGAAGCGCTTCATCGTGTCCAGATGCGGCTCCCACGTGTCGCCGATCGCCTTCTCGAAGATCGGACCGAGATCCGCATCGGCACGGACATGCCCGTAGAAGGTATCGACCAGATCGGAGACGGTCTGGGCGGTAATGCCCATGGCGGCCGCTTCGGCGCGGGCCGCCTCGCGGGCCTCTGTGGCACGGAGAGAATAGTTCGCAGACATGACGCCTCACTTAGGCAGCCCGGCGTCCGATTGCGATGCGGTGGTCTGACGCAGATCAGACGTTGAAGCGGAAATGCATCACATCGCCGTCCTTGACGATGTAGTCCTTGCCTTCCGCCCGCATCTTGCCGGCTTCCTTGGCCGCGCTTTCACCGCCGCAGGCAACGAAATCCTCGTAGGGGATCGTCTCCGCGCGGATAAAGCCCTTCTCGAAATCGCCGTGGATGACACCGGCGGCCTGGGGCGCCGTCCAGCCTTCGCGGATCGTCCAAGCGCGCGCTTCCTTGGGGCCGACCGTGAAATAGGTCTGCAGGTCCAGGAGTTTGTAGCCGGTGTGGATGAGACGATCGAGACCGGCCTCTTCCAGGCCCAGCGTCTCAAGATACTCCTCGCGCTCCTCGTCCTCGAGCAGGGCCAGCTCGCTCTCGATCTTGGCCGAGATCACGACGGCTTCGGCGCCTTCTTCCTCGGCGCGCTTGAAGACGAGTTCGGAATAGGCATTGCCGGTGGCGGCGGAGTCTTCATCGACATTGGCGATGAACAGGACCGGCTTGGTGGTCAGCAGTTGCAGGCCGCGCCAGGCCTTGCGCTCTTCCTTGGGCACTTCGGCAAAGCGCGCCGGGCGGCCATTGTTCAGCTGTTCCAGGGCCAGGTCGATCAGGGACAGGGCAGCCTTGGCTTCCTTGTCGCCGGTCTTCGCCTTTTTCTCCAGATTGGCGCGGCGCTTCTCCAGGCTTTCCAGGTCGGCCAGCATCAGCTCGGTCTCGACCGTTTCCAGATCGGCGAGCGGGTCGATCTTGTTGGCGACGTGGGTGACGTCGTCATCGTCGAAACAGCGCAGCACATAGGCGATGGCGTCGGTCTCGCGGATATTCGCGAGGAACTGGTTGCCCAGGCCTTCACCCTTGGAGGCGCCGGCCACAAGGCCCGCGATGTCGACGAAATTCATCCGCGCCGGGATGATTTCCTTGGACCCGGCAATCTCGGCCAGCTTTTTCAGGCGCGGCTCCGGCACGGCGACATCGCCGACATTCGGCTCGATCGTGCAGAAGGGATAATTCGCCGCCTGCGCCGCCGCCGTCTGGGTGAGGGCGTTGAACAGGGTCGACTTGCCGACATTCGGCAGACCGACGATGCCGCATTTGAATCCCATGATGGATGTCCCTTGCTGGTCCGAGCGCGCCTTATAAGAAGAATGCGCCGCGGGGTCGACTGTCGTGTCAGTGGGGTGGGAGATGTTTCTTCCCCACGTGTGGGGAAGTGGGCCGATGCGCAGCATCGGGTCGCCGGAAATACTTTCTTCTTTCCCCGGCCCCTGTTCCGGGGCCTGGCACAAGAAGACGTTTGTGTTCAGGCCGTCAGCAATCACAGGCCCCGGCCCTTTCCCTGCCGGCCGTTTCAGCATGCTGCGCAGGTCGTCTGCCGAGGCGGAGCTTGTCTCAAACACAACGCCGCTCACGCGGCGCCCCTCCGTCTCGCCGCTTTGCGGCGATCCACCTGCCCATGGAGTGGGGAGGAAAGGCGGTCAGGCTGCTCTGAATATCCATTGTTTGCTTGCCGAGACGACGCCGTATCCGCTTCTCGCCGTCAAGGGGTATGCCCGCTTTGCGGCCCTTCGGGCCCTTGACGGCGAGAAGCGGATACGGCCTGCTGGCCAACAAGCCAAGTATGGAATGTTGCGAGCGACGCTCGTCCAGCTATGCGAGCTGACAACCGCCATTCCGGCGAAAGCGGAGCCCGGTCGCGCGGATTTTCTGGGTCCTGACTTTCGTCAGGATGACGGTGATAAACGATCCAGACCTAAACCTCGTCCGGTCGTCCCCGCTTCACCGGCTCTGGCGCCGGCGCCTTGTGCGTCACGCGGGTCTGGAAGGCGTCGAATTCGCCTTTGGCCAGGAGGTCGAGACTGTCGGCGATGGCGTCGAGGAGGTCGATCAGCCAGTCTTCCTCGGCCTTGGCGAAGTCTGACAGGACATAGCCGGTGACCTGGCCCTTGTCGCCGGGATGGCCGATGCCGATGCGGGCGCGGCGGAAGTCCGGACCGATCTGGGTGGTGATCGACTTGATGCCGTTATTGCCGGCGGCACCACCGCCGGTCTTCATGCGGAACTTGCCGGGCGCCAGGTCCAGCTCGTCATGGAAGACGACGACGTTCTCCGGCGCGACCCTGTAGAAATTCGCGGCCTCGCCGACGGCGTGTCCGGAATTGTTGTAGAAGGTCTGCGGCTTGAGCAGGAGCAGCTTCTGCGAGCCGATCACCAGTTCGCAGGCCTGGCTCTGGAAGCGCTTGCGCCAGGGGCCGGCGCTCCAGGCATTGGCGATCACGTCCAGCGCCATGAAGCCGACATTGTGGCGGTTGCGCAGGTATTTCGGTTCGTAATTGCCGAGGCCGGCGAGGATCATCATCGGCGTCTGCTCCCGTCATTGCGCAGGCCGGATATGAAATCAGCGAAGCCGGGCCCGGCTTCGCTGATTGTACGCTCCAGAAATGTCGCGGCGAGTGATTACTCGTCGTCGCTCTTCTGGTTGATGACTTCCGGCTCGGCCGGGGTCTCGTCGCCTTCTTCGGTTTCCGGCGTCAGAACGGCGCGCGAACCCTGCAGGGTGGCGACGGTGAAGTCACGATCGGTGATGGTCGACTTCACACCCTTCGGCAGCGGAATGGCCGAGATGTGGATGGAGTCGCCGATATCCAGGCCGCTCAGGTCGGCTTCGATGGCTTCCGGGATCGCACCGGCCGGGCAGTTCAGCTCGACCACGTGGCGGACCACGTTCAGCACGCCGCCGCGCTTCAGGCCCGGGCACTTCTCTTCATTGATGAAGTGAACGGTGACTTCCACGTCGATGCGGGTCTTCTCGTTCACGCGGAACAGGTCGATGTGCATCGGGGCGTCGGAGACCGGGTGGAACTGGATGTCGCGGGCGATCACCTTCTGGCGCTTGCCTTCGTGCTCCAGCTCCATCATGTGGGAGATGAACTGGCCGGTCAGCAGGGCCTTGCGGATTTCATTGCCGCGCAGGTTGATGGAAACCGGATCCTGGTCGCCGCCATAGAGGACGCCCGGGACCAGATCTTCACGGCGCGCCGCGCGGGCTGCGCCCTTGCCGGTGCCTTCACGAACGTCGACGTTGAGAACGATGTTGGAGCTCATCGGTCCTGTTCCTTAAATGCAAACGCCGCCTCCAGCCGGGTTAGGGCGGGCGGCGATCTGTCATGGCCTCGTGCCACAGTGTTATTTCGAGCGGCGGGCTATAACCGATCCACAAGCGCCGCGCAACCGCGACGGCAGGGAAGAGTCAGCGAACGCGCGCGGTTCAGTCGAACAGCTTGGAGACCGACTCGTCATTGGCGATCCGGCGGATCGCTTCGCCGAGCAGCGGGGCGACGGAGAGGCGGCGCACTTTTTCTGTCTCGGTGGAGTTGGGCGGCACGACGATGGAATCGGTGACGACCAGTTCGCGCAGCTGCGACTTGGCGACCCGGCCTTGGGCGTCCTTGGACAGAACGCCGTGGGTGACATAGGCGGACACTTCGGTCGCGCCCTTGGCCAGCAGCGCGTCGGCGGCGTTGACCAGTGTGCCGCCCGAATCGCACATGTCGTCGAACAGGATGCAGCGGCGGCCTTCGACCTCACCGATGATGTTCATCACTTCGGCGACGCCGGCCTTGGGGCGGCGCTTGTCGACGATGGCGATCTCGGCATCGAGCAGCTTGGCCAGCGCGCGGGCCCGCACCACACCGCCGACATCCGGCGAGACGATCAGCAGATTGTCGGTCTGGTAGCGGCGGCGGATATCGTCTTCCATCACCTTGGTGGCGAAGAGATTGTCCGTCGGGATGTCGAAAAAGCCCTGGATCTGGCCGGCGTGCAGGTCGACCGTCAGCACGCGGTCGGCGCCAGCCTTGGCGATCAGATTGGCGACCAGCTTGGCGGAGATCGGCGTGCGGCCGCCGGTCTTCCGGTCCTGCCGGGCATAGCCGAAATAGGGGATGACCGCCGTGATCCGCCGCGCACTGGCACGCACCAGTGCGTCGATGCAGATCAGCAGCTCCATCAGATGGTCATTGGCCGGCGAGGAGGTCGACTGGATGACGAAGACGTCTTCGCCCCGCACATTCTCGTCGATCCGCACGAAGATCTCGCCATCGGCGAAGCGTTCGATCTCGCTCGCGCACAGGGGCGCATCCAGGTAATCGGCAATCGCTCTGGCCAACTCGCGATTGGCCGTTCCCGACATCAGTTTCATGGCTGGTGGTCCCCGGCAGTCACAGTCGCGCGCTGATTAACAGACGCACGCCGGGGATTGAAGCTGAAATGCTCAGCGTGCGGCAAATCCCGGCGGCGCCGGCAGACCGTCCGCGTCGAGGCAGACGAGTTTGAACAGCGTGCCCATCTGCTCCGGATCGGTCAGCCGCCAGACCTGGCGGGCGAACACGGCGCGCTTGTCCGGTGCGGCCTGGCACAGCGCGGCAGCACGCGCCTCGAGCCCCAGTCCGACAAGGAAATCGCCCTGGGTGACCGGACCGCTGACGGCCAGTCCTGCAGCGCGGGCGGCGGTCGCGAGGCTTTCGAAATCGACACGGGCGGTAAGGTCGGCCGTACCCGGGGCTTCCAGCGGCGGTACTTTCTTATGAGCCTTGACGGCCTGCAGCGTATCGCCGGTCTCGCTGAGGGCGGGGCCGTAATCGATGAAAAGCGCACGACCGGGGGCTTGGGCAAAGCGGGCAGCCAGCGCATCGACGACCTGGCGGTCGCCGGGCCGCAGCTCGACCAGGCTGTCGTCCGGCGCATCGCGCAGGCGTTCGGGAATCAGATCCGCATCGGCACCCAGTGGCGGGCCGAGCACGAAGACGAAGGCCTCGTCCGCGTCCAGCCCGATCATCCGCTCATGCCAGTCATCGCCGCGGCGGATGGCCTGGCGCACGGGCAGGCAGTCGAGGAATTCATTCCCCAGCACAATGGCCGGCCCCGGCGGTACGCTCTCCAGCCGGTCGACCCAGCGGATCTGCGCGCCGGTCGGGCCCAGCGTCTGCGCCTGCACGGCCTTCAGCGCAGCCGAGGCCTCGATCAGCACGACATGCGCCGCATCCATGAAGCCGGGCACCGTGCGGGCGGCCCGCAGCGCATCCGCCATCATCGTGCCGCGGCCCGGACCCAGCTCGACGAGCTGGAAGGCCCCAGGCTTGCCCATGTCCATCCAGGACTGTGCTGCCCACAGCCCCATCAGTTCGCCGAACATCTGGCTGATTTCCGGTGCGGTGATGAAATCCGCGCCGGCGCCGATCGGATCCTTGGTGGCGTAATAGCCGTCGCGCGGATCGAACAGCGCTTCGGTCATGAAGGCGGCGATGGACATCGGACCCGTCTGACGGATCCGGTCACGCAGGCGGTCGGCAATCATGGCTCAGGCCCTGGCGGCAGCGGCGGGTTTGAGGGCGCGGTGGATCAGCCAGATACCGGCGGCAATCATCGGCAGCGAGAGCAGCATGCCCATGGTGACATAGCCGCGCAGCGCTTCGGGCATGTGGGCGTCCGGCTCGCGCACGGTCTCCAGCAGGGCCCGGAACAGGCCATAGCTCAACAGGAAGAGACCGGCATTGAGGCCCGGCTTCTCCAGCGAGCGGAATTTCCAGGTCGCGATATTGACGATGGCGAACAGGGCCAGGCCTTCCAAAGCTGCTTCGTAAAGCTGGCTGGGGTGACGCGGCGTGCACAAGGGGTCGGTGGCAAAGCGCAGGCCCCAGGGCAGATCGGTCGGCCGGCCCCACAGCTCGCCATTGATGAAGTTGGCCAGCCGGCCGAACAGGAGGCCGATCGGGGTTACCACGGCTGCCGCATCGGCGATGCGCATCAGGTCCAGCTTTTCGCGGCGGGCGAAGATGAAGAGTGCCAGCGAGACACCGATCAGCCCGCCATGGAAAGCCATGCCGCCATCGGTGATACCCAGCACAATGTCCTGCGGCCGCTCCCAGATCATGTCGGGCATGTAGAAGATGACATAGCCCAGCCGCCCGCCGGCGATGACGCCGAGCGTGGCCCAGATCAGAAGATCGTCCACCTGGGTTTCCGTGAAGGGGGGCTTGGGCTTCTTCGTGCCGGCCGGATGCCAGATCTGCGGCCGCCGGGCGAGGGCGATCATGTAGCGCCAGCCGATCAGCAGTCCGGCGATATAGGCCAGCGCGTACCAGCGCAGGTCGAAGCGCAATTCCATGCCGAACAGGTCGAACGGGCCGATCGTGAACAGGATGGGGTCGATCAGGTCGAAGCTCGGCGGACAGAATTCCATGAATGACTCAGCGGGTTGCGGGTGGCACATGCAGATGTGACGGATCGGCGCGTTGCGCTTTTCCGCCATGGGCCGCATATAGGTGGCCGTTCGTCACTCTAATGGCTTTCTTTGATGCAAACGCGCAACCCGCTTCTGAATGATTTTGCCGATCTGATGACCGACGCCTTCGGCGCCGCACAGGCGATGGGCGAGGAGGCTCGTGCCGTTTTCCGGGCGCGTGCGGATCGCATGATTGCCGACATGGATCTGGTGAGCCGTGAGGAATTCGACGCCGTGAAGGCGGCGCTCGACGATTCGCGGGCCGAGATCGATGCGCTGAAAGCCCGTATCGAGGCGCTGGAAACGCCGGCCAAGCCGAAGGCGGCGAGCCGCGCAAAGAAGCCGGCCACGAAGGCCCGCGCGCCGAAATCCACGAACTGACACGGCCGCACACGCCGCTTTTTATTGCGCCTGACGCAGCGCGGTCATACCGTCCATGCACGGTGTGATGTGCAGCGCAGACGAAGGAACGTACTCCATGGACCTCCTGTCAGATGAATTCGCACCCTCTGTCACCGACCCGCTCGACGCGGTCGAACAGGCGGTTATTGCCGAGCAATATCCTTACGATCGCGACGAGATGGGTGAGCTGCACCTGACGGCGTCCGGCGCCTGGCGCGATCACCAGATCTGGTTCGCCTGGCGTGAAGAGCTTGAGGCGCTGCACATCTGTGCCAGCCTCGACCTGAAAGTGCCCTCCAACAAGTTCCGCGATGTCTGCGAACTTGTGGCGCGTCTGAACGAGAAACTGTGGCTGGGCCATTTCGACGTCTGGTTCGAGGACGGGTCGATCGTCTACCGCCACGCCCTGTCCCTGCCCAATGGCGAGACCGTGTCGCCGGCCCAGGCCGCCGCCATGATTTCGGCCGCGCGCGAGGCCGGCGAGCGTTTCTATCCGGCCTTCCACTTCCTCGTCTGGGGCGGAAAGAATGTCGAGGAGGCGGCCGCTGCCGCGATGTTCGAAACGGCAGGTGAGGCCTGAGGCGCACCATGTCGAAGATTGAAAAGATTGCCCTTATCGGCGGGGGTCATATGGGCGGGGCCCTGGCTGCCGCCTGGCTGCGCGGTGGCAAGCGCGCCAAGGTCGCGGCCGAAAACCTGGTCGTGGTCGATCCGTCGCCGGGCGAGACCATCCAGGCACTCGCCGAGAAGCACGATTTCACGATCAGCGAAGCGCTGAGCCTGGAGCAGGCCGAGCGGGCCGATCTCGTCGTCCTGGCCATCAAGGTGCAGGCCGCCGACACTGTCGCGGCCCATCTCAACCAGGTCATGCGCGACGACACCGCGCTGCTCTCCACCATTGCCGGCGTGTCGCTGAACCGCCTGGCGCTGGCCTTTGGCGACCGGCCGATCATGCGTGCCATTCCCAATACCGCCTCGGAAATCGGGGCCGGGGTAACGGTGTGCGTGGCCAATGAGGCCGGCGATGCGCTGGAGGCGGAAATCACGCGCCTGCTCAAGGGCGCAGGCAGTGTGGAATGGGTGCATGACGAACGCCTGATCGGCGCGGTCGGTGCCGTGTCCGGTGCCGGTCCGGCCTATGTCTTCCTGCTCGCCGAAGCCCTCGCAGGGGCCGGCGTTGCCGAAGGCCTGCCGCGGGACCTGGCCGAACGCCTGGCACGCGAGACGATTGTCGGTGCCGGCGCGCTGCTCGCCTCGTCCAAGAAATCGCCGCAGGAATTGCGCCGGGCCGTCACGCCGGTCGGGGGGACCACCCAGGCCGCGCTCGATGTGCTGATGGGCGGTGGCGGCGGACTGCCCGAGCTGGTCCGCCAGGCCGTTGCTGCGGCCGAGCGCCGCTCCCGCCAGCTGGCCGCCAACAGCGGCAATGGCGGACGCGAACGCTAGAGGCGTCCAGAGGGACATGTACCTATGGTACGTGTCGCTTGTGGCGTAGAAACTACCCCGGCAGGCTGATCACAGCCTTCAAGCCGCCCAGATCGCTTTCGCCCAGGCGGATGTCGCCGCCGTGATTGCGGGCCACGTCGCGGGCGATGGCGAGGCCGAGGCCGACGCCCTTGCGGTTCTGGTTGCGGCTCTCATCCAGCCGGTTGAAGGGTTTGAGCGCCTCTTCATACTGGTCCGGCGGAATGCCGGGGCCGTCATCCTCGACCACGATCTCCACCCGTGACCCGGCGCGCCGCACGGTGACGCGCGCTTTCTTGCCGAAGGCGAGCGCGTTCGAGATCAGATTGGCAAGCGAGCGTTTCACCGTGCCGGCCCGGATATCGCTTTCGATGGCACCGTCGGCGACAAATTCGATATCCCCGCCTTGGCGCACGGCGGCATCCACGGTTTCCCGGGCCAGTTCCACCAGGTCGCTGCGCGCCGTCTCCTCGCTTGCCTGGCCGCGGGCGAAGTCGAGATACTCGTCCAGCATCTCCTCCATCTCCGCGATGTCCTTCTTGGCGTCGTCGCGCTCGGGGCTCTGGGGCATCAGGGCCAGTTGCAGCTTCAGCCGGGTCAGCGGCGTGCGCAGGTCATGGCTGACCCCGGCCAGCAGGGCCGTGCGCTGTTCCAGGTGGCGGCGGATACGGGCGCGCATTTCCAGAAAGGCGTGGGCAGCCTGGCGGACCTCGGTCGCGCCGGCGGGGCGGAAATGATCGACATCCTGACCGCGGCCGAATTGTTCCGCCGCGTCGGCGAGCCGGCGGATCGGCTTGACCTGGTTGCGGATGAAGACGATCGAGACGGCCGTCAGCAGCGTCGTCGCGCCGATGATCCACAACAGGAAGATATGGCCCGTGGTGGCAAACACCCGTTCGCGCAAGGCGATATAGCGCAGCACCCCGCCTTCCACCTCGACGCGCACATCGACATAGCTGGGATAGCGCGTGGTATCGAACCAGAAATCATTGTCGATCTGGGCCGAGAGGGCACTGCGCAGGGTGCGGTCGAGCGTGCGGAAGAAGGAGGAGCGCCGCGAGGTGGGCAGGGTCTCGCCGGGGCGGAAATCCACCGAGAGCCGCATCGTTTCATAGGCCATCTCGGCATGGCGCTCGAAAGCGGCAGGCGTTTCCTGGTCGGACTCGTAAAGCGCCGTCATCATGGCGATATCGCCGGCCACGCCTTCGGACAGGCGGCTGGTCACCGTCTCCCAGTGCTCCTCGAAGAAGGACCACGCCACGGCGACCTGCATCAGCGCCACCGGCAGGACGATGATCAGCAGGGTGCGGGCAAACAGCCCCTTGGGCAGGTAACGGCGCATCAGGCCCATGGCCGGCCCCGTGCCCGCGGAAGTTCTAGACTATCACTCAAATACGCTGTCATCCCGGCCGGATAGCCCGCGCAGGCGGGCTGCAGAGCCGGGACCCATACGCGCTGCTGTCGGATGGAAGCAGGCCCGGCATTGCAGATGGCTGAACGCGCACCGGGATTATAGGTCCCGGACTTGCGCCCCGCCTGCGCGGGGCATCCATCCGGGATGACAAGCCGTGGCGATATGTCAGGAAGGGCGCGCATCTCCACGAGGCTCAATCCTCGAAGATCGGATCGGCCGCGAGGCGATAGCCTTCGCCGCGGACGGTCTGAAGGTGGAGCGGCTCCTTGGGGTCGGCCTCGATCTTGCGCCGCAGCCGTGTGACCTGGACGTCGACGGCCCGTTCGCCGCCGCCCGTGCGCTCGGACAGGGACAGCCGCGAAACGGTCTGTCCGGCCGATGCTGCCAGTGCCGCCAGCAGGGCTGCTTCGCCGCCGGTCAGCCGGACCGGCTCGCCGCGGCGGCTCAGGCTTTCCCGGCCGATATCGAAATGCCAGTCGCCGAAAGCGACCTGACGGATGGCGGCCGTCACCGGCCGTGCCCGCCGCAGGATGGCATTGATACGCAGGACCAGTTCCTCCGGCTCGAAGGGTTTGGCCAGATAGTCGTCGGCGCCCAGCGACAGACCCTTGATACGGTCCTCGGCCTCGCCGCGCGCCGTGAGCAGCAGGATGGGCGTGTCGCCCCGCCTGCGCACGGCTTCGGTCAGCTCGAACCCGTTCATGCCCGGCATCATCACATCGAGAACCAGGAGGTCGAAGGCGAGGGAGTTCAGCGTCGACAGGGCCTTGGCGGCATTCGGTGCCGTGGAGACGCGGAAGCCGCGTTCCTGGAGGTAGCGCTTGAGAAGGGTCCTGATCCGGTCGTCATCATCGACGACGAGAATATGGGCATCACCGCCAGCCAGCTCCGCCATGCCGTCTCCTGATCTGTCTCGTGTCCAGAATGGCCTGTGCCGCCGCGTGGCTCAAGTTCAGGCCTGCGGCTTGCGGCGCAGATAACCCAGCCCGGTCGCCAGGCTCATCGCGGCGGTGATCCAGACGGCAATGATCCACGCCTCCACGACCCACAGCACCGTATGAAAGCCGGCGAGAGCGGCGATGAGGGGGAAGGCCGTCACGACCATGGCGATGGCGGTTTTCAGCTTGGCCGAGGCCGAGACCGGCAGGGCGGGTTCCGGTCCGCCGCGGCCGACCATGCGGGTGAGCGTGATGACGGCGTCGCGCAGCACGATGGCGGCGACCGGCACGGCCAGCGTGACAGGGCTGCCCAGGATCATCGTGTAGACCAACAGATAGGCATCGACGAGCAGCTTGTCGGCGATGGGGTCGAGCACCGAGCCCAGGCGGGATTCGGCCGACAGGCGCCGGGCGAGCCAGCCGTCCAGCCAGTCGCTGATCGCGGCGACAACGAAAGCGGCCACCGCAAAGGCGCCCAGCGAGCGCGCAGCGACCGAGGCATCGCCCAGCCAGAGCGGGACATTGTAGTCGACCGACCAGAAATAGGACTGCCACAGGGCCCAGCCGCCGCCGATGGCCAGCACGATGCGCAAGACGGTGATGATGTTCGGCAGGGCTTTCAGCACGCGGATTACCTCTGGAACCAGTCGTGGATCCTTTTGGCCATGGCTTTCGACACGCCGTCAACCGCTTCAAGATCGGCCAGGGCTGCATTTCGCACCGCCTTGGCCGAGCCGAAATGCGCCAGCAGGGCCTTCTTGCGGGACGGGCCGATGCCGGGAATATCGTCCAGCGGGTTCTCCGCCATCTGCTTCTTGCGCTTGGCCCGGTGGCCGCCAATGGCGAAGCGGTGCGCCTCGTCGCGCAGGCGCTGGAGATAATAGAGCACCGGGTCTTTCTGCGGCAGTTTGAACGGCGCCTTGCCGGGCAGGTAGAAGGCTTCGCGGCCGGCATCGCGCTCGGGTCCCTTGGCGATAGCGGCGATGGTGATATCGGTCACGCCCAGCTCTTCGGCGACCTCCAATACCGAGGACAATTGCCCCTTGCCGCCATCGATCAGGATCAGGTCGGGCACGGCGGCGCCTTCCTCGCGCTCCTTGATCAGGCGTGACAGGCGGCGGCGCAGCATGGCCTGCATCATCGCGAAATCATCGTTCGTGGCGGCGTCATCGCCCTTCATGTTGAAACGGCGATAGTAGTTTTTCTCGAAACCCTCCGGTCCCGCCACGATCATCGCGCCCAGCGCGTTCGTGCCCTGGATGTGGGAGTTGTCGTAGACCTCGATACGCTGGGGGATGTCCTCCAGCTCGAAGACACGCTGCACGCCTTTGAGAAGCTGGGTCTGGGTGGCGCTTTCCGACAGGCGCCGGGCGAGGGCTTCCTTGGCATTGGTGGTGGTGCGTTCAACGAGTTTGCGCTTTTCGCCGCGCTGGGGCGTGTGCAGCTGGACCTTGCGCTCGGCCCGCAGCGACAGCGCCTCGGCTAGCAGCTCGGCTTCCTCGATCTCGTGCGACAGGAGGATCAGGCCCGGAGCCGGCTTGTCGTCGTAGAATTGCGCCAGGAAGGCGGCCAGAACGTCAGCCGGTTCGGCATCGCTTTCATGGCGCGGGAAGAAGGACTGGTTGCCCCAGTTCTGACCGGCCCGGAAGAAGAAGACCTGGACACAGGACTTGCCGCCGTCCTGGGCGATGGCGATGACATCGGCCTCCTCCACCCCGTCCGGATTTATGCCCTGATCGGTGGTGACGGCCGCAATCGCGCGGATCCGGTCGCGCAGCTTGGCCGCCGTCTCGAAATCCATCGCCTCGGCGGCCTCGCTCATACGGGCCTGCAGCTCCTGGCGCAGGGCGTTGGAACGGCCGCGCAGGAAATCCGTCGCTTCCTTGACCAGCTCGTCATAGGCGGCCGGTTCGACCAGATCGACACAGGGCCCGGCGCAACGCTTGATCTGGTAGAGCATGCAGGGACGCGATCGGCCCTCATAGACGCTGTCGGTACAGGTACGGATCAGGAAGGCTTTCTGTAGCGTGTTCAGCGTCTGGTTCACGGCGCCGACCGAGGCGAAGGGGCCGAAATAATCGCCCTTGGTCTTGCGGGCACCGCGGTGCTTGAGCAATTGCGGCGCCGGATGGTCCTTGCGGATCAGGATGTAGGGGAAGCTCTTGTCGTCGCGCAGCAGGATGTTGAAGCGCGGCTTCAGGCGCTTGATGAGATTGGCTTCCAGCAGCAGCGCCTCGGTCTCGGTCTGGGTGACCACGAACTCCATGGAGTGCGTCAGCGCGATCATCAGCGCGATGCGATTGGAATGGCCGCGGCCGGCGGCGTAATTGCTCACCCGGTTCTTCAGATTGCGCGCCTTGCCGACATAGAGAATCTGCCCGTCCTCGCCGATCATCCGGTAGACGCCGGGCTTGGGCGGTAGCCGTTTGACGTAGTCGGCGATGACTTTCGGTCCGGCGAGCGATTGCTTCGCCGGTTCGGAAAGGCCATCTATCGGACCTGATTGAGACTTCGAGGTTGCCATGTCCGACAAGATCGCCCTCGTGACCGGCGGCGGCAAGCGCCTGGGTGCCAAAATAGCTGCCGCGCTCGGTGCGGATGGCTGGCACGTCGTCGTGCACTACAACACGTCCGGCACAGAGGCGGAGGCCGTCGCGGCGGCGATCCGCGATGCGGGCGGTTCGGCGGACACGGTCCGGTTCGACATGGACGACACGGCTGGCATCGAGGGTTTCATGGACGGGGTGGGGCGTGTCGATGCGCTGATCAATTCCGCGTCGATCTTCGAGCCCGACCGTCCGGAAAATGTCACACCTGTGCAACTCGAACGTACGCTGCGTGTAAACCTTGTGGCGCCGGTATTGCTCGCTTCTGTCATGGCAAAGCGACACGAGGACCGCGCGTCAGGCTGTATCATCAACCTGCTCGACCAGAAGCTCTTCAACCTCAATCCCGACTTCTTTTCCTACACCCTGGCCAAGCAGGCGCTTCTGGGTGCGACGACCACAATGGCCATGGCTTTTGCCCCGCGCGTGCGGGTGAATGGTGTGGCGCCGGGGATCACCCTGCCATCCGGCGGTCAGTCGCCCGAGGAATTCGCCCGCGCACACCGGATGAACCCGATGCGGGGCGGGTCCACGCCCGAGGACATCATCCGGGCGGTGCGCTTCATCCTTGCGACCCCGTCGATGACGGGCGAGACGATCATCGTGGATGGCGGCCAGCATCTCGACGCCCGCGACGGCGATGTGATGTATGCCGCCGGTGTGCCGGAGGAGTAGCGCCGCATGAGACTGGATCAGGTGATCGAGAACGCGCTTGCCAGTGCCACCGGCGAAGATGTCTTCGTCTACCGCCTGGAAGGCGTGAAGCTGGATGTCGAGATCGGCATCCACGATTATGAGCGCGGAGTGAAGCAGCGCGTTCTGGTCGACGTTGTTACCCTGGTGTCCAAAGCCTGGTGCGGCACGGACGACATCGCTACGGTCGTTGACTACGACTACATCCTGCACGGCATCAAGGCTCTGGAAAACCAGCAGTTCGACCTGCAGGAAACCCTGTGCGGCACGATACTCGACCTGGCGCTTGAGCCGGCGGCTGTCGCCGCGGCCCAGGTGACCACCCGCAAGGTCGACGCCTATCCCGACGCCGATGCCGTCGGCCTCACGCGCTTTCGCTGCCGCCCGAAGAGCTGAGCCGGGTCAGCTCGCCGCAGATCGCATCAACCCGTCAGCGACCAGCCCCGCCGCGAGCAGGACGAGCGTGCCGCCGATTGCCAGGTTGAACAGCCGCATGCGCAGGGGTGAGACCAGGAATCGGCGGATACTGCGTCCGAGCACCGCCCAGGTGCCGATCCCGAACAGGCAGATCACGAAATAGAGGCTGGAGAACACCGCCAGACGGTCGCCCGCTCCTGCCAGTTCGAACAGGGACACAGCCGCCAGGCAGGCACCCCAGGCCTTCGGGTTCACCCATTGCAGCAGCACACCCTGCCAGAGGCCGGGCAGGGCTGGCCGCTCTTCGGTCTGCAAGCCGGTCGGGGCGAAGGCGATGCGGACACCGAAATAGACGATCACAGCGGCGCCCAGGACGGCCATGCCGATCTGCCAGACCGGCCCCAGCCGGGCCAGAAGGCTGGCCGCCAGGCCGATGGTAACAAGCAGGGCGGTGAAACCGATCGTGCAGCCGAGCACGAAGGGCAGGGCCCGGCGCGCGCCGTGATGCAGGCCAGCCGATAGTGTGATCATGTTTGCCGGTCCCGGCGAGATCGACATCGTCAGGGCGAAGACGCCCATCGCCAGCAGGTTTCCCATCGCGTGTCTCCCGTTTCAGCTGATCTATCAATTCGCTTTGCGGTCGATTAGGCTGGTGAGTTGAAACTCATTGATCGAAAAATCATCGATATGCTGGATCGGCTCAAATCCCTGGCGACCTTCGGGACCGTCCTGCAGGAAGGCTCCTTCCGTGCGGCTGCGGTCAGGCTCGGCGTGGCGCCATCCACGGTGAGCTATCACATCAGCGAGCTGGAGCGTTTCCTGGGCGCTCCGCTGCTCAACCGCACCACCCGTCGCCTGTCTCCCACGGCACTGGGTGAAGAGGTTGGCCGCCATGCCGCCGCGATCGCCGCCGCCTGCGACGATGCTTTCGCGCTCGCCAGCCGTCATACAGGTCAGCTGCGCGGCAGCCTTGCCGTGACCTGTACATCGGCGGTGATCGGAGCCGGGCTGGGCGAGGCGGTTGCGGCGTTCTCCGGCGCCCATCCGGGCGTGGAGATGCGGGTGGATGTTTCCGACGCGGTTGCGGATCTCGGCGCCGGCCGGTTCGATCTCGGCCTGCGCGCCGGGCGTCTGGTTGACAGTGCTCTGAAGGCTCGCCGGATCGGGCATATCCGGCGCCAGCTTGTCTGCGCGCCGGCGTTCCTCTCTGCCCACACCATCGCTGTCGACGCCGAAATGCTGGCGCAACGGCGCTGGATTCGGCTGGACGCCATGCCGGCCTGGCGCACGCTGATCGCTCCGGATGGCCAGTCGGTGGATGTCGAGACATCCGGCAATGTCGTCGTGGGCAGTATCGATGCCATGATCGAGCTGGCGCTTGCCGGCATGGGGCTGGCCACACCGCCCGCCCATCTGGTGGAGGACAGGTTGAAGGCCGGCAGTCTGGTCGACCCTGCGCCGGGCTGGACCGTCCCGCCCATCGACCTGCACGCGGTCTGGCCAGCAACGCGGACCGACTCGCCCGTTCGCCGGGCCTTTCTCGATTTTCTGCTGGAAGAGTGGGCGCCACAGCTGGTCTGACTGGCTGCAGCGCCCCGATGTCTATCCGGCAGCGGGTTCGCGCTGTTTGAGCAGCGGCTGGGCCTGCTTGTAGGTCAGCGAGCGCCAGACCCATTCCAGCGGGCCGAAGCGGAAGACCGACAGCCAGAGCGGCGACCAGATCAGCTGCACAGTCCAGACGACCAGCACCAGCTTGGCCTGGTCGACCCGTTCGACCGTGCCGAACAGGCCGAGACCCGGCGTGCCCACGAAGATGAAGGTCATGATCAGGGTTTGGGCGATATAGTTGGTGAAGGCCATCCGGCCGGCTGCGGCGAAGGGCATCAGCAGGAGCCGGAAAGCGCCGATCTTGGCCAGCAGCATCACGGCGGATGCATAACCGAAGGACAGGACCAGGCTGCCGAAATAACTGTAGCTCGTGCCCACGGCCATCGCCTCGGTATCGAATTCGCCGGCGATCATCGACTGCGTGCCCATGTGCGACAGCAGATAGCCGGCCACCAGCGTCACGGCTGCCAGAACGGCATACCGCCCCAGGCTCCAGCTCGCCGACAGGAAGCCCGACTTGAACAGGGCCATGCCGATGAACATCAGCCCCATCAGGCGCGGTCCGAAGGCGATCAGCCCGCCGATCTGGCCGATCGCGGCAAAGCCGGCATTCCAGGGCAGCCGCTCAAGATAGCCGGCCTGGTAGGCCTGCGTCATGCCGGCCATCATCTCGGCCATCATGGCGTCTTGCTCGGACGTCTCGGACATGCCCGCGAACGGCACGGCCAGCCAGGCGCCACCCACCATCAAGAGGGCGCTCACGCCGATCAGCACGATGCCCCAGGTGACCAGTGCGCCCGGCGACATGCGGCGGGCCTTGACGGCCAGCATGCCCAGCAGGGCGTAGCTCACGAGGATATCGCCCCACCAGAGCAGGTAGGCGTGGATCGCACCGATCAGCAGCAGCCACAGCATGCGCGGATAATGGCGCCCGGTGTCTTCACCGGTTCCTGCCATCATGACAATGCCGGCGCCGAACAGGGTCGAGAAAATCGTGATGAATTTCAGATGGAAGAAGGTATGGGCGATAGCCCAGACCGACAGGTTGGCGCCGGTCAGATCCATCTGCATCGTCGGATCGTCATAGGCGAAGGGCGTCATCGCGAAGCCCTGCACATTCATCATCAGAATGCCCAGGACGGCGATTCCGCGCAGCGCGTCGATACTGACCAGACGCTCGGTGTTTGGTGAAGCCATGAGTCCCCCCTCGGAATAATAGCCGCCAGCGGGAGGTTACGACGGGACAGGGCGAATGTCTGCGGGACTTTCGTCCGGATCGTCCCCTGCGGCGATCAGCTGCCCAGTGCAGACCGGGCCAGCACGACCATATAGCCGATATAGGCGATGAAGAGCAGGAGGCCGAACAGGCGGCTGATCGGCTGGCGCGCCAGGATGATCGCGGCGATCGCGACGCTCGCGCCGACCATCACCCACAGATCGAGGGCGAAGAAGCCGGCCGGGACCGGCAGATTGTCGCCCGTTGCCGACGCGGCGAGACCGGTCGCGCCGCCGACGGCGAAGACGTTGAAAATATTCGAGCCGAGCACATTGCCGATCGCCATGTCGGCCTGTCGCCGCATCGACGCCATCACGACGGTCGCGAGCTCGGGCAGGGAGGTGCCGAAGGCGACAGCGGTCAGGCCGATCAGGGCTTCGTCGACATTGAGGGCGAGCGCTGCTTCGGTGCCGCCCGTCACGATCATCTGGGCACCCACGGGCAGGGCGACAAGGCCGATCAGAACAGCGGCGACGCTGCGCCCCACACCGGTGGGCAGGCCTTCCATATGTTCGAGATCGGTGAGTTCCGCCAGCGAGGGGTCGTCGCTCTTCTTGCCGGCCAGCACGCCCATCAGGCTGACATAGCCAATGATCAGGGCAAACAGGACGGCACTTTCGACCGTGTCGATCGTTCGGTCCCAGCTGACCGCCACCAGCGCGAGGGCGGCCAGGAGTGCGATGATCGCATTGCGCCGGACACCGGGCGTGGTGGTGGGAATGGCGCCGAAAATCGCCGGCAGGCCGAGAATCAGGAGGAAGTTCGCGGTGTTGGAGCCGACGATATTACCCAGCGCGAGGCCGGGCACGTCTTCCAGGGCCGATTGCACCGAGACCACCAGCTCGGGCGCCGATGTCCCGAAGGCGATGATGGTGAGGCCGACCAGCAGCGGCGGCAGCCGCCAGATCCGGGCCAGGCCCGCACTACCCCGGACCAAGAGGTCCCCGCCGAACAAAAGAACGACGATCCCGCCCAGGATCAGGGCGATGAACAGGGGTGCAGCCATTCCGGAACCTCTAAAAGTGCGGACTAGTCGAGGCGGCGGTATTCGATAAGGTTGAGCAGTCCGAAAATTGCCGCGACACCGAGGATGGCAACAAGAGCGTACATGATCATTTTCCCGAAAATGGCAGTCAGATGTCCCGTACATAGCGTGACGAACAGGCGGTGGCTAGCGGTGGAAGCGGCATGAGCTGGCGCGCACGCATCGAGCCGGCGGTACGCCCGATCATGCAGTCCTGGTGGCGCCTGTCGCGGGGAACCACGATCGGGGTCCGGGCGATTGTCACGGACAGTGAAAAGCGTGTCGTACTGGTCCGTCACACCTATATCGATGGCTGGTATCTGCCCGGTGGCGGGGTGGAGCGGGGCGAGCCGGTTCGCGAGGCCTTGCGTCGCGAACTCGCCGAGGAAGCCGGCGTGGAGGTGACGGGGCCGGCCGATCTGTTTGGCATCTACAGCAATCACGCAAGCTTTCGCGGCGATCATGTCGTGCTGTTCTCGGTTCGCGACTGGCGGGTCTGTCCGACAGATCATGCCGGCGAGATCGAGGCGGTGGACTGGTTCCATCCGGACGACCTGCCGCACGACACATCGCCGGCAACACTGCGCCGGCTTCGCGAGTATGCAGGAACGGCCAATCCGTCGGATGCGTGGTGAGAAAAAGGTGCGGTGTACCGGCCCGGTCCGGAGCAAAGCGAGGGTTGTTGCCCGGTCCGGACCGATACACCGCGGGGCGCACGCTGACGACATTAGGGGCGTTGCGGTGAACCCGGGCTGACTGGAACGGGCCAATTTGTGCCATGAATTTGGCGGTCTTACGCGACAAGCGCCACAAAATCGCTAACATGGACTTCGGGCGTTCAGGCGGGGTCGATTCGAATGACCGCAGATGCGGACGAAGATACCTATCTCCGTGACGAACCGGAGCAGGCCGTGGCGCGGTCTGCCTTGCAGCGCCTTGCCGATATTGACGGCTGGGTCGGCCAGGTCCTGCCCGGCCTCGTCGCGGTGTCCTTCATCGTCGTCGTTGCGCTTGCGGTGATGGCCGGCGAGGGCGCCTTGATGGCGTCTGCCCGCTCGACCAACCTGTCCGCGCTGCAGACCGTGCTGCGCAACACGATCCAGCGTTTCGAGGACTGGGCCCAGGATCGCGAGAACGATGTCCGTGTCTGGGCGGAAAACGAGGTCGTTGTCGAAGCCCTGGCGGAATTGTCGCGCGCGCCCGTCCGCTCCGAGCTGGAACGCTCGCCTGCCCAGGCGCGGCTGCGCGAGACGCTGGGGCCCTGGCTCACCGAATACGGCTATCGCGGCTATCTGCTGATCTCGTCCAACGGCACGACGCTGTCCTCGATGCGCGACAGCGTGCTGGCGCAGCCGGCGCTGGTGCTCGATCTCCTGCCCGAGGGGCGCTTCCAGCGCAGCGGCTCGGTTCTGACGCGCCCGCATATCGTCGATCTGGCCCTGCCGTCGCCGGACATGGAGGGCGCGCCGATCGACGAGGAAATCCTGATGTACTCGGTTGCGCCGATCCGCGATGAAGGCGAGGTCGTGGGCTATCTGGCCCTGCGGGTCGATCCGCTGGCCGAGTATTCCGCCACCTTCCGTGTGGGACGTACCGGCGTGTCCGGCGAGACCTATGCGATCGACCGGACCGGCCGGCTCCTGACCGAGACCCGCTACAGTGAGGAATTCGTCGAAGCAGGGCTGCTGGCCGACGGTCATCCCTCGATGCTGCATCTGGAAGTGCGTGATCCCGGGGTCAATGTCACCCGTGGCGCGATCCCGTCCCGTCCCTACGCCGAATGGCCTCTGACCGAGGCGGCGCGGAGTGTCACCACCGAAGGGCGCGGCTATAATCTGCGCGGTTACCGCGATGCGCGCGGCGTTCTCGTCATGGGCGCGTGGGTGTGGGATGACAGCCGCGATATCGGCGTCATTACCGAGATCGAGGTCATCGACGCGCTGGCGGGCGCCAACCAGGCCCGCGCCGTGCTGCGGGTCTTCGCCGTGGCGATGGCCCTGTCCTTCATCCTGCTGGCGGTCCTGTTCAGTGCACACAGGACGATCACCCGGCGCCGGGCGCAGGCGACGGCTGCGGCCAACCAGCGCCTGTCGCAGATCCTGATGACGGCGGCCGAGGGCATTTACGGCATCGATGGCCAGGGCGTGCTGACCTTCATCAACCCGCGGGCCTGCCAGATGCTGGGCTATGACGAGAGTGAGCTGATCGGCCGGGATATCCATGCGGTGATACACCATTCCCGCCGGGACGGTTCGCTCTATCCGCGCGAGGAATGCCCGCTTCACCATCCCGGCACGACCGGTGAGACGGTGGATGGCGATGTGTTCTGGACCAAGAGCGGACAACCCATCCCGATCGAATCGGCGAGTTCGTCGCTCGATCCGTCCGATCCGGCCAAGGGCGCGGTGATCACCTTCCGCGATATCACCAATCGCAAGCGCGACGAGTTGGCCCTGCGCCGCTACGCCCAGGAGCTGAAACGGTCGAACTCCGAGCTGCAGGAGTTTGCCTATGCCGCCTCGCACGATCTGCAGGAGCCCCTGCGCAAGATCCAGGCTTTCGGCGAACGGCTGAACAACAAGTGCTATGACGCGCTGGACGATACCGGTCGGCACTATCTGGAGAGCATGGTCGATGCCGCGACCCGGATGCGCCGGCTGATCGACGACCTGCTGAGCTATTCACGGGTCAATTCGAAGACGACCTCCTTCCTGCCGGTCGAGCTGGCGACGGTGCTGGCGGATGTCTTGTCCGATCTGGAGCCCCGGATCGCGGCAGAGAACGCCAAAATCCGCGTCGGCGAATTGCCGGCGATCGAGGCCGATCCGGGCCAGATGCACCAGCTCTTCCTCAACCTGATCGCCAATTCCCTGAAATTCCGCCGCCCCGGCGTCCAGCCGTCCATCTCCATCGAGGGCAGTGTCGAGGTCGGCGAGAACGGGGCCATGGCGCGGATTGCGGTCGCCGATAATGGTGTCGGTTTCGAGCCGCGCCATGCCGAGCGCATCTTCGGCATGTTCGAACGCCTGCATGGCCGCGACGAGTTCGATGGAACGGGTGTCGGTCTGGCGACCTGCCGCAAGATTGCCGAACGCCATGCCGGCGAGCTGACGGCCTGGGGCGAGCCGGATGCCGGCGCGGTCTTCACCCTGTTGCTGCCGGTGCGCCAGGGCAGTGTAACCTGACGGGAGGCGCGGGGCGGCGCGTCCCGTGACATGTTCATGAGCCAGCCGGACCCGGACAGGGCAGGACTGCAGCAGCGTATCGTGCCCGTGCTGGCGGCGATCTGTCTTCTGCTGGCTGCCGGGGCGGGCCTGCCACTGGCTCGGGAGAACCCGGCGGCGCTGACGGTTGTGCTGGCACTCGTCGCCCTGCTGCTGGCGGTGGTTATCATCAGCTGGCGGCAGGCAGACCGGGCCCTGACCCGGCAGCGTTCGGACCGTGCCCGGATCGCACGGTTGGAAGCTGAGAAGGCGGATCTGGAGATCTTCGTCAACGCGGCGACCCACGACCTGCACGAACCCCTGCGCAAGATCCAGGTTTTCGGCGACCGCCTGCGCGACAAGCTGGGCCTCCTGCCCGATCCGGCCCTCGCGCAACCGCTGGACCGGATGACCGCCGCGGCCGGGCGCATGCGCGACCTGCTCGATGCGCTGCTGGTACACGTCCGGGTGCGCGATGACCGGACGGCCATCACATCCGTCGATCTGGATGCTGTCCTGGCCGGGATTCTCGAGGATCGTGCGCCCGGCATCCAGGCGGCGAAGGCGAAAATCGAGAGCGACCCGCTGGGCATGGTCGAGGCCGACGCGGTCCAGATGCGGACACTTTTGGAAAATCTTATCGATAATGCCTTGAAATACCGGCGTTCGGACGCGAGTGTGAATATTCTTATTTCCACTCAGGCCGGCGGGGACGAGGCAGGCGGGCGCGTGACAATCGAGATCAGCGATAACGGGATCGGCTTCGATCCGCGCCATGCCGAGCGCATATTCGGTCTGTTCGAGCGTCTTCACTCGCGCGACGCCTATCCGGGGGCCGGTGTGGGGCTTGCCACATGCCGCAAGATTGCCGAACGTCACGGCGGGTCGCTTTCCGCCCGTGGAGAACCCGGTTCGGGCGCTTGCTTCACCTTGATCTTGCCCCGCCGACAGGCGAACCTGTTATCCGACCCGGCCCGCAGGGCCGACTAATTCGACGAGGCTTTCATCATGAGCCAGGACAACCGGCTTTTCACCATTCTCATGGTCGACGACGATCCGGATGATCGTCTGCTCTTCAAGGAAGCCTGCGAGGAAGTGCGCTTGCGCAATCCACTGGAATTCCTCGAGAATGGCGAACAGCTTGTCGATTATCTCAAGCGCCGCGGCGCTTATGCGAACCTGGAGGGTACGCCCTATCCGGGGATCATCCTGCTGGACCTCAACATGCCGCTCAAGGACGGGCGTGAGGCGCTGGAAGAGATCAAGAATGACAATGAGCTGCGGCACATCCCGATCATCGTCCTGACGACCTCGAAGGATGAGGACGATATCCTGTCCAGCTACGGGCTGGGGGCGTCGTCCTATATCGTCAAGCCGATCTCGCTCGACCGGCTGATGCGGGTGGTGAACTCGATCGGCGAATACTGGGTGCAGATTGTCGAGGTGCCGTCGGCGGAAGGCCCGGCCGAGGACCTGGACGACGAGGAATAGCGCCGCTCAGGCGAATCGCCTTTCGCGCGAGCGGTCGCGACTTCGACGCAATTATTGTCTAGTGTCCCTCCTGGCGGCCTTCGGGGGAGGGGAATTCCATGCTGTTCGCACGTCTGTCCAAGATTTCGGCGACGCTGTTCGTGTCCATGCTCATGGCCATGGGCATGCTCGTCCTGCTCTGGTTCTACCTGCCTGAATGGCTGGGCTGGGTGCAGGATGGCGCCGATCTCGTCGAGGACGGCGTGTCGGCCATTCCCATTCCCGAGCAGTACAACAATCTCGTGCGCATCTATGCCAGCGACGACAAGATCGTCCTGCTGATCTTCACGGTCATCGCGCGCTTCATTCTGGCGATTTTCGGCACGGCTTTCACGGCCGCGACCCGGGTCGCGAAAGTCCGTGTGGCCGAGCCGCCCTTCATCAGCCGCATCTCCTCGATGATCGCCACGCTCTTCCTGTCTTTCGTCGTGGCCATACTGATGCTGGCCTTTATCGCACTGACCATGGAGCATGTGCTGCATTCCATGCTCGATATGGCCGACTGGGTGGAAGATCAGCTTGCGCATCTGCCGCTGGCCGGACGCTGGCGCTCCGGCGTACGGTTTGCCGTGTCGGACGACAAGATCCTGCTGCTCTTCTTCACCATCATCGCCCGTGTGCTGATCGCCCTCGTGGCGACCGCGTTCACGGCGGCGTGGAATTCGGTCACCGGCGGCAAGACCGAGACCATCAAGGTTCCGGCCTGAGCCGCGTTAGGCGCTGAGACGGTCTGCCAGGAAGGGCAGGGAGCGGTCCATGCGGTAGTCGATCGAGGAGTGGTTGTCCGGGAACTCCTCATAGACATGGTCGATGCCGCGGGCGGCGAGCGCCTTGTTCATGCGGCGCGCGCCATAGACCAGATTGTACTGGTCGACATCGCCGCAATCGATGAACAGGCCCTTCAGGGATTTCAGCCCCTCGGCATGGGCGTCGAGCATTTCCAGCGGATCCCATTTCATCCACTCGGCCCAGCGCTCGGGAATGCGTTCGCAGGTGTCGGTTGTCACCGGCAGGCGGATGCCCAGGAAGGCGTCGGGATCGGGGTCGTAGGTCGCGCCCATGGCCAGGGTCATCATGGCGTGCAGATCGTCGCCATTGACCTTGTCGGAGGCTTCGAAAGCCTCCACGAAATCCTGGATATTGCCGCCATGCTTGGCGAGGCGCCGCAGGGTGAAGGCAAAGTCGGCGGCGAACATCAGATCGAACCCCATATCGCCGGAATGGCAGGCTGCGGCTGACCAGAAATCGGGGTGCAGCTGGGCGTGGACCATGGCGCCATAACCGCCGGAGCTCTTGCCGAACACGCCGCGCCGGCCCGGGCCGCCGCAGCCGAAGGTCTGCTCAATGAACGGCACGGCCTCCTGCAGCAGGAAATCGTCCCAATTCCCCATGGCCGCAGAGTTGACGTACTGATTGCCGCCCAGGCGGGTGAAACAGTCCGGGAAGGCGATGACGCAGGGTTTCATCTCGCCGGCATCGATCAGGCGCTGGGCGCGGCTGGGGGCGCTTTCCCCGAAGCTTTTCCAGTTGGTGTGGGCCGGGCCGCCGCCGGTGAAGCCGACCAGATCGACGAGCAGGGGCAGACAGGCCGGATCGTGGCCGTGCGGGATGTAGACATCGATCCGCCGCGTCAGGTCCTCGCCGAGCATGTTGTTGGCGATCGCTTCGCTCTTCACAAAGTGCGTGGTGACCGTTCCGGCCGGCAGGTGACGTTCTCGGCGCATGGCTTTCCCCATTGGCTTGCGCGGCCACACTAGAGTGCATGTCCTCGCGGGCAAGTGCTTGAGATGCAGCGCGAAGCGGGTGATCCTGCTGCATGGTCCAGGACAAGCGCTTCATCTCTGCCGACGGGCTGCTGGTCGACAGTATCCGTCTGGCGCGCCAGATTCACGATGCCGGCTTCCGGCCGACCCATATCGTCGCCGTCTGGCGGGGCGGTGCGCCGGTCGGCATCGCGGTGCAGGAATATCTCGAATACCGGGGGCTGGAGACCCAGCACATCGCCGTGCGGACGGCCTCTTATACCGGAATCGACCGGCAGGCGCCGGTCGTGCGCGTGTTCGGCGAGGGCTATCTGGTCGACACGCTGAATGCGGAGGACCGTCTGCTTATCGTCGACGATGTCTTCGACAGCGGCCGCTCGATCGAGGCCCTGCAGCGTGTTCTGCAGGAGAAGTGCCGCCGCAATTATCCCGGCGAGGTGAAAGTGGCCACGGTCTACTACAAGCCGGCCCGGAACCGCACCGGCGGCAAGCCGGACTTCTTCGTCGAGGAAACCGATGACTGGCTGGTCTTCCCGCACGAGATCTGCGGTCTCACCGACGACGAGATCCGCACCAAGGGCGCAGCCGGCGCGGCGGTGCTGGACTAGCGGTCACGGCCAGTCGCGGGCACCGTGAAGGATGCGCAGGATCTCGATGCCGTCGCCGTTCTGCCGGTAGATGATGAGATAGGCCGTTCCCGGCAGGGCCAGTTCCCGCGTTGATGCGACACGCCCGGTGCGGCCCATCGACGGGTAAGTACCCAGCATGCCGACGGCTTTGAACATGTGATCGCGAAGACGGGTGGCGGCGTCGATATTGTCGGCGGCGATCCGGGTGAAAATGGCAATCAGGTCGTCTTTCGCGCGGACGGACCAAGCGATCGTCATGCCTTGCGGGCCGCCTCGATCAGCGTGTCGATCTCTGCGACGACCTGGTCATGCGGCACGGTCTTGCCGGCATCGGCATCGCGGATACCGTCCCGGATGGCTTCAACCATCCAGTCCTGACGATCGAAATATTGTTGCAGGGCTTCCTTGACGACCCAGTTGCGGGACCGGTCCTGCGCCTTTGCCAGGGTGTCGAGCTTGTCGATGGCGGCATCGTCGATGCGGATGGAGATATTTTTCATAATCCCGGCTTTGTAATCAGCTTTGATGAAGTGTATCACGCCGCCGGAACCCGCAAAAGACGTGACGCCCGGCCCTCCCTACTTCACCCGGTGGATGGCGCACAGCTTGTTGCCGTCGGGGTCGCGGACATAGGCCAGGTGCATCGGGCCCATACTGGTTTCGCGAAGGCCGGGCGCGTCCTCGATCGAGGTGCCGCCATTCGCGATACCGGCATCGTGGAAGGCCTTCACCTGCTCGGGCGAAGTGCACTTGAAGCCGATCGTGCCGCCATTGGCACCGCAGGCGGCCTCGCCATTGATCGGCTCGGAAATGCCGAACGTGTTGCCGTCATGCCGGTAGAAATAGCGCACATGCCCCGTCGGCGCTTCATTGCGCACGGCCTCGCCGGCACCCAGCGTGCCCAGGACCGCATCGTAGAAGGTTTTCGAGCGCTCGATATCGCTGGCGCCGACCATGATGTGATTGAACATGCGTTTTGCTCCCCTCAGGCCTCGTCCAGGCCGATGTCGAAATTGGGCGCCGAATGGGTCAGCGCGCCCACCGAGATTACATCGACACCGGTCTGCGCGATATCGCGCACCGTGTCGAGATTGACCCCGCCGGATGCCTCCAGCGTGACCTTGCCGCTGGCGGCCGCGACGGCGGCCCGCAGATCGTCGGGCGGGAAATTGTCGAGCAATACGCTTTCGGCACCGGCATTGATGGCGGCGTCGAGCTGGTCGAGCCGGTCGATCTCCACGGCGACGCGGGTCATGTGGCCGGCATGGTTGCGGGCGGCCTTCACGGCCTCGGCGACCCCGCCACAGACGGCGACGTGATTGTCCTTGATCAGGATGGCGTCATCCAGCCCGTAGCGGTGCAGCGCGCCGCCGCCGGCCTGGACGGCCTGGAGTTCGAAAGCGCGGAAGCCCGGCGTGGTCTTGCGGGTGTGGGCGATGCGGGCCTTCGTCCCCGCGACGGCATCGACATAGCGGCGGGTGAAACTGGCGATGCCGCTCATGCGGCCGAGGAAGTTCAGGGCGATCCGCTCGGCCGAGAGCAGGGCACGGGCCTGGCCGTTGATGGCGGCGAGCACGTCGCCGGCCTTCACGGTGTCGCCATCGCGCACCTGGACATTCACCAGCGCGTCCGGATCCATCTGCCAGATCGCCTCCACGGCCGGCTGCAGGCCGCAGATCACACCGGCTTCGCGGGCGACGAAATAGAATTTCGCCTCCTGGATTTCCGGGATGCAGGCCAGCGATGTCACGTCGCCGCGGCCGCCCTGGTCTTCGGCGAAGGCACGGGTGACGGCGTCGGTGACGACGAAGCGGGGCAGGGGAGAAACGGGCATGGCGTCCTATTCGGCAGGTTCGCGGTAGCGGGCCGGACTGGTGGTGCTGGCGGCAAGGTCGGCCAGGGTCATCCGGCTATGCTGTGCCACGGTGTCGGTGGCGGGGCAATCGGTGCGGAAATGCCCGCCCCGGCTTTCATTCCGGTTGAGGGCGCCGGTGACGATGAAGCGTGCCGCAAGCAATGCATCCGCGTCACCATGTGTGCGCACAAGACCATCAATGAGGTCACATAGCTGCACCATAGCGCCACCATTCCGCTCCACACCGCAGGCCCGGCTCATGGCGGCGCGGAGTGTCGCGAGTGCGTCGGCGGGAAGTTCGGGCGGAAGGTCCGGCGCCGGCGCAACGGCATTGCCGCTGGACTTGCGCTCCGGCAGAGCCCTGGCCACCCGTGCCGCACTCACCAGGCCCTCGGCCAGCGAGTTGGAGGCGAGACGGTTGGCGCCGTGCAGGCCCGTCGAGGCGCATTCGCCGATGGCATAGAGGCCTGGGATGCTGGTCGCTCCGTCGATATCGGTCATCACTCCGCCCATATGATAATGGGCTGTGGGGGCGACGGGGATAAGTTCGCGGCGCGGATCGATACCGGCCTGCATGCAAGCCGCGAAAACGGCAGGGAATTCCTCCGGGAAAGCCGCGCCGATCGCGGTGCGGCAATCGAGGAAAGCGCCCTTGCCGGAGAGGTTCTGCCGGTGCACCGCCCGGGCGACGACATCGCGCGGGGCGAGTTCGGCATCGGCGTGGACGGCTTTCATGAAACGGTGGCCCGTGCGGTCGACCAGGGTCGCGCCTTCGCCGCGCAGGGCCTCGGTGCACAGCGGTGCCGGATCGAGACCGGCATTGAGGGCGGTCGGGTGAAACTGGACGAATTCCGGATCCTGGATCACCGCGCCCAGGCGTGCCGCCATCGCCATGGCCTGGCCCTGGGCGCCGGCCGGTGTGGTGGTGAGTGCAAACAGGCCGCCCGCCCCGCCCATGGCGAGGATGGTGGCTCCGGCTTCGATCGCTTCGGTTTGCCCGTCCGGCGAGCGGGCCAGCACGCCGGTACAGCCGGCAGCATCGCCCAGCAGGGCGGCGGCTTTCCAGCCATTGCGGATCTCGATGTGCGGCGCCCGGCGCACGGCGGCGATCAGGGTGGACATGATCGCGGCCCCGGCGCCGTCGCCCTTCACCCGGGCAACCCGGTGGCGGGCATGGGCGGCTTCGCGGGAGAGCGACCAGGCCTCGCCCCGCCGCTCGAAAGGCGCGCCCAGGGCGGCAAGCTCGCGGACTTCCTGCGCCGCACCTTCGGCCAGTGCCCGTGCCGCATCCGCGTCGACCAGTCCGGCACCGGCGGTGACCGTGTCGGCGGTGTGCAGGGCGGCGCTGTCATCGTCCGCCAGCGCGGCCGCGACTCCGCCCTGGGCCCAGCCGGAGGCTGCGCCTTCACCCAGCGGCGCCCCGGTTAGCAGCACGACTGGCCGCGGCGCCAGCTTCAGCGCCGCCCACAGCCCCGCAATCCCGGCGCCGCAGATGAGGACGGGACGGGTCATGGATGCTCTCCAGTCGGAGAGCCATACAGGTCCATGCAAACGAACTCCCGGAATGCGTACCGGGTATCGATTTCAAAGAGTGGCCAACTGTCGGAGCAGTCGCTTGTTGTGCACAAACAGGTGATCGTCCTGTCAGGGTCTGCGCCTGGCGCAAGCGGCTCAAATAGAACCACGCTCTGTGAGGCGGCAGCAAATTCGCGCGTTCGGAGAGGAGAAAGTTCCGAATGCGCGAGAAAATGATCCCAGGCTGGGGTCTGATCATCTGTGAACGAAGGAAGGGCGAGGACAAAGTCGGACCAGATGATCTCGATTTCCTGCTGTGCACTCGGCGTCATTTCAATTCGACGCAGCTGACCAACGGTATCCCGGCGGGATTCGCCCGTCAGGAACTGACCGGGAAGCGTGTCGACGCTGACGACAGTCGGGTGCTCCAGCCCCCACTCGAGGTGTTCACCCTCCCGGCATTGCAGATGCGATGACCCGATCGTGTCCCGGGCCGTGCGGGGCGCCGGGTTCAAACTGTTCGGGAGGCAGACCGGGTGCGCATACCCCGCCAGCGTAAGCGTCGCACCGTTCAACGCGAAGCTTTGAAATGGATCCTCGAAGGCGAAAACGGCGACCACGTCCGCGGGGCGGGCCGGGCTGTCCGCATAGGCTGCGGCGACACTCGAGTAGAGGCTTCCGGCATAGCCGTCGCGATGTCCGGCGCGGAAGTGTCCCTGAAGGACGACATGTCGACAATGGATGCTGTCGTCAGACAGCACCGGTGCGAGTTCTGGCAGAGTGATGAACAGTTCGTCGAAGTCGGATGGTTGCGGGCGTGAATCTTCTGGATGCCGCGGACACGATGCTTCAGACGGCACGGAGTGTTCAGCCGGAGCGACGTAGGCCTGAGCTGGCGTGGCCAGAGTCAACTGGAACGCCGCCCACAGCCCCGCAATCCCGGCGCCGCAGATGAGGACGGGACGGGTCATGGCCGTCCTCCTAGATCGAGACCAGGTCCACGGGCTTTTCCTGCTTGGCCGGGTCGAAGCTGGCGGGCTTGTCGGGCTTGGGCAGGTCGAGCATGGCCTGGACGGAGCGGCGGGCGCCGTCGATCACATCGTCGGGCACGGTCACTTCGTGCTGTTCCAGACGCAGGCAGTCATAGATGTTTTCCAGCGTGATCCGCTTCATGTGCGGGCACAGATTGCACGGCCGGATGAACTGCACCTCGGGCACTTCGACGGCGACATTGTCGCTCATCGAGCACTCGGTCAGCAGCACGGCCTTCTTCGCTCCGGAATTGCGGGCATAGTCGGCCATGGCGGCGGTGGAGCCGGCATAGTCGGCAGCCTGGACCACCTCCAGCGGGCTTTCCGGGTGGGTGATGATCAGCACGCCGGGATGGGCGTCGCGCAGGTCCTGCACGTCCTGGGCGGTGAATTTCTCGTGCACTTCGCAGCTGCCGGCCCAGGTGAGAATGCGCACATCGGTCTGGGCGGCGACATTCTTGGCGAGATACTGGTCGGGCAGCAGGATCACCGTGTCGGCGCCCAGGCTCTCGACGACCTGTACGGCATTGGAGGAGGTGCAGCAGATATCGCACTCGGCCTTCACATCGGCCGAGGTGTTCACATAGGTGACGACGGGCACGCCGGGATAGGTAGCCTTGATGCGGCGCACATCCTCGCCGGTGATCGAGGAGGCGAGGGAGCAGCCGGCGCGGGTGTCGGGGATCAGCACTTTCTTCTCCGGCGCGAGCACCTTGGCGGTCTCGGCCATGAAGTGGACGCCGGCCTGGACGATGATGTCGGCCTCGCTCTCGGCGGCCATGCGGGCCAGGGCCAGGCTGTCACCCATCAGATCGCCGACGCAGTGGAAAATGTCGGCGGTCATGTAGTTGTGGGCGAGAATGACGGCGTTCTTTTCCGCCTTCAGCTGGTTGATGGCATGGATCAGCGGCGCCTTGGCCGGCCATTCCATCGGGGTGATGATGTCCTTCACCTTCTCGTAGAGATGGTCCGTCGCGGCCTTGACCTCATCCGTATACGCCAGTTCCGGCCGGGACTGTTCAAAGCCTTCAGGCGTGCCGTCCCAGTTCAATCGGTCCATTCTCTCCTCCCTTTTGCTCAATGTGAGCAATATTGGGGCCCGAAAATGGGCGGCTGTTTTCCGGTGCCGCCCTTATGCTCGAAATGAGCTTTAACGTGATCCGTATATATGCTCACCCTGAGCACAGTGCAAGGCACAGGCGTGCGACGCGATGCCTCGCCGTGCGAATTCCGGAATGAAGGTGATCAGTGTGCGGTGCGGGGGCGCAGGCCGGACAGCCAGACGCCGGTGCCCAGCGAAGCCAGGGCCAGGGCCAGGGCAAAAGCCGGTGCCAGCGGGATGCCGTTGACCATCAGCACTTCGACCGCAGCCACGCCGAGCGCGGCAGGGACCAGGATCTGGACCTGGATCAGCCGGTTTCTGGGGATGACGGCGACGATGGCAGCCACGACGAGAATTACGGGAATGACGGGCAGGTAGAGTTCGGCAGCAATCAGCCGCAAGGCGAGCACAATGGCAGCGCAAATCGCAAAAGCCAAAAAGGCGTTACGGATAGCCGTCCCGCTCAAAACGTACCCCCTCAGTGTACTCATACTGTCGTCAGACGCCTGCATTCTAAGCCTGAACAACTCTCAGCTGCAACACAAATTACCCGTCACGCAACCTGGGAATGGCCAGGCCCAGCGAGGGCAGGCCCGCCAGTGCTTCGCGGCGGTAACGGAAAAGTTCGGCCGGCCGCCCGCCCGTACGGCTTTCCATCCGGCCCGTCCCCTCGACGAATCCCGTGCGGTCCAGCGCGCGGCGGAAGTTCTGCTTGTGAAGCCGGTATCCTGCAATAGCCTCGACCACCTGTTGCAGTGCGGAAAGTGTAAAAAGGTCGGGCATCAGCTCGAAGACGATGGGGCGGTATTTGATCTTGCCGCGCAGGCGCGAGATCGCCGTCGCCAGGATGCGCCGGTGATCCGAGGCCATGGACAAGCCGAAGGCCGGGCATTGCGACGGGTTTTCCACCTGGCCGTCGCGCGCCGCCTCGGCGACAAGCCCGGCTTCGTAGAGCAGCTCGTAGCGGTCGAGCACGCGTTCCTCGTTCCATCCGCCGCCGCCGACACCGAAAACGGTTTTCAACCGGTCGTGGCGCGAGGCCCGGCGGCCGGGCACGCCGGCTTCGTCGGCCCAGGCTGACAGGCGCGGAATGATCTCGGCCTCGATCAGCGCCGGCTTGCCGTCGCGCCAGTCTTCCCAGGGGAAGAAATCATACCAGCCGCGCCAGCGTCCGCCGCCATCGGGCGGGGTGCTCTTGTCGGGCGTCAGGGCGAGATAGCCGATCGACACGATGCGGGCGTCCTCGGAACCTGTCATCGCGGCAACCGGCGCCTCGCGGCCGCGATCGCCGAAAGTGTAGAGCTGTTCCACATAGCCCAGCTGGAAGTGGGCCTGTTCGGCCACCCAGCGGCGCAGACCGATCTCGAACGTGCGGTGCCGGGCGGGATCGAACGGACCGAAGGGCAGGGCGACCCCGCCGCCTTCCTGCGGCACGATGAGAAGCTGCGGCGTGTCGCCGTCGACCGAGAGAATGACCGCGTTCAGACCGACGGAGATCGACTGGCCGGCCGGCTGCATCAGCGCCGTCCTTCGAACTGGCCCAGCACCGTCTCGAAACGGTCGAGGAAAAGGATCTGGGCCTGTTTCACCGATTTCGGCACGATCTCGATTTCCAGCTCGCCCGGCGGGCGGCCAAAGAATTTCAGCGACTCGTCATGGCTGAAGCCGGCAATCTGGGTCGCCTCGAAATAGGCGCAGATCACATCGGCCCGCTTGATCTTGCGCTTGGTTTCCCTGGGCAGTTTCGGCGGCAGGCCGAAACGCAGATGGATGGCCGCTTCCAGCCGGTCCTCGAACTCGCGGTAGTTCACGCCCAGTGCGGCCTTGAACGGGCTGATCATGTCGCCGATCACGTATTCCGAGGCGTCGTGCAGCAGGGCGGCGAGGCGCCATTTCTGTTCCAGGTCCGGATAGAGGTGATCGAGAATATCGAGCACGACGACCGAGTGTTCGGCGACGGAAAAGGCATGATCGCCATGGGTCTGCCCGTTCCAGCGGGCGACGCGGGCCAGGCCGTGGGCGATGTCCTCGATCTCCACGTCGAAGGGCGAGGGGTCGAGCAGGTCGAGCCGGCGGCCGGAAATCATGCGCTGCCAGGCGCGCGGTGCGACGGCTTTCTTGCGGGCGGCAGCAGGCATGCGGGTCGGACCTCCGGTTTGGCGGAGAGCGGAGATAGCACCGATGCTGCCATCACTCCACTCTGCGCACTGTCAGGCCGGGCTTTGCGCTGCAGAGAACGCCGCGCCTGTCTGCCTTGCACGGCGCGGTCAGGGGGTTCACTCTGCGCCGACCAGAACGGTTCGTGAGACCGGAACTCCGGGGGAAAACATGCGACTGATTGCGATGATTGCGGCGCTGGCAGCCTTCACGGCGCCGGCCTTGGCCCAGGACTATTCCAACTATTCCGAGGATGCGCTGCGCGCCGAGCTGGCGCGGATCGCGACGGCCGAGACGAAAGTCCTCGTGCCGATGCGCGACGGGATCGGCCTGTCGACGGATATTTACCGGCCGCGCGAGGCCGATGAAGACGTGCCGGTGATCTTCTGGCGCACCCCGTACAATTTCAACACCCTGTCAGGCAGCCGCCTGCGCATGGCGGTCGAGGCGGTCAATCGCGGCTATGCCTTCGTGATCCAGAATGAGCGCGGCCGCTATTTCTCCGAGGGCGAGTTCGAGATTCTCGGCTATCCGCGCACCGATGGCTATGACGCGCTCGACTGGCTGGCGGCGCAGGACTGGTCGAACGGCCGGGTCGGCACCTGGGGCTGCTCCTCCTCGGCGGAATGGCAGCTGGCGCTGGCGGCGATGGATCACCCGGCCCACGCGGCGATGGTGCCGATGGCGTCCGGCGCGGGCATCGGCCGGGTCGGCGAATTCCACGAACAGGGCAATTGGTATACCGGCGGCGTGCCGCGCAATCTCTTCTTTGTCTGGCTCTACAATGTCGACAATCCGCTGCGCGCCCAGATCCCGGCCGGTCTCGACCCGCAGATGCGCAGCCGCATCGCGCAGTACAATGACCTGGCGACCGACAAGCCGGAGGTCGACTGGGCCAGCCATATCGCCTTCCTGCCGGTCTCCGAACTGCTGTCCACGCTGGGCGAGCCGCCGGCGACTTTCGACGAATTCATCGTCCGCGGTCCGGCCGATGAGGGCTGGTATGAGGGCGGGCTCTACCATGACAATGAGGATTGGGGCGTGCCCGCGCTCTGGTTCAATTCCTGGTATGACGTGTCGATCGGCCCGAACATGGCGCTCTACAACCATGTCCGCGAAAACGCCTCCGACCGCGAGGTGCGCGACAACCAGTATGTCGTCGCCGGTCCCAATGTGCACTGCAACTTCTTCAACTACGGCCCGGATACGGTCGTCGGCGAGCGCAATGTCGGCGACACGAGCTTCGACACGACGGGGCTGATCTTCGCCTGGTTCGACCGCTGGCTGAAGGGCGAGCGCAATGCCTGGGACCGCGACACGCCGCGCGTGCAGTACTACGCCATGGGCGCCGATGAGTGGCGCGGCGCGGAGGAATGGCCGCCGGCCGCGGCCGAGCCGGTGCGGCTCTATCTGCATTCCGGCGGCGATGCCAACAGCCGCTATGGCGACGGGCGTCTGAGCTTCGAGGCGCCGGAGGGTGAGGAGCCCGCCGACACCTATGTCTACGATCCCATGGTGCCCGTGCAGACCATTGGCGGTGGCGATTGCTGCAATGGCGGCATCGTGCATCCCGGCGCGCGCGACCAGCGGCCGGTCCAGGTACGTGACGACGTGCTGGTCTACACCTCCGACGTGCTCACCGAGCCGCTGGATGTGACCGGCTTCATCGATGCCGTGCTCTATGTTTCCTCGGACGCGCCGGATACCGACTTCGCCGTGAAACTCGTCGATGTCGCTCCGGACGGCACGGCCTGGATCGTCGACGACACCATCCTGCGGGCCCGCTATCGCAATGGCTATGACACGCCGCAGATGATGGAAGAGGGCGAGGTCTATGAACTCGACTTCACGCCGATGACGTCGAGCATCGTCTTCCAGCCGGGCCATCGCATCCAGGTGGAGATCACCTCGTCCAACTTCCCGAAATTCGTGCGCAATCTGAACACGGGCGGGAACAATTACGACGAGAGCGAGGGCCGTGTGGCGACGAATTCCGTGCACCATTCGCCCGGGCACGCCTCCTATATCGAACTGCCGGTCGTTCGCGCACGCTAGGGTGTGCGTGAGATCGCCGCATCGCGGCCGGACGGATTGACCCGACGGCGAAAAAGGGGTGCGATATCGTTGACTTGGAACAGGAGACCGAGATGGGTCTGACACGTGTGGTGATGCGGCTGGGCCGCAATCCTGACGCCGGCTATCCCGATGGCGACGAGCATCACGGCTATGTCGTGGTCGCGCCGCTCGACAAGGATGGCAAGCTGGACCTCGAATTGTGGCGCGCCCACAAGGAGAAATGCACCGTCGACCGCTTCTCGCCCGATCCGGACGAGAAGGCCGATGGCTGGCTCTCCCATCGCGGTTCGCACTGGTATTTCCGCTATGACGAGGAAGACGAGGGCCCGGACGAACCGGTCTTCCGCCTCGGCGACCACACGCTGCGCGTCGGAGACTATCTCACCATCCACGAAGCCGATGGCGACGACCTGACCTACCGCATCACGGAGGCGGTCGCGGTCTGACCGGACCCGCTTTCGCTAGTCCTTGGCCGCCCGCTGCGTGTCAGCGGGCGGTTTTATTGTGTCGATCAGCCGCCGGCCGGCTTTCAGGAGCGGCATCTCGACGGCGATATGGGTCAGCCAGCCCAGGGCGATGCAGGCGGCCAGGGCGACGAGATAGAAGAGCGGGCTCCACAGGCTGTCGGGCAGCACGCGCGCCAGCGCGCTGATCGCCAGCAGATGGCCCAGATAGATCGCATAGGACCAGTCGCCGATGCGCGCGGCGAGGGCGGGCAGGTGCGGTTTCCAGGCCAGCCAGGCCGCGGTGATGCCGATGGCGAAGGGGGCGAAGACCGGCACGCGCAGGGCGGCCGCGTCGATCGCGTCGAGCCCGCCGCCATGGGTCCAGACCAGTCCGCCGATCGCACCGGCCAGCGCGACGACCGTGAGCGGCCAGCGCCAGGCCGGCAGCCGGTCGCGCAGCACCGAGAGGCCAATGCCCGACAGGAAGAGCAGGTTGAACGGGCTGAAGGCGACGCTCAGCCAGGGCGAGACATCCCGCGGCATCAGGGCGGTCGCGGCAATCGTTGCCGCCGCCCACAGCGCGGCTGCCCGGACCCGCCAGACCGGCGGCAGGGCCAGCGCCAGTCCGAACAGGGCATAGAAATAGAGCTCGTGCGTCAGCGTCCAGCCGACCAGCAGGACGGGCAGGTCGTGATGCGGGATCAGGGTCAGCGAGGCGATGAGGTCGAGCTCGGCAAAGGAGCGGGTCAGGCTGTCGCCGAAGACGAGATAGCCCGCCAGTGTCAGCCCGGTGAATATCCAGTAGAGCGGGAAGATCCGGTTCAGCCGCTTGAGGAAGTAGCGCACATCCAGCCCGCGACGGTCGCGGTAGAGATGGTGGATGATGAAGCCGGACAGGACGAAGAAGACGTCGACGCCGGCAAAGCCGAAATAGGCCGTCTGGTCGAGCAGCGTCGTGGTGAGGAAGCGCGCATCGGCCTGATGGATATGGGCGAGCACGACGAGCAGGACCGCGACCATGCGCAGGTGCTGAATCTCGACAATGGTCGTGTGCCGCCCGTGTTCCTGCATGATCGCGGCGCCGGCTATTCGCCGGCCGGATCGTTCGCGACGAGGGCGATATGGCGGCGGTCCGGGCTGACGGCGAGGCGGGTGACCCCGTCGATATCGTGCACGGCCAGATCGGCGACCGAGTGCCAGGGCGCATTCAGCGTGCGCGTCATCAGCACATTCTCGTCGACCGCAAAGAAACCGTCCGTGCCGTCCGGCAGGGTGAAGACGGCATAGTCCTCGGTCTCGCCGGGCAGGTCGAAACGGTGTTCCGGCGTGGCGCCGTCGAACCCGGTTTCAAAGACGGCAAAGCCGCCATCCTCGTGCGGCAGGGTGAAGTAGACGCTGTCATGGTCCGGCGCGGCATAGAGGGCGCGGCCGATGCCTTCGGCGGCGGTGACAATCCCGGTATCCTCGAACCGGCCGAAGACTTTCAGCGGGAAGTTGTCCTCAAGGCTGAACACGGCCAGCCGGGTCATGTCGGCATTGAAGGCGTAATAGCCGTTCGGGCCGACATCGGAGGCCGAGCGGGCATTGCCGCCACCCGGCGCGTCCAGCCAGACCTCGCCGCCATAACCGCCGGGCGCCTGGTAGATATAGGACAGCGCGCCGCCGGCCGGAGTCGGCCGCGGCGAGTATTCCCCGGCATCGGGCGTGTCGGTGATCTGCGTGCGCACGGTGCAGTCCAGGCTGCAGCGCCAGATATCGGTGTGCTCGCTGTCGCCGGAGGTGAAGTAGAAGCTGGTACCGTCTTCGGTGAAGGCGGGCTGGTTGTCATAGCCGGGCCGCGCGGTGGCATTGGTCAGCGTGCCGATGGCCGGAATATTGCCGACCCAGCTGAGCGGCGCGATGTAGATGTCGACACCGGGCAGGCCGGCGGTTTCGGCCTCGTCCTCGGCGTCCGTCTGGGCCGTGTCCCCGCCTGCCGGCTGCGGCGTGGCAGTCTCTTCAAGGGCGCCCGGGCCGTCAGCGGCTTCCGGTTCGGGTGCGGGGTCGGAACAGGCAGCGATCAGGCTCAGGCCGGCCAGTGCGGCCAGGGTGTGTATCGGGCGCATCAGCGTTTCCTCACGGCAGCCGCGCCGACACCGTAACCGGCACCAAAAGCGCACATCACGCCGGTCTCGCCGGCTTTCATATCGTCGGAATGCATCTGGAAATTCATCACGACGGAGGAGGAGGACGTATTGCCGTACTCGGTCAGGATGGCCGGTGCGTTTTCCTCTGTCCGGTCGCGGCCGAGAATGCGTTTGGCGATCATGTCGACCATGCGGATATTGGCCTGGTGCAGCCAGGCGCGGCGCACATCCTCCGGTGCCAGACCGATATCCTCCATCATCGAGCGCGCGACCGTGGGCGCAAAGCCGACCACATCCTTGAAGACGCGGTGGCCGTCCTGGTCGAGATGCGGCTCGAAGTCCGGATCGACCTGGCGTTCGGCGATGTTGATGAAGCCGAAATCCGAGCGCAGCGCCGAGGACCACTTGTTCTGGGCATGGGTGCCCAGCACGTCCCAGCCGCCCGGCCGGCCGTCATCGGCCTCCACGATCATCGCCGCCGAGGCGTCGCCGAAGATGAAGTGCACTTCGCGGCGCGAGTGCACATTGATGCAGGTCATCAGTTCCGGCGAGCAGATCAGCAGGCGTTTCGCCTGGCCCGAGCGGATCATGCCATTGGCGATGTGCAGCCCGTAGAGCGCCGAGGCGCAGGCCATGGTCAGGTCGAAGGAGAAGCCGTCCGAGCCGATGATGTTCTGGATCTCGCAGGAAACGCCGGGGAAATTGCGCTGCTGGGCCGAGGAGGCGACGATCACGCCGTCAATGTCCGACCCGTCATAGCCGGCGGCCTCCAGTGCCGGCGTCACCGACTTCATGGCGAACTCGGCCTGCACCGAGACCTCCTCGATCGGGCGCGGCGGGATTTGCGGCACCATGCGGTCGATATCCAGGATGCCGGACTTCTCGTAGACATGCCGGCGCTGGATGCCCGAAGCGTTGACGATGAACTCGGCGCTGGACAGGGGCACAGGCTCGACATCGCCGGCCGCAATGGCTGCGGCGTGTTCGGCATTGAACCGCTCGGCATAGGCATTGTAGCTCGCGACGAGCTCGTCATTGTCGATGACACTGGGCGGGGCCCAGTAACCGGTCGCCCGGATGACGCTGTCTGGCACGGTTCCCGACTCTTTCTTCCCGACTTTTCGTCAGCGTAAAGCATGCCTGCCCCCGATCAATCCATGCGCGCATTGCCGCGCCCGGGCGGCCGCCCGAAAAACGAGCAAGCCTGCCCGATTGTGCAGCGCACACGGCGCAAAACCGCGATTTTCCCGCGGCGGCGTCGACTCCCGGAAAATCCGGCGCCTAGCTCATGGGCAGACAGCAAGAAGCACTCAACCGCTCGCCGGAGGCCCCGCATGGACACTGGAAACAATGCCTGGATCCTGACCTCGACCGCCCTGGTCCTGTTCATGACCTTGCCGGGGCTGGCGCTTTTCTATGCCGGCATGGTGCGCCGCAAGAACGTGCTCTCCACGCTGATGCAGAGCGTCGGTGCGGCGGCCATCGTCACCGTGCTGTGGGCGCTGATCGCCTATTCGCTCGCCTTCTCCGACGGGGGCGGGCTGAACGCCTTTGTCGGCGGGCTCGGCCGTCTTGGCATGGCGGGGATCGCACCGGACACGATGTCCGGCGACCTGCCCGAAAACCTCTTCCTGATGTTCCAGCTGACCTTTGCCATCATCACCGTCGCGATCATCGCCGGTGCGGCGGTCGAGCGGATCAAATTCTCCGCCTTCATGGTGTTCTCGGCGGTCTGGGTGGTGCTGGTCTATGCGCCGATCTGCCACTGGGTGTGGGGCGGCGGCTTCCTGGGCGAGGCGGGCGTGCTCGACTTTGCCGGCGGCGCCGTGGTGCACATCAATGCCGGTGTGGCCGGCCTGGTGCTCGCGAAATTCGTTGGCCCGCGCAAGGGCTATCCCGGATCGAACCTGGCGCCGGACAATCTGGTGCTGACGGTCGCCGGTGCCGGCATTCTCTGGGTCGGCTGGTTCGGTTTCAACGGCGGCTCTGCGCTGGCAGCTGACGGCGCGGCAGCGCACGCCCTGGTCACCACACAGCTGGCCACCGCGACCGCCGTCCTGGTGTGGATGGGGCTGGAATGGATCCTGCGCGGCAAGGCCAGCGTGCTCGGCGCGGCGTCCGGTGCCGTGGCCGGCCTGGTCGCGATCACCCCGGCCGCCGGCTTCGTGCCGGCCTGGGCGGCCTTCTTCGTCGGTGCCGGCGGGGCCTTTGCGGCCTATTGGGGCGTCACCGCCCTGAAGAAGGCGCTGAAGATCGACGACGCACTCGACGCGTTCGGCCTGCACGGTGTGGGCGGTCTGGTCGGCGCCATCCTGACGGGTGTCTTTGCCAGCGAAGCGATCGGCGGCGCGCCGGGCGCCATCGAAGGCAATCTGCTGCAGGTCTGGACCCAGACCTGGGGCGCCCTGGCCGCGGCGGTCTATTGCGGCGCCGTGACCTTCGCCATCCTGTTTGTCCTGTCGAAGCTGATGTCCCTGCGCGTCGACGAGGAATCCGAAGTCTCCGGTCTCGATACCAGCCTCCACGGCGAGTCCGTCGGCGGCTGACACCGGCTCATGGTTCGGCCGGTTGGGGGCCGGAACGGGGGTGAGCGCTGTAAGGGGTTGCGGCGCTTACCCCCGACCTGTTTTGAACCGTTTCGCGTCCAGGCCATGTCCTCCCCGGCCTCGAGACGTCAGACTGACCCGGTTCGCTGCGGCGGACCGGGTCTTTTTTTGGCCCCGCTTTTTTGAGGCTGAAGACCAGGAGAAGAGGATCAGGGCGCAGGACATCCCTCGGGCGTGCATGCCAGGGCAGGATCGCTCCCGTCCGGTGCGGATACCGGATCGCCCTCGGCGAGGAGCGAACCGATCGCGGCACCGAGTGCGAGATCGGTGACCGCACCGAAACTGTGCCGCCTGATGCGGCCCTGCCGGTCGATCAATATCGTGGTCGGCGTGCCTTGCATGGCATAGGCGGCCATGGTGCGGGGCAGGCCGCCCCGATCTCCGGCCGCATCTCCGGGCGCATCTCCGGGCGCATCCATCGCGACGGGAAAGGCGATCCGGTATTCGTGCAGGAAGGCAGCCAGCGCCTCGCGGCTGCCCTGGGCCTGATGATGTTCGAACACGCTGTGCAGGCCGATCACGGCGACGCCGTGTGCGGTGAAATGCTCGGCGACGCGCCGGGCCTGCGGCAGGGCGTGTGAGACACAGCCCGGGCACAGCATCTGGAAGGCTTCCAGCAGCACTATCCGGCCGCGCAGGCCGGCCAGGCTCAACGGCTCCGCAGTGTTCAGCCAGCCGGATACGGTGAGTTCGGGGGCGGGTTTGAGTTTCATCCCGGTATCCTCCGGATGGATGCCCGCCAGCGGCGGCGCCGGCGGGCTATCCGTTTTATCAGGCGGCCTGGCGGGGTTTGACGCGGGGGAAGTCGACCTCGACGCCGAACACGACATTCACGTAATTGGTGAAGAGGTTGAGTGCGACATGCGCGACGATCTCGACGATTTCCTCATCGTCGAACCCGGCCGCACGCAGCCGCTCGACGGCACTGGCGCCGACATGGCCGCGCTGTTCGACGACGGCGAGCGCGAAGTCGAGCGCGGCCTGGGTGCGCGGATCGGCGGCCTTGCCGGCGCGGGCGGCTTCCATCGCGGCGGGCGTTTCGCCGGCCTGGGTGCCCAGCACGGTGTGGGCGGAGAGGCAGTATTCGCAATCATTCCGGTTGGCGATCGCCACGGCGATCTTTTCGCCCAGCGCGGCATCGATGCGTCCGCCGCCCAGCGCCTGGAAGCTGCCGAGCATGGATTTCAGCGCGGCCGGCGAGTGGGCGACGGTGCCGAACATGTTGATGACGGCGCCGAACTGGCCCTTCACGGCGTCCATCAGCTGCTTGCGTTCGCCCGAGGCGTCGGCGTGCGGGAAGGGGGTGATGTGGGGCATGGGGTGTCCTTTCGCTCTAAAAGTATCGACTCGATACATTTAAAAGCTAGGAAGCGGATCCGGGGTTTGCAAGACCTGTTTTGACTCGATACGTTCAGGCATGTCCGGACACTCGCCGACCACGCACCTGCTCGAACGCCTGTCCCGCCTCATCCAGAACGAGGCGCATGCAAGCGGGCTCAAACCCGTGCAGTGGGAAATCCTGCGCTTCCTGCGTCTGGCCAACCGGTTTTCCCGCACGCCCTCGGCCGTGACCGCCTATCTCAACCTGACGAAGGGCACGGTGTCGCAATCGCTCAATGCGCTGGAGACCAAGCAGCTTGTGACGAAGGAGCCGGTCGCCGGTGACCGGCGGCGACTGACGCTGGCGCTGACCGCGGCGGGACAGGAGATGCTGGCCGGCGATCCGATGGACGCGCTGGACGCGGCGGCTCGGAGCGTGGAGGCGGCACGCGGCGAGGACCTGTCCGGCGGGCTGCGGGCGGTGCTGTCAGACCTTCTGCGCCGGCGCGGCGGCCGGGCCTTCGGCGTGTGCCGGACCTGCCGGCATTACCGGCCGGAGCCGGGCGTGGCAGGTCAGGCGCGATGCGCCCTGTTGAACGAAGCGCTCACGCCTGCCGACAGCGAGGCGATCTGCGTCGAGCATGATGGCTAGGGATACAAGCCGGACAGTGGTGCCGGCGGCCGCTGCCTGCTAGGTCAGGTAAAGACAAACGGGGGGATATCGAATGTGGCGTTATCTGGCGATCCTGGGACTGCTGTGTCTGACGGCAGCGGCCCTGTCACAAGATGAACCGCAATCCGGCGGGGTCGAGGCCTTTCTCGACCGGGCTGTTCCCCGGGCGGCGGCGCCCGGTCTGGCCTATGCGCTTGTCGAGAATGGCGATGTGCGGCTGGGCGAGCGCGGTGAGCGCGTGGCAGGCAGTGGCCTGCCGGTCACCGAAGACACGCCCTTCGCGCTCGGCTCGATCTCGAAGAGTTTCACGGCGCTCGCCATCCTGCAGCAGGTCGAGGCGGGCCGGATCGAGCTCGATCATGGCATTGGCGAGTATCTGGATGTGTTCGACGGCCAGCCCGGCGGGACGATCACGATCCGCCAGCTGCTGAGCCATACCAGCGGCTATTCCACACTGCAGGGCAATCAGTCCCATACCGACGGCGCCGGCGAGACTGACGGGCTGGCCAACCGGGTCCGTCAGCTGGCGGCTATGGCGCCGGCCGGCGAGGCCGGCGGCCGGTGGCAGTATTCCAATGCCAATTATCTCATTCTGGGCGGGCTGATCGAGACGGTCAGCGGGCTGGAATACGGCGACTATATCGAGACGCGGATCCTTGAGCCGCTGGGGATGGATGACAGTTTCGTCGCCGATGGCGAGGTGCATGAGGCCATGGCGATCGGCCATACGCCCTGGTTTGGCGGCCGGCGCCCGGTTGCCGATCGCCGGACCGTGCGCGGCATGGCGCCGGCGGGGGGCGTGATGGCCAGCGCTGCTGATATGGCCCGCTATCTGGCGATGATGATGAATGGCGAGGACGATCTGATCAGCGCCGACCACAAGGCCATGATGATGCGCCCGGCCAATGCCGCCTCACCGCATTACGGCTTCGGCTGGTTTCTCGATGCCGAGGCCGATGCGGCCTACCACACGGGACTGACCCCGGGGGTCGAAACCATCGCTGTCCTGTCCCGCGCGGAGCGAAGAGGCGGGGTGGTTCTGGTCAATGCCAATAGCGGCATGGGGTTTGGCGTGACCGGAGACATTCTCTCCGGCTTCGCGGCGATTGCGCTGGGGGAGACACCGCAAAGTGGCGGCAATCACCTCGGGGCAAAGAGCCTCTATCTCATGCTGCTGGTGCTGCCGGTTCTCTTCCTGGCCGGCATCGCGACGGCGTGGCTACGCCGAGCGGGCCTGCGGGCGAAGTCGGGTGCTTTCGGCGCTTTCAGCCTTTTCTTCCCCCTGGTCGCGACCCTGGCGATGGCCTGGGTGTTTGTGGACCTGATCCCCAGACTCTTCGGCGTTCCGCTTGCGACCTTCAATCTCTACCAGCCGGACATGACGATCCTGCTGATCGCCGGGTCGGTGTGCGGCGTGGGTTTCGCGGTCTTCAGGCTGGCGGTGGCCTATAGCGGCCGCAGATAGGCCGCTCCGTTTCCGCCTAGAGTTTCTCGACAAACACCGTGCCGGCGGAATAGCCCGCGCCGAAAGAGCAGATCAGGCCCTTCTCGCCGGCCTCGAACCCGTCATTGTGGCGGTGGAAGGCGACCAGCGAGCCGGCCCCGGCCGTGTTGGCGAACTCGTCGAGGATGACCGGCGCTTCGTCCGGCTCGAACTCGCGGCCGAACACTTTCTTGGCGACCAGCATGTTCATGTTAATATTGGCCTGGTGCAGCCAGAGGCGCTTCATCTGGTCGGGCTTGAGACCGAAGCTCGCCATGTCGTTGAGGATCATCTCGGCGACCATGGGACAGACTTCCTTGAAGACCTTGCGGCCTTCCTGGACGAAATAGCGATCCTCGAAATCCGGTTCCGGGTCTTCCGAGGCGTTGAGGAAGCCGAAGTTCGACCGGATATTGTTCGAGAATTTCGTCATCATGTTGCGGCCGAGAACGCGCCAGCCCTCTCCGCCGGCGACATCCTCGTGCTCGATCAGCATGGCCACGGCGACATCGCCGAAGATGAAATGACTGTCGCGGTCGCGGAAATTGAGCTGCGGCGTGGTGATTTCCGGCACGATGACCAGTACGGATTTTGCCATGCCGGTATCGATCATGTTGATCGCATTGACCACGCCGAACGTGCCGGACGAACAGGCCACCGTCATGTCAAAGCCGAAGCCCTCAATGCCCAGCGCGTCCTGCATCTCGATCGCCATGCACGGATAGGTGCGCTGCATCGATGTGCCCGAACAGATCACCGCGTCGACATCCTTGGGGTCGCGGCCGGCGCGTTCCAGCGCGTCGCGGGCGGCGGCGACGCCGGCTTCCGCGGTCAGCGCGAGCTCGTCATTGGCGCGCGGCTTCACCCGCGGGCGCATGCGATCGACATCGAGCACGCCGGCCTTGTCGATCGTGTAGCGCGACTTGATGCCGGAGGCCTTCTCGATAAAGCCGGAGGAGGAGGGGTTTTTCGCCTCGACCGAACCGCGCGCGATGGCGTCGGCATTCTCGGCGTTGAAACGTTCGACATAGGCGTTGAAGCAGGCGACGAGTTCATCGTTGGAAACGGACTCGTCGGGGGTCCAAAGACCGGTGGACCGGATAACCGCGTTCATTCACATCACTCCGGGACGTACGCAAGAGGCGCGAAACTAGTCCGGCAACGCCGCGGCGTCACCCTTCTAGCGCGGTTGTCCGGTCCGGCCGGCGTCAGAAGCGCCAGCTCAGGCCCAGGGCGACCAGGTCCGCGGCGTTCTCGTCATAGACCCCGGTCAGCGTGTCACCGCCCGATCCGGTCTCGTCGATTTCGGCATCCTCGAAGAAGATGTGCTGGTAGCCGGCGTCCAGCGTGATGTTCTCGCGCGGGGTCCAGGAAGCGCCCAGCGCAGCGACGGTGCGGTCGGCATCGGGCACGCGCGGCGAGCGGAAGTCCGGATCGGTCGGCGTTTCCTCGACGGCAACACCGCCGCGCACGGTCCAGGCCGTATTCACGGCATATTCGGCACCGGCAGAATAGCGGATCGTGTTGTCGTAATTGAGGGTTTCCACCGTGTCCGGCTGGGCCGGATTGTCGAAATCGACGGAAATCCCGTCAAACCGCTCCCATTGCGACCAGCTGACATCGCCGGTCAGGGCGAGGCGTTCAGTGGCCTGGTGATGCAGGCTGACCGAGAAGCGGGCCGGCAGGTTCAGCGGCGCAAAGGCCTGGCTGTCGGTGAAGGCGGGATCGAGCAGGGCGCCCATCGCGGCGGGGGCGGAGAATTGTGCATCGCCCTCGATGCCGTGATCGATCCCCGAACGGTAGGCGAGACCCAGCCGGGTCGCATCGCTCAGCGTGATCAGCGCGCCCAGATTATAGCCCAGCGTCCAGTCATCCCCGTCCAGCTTGACGAAACCGTCGGCCTGCTGCGGCAGGGCGCCGATGGATGAGCACGTGCCCGGCGCGGCCGGTTCGACCTGGCCCAGGCACAGGGATCCGAAATCGATCGCATTGGTCAGTTTCACGCTGGCATATTGCGCGCTCACGCCGAGACCCAGCGACAGCCAGTCATTCACGACGAAGCCGAGCGAGGGGTTGATATCGATCACCGTCAGCTCGGATTCCAGCGTCTGGTAGCGGCCGGTCCAGCCATTGTCATAGTCGGTCGTCAGGCCGAAGGGCGCGGTCAGGCCGACGCCGAACCAGAATCGCCCGTCGCCGATGGGCTGGGCGTAGTAGGCATTGGGGATGACGGCGTCGTTGAACAGATCGCCGCCATTGCCGCCGCTCAGCGGGGCGCCGGTGGCATCGGTCGAGCCCGTATCGGTGAACTCGCCGCGGCCCAGAATGCCGTGCAGGCCGACATTGAGCTGGCGCCCGTCAAGCTGTGGCAGGGCGGCGGGATTGGAAAAGACGGTCGAGGCGTCGGCGGCATAGGCGGCATTGCCCGAATTGGCGAGGCCGAGATCGCGCACGCTGTATTCCTGGATGCGGAAACCCTCGGCGTGGGCGGCTGTGCCGGAAAGGGCGATCAGGATGGCGGTCGCGGAGACGCGCCAGCCGGCGGGGGGAAGAGACGGAAACATGACATACTCCTTGCGCCCTCCCCAGAGACCCAACGGGATGCGACGTCGTTTCGTTCCCTCCGCGTTTCAAGAGGTTTGCTGCGCAGCAAAATCTGCTTTTCGCAGCTGCGTACGCCTTTGACCTCCCGGTCCCGGAGTGCGAAACACGGGGTCTGCAATCGGTCTGGAAACCCCGGGAGAGCTCCATGAAAACGCGTGCCGCTGTTGCCTTCGAAGCCGGAAAGCCGCTCGAGATCGTCGAGGTCGACCTGGAGGGGCCGCAGGCCGGCGAGGTGCTGGTCGAGATCAAGGCGACGGGGATCTGCCATACCGACGAATTCACCCGCTCGGGCGCCGACCCGGAAGGCGCCTTCCCGGCGATCCTGGGCCATGAGGGCGCAGGCGTGGTGGTGGAGTGCGGTCCGGGCGTGACGGGGCTCAAGCCCGGCGATCACGTCATCCCGCTCTACACGCCGGAATGCCGGGAATGCGAATACTGTCTCAATCCGAAGACCAATCTGTGCCAGTCGATCCGCTCGACCCAGGGCCAGGGCGTGATGCCGGACGGGACCTCGCGCTTCTCCTACAAGGGCGAGAAAATCCTGCACTATATGGGCTGCTCGACCTTCTCCAACTATACCGTCCTGCCTGAGATCGCGCTGGCCAAGGTCCGCCCGGACGCGCCCTTCGACAAGATCTGCTATATCGGCTGCGGCGTGACGACGGGGATCGGTGCGGTGATGTTCACCGCCAAGGCCGAGCCCAACTGCACGGCCGTCGTCTTCGGTCTCGGCGGGATCGGTCTCAACGTCATCCAGGGTCTCAAACTGATCGGCGCGCGCCAGATCGTCGGGGTCGACATGAACCCGGCCAAGGAAGCCATGGGGCGCCAGTTCGGCATGACCGATTTCGTCAATCCCAAGGATGTGACCGGCGATCTGGTCGGCCATCTGGTGGAGCTGACCGGCGGCGGGGCCGACTACACGTTCGAATGCATCGGCAATGTCAATGTGATGCGCACGGCGCTGGAATGCAGCCACAAGGGCTGGGGCACCTCCATCGTGATCGGCGTGGCGCCGGCCGGCGCGGAAATCTCCACCCGTCCCTTCCAGCTGGTCACCGGCCGCAACTGGCGCGGCTCGGCCTTCGGCGGGGCGAGGGGCCGCACCGATGTGCCCAAGATCGTCGACATGTACATGGAAGGCCGCATCGATATCGACAGCCTGATCACCCACAAGCTCAAGCTGGAAGACATCAACAAGGGCTTCGACCTGATGCATGCCGGCGAGAGTATTCGCAGCGTGGTGGAGTATTGATCCACGCTTGGGCCTAGCCTGCGGGTCTGCTATGATATCATCATGATATCAGGAGGCGCGCCATGGGCCAGGTCATCATCCGCAATCTCGACGATCACGTCGTTGCCAACCTCAAGCGCATGGCGGCAAATGACGGCAAGTCGCTGGAGCAATTCCTGCGGGAGGTTCTGGAGGAGCGCATTTATCGCCAGCGGGAAGATTTTCTGGAATTTGCGCGCGGTGTTCGTGAACGGTGCAAGCCGACGGATATCGATCCGACAGATCTGATCCGCGAGGACCGGGATCGTTGAAGCCGGCCGTTTTCGATGCCAGCGTCGCCGTGCGGGCGTTTATACGGGGGCCGGGGTACAGACAGGCGGAAGCTGCCATCGACCGCTATGCGATGGTGGCGCCGGCCCTGATCGTCACCGAAGTGGCCAATGCAATCTGGAAGTATCACCGGCGCGGCGACCTGGACCGAGCGACAAGTCTGGATGTGATCCGGCGCTTCGCAGTCTATCCCGAACTGCGGCCTGATCTGACGCTGCAACCGGAAGCCTTGCAGATCGCCTGTGAGCAGGACCACCCTGTGTATGACTGTCTCTATATTGCTCTGGCACGCCGGGAGGGGCTACCGCTCATAAGTGCGGACAAGCGGCTCTTGACTCTGGCGCGCGACCGCCTCGGCCTGCAAACGATCAGCCTTGACGACATCAACCCGTCTTGACCGCCCATCCCTTCATCCGAAAGGACATCGCCTTGACCCTCCAACCCGTTTCCAGCTGGACGTCTTTCGGCGGCACGCTGTCTGTCCATGATCATGACAGCGAGGCCTGTGCCTGCACGATGCGCTTCGCCGTCTTCACGCCGCCCCAGGCCAAGGACGGACCGGTGCCGGTGCTGTGGTATCTCTCCGGGCTGACCTGTAACTGGTCGAATGTGATGGAGAAGTCCGGCCTGCAGCGCATGGCGGCCGAGCTGGGCCTGATGGTCGTGGCGCCGGACACCTCGCCGCGCGGCGAGGATGTGGCCAATGACGAGGCCTATGATCTGGGCCAGGGGGCGGGTTTCTATATCGACGCCACGGAAATGCCCTGGGCGCCGCATTTCCGCATGCAGCAATACATCACCGAGGAATTGCCCGCCCTGATCGGTTCGGCCTTTCCCGCCGACATGGAGCGGCAGGGGATTTTCGGCCATTCCATGGGCGGACACGGCGCGCTCACCCTGCACTTCAAGCAGCGCGCCCGTTATCGCTCGGTCTCGGCCTTTTCGCCCATCGTGGCGCCGTCGAAAGTGCCCTGGGGCCGCAAGGCCTTCCAGGCCTATCTGGGCGATGAATGCCCGGCCTGGGGCGAGCACGATGCCTGCGAGCTGGTGAAGCGCCAGCCATCCGACGCCCATATCCTGATCGACCAGGGCGAGGCCGACCAGTTCCTCGAGGAACAGCTGAAGCCGGAACTGTTCGAGGCGGCGTGCCGCGAGGCGGGCCAGTCACTCACCCTGCGCCGGCACCCCGGATACGATCATTCCTATTATTTCATTGCCAGCTTCATGGAAGACCATCTGCGCCATCACGCGAAGGCGCTGAAGGACTGATCCGGCCGGATCAGTTGTCCTCGACGCGGTGGCGCGGCCGGGTGCGCTGGAAGGGGCTGTCGCCATTGTCGCAGATCCACTCGCCCGGTGCGGCCGCGTCCTGCGGTCCGGCCTGGCGGCAATCGCCGGCACCCAGCTCGGAGGCCGAGGGCAGGTCCTCATTGCGGCCGCCTTCCAGATAGGCACAGCCGGTGAGGGCGAAACTGGCGGCAAGAAGGGTGAGAAGACGGGTCACGGGGGCGGCTCCGGTTCATCGGGTGAAGGAGCCGGAAAACTAGCGCCGCGCCGGCGCGTCTGTCACGTGAAACCCGCGTTACATGGCCGGGCGTGTGGCGTGCCGGAGACAGGACCGCCCGTCCTGCCCCCGGCACACAGGATCAGCGCTGGCCGATCTCGGAGATCGAGAGGGTGGCCGGAGCCGTCTGGCCGCTGGAATAGGTCGCCACCCAGATCGCATAGCCGCCGCTGCCCGGACGGTTGATCGTGACCTGCGGGTTCAGACCCGGACCGGAATCATCGTCACACAGGAAGCCGCCGCCCGGCAGACTCACGATCAGCGTGGTGTCGGTATCGGAGGTGGCGGAGATGGTCAGCGGATACTGGCCGGCCGTGTAGTAGAGCACATAGGTGCCGTCGCCCGTCGTCCAGCCGCGGCATTGCGTGCCCAGTTCGCGGGCGGATTCGTACGTGCCGCCGGCGACGACATTGACCCGGTAGGGATCCGGCGTGAAGCCGGCCTGCAGGGAGACCGAGCCGAACACGCCATTGACCCGGCTGCCGCCACCGCCACCACCGCCGCTGCCCGACGTGCTGGCGCAGGCGCTGACCGCGAGGGCCAGCGCCGGAATGAGTGCAAGATGATGCGCCTTCATCACTACTGCCGTCCGATTTCCGAGACCGACAGCGTGGCCTGGGCGTATTCGCCCTGGCGGTAGGAGCCGATCCAGACCGAATAGCGGCCCGAGGTCGGATTGCCGATCGTCACCATCGGGTTGAGACCGTTGCCGCTGTCATCATCGCAATACCAGTTGCCGTTCGGCGCCTGGATGATCAGCGTCGTGTCGGCGTTCGAGCTGGCCGAGAAGGTCAGGTTGAAGCTGCCGGCGGTGTAGTAGACGGCGAAGTCGACATTGTCGGCGACCCAGCCGGTGCAGTTGGTGAACAGATTGCTGGCCGCAATGGCGCCGCCGGACGTCACCGTCGTGCGATACGGGTCCGGCGTGAAGCCGGCGCGCAGATTGACCGAACCGAAGGTCTGGGCCGAAGCCGGCGCGGCAAGGCCGATGGCGGCGGTCAGGGCGAAAGTAGCAAGGCGTTTCATGGTGTCCCCTCCTTGGAGCATTCAGGTCCCTCACAACGATGGGGAGCCTAGGAGCGGGGCCGGCGCACCGGTATCCCCGGTTCAGGGGAGGGCCGCCGGGCGGGGTGAAAAGCCTGTCTGGAAAGGGGTGGGGAGGCGATGCGGGAACCACCGCACCAGTCTTGCGAGGGTGCGAGGACGCTGGGCTGGTGCGGCCTTGGAGGGTCCCGCATCGCACGGCCACCGGGACCGGGATGAAGTGGTGGCCGCACGATCACGACTAGACCCGCCACGCCAGCCGCACGATCCCCCGTTCGGGGGAGAGGCTGACTAGCGCACCAGCCGTTTCACCGGTTCGTGGCGGTGGCAGCGGGGTTCGTGGTCATTGACCATGCCGACGGCCTGCATGAAGGCGTAGACGATGACCGGGCCGACGAATTTGAAGCCGCGTTTCTTGAGATCCTTCGACAGGGCCTCGCTCTCGGCGGTTTTGGTCGGCGTGTCCTTCAGCGACGGCCAGGCATTCTGGATCGGTGCGCCGCCGACAAAGCTCCACAAATGGTCCGAGAAATCGATGCCGCGCTCGCGCATGTCCAGCCAGGCCTGGGCATTGCCGATGGCGGCCTCGATCTTCGATTTCGAGCGGATAATGCCCGGATCGGCTAGCAGGCGTTCGCGGTCGGCATCGGTATAGCGGGCGATGATCTCGGGCTGGAAACCGTCAAAGGCGGCGCGCATCGTCTCGCGCTTGCGCAATATGGTGATCCAGGCGAGGCCGGCCTGGAACCCGTCCAGCATCAGCTTCTCCCACAGGGCCCGGCTGTCATACTCGGGCACACCCCATTCGGTGTCGTGGTACTCGGCATAGATCGGATCGTCGATATTCACCCATCCGCAGCGCTGGAGCATGGCCTGGCCTCGTTCTCGTGTCCGCCACACTCCACCCCGCCTGCGCCCGCCTGCCAAGCCGCGATGGCAGAGCGTGCTGACAGCGTCGTGGCAGGAGTGGCTCCAACCTCCCTCTCCCTTGGGAGAGGGATCGAGGGAGAGGGGGGAAGGCGCGGCCGGAGCGCCGTACTTCCCAGGAAACCCAAAGCGTCATTTTTCCCGGAAGCGCGAGAGCGCTATCCGGGACCTACGGGAAGCTCATCGCTGGAAATGATCTTCGGTCGATCCCGGCATCTTCAGCCCGCCTTCGCGGGCTTACGGCCGGGAAAAGTTCGGGGAGTATGAGGGAATTTTTCCCGGAAGCGCAAAGCGCTACCCGGGATCTACAGGAGGCTCACCGCTTGGCATCGCGCTCGGTCGATCCCGGCTTCTTCAGCCCGCTTTCGCGGGCTTACGGCCGGGAAAAACAGCTTGCCTTCGCGGGTCATGCGGCCGGGAAAAGGTCCGGTTTCGAGGGCTTCCAGCCAGGAGACGCGCTCAGACCTCGGGCGCTGAGGCGAGAACGGGTGCGGCTTCGTCGAAATCGCCGCGGATGTCGAACCAGAGATCTTTCCAGCCGGGGTTCATCGCCTCGATCAGGTTGATCTTCCAGGCGCGGCGCCAGCGCTTGAGGAGATATTCGCGCCGGGCGGCGGTCTCGAACCCCTCATGCCATTCGAACCAGACGAGCTGCTTGATCGCGTAGCGCCGCGTGTATCCGCGCATCGCACCGGTCCGATGCTGCCAGGTGCGCCAGATCAGGTTCGTCGTCCGTCCGACATACAGGGCTCCGCGCGGCCGGCTCGCCATGATGTAGACGGCTTCGGGTGCATTGCTCATGAATGCAATTGTAGATTTATATATTTCTTGATGCAACCCGTTCGGAGCTTTTTCCCGGAAGCGCGAGAGCGCTATCCGGGATCTACGGGAAGCTCATCGCTCGAAATGATCTTCGGTCGGTCCCGGCGTCTTCAGCCCGCCTGCGCGGGCTTCCGGCCGGGAAAAATGTGCGTGAATTGGAAAAAAGCCCGCCTAAGGCAATTCCCGCAGGAAATTCTCGACGACCTTTTTCTCGCCGGCCTTGTCGAAGCGGACGGTGTATTTGGCGCCGTCGGCTTTCCTGACCGTGCCGTAGCCGAACTTGTCGTGGAAGACGCGGTCGCCCGATTTCCAGCGGCCGTTTGTGTCGCCGCTTTCGATCAGGGTGGCTTTGGCGTTGATGGTGGGCGGGGCCGAGCGGCGGCCTTCGGTCTGGCTGGCCTGGTAGCGCTTCCAGCCGGGGCTGGAGTAGCTCGAGGCCATGGCGTCGGGCTGCTGACGCACGCTCTCGAAGCCCGGACCGCCATCATAATAGCCGGTCTCCGAGCGGGCCTCGACATGGTCCATCGGCAATTCGTCGATGAAGCGGCTGGGGATCACCGTTTGCCAGCGGCCATAGATCATGCGGTTGGCGGTGAAGGTGATGATGGCGCGTTCGCGGGCCCGGGTGATGCCGACATAGGCCAGGCGCCGTTCCTCCTCCAGCGAGCGCGTGCCGCCCTCGTCGAGCGAGCGCTGGGAGGGGAAGACGGTCTCTTCCCAGCCCGGCAGGAAGACGAGCGGGAATTCCAGCCCCTTGGCGCCGTGCAGCGTCATCAGGGAGACCTCGTCCTCGTCGGCCGCGCGGTCGGCGTCGGTCAGCAGGGCGACGTGCTCCAGATAGGCTTCCAGCGTGTCGTACTCGCCCATGGAGCGGACGAGTTCCTTGAGGTTTTCCAGACGGCCGGCGGCCTGGGGCGTCTTGTCCTCGCGCCACATCGCCGTATAGCCGCTTTCGTCGAGCACGATCTCGGCGAGCTCGTCCAGCCGGCTCTGTTCGGCCTGGTCGCGCCAGCGTTCCATGTCGCGCAGGAAGACCTGCAGCGCGGTGCGGGCCTTGCCGCGGATCTCGTCCGTGCCGACCATGACCCGGGCGGCCTCGGTCATCGGCACGCCCATCTCGCGGGCCGTGACGGCGATCTTCTGCACAGTCGTATCGCCGATGCCGCGCTTCGGCGTGTTGACGATGCGCTCGAAGGCGAGATCGTCCTCGGGCGAGCGCACCAGCCGCAGATAGGCGTGGGCGTCGCGCACTTCGGCGCGCTCGAAGAAGCGCGGCCCGCCGATCACCTTGTAGGGCAGGCCCAGCATGATGAAACGGTCTTCAAAAGCGCGCATCTGCCAGGCGGCGCGCACCAGCACGGCGCTGCCGGAATAGGCGCGGCCGGAAGAGACCCAGTTCTCGATCTCCTCGGCGACATAGCGCGCCTCGGCCTCGCCGTCCCAGATGCCGCGCACGGCGACTTTCTCGCCGGCCTCGTCCTCGGTCCACAGCGTCTTGCCCAGGCGCGAGCGGTTGGCGGCGATCAGGCCCGAGGCCGCGCCCAGAATGTGGGCGGTCGAGCGATAATTGCGCTCCAGCCGGATCACCTCGGCGCCCGGGAAGTCCTTCTCGAAGCGCAGAATGTTGTCGACCTCGGCGCCACGCCAGCCATAGATCGACTGGTCGTCATCGCCCACGCAGCAGATATTCCCCGTGCCCTGGGCCAGCAGCCGCAGCCAGAGATACTGGGCGACATTGGTATCCTGATACTCGTCGACGAGGAGGTAGCGGAACTTGTCGTGATAGGTCTTCAGGACGTCCGGATTGTCCTTGAAGATGTGCAGCGTGTGCAGCAGGAGATCGCCGAAATCGCAGCAATTGAGCGTCTGCAGCCGCTCCTGGTAGAGGGTGTAGAGACCCTGGCCGCGGCCTTCGGCAAAGGACCACTTGTCTTCCTCGCCGAGCTGTTCGGGCTTGAGACCGCGGTTTTTCCAGCCGTCGATCAGGCTGGAAAGGTGGCGCGGCGTCCAGCGCTTCTCGTCGATATTTTCCGCCTGGATGATCTGTTTGAGCAGGCGCAGCTGGTCGTCCGTATCCAGGATGGTGAAGTTGGACTTGAGATCCACCAGTTCGGCATGGCGCCGCAGGATCTGGGCGGAGACCGAGTGGAATGTGCCCAGCCAGGGCACGCCCTCGACCGCCTCGCCGATGATCTGGCCGACACGCTCCTTCATCTCGCGCGCGGCCTTGTTGGTGAAGGTGACGGCGAGAATCTCCCACGGCCGCGCGCGGCCGGTGGCGAGGATATGGGCCAGGCGGGTCGTCAGCACGCGCGTCTTGCCCGTGCCGGCCCCGGCCAGCACCAGCACCGGCCCGTCCAGCGCTTCCACCGCGGCGCGCTGCTGCTCGTTCAGCCCTTCAAGATAGGGCGTCGGCGGCGCCGGGCGCGCCATGTCGGAAATGGAGAGGTTGGACATCGTGTCTTGGGTGCCGCCTTCGAGTCGCAATGACTGTGCAGTCTGGACCGATTGGCGATCAATCCCAAGACCGGGATGTGCAATTGTTCGTATTTTGTTCGGGGTCTTTGTGCGCGCTGCGCGCTCTGCGGTGCTGCGCACCGCCCCCTCAGTCGGCTTTGCCGACAGCTCCCCCGCAAGCGGGCCGAGCCCTGAGCCAAGGCTTCCCCTGCGAAGCGGGGGAAGTGGCCGAACCCGGCCATGCGCCGGGTGAGGTCGAAGGGGGTGAGTCCGCTCCCCGCTACCCCGCCATCTTCAGCGGCATGGTCGGCGAGTATTTCATGTCGATGCCCTTGATATGGGCGGTCAGCCAGAGCTTGAGGAACATCAGGAATTCGGACGGGACCTGGCCGCCATTGGCGCGGATCGTGTCGGCATGGGCCGCGAATTTCTTCAGGAGGTCGGCATGGATCAGCTTGTGCGAGGCGAGGCCGGCGAAATTGACGCTGGCCATATAGGCTTCCTCGTCGCGGAAATGCTCGATCGTCACGCGGGCAAGCTCGTCGACAAGCGCGGTCATGGACGCACCGGTTTCGCCGGTCGCGGCGCGATCGTGGATCGCGTTCATCAGGTCCAGGATCTGCTTGTGTTCGTCATTCATCGACTCCACGCCCACATCGAGCGAGGCATCCCAGTTCATGATCGGCATGGTCGGTCTCCGGTGTCTGTCTTTCCCCGAGCTATGACTCGCCGGCGTCCAAGACACGGTTAATCCGGCGGCGCAAAACCGGCCGGATTCGTCAATATTATATGAGAATGCGGTGTGTGACGGTCAGCCGAAGAGGGCGTCGATGCCGGCCTGGGCGGTCTCGTCGGCGAAGTCGTCCTCGCCTTCCGCGCGGCCATGGATCGTGCCGGAGGCGGCCGCGATCAGCGGTTTGATCTCTTCGGTCGCCAGGTGTGCGACGGCCCGGCAGGTCGCCGCGTCGCTGCCGCTGCGCAGCCGGTCCTGGGCCTCGATCACGGCATTGTCGATCTGCAGGATCAGCGTTTCCAGATGCGCGCGCACCGCCCGCGGTGCCGCGGCATAGGCGAGGATGGCCAGGTCCTTGTCCTTGAAGGCGGACTGGCGGAAATGGCCGCAATAATCCAGCGGCTGCCAGTCCAGCACATCCTCGGCGCAATCGGGCATGTCCGGCAGCATTTCCATCAGCATCACCACCTCGTTGAAGTGGTTGAGATAGTCCGTAGCCAGACCGGTGACGGGATTGATATTGGCGGCGGCAAGCGCGTCCGCACTCAGCACGCCCGTGCCGAGAGCCGTTTCGTCCTGCGTTGTCATATGCAGCCCGCCCAGTGTCATCCTGCCACCTTAGCGGGACATCCTTTCCAGAGCGCTAACCGGTTCGCGCGACAGGCGAAAACCGTCTTAACGGTGTTCCTCTTCGCTGATCTCGGCGAGGCGGCGGGCATAGGCGGCCTGGGCGTCGGCCTTGGCGATCCAGCCGATGATGGCCTGTTCCCCCGTACGTTGCCGTACAGCAGCGCCGTCGACCTGTTCGGCATCCAGCACGCCGAGCGCCCGGCCCAGCGTGTCGTCCTCGAAGACGCAGGTCTTGTCGGGGATTTCCGACTTGCCCCAGTCGTCCAGCGGCACCAGCACGTCGCGCACACGCACGGTCTGCAGCACCAGCCGGCTCGATCCGCCGGAGAGGTCATAGCCCTTGCGCTGGACCTGCAGCTGGAACAGCGAGCCGCCCAGCGCCGATTGCGACAGCACGGTCGCCAGCGAGACGGCCAGCAGTACCGCGACCGAGGCTTCATAGCTCGTGGTCAGCTCGAACACGATCAGCGTGGTCGAGAGCGGCGCGCCCAGCACGGCGCCGGAGACGGCGCCCATGCCGATCACCGCGAAGAAGGCCGGTCCCGCCGTGTGTTCGCCCAGTATCGCACTCAGCGCGATGCCGAAGGCCGCGCCCAGCATGGCGCCCAGATACATGGAGGGCGAGAATACGCCGCCGGCAAAGCGGAAGCCGAGCGACAGCACGGTCGCCAGGGTCTTCAGCGCGATGAAGAGGATGAGCTGCTGGAAGGCGTATTCGCCGCGTAGGGCGTTGGAGGTGGCCTCATAACCCACGCCGAGGATTTCCGGCGCGATGAGCGCGATGAGGCCGATCAGGAGCCCGCCGGGAATGGGCAGAAGCCAGACCGGCAGATGCATGCGCTCCATCCACTGGCCCAGCCGGGCCGGCAGGAAGATGGCGCCGCGATTGAAGACGATGGCGAGCCCCGCCGCGGCAAAGCCCAGCAGGGCGGCGGCCGGGAAATCCCACACGCTGGCCGCGGCCATCTCCGGCAGGCCGAAGACCGGGTCCTGGCCGAAATGATGCCGCACGATCAGGGCGCCGACGATGGAGGAGGAGGCGACTGGCGCGATGGAGCGCAGGGCGTAGTGGCCCAGCACGACCTCGAAGGCGAAGAGGGCGCCGGCGACCGGCGCGTTGAAGCTGGCCGAGACCGCCGCTGCCGCACCGCAGGCCAGCAGGATGCGGCTGCCGCGGGCGGGCATGTCGAGCCATTTGCCGAATTGCGAGGCGAGGGTGGCACCCAGATGCACGGCCGGGCCCTCGCGGCCCGCACTGGCGCCGCCGCCCAGCGAGATCGCCGACATGACAGCGGAATAGAGCCCCGACTTCAGGTCGATCCGTCCGGCATTCACGGCGCGCGCTTCCAGCACGTCGGCGACGCCCTTGCCGCGCGTGTCCGGCGACAGGTTCCAGCGCTTGCCCAGCCACAGCATGGCCGCGATGACGCAGCCGGCGGCGAGCGGGATCAGGATGACGCGCCAGGCGGGCAGGTGGGAGGCGGCGGAGGCGAGATGGATTTCCGTGACGCCGAACGCGCCGCGCTCGACGGCGGAAATGCCCAGCCTCAGGGCGAGGGTGGCATAGCCGGCGACGAGGCCGACGCCGATGCCCAGAACCCACAGGGCCGGACCCCGGCCGTCGCGGAAGGCCTTGGCGATCTGTCCCAGCCAGGATTGCCCATCTGAATCGCTCACATCTCCGGTTTCACTGCGGAATGCGCCAAGCGTCAAGCCGAACCGCGGTGGCGCTTGACATGAAACCAATCGGTTCCATATAAAAGAAACCAGATGGTTTCATATGGAGGGCCCGCATGGACCGGCCGGATATCTTCAGGGCAATCGCCGACCCGACACGGCGGGAAATTCTCGCGCTTCTCTCCGAAGGGGCGATGACCGTCGGGGATGTGGCGGACCGGTTCGACATGACCCGTCCCGCTGTCGCCAAGCATCTCAAAGTGCTCAGCGATGGCGGGCTGATCAGCGTCGAGGCGCGCGGCCGCGAGCGGTTCAACCGGCTCAACGCCGCCCCCCTGCAGCAGGTCGCCGACTGGGTCTCCCGCTTCGACGCCTTCTGGGACGACAAGCTGAGCAAACTGAAACAAGAAGTGGAGAAAGAGCATGGCTGAGCCACGCATCGAGAAATCGCTGTTCCTCAAGGCGCCGCGCGAGCGCGTCTGGGACTTCCTCACCGGCCAGGACAATCTGGCGCGCTGGTTCCATCCCGTTGACCGGTCGCTGGTAACGCCCGGCCCCTACATGTTTCTCAAGAGCCTTGAAGAGCCCGAGCGGTGCATGTGGGGCGAGGTGGTCGAAGCCGAGGCACCGTCCCGGCTGGTCTACACTTTCACCCACAAATGGCTCGGTGAGCATCTGACACGGGTCGAATGGACGCTGAGCGAGGTCGCCTCGGGCACGCTGGTCAAGCTGGTGCATGACGGGTTCGAGGGCGCGCCGGTCGATGTGTTCGAACAATTGTGCGGCCATGACGCCGGCTGGGACGAGCATTTCGTCAAGCTGCGGGTTCGCGTCACCGAACCGGCCATGGCCGGCTAGCGGCGCCGGTTGCCTCTCCCTGCGGGCACGCTAGGCTGCGGTGCCTGTAGGGGGAGAGCGGAATGTCCAGAACGATCTTGTTTGCGGCCGCGCTGCCCGTATCGCTGGCAGTATCGCTGGCGGGCGGAGCCGCGGCTCGGTCGGTCGACAGCACCTATACGCGCATCGACGAGACCTGCACCGAGCGGCAATTGCCGGACGAGCCCGGGGTCGAGATCCGGTGCGCCGGTCATGATGACTGGTCGTTTCAGATCGCGGCGGGCGAGCACGGGGCGGCGATCGCTTACGCCCGTCCCGGCGGGGCAATGTCAGACTTCATCGCACCGCCCATGCGCGGCCTGTTCGGCGGGTTCAACGATGTTGTCGAATGGCGTCTGCGCGATGGCGCGGCTTTCGCCACCATCCACCGCTATATCCACTATAATCCGCCGGAAATGCTGGAAGTCTCCGGCGGGCTGGAAGAGCCGAACACGCTGATCGTCACCACGCTCGACCCGCACGGAGCGGACACGGCCTGCGCCGTCGCTCATGTCGACGCCTCGGCCCTGCGCGATGCCAATCTCATCGCCCGCGAGGCAGCCGACCGGCTGGCGCCGGGCTGGGATTGTTCGCAGGAACCGGTCCTCTTTGACGATACCAATCCGGACGTTGGAGCCTGGCTGGCGCGCAGCCACTGAGCCTGGTCAGCGCCCGGCACGCAGGCGTTCGAGCACCCAGACCCGCATGGACGAGGCCAGCGGATCCTCGCCGCGCGCCTCGTCGATCTCGGCGACAAGCCCGGCCAGCGAGCGGCCGTCCTCGGCAACGGCTCGGTCGATCTCCTCCCAGAATTCCGGTTCGAGCGACAGGCTGGTGCGGTGACCGGCAAGGGAAAGCGAGCGTTTGACAAGCGGCATGTCCGGTTTGTCGCCCGGCGCGTGCGCGCTGGCAAGCGCGGGCCGCCTCAAGAGCGCCGCCCAGGCGGCCGGTCCGGCGATCCCGTCGGCCGCCAGTCCGGTCTGCGTCTGGAAGCGCCGCAGCGTGCGCTCTGTCGCGGGGCCGAAATCGCCATCGATCCGCACATCGCAGGCCGCCTGACGCAGTGCATATTGCAGGCTGGCGACCGCCGGGCCGCGCCCGCCGCGCTGTAGCACGGGATGCGGTGCCGGGCTCCAGTCGAGATTGCGGCCCATCGCGGTCCGCACGCGGGTCAGCCGCTCGCGCCGGTCGGCAAGACCGTTGAGACCGCCATTGACGGCAAAGGTGACGGCGATCAGATCGTCGCGATCGGCATAAGTGTTCAGCTGCCGGTCCTGCCAGTAGGCACAGGCCGTGCGCACGGCGATATCCGGATCCGCGGCGCGCCGGGGTTCAGCCTCCAGGCCGATACCCAGCCGGCGGCCCATTCGGCGGTAATTGGCGCGTCCGGTCAGCTGGATCAGGCCGCGGCCCTTGTAGCGCACCCCGTCGCCGGGCCGGGTATTGCCCAGATCGGTCCGCCCCTCATAGGCGCGCCCGCTGGCATATTCGGTGAGGGTGGCGAAGCCGTCGCTCTCATGGGCGATCTGGGCGAGAAAATGCGCCTGCCGCAGGGGCGTATCGATAGCGGCGGCCGTGAGCGCGCCCGGCAGGTGCGGCCGGATGGCGGCGATGATGGCGGCGCTTTGCGGGCGCGTTGACGCCACGGCGTCAAGGGCGGTGCGATTGAGTTCTGGCATGTCCGTCTCCCGTTTCCATCCAGCCTAGGCCGGGCCAGGAGGGGCGGGGACAAGTTGCGCGCGGTAAAAACGATGCCATATCTGGCTGACGAGGGGAGATACGGAATGAAAAACTTCAGCGAGATCGAGGCGATGGCCCGGATGCACCATCCCGATCTGGATACGCGTCTGGCGGCCCATGGCCACCTGCGCACAGTGCAGGAAATCGCGGATATCCCGGACGATCGCTGGCTTTCCACCATGACGCGCTGCGTCTTCCAGGCCGGTTTCGTGTGGAAGGTGATCGAGGCGAAATGGCCCGGTTTCGAGGCCGCTTTCGACGGGTTCGACCCGGCGACGGTCAGCTTCTATTCCGACGATGATGTGGCCCGGCTGGCCTCGGACGAACGTATCGTGCGCAATGGCCAGAAGATCCTCGCCACCGTCCACAATGCCGGCTTCGTCGCCGATATCTCAAAGGAGCATGGCGGGTTCGGCCGCTTCATGGCCAACTGGCCGGCCGGCGACCAGCCCGGCCTGCTGGACGTGCTGAAGACACGCGGCTCGCGTCTGTCGGGCATGACGGCGCAGTATTTCCTGCGCTTTTCCGGCTGGGACGCCTGGATCCTGTCGAAGGATGTCGGCGCGGCGCTGGTGAGGGAAGGCGTGGTCGACAAGCCGCCAACGTCGAAAGCGGCCATTGCAAAAGCGCAGGCGGCGATCACGGCCTGGTCGGAGGAGAGCGGCAGGAGCCAGAGCGAGATCAGCCGCATCCTCGCCTTCTCGACCGGTTGATACCGTATGCAGCAGCGTTAATTGCCTGATTACCGGATCGGGCAAATCTGTCCGAACGATTTGGAGGCGTCATGCCACGCCTTGCAGGAGAAGCCGGAATGAAGCGCTGGCACAAGCCGGTCGCCCTGTCGCGTTTCAATACGGAGATGGTTCCGGATGTCCCGGGCGTCTACGTGCTGCTGTGCGACGAGCGGGACATTTCCTCGGTGCTGAAGATCGGCCCGGCCCGCTCGCTCCGCCGCGCCTTCGCCCGCGAGCTCGAACCCGCCGGTGAACGCCAGCCCGCCATCCCGACCGCCATGATGTTCATGGAATCCCGCGCCGACGCGGAAGAGGCCCAGCGCCTGATAACCGAATACCGCCGCAAGCACGGCCGCGTGCCGGTACTGAACTCGCCGTTTTAGCGCGCATCTTAAGTGTCATCCCGGATGGATGCCCGGCCTGGGGCCGGGCGGAAGTCCGGGACCCATAGTCACGGTGTCGATCCAGCTGTCGCAGGCATCGAGCCTGCTTTGGGCCGTCGCCGAAGCGTATGGGTCCCTGCTCTGCGCCCCGCCTTCGCGGGGCATTCGGCCGGGATGACAGCGTGCGTTGTTGCTATTGCCCGTTCGGCTCGTCCCGCCTGTGCCCGTCCAGCGTCTTCGCCGCCATCTCCGCCCGCGCTTTCGCCAGGTCCGAGACCGCTTTCGGCGTGCCATGCTTCACACGGTTCGCCTCGGCGGCCGCGGCCTTGTCCTCGCGCTGCTTGCGCTTGCGATACTGGCGGAGATTGACGGGCTTGGTCATGGCGGCCTTTGACCTAGTCCTTCGGACCCAGCATGTTTTCCGGGCGCACGATGGCGTCGAACTGTTCTTCCGTCACGAAGCCCAGCTTGACGGCCTCCTCGCGCAACGTGGTGCCGTTCTTGTGGGCGGTCTTGGCGACGATGGTGGCGTTGTCATAGCCGATGGTCGAGTTGAGCGCGGTGACCAGCATCAGCGAGCGCTCCATCAGCGCCCGGATATTGTCCTCGCGGGCCTGGATGCCGACAACGCACTTGTCGGTGAAAGTGTTGGCGGCGTCGGCCAGAAGGCGGATCGACTGCAGCACATTGTAGATGATGACCGGCTTGAACACGTTCAGCTCGAAATGGCCTTGGCTGCCGGCGAAGCTGACCGTCGTGTTATTGCCCATCACCTGGGCGCAGACCATGGTCATCGCCTCGCACTGGGTCGGGTTCACCTTGCCCGGCATGATCGACGAGCCCGGCTCGTTCTCCGGCAGGGCGATCTCGCCCAGACCCGAGCGCGGGCCGGAGCCCAGGAAGCGGATATCGTTGGCGATCTTGAACAGGGAGACGGCGACCGAGTTGAGGGCGCCATGGGCCTCGACCAGCGCGTCCTTGGTGGCCAGGGCCTCGAACTTGTTCGGTGCGGTGACGAATTTCAGCTTGGTGAAGGCCGCGACCTCGTCGGCGAAGGCTTCGGCGAAGCCCTTCTTGGTGTTGAGGCCGGTACCGACGGCCGTGCCGCCCTGGGCAAGCTCGAGCAGGGCGGGCAGCGTCGCTTCCACGCGGCGGATCGAGTTCTTCACCATCGCGACATAGCCGGAGAATTCCTGGCCCAGGGTCAGCGGCGTGGCGTCCTGGGTGTGGGTGCGGCCGATCTTGATGATGTCCTTGAACTGGTTCGACTTGTCGTTGAGTGCGTTGTGCAGCGTCTGCAGGGCGGGCACGAGGCTGTGCACGATCTCCTCGGCGGCGGCGATATGCATCGCCGTCGGGAAGGTGTCGTTCGAGCTCTGCGCGCGGTTCACGTGGTCGTTCGGATGGATCGGATCCTTCGAACCGACCGTGCCGCCCAGGATCTGGATGGCGCGGTTCGAGACGACCTCATTCGTGTTCATGTTCGACTGGGTGCCCGAGCCGGTCTGCCAGACAGACAAGGGGAAATGGTCGTCCAGCTTGCCTTCGGCGACTTCCAGCGCGGCCTGGGCAATGGCGTCGGCCAGCTCCGGTTCGATATTGTCCAGGCGCTTGTTGGCCAGGGCGGCCGAGCGCTTGACGATGCCCAGCGCGCGGATCAGCGGCTTGGGCATGGTTTCCGTGCCGATCGGGAAGTTGATCAGCGAACGCGCGGTCTGGGCGCCGAAGAGTTTTGCCGACGGGACTTCCAGGGGGCCGAAGCTGTCGGTCTCGGTACGCATCTCGCTCATCAGGGGAGGCTCCTTGCAGGCCGCATTGTGCGGGAGGAATATGGCTGTGATCGGTGGGAACGTGTATCACCGGCAGATGAACGATCAAGATGGCGATGCGCAAGGCCGCAGATCGGGTGCCCGCGGGGGGCAGGCGCAAAACTGGGTCGGTAGAGGGAAGGTTCAGGCCTTGATGTCTGGCGACGAGCTCAATTTGCGCGTGGACGCACTGACCACGCAGTCGCGGCGTTTCAAGGCGCTGATCGGGGAATTCTTCCGCCTCGAATTCAAGCGCGCGCGCCCGAAATGGGGGCCTTACGAGGTCGTGATCGAGATCCAGCGCACACCCAACAGTCCCACCCACGATGTCGACAATGTCGCCAAGGCGGTGCTGGACGCGCTGACCGGCGTGGTCTTCCACGATGACAGCCAGGTCGAACGCCTGCTGGTCACCAAGACCGAAGGCGAACGCCCCCGCATCTGCGTCACCGCCCGGCCGATGAAGGATGTGAAGGTTCTCGAGGACGCGTAGGCGGCGTCGCGCCTTTTCCCCGGTGGGGAGAGGGGGCGTTGAAACTGCAGTCATCACCCTGAACACCATTCCGTTTTTCCCGGCTGCAAGCCCGGCGACGGCCGGGCAGAGTGCCGGGACCGACGGGAAGCTCATCGCTTGAAGTGATCTTCGGTAGATCCCGGATCTACGGCCCGCTTCCGCGGGCCTCCGTCCGGGAAAAAGTGAGGCAATTGGGAGAGAAGGTACCAACGCTCCCACAAGCACCGTCACCCTGACGAAAGTCAGGGCCCAGTTCATAGAGCCGGGTGGCCGCGAGTTCGCACTTATCCCGCACATCGCCGACATTCGATCTGAGCCTTTCCAGCCAAAATTCCGCTTTGCGATCTGGGTCCTGACTTTCGTCAGGATGACGGTTTGTGGGGGCGGGGCCGGAAACTTATCCCCGCCCTCTCAACTGCGCGTATGCTCGCAGACGGTTTCCGGGATGGGAGGCATGAGCTCAGTCCCTTGTGCCCGGGAGCGTGCGGAGCTCGTCCGCGCCTGGTGGGTGACAGCATCAGGCTCCGGCGTG
>NZ_JAEPOL010000028.1 GCF_017642925.1 Maricaulis sp. | reverse complement strand
GAGATGGTGATGCCGGGCGACAATGTGGAAATGAATGTCGAGCTGATCACGCCGATCGCCATGGAAGAGAAGCTGCGCTTCGCTATCCGTGAAGGCGGCCGTACCGTCGGCGCAGGCGTCGTTTCCAAGATCGTCGAGTAACAAGAAATCCGGGCAGGGCGGTGCCTTGAGTGCCGCCCTGCTCATTGCTCTTTTTGAAAGTTTAGAAACGGGATCGGTTTGATGGAACGTCAAAACATCCGCATTCGCCTCAAGGCGTTCGATCACCGGGTTCTGGATAATTCCACCCGGGAGATTGTCTCCACCGCCAAGCGCACCGGCGCGAACGTTCGCGGTCCGATTCCGCTGCCGACGCGCATCGAGAAGTTCACGGTGCTGCGCTCGCCGCATATCGACAAGAAGTCGCGCGAGCAGTTCGAGATCCGGACTCACAAGCGTCTTCTCGACATTGTTGACCCCACCCCGCAGACAGTTGACGCGCTGATGAAGCTCGACCTGTCGGCCGGTGTGGACGTCGAGATCAAGCTGGGAGCGTAGGGTTATGCGCCAGGAAGATCGTAGAACCGGCGTGATCGCCCGCAAGCTGGGCATGACGCGTATTTTCGCCGATGACGGCGTGCACGTGCCTTGCACCGTGCTGCAGCTGGACGGCGTCCAGGTCGTGTCGCACAAGACGGCAGACCGTGACGGCTATGTCGCCCTGCAGCTGGGTGCTGGTGAAGCCAAGGCCAAGCGGACGCCGAAGGCGCTGCGCGGTCACTTCGCCAAGGCCAATGTGGCTCCGAAGCGCAAGCTGGTCGAGTTCCGCGTTGCCGAGGACGCCCTGATCGAAGTCGGCGCCGAGCTGACGGCCGATCACTTCGTCCCGGGCCAGAAGGTCGACGTTGCCGGCATTTCGATCGGTAAGGGTTTCGCCGGTGCCATGAAGCGGCACAATTTCGGCGGCCTGCGCGCCTCGCACGGCGTGTCGATCTCGCACCGTTCCCACGGTTCCACCGGCCAGTGCCAGGACCCGGGCAAGGTGTTCAAGGGCAAGAAGATGGCCGGTCACATGGGTGCAACCCGCGTGACCACGCAAAATATCGAAGTTGTCCGCGTCGATGCGGATCGCGGCCTCATCCTGGTCAAGGGTGCGGTGCCGGGATCGGCCGGCGGCTGGGTCGAGCTGCGCGATGCCATCAAGGGCTATGGCGACATGGAACTCCCGCTGCCGGGCAAGTTCCGGACGCTGGACGAAGTGAACGCGCCGGCTGCTGAAGCGGCTCCGGCTGTCGAGAACGACGCTGCGCCGGCGGAAGCCGAAGCGGCAGCGACGGATGCGGCCGCCGATGGTGAAGAAGGAACGCAAGCATGAAGATCGAGGTAAAAACCCTCGCGGCGAAGGACGCCGGTGCTATCGATCTCGACGATGCCGTCTTCGGCATTGAAGAGGTGCGCTCCGACCTCCTGCAGCGCGTTGTGAAGTGGCAGTTGGCGGCACGCCAGCAGGGCACGCACAAGACGCTCGGCCGCTCGGAAATCGCTCGCACGAAGAAGAAGTTCGGCCGGCAAAAAGGCGGTGGCGGTGCACGTCACGGCGCCCGTTCGGCTCCGATCTTCGTCGGCGGCGGCAAGGCTCACGGTCCGCGCGTGCGCTCTCACGCTCATGATCTTCCCAAGAAGGTCCGTGCGCTGGGTCTGCGTCACGCCCTGTCGTCCAAAGCCGGTTCCAAGGCGCTCATCATCCTGGATGATGCCGTCCTGACCGAGCCGAAGACGAAGGATCTGCGGGCTTCGCTCGAAGGTCTGGGCATTTCCAACGCCCTGTTCATCTCCGGTGAGCAGGTCGACGAGAACTTCGCCAAGGCTGCTCGCAACCTGCCGCTCATCGACGTGCTGCCCGCGCAGGGCCTGAACGTCTATGACGTGCTGCGTCGCGACACCCTGGTGCTGACGAAGGCTGCCGTGGAGAAGATCCACGAACGCCTGAGCGCGAAGGAGGCTTAAAATGACGGCTGCTGCGCGCCATTACGATACGATCCTGGGACCGGTGATCACGGAAAAGTCCACCCTGCTGTCCGAAGACGGCAAGGTTGTCTTCTTCGTCCCGCTGAACGCCAACAAGAAGGAGATCGCGGAAGCGGTCGAACAACTCTTCAAAGTGAAGGTGACAGCGGTGAATACGATCAAGGTTCACGGCAAGACCAAGCGTTTCCGTGGCATCCACGGTAAGCGCAATGACCAGAAGAAAGCGGTCGTGACTCTCGCAGAGGGTCACTCGATCGACGTGACGACGGGTCTGTAAGATGGCTTTGAAAACATTCAAACCGACTTCTCCGGGCCGCCGCGCCCTCGTGCTCGTGGATCGCTCCGCGCTGCACAAGGGCCGTCCGGAAAAGACGCTGGTTGAAGGCCTCACCAAAAAGGGTGGCCGCAACAATACCGGTCGCATCACGGCCCGCCGTCGTGGCGGTGGCGCGAAGCGCCTGTACCGTGTGATCGATTTCAAGCGCCGCAAGTGGGACGTTCCCGCGACCGTCGAGCGTCTGGAATACGATCCGAACCGGACGGCTTTCATCGCGCTCCTCAACTACGAGGACGGCGAAAAGGCCTACATCCTGGCGCCGCAGCGCCTGTCGGAAGGCGATGTTGTCATCGCGTCCGCCAAGTGCGACGTGAAGCCGGGCAATGCCATGCCGCTGAAGGCTGTGCCGGTCGGTACGATCCTGCACAATGTCGAGATGAAGCCGGAGAAGGGTGGTCAGATCGCCCGTTCCGCCGGTGCGTATGTCCAGCTCGTCGGCCGTGACGCCGGCTATGCCCAGATCCGCCTGTCTTCGGGCGAGCTGCGCATGGTTCCGGATACCTGCATGGCGACGGTCGGTGCGGTTTCGAACCCGGACCACCTGAACATCAATCTCGGCAAGGCCGGTCGCAATCGCCACCTGGGTCGTCGCCCGTCCGTTCGCGGCGTCGTGATGAACCCGGTCGACCACCCGCACGGCGGTGGTGAAGGCCGGACCTCGGGCGGCCGTCACCCGGTGACCCCGTGGGGCAAGCCGACCAAGGGTGCGAAGACGCGCAAGAACAAGTCTACGGACAAGTTCATCATCCGCTCGCGCCACGAGCGCAAGAAGCGATAGGGAGCCGACGATGCCTCGTTCTGTCTGGAAAGGTCCGTTCGTCGACGGCTATCTGCTGAAAAAAGCGGAAAAGTCGCACGAGGGCGGGCGCAAGCAAGCGATCAAGACCTGGTCGCGCCGTTCCACCATCATGCCGCAATTCGTGGGTCTGACCTTCCAGGTCCACAACGGCAACAAGTTTGTGCCGGTGCTGGTGACCGAAGACATGGTCGGCCACAAGCTCGGCGAGTTCGCTCCGTCCCGGACCTATTACGGTCACGCGGCGGACAAGAAAGCGAAGCGGAGATAAGCGATGGGCCAGTCTGCCAATCCCCGTCGCGTCGCTGACAACGAAGCGCGCGCCAAGCTGCGGATGATCCGCACCAGCCCGCAGAAGCTCAACCTGGTTGCCGCGATGATCCGCGGCAAGAAGGTCGAGCGTGCGCTGGCGGATCTCGAGTTTTCGCGCAAGCGCATCGCCAAGGAGGTTCGCAAGACCCTCGAGTCCGCGATTGCCAATGCCGAGAACAATCACGGTCTCGACATCGACAGCCTTGTCGTGTCGGAAGCCTATGTCGGCAAGAACCTGGTCATGAAGCGGTACAAGGCGCGCGCCCGCGGTCGCGGCGCGAAGATCCTGAAGCCGTTTTCCGAGCTCACCATCGTGGTGCGCGAAGTCGAGGAGGCCGCCTGATGGGTCAGAAAATCAATCCGATCGGTCTGCGCCTTGGCGTCAACCGCACCTGGGAATCGCGCTGGTACGCCGGCGCAGGCGAGTACGCCAAGCTGCTTCATGAGGATCTGAAGATCCGCAAGATGCTGAAGGCGCGCCTGAAGAATGCCAGCGTGTCGAAGATCGTGATCGAGCGCCCGCACAAGAAGTGCCGCGTCACCATCCACACGGCCCGTCCGGGTGTGGTGATCGGCAAGAAGGGCTCGGACATCGAGACGCTCCGCAAGGAACTGTCGAAGATGGTCGATGGCGAGGTTTTTCTGAACCTGGTCGAAGTGCGCAAGCCCGAGATCGACGCCAATCTGGTGGCCGAGTCCATCGCCCAGCAGCTCGAGCGCCGCGTGGCTTTCCGCCGTGCGATGAAGCGTTCGATGCAGTCGGCGATGCGCATGGGCGCCAAGGGCTGCAAGATCGTCTGCGGTGGCCGCCTCGGCGGTGCCGAGATCGCGCGCTCCGAGCAGTACCAGGAGGGCTCTGTGCCGCTCCACACGCTGCGCGCCGACATCGACTACGGAACCGCCGAAGCCAAGACCGCGATGGGTATCATCGGCATCAAGGTCTGGATCTACAAAGGCGAGATCATGGATCACGACCCGATGGCCCAGGAGCGCCGTCTCCAGGAGTCGGGTGAGCAACGTGCCCGTTCGGGCCGTCAAGCCGCGTAAGGATATCAGCCATGCTGCAACCGAAACGCACAAAATTCCGCAAGGCGCACAAGGGCCGCATCAAGGGTGCTGCGAAGGGTGGCTATACGCTGAACTTCGGCTCCTACGGCCTCAAGGCGCTGCAGCCGGAACGCGTCACCGCACGCCAGATCGAAGCCACGCGCCGGGCCATCACCCGTCACATGAAGCGTGCCGGTCGCGTGTGGATCCGCATCTTCCCGGATGTGCCGGTTTCCAAGAAGCCGACCGAAGTCCGGATGGGTAAAGGTAAAGGCTCGCCCGAATTCTGGGCGTGCAAGGTCAAGCCTGGCCGCATCATGTTCGAGATCGACGGTGTTCCGGAGAGCGTCGCACGTGAGGCCCTGGCACTCGGCGCCGCGAAGCTGCCGATCAAGACCAAGATCGTCGCCCGGTTGGGCGAATAGGAGATCGGGCAATGAGCGATAAAGAACTCAAGGCCGTCGACGTTCGCGCCATGACGGACGACCAGCTTCAGGACGAACTCCTGAAGCGCAAGAAAGAGCAATTCAACCTGCGTTTCCAGCAGGCCGCCGGCCAGCTGGAAAACACCGCTCGCTACGGCAAGGTGCGCCGCGACATCGCGCGCATCCAGACCGTTCAGAGCGAGCGCAAGTCGCAGCAAGAGCAAGGGAGCTAAGCGATGCCTAAGCGTATCCTGCAAGGCGTCGTGGTGAGTGACAAAGGTGCCAAGACCGTGGTCGTGCGTGTGGAACGGACCTTCCTCCACCCGCTGCTCCGCAAGACGGTTCGTCGCACCAAGCGTTATCACGCGCATGACGAAGCCAATGCGTTCAAAGTGGGTGACCAGGTCCAGATCCAGGAATGTGCACCCAAGTCGAAACTGAAGCGGTGGGAGGTTGTCCCGGCGCAGGCTTAAGCCCGCAGGCCGAGACCCTTTCCTAAGGAGGATCTGCCATGATCCAGATGCAAACCAATCTGGACGTAGCCGACAATTCTGGCGCCCGCCGTGTGCAATGCATCAAGGTGCTGGGCGGTGCCAAGCGTCGCTACGCCCACGTGGGCGACATCATTGTCGTCTCCGTGAAAGAAGCCATCCCGCGTGGTCGCGTGAAGAAGGGTGATGTCCGCAAGGCCGTCGTCGTTCGCGTGGCCAAGGACATCAAGCGCAAGGACGGTTCCGTCATTCGCTTCGACTCCAACGCCGCGGTGATCATCAACAATAATAACGAGCCGCTCGGTACGCGTATCTTCGGCCCGGTTCCGCGTGAGCTTCGCTCCAAGAACCACATGAAGATCGTGTCGCTGGCGCCGGAGGTGCTGTAATGGCTGCCAAGATCAAGAAGGGCGACAAGGTCGTCATTCTCGCCGGCCGTGACAAGGGCAAGACCGGCGAGGTCATGAAAGTGGTTCCGGCCGAGGACAAGGTCTTCGTGGCGGGCGTGAATGTGGTCAAGCGCCACACCCGCCCGACCCAGACCGACCAGGGCGGCATCAAGGAAAAGGAAGCCGCGATCCACGTCTCGAACGTGGCGCTGGCCGATCCGAAAACCGGCGAACCGACGCGTGTCGGCTTCAAGACGCTTGATGACGGCCGCAAGGTCCGTGTCGCCAAAGCATCCGGTGAGGTCATCGATGTCTGAGGTTGCCACCTACACCCCGCGTCTTCGTGCGAAGTACCGTGACGAGATCAAGGCGCGCATGAAGGAAAAGTTCGGCTACGCGAACGACATGCAGATCCCGCGTCTGGACAAGATCGTGATCAACATGGGCGTTGGCGAAGCTGCCCAGGACTCCAAGAAAATCAAGGGTGCCCTTGAGGATCTGGAAGCCATTTCCGGCCAGAAGCCGGTCAAGACGGTTGCCAAGAAGTCCATCGCGGGCTTCAAGCTCCGCGAGGAGCAGGTGATCGGCGCGAAGGTGACCCTGCGCCAGGACCGTATGTACGAATTCCTGGATCGCCTGATCACCATCGCCCTGCCGCGTGTGCGTGACTTCCGCGGGCTCAACGGAAAGAGCTTCGACGGTCGTGGCAATTACGCGATGGGTCTGAAAGAGCATATCGTGTTCCCGGAAATCGACTACGACAAGGTCGAGAAGATCCGGGGTATGGATATCGTTGTCTGCACCACCGCAGGCAATGATGAGGAAGCGAAGGCCCTGCTGGCCGAGTTCGATTTTCCGTTTACGAACTAACGCAGCAGGAGAGCAGAGCCGCTCGGGCTCTGCACGCAGGAGGACTTAAATGGCGAAATCTTCCGCAGTTGAACGCAATCGCAAGCGGGAACGCATGTCGCAGCGCTATGCTGCCAAGCGTGCCGCACTGAAGGCGATCGCGCGCAATCAGGAACTGCCGGTTGAGGAGCGTTTTGCTGCTCAGCTGAAACTGGCCGGGCTGCCCCGCAACTCGGCTCCGTCGCGCATCCGCAACCGGTGTGAAGTCACCGGCCGCCCGCGCGCATTCTATCGCAAGCTGCGCATGTCGCGTATCGCGCTGCGTGAACTGGCCAGCCAGGGGATGATCCCGGGCATGGTCAAGTCGAGCTGGTAAGAGGGGGCCCGACATGTCTGTGAACGATCCTCTCGGCGATATGCTGACCCGTATCCGCAACGCGCTGATGCGCAACAAGCGGAACGTGAACACGCCGGCTTCGGCCCTTCGCCGCCGCGTGCTCGATGTGCTGAAGAGCGAAGGCTACATCCGCGATTACGCGGAAGTGGAACACGCCAACGGCCAGAAAGAGTTCGAAATCGAACTCAAGTATTTCGAAGGTGACTCGGTGATCCGCGAGATCAAGCGTATCTCCAAGCCGGGCCGCCGTGTGTATTCCGGTGTCAAGGACCTGCCGCTCGTCCAGAACGGCCTCGGCATCGCAATCCTGTCCACGCCCAAGGGCGTGATGTCGGATGCGACCGCTCGCGAGGCCAATGTGGGCGGCGAGATCCTCTGTCACGTGAGCTAAGGGAGCGAGCCAATGTCACGTATCGGTAAACTCCCCGTCGCCATTCCTTCCGGCGTCACCGCGACGCTCCAGGATGGCAGCCTGACCGTGAAGGGTCCCAAGGGCGAACTGTCCATGGCCTTCGTCGACGACGTTACCGTCACTCAGGGCGAAGATGGCATCACCATCAAGCCGGTCGACGAGTCCAAGAAGGCGCGTGCCATGTGGGGCATGCAGCGGGCACTGGTCGCCAATCTGGTGAAGGGCGTCGCTGACGGCTTCGAGAAGGATCTCGAACTGGTCGGCGTCGGTTACCGCGCCCAGATGCAGGGCTCTTCGCTGAAGCTGTCGCTGGGCCTGTCCCACGACGTCATCTATGACGCGCCCCAGGGTGTTACTCTGGCCTGTCCGAAGCCGACCGAGGTGAAGATCTCGGGCGCGGACAAGCAGAAGGTCGGTCAGGTCGCTGCGGAAATCCGTCGCTTCCGTCCGCCGGAACCCTACAAGGGCAAGGGCATCAAGTATGTCGGCGAATACATTCGCCGCAAAGAAGGCAAGAAGAAGTAGGGCGTGCGATGAAGACTCAACGCGAAAAATCGGTCCGGCGCGCCCAGCGCAACCGCACCCGCCTGCGCAAGTTCGCCAATGGGCGTCCGCGTCTGTCGGTGCACCGGTCCGCGAAAAACATCTATGCCCAGATCATCGACGATGTGGCGGGCAAGACCCTCGTTTCTGCTTCCTCTCTGGAGGAAGTGGCCCTGAAGGAACACTCCAAGGGCTGGGACACGAAGGCCGCAGAGATCGTGGGCAAGCTGATTGCCGAGCGCGCGGTGAAGGAAGGCGTCAAGGACGTCGTCTTCGACCGTGGCGGTTACATCTATCACGGGCGTGTCAAAGCGCTCGCAGAGGCGGCCCGCGAGGGCGGCCTGAACTTCTAAGGGAGCGGACGTATGGCTCATCAGAACGAGCAGCAGCGTGACCGCGGTGATCGCGGTGATCGCGGCGGCCGTGGCCGCGGCCGCGGACGCGACCGCGAACAGGAACGCGACGACGAGCTCGTAGACAAGCTCGTCCACATCAACCGCGTTGCCAAGACCGTGAAGGGCGGCCGGAACTTCCAGTTCGCCGCGCTCGTGGTTGTCGGCGATGCCAAGGGCCGTGTCGGCTTCGGTCAGGGCAAGGCACGTGAAGTGCCGGAAGCCATCCGCAAGGCGACCGACGAGGCCAAGAAGACGATGATCCGCGTGCCGCTTCGCGAGGGCCGCACCCTGCATCACGACACCAAGGGCCGCCACGGCGCTGGCAAGGTGATCCTGCGGGCTGCCCCTCCGGGTACCGGTGTTATCGCCGGCGGTCCGATGCGCGCCGTGCTGGAATCCCTCGGGGTCCAGGACGTCGTTGCCAAGTCGGTCGGCACCTCGAACCCGTACAACATGATCCGCGCCACCATGGATGCGCTGCGGTCGCAGTCGAGCCCGCGCTCGGTTGCTGCCAAGCGTGGCCTGAAGGTTGGCGATCTGGTGAACCGCCGCGATGACGGTGCGTCTTCGCCGGAAGCGATCGAAGCGTAAGGACTGCGAACCATGGCCAAGAAAACGCTCCGTGTTCGCCAGACGGGCAGCCCCACGCGCCGCCCTCAGGATCAGCGTGCAACGCTGACCGGTCTCGGCCTCGGCAAGATCGGTCGCGTTCGCGAACTGGAAGACACCCCGGCTGTCCGCGGCATGATCGCGAAAGTCAGCCACATGGTGGAAATCGTCGAGGAGTAGGTCCCTCAAGGGGAAACCGCTCCATCGAATGGAGAACGACATGCGTCTCAATCAACTGCGCGACAATGACGGCGCCGCCAAACTGCGCACCCGCGTCGGCCGTGGTATCGGCTCCGGCAAGGGCAAGACCGGCGGTCGCGGTGTCAAAGGCCAGAAGTCCCGTTCGGGCGTGGCCATCAAGGGCTTTGAAGGCGGTCAGATGCCGCTTCACATGCGTCTGCCGAAGCGGGGCTTCAACAAGCCGAACCGCAAGAGCTGGGCGGAAGTGAATGTCGGCCGTATCGAGAAGGCCATCGCTGAAGGCAAGATCGACGCGAAAAAGCCGATCGATGCCGAAGTCCTGATCGCGGCCGGCCTGGTCCGTCGTGAACTCGATGGCATCCGCCTCCTTGCGAAAGGTGAGCTCAAGTCCAAACTTGACGTCACCGTTGCCGGTGCCTCCAAGGCGGCCATCGAGGCTGTCGAAAAGGCGGGCGGCAAGGTGACCGTCGCCGTGGCCAAGGCCGCGGAATAGGACCCACGCTGACCTTTCGGGGACGAGTTTATGGCTTCAGCTGCCGAACAGCTTGCTGCGAACATGAATTTCAGCTCCTTCGCCAAGGCGAAGGAGCTGCAACAACGTATTCTGTTCACGATCGGGATCCTGATCGTCTACCGGATCGGTACCTTCGTACCGATCCCGGGGATCGATCCGGTCCAGTATGCGCGTGTGTTTGAACAGTTCCAGGGCGGGATCCTGAACATGTTCAACACGCTCGGCGGCGGTGCCGTCGAACGCATGGCGATCTTCGCGCTGAACGTGATGCCGTACATCTCGGCCTCGATCATCATGCAGCTCATGTCCGCCACCATTCCGAGCCTTGAAAAGCTCAAGAAGGAAGGGGGCGAGCAGGGGCGCCAGCAGATCAACCAGTACACGCGTTACCTGACCGTGCTGCTGGCGGCCGGACAGGCCTTTGCGATCGCGATCGGCATGAATACGCCGAACGCCGACGGCCTGACCATGGCTATCAATCCGGGACCCTTCTTCATCGCCTCGACGGTGATCACCCTGGTCGGCGGCACCATGCTGCTCCTGTGGCTGGGTGAACAGATCACGTCGCGCGGCGTGGGCAATGGTGTCTCGCTGATCATTTTCGCCGGTATCATCTCGGCCGTGCCGGGTCTGCTCGGCGGTGCGCTGAGCCAGGCGGCTTCAGGCGCCCTGGCGGCGCCGGTCTTCTTCGGCGGCATCCTCCTGGTGCTGGCCGGCCTGGTTCTGGTGGTCTTCATCGAGCGCTCGCAACGCCGGCTGCTCGTGCAATACCCCAAGCGCCAGCAGGGCAATCGCATGGTGGGCGGTGATACCTCCTTCCTGCCGCTCAAACTGAATACTGCGGGCGTGATCCCGCCGATCTTCGCCTCGTCGCTGCTCTTCCTGCCGGCCACGGCCGCCAGCTTCCAGCAGCAGTCGGGACCGGAATGGCTGCAGACCGTGGTCGCCTATCTCGGCCAGGGCTCGCCGCTCTTCCTGACGATGTATGCGGCGATGATCGTGTTCTTCTGTTTCTTCTACACGTCCGTCGTCTTCAATCCGGAAGATACTGCGGACAATCTGCGCAAGTATGGCGGCTTCCTGCCAGGCATTCGTCCGGGCAAGCGGACCGCGGAATATATCGATTTCGTGCTGTCCCGCCTGACGCTGATCGGCGCGATCTATCTGGTCGTGATCTGCATGGTTCCCATGCTGATGGGCGGCGGCGCAGCCATTGCCCTGGGCGGTACGTCCATCCTCATCGTCGTATCGGTGACGATGGACACGATTTCCCAGATCCAGTCCCATTTGCTGGCGCACCAGTATGAGGGGCTGATCAAGAAGTCGAAACTGCGGGGGCGCAAACGATGAACATCATCCTGTTCGGACCGCCGGGCTGCGGCAAGGGTACGCAAGCCAAGAAACTCGTTTCCGACCGCGGCTGGGTTCAGCTGTCGACCGGTGACATGCTGCGTGCGGCGATTGCGTCCGGTTCCGAACTCGGCAATCGGGTGAAGGCCATCGTCGATGGCGGGAACCTGGTTCCCGACGCGATCGTTATCGAACTGATCGAAGAGCGTCTGCCGGAGGCCGAATCGGCCGGCGGCGCGATTTTCGACGGCTTTCCGCGCACCGTCGCGCAGGCTGAAGCCCTGGATGCGGCGCTCGAGAAGCGCGGTACGCAGGTCGATGCGGTTGTCCGCCTTCTGGTGGATGAACAGGAACTTGTCGCACGGATGGAAAAGCGTGCGGCCGAAGAAGGACGTGCCGACGACAATATCGACGCGTTCAAGGTGCGCCTGAAAGCCTATCAGGATCAGACCGCGCCTCTGCTTCCCTTCTACGCCGCTCAAGGCAAGCTGAAGGAAGTCGAGGGCATGGGGTCGATGGAAGACGTCGCAGCGAGAATTGCTGCGGCACTGGACACGAAGTGACACACACCTGTTGCAACCCCATTGACGGGGCGGCAACGCTGACTGTAGATAGCGCCCTTCGCGAAACGGGCGAGCTCATGCGGCGACCGAAAGGTTGCCCATTGGTTCGTCCGCGAATGGCGTTCTGACTTGGGAGATGGAAAGTGGCCCGTATTGCCGGCGTCAATATTCCGACGAATAAGCGCGTTGAAATCGCGCTTCGCTATATCCACGGCATTGGCCCGGCCAAGGCGAAGGAGATCTGCGAGCAGGTTTCCATCGCTCCGGAGCGCCGCGTTGCCGACCTGAATGACGCAGAAATCCTGCAAATCCGTGAAGTGATCGATCGTGATCACCTCGTGGAAGGGGATCTGCGCCGTGAAGTCGCGGTCAACATCAAGCGCCTGATGGACCTGGGCAATTATCGTGGCCTGCGCCACCGTCGCGGCCTTCCGGTCCGCGGTCAGCGCACTCACACCAATGCGCGCACGCGCAAAGGTCCCGCCAAGCCGATCGCCGGCAAGAAGAAGTAGGGCCCTGAGACATGGCTAAGGAACCGAGCCGCATCAAGCGGCGCGAGCGTAAGAACATCACGTCGGGCGTCGCCCACGTGAATGCCAGCTTCAACAACACCATGGTGACCATCACCGACGCCCAGGGCAATGCGATTTCCTGGTCGTCCGCCGGTCACATGGGCTTCAAGGGGTCGCGCAAGTCGACCCCCTATGCGGCCCAGATGGCCGCTGAAGACGCTGGCAAGAAGGCAATCGAGCACGGCATGAAGACCATCGAAGTGAAGGTCTCGGGCCCGGGTTCGGGGCGCGAAAGCGCGCTGCGTGCGTTGCAATCGGTGGGTTTCACCATCACCACCATCCAGGACGTCACGCCGATCCCGCACAACGGCTGCCGTCCGCCGAAGCGCCGCCGCGTCTAATCCGCGGCGCGCATTTCGCCTGTTGAACGCGCCGCCGGCCAGGGGCCGGGCGGCTGATGAAGGGGCAGTAGGAACGTGATCGAGAAGAACTGGCAGGAACTTATCCGCCCGATGAAGCCGGAAATCGAGCCGGGGCATGACCCGGAACGTCAGGCGAAGATCGTCGCGGAACCGCTGGAGCGCGGCTTCGGCATGACGCTCGGCAATGCGCTTCGCCGCGTGCTGCTGTCCTCCCTGCAGGGCGCAGCCGTGACGAATGTCCACATTGACGGCGTGGTGCACGAGTTCTCGTCGATCGACGGTGTGCGTGAAGACGTCACCGACATCGTCCTGAACATCAAGCAGATCGCCCTGCGCATGCATGGCGAAGGCCCCAAGCGGGTTGTCCTGAAGAAGTCCGGTCCGGGCATCGTCACCGCCGGTGACATCGAAGAGACCGCCGACGTCGAGATCGTGAACAAGGACCTTGTCCTGTGCACGCTCGACGAGGGTGCGGAAATCCGCATGGAGTTCACGGTCAACACGGGCAAGGGCTATGTGCCGTCCGAGCGGAACCGTCCGGAAGACGCCCCGATCGGCCTGATCGGCGTCGACTCGCTGTTCAGCCCGGTCAAGCGCGTGTCCTACAAGGTCGAGAACACCCGTGAGGGCCAGGTTCTGGACTATGACAAGCTGACGCTCGAGATCGAGACCGACGGAACCGTCACGCCGGAAGACAGCGTTGCCTTCGCAGCGCGCATCCTGCAGGACCAGTTCCAGATATTCATCAACTTCGAGGAAGCTGTCGAGGCGCGTCCGGCCGAGGACGACAAGCCCGAGCTCGACTTCAACCCGGCGCTGCTGCGCAAGGTCGACGAGCTGGAACTGTCGGTGCGTTCGGCGAACTGCCTGAAGAACGACAACATCGTCTACATCGGCGACCTGATCCAGAAGTCCGAGGCGGAAATGCTCCGCACCCCGAACTTCGGCCGCAAGTCGCTTAACGAGATCAAGGAAGTTCTCGCCCAGATGGGTCTGCACCTGGGTATGGAAGCGCCGAACTGGCCGCCGGAGAACATCGAGGATCTGGCCAAACGTTTTGAGGATCACGTCTAGGCGGCTGCCGGGAGGCACCCGAACCGGACCTGAGGAGATAAAGCCATGCGTCACGGCATCGCACATCGCAAACTGAACCGCACGCACTCGCACCGCAAGGCGATGCTGGCCAATATGGCCGCTTCGCTGATCGAGCACGAGCAAATCGTCACCACACTGCCGAAAGCAAAAGAGCTGGCTCCGTTCATGGACAAGCTCATCTCGCTGGCCAAGCGCGGTGATATCCACGGTCGTCGTCTGGCCATGTCCCGTGTCCGCAACGAGGACCAGGTCAAGAAGCTGTTCGACACGCTGGGCGGCCGCTATGCCGAGCGCAATGGCGGTTACACCCGCGTGCTGAAGGCCGGCTTCCGTCACGGCGACAATGCGCCGATGGCCGTGATCGAACTCGTCGATCGCGACCCGGCCGCCAAGGGTGCCGTGGACCGCGCGCGCCTGGAAGCAGAAGAAGGCATGACTGAGGAGTAAGATCCCGGTCATTGCACGTTCAGAAGAAGGCGGCTTTGCTCATGCAATGCCGCCTTTTTTCTTGTCTCAGCTGTGCCTAAGTGGAAGCCATGATCAGACACGTCCTCATCGCCTCTCTCATCGCCTGTTCGCCTGCCCTCGCGCAGGACATTCCCTTCGCTGAGAACGCTGACCGCGCCGTTCCGGAAAGCCGCACCCAGATGCAGCTGTCCTTTGCGCCGATCGTGCGCGAGGCCACGCCGGCGGTTGTGAATGTCTATTCCCGGCGCGTGGTCGCTGCGCAGCATCCCTTCGCCAACGATCCCTTCTTTTCCCGCATGTTCCGCAGTCAGCCGCGGGAGCAGAACTCGCTGGGTTCCGGTGTGATCGTCGATGCGTCCGGTGTGATCGTCACCAATAACCATGTCGTCAACAATGCCACCGAGTTGCGTGTCGTGCTGGCCGACCGCCGTGAATACGAAGCGGAGATTCTCCTGACGGATGAAGCCACCGATCTGGCCGTCCTGCGCGTCGAGACCGATGAGCCGCTTCCGGTCATGCCCTTCGATATGGCCGGCGATATCGAGGTCGGCGATCTCGTGCTGGCGATCGGCAACCCCTTCGGTGTCGGTCAGACCGTGACATCCGGCATCGTGTCGGCCCTGGCGCGGACCGAGGTCGGTGGCAGCGATTTCGGTTCCTTCATCCAGACCGATGCGGCGATCAACCCCGGTAATTCCGGCGGCGCGCTCGTCGATATGGATGGCGAGCTTGTCGGTGTGAACACCATGATCTTTTCCCGCTCCGGCGGGTCGAACGGGATCGGCTTTGCCATCCCGGTCGAGATGGTTCGCCGTGTGGTCGATACTGCGCTGGGCGAGGGCGAACTGGTTCGCCCCTGGCTTGGCGCTCGCCTGCAGCCGGTGGATGGCGATCTGTCCCGCGCCCTCGGCCTGAGCCGGCCGCGTGGCGCGCTGGTCAACGAGGTTTATCCTGGCGCTGCGGCCGACGAGGCCGGACTGCGCCGCGGCGATATCGTGATGGCTGTCGACGGGCGCGAGATCAATGACGAGGCGGGCGCCCGTTTCCGGCTGGCAACCAGGGCCGCCGGCGAGGCGGCCAGCTTCACCGTGCTGCGCGATGGCAACGAACTGTCGCTCGACGTGCCTGTCGAACCGGCACCGGGCGAGACCGAGCCTGCTCCGTTTGATGCGACCGGCCGCAATCCCTTGTCCGGCGCACAGCTGGTCGAGATGTCGCCGGCCTTCAATGAACGCGTCGGGCTCGACCCCTTCCTGGAAGGGGTGGTGATCTACCGGGTCGCAGGGCGTTCCGTCGCGGCGAATGTCTTCCGGGCCGGTGACCGGGTGATCGAACTGATGGGCGAGCCGGTTCGCGACATAAACGACCTCGCCGATATCCTGCAGAGCCGGGACGGAGAGCGGATCTGGCCGATCGTGGTCGAGCGGCGCGGGCGCCGGTACGAGACAGCGCTGCGGCTTTACTAGCGCTCGCTCTTCAGTTTCAGCGTGACCAGGCTCCAGACGTGGCCGAAGGGGTCGCGCAGCTTGCCGTGACGTCCGAAGAACTCGTCGCGGCAGGGACGGATCGGGGCAGCGCCCGCTGCCACCGCCCGTTCGAACCAGGCGTCCGCATCGTCCACATTCAGATTGATGGTTGAGGTCGTGCGGTTATCCAGCGTCTTCGGCGAAACATTCCCGATCTGGTCGTCCGGATCGGGAAACTCGTCGGCAAGCATCACTATCCCGCCATTGATTTTCACAGTCGCGTGACCCAGCGTCCCGTCAAAATCATACCGTTCAATCGTCTCGGCCTCGAAGGCGCGGGCGTAGAAGTCCAGTGCAGCCGCGCCATTGTGGACGCTGAGATAAGGCACGACTCGCATTTCGGGGCTGACGGCTTGTCCCGGCGTGTCGCTCATCCTGTCTCTCCCTGCATATCGGTAGACTGTTTCAAGGCATGCGACCTCCGGTTTCGTATTGATTTACACCGGCATCAAGACGCGGCACTCTCGCACACCAGATGGTCGTAACAATGGAGGGATAGGCCAATGAAACATGTTCGCGTGGCGTCTGTCGCAGTGTCGATCTGGTGCGCATCGATGCTGTCGGGATGCATCACCTCGCCAGAGGAACAGGAAGCGCTTCGCCAGGCTGAGCTTGAGGAACAACTGCAACTGCAGGCGATGATCGAGGCCGGCGAATGCCGGGAGCGTCCCATGACCGGTATGCGGACCCGAACCGTCTATGAGTGCGGTCCGGAAAACACGGACAGAACTGATGCCGTGCGCGAGGGGATGCGGAGAATCGACCGGCAAGGCGGCCTGTGTGGCGGCGGCAGTGCTGCATGTAGTCCCGAGTGACAAGAGTATGAGCGAAGCGGATCGGTTCATGGCATTCTTGCGCCATGACCGACCTGTTCCAATCCGCCGGCCTTGAAGAGAGTGCGCCGCGGCCGCTGGCCGACCGGTTGCGCCCGAAAACGCTTGCTGAAGTCGTCGGCCAGGATCATCTGCTGACCGGCACCGGGCCGATCGCCCGGATGCGGGCGCAAGGCCGTCTGGCCTCGCTGATCCTGTGGGGGCCGCCCGGCGTCGGCAAGACGACGATCGCGCGCTTGCTGGCCGAGGACAGCGATCTTGAATTCGAGCCTCTCTCGGCGGTCTTCTCCGGCGTAGCTGATCTCAAGAAGGCGTTCGAGCGGGCCCGCGCCCGCCGCGCCGCCGGCCGGGGAACGCTGCTCTTCGTTGACGAGATCCACCGCTTCAACCGGGCCCAGCAGGACGGTTTCCTGCCGGTCGTGGAGGAGGGGACGGTCACGCTCGTGGGGGCGACAACCGAGAATCCCTCCTTCGAGCTCAATGCGGCTCTGCTGTCGCGCTGCCAGGTCCTGGTCCTGAAACGCCTGGACGATGCGGGCCTCGACCAGCTGATTGCCCGCGCCGAGACCGAGATGGGGCGGACACTGCCGCTCGATGCAGGCGCACGCACAGCGCTTCGGTCCATGGCGGACGGGGATGGCCGCTACCTGCTCAATCTTGTCGAGGAAGCTTTCACTTTCGATCCGGAAACGCCGGTTGATGCGGCGGCTCTGGCGCAGCTTCTCAACAAGCGGGCGACGGCCTACGACAAGGATCGCGAGGAGCACTACAATCTCATTTCCGCGCTCCACAAATCGGTCCGCGGCTCCGATCCGGATGCTGCGCTCTACTGGTTCGCGCGCATGCTGGAAGGCGGCGAGGATCCGCTTTTCCTGGCGCGGCGCCTGGTGCGCATGGCGTCCGAAGAGATTGCCATTGCCGACCCGACAGCTTTGATGATCGCGAATGAGGCCGCGCGCACCTATGAGCGCCTGGGTTCGCCGGAAGGCGAGCTGGCGCTGGCGCATGCTGTGGTTCACCTGGCAACGGCGCCCAAGTCCAACGCCGTCTACGTCGCCTACAAACGGGCCCGGCGTCTGGCGAAGGAGACGGGCTCTCTCATGCCGCCTGCCCACATTCTCAACGCCCCGACCAGGCTCATGGAGCAGCAGGGATACGGCAAGGGCTATGAGTATGACCACGATGTCGAGGGCGGCGTGTCCGGCCAGGATTACTTCCCCGATGACATGAAAGATCGCCCGGTGCTCTACGAACCGAAAGACCGCGGCCGGGAGGCGTCCATTCGCGAACGGCTCGACCGCTGGCGCGCGCTGCGCAATGAGCGCCGCAAGGGCTAGTCGGGCGAGCCCGGCGCCGCATCTTCCATCTCGCAGGCCGCGCCCTCTGCAGCATCACGGTCAAGGGGCGGCAGGCCGAGGGCCTCGCGCCGCTCGGTCAGTGTGTCCGGCTCGGCGATCTCGTACAGTGTGACGGTGCCCTCGGCGCAGTGCGACTGGGTGCCGTAGGGCTGCGGCCGGTCTTCGACGAGCGCGTGTCGGTCGGCCATGGCGGCGAAGGCAGCGGCATCGTATCCGCCTGCCAGAACGACGGGCTCCAGTGCGGCGACGATGCGGCCGAGATTGGCGTCGTCGCGCTCGGCCATGCGCAGAAGCTCGCGGGCCGGGCGGGGCTGCAGGGTGTGGAAGTCCGGGAAACTCTGCGGGTCGAGCTGTGCGGCCGCCCAGGCGGTGTTCTCTGCCTGCAGGGCGCCGATCCGCGTCAGTCCGGCCTGCATGATCGGGCCGCGTGCGCCCTCATCGAGATCGGTGCGGGCAATGACCGGATAGACCAGATCGGCGGCAAAGCGCTCGCGGGCGGAGCGGGATGCCAGCTCGCCGACTACGCTCACCCACTCATTCCAGCGGCTTTCGGTCAGCGCGATGAGGGTGGCGGCATCGGTTGGTTCGGCGGGCGTTTCGGAGGCCACCTCGGGCGCGGGCTCGCCGGCGGGAGTCGTGTCCTGCAACAGTACGAGGGCGGCAAGGGCGATCAGATGCATCAGGCGACTCCGGCGGTTGCTGCTGGCAGTCTATGCCCTCGCAGCCCTGTGCCAAGGGCCCAAAACAAAAGCGGGCGCCGCTGGAGCAGCACCCGCTTTCGTTGGGTCGGGCGATCCCGGGCCGCCGGCATGTGAGGGGAGCCGGTCGGCGGATCGAAGCCTGATGAGGTGAGGGATTAGGCGAGGGCGCTGGAAAGCGCTATCGTCATGGCCCCAAACACACCGGCCACGAACAGGATGTTGACCACCGTCGAGAGAGTCGAAGAAATGCGGGTCATCAGCAAAAGTCCTTTGGTCTTGGCGAGCCGGCCGTCCCGGTTCGCGGCTTGGTAAATAAGGACTTAGCCAGATTTCACAATGGACGTTTCGCCAGAGTGGCCATGCAAAAATGCAAAATTAAATGGATTTCATATGTTAATATGGGTCGTTTTGTCGCAACTCGAAATATCCGGACTGGCCCGTCCTGTTGCCGTGCTTGCCAATCCGGCAGGGCCGTCCTATCGAGCGGCGTATGAACCATCTCCTTCTCATCGCAGCGGGCGGCGCGGGCGGCGCCGTGTCCCGGCATCTTGTCGGCCAGGCGGCGCTGCGCTGGCTGGGGCCGCAAATGCCGCTGGGCCTGCCCTGGGGGACGCTCGCCGTGAATGTCGTCGGCGGTCTGGCGATGGGCCTCCTGGTTGGCTGGCTCGCCCTGGCGGGGCGGGGTGAGGCCGACCAGTATATCAGACTGGCAGGGGCTGTAGGATTTCTCGGGGGGTTCACAACCTTCTCGGCCTACTCCCTGGAGCTCGCCACGATGATCGAACGCAAGGCCTATGCACTGGCGTTCGGCTATGCAGCGGGATCGGTTCTGCTGGCCCTCGGCGCCGTGTTCGCCGGGCTGATCATCATGCGCAAGGTACTGACATGAGTGGCGTTCAAACCCTGAAGGTCGAGCCGTCCGAAGATGGCTCCCGCGTCGATCGCTGGTTCAAGCGGCGCTTTCCGCACGTCCCCGCAACGATGGTGCAGAAGCTCTGCCGCAAGGGACAGATCCGCGTCGACGGCGGCCGTGTAAAGGGGGATAGCCGTGTTTCGGAGGGGCAGGAAGTGCGGGTTCCGCCGCTGCCTGAACCGGGCGAGAAACCGGCCCGGCCGTCTCTGTCGGCGGAAGACACGGCCTTCGTGAAGTCCCTTGTGATCTATGAGGACGACGAGCTGATCGCCTTCAACAAGCCCGCAGGCCTGGCCGTGCAGGGCGGGTCGAAGACGCAGCGGCATCTCGACGGTCTGCTGGACGCTTTCGGCACGGGCCTGGACCGGCCGCGCCTGGTGCACCGGCTCGACAAGGATACCTCCGGCGTCCTGATTGTCGGCAAAGGCCCCAAGGCGACGGCCCGGCTGGCGAAGGCCTTCCAGTCTCACCGCACGAAGAAGACATACTGGGCGATCGCCCTGGGCGTGCCCAAGCCCAAGCAGGGCGAGATCAAGGGCTTCATGAAGAAGGCCGGCGGGGCCGGTGGCGATGCCGAGCGCGAAACCATGGTGGCCGCCTCGCATGGCGACCCCGGCGCAAGCCACGCACTGACCCGCTATACCGTCGTCGCCGAAGCCGGTCAGAAGGCCAGCTGGGTCGCGCTGCGTCCTGTCACCGGCCGCACCCACCAGCTGCGGGTCCATCTCGCCGCGATGGGGCATGCCATACTGGGTGACCGCAAATACACCTGCGACCGTCCGGCTCCGGAAGATCTCGACCGGCGCCTCTGCCTGCATGCCAGACGGCTGGAGATCCCGCGGGACAAGGGGGCGCCGCTGCTGATCACGGCCGACCTGCCCAAACCGACCCAGAAGATTTTCGACACGCTCGGCTTCTTCGCCAACGAGATCGACGAGACACGCGTTGAGGATGAGCTGGCGTAGGGGAGATTCAGGCCTCCGGCTCGCGTCGAGCCGAAAACCTTTTCAAAATATAACGTTGAGACGCTTTATCGATACAACTTGCTCGGTTATCCCTTGAGTGTGTACCCGGCCGTGACACACGCCGGAGCGGGGAGAAACGATGCGCAGCCTGGCTATCGCCAATATCGAGACTGACTGGCGCCGCCATGCCGCGGCCATCAGCGTGCTGGTGATGGCGGGCCTGCTGATCGTCTTCCAGGCCGGCATGGCGTTGGGAGAATGGCGCGGGCTGGGCGCTTTCGAACGGCAGTTGCGGGCCGACATCGTCATTATCCGCACTCCGGGCGAGAATGCTCATCGCTTCGAGATGTTCGTCAATTCTGTCCCCCTGCATCTTGAGGGACAGGTCTGGCTTCACCCGAATGTCGAACGGGTCGAGGCCTTCGGGCAGGAACGTGTGCTCCTTACCTGGCCGGAAGGTGACGGGGAGGGAACGGCCCGGATTTCTGGCCGTGTCATCGATCCATCGCCGGACTCGCTGAGCTTTCCGGCAGGCTTCTCCGACAGGCTCAGGACGATCCTGGCGACACCCGGACAGCTTGCCATGACGCGCCAGGTCGCCGAGCGTCTGGGTCTCGAAGCCGGCGATTACCTTCCATTCTACGAAGTGGGCGTTCGGGTCGGCGCGGTATTCGACAGCAATATGTTCGCCGGTGTCTTCATGTCCCGCGAAACCGTACAGCTTCTGGGCGAGGCGTCGCGAACGAGGCCTCCCAGCGCGTTTCTTGTCCGCTTGCACGAGCCGGCCTTGCGAGACGCGACACTCGCCGAGCTCAATACGGCATTGTCCCGGCATGGCTTATCGGCGATCACGCCCGCCGACATGGTCATCCAGACCAGTCTCACCGAACTGGCCGACCAGGATGCGTCCCGCAACATGATGATCTCCGGGGCCTTTGCTGTCCTGATCGCCATGGCGATTGCGGCACAGACCCTGCGCAATGCGGTCATCTCGCAGCGTGAGGAGTTTGCGGCGCTGCGCGCCCTGGGGGTCGGAGCTTGGCGGATTGCCCTGATTGCCATGGAGCAGGCGCTGTGGACCGGCATCACCGCCTGTGCGCTGACGATATCGGGCGGGTTTGTGCTCAAAATGGTGATGACCGGCCGCGGGGGAGCCTTCGTGCTCTCGCCCGGACTGATCGGCTTGATCGCCATTATCCTGATCGGCATTTCACTGCTCGCGGGCCTCCTGTCGCTCAGCGCCGTGACGAAATCCCGGCCGACGGCGTTGCTGCGGTGAGCGGATTCGCGATCAGCGCCACGGGGCTGCGCAAAACGTTCGGCAAGGGAGCGGCCCGGGTGGCGGCGCTCAAGGGCGTCGATCTGCGTCTGCGAGCGGGCGAGCTGACCTTGCTCATGGGACCGTCCGGTTCTGGCAAATCGACCCTCGTCGCGGCCCTGGGCGGGCTGCAGCGTCCGGACGAGGGCGAAGTTCTGGCCCTGGACGAGGCGATCTGGCGCCGCAAGGGCGGCGCGCTGACCGCTTTCCGGCGGCGCCACTGCGGGTTCGTCTTTCAGTCGGTCGGCCTGTTTCCCTCCTTGACGGCTCTCGAACAGATCATGATCCCGCTGACCTATATCGGCTTTGACCGGACGGCCGCCCGCAAGCTTGCCCTGCAGGCGCTGGACGAGGTGGGGCTCGCCGGGCGGGAAACCTCCCGGCCGGGCGAAATGTCGGGGGGCGAAAACCAGCGTGTGGCCATTGCCCGAATGATTGCCAAGGAACCCCGGCTCATCTTCTGCGACGAGCCGACCTCTTCGCTCGATCGTGACAATGGCGCTCTCGTTGCCGCCCTGCTGCACCGTGCCGCCAAGGATCACAATGCCATGGTCCTGTGCGTGACCCATGACGATCGTCTGGTGCCGCACGCCGATCGTGTGATCGAGATGGAAGACGGCCATCTCAAGACCGACAGCGAAAGGACGCAGATGTCATGAAACGCATACTGGGCGTGTTCACGCGGTTCTGGACCTGGCTGTTCTTGTTTATCGCTATCGGCGCGGGGGCCTGGGTTTTCGCGTCCGGGCGTAGCGATGCTGTTGCCAACGTCCAGACAGCGAATCTGCCGGCAGCGCCGGCGGCATCCTTCGTCGCCGTTGCTCGCGGCCAGGTCGATATCGAGGGGGGTGTGATCGAGGTCGCGGCCCGCTCCGGCGGCACTTTCCGCGAGGTGCTGGTGGAGGAGGGCGACCGCGTGGAAGCCGGCGAGGCCCTGGCCGTCCAGGAGGATGACCGGGAGCGCTTTGCCGTCCGCCAGGCGCAGGCCTCGCTGGATGCCGCTCATGTTGCGATCGAGCAGGCGCGCCTTGAACTGGAGATCGCGGAACGCGAACAGGCCCGTATGGAATTGCAGCGGGCGCAGGACGCTGTGCCGCAACAGTCTCTCGATACGGCGCACGACACGGTCCGCCGCCTGCGCCTTGCGCTTCAGTCGCGCGAGATCGGTTTGCGCCAGGCCGAGGCCAGCCTGCAGAGCGCGCTCTTCGCGCTCGAACAGCGTACGATCCGCGCCCCCGTCGCCGGCCGGATTATCGAGGTTCAGGCGCGGCCGGGTATGGGGGCTTCGACCCTGCAGGTCTCGACGGCCTTCCTGCTGATGCCGGACGCGGAACGGATCGTGCGTGTGGAATTGGGCGAGGTCGATATCCAGCACGTTCAGCCCGGGCAACCGGTGCAGATCTCGCCGAGCGGCCGGCCGACCGAGAGTTTTGAGGGGACTGTTCAGCGGGTCGCCGAGATATTCGGACAGTCCAGTTCCGAATCCTCGTCGCGGCGCAGCATGGGCGGCTCGCAGTCAGAGACAATCGAGTTGGTTATCAGTGCCGGCGATATCCCGCTGCGGATCGGACAGCCCGTACTTGTCCGTTTCATGAGTGCCGATACGCAGCCGGAGGGCGGGCGCCCGTGATGACACGCTGGTTTGTCCTGCTCGCCATTCTGCCGGCGCTTGCCGCCTGTGCGACGTCGGCCCCGGCGCCGGTGCACCCCGATATCGAGGCCCGGGCACCTGCGGACTGGCGGACGTTTGCTCCGGCCGATGCGCCGCGCGTGCTCGGCTGGTCCGACATAGCGGATACGGAACTCACCAACCTGCTGGAGCAGGCCCTGGACAATAATCCGGACATTCAGTCGCTGGCCCTGGCCCGCGATGCAGCTCGTATCGGAATCCGGGACGCTGAAGCTGCCCGCCGTCCCGGCGTGACGGTGTCGGGCCCCAATGCCGGCGTGTCCGACAGCAATGGCGGCAGCGCGTCCTTCGCCAGCCTGGCGGTGGCCGCCAGTTACGAACTGGATTTCTGGGGCCGTCTGGCGGCCGGCGTACGCCAGCAGGAGCTCGCGCTCGAGACGGCGGGCGACAGCCTGCTGACGGCCCGGATCGGTCTCGCCGCCGATATTGCGCTGACCTATTACGATATCCGCACCCAGGATGCGCTGCTGCAATTGCGGGCCGAACAGCTCGAACTGCTCGAACAGCGCCGCACCCTTCAGGATGTGCGTCTGGAAGCAGGCGCGATCACGCGGCTCGATCTCGACCAGCTGGATGTGGAGATCCTGCGTCTGCGCAGCACGATCGAGGATGCGCGCGCCCGCCGCGCCCTGTCCGAACAGCGCCTGGCCGCGCTGATCGGGGTGGTTCCGCAATCCTTTTCGCTGGCGCCTGCGACTTTCGAGCCCGGCGCGATTCCCCGTCTGGCCCCCGGCATGCCTGCTGAAGTGCTGGTCGTACGGCCGGATATCCGCAATGCCGAACGGGGGCTGGAACGGGCCGACATCTCCGTCCACCTGGCCCGCACGGCCTTTTATCCCAGCTTCGGATTGTCCGCGAACGGCCGCTATGCCTCGTCCGACCTGATTGAGTTTCTGGACGGCACGACCAGTTGGTCAGCTGCGGCCGACATGACCACCACGTTGTTCTCCAACGGCACCCGCCGGCGGAATCTGGAACGGGCGCAGATCGGGGCGGAGCAGGCGGTTCTGGCCTGGCGCAGTGCGGTGCTCTCGGCACTCACCGATGTCGAGAACGCCCTGCTGGTCCAGGATTCCAACCTGCGCCAGATCGATATCACGGCCCGCCAGCTGGACGCACAGGTGCGGGTGACCCGAGCTGTCGAGACCCGCTACGACGCCGGTACGGCATCGATGTTCGAGCTGATCGGCGAACGCCAGCGCGAGATCGCCTTGCGCGAACAGCGGATACGCAACTGGCAGCAGGGCCTGGCGGCGACAATCGGATTGCTGCGCGCCCTGGCGGCGGATCCGGCCGACGGGTGACCGTCAACCGCCGGCTTTCGCGGCCTGCTTGGCCTTGAAGGCTTCCAGCTTTTCCGGGCTTGTTTCGGTCTGGTGCTGCGCTTTCCAGGCATCCGGATCCATGCCGTAGACCCGGGCCCGGGCGTCGGCCCTGGACAGCTCGAAGCCGCGCTCGGCCGCGGCTTCGAGCCACCAGTCGCCCAGACAGTTGCGGCAGAAGTCGGCGAGCAGCATGAGGTCGATATTCTGCACCTCCTTGTGATCGTCCAGATGCGCCAGGAGCCGGCGGAAGGCGGCGGCGTCCAGTTCGGTGCGCTGGGCGTCGGTGAGATCGTCGGGATGGGGCATGGGAATTCGTCCTCGCGGGTTTGCGCATAGCTAGCATGAGCGGCCCCCGGCTTGCCAAGCCGGCGAACGCCGCCTAACGAGCCCGTGAAGCTGTTGCGGGAGCGCCCATGCCGTCCGATCTGAAACTCGCCATCTGGGATATTGACGGGACGATCGTCGACAGCCGCCAGGTGATCCAGCGGGCCATGGCGCGGGCCTTCGAGCGGGCAGGCCTGCCGCCGATCGGGTATGACCGCACGCGCACGATTGTCGGGCTTGAGCTGACCGAGGCAATCATGCGTCTGGCGCCGCCGGACTATCCGGCCGAGCGCATCCCGCATCTGGCGACCTATTACAAGGAAGCCTTCGTCGAGCAGCGCTCCGAGACCGGTTTCCAGGAAAAGCTCTATGAGGGCGCCCGCGAGACGATCGAGCGTCTTGCCAGTGAGGGCTGGCTTCTGGGTGTGGCGACAGGCAAGGCCCGGCGGGGCCTCGACATTGTCTTCGGGCATCACGATCTGCACCGCTATTTCGATACTTTCCAGACCGTCGATGGCGGTGCCGGCAAGCCGCATCCGCGCATGGTTCTGGACGCGATGAAGGAGACGGGCACCGATCCGCACCAGGCGGTGATGATCGGCGATACCTCCTTCGACATGGAGATGGGCCGCAATGCCGGGGTCCATACGCTGGGCGTCAGCTGGGGCTTTCACACCGAGGACGAGATCCGCGGCGGCGGTGCCCATGATGTGCACCATGACTTCGATGCGCTGAACCGGGCGCTGGACGTGTTCGGCCGCGGTGTGGAAGAGAGCGCGGCATGAGCGACAAATATGAAACCAAGCCGGGTGTGCGCCTGCCCAGGCCGGAAGATGCCCGTCCCAAACGCTTTTACGAACAGGTCGGTGTCGAGCGCGGCGAGGCCGGCTGGTCGGTCCTGCTGGACGGACGCGGCGTGCGCACTCCGGCCAAGAAAGTGCTGGCCGTTCCGGCCGAAGCGCTGGCCGACGGCATTGCCGCTGAGTGGTCGGCCCAGGGCGAGCGGATCGATGCGCCCTCCATGCCACTGACCCGCCTGTGCTTCGTGGCGCTGGACCGGATGGCGCTGGCGCATGCGGAAACCGTGGCGGAAATCACCAAATACGCCTCCACCGATCTGGTGTGTTTCCGGGCGCCCGAACCGCAGGAACTCGTCGCAGCCCAGGCTGCGGCCTGGGATCCCATGCTGGCCTGGGTCGAGCGGGCGCTGGGCGCACACTTCGTTGCCGCGACCGGGATCCTGCCCGTCGACCAGGATCCCGTTGCCCTGCAGCGCGTAATGGCGATTGCCGGCGAACAGGACGTGTGGCGGCTGACCGCCCTGGCACATGCCACGGCGGTGACCGGTTCGGCCATTCTCGGCCTGGCGCTGTTGCACGGCGAGATCGATGGCGGTGAGGCCTTCGCCCTGTCGAACGTCGACGAAGCCTGGCAGGCGGGACGGTGGGGCGAGGATGCCGAAGCCGCCCAACGCCTCGCGTTGCTCAAGGCCGAGCTGGTCGCGGCGGACGCCATGCTGCGCGCATTGGACGCGGACGGCCCGGCTTGAAGCCTGTCGCCGCTCCTATAGTGTTGCGGCGAAATTACCGGAGTTGGGTATCATGGCCGACATGACGATTGCGGAGCCGGACATGGCCGGAAAGACGGGGCCGGGCGGCCTGCTGAATTTCGATGCGCTGCGCTCCGCCAGGATGCGCAACACGCCCTATAACTATTTCGTCGCCGAGGGCGCGCTGAGTACCGGCGAGGCGGCCGATGTGCGCCGCGACTATCCCGCTATCAACAAGCCGGGTTATCTGCCGCTGTCCAAGCTGGAAGCGAGCGGCGAGTTCAAGCGGTTGATGGACGATCTCAACTCGCCGGAGCTGGCTCAGGTCCTGACCGACAAGTTCGGCGTCGATTTCACCGAAAAGCCGCGCATGATCACCGTGCGCCGGCTGAGCCAGCTGTCCGACGGTCCGATCCACAACGACTCGAAGTCGAAAATCCTGACCATGCTGACCTATCTCAATGCCGAGTGGGACGGTACGGGCGCTGGCTGTATCCGCGTGCTCAACGGGCCGAAGGATTTCGAGGATTTCACCGAGGAAGTGCCGCCGTTGGCCGGCTATGTCTTCGCTTTCCTGCGCGACGATCATTCCTGGCACGGCCACCTGCCCTTCGAGGGCGAGCGTTATGTCGTCCAGACCACTTTCCTGACCTCCCAGGAAGAGCTGGACCGCAAGGAAAAGCGCGGCGGGCTGCAATACTTCCTGAAGAAGCTGAACCCGTTCCAGTAGGCGAGAGCGCGACTCTGGCCGTCTAAAGCGCGTGCATGGCGGCCCATTTGTCGAGCCGCCGGATCGCCCGGCCCGGCCAGCTGGCGAAGCGTCCGAGCGGCAGGCTGCGCGCAAACTTGTCGAGATTGACCCCGGCGGCAACGAGGCTGGTTGTCAGCGAGGGCTGGCGGATCTGGCCTGACACCACGCCGAAACCGGCATTCGACAGCCGGCGTTTGAAATCATATTCGCCGGGGCCGAGATGGATGGCGGTGATGCCGTTGCTGGCGAGGGTCCGGGCCATGTCGAGGAAGAGTGTCAGGCCGGGGCCCAGCCTGGCGTGGTCCGGCCAGAAGACCGGGAACCAGTAGTGCAACACGGTTTGCGACCGCATGCCGAAATGGGCGGCGGCCAGCTGTCCGTCAATCTCCAGCGTCGAGAGCAGGCCGCGGAGCGCCGGATCGGTCCGCTCGAACAGCGTGTCGATTACATTCAGCGTCCAGGGTACCGAGAGCACGTCGATCGCGTGGGTGCGGCGATACTGGTCCCGCTTCGCGCCGATCAGCGCCTGCAGCGCTTCAGGCCGGCGGTCGTCGATCCGGATGACGACCTCGGCATCCAACTCGTCCAGCTTGCGCTGGCGGGCGCGGATATTGCGCATGGCCTTGGCGTCGGCCGCGGTGCAATCGGCAATGAAGGCGTCATAGCCGCGCGACAGGTCGGAGACCCAGGATATCTCCGGCGGACCGTCGCAATGCTTGAGGAAGCTCGTCTGGTCGGCGAGCGCGCCATTATAGGCGAAGACGCCGAACCCCGCCTTTTTCAGCAGCGGGTCGAGATCGATGTCCGGCGTGTCGGTGATCAGCCCGTGATGATCGCCCAGCGGGCCACCGATGGGGCGGGCGACGCCGGAGCGGGACAATTGCAGCGGCAGGAAAGCGGCGGGCGAACCGTTTCGGGACACGATGAGGGCGCGGGTGTCGTCGCGCGCCGCAGCCATCACCTCGGCGAATTCGAGGGCGAAATACGGGGAGGCGAGGGCGAAGTTGCTGGAACGCATGGCGTTCCACGCCGCGCGCTGCCGCGCCGTCAACGCATCGATCCTGACGATGTCCGCACTGTAAAGCGGGCTCATGTCCATCTTCCAATCCTTGCCACCGCGACGCCCTGCAATTCCCGCGCCTGAGCAGCGGCTTGATTGCTCTGGGCCGGACGGGTCTGCTATCGAACGCAGGAGGCCGCCATTTCTGTCGAAAAAATCCGGCCTGACGAAATCTTGGGGAAGGGACGAGGGTCCATGAAAGACGTGATCGAACAGCTTGATGCCAAACGTTCCGCGGCCCGCATGGGGGGCGGCGAGGCGCGGATCGAGGCGCAGCACGCCAAGGGCAAGCTGACGGCGCGCGAACGGATCGAGCTGCTGCTGGATGCCGGTTCCTTTGAGGAATGGGACATGTTCGTGGAGCACCGCTGTGTCGATTTCGGCATGGCGGACAAGAAGATCCCCGGCGACGGTGTGGTCACCGGCCACGGCACGATCAATGGCCGGCTTGTCTATGTCTTCTCCAAGGATTTCACGGTATTCGGCGGTTCCCTGTCGGAGACTCACGCCCAGAAAATCGTCAAGGTCCAGAAGGCCGCCATCCAGAACGGCGCGCCGGTGATCGGCATTTTCGATGCCGGCGGCGCACGCATCCAGGAAGGCGTGGCTTCGCTGGCCGGCTATGCGGATATCTTCCTGCAGAACACGCTGGCTTCGGGCGTGGTGCCGCAGATCTCCATGATCATGGGCCCGTGCGCCGGCGGCGATGTCTATTCGCCCGCCATCACCGACTTCATCTTCATGGTGAAGGATACCTCCTACATGTATGTCACCGGCCCGGACGTGGTGAAGACGGTGACCAACGAGACCGTCACCCACGAGGAACTGGGCGGTGCCTCGGTGCATGCGAAGAAGTCCGGCGTCGCCGATGGCGCGTTCGAGAACGATCTGGAGGCCATCGTGCAGATCCGCCGTCTGGTGGACTTCCTGCCGCTGTCCAATCGCGAGACGCCGCCGAAGCGGCCCGTCTATGACGATCCGGAGCGGATGGAGAAGTCTCTCGACACGCTCGTCCCGTCCAATCCGAACAAGCCCTATGACATCAAGGAACTGATCGAGAAGGTGGCCGACGAGGGCGATTTCTTCGAGATCGCGCCGGATTATGGTTCCAATATCGTCACCGGCTTCGGCCGGCTGGACGGTGCGCCCGTGGGCTTTGTCGCCAACCAGCCGATGAGCCTGGCCGGGGTGCTGGACATCGACGCCTCCCGCAAGGCGGGGCGTTTCGTGCGCTTCTGCGATGCGTTCAATATCCCGATCGTCACCTTCGTGGACGTGCCGGGCTTCCTGCCGGGCACCAAGCAGGAATATGGCGGCCTCATCAAGCACGGCGCCAAGCTTCTCTTCGCCTATGCCGAAGCCACTGTGCCCAAGCTTACCGTGATCACCCGCAAGGCCTATGGCGGCGCCTATGACGTGATGAGTTCCAAACACCTGCGCGGCGATGTGAACTATGCCTGGCCGACCGCCGAGATCGCCGTGATGGGCGCCAAGGGCGCAGCCGAGATCATCCACCGCAAGGATCTGGACGATGCCGACAGGATGGCCGCCCACGCCGCCGAATACGAAGACCGTTTCGCCAATCCCTTCGTCGCCGCCGGCCGCGGCTATATCGACGACGTCATCATGCCCCACGGCACCCGCAAACGGCTGATCACCGCGCTCAGGACCCTCCGCAACAAGAAGGCGGAAAACCCCTGGAAAAAGCACGACAATATTCCGCTTTAGGGGGCGCGCTCTTCCGCTCCCTCCACTTCCCCCGCCCCCGTGCCGGGGCCCGGCTGAGCCTGCATCTGAAACGCCGCCAGACCCCGGAATAAATCCGGGGGAAGCATCAGCGCATCTTTTTCTTCCCACTCCCATTTTTCCCGGATGCAAGCCTGCGCAGGCAGGCTGCAGATCCGGGATCG
>NZ_JAEPOL010000019.1 GCF_017642925.1 Maricaulis sp. | reverse complement strand
GGGTGACGGTGTTTGTTGCGGCGCTCTCACTCTCTCTCCCAACCTCTCGATTTTTCCCGGACGGAGGCCTGCGCAGGCAGGCTGCAGATCCGGGACCGACCGAAGATCACTTCAAGCGATGAGCTTCCCGTAGATCCCGGCGCTTCGCCCGGCCTTCGCCGGGCTTTCAGCCGGGAAAAGCGGAGGGGTGTTTAGGGGGTGGTAGCTTCAGCACCCCCTCCCCACCGGGGAGAGGAATCAAAGGTGAGGGGCGGCCGCGGAGCGACCCACTCAGGACTCTTTGTGGCGCTGGCGCGCGCCCCTCATCCGCCCTGCGGGCACCTTCTCCCCGGTCGGGGAGAAGGTGGGTAGCGAGCCACTTCCCGTAGATCCCGGTGCTTCGCACGGCCTTCGCCCGGCGTCCGGCCGGGAAAAGCGTGGACGGGTCGTCTAGGGGGAGAAAGTGTGGCTCTCCTCACCCCCCAAAAAGAAGCCGGCCACGGGGGCCGGCTCAAGGGGAAGACTGTCGGTGGGGAGGGAGATCAGCGGGCCAGCCAGCCGCCGTCGACGGCGAGAACCGTGCCGTGGACATAGTCGGAGGCGGCTGAGGCGAGGAAGACCGCGGCGCCGCCCAGATCGGCCGGATCGCCCCATCGGCCGGCCGGGATGCGGCCGAGGATCTGGGCATTGCGCTCCTCGTCGGCCTGCAGGGCCGCGGTGTTGTTGGTGGCGAAATAGCCCGGCGCGATGGCATTCACATTGACGCCCTGGCCGGCCCATTCATTGGCCAGCAGCTTGGTCAGCCCGGCCACGCCGCTTTTGGACGCCGTATAGGACGCCACGCGGATACCGCCCTGGAAGGACAGCATGGAGGCGATATTGATGATCTTGCCGCCGCCGGCCGGGATCATGCGCCTGGCCGCCGCCTGGCACAGGAAGAAGAGCGACTTGATGTTCACATCCATGACGCTGTCCCAGTCGTCTTCGGTGAAGTCGAGCGCGTCATTGCGGCGGATGATGCCGGCATTGTTGACCAGGATGTCGAACGAACCGGCTTTCGCGACGGTTTCTGCAACGACGTCATCGGCGCAGGCCGGATCGGAGAAGTCGGCCGTGATCTCGAAGAAGCGGCGGCCGGCGGCTTCGACGGCCTTGCCAGTCTCCGCCGCGCTGGAGCGGCCGGCGACGACGATGTCGGCACCGGCTTGCGCCAGCGCGACCGCCATGCCCTGGCCCAGCCCGGTATTGCCGCCGGTGACCAGCGCGACCTTGCCGTCAAGATTGAAGGGATGGCTCATGAATCTCTCCGTTTCAGCCGGACGGCGGGCCTAGGAGGCCAGCACGCCGCGGATATAGTCGGCAATGGCCTCGTCCTGGCAGTTGGCGAAGAAGTATTCCTCGAACTTCTCGCCGGCGATGGCGGCCTTGAGCAGGTCCTGGTCGACCGTTTTCAGCACGGTCAGCATGTCATGGCAGGACGCGGCCTTGAGGTCGGCGACGATGCCGCGGTTCTTGGCCATGACGGCAGCGCGTTCCTTGGGATAGCCGACGCCGCGCTCGTGTTCGAACAGTTTGCGGTAGCAGTCCTGCAGGTTCAGTTCGGCGGCCCAGCCGAAACCCTTGGCATAGGGCATGGAGATGGCATTGCCATCATTGATCTGGCCGAACAGGAAGGCGTCTGTCGGATCGACAACGAGGCCGCAGAACACGCCCGGCATGGCGTTGCAGGCCAGGTTGGAACCGACGCCGGTACCACAGCCGGTGACGATGAAGTCGGCCGCCTTCGAATTGATCAGAAGGCCGGCGAGCAGACCGTTCATGGGGTAGGTCAGCGAGGCTTTGTCCTCGGGCGTGTACATGCCGTAGTGGAACACCTCATGGCCCAGCGGCTCGGCCACGGCCTTCAGGGCGTCATGAACAATACCGCTCTTGGCGGCCTGGCTGTTCTCGATGATGAGCGCGATCTTCATGGGGGTTTCCTGTCTCAGTTGGGTGCGTCGAGTTTGTAGGCGCGTTTCGCCAGATTGCAGGCGAGGTCGGCGGCCAGGTCGGCGGCATCGTCCTCGGTGAGGCGGTGCTCGGCGACCAGCCGGGCGAGAAAGGCGCAGTCCACCCGCCGCGCCATGTCGTGCCGGGCCGGGATCGAAAGGAAGGCCCGGGTGTCGTCGTTGAAGCCGACCGTATTGTAGAAGCCGGCCGTCTCGGTCGTCTGCTCGCGAAAGCGCATCATGCCTTCCGGACTGTCATGGAACCACCAGGCCGGACCGAGCTTCATGGCCGGGTAGTGCCCGGCCATTGGCGCGAGTTCGCGGGCATAGCTGGTCTCGTCCAGGGTGAAGACGATGAGGCCGAAGTCCGGCTCATTGCCGAAACGGTTGAGCAGGGGCTGGAGCGCACGGACATAGTCCGTCGCCACGGGAATATCCGCCCCCTTGTCGCGGCCATGGGAAGCGAAGAGTGCGGCATTGTGATTGCGGAAGGAGCCGGGATGGATCTGCATCACCAGACCGTCTTCCAGGCTCATGGCGGCCATTTCGGTCAGCATCTGCGCCCGGAAAAGTTCGGTTTCCGCCGCATCGGCCTTGCCTGTAACGACCCTGTCGAACAGGGCTTCTGCCGCGCCGGGATCGAGGTCTGCCGTTGCCGCCGTAGGGTGACCGTGATCGGTCGAGGTCGCACCGGCGGCCATGAAGTCCACACGGCGCTGCCGGTGCGCGGCGAGATAACCCTGCCAGCGCATCGTGTCCTCGCCGGTGATCTCGCCGAACCGCTCGAGTGCGTCGAAGAAGTCCTCGTGATCGGCATCGATGACGGCATCGGGACGATAGGCCGTGACCACCCGCCCGCCCCAGGGCGATGCGGCGATGGCGTGGTGATGGTCCAGCGTGTCGACCGGCGACTCGGTGGTCGCCAGCAGCTCGATATTGAACCGGTCGAACAGGGCGCGCGGCCGGAAGGCCTCGGTTTTCAGCGCGGCGTCGATCGTGTCGTAGATGGCGTCAGCCGACCGGGCGTCGAGCCGGTCGGTAATGCCGAACACCTCGACCAGGACATGATTGAGCCAGATCGACGACGGCGTGCCGCGGAACAGGTGGATGTGTTCGGCGAACAGGCGCCAGGCCGACCGGGGATCGGTGCGCGAGACACCCCGGCGCGAGGGCACGCCCAGCGCGTCCAGTGCGACGCCCTGGCTGTAGAGCATGCGGAACAGATAGTGGTCCGGCGCCAGGAACAGCGCGGCCGGGTTCTCGAATGGCGCATTCTGGGAGAACCAGCGCGGATCGGTATGGCCGTGCGGCGACACGATGGGCAGGTCGCGCACCTGGCTGTAGAGCGCCCGCGCAACGGCCCGCACGCCCGGCTCGGCCGGGAACAGACGGTCTTCATGAAGGTGTGCAGCAGGGGACATGAGACGGCAGCCGGTTGCGGGTAATTCCGCCGCGAAGGTAACCGGTGTCATTGCCGACTTCAACCGGCTTCGGCCCCGGATGTCAGGTCAGCGGGATGTCAGCCGGCCGGCGGCGGTGCGGAGCTTTCACGCACAACGAGGCTGGGCAGGGCGCGCGGGTCGTCCTGTTCGGTGCCGGGGGCGATCTGCGGATTGATCAGCTTGGTCGAGGCCCGCCGCCCGACCTCGCGCGTCGGCGTATGGACAGTCGTCAGCCGCGGCCAGAGCCGTTCGGCGAGCTGGAAGTTGTCATAACCGACGACGGACAGCTGGTCCGGCACGCGGATATCCAGCGAGCGGGCCGCCTGCAGCACGCCGGCCGCCATCTCGTCATTGGCGGCGAAGATGGCGGTCGGCCGGTCTGCCCGTTCCAGCAGGGTGCGGGCGCAGTCATAGCCGGACTCGAATGTGTAGGCGCCCTGGGCGACCAGGCTGTCATCGAGCGTCAGCCCGTGTTCGGCCAGCCCGGCTTCCAGTCCGCGCCGCCGCTCGTGCGACGAGCGGAAGCTCGGCCGGCCGGAGATGAAGCCGATGCGGCTGTGCCCCAGCGACGCCAGATGACGCCCGGCCGCCTCGCCGCCCAGATGGTCGCGCGTGACGATCATGTGTTCCGGCTCGTCCAGCGACACCGAGGCGATCCGGATGAAGGCACAACCGATCTCGCGCAGCATGGGCGGCACGCGCTCGTCTTCCGAGACCGACGGCGTCAGCACCACACCGAACAGTTTCTGGCGCTCCACGAAATTGCGGACATCCGACAGGAAAGTCTCGCTGGCCCGGTCGCAGGGATGGACGACGAGCTCGAACCCGGTGCCGCGCATGCCGTCGAGCAGGCCCTGCTGCATGTTGACGACATATTGCGGGTTCGGGTTGTCGTAGATCATGCCGATCAGGAAGGAGCGGCGGAAAGCCAGGCCACGGGCCTGGGGGTCCGGCGCATAGCCGATCTCGTGCATCACCCGCAGGATCGCTTCGCGCGTGTCTTCCTTGACGGCCGGCGACTTGTTGATGACCCGCGAGACGGTCTTCTTCGAGACCCCGGTCAGGCGCGCCACATCATTGATGGTGGGACGCCGGTTGCGGAATTCGTCACGCAGGCTCCGGCCGCTCTCCTGCGGACCGGATTCTTCTTCGTCAGACATCAGGAATTTGCCCCCGGACGGATAAGCGAAAGAATGTCCTCTAAAGGACATTCACCGCCTTGTCATGCTTTTAGGCCCCGTCGCGGCGGGTGTTGAAGTTTTTCCTTTCGCGCAAAAATGACACCGGTTACCATTCCGGTCCGCAAGGGTGAAACGCGTCATGCAAGTTGCTGAAGACACAAAGACCGCCGGCGCCATGATCGTCCATCCGGACGACACGGTCGCGGTCGCCATCGCCGAGCTGGAAGCCGGCTGCCTGCCCGGTCCCGGCCTGCCCCGGCTGAGCGCCGCCATTCCGCGCGGTCACAAATTCGCCCTCCGAGCGGTGCGGGCCGGCGAGCCGGTGGTGAAGTATGGCGCGCCGATCGGCCTGGCCCGCTGCGACATCCGGCCGGGCGAACACGTCCACAGCCACAATCTTGCCAGCGCGCTCAGCGGTGAGGTCGACTACACTTTCCAGCCGGCCCGCCAGGCACCGGTGCGCGCTGCCACCACCAACAGCTTCATGGGCTATCGCCGTTTCGACGGCCGGGTCGGTACGCGCAACGAGATCTGGGTCATCGCGACGGTCGGCTGCGTCAACCGGATCGCGACACGCATCGCCCATCTGGCCGGCAATGAGATGCGCGGCCGGGTCGACGGCGTGCACGCCATCACCCACCCGTTCGGCTGTTCCCAGCTGGGCGACGATCTCGACCGCACGCGCACCATTCTCGCCGGTCTCGCCCAGAACCCGAATGCCGGTGGCGTGCTGCTGGTCGGGCTGGGCTGCGAGAGCAATCAGTACCGGCAATTGCTGGACGCGATGCCCGACACCGATCCGCTGCGTGTGCGGGCCTTTGCCTGCCAGGACACGCTGGACGAGCTGGATGCCGGCATCGCCGCCATCGCGGAAATCGCCGAGCACATGGCAGCGACGGACCGGCGTGAACCGTGCGATGCGTCGGATCTGGTGCTCGGCCTGAAATGCGGCGGCTCCGACGCCTTCTCCGGCCTCACCGCCAATCCGCTGCTCGGCCGCATCGCCGACCGGATCGACAGCGCAGGCGGCGGCACGATCCTGACCGAAGTGCCGGAAATGTTCGGCGCCGAGCACCTGCTCATGCAGCGCGCCGTCTCGCGCGATGTGCATGACCGGATCGCGGCGATGATGAACCGTTTCAAGCGCTACTTCCTCGATCATGACGAGCCGGTCCATGCCAACCCCTCACCCGGCAATATCGCCGGCGGCATCACCACGCTGGAAGAGAAATCGCTGGGCGCGGTCCAGAAGGCGGGCCAGGCGCCGGTGGCCGATGTGCTGGCCTATGGCGAACGCCTGCGCATACCCGGGCTCAGCCTTTTGGAAGCACCGGGCAATGATGCCGTCTCCACGACCGCCCTGGCGGCGGCCGGCGCCACGGTGATCCTGTTCACGACCGGCCGCGGTACGCCGCTGGGCACGCCGGTCCCGACGCTGAAACTGGCGACCAATTCCGCCCTGGCCGCCCGCAAACCGCACTGGATCGATTTCGATGCCGGAACGATGATCGATGGCGAGGCGCCCGAAGCCGCCGCCGATCGTCTCTGGCAGCTTGTGCTGGACACCGCCTCCGGCAAACATGCCCGCAACGAATTGTTCGACGAGCGCGAGATCGCCCTGTGGAAGGGCGGCGTCACGCTGTGAATTCCCGCTTCACCAACCCCGGCCTGCATCCATGACAAACCCCGTACTTCCCCTGCGCCCCCGCGAAGACTGCCGCTGGGACGTTGCCGCCCTCGGCGAGGTGATGCTGCGCCTCGATCCCGGCGAGGACCGCGTGCGCAATGCACGGCAGTTCCGGGTGTGGGAGGGCGGCGGCGAATACAATCTCGCCCGCGCCGCCCGCAAATGCTTCGGCCTGCGCGCCACAGTCGCGACCGCCCTGCCGCGCAGCGATCTGGGCGCCCTGGCCGAGGATCTGATCCTGCAGGGCGGCGTCGACACCTCGCATATCCTCTGGCGCGATTTCGACGGGCTGGGCCGGACCACGCGCGTGGGGCTGAACTTCACCGAGCGCGGCTTCGGTATCCGTCCGGCGCTGGGCGTCTCCGATCGCGGTCATTCCGCCGCCTCGCAGCTGGCGCCCGGCGAGATCGACTGGGACACGCTGTTCGGCGAGGAAGGCGCGCGCTGGTTCCATACCGGCGGGATTTTCGCCGCCCTGTCGGAAAGCACCGCACAGGTCGCCGTCGAGGCGATCGCCGCCGCCCGCCGGCACGGTGCGATCGTGTCCTACGACCTGAACTACCGCGCCTCGCTGTGGGCCGACCATGGCGGCTGGGAAGCGGCGCGCCGGCTCAATCGCGATATCGCCGCCCATGCTGACGTGCTGTTCGGCGCCGAAGGCCTGGGCTCGCGTGCCTCGAACGGCGATCCGCGCGATGCCATCGAGGCCGTCCGCGAGGACTTCCCGAACCTGGCCGTCATCGCGACGACGCAGCGCACGGCCCATACCGCCGGCCGCAATGACTGGCAGGCGCTGTTATGGGCCGATGGCGAATTTCACCCGTCCCGGACCTATGACGGTCTCGATGTGTTCGACCGGGTCGGCGGCGGCGATGCCTTTGCCTCCGGCGTGACCTATGCCCTCCTGGCCGGCAAATCGCCGGCACTGGCGGTGGAATACGGCGCGGCCCATGGCGCCCTGGCGATGACGACGCCGGGCGACACCTCGATGGCCAGCCTGGCCGAGGTCGAGCGGGCACTGGGCCAGAGCGATGCAGGCGTGATCCGATGACACAAGACCTTCCCCCCATCCGGCGCCGGACCTTTCTGGGCGGCGCCGCAGCGACGGCGGCGGCCATCCTCCCGTCCGCCGCCGTTCGCGCCCAGCCGGGCGATCCGGTGGCCCGCACCAGCAACGGGCCGGTGCGCGGCATGCGCTCGGACGGCATCAACCGCTTTCTGGGCATCCGCTACGGCGCCGACACCGGCCGCGCCCGCTTCCGCCCGCCGGTTCGGCCCGAGCCCTGGCAGGATGCGATCGGCGCCACGGAATACGGCCCTGCCAGCCCGCAGCGCAGCAGCCAGCCGGAGACGGCGGAAGACTGCCTGTTTCTCAATGTCTGGACGCCCGGCCTCGCCGATTGCGGCAACCGGCCCGTCATGGTGTATTTCCACGGCGGCGCCTATTCCAACGGATCCGGCTCGCACCCGCTGTATGACGGCACCCGCCTTTGCCAGCGCGGCGATGTTGTGGTCGTCACCGTCAACCACCGTCTCAACGCTTTCGGATATCTCTATCTGCGGCGCCTCGCCGGCGAGGCTTTCGCCGCCTCGGGCAATTGCGGCCAGCTGGATCTTGTCCTGGCTCTGGAATGGGTGCGCGAGAATGCCCGCCAGTTCGGCGGCGATCCGGACCGTGTGATGGTGTTCGGCCAGTCGGGCGGCGGCGGCAAGATCGCCAGCCTGATGGCGACACCCGCCGCCGAGGGCCTGTTCCACAGCGCCGCCACGATGAGCGGCCAGCAGGTCACCGCCTCGGGTCCCGCCAATGCCACCGAACGCGCCCGCGCCTTCCTGGCAGCCCTGGGCCTGGACGATGACAGCGCCCATCGCGCCGCCGACCTGCCGGCGGGGGCCCTGGTCGACGCGCTGGAAACGGCGGACCCCGTCCTGCCCTATGGCTCGGTCTATTTCGGTCCGGTGAAGGACGATCTGGTGATGCCGCGTCACCCCTTCTATCCGACCGCCGCGCCGCAGTCGCTGCACATCCCGATGATCATCGGCAATACGCATGACGAGACCCACGCCTTTCTGCGCGGGCCGCAATACGAGAATATCGGCTGGGACGATCTGCCCGCGCTGCTGATCCCCAATATGCGGGTCGATATCCGGCCGGAAACCGTGGTGGCGCGTTATCGCGAGCTCTACCCGCAGCGCTCGCCGGAAGAGATCTTCTATGCCGCCACGACGGCGGCGCGCTCCTGGCGGGCTGCCGTCATCGAGGCCGAGGAGCGCGCAAAGGCCGGCGCGCCCGCCTTCGTCTACCAGCTCGACTGGGGCAATCCGCACGCGCCCCACACATTCGATATCCCGCTGGCCTTCGACAATACCGCCGTGCCGGACAGCCTGACCGGCAACTCACAGACGGCGCGCAACATGGCGGCCCTGCTCAGCGAGGCCCTGATCGCCCTGGCCCGCACGGGCGATCCCAATCATGCCGCCCTGCCGCAATGGCAGCCCTACACGATGGAGCACCGGGAAACCCTCGTGCTGGACTGGCCGCCGCGGATGGAGAACGACCCGCGCGGCGCCGAGCGGGAATTGTTTGCCAGCGTGCCCTACGTGCAGCCGGGCACCTAGTCCGGCATCTCCGGCAGGAAACCGCCACCTTCCATCCAGCCGATCACGAGATCTGGCCAGACAGCGACCGGCAGGCCTTCGGTATAACGGATGCCGAAACCGTGCCCGCCTTCGGAAAAAACATGCATGTCCACCGGCACGCCCTGTGCGGTGAAGGCATCGAAGACGTCGAGCGAATTGGCGACGGGCACCGATGTGTCATCCGCAGCATGCAGCAGGAAGAGCGGCGGGGCATCGGCCCGGGCCGCCGCGGCGATATCGTGAACCGCCACCATTTCAGGAGCCGGATAGGCACCGATGAGACGGTCGCGCGAACCTTCATGGATGGCCGGGCCTTCCATGCGGGTGACGGGATAGATCAGCGCGGCGAAATCGGGACGGGCGCCAAGCGTGTCGGCACTGTCGTGCGCGGGATAGACCTCTGCATCGAAACGGGTGGCGATGGAGCCTGCCAGATGGCCGCCGGCGGAGAAGCCGATGACGCCGGTGCGCCCGGGATCGATATCGTAATCCTCCGCCATCGCCCGGATCAGGCGCATCGCGCGCTGGGTATCCTGCAGGGGTACATCCGCGCCGTTTTCATGACCCTCGGCCGGCAGCCGGTAAATGAGGATGAACACCGTGATCCCTGCGGCGTTGAAGCGCTCGGCGCTCTCGATCCCTTCCTTGTCCAGCACCACGCGCTGATAGCCGCCGCCGGGCAACATCAGCAGGGCCGTCCCGTTGGGCGTTTCCGGACGGAAGACAAGCAGGCGCGGCCGGGTGATGCCCGCGACATAGCGGTCGCGGATCGTGCCGGGATCTTCGCTGCGCTCGACGATGACCTCCTCCAGCCGGCCGTCGAGTGTCTGCGAGCCCGGCACGGCACCATCGGGCCAGAGCGCAATGACACTGTCCGGCTCACGATGCTGGGCTGTGGCAGCCAGGGGGAGAGCGAGACAGGCCAGCAGGCCGCAGATCATGACACGGATCGCCGCCGCGGTTCGGATCGTCGCGGCCAGGGGACCGGCCGGCGGGGGACAGCGCGAAATCATCATGCAAGCCTCGCTGAAAATACATGGGCCCGGCCGGAGAACCGGCCGGGCCCAGTCAGGCGTCCGGGAGGTGAGACCGTCTAGAAGCGGGCCCGGATACCAAAGAGATATTCCGTGCCGGTGTGGTGATAGACATCCACCAGATCACCCGCGTCGAAGAGCTGCTGCTCGAACTCGTCGGTCAGATTGATCGCCTCGAAGGTCAGATCGATCATTTCGTTGAGCTGGTAGGAGGAGGCGAAATCCAGGTTGAAGCTGGAGTCGACACCCCGCTCGTCGCGGCCCGCCGAATTGGCATCGCGGGTCACATAGGCATCGCGATAGGCCGCCGAGATCCGGGCCGACAGGCGCTCATCCTCGTAATAGAGGGTGGCGTTGTAGGCGTTCGGCGAGAAGCCGTTGATCTCGTCGCTGTCCACATAGGTGTAATTGCCCTGGAAGCCGAAATTGTGGAACGGCTCCGGCAGGAAGGTGAAGGGCTGCTGATAGGCCACTTCGAAACCCTGCACGCTGGCATCGCCGCCATTCGAGACCTGGCTGATCTCGACCAGCGGATCCCCGCCCCCCTGGATCAGGTTGTAGAGCGGGCTGGAGGCCGGCGGCAGGTTGGCGGGCAGGCCGGACTGGCTGTAGGGCACTTCCACCGACTGCGAGGATGTGAAGAAGCTGCTCACATCCTTGTAGAAGACGCTGACCGCGAACAGGGCCTCTTCCGCGAAATACCATTCGAAGGAGGCGTCATAAGTGTTGGCGCGATAGGGATCGAGACCCGGATTGCCCGCATTGTAGCGGAAGGGCGGGCCGTTGAAGCTGTCCAGGCTGCCGCCCGGCGTCAGATTGCCCAGCGACGGACGGGCCATCACCTTGGCGGCGCCGAGGCGGATGACGAATTCGTCGGTCATGTCGAAGGCAATGTTCAGTGACGGCAGCGTGTCTTCATAGCTGCGTTCGACGGTGACTTCCGTGCCGCTCACCAGACCCGTCGCCGACGTGGTCGTCTCGACATAGCGTACGCCGATGTCGCCGCGCACCGGGATCGAGCCGAGCATGGTCTGGAAGTCGGCCTGGATGAAGCCGCCGAGATCTTCCTCGCTGACCGAGCGCTGGTTGCCGGCCTGGACGGAGCCCGGGATCGAGTAGATGCCGGCAGCCGCCGCAGCAGCCTGGATATTCGGGATGATCCAGGCGGTATCATTGCCGCCCGGCATGCCCAGACCGCTGCCGAAGCCGGTCAGGACGGTGTAGAGGTCCGACGTGATCGGCAGGCCGGTCGCGCCAACCGGACAGTTCACGCCCGGCAGGTTGCAGACCACCGAGCCATTGGTGTTCTCGCGCCGCGCTTCCCGGGTCTCGAAGTCATATTGCTTGAACGAGATCCCGCCGGACACCGACCAGTTGTCATTGACGTCGTATTCCAGCGAGCCGGAAATCGTGTCGAAGGAGTTGGTGACCGATTGCGGCCGGTCGCGCACTTCGGTGAACTGGAATTGCGACGGGTCGGTCACATCCAGCGAGCCGAAGTCGATGGCCGGCGTGTTGTGGCTGTTGCGGAAGTCGTAGGAATAGCCCGTCACATCCCCGATCGCGTCGAACAGGATCGTGGTCTGGACCGGATTGTCGAACTCCGATTCCACCGTGCCGGCGATGAACTGGCCGCGCAGGCGATCCGTGAAGTCGTGTTCCACATCCAGGGTGAACTGGGTGAAGTCTGTGGTCAGCTCGTCATAGCGGCCTTCCGAACGGATCGGATGGGTGCCATTGGCATTCCCGCTGATATCGAACGTGCCCGAGTCCATGATGTTGCGGCTGGCGTCGATCGTGTAGTCGCGGACGTCGATCACACCTTCCTGGCTGCGGAAGAAGACTTCCAGGAAGTTCTCCACCCGGGTCGCATCGAAGCGGGAGTAGAGGGCGTCCAGCGAGATCGTCGTGCGCTCGCTCGGACGGAATTGCAGGCCGCCGGTAATGCCGAGGCGTTCCTGCTCGTTCGTCAGCCGGCCATAGCGCGGGATGCGCGGGTGATAGACCAGCGAATTGGTGTCGATGTCCGAACATCCCGGACCGGCCGGACAGGCCTGGCCGTCGACCGAACGGAAATTGCCGTCCTGCCAGCGCACGGTCGAGAAGCCTTCCTCGATGATCGTGCGGTCCGTATAGGCCAGCGACAGGTTGACGCCGAAGCTCCGGTCGTCATTCGTCCAGGACAGGAGGCCGGCAAAGCGCGGGCTGGTTTCCTCGGAGAGGCTGTTATAGCCCATCTGCGCGGACACGGCGGCGGTCAGGCCCGGATCATAGTCCAGGGCGCGCGCCGTGCGCAGGTCGACCGTTGCCCCCAGCGAACCTTCATCCATCGACGCGGACGTCGTCTTGGTGACGCGGATCTCGTTGAAGAGGTCGGACGCGAACGTGTTGAAGTCGAAGCCGCGACCGCGATTTGAGCCGCCGGACGCATCCGAGCCGCCCGTGGTCGACAGCGCTTCCATGCCGTTGATGCGGACCCGCGTGAAGTCGGCGCCCAGACCGCGCACCGTGATCTGGCGGCCCTCGCCGGCCACCCGGTTGATCGAGATGCCGGGGATGCGCTGGATGGATTCGGCCAGGTTCAGGTCCGGGAATGCGGCAATGTCTTCGGCAACGATTGCATCGACGACGCCCGACGAGTCGCGTTTCACATCGAGGGCCGCAGCCAGCGATTGCCGGTAACCGGTGACGGTGATGACGTCATTGGTCGACGTTTCGGCACTGTCCTGCGCCGCAGCCATTCCGCCCAGCGCGGCTGCCAGAACGAGGCCGGCCGGCGCGCAACCGGCGAGCAGACGCAGCTTGGCCGTCGGCTTGTTGAAGTGTCTCATAATTTCCTCCCCGCATGCGGCCGGTTTTCCGGTCCGCTTTCGTGTTCCCGCCATGGCTGGCTGGCGAAATCCGGCAATGACACCGGTAGCATTTCTCGACCCGACGATCCAGCACCAAAGGAGGTGAACACAGAAGACCGGGCGTCCAGCATGGATGAGCCGCATGCTGCATAATAATGACACCGGTAGCAATTTCTTTTTTCGACTTTGTTTGCTGCGTCGCAACAATGCTTGACGGTACAGCCGGGTCGCTGACTAGCCCTCGCTTTCGCACCAGGCCAGCGCCAGGGCGGACAGGGCGATGTACAGCACGACCAGGCCGAAGCCCGGCGTGTCCTGTTCGGCAAAATCGGCAACGACCGGCAGGGCGAAGCCGAGGCCGGCCAGCCAGGCCAGCAGGATCAGCGTCGACACGATCGACCGGCCGTGACGCACCAGCCGCAGCCGGATCGACAGTATCGCGGCCCGCCGCCGGCCCCGGTCAGTCAGACGGCTCATGTCTGTCCTCCTCGTCTTGCGGGGCAAGCCGCGCTGCCAGCCGCTCCTTTGCGCGTTTGACCCGTGACTTCAGCGTCCCCAGCGGCACTTTGAGCGCCCGGGATGCCTCGACATGCGTCAGCCCGCCGATCTCGCACAGGATCGCAACATCGCGTTCTTCCGGCGCGAGCGCGTCCAGCGCAGACCGCACATCGATCGGCCAGTCCGGATCGCCGGTCACCACCGGCCGCACCTCGCCGCGCAACCGGTCGAGAATGCGCCGGTGCGAGCGCTGCCGCCGGGCCAGCATCAACAGCTCGCGATAGCCGATGGCGAACAACCAGGTGCGGAAAGCCGACCGGCCGTCATAGCGGCGGATATGGATGAAGGCCTTGATCAGCGCCGACTGGGCGAGGTCCTCGGCATCCTGCCGGTGACGGATCGAGGCGGTGAGAAAATCGGTCAGGGCCGCCTGGTGCCGGCGCACCAGTTCTTCGAACGCATCAGCATCCCCTGCTGCCTGGCACAGCGGGATCAGCTTGCTGTCGCTGATCTGACGGAGCGTCCGGCGGGTCATCGGCCGCTAGGGCTCGTCCCGGCCGGCCAGCAAGAAGTGAAAAGCCAGATGCACCAGTCCCAGCGTGAAGGGCAGGCCGGCAATCGCCAGCACGAAGAGCTGGGCCCGCAGGCTCTCCATCAGGAAGGCCAGCACAAGACCGGGCAGGACCAGCGCCAGCAGGATCAGCCCGCGCCGCAGGTCGCGGAAACGCCGCCGCGTCCCGCCGGCGATCTGCGCCAGCGCGGCCTGGTCGACGGTCTCGCAGCGCTCGACGAGCAACCGGATCGTGGCGAGATCCGCCTTGCGTTTGCGGTAGGCAAAGAACTGCGCGCTGATCGGGATGGCGGCCAGGAATGCCACCACCAGGATCGGGATGAGTTTGGCGACGATATCGTCTTCCACGGCGACCTCCAGCCTGCCTGTTTGCGCTTTGATGCAGGCACATGCTGCCACGGATGACGGGCAGGCGATCTTTTTTCAGCGTCATCCGGATCGGGCGATGCCCGCATCCAAGGGCTCAGACCCGCTGCGATTTCCGCAGCCTGAAAACGCCAAGGAGCCCTTGCCCATGACGCCATCCCGCCTCGCCGCCGCGACCCTCGCGCTGTGCCTGTCCACCGCGGCACACGCCCAGGACGCGCTGCAGATCACCCATGTGACCGTGATCGATCCCGCCAGCCGCACGGTCCGGCCGGACATGACGGTCACCCTGTCCGGCGGCCTGATTGCCGCGGTCGAACCCGCCGCCCGGGCGGCAGCTCCCGAGGGCGTCCGGGCCATAGACGGCCGGGGCCGTTTCCTCATCCCCGGCCTGATGGACATGCATGTGCACACGAATGTCGCGCCGGTGACCGAGACCAGCCTCGCCCTCTTCCTCGCCCATGGCATCACCTCGGTGCGCGACATGGCCGGCGATTGCTGGGAGCCGCAGACCCCGCCCTTCCTGTGCCGGGACGATCTGGTGACCTACAATGCCCGCATCGATGCCGGAGAGCTGGCCGGACCGGACCTGGTGCGCCTGTCGAGCGCCTTTGTGCAGAGCGACCGCACCGGCCATCTGCCGCCGGACGCCGATCCGATGTTCATGCCGCAAACGGAAGAGCAGGGCCGGGCCCTCGCCGATTATCTCGATGCGCGCGGCGTCGATCTGGTGAAAATGTACCACGCCATCTTCCCGGCCGCCTATGAAGGGCTGATGGCGCGGGCGGGCGAGCTCGGCCTGGAAGTGTCCGGCCATATCCCGCTCGTGCTGTCCGCCGCCGAAGCCTCGGCCGCCGGCCAGCGCACGCTTGAGCACGCCAAGGACATCGTCACCGATTGCAGCGGTTTCGGCGCCGAATACCGCTCCCGCATCCGCGGCGTGGTCGGCGGCGATGAGACGGCGCAATGGCCGGACGATGCGGAACGGCTTTCGCGCACCGTGGCCAGCTTCGACGCGGAAACCTGCCGCGCCCTGATGCGCGAACTGGCGGCCAACGGCACCTATTACGTCCCCACCCACGGCACGCGCGAGATGGATGTGCGCGCCGGCGACCCGGCCTATCGCGACCATCCGGCGCTGGCCTACATCCCCGGTTTCCAGCGCCAGCACTGGGACGCCGATCTCGATCGCACCGCCGCCGAACCTGCCGAAGTCCGCGATCACTATGCCCGCTTCTACGCCCTGGGACTGCAGGTCACGGCGCTGGCGCATGAGGAAGGCGTCGCGGTGATGGTGGGCACTGATGCCAATGACACGATGATCATTCCCGGCATCAGCGCCCATGAGGAACTGGCCCGCCTGGTCGAGGCCGGGCTGAGCCCGATGGACGCGCTGCGCGCCGCGACCGCGACGCCGGCCCGGTATCTCGGCCGCGACGGCACGCTGGGCATCGTCCAGGCCGGGGCCGAGGCCGACCTTGTCCTGCTGGACGCGAACCCGCTGGACGCGATCGGAAACACGCAAGCCATCGCGGCCGTGATCGCCGATGGCCGGCTGCATGACCGGGCCGGCCTGGATGCGTTGCTCGACAATGTCCGCCAGCGCGCCGCGGAGGGCACGCTGCCCGGCCAGTAACGGACCGCGGTCTGCAGAGGCGGGTTGCCAGAAACGCTACGAATGTAACACTATCGCTAGAATCGTAGCAACCGGAGTTTCCTCATGTTCTGTCGCGCCATCACGGCGACACTGACCGCCGGCCTGGCCAGCCTCGCGGTGAGTGCAGCCGGCACCGCCCAGCCTCCCGAAAGCCTGTCGGATTCGGTGATGCGCCATGTGCGGATCGACGCTCCGCGTCTGGCCCTGACCGGTCTGCAGCTGATCGACGGGTCCGGCGCCCCGGCGCGCCAGGACCAGACCATCCTGATCGAGGATGGCCGCATCCTGGCCGTCGGGGATCGTGGCGGCGTGACGATCCCGGACGGGTTCGACGTGGTGGCGCTCGACGGCCGGACGGCAATGCCGGGCATTGTCGGCCTGCACAATCACCTGCACCACCCGGGTGTGCCCGTCAGCCATTTTGCCGCGCCGCATCTCTACCTCGCCGGCGGTGTGACGACCCTGTTCTCCGCCGGCAGCGCTGCTCCCATGGCCGAGCTGAACATGGCCGGAGCGGTTGCACGCGGGCTCGGTCCGGGTCCGGACATGCGCATCGCCGCGCCCTATGTGACGGGGCCCGAGGGCAATTGGGTGATGCCGCGCCCGGCCACGCCGCAGGCCGCCCGCGACTTCGTCGACTACTGGGCCTCCGCCGGGGTCGCCGGGTTCAAGCTCTACCGCCACGTCACGCCGCCGATCGCAGCCGCGATCATCGACCAGGCGCACACCCACGGCCTGACCGTGACCGGGCATCTGTGCTCTTTGACTTTCAGTGAGGCGGCCGAGATGGGAATCGACCGGATCGAGCACGGCCTGATTTCCATGTCGGACCTGGTCGAGGACAAGCCTGCGGGCGAATGCGTCTCCACCCTGTCATCCCTGACCGAGGCCGACATTGACGGCCCTGCGGTCTCGGCCGTGATCGACACGCTCGTCGCCCATGACGTGACGCTGACCTCCACACTGGCCATCATCGAGTCCCATTTCGCCCATCGGCCGCAGGGCGAACCGCGCGCGCTGGAGATGCTGTCGCCGGTCGAGCGCGCCGCCTATGACGCCCGCCAGACCGCGCTTGCCGAACGCCGCGACACGACCCGTTTCACACCGGCGCTTTTCGACAGCATCCTCGCATTCGAGCGCCGCTTTGCCGAAGCCGGCGGCCGGCTTGTCGCCGGTCCGGACAATGGCCGCCACATCGTCGCCGGTTATGGCGATCAGCGGAATCTGGAACTGCTTGTGGAAGCCGGCTTCTCCGTCCCCGAAACCGTGCAGATCATGACCCATAACGGCGCCGTCGAACTCGGCCTGGGCGAAGACCGGGGTCTGGTGCAGGCCGGTTACCGGGCCGATCTCCTGATCCTGAACGGCGACCTCACAGCCGACCCGGCCGCCATCCGCACACTCGAATACGTAATCCGCGACGGTCTGGCCTATGATCCCGCCAGTCTCGCCGAAACCGTGCGCGGCGAAGTCGGCCTGCGCTGATCGCGAACCCTCTATCCAGCCAACCGGACCGAACATCATGTTTCTGCGTTACCTTGTGCCCCTGACACTCCTTGCCGCCTCGACCGGTTCCGCACCCGCGGACGCCCAGACCGCGCCCGCCGCAACGCGCGGCACGATCGCGCTCACCTTCGACGACGCCCCCCGCGGCGACGGCGCCTTCTTCACCGGTTCCGGACGGACCCGCGCGCTGATCGAGGCGCTGGACCGGGCCGATGTCGACGGAGCGATGATCTTCGTGGCCGGCCGCAATGCCGAAGCCCGTGAGGACGGGCTGGACCGGCTGCAGGCCTATGCCGCCGCCGGTCACAGCCTGGCGAACCACTCCTATTCCCATACCTGGCTGTGGCAGAGCGAACCCGGTGACTATCTGGCCGATCTCGACCGCACCACCCGTCTTTTGGAAGACCTGCCGGGTCACACCCCCTATTTCCGCTTTCCCTTCCTCGATGAAGGCCGCACCGTCGAGGGCCGCGACGCCCTGCGCCACGGGCTCGCCGAACGCGGCCTGCGCAACGGCTATGTCACTGTCGACAATTACGACTGGTACATGGATGCGCTGGTCCAGCGTGCCATCGCGGCCGGGCGCGAGGTCGACATGGACGCGCTGCGTCAGGCCTATATCGATATCCTGCTCGAAGGCATCGATTTCTACGACACGCTGGCCCGCGAGACGCTGGACCGGTCTCCGGCCCACGTCCTGCTGCTGCACGAAAACGATCTGGCCGCACTCTTCATCGACGATCTCGCGGCGGCCCTGCGCGAGGCGGGCTGGCAGATCGTGCCGGCGCAAACCGCCTATGCCGACCCGATTGCGGATATGCTGCCCGACACACTGTTCAACGGCCAGGGCCGCGTCGCCGCCCTCGCCCACGCCGCCGGTCTGAGACCCGCACGCGAGATGATCCCGCCCTTCGAGGACGAAGCCTGGCTGGAAGCCGAATTCACCCGCCGCGGCGTCTTCTCCAGCGCGGATTGAGGCGCCGTGGATTAGTCCCGATAGGGCTCGTGACTGATCAGGCGCATTGTGTAGGCTGCGTCGCCCAGCCCGTTCATGTGCCGGTCCGAGGACAGCTCGCCCGTCACCCAGACCGGATCCCACAAGCGCTCGACCCGCAGCGGTTCGTCCAGCGTGACATAGACGATCTGGTTGGGCGGCGGCGGCGGGGTGTGAATGCAGGCGCCGAAATAGGGCACCAGCAGAAACTCGTCGATCGCGCCACCGGGCTGATAGTCCAGCGGCAGGATGAAGCCGGGCATGCGCACCGTCTGGCCGATCAGCGCCGGCTCGACATTGAACGTGCCGATCTGCTGCATCTGGCCGCCGAAATGATTGATCTCCATCGTCGCATAGGCCGAGTTGTAGAGCTGCTCGATCCGCTCCAGCTCGCCCTCAGGCAGGAGATCGTCCCAGTTGATGGTGATGACGCCATTCTCGTCCGGCGGCGGAAAGTCGGGACCGGGCGGCGGCGGTGTTGCCCGCAGCGGCGCTTCGTCGTCCGCCTCGGCGGCGGATTGCGCGCCAGGCCCGGCGGCAGGCTCCTCGGCCTCTTCGTCCTGCGGCTCCGGCTGCACGGCTTCCACCGCCCGGGAACTGCCCGCCGCCGCGGCTTCGGTGCCGGGCGAGGGGTCGGCACCGCTGGGACTGGCACCGCAGGCGGCGAGCAGAAGAACGGGAAGCAGGTAGATGCGGATCGAAGACATGATGGACCTCACAAACGGATGGACAGGCCGTCGGCCAGCGCATTGCGCTGTGCCCGCCAGGCCGGCCATGCGCCCAGCAGCGCGCCGGCCAGGGTGACGGCCCCGAGGACAAGGATTTCGGTCAGGCCCGGCCCGCCGGCCAGGTCGAGGCCGTAGCGTGTGGCAACACCACGGGCGATGATGGCAAAGCCGATCTGCGCCAGGAGAATGCCGATCACGGCACCGGCGGCCGCCAGCGACGCGGCTTCCAGGATCAGCAGGGCAAAGATATCGCGCGGCCGCGCACCGGTCGCCCGCAACACCGCCATCTCGCGGCGGCGTTCGTTGAGCCCGGCCGACAGGGCGGTGAGGATGCCGGTCATGCCGACCACGACAACCAGCAGCGAGATCGCCTTGAACGCCGTCTCGCCGGCCCCGATCACCTGCCAGAGCTGCGACAGCGCCACGCCCGGCATGATCGCGCTCAGCGCCTCGCCCTGATAGGTGTTGATCTGCCTTTGCAGGCCCAGCACCCGGATCGGCGAGTTCACCCCGACCAGGATCGCCGTGATGCTGTCGGGCTCGAGCGTATCGGGGTCAGACGTTTCGTGCACAGCGCCCCCGGACGGTGGCGCGCCACTCTCCCAGCCGACATGGATTGCCTCGATACTCTCCAGCGAGACATGGACAGACCGGTCCACGGGCGTACCCGTCGGCGCGAGAATGCCGACAATCTCGAAATCATGGCCTGAATGCTCGGCAAAGCTGACATCGCCGATCCCGTGCGACAGCCGGATAAACCCGCCCAGGCCATAGTCGAGCTGGCGGGCCACTTCCGCGCCCAGCACCACTTCATGGGTTCCGTCGAAGACCCGGCCGTCGGCCAGCGCCAGCGGCTGGCTGCGGCCATAACGGTAGTGCTCGAAATAGGCCTGTGTCGTGCCCACGACCCGGTAGCCGCGATGACTGTCGCCCAGCGAAATGGGAACGGTCCACTCGACATCCGGCGCCGAGGCAATCAGCTGATAGGTATCCCAGCCGATATTCGCGGTCGGGTCGCCCAGGCGGAAGACCGAATAGAGCAGGAGATTGATCGCCCCGCCGCGCGCACCGACAATCAGATCGGTGTCGGAAATGGTGGAATCGAAGCTCGCCCGCACACCGGTGCGGATCTTCTCCACCCCCAGAAACAGCATCACCGCGAGCACGATGGACAGGATCGTCAGCGCCACCGAGACGCCGCGATTGGCCAGGCTTTTCCAGGCCAGGGTCAGGAGGGACGCGCTCATGCCGCCTGCCTCGCGCGATTGATCTCCGCCAGTTCGATCTGCCGGTCGAAGCGGTCCGCCAGGGTGCGGTCATGACTGACGAACAGCAGCGCCGCGCCGGACTTGCGGCACTCCGCGGTCAGCAGGGAGAGGAAGGCGTCGCGGGCATCCTGGTCAAGCGCCGAAGTCGGCTCGTCCGCAATGACCAGACCCGGCCGGCCGATCAGCGCCCGGGCTGCCGCCACACGCTGCTGCTGTCCCACGCTCAACGCCGTGACCCGGCGGGTCAGGCTGCCGGCATCCAGCCCCAGCGCGTCGAGCAGACGGTGCGCCTCGGTGTGCGGATCCGTCCCGTCCTGCTTCAACCGCGCAGCCCTCGCCGCCGAAAAGCGCAGCGGCAAAAGGACATTCTCCAGCGGGCTGAGATAGGGCACGAGATTGAACAGCTGGAAGACGATGCCCAGCTGCGCCGCGCGCAGGGCATCGCGCCGGGCGGGACGATCCGGGTCCATGCGCGTGCCCAGGACGCAAATCTCGCCCTCTCGGCAGGGCGTGATCCCGGCGATCAGACCGAGCAGCGTGCTCTTGCCGCTGCCCGAAGCCCCGGCGAGGAAAACCGCCTCTCCCGCGGCCATCTCGAACCGGTCGATCTCCAGCACCGACGGCCCGCCCGGCCAGGCGAAAACCAGGTCGCGGATACGGACAGCCGGGACCGTCATGGTGCCAGACGATGGTCCGGAGATGCCGGCGTCAGATCGAAACCGGCCTGCCGGTCCGGCGACACCAGCACCGCCTCTATCGTCTCGAACCGTTCGAACATCTCGAAAAGGCCCGTACCGATCCGGCGCAGACGCTGCGGTTGCGCGCACTCGAACCGGTAGGTCACCCGGATGTCTTGATAGCCGGTATCGGCGATCTCGCCGCCCAGAAAGGCACAGCCCGCATCGCGGTCGAGCCGCAGCACCACGCCCTCGGCCAGGAGGCTGGACCGGGCCTCGCTGACGAGACGCGCCTCGTCCGCATCGCGCGGCTCGCGCTCGAAACCGAACAGATTATAGCCCGGCGTCTCGAACTCGGCCTCGACCCGTCCATCCGTTTCGACGGCGACGCCCAGATGGCCGACACCGTGGACATGCGCTTCGTGTTCCTCATGCCCGTCATGATCCGCGTGACCATGATGCGCATCGTGATCTTCATGTGCCGTCTGTGTAGCACCTGTGTCACCCGTATGTAGCCCTGACGAGGCCATTACGGCGCCGGCAAGCACCAGAATATTCGGTCCCACTGCACATCTCCCTGCGAATTCGCGACGAGCGCCGTTGATCGCTCGAGGATACGTTATTATGTAACATATCGCGTGCTCAAGGGGTCCACTCATGTCTTTTTTGTCACCCGGGAGGGAAATACATGCGCCGTAGCCAGGACGCCGTCGGGATCGCCCTTTCAGGCCTTTGCCTTGTGCACTGTCTGGCCCTGCCCTTCCTCATTTCGCTGGGTCCGGCGCTGGTCTGGATGGAGGATGAGCGTATCCACCTCGCCCTGGCGGGCCTGGCGCTTCTGGTCAGTCTCAACGCCATGCGGCGCTGGCCGGGCGGGATGCGCGGCATCGCCCTGCGTGGCCTTGCGATCACGGGACTTGCGCTGCTCTTCTTCGGCGCGCTGGCCGGGATTTCCGAACTGACCGAACGCGTCATCACGGTGATTGGCGCCAGCGGCCTGGCCCTGTCGCACGGCGCCGCCTGGATTACCGCGGCCGGCCGCCCGGCACACCGGCACTAGCCTCCGGACAGGTCTGAGCAGGCGCGTCAGCGGGGGTATGCACCGGCGTTATGGCCCCTGCCCGAATATGAAGTGGCCGAAGACACGGCGCACTTTCTATGGTCAGGATATGCTTCAACCCCGTGCCGGAAAGAACCATGCACGCGCGCTCATGTCCTGACAGCCGGCCACCCGGACCGGCCCCTGCCCGCACACGACAAGCGGGACCGAACACGGCATGACGCGCACGCTGAAATCCGTGGCCATTATCGGTGCCGGCGTGGTCGGTGTGGCGACCGCCTATGCCCTGGCCAGGCGCGGGCTGGATGTCACCGTGATCGACGGTCGCGAATCCGCCGGTCGCGGCGCGTCCTACGCGAACGGGGCTCAGCTGAGCTATCTCTACACGGACGCCCTCGCCAATCCGCGCCTGTTCCGCGACATGCCCGGCCTGCTTCTCGGCCGCAGCGAAGCCTTCCGCATGCGCTTGAGCCTCGACCCGGACTATCTGCGCTGGCTGCTGGCCTTTCTGCGCAACTGCACCGCCGGGCGGTTCAAGCGCAACACGCTCGCAGCCCTCGAGCTGGGACTGGAGTCCCGGCTGCAGATGGCCAGCCTGCTGGCCACACACGATCTTGATTTCGGCTATGCGGTGCGCGGCAAGATGCACCTCTATCACACCGAAACCGCCTTTGCCGCGGCGCGCCGCGTGATGGGAATGAAGAATGTCGGACCGGCGGCCCAGCAGGCCCTGACCTATGACGAGGCCCGCGCGATCGAACCGGCGCTCGACGCAGCGCCGGACCGGCCGGTCGGCATCATCTACACGCCGGATGAAGCGGTCGGCGACTCCTTCCGCTTTTCCAGCAACATGCTCGAGCTGCTGCAGGCGCGCTACGGTGTGCGGGTGATCTTCGACGCCACCGTCAGCGAGGTCAGCACGGCATCGAGCCAGGCGCTGCTGTGCACCGACGGCCAGGCTGTGAAGGCCGACATGGCCGTCGTGTGCGCCGGTGCCGATGCGCGCCGCCTGCTGCGCCCCTTCGGCGTCTCGATCCCGGTCATGCCGATGAAAGGCTACTCGCTGACCGCCCCGCCCGGTGAGGCCGCGCCGACGGTCAGCCTGACAGATACGACCCGGCGGCTTGTCTTTACCCGGCTGGACGGCCGCATCCGCGTCGCGGGACTGGCCGATCTCGGCTGGCGTTCGGCCGATCCGGACCCGGCCCGGCTCAACACGCTGCTACAGCACGCAAGGGCCTCGCTGCCGCAGGCTGCCGCCTTTGATGACGCTTCGAGCTTCTGGGCCGGGTTGCGGCCGATGACGCCAAACTCATTGCCCTGCATCGGACAGGCCGGCCCGGCGCTCGCCTACAATGTCGGGCACGGCATGCTGGGCTGGACCCTGGCGATGGGGTCCGGCGAGCGGCTGGCCCGCCAGATTGCACCCGATTTCGACCCGGTATCAGAAGGACACGCCCCTCATGACGTCAAAACCCTTGCCGCCACCCCTTAGCCCCACACGCGAAGCGGCGGGCCTGCTGTTCATATCCGGCCAGCTGCCGCGCGGCGATGACGGTAAAATGGTCGCCGGCGGGATGACCGAACAGGCAAGCCGGGCCATCGACAATCTGGCCGCGGTTCTCGCCCGGCACGGCATGACGCTGAACGATGTCGTGAAGACCACCGTCTGGCTGACCGATGCCGCGCTGGCGGGTGAGTTCAACGCCGTTTATCGCGCGCGTTTCGCCGAACCCTTCCCGACCCGTTCGACGGTGGTGTCCGGCCTGCTGGCCGGCGACGCGCTGATCGAGATCGAAGCCATCGCCCACAAGGGCTGATCCCCGACCCTCCCGCCTGTCGGCGCCCTACCAGCGATAGCCTGGCAGGGTGCCGACATTTCTGACCCCGGCCGCCCGGGCGTCGGGACGCCGCGGATCTGCCGCGCCCTCGAACACGCCGTCCGCAATGCGGATGCACTGGGCGCTGCCGATCGTGTCGGAGAACTCGATCTCATGGCCCAGGCTGCCCAGCAGGCGCAGCGTGTCGATCGACAGGCCGGGCTCCACTTCCAGCTCATCGGGATACCAGTTCTGGTGAATACGCGGCGCCTGCACGGCCTCGGCAATATTCATGTCGTGGTCGATCACGTTCAGGATCACCTGCAGCACCGTATTGATGATGGTGGAGCCGCCCGGCGTTCCGACAACGAGATAGGGCTCGCCATCGCGGAACACGATGGTGGGTGTCATGCTGGACGTCATGCGCTTGCCCGGCTCCAGCCGGTTCGCGACATTCGACTGCATCCCGCGCACATCATTGAGATGCGAGCGCAGGGCGAAATTCTTCATCTGGTTGTCCAGCAGGAAACCGGCGCCCTCGACAAGAGCGCCCGACCCGAAGGACGAGCCCAGCGTATAGGTGTTGGAGACAACATTGCCCGCGGAGTCAGCGACCGAGAAATGCGTCGTATCCGGGCTCTCGAAGGCGAGCGGATCACCCGGCGAGACGGCGCTGGCCGGCGATGCCGACGTGCGTGAGACGTGGCTGACGCGTTCCTCTGCATAGGCCTTGGAAATCAGCGTCTCGACCGGCACCTGCACATAGTCCGGATCGCCGAGATATTGCGTGCGGTCGGCATAGGCGAGCTGCATCACTTCCGACAGGGTGTGCAGGGTCGCGGCGCTGTTTGCACCCATCGCCGAGAGATTGAAATGTTCCAGCATGTTGAGCATCTGGAGCAGGGCGATCCCGCCCGAGCTCGACGGCGGCATGGTCACGACGTCATGGCCGCGATAGGTCGTGCGGATCGGTTCACGCCATTGCGCTTCATACGCCGCAAGATCCTCCATCGAGATCAGCCCGCCATTGCGCTCCATGTCCGCGACAATCCGTTGGGCAATCTCGCCTTCGTAGAAATCGCGCGGGCCTGCCGTCATAAGCCGCTGCAGCGTCCAGGCGAGGTCGGGCTGAACCAGCCGCTCGCCGAACCGGTAGGGACTGCCATCGGCATGGAAGAAGGCGGACCGGGCGGCATCGGAACTCGACAGGCGGCGCTCGCCCCATTGCAGGGCTTCGGAGAGATCCCTTGAGACGACAATACCGTCCCGTGCGAGTGACATAGCGGGTGCAATAAGGTCCGCCCAGGGTAACACCCCGTACCGTTCGTGCACCGCAGCGAAGCCGGCGACAGTTCCCGGGACGGCGGCGGCGCGATGACCGTAATTGGCCTCATCATTGATCCGCCCGCGGCGGTCGAGAAACATCTCGACGGTTGCGGCGGCCGGTGCGGCCGAGCGGTAGTCGAGGGCCAGGACCCGGTCTTCCTCGGCGATGTAGACCAGCATGTAGCCGCTGCCGCCCAGATTGCCGGCGCGCGGCAGGGTGACGGCGAGCGCGAAACCGGTGGCGATGGCCGCGTCGACAGCATTGCCGCCGGCCGCGAGGATTTCCGCACCGACACGGCTGGCGATCTCGTTCTGGCTGACCACCATTCCGTCCTCGTCGACGACCGGATGGACGATGCTGCCATAGTCGAGCAGCGAGGACTGGGCCGCTGCCGGACCGGTCGCGGCCGGAAGGAGCGTCGCGGCACACAGGGTGGCGGTGCAGAGCGTACGAAGAAACGGCATCATGGCGGTTTGTCCCCTGGATTGTCGGATTGGGTACGCGGTTATTCGACCGGCTTGGCCCGGTAGACCTCTTCGTCGATCTCGCCCTCCCAGCGGCCGACGACAGTGGCGACACAGAGGTCGCCGGTGACGTTGGTGACGGTGCGGGTCATGTCGAGAATCCGGTCGAAGGGCAGGATGAAGCCGACCACGAGAGCGATCTGCTCCGGCGTCATGCCGATCGTCTGCAGCACGGCCGCGATCAGGAAGAGCGAGGCAGAGGGCACCGAAGCCGTACCGATCGACACGAGCGTGGTGGTCAGCGCGATCAGCAGATAGTCCTGCAGTTCCAGCGGAATACCGAAAGCCTGGGCCGCGAAGACAGCGACGATGGCGACGTAGAGCGCGGTACCGTCCATGTTCACGGTCGCGCCCAGCGGCAGGATGGACGAGGCGACGGCAGGCTTGATGCCCAGATTGTGCTCGGCTGCCGACAGGGTCGAGGGCAGGGTCGCCGAGCTCGACGAGGTCGAGAAGGCGACCAGCTGGGCCTCGCGCACCCCGCCCAGGAAGGGAATGACCGGCAGGCGCGCGAGGAATTTCACGAACAGCGCGTGCGTGATGACGATGTGCAGGAGGCAGCCTGCCACCACGGTCACGGCCAGGACGAAGAGATTGGCAAAGGCGCTGAGCCCGCTCGTGCCCATCACCCAGGCGACCAGGGCGAAGACGCCGAAGGGCGCGAATTCCATGACGATGCCGGTGACGTTCAGCATGGTCTCGGCACCGGCGTCGAAGGCGGATTTGAGCGCTTTCGTCTTCTCGCCGCCGATCAGGATGCCGGTGCCGGTCATCAGCGCGAAGAAGATCACGGCCAGAAGGTCGCCCTGGGCGAAGGCGGCGAAGGGGTTTTCCGGCACGATCGCCAGCAGGCGTTCGGTCAGCCCCATCGGCTCGGACAATTCCTGCGGCGTCGCCCCGGACAGGTCGATCCCGTCACCCGGCCGCAGCCCGGCAGCCAGCGCCAGACCGAGCAGGATCGCGAACAATGTCGTCGCGAGATAGAGCGCGATCGCCTTGCCGCCGATCGAACCGAGCCGTTTGGGATCGCTCATCGCCGTCACGCCCGAGACCAGGGTGACGAAGACCAGCGGGATGATCAGCATCCGGATCAGGCGGATGAAGAGATCGCCCACCCAGCGCAGATGTTCGACAGCATCACCGGCGAAATAGCCGGCCACAGCGCCGAGCGCGAGGGCCAGGAGAATGCGTTTCCAGAGGACGATATTGAACCAGAAAGACAAGAGCTATTCCTCGCACAGATCGATATGGCTGGTGTCGCGCAGGACCGGCTGGCCGGCCAGCGCGCCGGTGGTCGCGCCATTCTCGATGGCCAGCACGCCGTTGACGAGCAGATAGCGCACGCCTTCGGACAATTCCTCCGGCGCGGCATAGCCGGCGCGCGGGGCGAATGTGTGCGGGTCGAAGACCACGATGTCGGCGACAAGGCCTTCGCGCAGATAGCCGCGCCCGGTGAAGCCGAACGTATCGGCGGTGAGGCCGGTGCTGCGCCACACAAAGCGTTCCAGCGGCATCATCCCGCCGTCCACGACGAGATCGCGATAGGCCTTGGGAAAGGTCGCAAAGCGGCGCGGGTGCCCGGTCGATCCGTCCGACGCCGTCGTCACCCAGTCCTGACCGGCGAAGGCTTCGATATCGGCCCCGTCCATGACGAAGGACGCAACGCGGTAGCCGCCGGAGCGGATGATGGCGATGGCGGTTTCGATTGCGTCCTCGCCGCGCTGTTCGGCGATGGCCGCCAGCGTGTGACCGCCCAGTGCCGGGTCGGCCCCGCGCAATGGCCGCGTGAGCAGCAGGGCATCGGCCCCTGCACGGCGGCGCAAATTGTCGTGCATTTCGGCCACCAGGCGCGGCCGGACCTGCGGATCGTCCAGCCGGGCCAGCAGCCCCTCGCGGCCGCCATCCAGCGCCCAGCGCGGCACCAGCGCATTGGCCAGCCGCGTGCCCGAGGCACGCCAGGGGTACTGGTCGGCCGTGACACGCAAACCGTTTGCACGCGCCGCCTCGACCCTCGCGATCACGGCTTGGCTCTGACCCCAGACATCGGGACCGAGCGCCTTGATATGGGCGATATGGACCGGCGCGCCGGAGCGTTCGCCGACCGTGATCGCCTCGTCGATCGAGGCCAGCAGACCCTGGGAATAGCTGCTCTCGTCGCGAATGTGGCTGTCATAGAGACCGCCGCGCGCGGCGGCGACGGTGGCCAGCGCCACCACTTCGTCCAGCGGCGCGAAATTCTGCGGGGTGTAGTGAAGCCCGGTGGAAAAGCCGATGGCGCCCTCGCACATTCCACCCGCCAGCATGGTTTCCATGCGGGCAAGCTCTTCGGCGGTTGCGGTGCGGTTGTCTTCGCCGATCACGGCGGTCCGGATCGGCCCCAGACCGACCAGAAAGCCGGCATTGGGACCGATGCCCAGCGCCTGCAGGTCCTCGGCCAGGCTGCCAACGGCCGGCTCGCCGCCGCCATCATTGCCGACGACCACCGTGGTCACGCCCTGGAAGAGAATATTGTCGCTGCGGCGGCGTTCGGCGTCATCGGCCGCCAGATCCGCCAGCGCGTGCGTGTGTGGGTCGATGAAGCCCGGCGCGACGACCAGCCCCTCTACCGCGATGACCCGGTCGGGCGTCAGCCCGCTTTCATCCAGCGCGCCGACAAATACGATCCGGCCGTCTTCTGTGACGACATCCGCCGTCCGGCCGGGCGCGCCGGTTCCGTCGACAACGGTCCCGCCCGTGAAGGCAAGCATCTGCATTGCCGCGGCCGGAGCAGCCGGGGCCAGGACGGCCAGTGCAAGAGCACCGGCCGCCTGAAGCGTCTTTGCAAGCATGGTTCCTGCCCTAGAAGGACTTGCGGACCGAGGCGTAGAGGAAACGTCCCCGCGCCGAGTGCAGCGTTCCCAGATAGTTGAACGTGCTGTCGGCCAGCGGCGGCGCCTCATTGGTGAAGTTGCGCGCGCCGACCCGGACCCGGGTATTGTCCAGCACGTCTTCGCGGTCGAACGTGTACTGGACATAGACATTGCCGTAATACCACTCGTCGACCTCGAACTGGGTACCGTCACCGAGCGTCGCCCCGGTGTCCAGCACGGAACTGGTATAGCGGCCGAACAGGCCGGCGCCCCAATTGCCGTTGCGCCAGGTGATCGAGGTCGTTGCCCGCCATTCCGGATTGCCGTCCTGGCGCAGCAGCCCCGCCGCACCGTCGACCACGAAACCGCTGAAGATCTCGCCGGCATCCTGGGCATCGATGATCGCCTGGGCTTCCGGCGACGGCTCCTGGTCGAACGTGATCAGATGGGCCGCCGTGACGGAGACACGGAAGTCACCGAGCGGCGTGTCGTCGATATCGTAGAGGACGGTGACGTCGACGCCTTCGATCTGCCGCGGCAGGAGGTTCTGATAAGTGTCCTGCACCTCGATCACCTCGCCGACCGCGTCGAGACCGGTTCCGGCAAAGTCGGCGATATCGTCGGCGCTGGGCGCTTCGCGGATCACCGCCGGGTTGAAGGAGCCCTGGGTGCGCAGCAGGTAGTCATAGGCGAGATGGTTGTCGTCGCCAAAAATGCCGATGACGTTTTCCTGCTGGATATTCCAGTAGTCGACCGTGACAGTCAGATCGCCGAAGCGGCGATCCCAGAGCTGCGGCTGGAAGACGAAACCATAGCTGTAGGTGGTATTGGTTTCCGGCTCCAGCGTGCTGGACCCTTCGCGCACACTGACCGTCGACTGCGAACGCAAGCATTCGTCCACATTGGCGATACGGCCGGCGCGCAGGTCGGCCTCGCAGAAGATGTAGTCGAGGCGCGTGTTGGACCGTTCCACGCCGCGCTCGTGGATCTGCGGCAGGTTCGGTGCCCGGAAGCCTTCCGAGTAGGAGCCGCGCAGCATCAGCCAGTCGGTCACTTCCCAACCGATCGCCGCCTTCGGCTTCAGCACGTCACCGACATCGGAATAGTTCTCGTAGCGCGCTGCCAGCTGGACATCGATGGCCTGCATCAGCGGGATGTTCATGTCGCGGCTGACCAGCGGCACCGAGAGTTCGGCGTAGGAGGAGAACACCGAACGGTCGCCGGAGGAGTCCGGCGTCGGGCTGGAGCCGAGCACGTCGGATCCGAAAAAGTCGCCGCTGATCGGATTGGTGAAGGTGATCGTGCCGTCGAGGCGATCGTCGCGATCGTCCTCGAAGGCCTCGTGCCGCAGCTCGACCCCCAGCGCGACACCGACACCGCCCGCCGGCAGCTGGAACAGGTCCGGACGCGAGGTCTTGAAGTCCCACAGGCCCAGCTCGGTGGAGTTTTCCCGCGTCACGTCGACCATGAAGCTGTCGATCGTGGATTGCGGGTTGGGCGTGCTGTCACCATTGGAGAAGTCGACCAGATTGCCGCCGTTGAACGGGTTGTAGGCATCCGGCGTTTCCAGTGCGAGCGACTCCTGGAGCAGCGTGTTGGAGATGCGGTTGGTGCGGTCTTCCGTGGTCGCCTCGGACCACAGCATCGCCGACTCCCAGTCCCAGGCGCCGAACGAGCCGCGCAGGCCCGCCAGCAGGCGGTAGCTGGTATTGTCGACATTGATGACACGCGGTCCGGCATCGACGAAGCGGTAGTCATTGATGATATTGGCCACGCCCGCATCCGGAATGTTCAGACCGGGCAGACGGTTCGGATTGACACTGCCGTCCGAGAAGGTCACCGGACCGAAGGGATTCCAGTAATTGCTGGCCGGGACGATGATGTCGGCGGCGCTGAGCGGCGAAGCCTGCTCGCGATGGGTCATGTAGTCGGACAGGTAGAGCCCGGCCTCGGCGAAGAATTCCAGCCCGTTGCCGAAATCATGGTTGAAGAAGGAAAAGGCGTTGAACCGCTCATTGTCGCCATAGATCCAGCGGTCGAAGTTGGAATTGTAGCGATAGACGCGGTCCGAGGTGGAATTCTGCGTGCTGTTGTCGATGCACAGCCCGGCGCCCAGATCGGCCAGACAGCCGGTCACGCTGTCCGGCTGGATGTGCCAGTAGTCGCCCGACGAGGTCAGCGCCGTACCGTTCTGCCGGATGGTTGCCGTGTAATCCCAGGTCTGGAATTCGCCGAAGGGCGAATTGGTCGACCGGTTGTCGAAATCGGTATCGTCCTCGAACGGCGTGCCGATCACCTGGTCGCGCGCATCATAGCTGGCCGCATAATCACGATCGGAGGCCGGCATGCCGGCGCGGTCCATATAGTCGACGAAGATCGACAGGTTGGACTGGCCATTGTTGAAGTCACGGCCGAAGGCGATGCTGCCCTCAAGCTCGCGCAGCGAGGTGCCCTCTGACCCGCCATATTCGATCTCGGCGGTCAGACCGTCGAAATTGTCGCGCAGGATCGTGTTCACCACGCCGCCCACAGCATCCGTGCCGTAGATCGCGGCAGCGCCGTCGCGCAGCACTTCGACCCGGCGGACGCCGTTATTGGGGATGGAGTTCACGTTCACCGTCGTGACCGGCACCAGGTTTTCGGTCTGATAGCCCGGGTGCAGAACCAGGCGGCGCCCGTTCAGCAGAACCAGCGTATTGCCCGAACCGAGCGAACGCAGATCGACCGAGGCCACATCGCCGCGTGCGTCATTGACGCCGCCGGCCGTGCGGCCTTCCTGGAAGGCCACATCGCCGGCTTGCGGGATGGAGCGGAAAAGCTCGTCCATCGACGAGGCGCCGATCGCATCGAGATCGTCCGAGCCGATGACGGTGACCGGCAGCGCGCCGGTGATCGGCGTGCCGGCAATGTTGGAACCGGTGACGACAATCACTTCGGTTTCGTCATCGTCCTGCGGCGGAGCCTCGGCCTCCTGGGCATTCGCCACTTGCGAAAACAGAATGGTTGAACTGAGCAAAATGAGTTTGGAAACCCGCCCGACGGTCATAGCAATCTCCCCTGCATGACGGCGCCGACCCGCTCGTCCCTGTGACGAGGCAGCGCCCTGATCGCAAAGGCTTTCAGATTATGTCGCGCCCGTGAAGGCGCGCAGCCGTAGTCAGTTTTTGTGCGGCTATAGACGAAGGTTATGCCCGCAATGCGTGCGTCCGGGCGCTCAGTGCACTGAGTGAGTTCGCGAAATCACCGCGCGCAGCACATCGAGGAAGCCGTCAACCAGTTCCGCCTGGTTTGTCCGTTCGCCCGTGCCCGTGTCGACGGAGTCCGCCGTGACGGCGTTGACCGAGTAACGGACCGGGTCCTGGAAGCGCAACAGACGGATATCGGGATCCTCGTTGAACGCCGCGGTAAAGCTGTCGATCACGGCCACGCCGACACCGTGCCGCACGAGCGACATCGCGACATAGTAGGTGCGCGCCGTCACCACTTCGCGCAAGGTCACGCCGGCCCGCGACAGCTGGTCGCTGAACAGGTCCCCGCAAGGCCCGCTGTCGCGCAGGCCGATGAATTCCACCCCGTCCAGATCGGCCAGGGAAACGCTGTCGCGTCCGGCGAACTGATCGTGCCGGGCCACCAGCAGCAACTCGCTGCGGCCAAGCTCCTGGGTGACCAGCCGCGCATTCATCGGCGCCCCGTATCCGATGGCAATGTCGCATCCCTGCTGGAACAAGGCCTCGGCGATCTCGCTGGAATGCAGCGTATTGATCTCGAAGCTGACCTCCGGCTGGACCTTGCGATAGGCCGCGATCGCCTCGGGCACGATGCTCAGTCCCAGCGAGGGCAGCACGCCCAGGCGGATATGCCCGCCCCGGCGCTCGCGGATATTCTTGGCCAGCTGGTTGAGCGCCCGGACATCGCCATAGACGTCCTTGGCCTTGTCGAACAGCTCGTGCGCCGCCGCCGTCGGGATCAGGCCCGACCGGCCGCGTTCGAACAGCGGATAGCCCAGCTGGTCTTCGGCGTGGCGCAGCACCTTGCTGACCGAGGGCTGGGAGACATTCAGCTCGCGCGCGGCGGCGCTGATCGACCCGCAACGGTAGACGGCATGGAAAATTTCGATGTGGCGCAGGCGTAGCACGATGACGGTCCCGGAGATTGGCAGGCGCCAATAGGACCGGGCTTTTGCGGGCCGGACAAGTCCGCCGCATGCAGATCGATCTATTCGACGGCGTCGAAGAAGCCCGCCAGCGCGGTCCGGCTGTCCGGTTCGGACAGGTCGGGCGTGTGGGCTGCCCCGGGAACTTCCCGCACACTCACCGAGGACGAGCAGGCTGCCATCCGGGCGACTGTTTTGCGCGACAGGATATCGGAATGCTCGCCGCGCAGAACCAGCGCCGGGCGATGGCGCGCCAGGCGGCGGAAATTACGCCACATGACGAAGCGCGCCAGCGGCATCAGCCAGGACGGGGCCTGAGCGGCCACGGCAGGATCGTAGGTCGGCTGCAACCTACCCTCGGGCGTCTCGATATACATGCGGGCAGCAAAGCGCTGCCAGTCGGTATCCGTGTAGTGCGGAAAGACATCGCCCGCGATGTGCCGCGCATAGGCGACGGCGCCGTCCCAGTCAGTCACGGCCGGAGCGCTCGACGCATATCCGGAAATCCGGGCGATTCCGGCCTTCTCGATCGTCGGACCGATATCGTTGAGCACCGCGCCGGCCAGCCGGTGCAGATGCGTCCGGGCCATCTGCATCGCTACCATGCCCCCCAGCGACGTGCCCAGAATGTAAAACCGTTGGAGCCCCAGACTGTCGGCCAGCGCAACGACATCGGCGGCATAGACCGGCAGCCGGTAGCGCGCCGGGTCACCGGATGCCGACCGGCCCCGCCCGCGCAGATCGACCGCCAGCGTCCGACGGCCCCGCGCCGCCAGCCAGGGCGCCACGTCTTCATAGTCCAGACTGTTGCGGGTGAGGCCGGGAATGCAGATCACCGGAATACCGGCCGCATCGGCGGGACCGTAGTCGCGCGCGAACAGGTCGAGCCCGTCCGCAGAGGTCCAGCGGATCCCGGCCGGTTCTGTTTGTGAGGTCATGATCAGTCCTGTAGCGGGACCGGCCGCCGGGTTGGCGTCGGCGGCCGGTCCTTGCGGGGTCAGTAGCGATATTCCAGCGAGGCAAAGACCGTGCGGGGCGGTCCGTAAAAGCCGATGATGCTGTCGCCATAGCCCAGGCCGGGGAAGTAGTAGCCGCCCGTGCGATAGCGCTCGTCGGTGAGGTTGCGGGCATGCAGCCCGGCCCGCCAGCGGCCTGAGCCGGACGTCCAGACCGCACTGGCATCGACGAGCGAGTAGGCCTCCTGGTCGATCTCCGGTGCGGGCGTCTCGAACATCGAGCTGTCGCCGCGCCAGGACACCGCCGCGCGCAGATCGAGCATGCCGCCGATCACGTCGTCGGAATGGTGACTGAGCGCCAGCGATCCGTTCCAGTCCGGCGTGTTCTGGAACTGGCGTGCGTCGGAGACGTCGGCGAGCACGTAGGCCGGCGGCGGCGATCCGTTGGGCACATAGGCCAGATACTCGTCGAATTCGGCGTCGACATAGCCCAGCGCCAGATTGAGACTGAACCCGCCGCCCAGCCGGGCCTGCGCTTCCAGTTCGGCGCCGCGAATGGTCGAGGAACCGACATTGTCGATGAAGCTCACCAGGCCGGTGCCCACCGTGTTGACCTGCTGGCTGGTGACCTGCTGGCCGTCATAGGAGGCGTTGAAGATCGCTGCCGAGAACCGCACCCGGTCGTCGAACAGATAGCCCTTCAGGCCGATCTCCAGCGAGTCGACGGTTTCCGGATCATAGCCGTCCATCGTCGCCGGCGTTGCCGCTGCATCGCCGCGCATGTCGAACCCGCCGGACTTGAAGCCCCGGCCATAGCTGACATAGGCGTTCAGCGTATCGCTGATGCGATAGCTCAGCCCGATACGCGGCGTGAACTCCTCGAACGTGCGCTCGGCCGTGTAGTCGGTGAGAATCTGGATCGGCGTGTTGGGCGTGCCGGAGACCGGCGATCCCAGACCCAGATAATTCGCCTTGAACACGCGGCCGGTCTTCTCGTCGCGCGTCCAGCGCCCGCCGAGCGTCAGCGTCCAGCGGTCTGCGAGATCGAAGTCGAACTCGCCGAACACCGCAAGCGACGTGGTATCGACATGCCCGCTCGTGCCCTGGGTGAAGTTGGGCGTCGGCGAACCGGGAATGGCGGCCGCCCCGATACCCAGCACCGTGTCATAACCGCCGCTGGCATAGGCATCGAGATAGTAGACGCCTGCCACGCCGCGCCAGCGGTCATGATCGAACAGGAGCTGGAATTCCTGCGAGAACTGGTCGTCGTCATAAACGGTCTCGGGCGCGAGCACGTCGAGGATCGGCGCCGGCGTGCCGTCGAAATCAATGCCCTCGCCATGAGTTTCGCCATCCCGCCAGGCCGTCACGGTCTTGAAGGTGAGATGATCGCTGATCGTCCACTCGCCGGTCAGCGAGACGCCCTGGTTGATCACTTCATTGGTTTCGTCCACGCCCGCCCAGCTGTCATAGACATCGTCGGTCACCGGGAAAGCGCCGGCCGGCACGTTGATCCCGAAAGGCGTCGTGATGGGCGGCGCGCCGAAGGCGGCGGGGACGGGCAGTTCGCGATGGCCGGGATTGGCATTGCTGTCGTCGTCCAGCCGGTCGGCCGTGAGGCGGAAGAACCAGTCCGGTGCCGGTTCGAACTCGACGGTGAGGCGCGCGGAAAAGCTTTCCCGGTTCCCGATATCGGCACCGTTCCACAGATTGGTGCCATAGCCGTCGCGCCGGTAGACCCCCAGCGCACCGCCCACGCGCAACCCGTCAGACAACGGTGCGGAGCCCGAGACGATCAGGTCGCGCTGATTGTATTCGCCCAGATTGGTCCGCACGGAGAAGGTCGGCTGGTCGTCCAGCCGCGCCGTGACGAACTTGATCGCCCCGCCGATCGTGTTGCGGCCGTAGAGCGTGCCCTGCGGACCGCGCAGGACCTCGACGCGCTCGATATCGAGAATGTCGAGGATCGCGCCCTGCGGCCGGGCAACATAGACATCGTCGATATAAAGACCGATCCCCGGCTCGAACCCCCACAGCGGATCCTGCTGGCCGATGCCGCGGATGAAAGCCGTGAGCGTGGAATTCGTCGCCCGTGCGACCTGAAGCGTCAGATTGGGCGTGTTGCGCTGGAGCGCGGTGATGTCCGTTGCGCCGGACAGGTCGAGCGCCTCGGCGCTCTGCACCGTCATCGCCACCGGCACATCGATCAGGCTTTCCTCACGGCGGCGGGCCGTGACGACGATGGTATCGACGGCGCGCTCACCGTCGCCGGCCGGCGCGCTGTCCTGGGCGTTTGCCGCTGCGGTCGTCAGCAATCCTGCCATTGCTGCACACGACATCAAATAGGCCCGCAGGCGCGAGCCGGTCCCCTTGTTCATGCTCTCCTCCCTCGGCGCATTTTTGCGCTTGCCGGCACGTTGGCACCGGTTCGGACGACATACTCAATATATTTATTTATTGGTCAATAAATTTCTTGAAATGCATGCTTGCGCCTTGGCGGAGCAGGAAAAACGGTGCAAGACGGAAGGCCATGAGCAAGAGCATGATCGCAAAACCGGACACAGGCACCGCGGGTCCGGCCCGACGGCGACGGCGCCAGGCCGACCGGCGCGAGGAATCGCGCGAACGGATTCTGGACGCCGCAGAAGCGCTCTTCGCCGAAGCCGGTTTCGAAGCTGTGTCGATGCGCCAGATCGCGACCGAGTCGGGCGTCGATACCGCTCTGATCCACTATTATTTCGGCACCAAGGCCGGTGTCATCGACGCTGTTCTCGAACGCCGCGCCGACATGGTGAATGCCCGCCGGACCGCGTCACTGGACGCCTATGCCCGCGAACAGGCCGGCAAGATGACCGGCCCCGGCCTGGTGCGCGCCTATCTGGAACCGACTTTCAGTTTCATCCTCGACGGAACACCCGGCCATCGTCACTACGGTGCGCTCATCGCCCGCCTCAACAGCGCCCCGATCCCCGCCGAGATCGGCCATGATGCCTCCCCCTTCGACGCCGTGACCCAGCGTTTCGTGGAATTGTTGCGGGAGGTGCGGCCGGACTGCTCGCTGGCCGATCTCTACTGGTTCTACCACATGATGTCCGGCGCCATCACGCTGTCGCTGGCCCAGACCGGCCGCATCGATCATCTCTCCGGCGGACTGTGCAACTCCGCCGATGCCGCAACAATCCTGGAACGGATGTGCGAGGTCTTCGGTCAGGGGATCGAGGCTCTGCCGGCATCGCCAGACAGGCCGGCCCCCTGACCAAGATCGAGCCGCAGTGACGGCCCTTCCGGCGCGATCAATAGTCAAAGACCAGGCTCAACCAGATCTTGGTCCGGTCTGCCGGCCCGCCCGCATCGCCGTCGAAGACTGCGGCCTTCGCTTCTGCCGACAAGCGCCCGGTCAGTGCCAGACCGGCCACGAAGTCGATTTCGGAGCCATAATCGATATCGCCGTCATCGGACGCGAAGTCATGCCAGGCAAGGCCCAGGCTGACCGGTCCCGGCGTGGCATCCGGGAAGCGCCAGCTGCCGCGCACGTAAAGATCGCGCAACCCGTCTGCCGGGGTCGACAGGAAGACATCCGCCGCACCCTGGAATTTGTGCAGCGTGGCGAGCGGCGTCTGGAAGCCCTGCACCCCGTCGCCGCCCAGCACCTCGATCCCGCCACCGACGGAGAGGTTTCCGGACCGGTAGTCCGCCTCGGCCCGCAGATAGGTCAGATCGAAATCTCCGGTACTGGCACCATAGTCGGACTGATTGGCCAGTTCGAACCGGTAGGCGATCGCCTCGTGTGTGCCGGTCAGGCGCAGCCCCAGCGTCTGCGAGGACAGGGCCGGTGCGTTGTCGAAATCGAGCAGAAGCGCGAAGGCCGCGACCTCGCCCAGCGGTGTATCCACGCGCGCTTCGCCGGCGTGAGAGGCGCTGTCCAGCTCGCCCAGCGGGTGGTCGTCGCCGAAGATGCGATGCACGCGATCGATATAGGTGTAGTCCAGCGTCACCGGCCAGGTGTCGCCGCTGGTGATCCGTACGGCATCGACAGACTGGCTGTTCTGACGGAAGCCGACCGGCCCCGCAAAACGCTGATCGCCCAGCACGAACCATTGCCGCCCCAGCGTGACGCCGGCACCGGTTTCGCCGCGCCAGGAAATCTGCGCCCGGTTCAGCTCGGTGACTTCCGGATCGGCGACGACCGGATAACCGGGATTCAGGGTGATGGTATCGGCGAAGTCGTCGATCAGATGCGTCGTGTTTTCTCCTTCCAGCAGAACGGAAAACCCGTTCCGGCGCGGTGTCTCGAAACCGAAACGGGTGCGCAGGGTCAAAGCAGAAGCGGTCTCGGCCAGACCGTCCTGGTCGACGTTTTCATAGCGCAGGCGCATGTTGAGAATGAGGTTGTCGGCCAGTCCGTCGTCTGCGAGGGCGGATGCCGGCGCCATCGCCAGACCGGCGAGCGCGGCGGTGGCAAGAAGCAGGGCTTTCATGATGGGAACTCCCGGGATTGTGACCTGTCCTCGATAGGCCCGTTGCCGCCCCGCCCACTTGCGCCAGCGCAAGCGAGCGGCGCAAAGCCCTGGTTTGACCTGCGTCAAAAGGCCGGATGTCCGGCCGTGCGAAAAAGCGCAGCCTGCACCGCCGGAAAAAGGACAATCCATGACTTCACGCGACGACGCCGTGGGCGCAAAGGCCTACTTCCCGGGCCCCAAGTCGGAGAATGAGGCCTGGGTCCGGGCCGAATTCCAGGCCATTCTCGATGACTGGTTCGACTGGCGCAAAAGCGACCGCACCGGCGATCCTGCCGCGATCAGCCGGGACGACCGCCTGTCCGCCGACTTTCTTGCCGAACGCGAACGGTTGAGCCAGGAGCTCGATACGCTCAAGACACTGATGCGGCGGGAAACGGCGACCTACTCGCCGCGCTATGCCGGTCACATGGTGTCGGAGCTCACCCTGCCGGCCCTGTTCGGCCAGCTGACCGCCCTGCTGCACAATCCGAACAACACATCCAAGGAAGTCTCGCGCGTCGGCACCGTCATCGAAGCCGAAGCCATCGGCATGCTGGCGGAGATGATCGGCTATGACCCGGCCGCGGCCCGGGGGCATTTCACCTCCGGCGGCACCGTAGCGAATTTCGAAGGGGTCTGGCGGGCCCGCTACCGGCTCGATCACTGGCTGTCTCTGGCCCTGTGGATCGCGGAGACCACCGGCGCCCCCCTCAACGTATTCGAGGCCGCCCACATGGGCTGGACGCGCTATGCCGGCCTCGTGAAACAGCACGCACCGGACCCCGATGCGCTGCGCAATTGCAGTGCGGTCGCGGGTAATCCGGCCGACGTGTTCCGCCGCCTCTCCAGGGCCGCCGGGCACGACTATCTCGGCCCCGTCGTGCTGGTTCCCGCCAGCAAGCATTTCTCCTGGCGCAAGGCCGCCAATGTGTTCGGGCTGGGCGAAGAGGCGTTCTGGGAAATCGGCCTGGACGATGAGGGGCGCTTCGACCTCGCCGATCTGGAACGCCGGGTGAACCAGGCGGAAGCTGCGGCCCGGCCGGTGCTGGCTGTCGTTTCGGTCGCGGGCACCACCGAGACCGGCGAGATCGATCCGATCGACCGCATCGCCGACCGGCTGGATCAGTGGCGGACCGAGCGCGGCTGGCGGATCTGGCACCATGTCGATGCCGCCTATGGCGGTTTCCTGTGCACCATTCCGGACGGTCCGCATGAAACCGTCCTCCAGCCCGCGACAATTGCCGCGCTGAAAGCGGTTTCACGCGCGCATTCGGTGACCATCGACCCTCACAAGCTGGGCTTTGTGCCCTATGCCTGCGGCGCCTTCCTGGCCCGCGATGCCGACCACTACACGGTCTCGGTTTTCGACGCGCCCTATCTGGAGCGGCCGCAGATCTCCGACGATCCGTGGACATCGACACTGGAAGGGTCGCGCTCGGCAGCCGGAGCGACAGCGGTCTGGCTGACCGGCCGCACGATCGGCTTTGCGCCCGACCGTTTCGGCGCCCTGCTGGCCGGCATGATCCGGTCGGGCTATGTTTTCCGCAGCGAAGTGCTGGGCGATCTCGACGGCGTGCATGTGCTTGAACCGGTCGATGCCAATATCGTCTGCTTCTCGCTCGGCGCACCCGGTGAAGCACTGAGCGCGGCCAATCGCCGGACCCGGGCTCTCTACGAGGCCTTGTGCGAAGCCGGTGACTTTGTTGTCACCACGACGACACTCGGCAGCGTCAATCACCGCAGCCAGATCGCCCGCCACATTGCAAGGTTCGACGGCGAAGCGGACGAGGCCCGGCTGGTACTGATCCGCTGTGTCTTCATGAACCCCTACTGGGCGAGCGACGCCATACGCGACGCGATGGTGCCGCAATTCGCCGCCACGATACGGCAGGCGCTGTCCACGCTCGATTGAGGTTCGCCGCAAAAGAAAAAGGGCCGCGATGTCCCGCATCGCGGCCCTTCCAGTGTCCCGGACTGCGCGGTCAGAAGGCCGCGCTGATCCGGGCGTAGGCGCCGCGCCCCTGACCTGGCAGGCGGTCACCCACGGCCACGTCACCACCGGCGACGCGATTATAGCCGGACAGGTGTCTCTCATAGGTCTCGTCGAACAGGTTCTCGATACCCAGCGTGACGAGGACATTGTCCCGGGCATACCAGTCGAGATTGGCGCCGAAGACCGCATAGCCGTCGGTCGCCTGCTCCGAATTGGTGGCTGAAACGCGATCCTGCTCGGCCACGAACTGGCTCTCCAGCGACACGCTCCAGTCCGCCTGCTCATAGGTCAGGTCGAGCAGGAGACGCGCCGGCGCCATCCGGTAGAGCGGCTCGTCGATATCACGGCGGTCGCCCCTGACCAGGGAGGCCACACCGTCGATGCGCCAGTCGCGGGACAGCTGCCAGCCGAAATCGGCATCCACACCGAAGAACTCCGCGTCGACATTGGCAAAGCGCAGCGGCGTGGCATCGCCATTCATCATCGAGACCATTTCCACCGGGGTATCGATCACGCCCGGCGTGGCGTCATAGGCAACGCCCTGGATGAAATCGTCGACCCGGCGGTAGAAGACGGTCGGGCGGAGATAACCGCTCTCGCCGCGCCAGTCGAAACCGGCCTCGATACTGTCGGCCGTCTCGGGCTCGAGATGCAGGTCACCGACATAGGTATTGCCGTCGGCCAGGCCGCCGCTGGCGCCCGTGGGCAGCCAGGCATAGCGCTCGACATAGGACGGCATCCGCGTCTTGTGGGCCAGGGTGAGACGCCAGGTCAGCGGGCCGTCCGTGTGCCGCCAGAAGCGCGCCACCGCATCGACCGTCGTGTCGTCATGCGCGCGATCGGCCATGTTGAACATGCCGGCCAGCATTTGCGCACCCGCCGGAACCGCACCACCCGTACGGGCAAGGCCGGCATCGTCGGAATGCCAGTCGGCGCGGATACCCAGCTCGCTTTCCAGCGACAGGATCACACCTTCCCACTGGGCGTAGGCGCCGGTGCGTTCGATGGAGATGTCCGGCAGCGAGCCGAGGAAGAAGGCGGCATTGTTCGGATTGGAGATCAGGACATCGTGTTCGGCCTCTTCCCGGTCGATCCCCAGTTCCAGATCGCCGCCCAGAGCCTCAAATCCGAGGGACAGCTCGGCAGAAACCGTATTGGCCGTTGCCACCGTATAGCGGTGCCGCATCGGATCGGGATTGGGACGCTGGGAGAAATTGTCCATGCCATGGCTGACATCGGTCCAGCCGATGGCGGCGTCGATGGTGATGTCGCCGGCCATGCCTTCATAGGCCAGGCGCGCAACATCGGTTTCGACATGCTCGATATCCATCGCCAGCGCCGCATTGCCCGTCGGCCCCGTGTCGAGCCGGCGATAGTCCAGCGACACGGCATGATCGCCGCTCGCCAGCCCGCCACCCAGGCCATAGACCGTGCGCTCGTGATGGCTGTTGGGAATATCGCCGCCGGAGAAGGCGATATCGCCGCCCTCTTCGCGCGAGAACAGAAGCTGGAAGCGCCGGCCTTCGCTGGCGCCGCCCGCCACGCCGCCCACGGCGTAGGATCCGTCGACACTGCGCACGGAGGCCATGGTCTCGGCTTCATACTCGATCTCATGACCGGACGCGAAGTCGACACCCTTGAGGATGACATTCATGCCGCCGCCCATGCCGGGCCCGCGGCTGACCGCGGCCACACCACGATCGACCTCGATGCGCTCGACCAGCGGCATCGGCGCATAGTGAAGCGGCGGGTCCATCAGGTTGGGACCGCCGGACATCACCGCGGCGCCGTCGATCGCGACCGGCGCACGCGAGCCGAACAGGCCGCGATACTGCACCTGGCCGGAGATCGAACCATTGTCCACAAGCGCCGCGCCGGGCAGGCGCGCCACGAGACCGGCGGCATCAGGTCCCAGCAAGGGTGCCTGTTCCGGGGAAACATGCTCTTCGATGGTCACGTTCGTGGTGATCCGGAAACCGGTGACCACGATGACGTCCTGGACAGCGGGCGCCGCCGGTTCTTCGGGGCGTTGATTGACGTGTTCGGACGCGCTGGCGGCACTTGCCAGGGCGATCGCCGCTGCGAGGGACGCGCTGGCGAGATAGAGCGATTTGCGTGACATGGGGGTCTCCACGCGGTGAAGGGGTCAGGGAGGGGGAGGGTGCGGACGGCAGCGCAAGAGAGGGAGAGAGGACGCGCCGCCGCCCGCTGAAGATCAGTCGTCGATCTGCTGGAAGAGGGCTTCCATGCGCTGGCGGGCACGGCCCGGCTGGCGCACGCCGGCAGCCGCGTCCAGGTTCGGGGCATCGCCTTCGCCGACCTTGATCAGGGCCACCATGCCCAGACCGTAGTGCGGCAGGCATTTCACGCCATAGACACCTTCGGCCGTGAAGGTGACGGAGACGTCTTCGTTCATGCGGCCGCGGAAGGTTTCACCGCCTTCGGGCACCATGCCGGGGATGGTCTCGGCATTGTGGGCCCGGTCCGTGGCGACGAAGGTCACCGTGTCGCCCGGGGCGACTTCCAGATAGGCCGGTTCGAAAACCATCGACTGGCCGTCGGCACCGCGGTTGAGCATCAGGATTTCATGGTCTTCCGCCAGCGCGGTACCGGCCGGCAGGGCGGCGGCGAAGATGGCGGCGGCGAGGGGGAGGAAAGCGCGTTTCATTGGGGTCAGGCCTTCTTGGTTTGGGACAAGGTGATGAAGCGGGGCGGCATGGGGAGGGAGGCCCGCCCCGCTTCTTCGAGATCGGGCCTAGTGGCCCGAGTCTTCAGAGACGCCGCTGAGCGGCTCGAAGATTTCCGGGTTTTCCGGTCCTTCGACGTGGAGGATGCCGGCCAGGCCGCGTTCGACGCGCGACAGGGCGTGGTCGACCAGGATGTAATTACCCGGCACTTCCAGTGCGAAGTCGACGGCGACGGCACCACCCGGTGCGACCGTCACGGTCTGTACGTCGCTGATGGTCTCCGAGGTGAAGGAACCGAAGGGATAGATCTCGTCAAAGATCTCGCCGATCACGTGGAAGGACGACGTCTTGTTGGGACCGCCGACACCGAAGAAGATGCGGACGGTCTCGCCGACCCGGGCCTGCAGCGGATTGTCCCGCAGGGCGCCGGCCGCGCCGTTGAAGACGTAGTATTCCGGCTCTTCGTCGAGCAGCTTGTCGATGCTTTCGGTCAGGTGGCCCGGCGTACCGAACTCCTCTTCCGTGTAGATCTCGCCCTGCATGACGTAGAATTCGCGATCGACTTCCGGCAGGCCGTCTTCCGGCTCGACGACGATCAGGCCGTACATGCCGTTGGCAATGTGGCTGGCGACCATCGGCGTCGCGCAGTGATAGACGTAGACGCCGGGGTTAAGCGCCTGGAAGACGAAAGAGCGGGTCTCGCCCGGACCGGCCAGCGTCGCGGGAGCGCCGCCGCCGGGGCCCGTTACCGCGTGGAAGTCCACATTGTGCGGCATCAGGCTGTCTTCGTGATTGGTCAGGCGGACTTCCACCGTGTCACCGACGCGGACGCGGATCATCGGTCCGGGGACCTGATGGTTGAAGGTCCAGTAGGTGTAGGTCGAGCCGTCGGCCAGCTGGCCTTCCAGTTCCACCGTTTCCAGTTCCACCAGGTGGCGCTGCGGCTCGCGGGCCGTGATCGGCGCCGGCACTTCGTGCGGGTCGCGGACGATATTGGCGACCGGAGCCGCATCGTCCTGGCCGTAGGCCAGCGGCTGGAGGATGAAAGCCGCCGCAGCGGCCACCAGTGCGGTCGCGGTGCCGGCGACAAGGATGTTTTTCAGGCTGCGGGTTTTCATGTCTTGCACTCCGTTTGAGCAGCGTTGTGATGATCGGGGTTTAGAAGGTCCGGGCGGTTCGCGACTTGCGCTTGAACAAAAGAAACGGGAATTCCGCACCCGGACTGGGGAGAAAGGTCAGGCGGCCAGAGCGCCTTCGATGCGGTAGGTTCGCTTGCCGGTGACAACCAGGCGGCGTTCGCGCATCCAGCGGGAAAACAGGCGCGAAACCGTCTCGATGGTCAGGCCGGTATAGTCGGCGATTTCCTGCCGGGTCATCGGCAGTTCGATATCGCCGATCGGGGTGGACAGCCGGTCCGACACGATGATCAGGAATTCCGCCAGGCGTTCCGCTGCCGACTTCTGGGCCAGCAGGGTGACATGACGGCGATCGCGGTCGAGCCGTCCGCGCATCTGCTGGAAAACGTATTCGGCCCAGGCCGGGTCCGACAGGGCGGCATCACTCGGCGCCGAAACCAGTTCGACCTCGGTGATCGCCTCGGCATAGTGATCGAGCTCACCGTCGAACTGGAAATGGAGGAGTTCGCCCGCCGTGACGAAGTCGACGATCTGGCGGCGGCCATCCTCGAACAGGTTGAACACCATCACGACACCGCGCTCGACCCGGACAAGGTCGGTGGCGCGGTCACCGGCGAAATAGACCGGCGTGTGGCTGGCCAGTGTGCGGCGGGTTTCCTGGATCATGGTTCGGGCTCCGGCGTGGTGCGTTCGTGAGCCCTTGTTTGTCAGACCGGCCGCCGCGAAAAAATTCGCATCACCGCGTACGGGATTTTCCCTATGCCCGGCCCCGAGTGTCCGTGACGGCCTTCAGGGCGTCCAGGATTTCGGCCGCCGCGACCGGCTTGCGCAGAACCTTGATGTCCCGCGCTTCAGCGAGCCGGCGCTCAAGCATTGCCGGGGATTGGTGTGTCAGAAGGATGGTTGCCGGACGGGTGCCCAGCGCGCCCGACCAGGCCAACAGACGGCGGATATCCGCATCGGCGGAAAGATCGGCAATAAGGATGTCGGTTCCGAGCGGTCTCGCGCCGGCAATGGCCGCGTCAACGGTCTCGAAAACCGTGAGCACAAAGCCCAGCGCCTGCGCGAATGCCTGAAAGGCCTCGCGCACTGACGGATCGGCTTCGACAAGTATGATGGCCAGCGGGGTCATGACCCGACAGGCTCTATCGCGAAGACACTTCGCGTGCTTTGCGCGAAATCAATCGCTCGCGGTCAGCGCGACATCAGACGCACGAGCTCGGCCACATTGCGCACACTGAGCTTGGCGAAGACACGTGCGCGATGGATCTCGACCGTGCGCGGACTGATATCCAGCTCGCGCGCGACTTCCTTGTTTGTCAGCCCCCGATTGAGCGCATCTGCAATGTCGCGCTCGCGATCCGTCAGGGCCGACATCAGAGCGTCCGCATCTCCGGACGGCCGACGTCCGGCGTCCAGCGCGTGCGCCATCGCCGCCTCGATCGAAGCGGGCTTGAAGGGCTTCTCGACAAAATCGTGCGCTCCGAGCCGGATCGCCTCGACCGCCGTTGCGATATCGCCGTGCGCGCTGATCATGATCACCGGAAAGGAGACCGGGGCCAGCCGGCGCAGTACGTCGAGACCGGAGAGCTGGGGCATTTTCAGATCGAGGAAAGCGATGTCGGGCGGCGCATCGCCGACCTGCTCGATAAAGGACAGACCGTGCGCATGCAGCGTCAGGCGGCGGCCGGGACCATCGAGCACCGCCGCCAGTCCTTCGCGGACGGCATCGTCATCATCGGTGATGGCGATCGAGATTTCGCCTGCGGGCATACGGCTACTCCATGGGAAGGTTGAGACGGAAGCAGGCGCCGGACAGACGGTCCTGGCGCGCCGGATCGACGAGTTCGAGGCTGCCGCCATGCGATTCAGCGATCGTCCGGCAGATGGACAGGCCGATCCCCAGCCCGTCCTTCTTGCTTGTCACAAAGGGGGAAAACAGGTTGGGGGCGAGATCGTGGGCGATGCCAGGCCCGTTATCCTCGACCTCGATCGCGGCCATGCCGTCATCACCCGTCGACACGCGGACCCGGATGAGAGGTGCATCCTGACCGTACGTCGCGTCGATCGCATTCTTGACCAGATTGACCAGGACCTGGCGGATCTGGGTCGGATCGGCGAAAACTTCCAGCGTCTCGTCAACACCGGACAGATCGACCCGCGCCCGGCCGCCATCATCAACGACACTGCACAGTTCCGCGGCATCGACGACGATCTCGGCAAGCCGCACCTCCCGGCGTTCATCATCGCCGGGTTCGACCATCTGGCGGATGCGGCGCACGATCTCGCCGGCGCGCAAGGCCTCGTCCTGGGCCCGGGCGAACAATTCCCGCGCCTTCGCGGGATCGGCCTCGAGCGACCGTTCCGATGCTGTCAGGAAAAGCGAGATGGCCGTCAATGGCTGGTTGAGCTCATGCGCGAGTGCCGAGCCCATCTCCGCCACAGCTCCGACCCGACCCATATGCGTCAGCTGGGCCTGCAGATCGCGCAGACGCCGTTCGGCTGCAACACGCTGGGAGAGATCACGGACAATGCCGACAAAACAGCTTTCCCCGCCGGTCTCGAACTCCCCGACAGAGAGGTCCATCGGGAACTCGCTGCCATCCTTGCGCAAGCCTTCGACCTCGCGGCCGATGCCGATAATTCGCGGCGTTCCGGTGGTGAGATAATTGGTGATGAAGCCGTCATGCCGCTCGGCATAGCGCGGTGGCATCAGCATCGAGACATTCCGGCCAAGCACCTCGTCCGCCGTCCAGCCGAAAATGCGCTCACATGCAGGATTGTAGAGGCTGACATGTCCCCCACGGTCGATACAGAGAATCCCGTCGACCGCGGTGTGGATCAGCGCTTCAAGCTGGCCTTCCGCAAAGGTCTTTTCTGCCATGGCGCGAGAAATCCTGCCGAGCGTGTCCGGCACGCCAGACTGCGCCAACGCGTCCGCACTTGCAAGTCAATCGCCGCGAGAATGGCCATATTCTCTCGTAAATTCAGGTAAATAATACCATATTAGCTGGCAGCATGCGGCCTCTCACCGGCGCCGATCGCCTGCGCCAGCTCTCCGGCAAGGGCCTCGGGATCGAGTCCGTATTCGTGGGCCGCCTCGCGGACGGTCATGAAGGGCGCCATGACACATCCCGGACAGGCCATGCGGTGACGGATGAAGACGGGAACCGCGTCCGGCCACTGGGTCATCAGCTCGCCGACGACCATGGTTTCGATCCGATCTGTCATGGCAATCTCCTTCCAGGCACGGCCGCAGTATGGCCGCCATGCCGGGAGGCGATTTGTCACGCCGCAAATCACGGGAAATCTGTCTCAGGCCTGCTCGGAAATCTCCACCAGGCGGTGCGGCCGGCAAATCACCAAGTGGCTGGACCGGCGCCCTTCGAGAATGCCTTCATCGATCCATCCGGACAGGGTCCGGCTGACCGTATGCAATGTGGTGCCCGTCATCTCGGCGAGATCCTGGCGCGACAGGGCGAAGGGTATCTCCACACCGGCCTCGGTCTTGCGGCCCGACTGGCCGGCGATCTTGAGAATGGTCGCCGCGATCCGCCGCTCGACCTGCTGGGTGGCGACCTGTTGCAGGCGTTCCTGCAATTCCTCGATCCGCCCGCCCATCATGTTCATGGCCTTCATCGCGAGAGGCGGATGCGCCTGCATGAGCTCCATCATCCGCGCATCGCTCCAGACCAGCAGCCGCGTCTCCTCGACCGCGAGCGGCGTGGCCGGATAGGGCACCTTGCGCCAAACAGCGACCGAGCCGACGAGATCGCCCGGCCCCATGAAGCGCAGCACGATATTCTTGCCGTCGGGCGTCGTCTGATCCAGCCGCAACCGCCCCCAGGCAACAATGAAATGGTGACCGGCTTCGTCCCCCTGCCGGAAGACGACATCGCCCTTGTCGACCACACGCACCTGGGCGGTCTCGGCCGCCTCCGACAGTGTTTCCGGCGGCAGGCCGGCAAACAGTTTGGCGCGTTCGACAATGGCGATCCTGGCAGTCTTGTCCATGATGCGGCCCCGTGTGCAGACGGTTTGCGTTACCTCAAATCGCGCCCGGCGCCAAACGGCTATCCAGCACGCATGAGAACCGACACGATCCTGAAATACGCCGGCGAGCGGATACCACGCTACACCAGCTATCCGACTGCGCCCCACTTCACGCCCGATATCGGTGCCGTCAGCTTTGCCCGCTGGCTGGGCGAGCTCGACCCGGCCATGCCGGTCTCGCTCTACCTGCACATCCCCTTCTGCCGGACCATGTGCTGGTATTGCGGTTGTCACACCAAGGCGACCCGGCGGCTGGCGCCGGTCGAGGCCTATGCCGAGGTTCTGCTCAAGGAGATCGACACGATCGCCAACCGAACCCCCGGGCGGCTGAAAGTCAGCCATATCCACTGGGGCGGGGGCAGTCCGACCTACCTGCCCGCGCCGTATTTTACCGCGCTGATGGACCGGCTGCGTCACCGTTTCGATGTGCTGGGCGATGCGGAAGTGGCGGTCGAGGTCGATCCCCGCATCTTCTCGCCGGAAATGGCCGCGGCCTTTGGCGAGACCGGCGTCAACCGGGCCAGCCTCGGTGTGCAGACCTTCGACGAAGAGGTGCAACGGGCGGTCAACCGGGTGCAGGACCGGGACTGCATCGAGGCCTGTGTGAACCTGCTGCGGACGGGCGGCGTTGAGGGGCTCAATTTCGACCTGCTCTACGGCCTGCCGTTTCAGACGGTCGAAAACTGTGTGGCCAGCGCTGAAACGGCGCTGGAGTTTGCGCCGGACCGATTCTCGGTCTTCGGTTACGCGCACGTGCCGCACATGAAACCGCACCAGAAGATGATCCGCGACGAGGCGCTGCCGGGCGCGGCCGAGCGTCTCGCCCAGGCCGACGCCATCGCCGAGACCCTGACGCGGGGCGGACATGTGCAGATCGGGCTGGACCATTTCGCCTATCGCACCGATCCGATGGCGATCGCGCTGGAGACCGGAAACCTGCACCGCAATTTCCAGGGCTACACCACTGATGCCGCCACGGCGATCATCGGCATGGGCGCCTCGGCGATCAGCTGGATGCCGCAGGGCTATACCCAGAACACAACGAACAATCACGAGTGGGAAAGACGCGTCGAGGCCGGCGATCTGCCTGTCGCCCGCGGCTACGCGCTGACAGCGGACGACCGGCTGCGCCGGGCCATCATCGAACGCCTGATGTGCCATCTCGATGTGGATGTCGATGCGATCGCGGCGGCAGCTGGTACCGCGTTCGACATGCCCGACCTGTCGGCGTTCGAACACGCCGGCATCCTCTCGCGCCAGGGCAACCGGCTGGCGATGAATCCCGACTACCGGCCGCTGGTGCGCAGCGTCGCAGCAGCGTTCGACGCCTATCTGCCGACGTCGACCGCGCGCCACGCCGTCGCCGTCTGACGGGAGATTCCCGCAAATTGCGCGAGCGCAAATCGCGCCCGGATCCTTTCGGCTATCGAGGTCGCATCATCGCTCCCGGAAGGCGGGAGCGCGGCCTTACGCTCAAGCCGAGGGAGAAAACCATGCAGGAGCGCTCCATGAGAAAGATGTGGGCGATCCTGGCGTTGATACTGATCGTGTCGTTCAGCTGGCTTGGCCTGCTGGGCAACGAGATCCACCGCCAGGCCCCGCCCGTCCCGTCCGCCGTTGTTACGCGGTCGGGTGAAACCGTATTTACCCGCGACGATATCCAGACCGGCCGTCAGGTCTACCAGTCCATGGGCGGCCAGCAGGTCGGCTCGATCTGGGGCCATGGCGGTTATCTCGCACCGGACTGGTCGGCCGACTGGCTGCACCGGGAATCCCTCGTGATCCTGGATGGCTGGGCCGAGGCCGAGTACGGCCGGGCCTATGGCGCACTGGCGGCAGAAGACCAGGCACGCCTGCAGACGCGCCTGCAAGCCGCGCAGCGCGAGAACACCTACGATCCCACGACCGGCCATATCACGATCAGCGACGACCGCGCCGCGGCCATCGCCATGGTGTCGCGTCACTATGTCGATCTGTTCGGCGATGCGCACGCCCTGGAAGGCCTGCGTGAAGACTATGCGATCGCGAACAATGCGATCCCGGATCCTGCGCGCCGGGAAGCCATGACGGCCTTCTTCTTCTGGGCGGCCTGGGCGACCACGACACAGCGTCCGGACGAAGAGGTCACCTACACGAATAACTGGCCGCACGAACCGCTGGTCGGCAATGCGCCGTCCGGCCCGAACATCATGTGGTCCATCGCGTCGGTGATCCTGCTGATCGCGGGCATCGCCGCGCTGGTCTGGTGGCATGCCGGCCGCAAGGAAGAAGAAGCACCGGTCCCGCCGAAGGAAGATCCCTTCACGGGTCTCAAGCCGACAGCCTCGATGAAGGCGACCCGGAAGTATTTCTGGACCGTCATCGCCCTCTTCCTGGCGCAGATATTCCTCGGTGCGGTTACCGCCCACTATGCGGTGGAAGGCCATGACTTCTACGGCATCCCGATCTCCGACATCATCCCCTACGCCGTCACCCGCACCTGGCACACCCAGCTGGCGATCTTCTGGATCGCGACCGCCTGGCTCGCCACCGGCCTCTATCTGGCGCCCGTTCTGGGCGGCAAGGAGCCGAAATTCCAGGCGCTGGGCGTCAACGTGCTCTACGTCGCCCTGCTGATCGTCGTGGTCGGCTCCATGGCCGGCGAATGGCTCGGCGTGCAGCAGGTCTTCGATCTGGACATGAATTTCTGGTTCGGACACCAGGGCTGGGAATATGTCGATCTGGGCCGCTTCTGGCAGCTGCTGCTGTTCGCGGGCCTCATGATCTGGCTGTCGCTTGTCGGCCGCGCCCTCTGGCCGGCCCTGAAACAGCCGGGCGAGGGCCGTCCGCTGACGGTGATCCTCTTCCTGTCGACCATCGCCATCGGCCTGTTCTATGGCGCCGGCCTGACCTGGGGCAAGCACACCCACCTGTCGATGATCGAGTACTGGCGCTGGTGGGTTGTCCACCTGTGGGTGGAAGGCTTCTTCGAGGTCTTCGCAACGGCCGCGATCGCGCTCCTGCTGGTCAAGCTGGGCCTCGTGCGCGCCCGCACCGCCAATCATGGCGTGCTGTTCGCAACGATCATCTTCCTGACCGGCGGCGTGCTGGGCACGCTCCACCACCTCTACTTCACCGGTGCGACCACTTCGGTCATCGCCGTGGGTGCCGTCTTCTCGGCGCTGGAAGTGGTGCCGCTGGCCCTGATCGGTCACGAGGCGCTGGAGAACTATCGCATGACGAAGGCGGCCAAGTGGGTCCAGAACTATAAATGGCCCCTCTACTTCTTCGTCGGCGTGTGCTTCTGGAACCTCGTAGGCGCAGGCCTGCTGGGCTTCCTGATCAATCCGCCGATCTCGCTGTACTATGTGCAGGGTCTCAACCTGACCGCCACGCACGGCCACGCCGCCCTGTTCGGCGTCTACGGCCTCCTGGGTATCGGCCTGATGCTGTTCTGCTTCCGCGGACTGTTCGCGAAGCAGGCCTGGTCGGACAAGATGCTCGCCTGGTCGTTCTGGCTCCTCAACGGGGGCCTGGCGATGATGGTCTTCATGAGCCTCTTCCCGGTCGGCGGGCTGCAGGCCTATGCCTCGATCACCGAAGGGCTCTGGTACGCCCGCTCGGCCGAGTTCCTGCAGCAGGAGATCATCCATTTCCTCGTCTGGATGCGGGTGCCCGGAGACATCGTCTTCAGCGCCGGCGCCTTCGTCCTGGCGGCCTTTGCGGCCCGCCTGGTCTGGGCCGGCTTCCGCGGCCAGCGCGAGGAACCCGCACCGGTGGCAACACCGGCGGAATAACACGCCAACCGGCTGCCGGGGCCTCCCCAGAAGCTCCGGCAGTTCCATCCGCCCCCGGCCTCCCTCTGGCCGGGGGCGTTTTTTTTGGGCAGCCCCCGGGTGCGACAGGGCGTCCCTGCGACCATCTGTCAGTTCGACGAAATACTACATATAGAGCTCAATTCCATCGCAAACACCAAATATTGATTCGCGAAGGGAGTTTCCGATGCTCGACTCAACCCCGACCCAGGACGGCGAACCGGCTGTCCGCGGCACCCAGATCGATGTGGCCCATGCCGTCGAGGAATATCTCGGCGGCGCCGACTGGCGCATCAAGGCCAATGCCAATCAGGGCTATTCCCTGGGCGGCATGATCCTCAACGTCTCCGGCAAGGTGATCGCCAATTACTGGCTCGACCAGGTCTATCCCGCCGCCATCGGCCGGGCGCACCGCGAGGCCGACATCCACGTCCACGATCTCGACATGCTGTCGGGCTATTGCTCCGGCTGGTCGCTGCGCACGCTGCTCAACGAAGGCCTCAACGGCGTCTCCGAAAAGGCCGAAGCCGGACCGCCCAAGCATTTCAGCGTCGCCCTCGGCCAGGCCGTGAACTTTCTCGGCGCCCTGCAGAACGAATGGGCCGGCGCCCAGGCCTTCTCCTCCTTCGACACCTATATGGCGCCCTTCGTGCGCGTCGACGGCCTGGACTATGACGCCGTGCGCCAGGGCCTGCAGGAATTCGTCCACTCGCTGAACGTGCCCTCGCGGTGGGGCACGCAGACCCCCTTCACCAATCTCACCTTCGACTGGGTCTGCCCGGAAGACCTGCGCGAGCAGACACCGCTGATCGGCGGCGAGGAAGCCGATTTCACTTATGGCGATCTGCAGGCCGAGATGGACCTGATCAACCGCGCCTTCATCGACGTGATGACGGCCGGCGACGCCAAGGGCCGCGTCTTCACCTTCCCCATCCCCACCTACAACATCACCGAGGACTTCCCCTGGGAAAGCGAGAATGCCCAGGCCCTGTTTGCGATGACGGCGAAATACGGCCTGCCCTACTTCCAGAACTTCATCAATTCCGACATGAAGCCGGGCCAGGTGCGCTCGATGTGCTGCCGCCTCCAGCTGGATCTGCGCGAGCTCCTCAAGCGCGGTAACGGCCTGTTCGGCTCGGCCGAGCAGACCGGATCGATCGGCGTGGTGACGGTGAATTGCGCCCGGCTGGGCCATCGTTTCCAAGGCGACTGGGACGGGTTGATTGCCGAACTCGACCGGTTGCTGGACCTGGGCCGCGACAGCCTGGAGATCAAGCGTGAATACGTGCAGGCGCTGATGGACAAGGGGCTCTTCCCCTACACCAAGCGCTATCTGGGCACGCTGCGCAATCACTTCTCGACGCTGGGCGTGAACGGGCTGAACGAGATGGTGCGCAATTTCACCGGCGACACGGACGACATCACGACCGAGAACGGCGCATCCATGGTGCTGGACCTGCTCGACCATGTCCGCGCGCGCATGCTGGAATTCCAGGACGCCACCGGTCACATGTACAATCTGGAAGCCACGCCGGCGGAAGGCACGACCTACCGCTTCGCCAAGGAAGACCGCAAACGCTTCCCCGGCATCCTGCAAGCGGGCACCGACGCCAATCCCTACTACACCAATTCCTCGCAGCTGCCGGTCGGTTTCACCGACGATCCGTTCGAGGCGCTTTCCCGCCAGGACGAGATGCAGACGAAGTATACCGGCGGCACCGTGCTCCATCTCTATATGAGCGAGCGGATTTCCTCGGCCGAGGCCTGCCGCCGCCTGGTGCAGCGCTCGCTGTCGAATTTCCGCCTGCCCTACATCACCATCACGCCAACCTTCTCGATCTGTCCGACCCACGGCTATCTGGCCGGCGAGCATCATCACTGCCCCAAATGCGATGCCGAGAAACAAGCCGCGCTGCCGGAGGGAAGCGTGCTCGCCGAGGAAGACCGGCAGCCCTGCGAGGTCTGGACCCGGGTGATGGGCTATCACCGGCCGGTCGCCGCCTTCAATCCGGGCAAGCGCGGCGAACACGAGGAGCGCACGCATTTCGAGGAGCGGCGGGCCCGCCTGACCGCCGCCTGACATGGCGAACCGACCGCTCCGCGTCGGGGGAGTCGAACCGTTCTCCACGGTCGACTTCCCCGGTCACCTCGCTGCCGTGGTCTTCTGCCAGGGCTGTCCGCTGGCCTGCGGCTATTGCCATAATCCGGATCTCATCCCGGCCACGGCCGAACGCATGCTGGATTTCGAGGCGGTGCTGTCGGCGATCGAGGCGCGGCACGGCTTTATCGACGGCGTTGTCTTCTCCGGCGGCGAACCCCTGGCACAGGCGGCGCTGGCGGACGCGGTCGACCGCGTTCGTGCAATGGGACTGGCCGTGGCGCTGCACACGGCCGGCACCGCGCCTGGCCTGCTGCAGGCCCTCCTGCCCCGGCTGGACTGGGTCGGCTTCGACGTGAAGGCCCCGTTCGCCGACTATGCCGGCGTCACCGGCGTCGCGCCGGCCGGAGCCAAGGCATTGCGGTCGCTGGAAATCCTCGCCGCCTCGGGCGTGCCCTATGAAGTCCGCACCACGGTCTGGCCGGAAAGGCTCGATGCCGCCGCCCTCAGATCCATCGCATTTGCGCTGGATCAAATCGGGGTGTCGCGCTTTGTGCTCCAAGAGTGCAGAACCCCGGACCGCGTGGCCTGGCCGGGAAAGACCGCGCTCGACGATACGGCCCTGATGGCCGAGCTGGGCGCCCAATTCCAAGATTTCGAGGTTCACCGTGCCCAGCATTGATAAATCCGCCCTCCGACGCGCCATGCCGCAGGATCCAATCAGTGCCCGCCGCGAGTATGCGGGCCCCGCTCTGTTCAGTTTCGGGTTCCGCCCCTTCTTCCTGTTCGGCGCGATCTGGGGCGCCCTCGCTGCCCCCCTGTGGATCTGGAGCTATCTGTCCGGCAACGCCGTGATCGGCGCGGCGCCGGCGCTGGCCTGGCATGTCCATGAAATGCTGTTCGGCTTCATTGGTGCCATCGTCGCCGGCTTCCTGCTGACCGCCGTGCCCAACTGGACCGGGCGGCTGCCCGTGCGGGGGCTGCCCCTGATCACATTGTTCGGCCTGTGGGCCGCCGGCCGGGCCGCCATGCTCGCCTATGATGCGCTGGGCCCGATTGCGGCCGTGATCGACAGTACTTTCCTGATCGTGCTCGCCGCGGTCCTGGCCCGCGAAGTCGTCACGGGGGGCAATACGCGCAATCTGCCGGTCTGCGTGCTGGCGACGCTTTTCGCTCTCGCGAATGCCGGCTTCCACCTGGCCCTGGCAACCGGTTCCGGCTGGCGCCCGGCCCAGGGCATCGCGATTGCCGTCATCACCCTTCTGATCGCGCTGATCGGTGGCCGGATCGTGCCGAGCTTTACCCGCAACTGGCTGGTACAGACCGGCCGCGGCGACAGCCTGCCCGCACCGATGGACCGGTTCGACGGGGCGACGCTCATCTTCGCCGGTCTCGGGCTCCTGGCCTGGATCCTGGCCCCGCAGGACTGGTTCTCCGGCGCCCTGCTGCTGGCTGCCGGCGCACTGCACACGCTCCGGCTGGCGCGCTGGAAGGGCTGGCGGACGGGGGCCGAGCCGCTCGTCCTCGTCCTCCATGCCGGCTACGCCTGGGTACCGGTCGCGCTTTTGCTGATGGGGCTGAGCGCCCTGCTGCCGGCGATCGTGCCGGCTTCCGCTGCGCTGCACGCGCTGACGGCCGGCGCCATGGGCACGATGACGCTCGCTGTGATGACCCGCGCCAGTCTTGGCCATACCGGCCGCGCGCGGACCGCCGACGGATGGACCAGCCTGATCTATCTTCTGGTTATCGCCGGTGCGGTTGTGCGCACGTTCGCACCGATCCTGCTCGGCACGCTCCAGTACCCGGCCCTGGGCATAGCCGCCGCCCTGTGGAGCGGCGCCTTCGCCCTGTTCGCGATCCGTTACGGCAGCATGCTTTGGACGCGAAGCCGGTAAGGTATCGCCCTGCAGATAATTCCTGCGACCGGTAGACAGGACGAGAGTGCCGTGCGTGACGGCACTCTCGTCGCCTGTCTGCCTAGAACACCTTGCGGATGTCGAAATAGACCTGGCGGCCACGGATGCTGTGATAGGCGGCATCATAACCATTGGTCTCGTCGGCAAGCGGCGGATCTTCATCGAAGATATTGTTGGCGCCGACGCGGATGCGAAGATTGTCGAGCGGACCCTGGCGGTCGAACTCGTACTCCACATAGGCGTTGGTCTGGGTCCAGGCTTCAACGATGAACGGATCGCCGTCCGGGTTGAGACCCGCGCCGGTATCGATGAACTCGCTCGTGTAGTCGGCACGGATACCCGCCCCGAGACCGTTCGGATGCGACCAGGTCAGGCTGGCACCGACCCGCCATTCCGGCTGGCCGTCCTGCATGATGATGTCGCCTTCCTGGGAGACGGTGATCTCGTCGGCAATCAGACCGCTGTCCACGGCGTCCCGGATCTGCTGGGCACCCGGCGACAGGGCAATGAAGTAGGTGTCGAGATAGGAGGCGTTGATCTTCACATTGAAGTCGCCGTACCGCGTATCCTCGAGATCGTAGTAGAGCGCATAATCGATACCCGCGACCTCGATCTCCTCATTGTTGTCGTAGGTATCCAGGATGAAGAGGATATCACCCGCCGGATCAAGCCCGGCCGCGGTGAAGTAGTCGATTTCATCCTGGTTGGGCGTGTCCCGCACGACATTGGGATTGGACGAGCCCTGCAGACGAAGCAGGTAGTCCAGGCTGATGTGGTTCTCGGCACCGAACACGCCGACCACGCCTTCACGCTCGATTTCCCAGCGGTCGACGGTGACCGTCAGGGAGTTCAGGAAGCTCATCGGGCCCGTGAACCCGCGCGGCTCCAGAACCACACCGAAGGTGATGTTGGTGTCGTCTTCCGGACCGATATCGTCCGCCACGGAGCGGCGCTCCGTCCGGCCGACCGAGTAACCGGTACAGTCGGCGTAGGTGGCAAAGGTGCCGTTGCGCACGCCGGCTTCGCAGAAATAGCTGTCTTCGCGGGCATTCGACCGGTCGACACCTTCATTGATGACGATCAGGTTCGGCGCGCGGAAGCCTTCGGAATACGCACCGCGGAACATCAGACCCTCGAACGGACGCCAGGCGGCCGCAACACGCGGCTTCACGCCGCTGCTGCCGAAGTCCGAATAGTCCTCGATACGGGCTGCGATCTGCACGTCGAACGTGTCGACGAGCGGGATGTTCATGTCCGGGCTGACGAGCGGGATGGACGCTTCCATAAAGGCGCCGAGCACGTCGCGCGAACCGCTGGAGTCCGGGGTCGGGCTGGTGCCGTAGATGTCGGTTTCGCTGACTTCGCCGGTCACCATGTCGGTGTAGGTGATCGTACCGTCGAGACGGTCATCCCGGTTCTCGTCATAGGCCTCATAGCGTGCCTCGACACCGGCCGCGATGCCGACCGCACCGCCCGGAAGCGAGAAGACGTCGCCATTGGACACCTTGAAGTCGATCAGGGCGAGCTCGGTCGTGCTTTCGCGAACGACGTCGACCAGGAAGGGCTCGATCAGATCGCGGGAGTTGGCCGTTGCATCACCGATCGACGGGTTGTTGGGATCGCCACCGTTGAAGATGTTGTAGACATTCGGCGTTTCGTTGAAGAGCGCCTGCTGGAACAGGGTCCGCGAAATCGAGTTGTTCGCCGTGTCTTCCGCATAGCCGCGGTTATAGAGCAGCGCGCTGTCCCAGTCCCAGCCATTGGAAAACTCGCCGCGGGCACCGCCAAGGGCACGCCACTGCGTGTTGACCACGACAATGTCCCGGAAGCCGACATCGACGAAGCGATAGCGGCCGCCATCGGTGAAGACGGGCAGGCCTTCGACCGGAACATTCGTGAGGCCGGGCAGACGGTTCGGGTTGATCGAGCCATCCGAGAAAGTGACCGGTCCGAACGGGTTGTAATAGTAATTCGCCGGCACGGAGATTTCGGTCGCCGCGATACCGTTGCGCGGCTCGTTGGTCGAACGGGTTTCCGCATAGTAGTAGCCGAACTCGGCATACAGGCGCACGCCATTGTCCAGATCGTGATTGAGGAAGGCGAAGCCGTTGAAGCGGTCGCGATCGGAAATGATCGAACGCTCATAGGCCCCGTCATACCGCAGATCGCGATCGAGACTGCCATCGTCGATACACAGGTTTGGCACCGACAGAGCGCCGGCCGTATCGGCGCGGCAACCGGCAAAGCTGGTCGGCTGGAAGTGGAAGACGCCCGCGGCCGAGGTCAGCGTTGTGCCGTTCTGGCGGACCCGGTTGCTGGTCGTCGTGTTGAGCGTCCACTGGCCCCAGGGAGACTGGGTCGCCCGGTTATCGAAGGACGTATCGCCCTCAAAACTCGTTCCCACGAGGAAGGGCCGCAGGTCTTCGCTGGCCGCCAGCGGAACTTCCGACGCAAAAAGCCCGTCGCGGCGCGAATATTCCGCCGAGATGGAGATATTGGTGCGGCCCTCATTGAAGTTATCGCCGGCCTTGACGGTCAGCGTCTGCTCGTCGAGGCCGTTGCCGGTCGCGAACAGATGGCGCGCCCGGACATAGAGCCCCTCATAATCATCGTCGAGAATGGTGTTGAACACACCGGCGACAGCATCGGTGCCGTAGATGGCCGAAGCGCCGTCGTTGAGCACTTCGACGCGCGAAATGCCGGCAACCGGCAAGGCGTTCACATTCGTCGTCGTGACCGGGGTCGACAGTTCGGCCTGGGTCGACGGGTGATTGACCACGCGACGGCCGTTCAGCAGCACCAGCGTACCGCTCGAACCGATCGAGCGCAGATTGATCGACGCGACGTCACCGCGCGCATTGTTATTGGTGGTGTTGTTGTCCGTACGGAACTGCACACTGCCCTGGGCCGGCAGGGCGCGGATCAGATCCTCGCCATCCACGCCGCCGATCGCGGCAATGTCCGCTTCGCCGATAATCGTCACCGGCAGTGCTTCGTTGATCCGGGCCCCCTGGATATTGGTGCCGGTTACGACGATCACATCCTCATCCTGCTGGGACGGCGTAGCGTCCTGAGCGAGCGCAGTGCCGCCGATTGCCAGCGCACCCAGCGCGATTCCTGACCTTAAGATTCCCCTGAACGACATTCCTTGCCTCCCGTTCTTTATACAAACGACGAGAGCAATCGTGCTGAACAGTGTCAACAAAAAAAGATACACGCGGTTCAAATTTCATACGACAACTGGAAACGCCATACGGACAATGGGTGCCGTTTGTTGTCTCAGGCGACGAGGATCACTGCCGCGACATCCGCGCGTCACGGCGCAGACGCCGGCGCAGCCGTCATTCTTTGAGAGCGGACCAGGGGCCGCAATGACGGCTCTCCGCCCGGCTCACGCAGATCTGCGCGCGGCGCCCATCAGGCGCAGCACGGCCCGCAGGAACCAGCCCGGGCTCAGCCCGGCACCATGTCACTCCAAACTGTGGGAAACAGGGAAAGCTGGCGGAGAGGGAGGGATTCGAACCCTCGGTACCCGTAAAGGCACAACGGTTTTCGAGACCGCCCCGTTCGACCACTCCGGCACCTCTCCGCGGGGATGCGGGGTTGTGACTGAGTGGTGGGATAAAATCAAGAGGAGAGAGCTGGCAAATGCCAGTGCCGCCGCAACGGCGGCTCGCCCCGGCAAAAAGGACGCTTTCCGATCGGAATGCTGGCCCGTCTGAGCCTCGCATACCTCACAGACGTGTCCAGCGGCGTGCTCCACCACGTTGCAATCTAGGCGGTTGTCAGGTTACAGTTTTCGTGGCCGGATTTGTTCGGCTGACGATGGTATTGGGGGATCAGAGCAGGTTTCAGACCCGGTTCTCCCGAGATGGAAGGGATACTGACAATGAAACATGCATGGATGACCGGTACCGTTAGCCTGGCCGGACTGGTTCTTCTCAGCGCCTGCGCGACGACCTCCGACGACAATGTCGCTGTGGCCGATCAGGGCGTTACCGAAGAAGGCACCGAATATACCTGCCGCCGCATCCAGGTGACAGGCACTCGCCGCTTCGAGCGCGTTTGCACAAGCGACGCCCAGTGGGACGATCAGGCACGCCGCACGCAGGAAGGCGTCGACCACATCGGCGCCGCGGACCGCAGCCCAGTGCGCCCCTCCGACTTCGGCGGCCCCGGCCGCTAACCTTCCGGCCCGGATCGCTCGGCGACCGTGCGGTCGTCATGGGCGCGATTGACTCTCGCCCTCGCATGCGTATAACGCCCGCTCCTGCTCGTACGGACCCGTCTGTGCGGGCCCATAAACAGTGAACAACGCTCCGGGCATACGGAGTGAAGAAAAAGGACCCGCCGGACCCGCCAGACAAGGGCCGGACGTGTCGCAGAAAAGGATCGAGAGATCATGTTTGCAGTGATCAAGACCGGCGGTAAGCAGTACCGCGTTGCCGCCGGAGACGAAATTCGCATCGAGAAGATCGACGGCGCTGCCGGCGACACGATGGCGCTGGGCGATGTGCTGATGCTCGGCTCGGACAAGGGTGTCACGGTCGGTGCGCCGCTCGTCGACGGTGCCCAGGTGATCGGCGAGCTGCTGGACACCAACCGCGCCCGCAAGGTTCTCGTCTTCAAGAAGCGCCGCCGCCAGAACTACCGCCGCACCAAGGGCCACCGTCAGTGGGGCTCCCTCGTGCGCATCGCGGAAATCGTGGCACCGGGCGAAACCGCCAAGACGAAGCTGAAGTCGACCACGGCTGCGCCGAAGACGGCCGACAAGGCCGAAGCCGCTCCGAAGGCCAAGGCTGCCCCTAAGAAAGCTGCGGCCCCGAAGGCTGAAGCCAAGACCGAGGCGCCCAAGGCGGCTCCGAAGAAGGCGGCTGCCAAGGCCGGCAATGACGACCTGACCCAGCTGGACGGTGTCGGCCCGGCTTTCGCCAAGAAGCTCAACGAAGCCGGCGTGACGTCCTTCGCCCAGATCGCGGCGTGGACCGAAGCCGACCTGGACAGCCTGAACGAGACCGTTTCCGGTCTGAAGGCCAAGGCTGAAGCTAACAACTGGATCGAAGCGGCCAAGTCGCTCGCGTAACGTTATAGGAGGGCTATTCCATGGCTCACAAAAAGGCAGGCGGCTCGTCCCGTAACGGTCGCGACTCAGAAGGCCGGCGCCTTGGCGTCAAGAAGTTCGGTGGCCAGACGGTCATTCCGGGCAACATCATCGTGCGCCAGCGCGGCACCAAGGTGAATCCGGGTGCCAATGTCGGCATGGGCAAGGACCACACCCTTTTCGCCCTTACCGAAGGCCGCGTGAAGTTCGCCAAGAAATCCGGCGGCAAGGCTTTCGTATCGGTTGAACCGATTGCCGACGCAGCCGAGTAAGGCGGTCCGGGACATAGCCGGGCCGACCGCGTAAAGCGGGGTCCGGAAGCGCCAGACGCGCGAAAAGGGGAGACGGGCCACCGCCTCCCCCTTTTCTTTCCCCCGGAGACGCCGGCCATGGGACCCCGGATCGAAACGGCCAGATGTCTGCTCAGATTGCCCGAGCTGGACGACGCCCCCGCCATATCTCGCTATTGCGGTGAATATGATGTGGCCAAGAACACCGCCCGCATTCCCCACCCCTACCCCTCGCTGGGCGCGGAGATGTGGGTGCTGATCACCCGCGCGGCCTGGACGCCGCAGGGCAATCAGTCGCTCACGGTCGAGCACGAAGGCGCCGTCATCGGCGGCGGCGGCGTGTTCCGGCGTACGCCGAACGCCGACTGGGAGATCGGTTACTGGATCGGCCGACCCTGGTGGGGTCAAGGATTTGCCACCGAGATCGGTCAGGCCCTGGTCGAGCTGGGCACGCAGACGCTGGGCGCATCCCGCCTCATTGCCGGCCACTACGACGACAACCCGGCTTCGGGCCGCGTGCTGGAAAAACTGGGCTTTGGCTATACGGGCAAGGCGGAGCACCTGTTCGCCATGGCCCGCATGGCCAGGGCGACCAGTCTGAACATGGTGCGCGAGGCGGCGGTCTAGCGGTTGCCGCACAAAGCCACTGATCTTCGCCGGGTTTTCCTATATGGACATCCGGTTCAAACTGACGCTGCAGCCAAGAAGCCTTCATCATGAAATTCCTCGACCAGGCCAAAGTCTATGTCCGCTCCGGAAACGGGGGCGCGGGATGCGTGTCCTTCCGGCGCGAGGCCTATGTGGAATATGGCGGTCCCGATGGCGGCGATGGCGGCAAGGGCGGCGATGTATGGGTGGAGGCCGTGGACGGGCTGAACACGCTCATCGACTACCGCTACAAGCAGCACTTCAAGGCCGATACCGGCCAGCACGGCATGGGCAAGAACCGCACCGGTGCCGGTGGCGAGGACGTGGTGCTGCAGGTGCCGGCGGGCACGCAGATCCTGGATGAGGACAAGGAAGAGATTCTCGCCGACCTCACCGAGGTGGGTCAGCGCGTTCTGCTGGCGCGCGGCGGCGATGGCGGCAAGGGCAATACCCGCTACAAATCCTCGACCAACCAGGCACCGCGCAAGTCGACCCCGGGCTTTCCCGGCGAGGAACGCTGGGTGTGGCTGCGGCTGAAGCTGATCGCCGATGTCGGCCTGGTCGGCCTGCCCAATGCCGGCAAGTCGACCTTCCTGTCGGTCGTCTCCCGCGCCCATCCCAAGATTGCGGCCTATCCCTTCACCACGCTCTACCCGCATCTGGGCGTGGTCGATCTGGGTCCGGGCTCGCGCTTTATCGTCGCCGACATTCCCGGCCTGATCGAGGGCGCCCATGAAGGCGCCGGTATCGGCGACCGTTTCCTGGGTCATATCGAGCGCTGCGCCTCGCTGATCCATCTGGTCGACGGCACCCAGGAGGATGTCGCGGCGGCCTATAATACGGTCCGTGGCGAGCTGGAGGCCTACGGCGCCGGGCTGGACACGAAGACCGAAATCCTCGCGCTCAACAAGATCGACGCGATGAGCGAGGAGGATATCGCGGAGAAGGTCGCCGCGCTCGAAGAGGCCAGCGGACGACCAGTGATGCGGATATCCGGCGTTGCCGGAACCGGCATCAAGGAAATTTGCGGCAAGGCCTGGGATGTCGTCCTGGAAAACCGCCGCATCGAGGCCGCCCGCGAAGCGCAAGCCGGCGAGGACGGCTGGACGCCGTGACACGGCCCGCGTTCGACGCTGCCGGCACGCTGGTCGTCAAGGTCGGCTCGTCGTTGCTGCAGGGCGGCCCCGCCGTCCTGACCGCGATCGCGGACGACATCGCCCAATTGCATGCCCGGGGATGCCGCGTGGTGATCGTGTCCTCCGGCGCGGTCGCGCTGGGCCGGTCCCGCCTCGGCCTCACCCAGCCCGTCCTGTCTCTGGAGCAGAAGCAGGCCGCCGCGGCCGCCGGGCAACCGCGCCTGCTGGCTGCCTGGGACACGGCGCTCGAACCCCACGGGCTGACCGCCGCCCAGGCCCTGATGACGCTGGACGTCACCGAGAACCGGCGCTCCTGGCTCAACGCCCGGGCAACGCTGAACACGCTGGTCGAGCTGAACGCGGTGCCGGTGGTCAACGAGAATGACACGATCGCGACCGACGAGATCCGCTATGGCGATAATGACCGTCTGGCCGCCCGTGTAGCCCAGCTGATCGGCGCGGACCTTCTGGTCCTCCTCTCCGATATCGACGGTCTGTACGAGGCCGATCCGCGCAAGCACCCCGAAGCCGCCTGCCTGCACGATATCCCCATGATCGACGACCGCATCCGCGCGATGGCCGGCGAGGCGAATGCCCAGGCCGCGGTGGGGACGGGCGGTATGCGCACGAAAATCCTCGCCGCCGAGCTGGCCGGACGCTCGGGCTGCGCCACCGCCATCGCGCTGGGCACGGCGCCGCATCCGCTGGTCAGCCTGCGCGACGCCACCCATGGCAGCTGGTTCCACCCGGCCCGGACGGCATCGAGTGCCCGCGAAAGCTGGATCGCCGGGGCGGAAAGCCCGACCGGCGAAATCCATGTCGATGCCGGTGCCGCAGCCGCGCTCCGGGCGGGCAAGTCGCTCTTGCCGGTCGGCGTCGTATCGGTCGGCGGACGGTTCGAGCGTGGCGAGACCGTGCGCATTCTCGGTCCTGAAGGCTTGCTGGTCGGCCGTGGTGTATGTGCCTACAGCGCCGCCGATGCGCGGCTGATTGCCGGCTGTCGCACCGAGGAGATCGAGACCCGGCTGGGCTATCGCCGGGCGGCCGCGCTCATTCACGTCGACGATCTGGTGCTCGAGCGGGGGACGCCATGACCTCTGCGCCGCTGAAGTCCGAACTCCTGGCCCCGGGCATGCGGGTCGGCCTGTTCGGCGGCACGTTCGACCCGCCCCATGCCGGGCATCTACATGTGGCGCGCACGGCCATGCGCCGCCTCAACCTGCATCGTGTCTGGTGGCTGGTCTCGCCGCAGAATCCGCTGAAGCGGCGCCAGGCCGGCGATCTCGCCCGCCGGATGGATGCCGTTGCCGAGCTGGCCAACGAACCACGCATGGTGGTCAGCGATATCGAGGCGCGGCTGGGGATCAACCGCACCGTCGACCTGATGCGCGCGCTGAAACGCCGGTATCCGGATGTGCGCTTCGTCTGGATCATGGGCGCCGACAATCTGTCCAGCATCCACCGCTGGGGTCATTGGCGCGAGATTTTCGCGAGCTATCCGATCGCCGTCGTGTCCCGTCCGACCGATGCGGTGCGTGCCCGCCTGTCACCGGCCGTGCAGATCCACGCCCGCGACCGGCTCAATGAGGACCAGGCCCGCCATCTTGCCGATTGCGCGGCGCCGGCCTGGACCTATCTGACCGAGCCCTATCATCCCCACTCCTCCACCGCGCTGCGGCACCGGAGCAAGCGGAAGGCCTGATTCAGCACGGATTGGCGTCTCGAATGTGGTGGCAAAGCGTGCTATATAATGACCCTGTTTATTTTGGATGTCAGAGAGGACACCAGCCCTGTCTACGGAATTATCGCGCCGTAAAGAGCAAGAAACGGCCGCTGCAGTTCGCGTCACCGGCGACGATGCGCATGTCGAGGAACTCGAGACGCTCATTCTCGACTCGCTGGAAGACGACAAGGCCGAAGAGGTCGTGGCTATCGACCTGCGTGGCAAATCTTCCGTCACCGATATCATGATTGTCGCCTCCGGGCGGTCGGCGCGCCATGTCAACGCGCTGGCCGATCACCTCGTGCGCAAGCTCAAGGAGCACGGTCAGGGCAAGGCCCGGGTCGAGGGTCTGCAGACCTGCGACTGGGTGCTGATCGATGCCGGCGACGTCATTGTCCACCTGTTCCGGCCGGAAGTGCGCAGCTTCTACAATCTGGAAAAGATGTGGTCCGTCGAACCCGACGCCACCGCATCGCCGGAAGCCACGGCCCAGTAGGTGAAACTCACGATCGCAGCGCTCGGCCGCATGAAGGCCGGGCCCGAACGCGAACTCGTCGATACCTATATCGAGCGGGCGAGCGCGACCGGGCGGGCGATCGGCCTGGGTCCTGCTGGCGAACAGGAAATCGACAACCGGTCCCTGACCTCGGCGGGCGACGAAAGCCGTGCGCTCGCCGCGGCCCTGCCCGCCGGCTGCAAGCTGGTGCTGATGGACGAGCGCGGCAAGGCCATGACCTCCCGCGATTTTGCCCGCACGCTGGCCCGCTGGCGCGATGAAGGCGTGCGCGAAGCCGTGTTCTGCATCGGCGGTGCAGACGGTCATGACCGCACACAATTGCCGCAACCCGATCTGATGCTCGCTTTCGGACCTGCCGTCTGGCCGCACAAGCTGGTCCGTGTGATGCTGGCCGAACAGATCTACCGGGCCGTCTCGATCCTGGCCGGGACGCCCTATCACCGCGACTGAACCGATGACCCCTGACCCGCGTCCGGCATCATGCTGAGCTTCATTGCTGCCCTTGCCCTGATGCAGACCCAGACCGGCGATGTCCCGCCGGATCCGGAAGAAGCTGCACGTCTGGAAGAAGAGGAGCGCGAAGCTGCCGCCCGTGCGGAAGCCATGCAGCAACAGGCCGAGGAACTGGCCACCGAAGTCGCGCTGATGCAGCGCCAGCTGGTCGAGCTGGGCCAGCGCGTCGGGGCCAGCGAGCAGGCCGCGCTGGAAGCCCAGGCGTCGCTCGACGATCTACAGGCCCGCGAGACCGATCTTCTGGCCCGCCTCGGCGAGAACCGGGACGCCCTGATCGGCCTGCTGGCGGCGATCCAGCGCATCGAGAGCCAGACCCCGCCGGCCGTGCTGGCGGCCCCCGACGATGCGGCGGATGCTGCCCGCGCAGCGGCGCTGATGGCGGAGGTGGCGCCCGCCCTGCAGGACCGGGCTGCGGCGCTGTCGGTCCAGCTGGAGGAATTGCGCGCCCTCCGAGAGGACATTGAAAGCGAGCAGACCGCGCTTGCCCTGACCGAGGATACGCTGGCCGACCAGCGTCTGGAACTGCAGGCCCTGATTGCCGAACGCCGCGCGCTGGAAGCCCGGCGCCGCAATGAAGCGGTGGCGCTGCTGGAAGCCTCGAGCTCGGCCGGCGAGCGCGCCCGCTCGATCCGCAGCCTGATCGGCGAGCTGTCGCGCATGGCGGAGGTGGTTCCCACGGTCAGCCCGCGCCGGCGCGAGATCGAGGACGCCGTTCCCGAACCGCGCATCCGGCCACCGCGTGAACTGGTCTCGGCCCGGGTTCCCGTGACGCCGCTGGAAACCCTGCGCTTTGCCGATGCGCGGGGCCGGTTGCGCCCGCCCGCCGCCGGCGAGATCGAACGCGGCTTCGGCCAGGTGAGCGACGATGGCACAGCGTCTGAAGGAATTTTCATTCGGACCCGGCCGCGGGCGCAGGTAATCTCGCCCTTCGACGCCCGTGTGGAGTTCGCGGGACCGTTCAACACATACGGCGGTCTCTTGATACTCAATGTCGGCGATGACTACTATATCGTACTGGCTGGCATGGCGGTGACCTATGCCAGCGTGGGTCAGAGTGTCCTGGCGGGCGAACCCGTCGGCGCAATGCCCGACCAGTCCCAACCGGCACCGGATTTGTATCTGGAGCTGCGACGTGACGGAGTGGCGATCGACCCGGCCCCGTGGCTGCGGAGCCGGTGACCTCGCCAGCACAGGACTATCGCGCTCAAAGGACGCGAGCTCGCATGCGTATCAATGTCTTCGCTTCGATGGTTGCCTTCGCTGTAGGCGCGGTGGCCATCGCGGTCTCGGCCGAGGGCAGCCAGGACAATCGTGCGGAAACCTTCCGCCAGCTGGAACTCTTCGGCGATGTGCTCAGCCGGGTGGAGTCGGACTATGTCTCGGACACCGATCAGGCCCAGCTGATCGAGGCCGCCATCGAAGGCATGCTGACATCGCTCGATCCGCACTCGACCTATCACAATCCCGACAGCTACGAAGACCTGCGCGTCTCGACCCGCGGTGAATATGGCGGTCTGGGCATGGAAGTGACGCGCCGCGACGATTTCATCACCATCGTCTCGCCGATCTCCGACACGCCGGCCGAACGCGCCGGGCTGCGCACCAATGACAAGATCATCGCCGTCGATGGCGAGAGCATTGTCGGCATCTCGGTCGACGATGCGGTCGCCCTGATGCGCGGCGCTGTCGGCGAGCCGGTCACCATCACCGTCGCCCGCGAGGACGAAGACCCGTTCGACGTCACCCTGGTGCGCGACACCATCCCGCTGCGCACCGTCGCGACCCGCCTGGAAGAGGGCGTGCCCTATATGCGCATCGCCGGCTTCAACGAGCGCACCACAGAAATGGTGCAGGAGGGCATCTCCGAGCTCGAGGACGAATATGGCGCACCGCTGCCGGGCCTGATCCTGGACATGCGCTACAATCCGGGCGGCCTGCTGGACCAAGCGATCGGCGTGACCGACGTCTTCCTGGACGGCGGCGAAGTGGTCTCCACCCGCACCCGCGATCCGCGCGACACCCAGCGCTATAATGCCCGCCCGGGCGACCGGCTGAACGGCGCACCGATCGTGGTGCTGATCAATGAAGGTTCGGCCAGTGCGGCGGAAATCGTCGCCGGCGCCCTGCAGGACCGCGAACGCGCCGAACTCGTCGGCATGACCAGTTTCGGCAAAGGGTCCGTGCAAACCATCATCCCGCTGCGCGGCGGCCGTGACGGTGCGCTGCGGCTCACCACGGGCCGCTATTACACGCCGGCGGGACGCTCGATCCAGGCCACCGGCATCATTCCGGACACCCAGATTTCCGCCTGGGCGCTGGAAGAGGATGAAGAGCACGAAGTGCCGGAAATCGCCTCCGAGGCCGACCTGCCGGGCGCGCTGGAAAACGAGAATGGCGATCACCGGGCCGAGACCGATATCGCCTCCGTCGAACAGCCGCCGGCCGAATGGTCGGAAGACGAGGACTATCAGCTCCACCGGGCGCTGGAGATCCTGCGCGGCACAATGGAAAGCCAGCAGGCCTCGCTGCAATAGCGGCTCAGCCGCCTGCCATGGCAAAATTGTTGGCGGCGCCTTCGGGAAGGGGGCGCCGTTAACCGTTTTTTACGGCCGAATCGATCACATAGGCAGCGAATGCGTCCGTGCCTTGCCGGACCCTTGTGAATTTGCCTGACAGGCCCTTTGCCATGACGACCGCCGTTCTTCGCCACGCCCAGCCGCTGCTGACCATCCGCGCGCCCGTGATCGCGGGACTGGCGACGGCCGGTCTGTTCTCGCTGGTCATTGCCGGTGTCGCCCTGTTCGGCGAGGCCAATACGGCACCGCCGGCCGCCCGTGGCGGGTTCGAGCCGGTCACCCTGCCGCAGCAGACGGCCGAGGCCGGTCATGACGGCCTGCGCAGCGATCATGGCGCCGACGAGCGGCCGATCCGCTTCCTGGAACCGGAAGACCACGCCGATGCAAGCCTCGCGGGCGTGCGGGACGGTTTCGATGGATCGCCGAACGCCGTTTCGGCCTCCGGCCACGCCGCGCCGTCCGCGCAGGCCGGATCCGATCCGGCCGATGCCGAGGCCCGTCACGCTGCGTCGTCCGGCCAGGCCAATCCGGATGCCCTGCGCGCCGCGCCGATTGCCGGACTGACCGAGCCGGGCCCGGGCGGCCTGCTGCCCGTGATCGGTCCCGACGGCACGCGCCCCTCGCGCGCCTATGCCCGCCCCTTCCACGGCGACCCGGCCGCTCCGACCATCGCCATCGTCGTCGGCGGCATGGGACTGAACCGCGCCGTCACCCAGGCCGCGATCGACGAGCTGCCGCCCGAGGTCGCGCTCAGCTTCGCGCCCTATACAGAGAACCTCCAGGCCTGGATCGACCGGGCCCGCGCCGCCGGTCATGAAGTGTTGATCGAGGCGCCGATGGAGCCGTTCGACTATCCCAACAACGATCCCGGTCCGCACACCCTGCTGGCCGACGGAGCCGCCGAGGAAAATGGCCGCCGCCTCGCCTGGCTGCTCAGCCGCACGACCGGCTATTTCGGCGTGACGAACTATCTCGGCGCCCGCTTCTCGGCCTCCCAGGACGCCCTGCGCCAGGTCTTCGGCACGCTGGAACAGCGCGGCGTCGCCTTCCTGCATGACGGCGCCGGACGCCGCTCGACGATCGAGGCCGCCGCCAATGCGACCGATATCGAGTACGCCATCGCCGACCGTATTCTCGACGAGGATCCCAGCCCGGCCTCGATCGATGAACGCCTGCTCGCGCTCGAAGCCCTGGCGATCCAGAACGGCGCCGCCCTGGGCACCGGTTTCGCCTATCCGGCCACCGTCGAGCAGTTGCGCGACTGGGCAGCCAATCTGGACATGCGCGGCTACCAGCTCGCTCCGCCGTCTGCCGTGATGGCGCGGCGGCGCCTGGAAGCCCGGCTCGCCGCCGAGTCGCAGCCCGAAACCCCGCCGCCATCGGCCGCGCCGCGCCGTACGGCAAGCGCCGAGGATCACGCCCCCGCTGCCTCCAGCGGGCATCACTGATGACCGGCGCGGACGATATCTGGCCCCATCACCGCGCCAATGTCGGCATCGCCCTCTTCAATACCGCCGGCCAGGTCTGGCTGGGCCGCCGCGAAGGCACGCCGCCGCCCTGGAACTGGCAATTGCCGCAAGGCGGGATCGATCCCGGCGAAGCGCCCGAAACTGCCGCCCTGCGCGAGCTGGAGGAAGAGACCGGCATTCCCGCCGCCAGCGTTTCCATCATCGGCGAGATTCCCGGCTGGCTGGCCTATGACTATCCGCCCGACGTGCGCGAGGATCCGAAGTTCCACAAGAAACGCCATCTCGGCCAGAAACAGCGCTGGTTCGCCCTGCGTTTTGCCGGTCCGGACGCCGATATCGACCTGGAACAGCATGGCGAGGTCGAGTTCGACGCCTGGCGCTGGGGCAATCTCAACGAAATCCCCGACCTGATCATCCCCTGGAAACGCGACGTCTACGAACAGGTCGCCACCGCCTTCGCAAAGTTCGCCGTGCCGTCGCGCTGACGCACGCCGCACTTTCTCTTTTCCTCTCCCCCTCCACTTCCCCCGGCCTCCGCGCCGGGGCCCGGCTGAGCCTGCATCTGAAACGCCGCCAGACCCCGGAATAAATCCGGGGGAAGCATCAGCGCATCTTTTTCTTCCCACTCCCATTTTTCCCGGATGCAAGCCTGCGCAG
>NZ_JAEPOL010000013.1 GCF_017642925.1 Maricaulis sp. | reverse complement strand
GGTCGAGCTTTTTGCCGGTGTCCCCGCAGATGGCCACGCCGGAGCCTGATGCTGTCACCCACCAGGCGCGGACGAGCTCCGCACGCTCCCGGGCACAAGGGACTGAGCTCATGCCTCCCATCCCGGAAACCGCTGACGATCTTACGCGCAGTTGAGAGGGCGGGGATAAGTTTCCGATATCCGCTCCACAAACCGTCATCCTGACGAAGGTCAGGACCCAGATCGTAAAGGGAGATTTGGGCCAGGCGGGCTCGGATCGTACTGCGCCATCATGGGGGATAAGTGCGAGATCGCCGTCACCGCGCCCTATGAACTGGGCCCTGACTTTCGTCAGGGTGACGGTGTTTGTGGGAGCGTTCTCGCTCTGTCTTCCAACTCTCTCATTTTTCCCGGACGGAAGCCTGCGCAGGCAGGCTGCAGATCCGGGATCGACCGAAGATCGTTTCAAGCGATGAGCTTCCCGCAGATCCCGTCACTTCGCCCGGCCTTCGCCGGGCGTACGGCCGGGAAAAACCGAGGGTGTTTGGATGTTTTAGGTGATGATTGCCGCTTCAGCACGCCCTCTCCCCGGTGGGGGCAGGGGAGAGGGGGGAAGCCGCTGTAATCGCCACTAAAGCCCCTTCAGCACCACCTTCGCCCGGTCGCGACAGGCTTGGCGCTTTGTCTCGTCCATCCGGTCCCAGTTCTTGTAGACCGGGCCGAGGCGCGGATTGCCGCGCAGGCGTTCGGCATTGCGGTCGAGGAAGTCCCAGTAAAGGGCATTGAACGGGCAGGATTTCGGCCCCGTCTTGTCCTTCACATCATAGCGGCAGCCGGTGCAATAGTCCGACATGCGGTCGATATAGGCACCGCTGGCGGCATAGGGTTTGGAGCCCAGAAGACCGCCATCGGCGAATTGCGACATGCCGATCGTGTTGGGCGCCTCCACCCATTCGAAAGCGTCGATATAGACGGCAAGATACCATTCATGCAGGGCGTGCGGGTCGATGCCGGCGATCAGGGCAAATGTGCCCGTGACCATCAGGCGCTGGATGTGGTGGGCGTAGGCTTCGCGCCGGGTCTGGCCGATGGCGGCGGCCAGGCACGCCATGTCCGTTTTGCCGCTCCAGTAGAAGTCGGGCAGGGGGCGGGTGGCCTCAAGCGCATTGCGGCGGACATAGTCCGGGCCTTCGCGCCAGTAGATACCGCGCACATATTCGCGCCAGCCGATGATCTGGCGGATGAAGCCCTCGACGGCATTGAGCGGAGCCTTGCCTTCCCGCCAGGCGGTTTCAGCGCGGCGGCACACCTCGAGCGGATCGAGCAGACCGATATTGATGTAGGCCGACAGGACGGAGTGATAGAGGAAGGCCTCGCCTTTCAGCATGGCGTCCTGGTAGTCGCCGAAATCCTTCAGGGCCGTGGCAACGAAATGATCGAGCGCCTTTTCGGCATCGGCCCGGGTCACCGCGAAGCGGAAAGGGCGAAGATCGCCGAACCCGTCCGGGAAGCGCGCCTCCACCAGGGCCAGCACGTCGCGGGTGATCGCGTCGGGCTCGGTGCTGAAGGGGCGCGGCATGAAGAGGTCGCCGCTGGCGGGCTTGCGGTTCTCGCTGTCGAAATTCCAGCGCCCGCCGGCCGGCTTGCCATCCTCCATCAGAAGGCCGGTGCGCTGGCGCATCTCGCGGTAGAAATACTCCATGCGCAGCTGTTTGCGCCCGTCGGCCCAGCGGTTGAAATCCTCGTGCGAGCAGATGAAGCGGTCGTCTTCCAGGATGACGACCGGCACGCCGAAGCGCTCTTCCCAGCCCGCCATCTCCTCGCGCAGCCGCCATTCGCCGGGCTCGGTCAGGATGAGGCGCTTGTAGTCGCCCGCCGCCAGCGCATCGGCGACGGCGCTCGCCAGATCGGGGCAGGGCGGGGTCTCGTCGAAGGCGCGGTAGATCACATGCCGTCCGGCCGCGCGCAGTTCGCCGGCGAAATGGCGCATGGCGGAAAAGATGAAGGCGATCTTCTTGCGGTGATGCCAGACATACTCGGTCTCGGCTGTGACCTCGGCCATCAGGATGTCGGCATCGCCCGGCCGCAGCTGGCGCAGGCTGGGCAGGCCGGGGCTCAGCTGGTCGCCCAGAACAAGGACAAGGTCTTTCATCGTCAATCCGATCCGCTTTCACGGGGGATACGTAGGAGACGGTGAGAAGGACCAGTCGAAGAATGCGAAAGGTGCAGCCATGACGCAGACCGCGCTGATCATCGGAGCGACAGGCGGGATCGGCCGGGCGCTGGCCGATGCGCTGGAGGCAAGGGGCGACCATGAGCGCGTGGTGCGGCTGTCGCGACGCTCGGATCCGGCGGTGGATGTTTGCGACGAGGCCTCGATTGCGCGGGCTGCGGCGTGGCTGGCTGACGCGGGCGCGACGCTGCGCCTGGTGATCGATGCCACCGGCTTCCTGCATGATGAGCGGTTCCGGCCCGAGCGGGCGCTGGCCGGGATCGATCCGGATCACATGGCGAAGGCGTTTGCGATCAATGCCACCGGACCGGCCCTCCTGATGAAGCATGTCCTGCCGCTCCTGCCGCGCGAGGGCCGCAGCGTGTTCGCCACCCTGTCTGCCCGGGTCGGCTCGATCGGCGACAACCGGCTGGGCGGCTGGCACGCCTATCGCGCCTCCAAGGCCGCGTTGAACCAGCTCGTGCGCGGTGCCGCCATCGAGCTGGGCCGCAAGCGCCGCGAGGCGATCTGTGTGGCGTTGCATCCGGGCACGGTGGACACGCCGCTGTCCCGCCCCTTCGCGCGGTCAGGTCTGGACGTGCGGAAACCGGATGTGGCGGCGGCTGAGATACTGGCGGTGATTGATGCACTCACGCCGGCCGACAGCGGCGGCTTTTTCGATCACAAGGGAGAACGGGTGGCGTATTGAGGGGAGCGTGTCGCGAGCAGTCCGCCTTCGCTGAAGCTTCGGCGTGACAGCCTTCGCTCGGGTAATGTGGGGGCTTGCCTAGCCGAAGCTCGCGCTAGCGAGCGAAATCAGGTTTCAGAGCGTGTCGCTGGCAGTCCGCCTTCGCTGAAGCTTCGGCGTGACAGCCTTCGCTCGGGTAATGTGGGGGCTTGCCTAGCCGAAGCTCGCGCTAGCGAGCGAAGGCTGGAGGCACCGCCCGGAATCGAACCGGGGTACAAGGATTTGCAGTCCTCTGCGTAGCCACTCCGCCACGGTGCCGCACTTGCGAGCCGGGAGCTATAACCGGAGTGTGCGGGCGGGGCAATGGACCAGTTCACAGCGATCTGCGTTGCGCCGGTTTGCGGTGCGGATGCGGCGAATGGCCTCTCGCGCAGCAGGGCGGTTGCCGATCCCTCGCAGGGCAGGATATATCAGCGCACACATGACTGGCCGCAGGCCGATGGGACGGCAGTTCATCCAGGGAGATGCCCGTGAGCGAATTCGAACAGGCGCGCAAGCACATGGTGGACAGCCAGATCCGCCCGGCCGACGTTACCGATCGTCGCCTGATCGCAGCCTTCCTGGACACGCCGCGTCATCTCTTCGTGCCGCGGGCGCGCCGGGCCGCTGCCTATGCCGACGCCCAGGTGGCGACCAGCGAGAACCGCACGATGATGCGGCCGCGCGACCTGGCCAAGCTGATTCACGCCGCCCGGATCCAGCCGACCGAGCTGGTGCTCGATATTGCCGGCGGCCGCGGCTATTCCACCGCCATCCTGGCGCGCATGGCCGAGACGGTCGTGGGCGTGGAGAATGACGAGGACGGCCTGTCCCGTTCTGCCGGCCTCCTGTCGGACATCGGCGCCGACAATGCCGTGGTGATCGAAGGCGATCCCAAGAAAGGCGTGCCGGGCCAGGGGCCTTACGACGTGATCTTCGTCAACGGTTCGGTCGACATCGTGCCGGATGCCTGGTTCGACCAGCTCGCCGATGGCGGCCGCCTGGCCGTGATCGTGCGCAAGGGGCCGGTGGGCAAGGCGACGATCTTCACCAAGTCGGAAGCGGGTATCGGCGAGCGTATCGTGTTCGACGCCAACGCCACCGTGCTGCCCGGTTTCGAAGCCGAGCCCGGTTTCACCTTCTGATTCCGCACTGACCGGATTCCGTCGCTGCATTTCTGCATGGCCGGATTTCCCTGCCTATGAAGTCAACAGCTGATGACTTGTGCATGACGAGGGGCTAAAAGTTTGGCAAACATCGTTCACTTTGCTGGACGGGCTTCCTATATGCAGGCGACATTGCGTCGCTGGCCATCCGGCCTGCCGGCGGTATAAGGTTTTCCACGAGGGACGGGCTGGGCCGGTCCGCGCGACAAGGGGTGCGTAGATGACGCGTTCGACACAGGGACCGAAGGGGATTTTCGGGGCTGTACTGGCAGGGAGTGTCTCCCTGATTGCGATGGCCGCACCGGCCTGGGGCCAGTCGCTCGAAGACACCCTGATCATGGCATATAATTCCAATCCGACGCTGCAGGCCGAACGGGCCAATCTGCGCGCGATCGACGAAGGACGTGTCCAGGCGATGGCCGGGCGTTTGCCGACCGTCTCCGCCGACGCCTCCATCTCGCGTCAGCATGTCGAGTCCCAGAGCACCTTCGTGATCGGCGACGACCGGGTGTCGTCGAACAGCACCAGCGACGCGACCCCGAAGAACTACTCCATCACGGCCAGCCAGCTGATCTATGGCGGCGGCCAGGTGAGCGGCGCGATCGATCAGGCGACGGCCCAGATCATGGCCGGCCGCGAATCGCTGCGCTCGGTCGAGCAGACCGTGCTGGTGGACGCTGTCACCGCCTTCATGAATGTGCGCCGCGATGCCCGCGTCGTGGAGATCCGCCGCAACAACGCCGAAGTGCTCGCCCAGCACCTGCAGGCCGCGCGCGACCGTTTCGAGGTTGGCGAGATCACCCGTACCGACGTGGCCCAGGCCGAGGCGCGCCTGTCCGGCGCCCAGGCCGAACTGTCCGCCGCCCAGTCGCAGCTCGCTGTTAGCCGGGCCGCCTATGAGCGCGTCACGGGCCAGCCGCCGGCCACGCTGGAAGAACCGCCGGCGCTGCCGGGTATGCCCGACAGCCTCGCCGATGCCGCAGAGTTCGCCTACCAGTCGAGCCCGCAATTGCTGGCCGCCCAGTTCAGCGAGGAATCGGCCCGCCATGCGATCCGCATCGCCCGCTCCAACCTGCGTCCGGAAGTCACGTTGAGCGCCAGCGCTTCGGCCGCGCGTGATTCGAGCTTTTCCGGTGACGAACGTGATTCGACCTCGGTAACCGGCCGGGTTTCCATCCCGATTTTCACCGGCGGGTTGAATCGTTCGCGTGTGCGCGCGGCTGTCGCCCAGGAAGAACAGGCCCGCCACCAGGTGCGCCAGGCGCGCCGCCAGGTGACCGAGGGCGTGACCAATGCCTGGAGCAATTATGTCACCTCGCTCGCCGTGATCGAGAGCTCGCAACAGGCCGTCCGCGCCAACGAGATCGCCCTGGACGGGGTGGAGCAGGAGGCCTATGTCGGCATCCGGACCACGCTCGATGTGCTTGATGCAGAACAGGAATTGCTGAACTCGCGCCTCACCCTCGTGACGGCGGAGCGGGATTCCTACGTCGCCGGCTATCAATTGCTGCAGGCGATGGGTCTGGTCTCTGCGGAACAGCTCGGCCTGGCGGTCGATGTCTACGATCCCGCGGAACAGGATATGCGCCAGTCACGCTTTCCTAACCTTGACTTAACGCCCTGGGACTAAGCTCTTTCCGGCAGCGATGGACTGGACAGGCCGTGTCCTGGCCGGTTTATTCGCGTTAGAAGAGAATTGAACGAATTTCTTAGGGACCTGGCGTAATGGCAGAGCAAGCCGAAAACGAACCGTCGATGGAGGAAATCCTCTCCTCGATCCGCCGGATCATCAATGAGGATGACGACGACGCGCCGGCCGAGGCCGAAGCGGCGCCGGAACCGGCGGAAGACGAGCCGAACAGCCAGGACGATGTCGACGCCATGTTCGACGAGGCCGGCGATACGGGCGATGTGCTGGAGCTGACCGACAAGGTCGAGGAGCCGGACGGCGGCACCGATCCCCTGTCCATGGACGACGACCTGATGATCGTCGACCGGGAAGAGGAAGACGAGCCGGACGCCTTTGCCGAACCGGAACCCGAGCCGGAGCCGGAACCGGAAATCGATTTCGACGCCCTGGAAGACGAAGTCTCCGACGGCATCATGTCGGAACCGGCCGCCACGGCTGCGATGGGCTCCTTCCACACACTGGCGGAAAACATCCGTATCTCCGACGAGGAAGGCCGCACGCTGGAAGGCGTGGTCCGCGCGCTCCTGCGTCCGATGCTGAAGGAATGGCTCGACGCCAACCTGCCGGCCATCGTCGACGAGAAGGTCCAGGCCGAAATTGACCGCGTCTCGCGCCGCCGCCGCTAGGCGCCGGCCCAATACCGATCTGAAAAGGCGCGTCCTGCGGGGCGCGCTTTTTTCTTTTGTGGGCGTTCTTCCCATATCCAGCGCCGTCATCCCCCGGCTTGTCCGGGGGACCTCAGCTTGCCCGCCGGCCGGATTGGCGAGGTCCCCCGGATGTCCGCTTCGCGGCCCCCGTGGGATGACGGCGGTGGAGGATGGTTGGTGCAACGAAGAAACGGCGTGTGGCCCACCCATCCGCAGCTGCCGGGCTGACAATGCCGTGCGCTTGCCCGTAAAACGCTCTAAACGCGACAGGCGTGCTCAACACCAGCGGATCCACGATGGAAAAGACCTTCAACCCTGCCCAAGCCGAGGCCTCGATCTACGAAGCCTGGGAAACGTCCGGCGCCTTCCAGCCGAAAGACGATCCGAACGCGCAGCCTTTCTCGATCGTGATCCCGCCCCCCAATGTCACCGGGCGCCTGCATATCGGTCACGCGCTGAACGATACGCTGCAGGACGTGCTGGTGCGCTACAAGCGGATGCTGGGCTGTTCGGTGCTGTGGCAGCCGGGGACCGACCATGCCGGCATCGCCACGCAGATGGTGGTCGAGCGCCAGCTGGCGGCCGAGGGCAATGTGTCCCGCCGCGAGATGGGGCGCGAAGCCTTCCTCAAGCGTGTGTGGGAATGGAAGGAGGAGAGCGGCGGCCAGATCCAGCAGCAGATCCGGCGCCTGGGCGCGTCCTGCGACTGGTCTCGCGAGCGCTTCACCCTGGATGACGGCCTGTCGGAAGCCGTGCTCAAGGTGTTTATCGAGCTCTACGGGCAGGGCCTGATCTATCGCGGCAAGCGGCTGGTGAACTGGGATCCCAAGTTCGAGACCGCCATCTCCGACCTCGAAGTGGAGAATGTCGAGGTCGACGGCTTCATGTGGCACTTCAAGTATCCGCTCGCCGATGGCAAGACCTATACCTATGTCGAGAAGGATGCGGACGGGACTGTCGTGTTGGAAGAAGAGCGCGACTATATCTCTATCGCCACGACACGCCCGGAAACGATGCTGGGCGACGGCGCCGTGGCCGTGCATCCGGACGATGAGCGCTACGCATCCATCGTCGGCGCGCTGTGCGAGATCCCGGTCGGGCCGAAGGAACATCGCCGCCTGATCCCGATCATCACCGACGAATATCCCGATCCGGAATTCGGCTCGGGTGCGGTGAAGATCACCGGCGCACACGATTTCAACGATTACGAAGTCGCCAAGCGGAACAATATCCCGCTCTACCGGCTGATGGACGTGCAGGCCGCGATGCGGTCCGACGGCGCGCCCTATGCCACGTGCGCGTCTCAGGCGATGGCCATCGCCAAGGGCGGCGAGATGCCCGGTGAAGCCGAGGTCGATGCCATCAATCTCGTGCCGGAGGAGTATCGCGGTCTCGACCGGTTCGAGGCCCGCAAGCGCGTGGTCGAGGCGATCACCGCGGAAGGCCTGGCCGTCACCGTCAAGGATGACGAGGGTAATGACGTCCCGCTGGTCGAGAACAAGAAGATCCAGCAGCCCTTCGGCGACCGTTCGCATGTCGTGATCGAGCCGATGCTGACCGACCAGTGGTTCGTGAAGGCGGACGTGCTGGCGAAGGAGGCGATCGCCGCCGTCGAGGACGGGCGCACCACCTTCCATCCGAAGAATTGGGAAAAGACCTATTTCGAATGGATGCGCAACATCCAGCCCTGGTGCGTTTCGCGCCAGCTGTGGTGGGGGCATCGCATTCCGGCCTGGTATGACGAGGACGGCAATGTTTATGTCGCCGAGAGCGAAGAGGCCGCCAGCGCGCAGGCCGGCGGCAAGCCGCTGACCCAGGACGAGGACGTTCTCGACACCTGGTTCTCCTCGGCGCTGTGGCCCTTCTCCACGCTGGGCTGGCCGGAGGATACGGCCGAGCTGGAGCGCTTCTATCCGACCTCGGTCCTGGTGACGGCCTTCGACATCATCTTCTTCTGGGTCGCCCGCATGATGATGCAGGGCTTGCACTTCATGAAGGATGAAAACGGCCAGCCGCAAGTGCCCTTCAAGGACGTCTACATCCACGCCCTCGTCCGCGACGAGAAGGGCCAGAAGATGTCCAAGTCCAAGGGCAATGTGATCGACCCGCTGGAGCTGATCGACGAATACGGCGCCGACGCCGTGCGCTTCTCGCTGGCCGCCCAGGCCGGGCAGGGCCGCGATATCCGCATGTCCAAGGAACGCGTCGAGGGCTACCGGAATTTCGGCACCAAGCTGTGGAATGCCGCGCGTTTCTGCGAGATGAATGAGTGCCGCCCGGTCGCCGGTTTCGATCCGAAATCGGTCAAGCAGACGGTCAACAAGTGGATCCTGTCGGAAGCCGCCAAGGCGGTCGAGGCGATCAATGCCGGGCTCGACGGCTACCGCTTCAACGAGGCGGCGGCTGCGGCCTATAAATTCGTCTGGAATGTGTTCTGCGACTGGCATCTGGAATTCGCCAAGCCGCTGTTCAACGGCGATGACGAGGCCGCCAAAGCCGAGACCCGGGCGACGACCGCCTATGTGCTCGATCAGGCGCTGAAAATGCTCCACCCCTTCATGCCCTTCGTCACCGAGGCGCTGTGGCAGGAAACGGGCACGCGCGACACCCAGCTGATCGTCGCCGACTGGCCGGTACTGGACGGGCTCGACGATGCGGCCGCCACGGCCGAAATGGGCTGGCTGATCGATCTCATCACCGATATCCGCCGTCTGCGGGCCGAGATGAATGTCCCGGCCGGCGCCCAGGTGCCGCTGATCGCCGTCGGTGCCAGTGCCGAGACGCAGGCCCGGCTGGAACGCCATGAAGCGCTGATCAAGCGCATGGCGCGCCTGGCCGATATCGGCGTGTCCGACAGCGTGCCGCCGGCTTCGGCCCAGACCGTGCTGGGCGAGGCGACGCTGGCCCTGCCGCTGGAAGGTGTCATCGATTTCGCCGCCGAGCGCGAGCGCCTCTCCAAGGAACTCGCCAAGCTGGACGGTGAGATCGGCCGGCTTGAGAAGAAGCTGGGGAATGAGAAATTCGTCGCCAATGCGCCCGCCGACGTGGTCGCCGAACAGCGTGAGAAACTGGCGGACTATTCCACGCAGAAGGCCAAGCTGGCCGAGGCGCTGGAGCGCCTGCAGGAGGCCTGATGGACCAGCGCTGGGACGATCTGTGGACGAACACGCTCAAACCCTGGCTCGATGAGCTGGAGATCGAGCGCAAGAAGGCGCTGCGGCATCGGCTGCACTGCCTGGCGGGCGGCTTTGCCGCCGGCTTTGCGGTCGGCGGATTGCTGTATCTGTGGGCCGGCGACGGGGTGTTCTTCTTCTTCGGCCTGCTTGTCAGCACGGTGATCGGCGGAATTGCCGGCAATCAGCGTGTGGCCCGCCTGGCCAAACAGGTGAAGACCAGGCTCAACAGTGCTGTCGCCGAGGCGCTGGACCTGTCCTACATGGAAAAGCCCGCCGAGCCGGCGCGTTTCCAGACCCTGCGCGACTACGACCTGCTGCCCTCCTACAATCGCCGCCATTTCGAGGACTGTTTCTCCGGCGAGCGGCAGGGCTGCGATTTCGAACTCTACGAGGCGCATCTGGAGCAGCGCCGCCGGTCCAACAAGCGCACCTATTATGTCACCGTCTTCCGCGGTGTGATCATCCGCATCACCTTCCCGCGCAAGGTCGAGGGTGTGACCGTGATCACCCGCGACAATGGCTGGTTCAACGGCCTGGCAGCACTGGGCCGGTCGATGGGCGGGCATGATCTGAAACGGATCGGCCTCGTCGATCCCAAGTTCGAGCGCATTTTCGAGGTCTATGGCGACGACCAGGTGCTGGCGCGCTACATGCTGACCCCGTCCTTCATGGAACGCCTTTTGAAGCTGGAAGAATACCTGCGCGGCAAGCGCGTGCGCGCCATGTTCGATGCGCACAGCGGCGAGGGCGAGCTGCTGATTGCGGCCGAGACGGGCAATCTGTTCGAGATCGGCTCGATGAGCAAACCGCTTGCCGACCAGTCGCGCGTGCAGGCCCTGGTGGGCGAGCTGACCCAGGTGCTTGGCCTGATCGACCTCCTGGTCCGCCCCGCCACCGCCGGCGAGCCGAGCCTCGTGGAAGACCAGCCGGAGGCGCAAGCCTGACATCCGCCCGTGCCGTGTTTAGCGTTTAGGTGACGGAAATATTTCAAAACAACCTAAAATGGTTTAGCCTGCCCCCGCGCAACAGGGAGGGGCTCATGGCTGTCCCGCAGGAGTCTGCGTGCCGCGACCGCGGGGAGAGGGATGATTTCATCTTGCTGGTGGCCCTGGATGCCGGCTGGGCGAAGGAATTGCGTGCTCGCATTGATGCCGTTCCGGCCGGACCGGTTCTGAGCGCGGGCTGGGCCGCCGCTCATGCCCTTCTGCGCGAAAAAAAATCCATACGGTGATCACGCGCTTCCGGTCGGGGCTGACCGACCGGTCGGCGAACTTTCTCACGTTATCCCGGCAATGCCTGTCCCGTCGGGTGCCCTTGCTGGCCGTGTTTGCCGATGCCGATCACGGCAAGGCCGGCCTCTTCAGCGCCGGCTTCGCGGACTATATCAGCTATCCCTTCATCGCTCCGGAAATCGAGCGCCGGCTGGCGGCCTGCCACCGGAGACCGGCCGTTCACAAGCGGTCAGGCCTGGCAGAGCAACCCGTTGACGACTTGCGCCGGGAGACGGGTTCCGGACTGCCGCCGGAGCGTATGCAGGATCTGGTCGACCGGGCCTGCGACCGGCTGCTGGCCGATATCCGGGCCCCCCTCACGCTCGGCGAGCTGGCGCATGCGCTCGGCACGAATCGCAATTTGCTCACACACGCCTTCAACCAGGTTCTGGGCTGCTCGACCTTCCAATGGCTGCGTGGCCAGCGGCTGGCGCGTGCAGCCGAGCTATTGCGGCACACCGATCTCTCCATCCAGGCCATTGCGTTCGATGTGGGCTATGGCGAGCCGGCGAACTTCGCGACGGCGTTTCGCCGAGCCTATGGCTGCTCTCCGCGCCAGTACCGCCGGATTGTGCGTTCTTCACAATAATCCGTGACGCACGCAAAGGTTGGAGCATCGCGTTAATTCTAACCTTCGCGGGCATGCCAAGGGCTGCGTAGGGGTGGCCGTAATCAGGCGAGACGCGCTGTCGGACCGCCCCTTCTTCACGGACCAAGGAGACCAAGATGGCGACCTATTATTTTGAACGCGAGACCGGAACGCTGAATGCCGGGCGGGTGCGCGAGATCATCGTCCAGGCCGGCAAGGACACCGGTTCACCGTCGGATTACAACCCTGCGAACTACTCCTACAGCGAGGAAAGCTCGAAAAAGGTCACGGCGAAGGGGCCGGAGACGATGAAGGCGAACAAGCTGGAAAAGGCGGCGACCGAGCTGGGCTTCAAGACCACCACTGTCACCGTTGTCGAAGGGCTCGACGCCGACCGGCATCCCCTGGCGGCGTCTGCCGAGGCGCTGGCGGCGACCGATTACGGCGTCCAGATCACGATGGACCAGGCCACGGTGACAGCCCTGTCCAGTGGGAACTACTCGCTTTACGGCTTCAAGGCGGTGCAGACGACGGTCGGCGGCGGCATGCCGCTGGTCTGGTTCAAGTCGACCTCCTATGGCCTGACCACGGATGTGAACTGGCAGATCCAGTTCGAGGCCTATACCTCCCAGTCCCAGATCATTCCGGGCGGGCAGATCACCGGCCTCAACTCCTATCCGGCGACGCTGGGCCAGCAGCTGGTGGTCGACTCGCCCCAGGGCACCGGCACGATCCAGCAGGGCACACCGGGCAATATCGCGGTGATGAACCAGACCTCGAACCCGTTCACCTGCGGCATTTCCGAAGTCGTCAACGGAACGGCGGAGCCGCTGTGTGCCTTCCCGCTCTATGGTAACGGGCTGGACGCCATGGTGCCGATCGAGAAGGTGATGCTGACCTTTGCCACCAAGCAGGTGAATACCGGCACGGTGATCGAACGCGCCTACAGCCAGAGCATCCTGGTCGACCTGACCTCGGCGACCCAGCGCGCCGTGTCCTTCGATATCAACAAGGGCTGGTCGTGGGGCGGCTATGGCTGGGGCCAGGCGATCCCGGCCAATCAGAATGTCGTGCCGATCCTGATTGAGGATGGTGCGAGCTATCGCAGCGGTGCCCGCACCCTTCTCGGGTAACGACCCTGCGCGGACCGTTGCGGCTCCCCCCGCCGCAACGGTCCCGCTTGCCGATGCGCCAGGAGGAAAGCACGCGATGGCCGCTTCTGCCCCCGGACCCGTTGTCATTACACTGGACAGCGCGACCCAGACGGCGCTGACGAATGGCGGCTACGCGCTTTATGCCAGCTGCGCCGTCAAGATCGACAATGCGGCCGCCCTGCCGACGATCTGGCATGTCGAACGGGTGCTGACGCAGACGATCACGCTGGCGCTCGCGACGGATGTCGAGGCCTATACCTCGACGACGGCGATCGCTTCGGGAAAGACGATATCGGTCGGCAACAGTACGGCGATCGACCTGGGTCAGACCTGGCAGGTCGCCTCGGGTGGAAGCGGGCCGGTCAAGGAGGCCGGGCCTGCCGACAAGATGACGGTGGAGAACACGTCGAAGACCCCCTTTACCGCGGGGCTCTCGCGGTGCGTCGATGGCAATACGGATTTCACACCGGTCTTCGCGGCGCCGCTCTACGGGCTGCAGTCGAATGGTGCAGCGCCGGTATCCCAGATCGTGCTGCAATTCTCGACGGCGCGGCAGGCAGCCGGTTCTGTCATGTCACTCTCGACCGCGCGCACGCTGTCGCGCGCCCAGATCAGCGCGGGGCAATACCTGTCCGTCCAGCTGGCCGACGGCGTCTCGCGGCAGGTCGGTTTCGATATCAATACGGGCTGGAGCTGGGGCGATTATACGTGGGGCCAGGTGCTGACCAGCCAAAGCGCGGTCCTCAACGCGCTCATCCAGCCTGAATAGGCCGTGGCATTTCAGCGGCCGTCGAGACGATCCGACCGGCCGCCGCCGCGATCCCGTCCTCATCCAGGCGTGGGATTTCGATGGTGTGATCGCCGCCGCGTCGTGCCCCGCGCTTGCGGGCGCGATTATAGGCAGGGTCGTAGTGCTGCGTGATCAGTGCCCGGGCGAGGGCGTGCCAGTCGCCGGCCTGGGCGAGTGCCCGCCATTCGGCGATGCGGGTCTTGGCGTGGAAGGGTTTGAGGCCTTCGAAGGCGGCCTCCAGCTTGTCCGCATCCGCCAGCAGGTCCGGATAGGCCTCGACGAGATAACGGGCGCGTTCGTCCACCGGAACGGTGACGGTGATGCGCGGTGCGGCCTGCATCGCCTCCCACAGGCGCGGTGGAACGCGGCGGCGTCCGACCTGGCGTGACTCGGCCTCCACAAAGACGGGGCGGGACGGGTCCATACGGCGCAGCCGCTCGTGCAGACCTGTTTCGAAGGCTTTCTGGCTGGGCTGGGGCGTGCCGGCGAAATCGCCGAAGATCGAGCCGCGATGATGCGCCAGGCCTTCCAGGTCGATGACCTGTTCGCCCCCGGCCGCGAGCGCGTGCAGTAGCGCGGTCTTGCCGGTCCCCGTCTGGCCGTCGATCAGCACGACGCGCGGGGCATTGCCGGTCTCCAGCGCGGCGACGACCTTGCGCCGCCAGGTGCGGTAACCGCCTTCGACCAGCGTCACCTTCCAGCCCACCGACGCCAGTACCAGCCCCATGGATTGCGACCGCATGCCGCCGCGCCAGCAGTAGATCAGCGGTTTGAAGCCCTTGGGGCTGTCTGCCAGCGCCGTCTCCAGGTGCCGGGCGATATTGCGCGAGACCAGCGCGGCGCCCATGCGCCGCGCCTCGAAGGCGGAGACCTGGGTGTAGTGCGTGCCGACGCGGGCGCGCTCGTCATCGTCCAGGACGGGCAGGTTGATGGCGCCGGGCAGGTGATCTTCGGCAAACTCGGACGGGGAGCGCACATCGATGATGACATCGAAGCGTTCCAATTCCTCCGCCGATAGGTCATCTGTGTAGGCAAGGCGCGGCATGCGGCGTCGATCCCCTGTTCGGGGTGCAGACTAGCGAAAACGGAGCGGTTCGGGATGACGGATGACACACAGACAGTTCGGCTGACATCGCTGGCGCATGGCGGGGGCTGTGGCTGCAAGCTCGACCCGGCCGTTCTGACCGACATCCTGGGCGCACCGTCCGGCTTTCCTGTGCCGAAGGATCTGTTGGTCGACGCCGCCACGCGCGACGATGCCGCGGTCTGGCGCATTAATGACGAGACGGCCCTGGTGGCGACGACGGACTTCTTCACCCCCATTGTCGACGATCCGTTCGACTTCGGCCGCATCGCGGCGACCAATGCGCTGTCGGACGTCTATGCCATGGGCGCAACGCCGATCTTCTGCCTGGCCATTGTCGGCATGCCTGTGAACGCGCTGCCGCGCGAGACCGTGCGCCTGATCCTGGAGGGCGGCCGCTCGGTCGCCGAGGCTGCGGGCGCGCCGGTCGCCGGCGGTCATTCCATCGATGCGGCTGAGCCGATCTACGGTCTCGTGGCGCTGGGCCTTGTGCATCCCGACCGCCTGCTGGCGAATGCCCGGGCGAAGGCCGGCGATGTCCTCATCCTCGGCAAGCCCCTGGGGATCGGCATCTATTCTGCGGCGCTCAAGCGCAGCCTCCTGGCCCAAGACGCCTATGCCGAAATGATTGCCTCGACCACGCGGCTCAACACGCCGGGTGCGGCGCTGTCCGGCATGGCCGGTGTTCATGCCGCCACCGATGTCACCGGGTTCGGCCTTCTGGGGCATGTCTCGGAGATGGCACAGGGCAGCGGCCTCATAGCCCGGATCGACTGGGACCGCGTGCCGGTCTTCGATGCCGCGCGCGCGCTGGCGGGCGAAGGGATCAAGACCGGAGCATCGGGCCGCAACTGGTCTGCCGTGGCCGATGGGGTGACGCTCGCCGCGCGCCTCGGCGATGTCGAACGCGCCCTGCTGTGCGACCCGCAGACCAGTGGCGGTCTGCTGGTCTCCTGCGCTCCGGACAGCGCCGATGCCGTGCTGGAGGTCTTCCGCCAGCACGGTCATACGGATGCCACCGTGATCGGTGCGATGGAGGCAGGTGCCGGCGTCAGTGTGGACTGAGGATCACCCCGTCTCGCCTGTTCTCCCCAGGAAATCAGCACGGATTTCATAGGCCTCCGTCAGCAATCCGTAGCGCTCCATGAAGCTTGCCAGGCTGGCATAGGTCGTGGTGCGGATTGTGCCGCGATGATCGTCCAGCCGGATGCGTTCGTCGGCGAGCGGGCCAAACAGGCGGCCCAGCGGGCCCGCATCGATTCCGGCCGGCTGGAAATGCGCGCGCAGATTGGCCTTGATCTGCGCCCGGTCGGTGGTGTCCCAGGCGGCCGCCGCGACGAGGTCGAGCAGGTATTCGGTGCAGTTCTGGAAACGCAGGTCGAACGGGTTGGAGATCAGGGAATAGTCTGGCTGGTGCAGGCTGTCGCCGCCTCCGCCGGCCAGCAGCTGGACCAGCCTTGCCTGCATTTCCGGTGAGGGGATGATCACCCCGACCTCGCCTTCCACATCGCCCAGGGTGAAGTTCAGCGGCCAGTCCTGGACGAGTTCCGAGCGCCGGCGATTATCCTCCCGGTGATAGAGATTATGGACGGCATAGCCGTGAATCTGCCTGCCGTCGGCCGTCTCGAGCTGCGAATGCACCCAGATTGCGCCGTGCGTGTAGCGCACGCCGTCCGGCAGGTTTTCACGCGGCTGCCCGGCACGGAATACCAGGGCGAGACGGGCGCCGCGTGCGGCGAGGTCGCGCTCAATCTGTTTTGAAAAGCCGGCCGAGTCCTCGACGGTGAAGCGGCCCGCCGGGGCGGCTTCGGACCCGGTACCGGCATGGGCGGTGCCGGTCATTGCCATGGCCAGGGCGATCGCCCCGGCCACAGCGAGCCGCCGGGGCGGCCGGATCCGGATCACGGCTGCTTCTCCCCCTGCGGAGTATAGGGCACCGCCGGCGCGCTGTCCGGCACGATCACGGCATCGTCGACGGGCAGGGGAGCGCCGCTATCGAATGGCGCCGCGGCGATCTCCGCCGCCATCGCCAGCGACGCGTCGGCCAGTTCCGGATTGGCGGTGATGATGGCTGCTGTGCTTCCGGTTATCGCGACGACGCTGGCGGCGGTGGTCGTTACGCCGGCAGAACCGAGTGTGGCCGCGGCTTCGACGCTGCTTCCTGCGATATCGCCGGAGGCACGGGCGGCCGGGTTACCGCTGTCGGCCGACACGGCCGGAGCGGTAAGAAGGCCCATGCCGAGAACGAGCCCGGCCAGGGTGTTGGTCTTGCGCATGTCAGTCTCCTTTGCAGACGGGAATACCAACAGTGCAAGAGCGTGACAGTGGTCTGGCTTCTTGTAAATGAACAAAGTTCGTAAATAAAATTTACATGTAATATCAATTGCCTGAATGTGAATTCATTTCACGGGGCGGCCGGTCAGGCCATCTGGCGCCTACAGCGCGAAACTGCCGACGATCGGGATGTGGTCGGAGGCCTTTTCCTTGCCGCGGGTCTTTGTGTGGATATCCACGCCTTCCAGCCGGTCGGCCGCCTGGGGCGAGCACAGGAGGTGGTCGATCCGGATGCCGTGACCCTTCTGCCAGCGGCCTGCCTGGTAATCGTAGAATGTGTACTGGTGGCCGCGTCCGTCGACCTGTTCGAAGGCCTCGGTGAAGCCGAGCCATTTCAGGGCGCGGAAGGCGGCGCGCGTGTCCGGCAGGGCGAGGGCGTCGTCGGCCCACACGGCCGGATCCCAGCAATCGCTGTCACGCGGGATGCAGTTATAGTCGCCCGCCAGGATCAGCGGCTCCTCGAAGGCGAGCAGTTTTTGCGCGTGACGGCGCAGGCGCTCCATCCAGGCCAGCTTGTAATCGTATTTCGGACCCGGGGCCGGATTGCCGTTAGGCAGATAGATGGAAGCGACACGCACCGGGCCGCTCTCGGCGGCAATCACCGCTTCCAGATAGCGGGCCTGATCGTCCTCGTCATCGCCGGGCAGGCGCGGCAGGGCTTCCTCGATCGGGAATTTCGACAGGATTGCGACGCCGTTATAGGTCTTCTGGCCATGGGTCTCGACATTATAGCCGAGCGCCTCGATCTCCTCGCGCGGGAAGCCCTCGTCGATCGTCTTGATCTCCTGCAGGCAGACCACGTCGGGCGCGGCCTCCTTCAGCCAGTCCAGCACGTTCGGCAGGCGCGCCTTGATCGAATTGACGTTCCAGGAAGCAACGGTCAGGGTCATGGCAATATCGGCCCTTCTTGACGGTGTGCGGCCAGCTTAAGCCGTTTCGCCGGTGAGGAAAGCGGGGAGGACTGCGGATCATGACATCGCCCGTGGATGATGAGCGCGGCCGCGCGGCCCCGGGGGGCGGCTGGCGGGCCTGACGCGTGCATCCGATCGGTGCCGGTGCTGCATCCAGTCTTTCAGGCAAAGGACGGGGATCATCATGCATCGTATTCTGGCCGCCGGAATTCTGGCGCTCTCATTCACGCCGGCCACACTGGCACAGGCGCCCGCTGCCCGCTTCCACTATGACGGCGAGATGGTGGTCACACCGGCAAGCGGCCATGTCGCGCTCGACTGGACGATCCGCGTGGAGGAGGACGATGTCGAGGCGGTGACCTTCCTGCTCAGCCCGTCATTCCAGGACGTGCAAATCACCGGCGATGATGTCGCGGGCGTGACTGCCGGAGAACTGGAGACGTTTTCCGGTCCGGTGCCGACCTATACCGTCGCGCTGCACCCCGGAGGCAATCCGGACGGCCGGCAGATATCCATCGGGTATGCGGGCATTCTCCTGCCCGAGCCCATGGAGACGCGGATCAACACGGTGGAGGCCGGCAAGGTCGAGCTGACCGTCGACAGTTTCTGGATGCCTTTCGATGCGCGTTTCACCTCTCTCGTCACAGCCGAGATCGACATTGAACTGGCCGGCGAGGACCTGGCCGGTTGGTCTGGGGTGGGGATCGAGACGCTGGTTCCCGCCGGTGGCGGCTTCCGCCTCGAACAGACCCGCCCGGCTCTGGATGTCGCCTTCACGCTGACCTCCCGCTCCGAACGCATCGAGGCCGACGGCTATGTCATTCACGACATGCGGGCCGAGCCGGGCGCCGGTATCGATGCGGTGAGCGGCGCGCTGAGCTTTTGTACAGGCTATCTGAATACGCTGGCCGGACCGGGCGGCCCCTTGCCGCGCGCCGCCGTCACCGTGAATGACCGGTCCGAGGCGGGCTATTCGCGCGGCACGCTGATCGCGCTGACGGATATTGCGGATGAAGACCCGGTCTCGCTTTACCAGTTCATCTGCCATGAGCTGTCCCACTACTGGAGCCGCGGCAATGCGCTGACGGTCGAGAACTGGCTCAATGAAGGCATTGCCGACACGATGGCGAATATGGCGATCCGCGATGCTTTCGGCGAAGAGGCCTATGAGGCACGGCTCGAAGCGTACCGGTCCGCTGTCGAGGCCAGTCCGGACGGGAATGGCGCCGTCTGGACACCGGCAAGCCAGGAACGCCCGCCCTACGTCATTATGTACCGCAAGGCGCCGCTGGTCATGGCGCGGCTGGAAGCGCGTGTCGGGCGCGACGTGTTTGCCCGGATCATGCAGGCCTATGCGGCTGAGGCTGTCGCCACGACACCGGCGCTTCTCGAGCTTGTCGAACGGGAGGCGGGCGCCGATGCCCGCGCCGGTTTCGAGGCGATGCTGGCCGGCGAGGACTAGAACCCCTCGAACCGCGCGAACGCGTCAACGCCCGCCCGTGCCGTGCGGGTCGTGTTGATCGGCGCATCGGGATCGGCATGGCCCAGGGCGATGCCGCAGAACAGGGTGTAGTCGTCGCTTATGCCCACCGCGCCTTTCACGGCTTTGGGGAAGGCGGCCCAGAATTCCTGGCAGCATGTGGCGAGACCGGCTTCTTCGGCGGCAAGCAGGAAGGACTGGATGAACATGCCGCAATCGGACCACTGGCCGGGCTGCATGGAAGTGTGAAGCGAGACGAAGAGGCCGACCGGCGCACCGAAGAATTCGAAATTGCGGGCGAACTGCATCAGCCGGCCGGTCTTGTCCTCGCGATCGATGCCGATCGACGCATACATCGCTTCGCCGCAGGCAAAGCGGCGCGAATACCAGGGTTCTTCCAGCGGTTTGGGATAGACGCGGTATTCCAGCTCCGGCTCGCCCTTGAAGTGCTCGGCCTGGCTGGCCTTTACCGCGTCGATGACACGCTGGCGCGCCTCGCCGGCAACGACGTGAACCTGCCAGGGCTGAAGATTGCCCCCGGACGGGGCGCGGCTGGCCAGTTCGAGCAGGCTGCGGACCTGATCCTCGCTGACCGGGGTGTCAAGAAAAGCGCGTGTGGAGATGCGCTGTCTGAGCGCATCGGAAACGGAAAGCGTCATCGGGACCAACCTGATAGCTGTTTTTCCCGAGACTAGAGGTCCGGCGCGCGAACCGGAAGCCGGTCGCGCGCCGGGATCGCTATCAGGCCTCGAACACAGGCTCGAAACCGCCGAAGATCATGCGCCGGCCGTCGAAGGGCATCGGATTGGTCTCCGGGCTGAAGGCCGGGTCTTCCATCATGGCCTGGAAGGCGGTGTCTGCGGCTTCTTTCGAGGGCCAGACGATCCAGGACAAGACGACGGTCTCGTCGTCCTTCAGCTTGACGGCCATGGGAAAGGACGTGGTCTCGCCGTCCGGCACATAGTCGCCCCAGCCTTCCATGATGCTCAGGGCTCCGTGTTTCTTGAAGTGGTCGGCCGCCTGGCGGGCGTGATCCAGAAAAGCCTGCCGGTTGGCGGTCGGGACAGGGGCAACCATGCCGCTGATATAAGTCATGAATGTATTTCTCCAGGGTTGATTGAAAAGGGTGTCAGGCGTTGGCCGTTTCCTGGCCGGCCTTCATCGCGGCCTCCATGTCCATCCAGGCCAGTTCCCAGATGTGGCCGTCGGGGTCGGCAAAGCTGCGGCCGTACATGAAGCCATGGTCCTGGGGCGGGCAGGGATCGACCCGGCCGCCCGCCGTGCCCGCCTTGTCGGCGGTTTCATCGACATGGTTGCGGCTTTCACGGGACAGGCAGTTGAGCACCTGGGCCGAGGTGTGGGCATCGACGATCTTGCGATCGGTGAACTGGTTGAAGCGCGCATGTGTGAGCAACATGACACTAATGGTGTCCGAAAAGGTCATCATCGCGGCACTGCCGTCGCAGAAGCGCTCGTCCTTCACGGCACCGACGGTCTGGTAGAAGGCGATCGATTTCTCGAGATCGGTGACGGGCAGGTTGACGAAAATCATCTGCGGCATAGGGGTTTCTCCTGTGTTGGTCTTGGCGATCCTGCCGAACTGAATTATAAAAAGCAACCATGAAGTCACAAAAAATAACTAACTCGGAATTTCGCGGACCTCCCAAGCGGTATGACGATGCCTGTGCAGCCGCGCATGCCATGGAAATTCTGGGCGAGCGCTGGGCGCTGCTGGTGGTGCGCGAACTGCACACCGGACCCCGGCGGTTCACCGATCTCCGGGCCGCCCTGCCGGGCATCAGTGCGAATGTGCTGACCCAGCGCCTGGAAGGGCTCGAGGCCGCCGGTGTGGTGCGACGGACCGAGCTGCCGCCGCCCGCGGCGTCGAAAGTTTATGAGCTGACAGAATGGGGTGCGCAGAGCGGGCCGATCTTCGAAGCGCTCGGCCGCTGGGCGGCGCGCTCGCCCTGGCACGACGCAACCCAGTCGTTTAGCGCCGCATCCTTCATGCTGTCCCTGCGCACGATGTTCAGCGCCGGCCGGGCCGGAGATCTCGCCGCCACAATCGATTTCCGGATCGGCGTGACCCGGCTGACCTGCCGCATCGCGGACGGCGTGCTGACGATCGGGCCGGGGGAGAGCGCAACGCCCGATCTTGTTCTCACCGGTCCCGGCGAGGCGCTGGCCGGCCTGATCTATGGCGGTGTGCCGCTGGCGGCGCTGGAAGTTGATGGCGTGATCGAGGTGGAGGGCGACAGGGCGCTGGCGGAACGCCTGCCAGGCCTCTTCCCGCTGCCGGATGTGGCGCCGAAGCCGGGCTGATCCTGCTGTTGGCAACAACACGCCCGTCATCCCACGGTCCCTGTGTCAGCAGGGATCCGGGGGACCTCAGCTCGCCGGTTCGAGGAAAGTCACCCACTTGCATGCCCGGCCATCAGGGTAGCGGAGGTCCCCCGGACAAGCCGGGGGATGACGGTGCTTTAGAGGCTGGCAGTGAGGTGGGCGGCAGGCGCCGCAATCAGATCGAGAAACTCGTCCCGCAGCCGCAGGCGGCGGTGGCGTTGGGATTGTGGATCTTGAAGGCAGCGCCGATCAGCTCGTCGACATAGTCGATCTCCGAACCCTCCAAGAAGGGCAGGGAGGCTTCGTCGATCACGACTTTCGCGCCGTCACGTTCGATCAGCTGATCGTCTTCGCGGACATCGGCGTCGAGCGCGAAAGTGTAGGAAAATCCCGAGCAGCCGCCGCCTTCCACGCCCACGCGCAGCAGCGTGCCCGCCGTCTGGCCGGCGAGGATGGTGTTGATCTGTTTGGCCGCGGAGGCCGAGAGGGTCACATTGGCTGTCATGGCAAAACCCGTTGGGGCATTCAGTTTCGCAACGTCATACCGTATATGGACCGCCAAGTGCGCCGATGAAAGGCCCCGATATGACGATTGCGGCGACCGACCGAAGCCGAGCCCCCTTTGCCTGCCATCCGTCGCGGTCCCGCGGCCGCCGGTTCGAACAGCCCGACAGCGCCATGCGCAACGCCTTCCAGCGCGATCGCGACCGGATCATCCACTCGGCCGCATTCCGCCGTCTGAAGGAAAAGACCCAGGTCTTCGTGGCGCATGAGGGCGATCAGTACCGCACCCGCCTGACCCACTCCCTGGAAGTCGCCCAGATCGCCCGCACCCTGGCGCGTACGCTGGGGGCCGACGAGGACCTCGCCGAGGCGCTGGCCCTGGCGCACGATCTGGGGCATCCGCCCTTCGGTCATGAGGGCGAGCGCGTTCTGGCCCAGCGCATGAAGGATTATGGTGGCTTCGACCACAACGCCCAGACTCTTCGCGTCGTGACCAAGCTGGAGGTCCGTTATCCGCAGTTCGAGGGGCTGAACCTGACCTGGGAGACGCTGGAAGGCGTGGTCAAGCATAATGGCCCGCTGCTCACCGAGGCTTCGGGCGAGGCGGACCTGGCCTGGGCTTTCACCGATTACGACGGCTGGCGCGAGCTGGAACTCGACACGCATGCCGGCCTGGAAGCCCAGATCGCGGCCCTGTCCGACGACATCGCCTACAATAATCACGATATCGATGACGGGCTGCGCTCGGGCCTCCTGCAGTTGGAGCCACTGCTGGAACTGCCGCTGGTCGGCGAGATTTTCCGCCGCGTCGAGAAACGCTGGCCCGGCCAGCCGCGCACCATCGTCATCCACGAGGCCGTGCGCGATCTGATCGGCGTCATGGTGGGGGATGTTCTGGAAGAGACGCGCCGGCGGATCGATGCGGCCCGGCCGGAGACGGCGGAGGATCTGCGCCGGCTCGACCAGCCCGTCGTGGCCTTCTCCGAGGAGATGGTGCTGCACCTGGCCGCGCTGCGCCGCCATCTCTTCGCCCATATGTACCGGCACTACAAGGTGAACCGGATGATGAGTCAGGCGGGTCGTGTGATGCGTGATCTGTTTGATCTTTATCTCAACGATCCCGGCGTCTTGCCGACCGATGTTCAGGCGGGGATGCAGGGCGCCGGCACGGCCGAGTCGGCGCGTCATGTCTGCGATTACATCGCCGGCATGACCGACCGGTTCGCCGTTGAGGAACACCGCCGCCTGTTCACGGTTCAGGGATATTTCTGAGCCAGGCTGCCGGATGCGGCCGCACCGGGCTGCACCGGCGCATGAATTGCGGCGCCATCCGGTGCTATCGTTTTTCGCGCGGGAAGCGATTCGCTTGCCGCAAGAGCTGTGAGACGCCAGAGCACGATGACCGACAAGGATGATGACAGCCGCATCGGCGCCTATGCCCCGCCAGCGGACGAGTTCTCCACTTTCGATGCGCGCGAGGAAGACGCGCGCCGCGGCCCGCTGCTGCTGACGGCAGCGCTGGCGGTGTTCATCCTGTTCCTCGGTGTCGTCTGGAGCGCCTATAATCAGGGTCTGCGCGAAAGCGGCCGTGATGGCGCACCGCGCCTTGTTCCGAACGAAGAGCCCTATCGCGAACGTCCGGCCGATCCGGGCGGCGAGGAGACGCCGGACACCGATCTGGAAGTCTATGACCGCCTGACCGGCGACAGCGATGAGGGGGACGGTCCGGTCTCCCTGCGCCCGGCACCGGAAGAGCCGATCGAGGACAGCCGTCCGGCCCTGCGGGTCGAGACGGTCGATGCCGACGAGACCGGCGAGGACGTCACGCCGCGCCCGGCGCCCGAGCGTCCGGCCGAGACCCAGCCCGATCCCGAGCCGCAGGAAACCGCACCGGCGCAGAGCGAGCCGGAGCCCGAGCCTGCTACGCGCGATCCGGAACCCGCCGCCCCGGCGGAAACCCGACCCGAACCCGCACCGGCTCAGACGGCCCCGGCAGTGAACCGCAATGGCGACTGGGTGGTCCAGATTGCCGCCTTCCGCAGCGAAGCCGACGCCGAAGCGGCCTGGGTCGCCTTCCGCACACGCTTTTCCGATATCGCGTCGGGCCTGGCGCCGGATGTGGCGCAGGTCGAGATTCCCAATCGCGGCACTTATCACCGCCTGCGCATCGCGGCCTTCGAGACGCGCGATGATGCGGTCAGCTTCTGCTCGACCCTGCAGGGGCGCGGACAGGACTGCCTGGTGGCGCGCCGATGAGCGGCGTGTCCTCGGCGATCTATGGCCTGGCCGGCCTGACGCTCGATCCGGAAGAAAAGGCCTTCTTCCGCGATGCCGACCCCTGGGGCTTCATCCTGTTCGCCCGCAATGTCGAAGGCGTGCGCCAGCTGTCTCGTCTGACGCTGGAGCTGCGCGATTGCGTCGGCCGGGATGCCCCGATCCTGATCGACCAGGAAGGCGGGCGCGTGGCGCGTCTGAAACCGCCAACCTGGCGGGCAGCTCCTGCGGCCCAGCGTTTCGCCGATCTTTATCTCAGGGACGAGGAAGCCGCGATCGAGGCGACGCGGCTCAATCATCGCCTGCTCGCGCACGAGCTGCGCGCGGTCGGGATCGATGTTGATTGTGCGCCCGTCGCCGACCTGCGCATCGAAGGCGCCGATGCCATCATCGGCGATCGCGCCTTCGGGACGACGCCGGAACCCATTGCCCATCTCGGCCGCGCCGCGATGGAAGGGCTGATGGCGGGCGGTGTCGCTCCGATCATCAAGCATATTCCCGGTCATGGCCGGGCGAAGGCCGACAGCCATCTGGAATTGCCCGTCGTGCCGGAAGAGCACGGCCTGCTGGCGGAGACCGATTTTGCGCCCTTCAAGGCCCTGAACGATGCGCCGATGGCGATGACGGCCCACATCGTCTACGCCGACATCGATGACAGCGCCCCGGCGACCCAGTCGCGCGAGGTCGTTGAAAAGGTGATCCGCGGCGAGATCGGTTTTGACGGTCTCCTGATGACCGACGATCTGTCGATGAAGGCGCTGGAGGGGACGTTCCGCGAGCGTGGTGAGCGGTCCTTGAAGGCCGGATGTGATATGCTGCTCCACTGCAATGGAGACATGGCGGAGATGAAGGCTGTCGCCGAAGGGGCTGCGAGGCTGGACGGCAAGCGCCTGGAACGGGCCGATGCCGCCGCCGCGGCGCGCGGGACGATCGAAGAATTCGACCCGCAGGACGCCGAATCGCGGCTGAATGCCTTGCTTGAACCTGTCACAGGCTAGCGGGGCGGCTTACGTGTCGGAGCGAAACTTGATCGAGGAGTTCGAGGAGGACGTCCGGTTTGAAGCCGCCGAAGAGGCGGAAGCCGACGCCCTGATCGTCGATCTGGACGGTTTCGAAGGTCCGCTCCACCTGCTCCTGGCTCTCGCCCGCAAGCGCAAGGTCGATCTCGCCCGGATCTCGATCCTGGAACTGGCCGAACAGTATCTGCAATTCATGGAAGCAGCGCGCCGCCGCCGGCTCGACCTGGCGGCCGACTATCTGGTGATGGCGGCCTGGCTGGCTTTCCTGAAATCGAAAATGCTGCTGCCCAAGCCCAAGAAGGATGAGGACGAGGCGCCGGCCGAGGTCATGGCCGCGGCGCTGGCCTTCCGTCTGCGGCGTCTGGAAGCCATGCGCGCCGCCGGGGAAGCCCTGTTCGCCCAGCCACTCTTGCACACGGATGTGCATCCCGGCGGGCAGCCGGATGGTGTGCGCTCAACCCGCTCGGTGATCTACGAGGCCGACCTGCACGATCTCCTGTCGGCCTATTCGCGCCGCCGGATCCGGCAGGCGCGCTCGTCCTACCGGCCGCCATCGCCGCGGGTCTACCAGCTCGATACCGCTCGCCAGCGGCTGGACAAGCTGATGCCGGAAATCCGCGACTGGCGGGATCTGGATACCCTGTTGCCGGATATGGGGGAATTGGGCGCCAATCCACCGCCCCTGCGCTCCGTGCGGGCCAGTTCAATGCTGGCCGCCCTTGAAATCACCAAGGAAGGCCATGCACGATTGCGTCAGCGCGAGGCCTATGCCCCGCTCTACGTTCGGGCGGCCGGGGACAACGCAGAGCATGACTGACGACGAAGACGGCAAGACCGGCGACGCGATTTCCGATGCGATCGCGGCGCTGCGCGAACGCGCGGACCGGCAGGGGCCGTCCGTGCTGGCGGATGACGAGGCGTCCAAGGCGCTGGGCGTACATCTGGCGGTGAACACCGAGCGCCAGAATCTGCGCATTCTCGAAGCCCTTCTGTTCGCCGCCAACGAGCCGCTGGACGAGGAGACCCTGATCGGACGTTTGCCGCTCGAGGCGAATATCCAGGTCCTGCTGGCGACGCTGGCTGCCGAATACGAGGAGCGCGGTGTGCGGCTGACGGAAGTCGGCGGGCGCTGGCGTTTCGAAACGGCGCCCGACCTTGCCGATGTGCTCACCGAAGTCCGCCAGGAACCGCGCAAACTGTCCCAGGCAGCCCTGGAGACCCTGTCCATTATCGCCTATCACCAGCCGGTGACGCGGGCCGAGATCGAGGAGATCCGCGGTGTTGCCGTGTCCAAGGGCACGCTGGACCTCCTGTTCGAACTGCGCTGGATCCGGCCGCGCGGCCGCCGCCGCACGCCGGGCCGCCCGATCACCTACGGCACCACCTTGCAGTTTCTTGAATATTTCTCGCTGTCGACGATCGGCGACCTGCCCGGCATGGCCGACCTGAAGGCCGCCGGCCTGCTCGATGCCCGCCTGCCGCCCGATTTCACCGTACCCGATCCCTCACGCGTCGAACAACCCGAATTGATCGAGGATCCGCTGGACGACGAGGAAATTCACGCCTTCCATGTCGACTTCATGGAAAGCGACGACGATCCGGACGGCGCCGCCTGATGCCGGGATTGGACGCAGCGCAGCAAACGCAGTAGATCAGAACGAGTTCTTCAAGTCGGAGGGGCATATGGCTCCGGGTATGTGGCAAATCCTGCTGGTCGTCCTGCTCGCCGTTCTGCTGTTTGGCGGGCGCGGTAAGATCGCTTCCGTAATGGGTGATTTCGCCAAGGGTATCACGAGTTTCCGCAAGGGCCTCAAGGATGAGGACGACAGTCAGTCGGCCTCGAACGAGGCGTCCTCGATCGGCAGCGAAACCCGCGACGACGAAAAGACCGGGAGCTAGGCGATGAGCCCCGGCATCGGCATGCCGGAACTGTTGGTGGTTCTGGTGCTGGCGCTTGTTGTCGTCGGGCCGCAACAGCTGCCTGTGATGATGCGCAAGGTCGGCCAGATGATGGCCCAGATGCGCGCCATGGCGAAGGACTTCCAGAACTCCTTCGAGGAAATCGGCCGCGAGACCGAGCTCGCCGAGCTGCGCAAGGAAATCGAGGCGCTGAAGAAGTCCAACCCGGTCGAGGAAATCCGCGGCGAGGTCGACAAGGTCGCCTATGAAGCGCGCTTCGGCGACGACGAGGTGCGCCGGCAGAAGATCGCCGCGGCGCAGTCGGACAAGCCGGCCAGCCTGCCGGAACGGGGTGACGGTTAGCCGCCATGGGTCATGTCGAGGACGATGAAGTCGAGGCGAGCCGGGCACCGCTGATCGACCACCTGATCGAACTGCGCTCGCGGCTGATCATCATCATTGCCTGCCTGACGGTCGGCTTCATCACCTGTTTCATCTTCTCCAGCCAGCTCTACCAGCTACTGCTCATCCCCTATCGCGATGCTGCCGCGGCCGTGCGGGGCGTGCCGGTGGAGGAGCTGAACCTGACGGCGAATTTCTTCGCGCCGCTGGAATTCTTCTTCGTGCGCCTGAAGCTCTCGCTGGTCGGCGCGATCATTGTCATCTTCCCGGTCATCGCCTGGCAGGTCTACGGCTTCGTCGCGCCCGGCCTCTACAAGAATGAGCGCGGCGCCTTCGCGCCTTTCCTGGCGCTGTCGCCGCTGCTGTTCGGCATCGGTGTGGCCTTCGTCTACTATTTCGTCCTGCCCATGGTGATGCGCTTCTCGCTGGGTCAGGAACAGGTGCCGGAGCTCGCGGGCACACGGATCGAGCTGCTGCTGAACGTGTCCGATTACATGAACCTGATCACCACGCTCATGCTGGTGTTCGGGATTTCCTTCCAGATGCCGGTTTTCCTGATGCTGCTGGCCAAGGCGGGCATCCTGCGGGCACAGACCCTGCTGAAAGGCTGGCGTTTCGCGGTGGTCGGTATCGCGCTCTTCGCCGCCTTTGCGACGCCGCCGGATCCGATCAGCCAGATCATGCTCGGCGGTGCACTCCTGCTGCTCTACTTCGTGTCGATCGGGGCGATGCACCTGATGGAACCGAAAGAGCACGGCGAGGACGAAGACGCCTCTGCCTCCTGATCCGGTTTACGCCGCGCCCGGGCGCGGCTATAGCCGCGTTTTCACCTGTTCCAGACAACGGTTCCAGCCATGCACGATATCAAGCTCGTTCGCGACAATCCCGAAGCTTTCGACCAGGGCCTCGCCCTGCGCGGCCTGGAACCGCAATCCTCCCAGCTGGTCGCCCTGGACACACAGCGCCGCGAAGCCCTGACCAGGCAGCAGGAAGCCGAGACTGAGCGCAATGCACTGTCCAAGCAGATCGGCAAGGCGAAGGCCTCGGGCGATGAGGACGAATTCAACCGTCTGCGCAGCGAAGTCGACCGCCTCAAGATCGTGCTGGAAGAAGCCGGTCAGCAGGCGCGCCATTTCGACGAGACGCTGAGCCAGCATCTCGCTGCGCTGCCCAATCTGCCCGAAGAGGGCGTGCCGGCCGGCGAAGACGAGGCCGGCAATGTCGAACAGCGCCGCTGGGGCACACCGCGCGAATTCGATTTCGAGCCGAAGGATCACGTTGATCTGGGCGAGGGGCTCGGCCAGATGGATTTCGAGGGTGCCGCCGCCCTGTCGGGTGCGCGTTTCGTGGCGCTCAAGGGCCCGCTGGCGCGCCTGGAGCGTGCACTCGCGCAATTCATGCTCGATCTGCACACGTCCGAGCATGGCTATCTGGAAGTCTCGCCGCCCTACATGGTGCGCGACGAGGCGATGTTCGGCACGGGGCAATTGCCCAAATTCGCCGACGATCTCTTCCGCACGACCGACCATCGTTGGCTGATCCCGACGGCTGAAGTGCCGCTGACCAATCTGGCGCGCGAGGCGATCCATTCGGAAAGTGCGCTGCCGATGCGCATGACAGCACATACGCCGTGCTTCAGGGCCGAGGCCGGTTCGGCCGGCCGCGACACGCGCGGCATGATCCGCATGCACCAGTTCCACAAGGTGGAAATGGTGGCGATCGCGACGCCCGACGAAAGTGCGGGCGAGCTGGAGCGCATGACCGGCTGTGCGGAAAAGGTGCTGCAGCTGCTGGGCCTGCCCTACCGCGTGATGCTGCTGTGTTCGGGCGATATGGGCTTCTCGGCCAAGCGCACCTATGACCTGGAAGTCTGGGTGCCGAGCCAGAGGAACTATCGCGAAATCTCGTCCTGCTCGAACTGCGGCGACTTCCAGGCACGACGCATGAATGCCCGCTTCCGCAAGGAGGGCGAAAAGCGTCCGCTCTTCCTGCACACGCTGAACGGTTCCGGCGTGGCGACGGGCCGCGCCCTGCTGGCGGTGATGGAGAATTACCAGAACGCCGACGGTTCGATCACCGTGCCGGACGTTCTGCGTCCGTATATGGGCGGAGTGGAACGGATCGGCTGATCGTTTTCTTCCCCGCGGCACGTGGGGAAGTCGGGCGATGCGGAGCATCGGGTTGAACGGGGCGCGGCCGAGCCTGATTAGACATTCCGCCTGCGCTTCGCTCCAGCGGCCCCTCCGTCTCGCCGCATTGCGGCGATCCACCTTCCCAACTCACGTTGGGGAGGAAAGGGGGACAGGGAAGTCTTCCGGGGACGCGTACCGCAGGTACACGTCCCCATGATTTAGCGCGTTGCGGTATGCGCCCGCAGCCAGGGCTCTAGCTTCTCGAAGCGGAACTCCCCAGTGTCGTAGAGACCGAGGATGAAGTCGATAGACTCGTCGACGGAAACCGTGATCTCCAGACCATTCAGACTGAGGAAGATGTCGACGGACGAGAAAGCTGTTCGCTTGTTCCCGTCGATAAAGGGATGATTCTGCGAAAGGCTCTCCCACAGCGCGGCGGCCTCCGCGATCAAGTCGACGTAGTAGCCCGTCTGTGGGCGACTCAAGCCCCGCTTCGTCCCGGAGGCCGTCGCTGCCGCCAAACATCTCGATCTGACGCCTGTGAATGAACAGGACACTCTGTTTCGTCAAATAGGTGCGGGTCACTCGGCAAGCTTCCGGTAGAGCTTGTCGTATTTCAGTATCGACTGGTCCAGCAGCTCCGCAACGCCGGGCTGAGCTTCCGGCGCGCGCTTCTGGGCCAGCAGCCCGGCAATCGCCTCATCGACCAGCACCCGGAGCTCGCGCCCTTCCGCTTCGGCGAGCGCTTTCAGCTCGGCGAGCTGGGCGGCGTCGAGATCGGCGGAAAAATGTTCGCGGGGCTGGCCCATGATCGACTCCTGAATATCTTTGCCTGTGATATCACGAAATATGCGTTCGTGAAACGTTCCGTCTGGCGGGAATGTGATCGCGAAACTGATGCATTGATTGCCGCCTTGCCGGGAACCCCCTAGAAGCGACCGAAAGAAAGCCGAAGGACGCCCAGCCCATGATCCCTGACAATCCGCGTATTCTGCTCACCAATGATGACGGCATCCGGGCCCACGGGCTCAAAGTGCTGGAGAAGATCGCGCGGGATCTGTCGGACGATGTGTGGATTGTGGCGCCGGCCGAGGAACAGTCCGGTGCCGGGCGCTCGCTGACCCTGCATTCGCCGCTGCGCGTGCGCCAGTATGACGAGCGGCGTTTCTCCGTCTCCGGTACGCCGACCGACTGCGTGCTGATGGGCGTGCAGGACATCATCCCGGGCAAGAAGCCGGATCTGGTGCTGTCCGGCGTCAATCGCGGCCAGAACATCGCCGAGGACGTGACCTTTTCGGGCACGGTCGCCGGTGCGATGCAGGGCATGCAGCTGGGCATCCCCTCGGTCGCGCTGTCGCAGGCCTATGGCTTCAAGAAGGGCGATCCGATCGAGTGGGAGACGGCTGAACTCTACGGTGCGCCGATCCTGCGCCGTCTGTTCGATCTGAAATGGCCCGAGGACGTGCTGATCAATATCAACTTCCCCGACCGCAAGCCGGAGGATGTGACCGAGGTCGAGGTGACCCGCCAGGGCCGCCGCGATCAGCACATCCTGCACGCCGAGCACCGCACCGACCCGCGCGGCATGGATTACTACTGGCTTGCCTTCAAGGGTATCCTGTCCAATCCGCCGGAAGGCGTGGACCTGAAGGCAGTCTATGACGGCAAGATTTCCGTCACCCCCCTTCACATGGACCTCACGCACGGCGAAACTCTGGGCAATCTGAAGCGGATGCTCGGCGGGGTTCCGCCGAAGAGCTGAGCCGCTTGCGCGCAACCGCACGGCATCGAAGGGACGATCCGATGAACCTGCCCGATCCGCGCATGATCCAGCTGGTCATGAGCCTGCGTGGCGGTGGTGTGACCGACGCGAAGGTGATGGGCGCGCTCGAGCGCACGCCCCGCCATCTCTTCGTGCCCGACCGGTTCGGCGACCAGGCCTATGACGACCGGGCGCTGCCGATCGACTGCGGCCAGACCATCTCCCAACCGCTGATCGTCGCCCTGATGACGCAGGCCCTGAAGCTGGACGATCGCTGCAAGGTGCTGGAGATCGGGACGGGGTCGGGCTACCAGGCGGCCGTGCTCGCCCGGCTGGCGCGGCGGGTCTACACGGTCGAACGCTATCGCACGCTGTCGCGCGAGGCCGAGGCGCGGTTCGAGGCCTTGCGGCTGACCAATATCGTCACCCGGATCGGCGACGGTACGCAGGGCTGGCCGGAGCAGGCACCGTTCGATCGCATCATCCTGACGGCATCCGCGCCGCAGCGTCCGGACGCGATTCTCGAGCAGCTCAAGGATGGCGGTATCGCGGTGGCACCGGTCGATCGGGACATCAAACAGGTGCTGGTGCGCTATGTGCGCGAGGGCGATAATATCGTCGAAACGGATCTGATGGATGTGCGTTTCGTGCCGCTTGTGAAGGGCGAGGCGAGGGCGCTCTGATCTGTGACGTGCCGATCACAGTCGTACCCGCTTTTTCGCCCCATTTTCCGCCGCATTGTCAGGCAAGTCTGGACGCTCGCGATGGGGCGTCCATAATAGTTGCCGTCAGGGGTTGAACCGAAGCCTTGGATAACTGGCGGTTAAGCGTTGTCATGGATTGATGGCGCGGTTCGATTCAGGAGCTGGATTCTCGCGATGCGTCTTTCGACAATGACTTGCCTGATTGCGGCCCTGTGCGCGGGGCTTGCCGCCTGCGCGACAACGCCGCGCGAACCGGCACGCGTCGAGAACCGCTATCCTACCAGTGCCAACACGCGCCCCACGCCGCCGGCACGGGTGACGCCGCGCGATTGCGGCAGCGCTTACACGGTGCAGCGTGGTGACACCCTGTCCGAGATTGCGGTGATGTGCAGCGTGCCGATGGAGGAGCTGGCGGCAGCCAACAGTCTCTACCGGCCCTACACGCTGAATGTCGGGCAGGTCCTGTCGATGCCGCGGCCGCTGATGCATGTCGTGCAGCGTGGCGAGAACCTCTACCGGATCGGCCTGCGCTATGGCATTCCGTTCCAGCAGCTGGCCGCCCACAACGGTATTTCTGCGCCCTACAATCTGGAAGTCGGCCAGCAGATCCGGCTGCCGCAGGGGGCGACGGTGGTCAATCTGGCCAGCCGCGATCCGTCGGCCAGTTCCCGCTCGACCGCGGCGTCGCCGCCGCCCGAGCAGCGCCGCCCGCCGGCCACCTCCGGCACGCCCCGGTTCGACTGGCCCGTGCGCGGATCGGTCCTTTCCAGCTTTGGCAACAAGCCCGATGGTGGCCGCAATGACGGCATCAATATCGCTGCGCGTGCCGGCGAAAGCGTCCGTGCTGCCGCCGCAGGCCAGGTCGTCTATGCCGGCAGTGAGCTGGCCGGCTATGGTCAGCTCGTGCTGGTGCGTCATACGGGCGGTTTTGTCACAGCCTACGCCCATAATTCCCGGCTGCTTGTCAGCGAGGGCGACCAGGTCAGCCAGGGGCAGGTCATCGCCGAAGCCGGTTCGACCGGCTCGGTCGACAGGCCGCAGGTGCATTTCGAGATCCGCAACGGCGTCAATCCCGTGGACCCGATGAACTACCTGCGATGACCGCCGGACAGGCCGGTTACAGTCAGGCCTTGTTGCAACACAGCCCTGCACCGATATAGTCCCGCGCTAATCTTTTCCTGGCGCGGGTGGTCCAGCCGGTCCCCGTCGCCCAGCCATCCGGGGTCTTTGCGTTATCATGGAAGCCTTTCTCGCCTCTCCGATCCCCATGCTCATCCTCATGGGCCTGGTGTTCTATTTCCTTCTCATCCGCCCGCAGCAAAAGCGCGCCAAGGAACACCGGGAAATGGTGGAAGGCCTCAAGCGTGGTGACGAGGTCATCACCCAGGGCGGCCTGATCGGCAAGATCGCCAAGGTCGCCGACGAGGAAGTCACGATCGAGCTGTCCGAAGGCGTGAAGGTGCGCGTCGTTCGCCAGACCATCGCCACGGTGCGCGGACGTCCCGAGCCGAAGCCGGCCAACGACGCCAAGTCCGACTGATCTTCAGACCGTCTAGCTGAAAAGGCCGCGCGTCATGCTGCATTTCGGGCGCTGGAAACTCCTCACCATTCTTCTCGTGGTTCTGGCCGGGGCGCTCTACACCCTGCCGAACCTGGTGCCCGAAACGGTGCGCTACCAGATCAACGAGGCGGACGGCAGTCGCGAACCGCGCGGGATCTGGCGCTACATCCCCAGCAGCACCATCAATCTCGGTCTCGACCTTCAGGGCGGTTCCTACATCGTCTTCGAAGTCGACATGAACGAGGTGCGCACGGCCCAGCTGGAAAGCCTGGCAGCCGATGTCCGCCAGACGCTTCGCAACGATCCGCCGCTCCTGCCGCGCTCCGTCGCGGTGGTGGGCGAGGAAGTCGTCGTCCTGATGATCCGCGAGGAACAGCGTGACGAGGCGTTCGAGCGTCTGCGCGAGCTCAACGGCCCGGTGACCACCGAACTGGGTCAGCCCGGCCTGGCGCAGATGTACGACATGCAGCGCGATGGCGAGGATCCCAGCGCGATCCGCATTTCCGTGACGGACGAGCAGTTCACCGCGATCCGCCAGCGCACGCTGAGCCAGTCGATCACGGTGATCCGCCGTCGTCTCGACGGTCTGGGCACGACGGACCCGACGATCGCCCGCTCCGGCGCCGATCGCGTCATGGTCCAGGTGCCCGGCGCCGACGATCCGCAGGAAATCATCGATCTGGTGGGGACGCAGGCTGCGTTGAGCTTCCACCTGGTCGACAACACCATCAATCCGGGACCGAACGGCCAGGCGCGCACGCCGCCGGGACGGACGATCTATCCGGTCGCCAATACCCAGCCGGTGCAGTATCTCGCGGTGGAGACACGACAGCTGCTGACTGGTGAGAACCTCACCCAGTCGAACGTCACGCAGCATCCCAGCTATGTCGGTCCGGTGGTCGGCTTCCGGCTGGATACGCAGGGCGCGCTGATCTTCGGTGATGTGACCCGCAACAATCGCGGCCGCCAGTTCGCCATTGTGCTGGACAACGAGATCATCACCGCGCCGCGGATCAATGAGCCGATCCTTGGCGGTTCCGGTGTCATCGGTGGCGGCTATACCTACGAGACGGCATCGCAGCTGGTCATCCTGCTCAATGCCGGCGCCCTGCCGGCCACGCTCACGCCTGTGGAACAGCGCACCGTCAGCGCCAGCCTCGGCCGCGACCAGATCGAAAGCGGAACGCTGGCAATCGTCATCGGCTTTGCGGCCGTGATCGTCTTCATGCTGGCGGCCTATGGCATTTTCGGCGTCTTCTCGACGCTCGCCCTGCTGGTCAATGTGGTGCTGATCCTGGGCGGCCTGTCCGGGCTGGGCATGACGCTCACCCTGCCGGGCATTGCCGGCATCATCCTGACCATCGGTATGGCGGTCGACGCCAACGTGCTGATCTTCGAGCGCATACGCGAAGAGAGCCGGCACGGGCGCACACCGGCCAATGCCATCCAGGCCGGCTATGAGCGGGCCCTGGCGGCGATCCTCGATGCCAACATCACCACCTTCATTGCGGCGGCCGTACTGTTCATGCTCGGGGCCGGTCCGGTACGCGGCTTTGCCGTGACACTGGGGGTCGGCATTGTGACGTCGGTCTTCACCGCCTTCGTGTTCTCCCGCCTGCTGGCGGTTCTCTGGCTTCGGGCATTCAAGCCCAAGTCGCTGCCGCTGTAAGGGAGGCTGAGATGTCGCTTGCTCTCGTCAAATACCTGCCGGTCACCGGCAATGTCCCCTTCATCCGCATGCGCTTCTTTGCGCTCGGCCTGTCGGCACTCGTGCTGCTGTTCTCGCTGTTCGAGTTCGCCAATGTCGGCATCAATTTCGGTATCGATTTCCGCGGCGGTATCCAGACCGAAGTCGAAACGGCGCCGGAAACCTCGATCGAGGACGTGCGGACCGTCGTGTCGGCGCTGGAGCTCGGTGAACCGCGTATCCAGGAGGCCGGCAATTCGCTGGAGGCCCGCCACACGATCCTGATCGCCCTGCCGCTGCAGCCGGGCGAGGGCGCGGAAGCGGAACGCGCCAACCAGGCTGCGCGCGAAACGCTGGAAGCCGCCATCGCCGAGAACTTCCCGGATGCGCAGCTGCGCGGAACGACTGTCATCGGCGGTGCTGTTTCCGGCGAGCTGGTGGTGACAGGCTTCACCGCGATCGGCGTCGCGCTCTTCCTGATGCTGATCTACATCTGGTTCCGCTTCGAGTGGCAGTATTCGGTCGGCGCCATCGTCGCCCTGATCCACGACGTGATCGCGACGGTCGGCATGTTCTCGGTCACCCAGATGACCTTCGACCTCGCGACGGTGGCGGCGATCCTGACGATTGTCGGCTACTCAATGAACGACACCGTGGTCGTGTATGACCGGATCCGGGAGAATCTTCGCAAGTACAAGAAGATGCCGCTTCCGGAAGTGCTCAACCTGTCGATCAATGACACGCTGTCGCGCACCATCCTGACCTCGGCGACCACGCTGGTCGCGCTGATCTCGCTCTACCTGATCGGCGGAGCATCGCTGGAAGGCTTCGCCTTCGCGATGATCTGGGGCATCGTGATCGGTACCTATTCCTCGATCTTCGTGGCATCGCCGCTCCTGCTCTTCACGCAGGTGCAACGCGACAGCGGCGAGAGCTCCGACCAGTAGAGTATCGTCTCCCGCAGTATTCCGGACACAAACAGGGCCCGCCATCGGCGGGCCCTGTGACATGTCAGGGGGGACATGTGAGCGAGACGGACAGGGGAACAGGGAGGGGCGTCCGTCTCGCCTGTTCAACGCCGCTGTCCGGCATCTCCGTCGCGCGGGTTCTGCACTTTGTCAGTCGAAGGCGAAGCTCGCATAGACCATCGGGCGGAAGACGGCGCTGGTGCGCGGCTCTGCGCGATAAGGACCAGGCTGGATCTGCGTCATGATCACGGCGCTGACATCGGTGGCCGGGCTGATGAAGAAGTCGGTATCGAACATCCCGCCCCAGCTGAAATCGCCGGGAACACCCGCCGGGTCGGCACCCTCGGCCGGCGGCAGGACCACATCGACACCAAAGCCGTAGCTACGGCCCTGCCAGCTCTCGCCCAGCTGCTCGGCCGTGACCTGCGGGCTCGCCATGAGGGCCAGCGTTTCCGGCTCCAGGATCCGCACATCGCCCAGGGCGCCGTCATTGGCGAGCATCATCGCAAAGCGGATATAGTCGCTGGCCGTCGAGACCAGGCCGCCGCCACCGGACGCCCAGTCCGGCATGAAGGCCTCGGCGTATTCGATCAGGCTGCCGTCTTCTGCATGCACGTAGAGCGGCGACATGTCGGCTTCGTCGAAGTTCACATCCTCGAAGAAGAAACCGGTCGCGTGCATGCCCAGCGGCTCGAAGATCTCGGTCTCCATATAGTCTTCGAGCGGCATGCCCGAGGCGACCTCGACCACGCGGCCCAGCACGTCATTGGCGTAGGAATACTGCCAGGTATCGCCGGGATCGTTGTAGAGCGGCAGGGCAGCCAGCTGTTCCATGCGGGCTTCCAGATTGCCCTCGCCGGAATAGAGCGAGTTCTCGATATAAAGCCGACCCAGATCGGTCTGGTTCTCGAAGATATAGCCCAGGCCGGACGTGTGCGTGAGGAGGTGACGAACCGTCATGACGGTCTCTGGCGGACGCGTCTGGATCTCGCCCGCCTCGTCTGCCATCAGGCTGACGGCGACCTCGATATCGGCGAAAGCCGGAATGTAATCGCTGACCGGATCGTCCAGCCCTACCAGGCCGTCCTCGACCAGCATCATCGTCGCCACAGCCGTCACCGGCTTGCTCATCGAGGCGATGCGAACGGGGCTGTCGACCGTGAAGGGCGCACCGGTCTCGATATTGATGAAGCCGGCCTCGCTGATATGGGCGATGCGGTCGCGGCGCGCGATGATCGCGGCATAGCCCGGGCGGGCCTGTTCTGCAGCGAGGGCATCGAGCCGTGCATCCAGCGCTTCGAAGGCGGCAGGATCGAAGCCGAGCGCCCGCGGATCGGGCACGGCTTCGGCAGTTTGGGCATGAGCGGTGAAGCCGCAGGCGGCAAGGGCCAGCGCGGCGGTAGCGGTGCGGAACGCCATTAAGAACTCCCCCTCGGGATTATTATCGACCGAGGGGGAGGTTAGGGCGGGGCCGCCGGGTTGGCGACCCCGAATTCGCCGGGAAATGGCGGATCAGGCGGCGGCGAGGTTCTCGGCCGCGAATTCCCAGTTCACAAGGTGATCGAGGAAGGTGGAGATGTAGTCCGGACGGCGGTTCTGATAGTCCAGATAATAGGCGTGTTCCCACACATCCATCGTCAGCAGCGGCGTCACGCCGGCTTCGGTGAGCGGCGTTTCCGCATTCAGCGTCTTGCGCACATCCAGCTTGCCGTCAGCCAGCACCAGCCAGGCCCAGCCTGAGCCGAACTGCGTTGCGCCAGCCTTGGCAAAGGCGTCCTTGAAGGCATCGAAGGAGCCGAAATCACGATCGATCATCTCGGCCAGCTTGCCCGTCGGGGCGCCGCCGCCATTGGGGCGCATGGACTGCCAGTAGAAGGTATGGTTCCAGATCTGGGCGGCATTGTTGAAAATGCCGGCCTTGTCGGCCGTGCCGGCCGTGTCCTGGATGATGTCCTCGAGCGACTTGGAGGCCATGTCGGTCCCCTCGACGAGGCCGTTCAGATTGTTCACATAGGCGTTGTGGTGTTTGCCATGGTGGAAATCCAGCGTCTCAGACGAGATATGGGGAGCCAGCGCATCTTTTGCGTAGGGCAGATCGGGCAGGGTGAAAGCCATGAGAACCTCTCGTTGGACCAGTGGTGGGACACTATTTGGCCTTTTCGGCCGTCTTTCTATGACCGGACATATGGTGTGGCCGGCGGCTCTGTCTACCGGTAAGTCGCATGCAGGACACTGATTTCGACAAAATGCTGCAATCCTCGGACCCGGACCGGCGCCTTGCAGCGCTGTTCGCGCCGGCACAGGTGCGCGCCCGCCTTTTCGCCCTGTATGCCTTCAATCAGGAGATCGGGCGGATTGCCGAAGCGACCTCGGAAGGCATGATCGGCGAGATGAAGCTGACCTGGTGGCACGACGCGGTCGCCGACCTGTATGCTGACACGCCCAAGGTCCGCCGCCACGCCGTCACGGAGGGGCTGGCCGAGCTGACCGGCATGATTCCCCTCGAGGAGCTGCAGGGGCTGATCGATGCGCGTTTCGACGATATCTCGGCGCGGCCCCATGCGTCGCTGGATGCGCTTCTGGATTATGTCGACGCGACGGCCGGCCGGCTGATGGGCCTCGCCCTGCGCCTGTGCGAGGCGGAACTGGCGCCCGAAATCCTGCAGGCTGCGGGACGGGCCTGGGGGCTCACCGGGCTGCTGCGCGCCTTCCCGGTACGCGCGAAGATCGGACGCGCACCTGTGGGCGGTGACGATCTGTCGGACACGGGCGCGACGCCGGCCATGCTGGCGCAGGGCCTGGGCGAGGATAAGGTGAAGCGCGCGGTGATCCCGGTACGTCGCGCTGCCGAACAGGCGCTGGCCGATCTCAAGGCTGCCGGAGCCTTGCCCGCAGCGGCCCTGCCGGCCACCGGCTATGCGGTCCTGGCGCGCGGCTATCTGGATACCCTGCCGGACAATCCCTACCTGATCGCGCCGGAGCGGCCGCTTCTGCCGCGGCAATTGCGCCTGTCCTGGCTGTCCCTGACGGGACGGTGACATTTCCGGCTGCAGCACTAGAGTTGAAGCCGCGGGCGGGATGGCCCATCACGGTCGCGCTGAATCGGGAACAACGGAGAAGACGACATGTTTCACGCCCTCATCACCGGTGCCAATCGCGGTCTCGGCCTCGAGCACGCCCGGCAATTGCTGGAGCGGGGCTGGCATGTCACGGCAGCGGTGCGCGATCCGGATGCTGCCAGCGAGCTGAAGGCGCTGCCGCAGGGCGAGGGCAAGCTGGACGTGGTGGCGTACGACGCCACGGATCTTGACGCGCCGAAACGCCTGGCCGCTGAAATCGACGGTCCTATTGATCTCCTGTTTGCCAATGCCGGCATGATGTCGCCGGAAACGCGCAGCTTCGGCAGCGCGGCCGGTGAAGCCATGGCGCTGGAATTCCGGGTCAATGCGATCGCGCCGCTGGCCCTGGTCGAGGCGTTCGCCGACAAGGTGGCGGCTTCGGAGATGAAGGTCGTTGCCCTGCAGTCCTCGCGCATGGGCTCGATTGCCGACAACGGCTCCGGCGGCGGCTATGGCTATCGTGGTTCCAAGGCAGCACTGAACGCCATCGGCAAGTCGCTCAGCCATGATCTGGCGGATCGCGGTATCGTCGTCCTGATCCTGCACCCTGGGTGGGTACGCACCGATATGGGCGGTCCGAACGGCCAGCTGACAGTGCAGGAAAGCGTGGAAGGCCAGCTGGACCTGATCGCCCGCGCCTATGGCAATCCGGCGATGTCCGGCCGCTTCTTCCACGTCTCCGGCCAGGACCTGCCCTGGTAGGGCAGGTCCTGCTGTGGCGGGCTATTGCTGAACGCCGATATGTTCGGCGAGGAAGCGTTCCAGGGCGCCATAGACCTCCCGGCGCATCTGCGTGCTCGTCAGCCAGTGGTCGCCATTGTCAACGGCCACAAGTTCCACATCCTTGTGCTCCCGGCGCAGGGCCCGCTGCATGATCTGGCTTTGCGAGAAGGGCACGACACTGTCGTCCCGGCCATGGATCAACAGGATGGGGGCCTGGGCATTCTCGGCAAAATTGGCGGGCGAGATGGCGCGCATGGCGTCTGCGAGGGATTGATCGCCTTCGCCGGTAAAGCGATCGGCCCAGGCGGCGCCAAGCCAGTGGCGGCGGCCATAGCGGTTCTCGACGAGTTCGATGAGTTCCTCGACATCGCTGACGCCCGCAATGGCGACCGCGCAACGGTAGAGGTCCGGCGTGAAGACTGCGCCGGCCAGAGCAGCATATCCTCCGTAGGAGGCGCCCACGATGCAGACCCGGGCGGGATCGGCGATGCCGGCCGTCGTCAGGGCCGCCACCGCGTCGGAAAGGTCGTGCTGCATCACGCCCGTACCCCACTCGCCATGGCCCGCGAATTCCCAGGCATCGCCATAGCCGCCGGAGCCGCGGAAGTTCGGCTGGACCACGGCATAGCCGCGTGAGGCGAGGAAGTGCGCAAGCGGGTCAAACCCGCCCGTATCTCTGGAGGCCGGCCCGCCATGTGGCAGCAGGACGGTCGGGAAAGGCCCTTCGCCTTCCGGCACGGTCAGATAGGCCTCGATCTGGGTTCCGTCGCGCGCCGGATAGGTGATGTGCTGGCGCGGTCGCAGGCTGCCGGCCGGCAGGCCCGCATGAGTCTCGGCAAGCGGATGGATGGCGGGGTTCACCGTATCGAACAGGTAGTAGACCGGCGCCTGGGCCTCGGATTGTGTCAGGAAGAGCACCCGGGAGAGATCGCGCGACCAGCTGATAATGGCCGGGTTCTGGCCGGCCGCAGCCTGGTCCAGCACCGCCTGGATTTCCGCGAAGCGCGGATCGAACCATTCGACCCGCGGAAAAGCTTCATCCCAGCTCACGCCGAGCACCTGCTGCGTGTAGGGATCGGAAATCACGCCGGTGATGTCGAATTCAGGATGTTCGAAAATCGCCCCCGTGATCTCTCCGGTTTCCAGCGAGAAGGCATAAAGTCCGCGGCGGCCCGATCCATTGGCGAAAGTCGTGGTAACGGCAAAGCGGCCGTCCGGCATCTGTCCGGCCAGGCCGAGGCTCGGGCGTTCGATGCCGTTTTCCTCGGAGATGATACGCCAGCCTGATCCGTCGGGGACGCGAATAGTCTCGCGCTGGACCTCGCTCGCATAGTCGATGCGGGCCAGCACCTCGCCATCGGCTCCCATCTGCCAGTCGCGCGTCCAGCGGCTGCCGCGGAAAGCAATGCGGGAACTGCCGGACCGGGGGTCCACGGACATGAGGTTGATGTCGAAATTCTGGTCCAGAAGCGGCACGAAAATGCGTCCACTATCGGCATCGAGGCCGACCAGACGACCGCCGCTGAAATTGATCGCCGCGCGCCGGACATTGCGCAGCAATTGCCGGCTCGACAGGCCGTCCTGGGTGTCGATGGCCACGATGGCGCTGAAGTCGAGCGTCCCGCGCAGGCCCAGATAGGCCGTCACATCGCTGGCCATTAGGAGCAGCATGCGGTCGTCAGCCCAGCGAAGATCGATGGGCCGCACCTCCGACACATCGACCGACTGGCCTTGCTGGTCGACAAGGTCGTGAACAACAAGTGTCAGCCGTCCGTCGGTCTCGGTCGTGAAGGCCAGATGGCGTCCGTCCGGCGAAAGCTCGGCCAGTCGCATGTGCGGCTCCTGGACAAAAGCTTCGAGCGGTTGTGCCAGAGCGCCGCTGCTGCTGACGGCAAACAAAACGGCAATCCACGAAAAAAGACGCTTACAACGCATCGGCAATCCCCTCTGTCCCTGCCGGGAGTTCACGACAGGGGGACAGGCAATACAACCTTTATGTGTAGCTTTGTGCACAAGACGCTGAGGCTTTTCAGTGCGGTGTTTCCTGTCCGATATGCTCGGCGAGGAAGGCTTCTATCTCGCTCAGAACGCGGCGGCGCATCTCGGTGCTCGTCAGCCAGTGGTCGCCGTCATCGAGCGTGATCAGCTGGACGTCGCGGTTTTCCCGCCGCAGCGCGCGTTCCATGATCCGGCTCTGGTCGATGGGAACCACGGTGTCATTGCGACCGTGGATCAGCAGAACCGGCGCGCTTATCCGCTCGGCATGAGCCGCCGGCGAGACGGCCCGCAGCGCGGCTTGTGTCCGGGCCTCGTCGCCCCCCGAAAGACGGCGTTCCCAGCTGTCGAGAATCCAGTGTGACGGTCCGTAACGCTCGCGCACATAGCCCATCATGTCCGGCAGATCGCTGACACCGGCAACGGAGATGCCGCAGGCATACAGGTCCGGTGTGAAGGCGACGCCCGCCAGCGCGGCATAGCCGCCATAGCTCGCGCCGACGATGCAGACCCGGTCCGGGTCGGTAATGCCGGCGTTGACGAGACGATCCACCGCATCGCTGAGATCGTGCTGCATGACGCCGGTTCCCCATTCGCCATAGCCGGCCTCCAGCCATCGATAGCCATAGCCGGAGGAGCCCCGGAAGTTCGGCTGGACCACGGCATAACCCTGCGAGGCAAGGTAGTGCGCGAAATCGTCATATCCGCCGCGATCGCGCGCGGCCGGGCCACCATGCGGCAGAACAACGGTCGGGAACGGCCCTTCGCCTTCCGGCTGAGTGAGGTAGGCCTCGACAGAGACGCCGTCGCGGGCCTCGTAGCGGATATGCTGGCGCGGCTGCAGGACGTCCAGTGTGATGCCGGGATAGGCAGCGCCAAGCAGGTCGATAGACTGTGCCTGGACGTCGTAGAGATAATAGACCGGCGGCATTTCGCCGGTCTCCGCAACAACAACGAAGCGGGTCCGGTTGCGGTCCCAGCTTTGCAGCCGTGCATTCTGGCCGGGCAGGGAGGCGTCTACCACATCCTGCCGCGCTGCGAGATCGGGATCGAACCAGGTGGTTCGCTCGAAATCCTCGATCCAGGCAACGCCGACAACCAGGTTGGTGTAGGGATCCATGACGGTGCGCACATAGTCATACTGTGCGTGTTCGAACAGGGTCTCGCCCAGCTCTCCGGTCTCCAGCGACAGGACGAACAGCCCGCTCCGCCGGTCCGGTGCGTTCTGGCCGGGAACCGGGCGTGTTGACACGGCAAGGCGGCCGTCGGGCAGGAAGCCGCGCAGGGAATAGGACGGGCGCTCACGCTCGTCCTGATCGATCGCGGCCCAGCCACCGCCTTCGCCGGGGATGCGCAGGGTCTGACGGTTCCGGTTGTTGGAATAGTCGATACGCGCTGCCGGCTGGCCGCTCGCATCCACGACCCAGTCCAGTGTGTCACGACTGCCGCGGGCTGCAGTCCGGGCCGTCCCTTCTGCGGGGTCCACGGAAAGCAGGTTGAGCCGCCGGTCGTCATCGAAGGCGGGGATCATCAGGCGTCCCGTCTGCGTATCGATACCAGCAATGCCGGCGAGGTTGAGATTGAGACCGAGCCTGTTCGAACGACGCAGCAGCTGGCGATAGGACATGCCGTCGGCTGTGTCGAAGGCCAGCAGGGCGCGATAATCGACCCGGCCCTCCACCCCCCAGATATCGGTCACCTCGCTGGCTGTGAGAAGGAGGATCCGGTCATTCGCCCAACGCAGGCCATGCGTGCGCAGTTCGTCGATACGGCTGCCCTCGATCTCGCCGCTGGCCAGGTCGCGAACGATCAGAACCGAAACGCCGTCCTGCTCCGTGGTGAAAGCCAGCCGGGTCCCGTCGGGTGACAGCCGGGCGTGCCGCAGGTTCGGTGCTTGCACAAAGGCCTCGATGCCGGGCTGCCGTGCTTGTGCAGGCGACAGGCAGGACACCAGAACGCCGATCATGGCCAGAACGGCAAGTATACGAAAACGCGACATGTTTACCCCCAGTGCTGGAGGTATTTAAAAGCGGCTCGCGGCCGAGCACAACTTACCGATGTGCCATTATCCCGCTTCGCTGTCGCGGATCCAGCTGGCGAGGTCGTCCAGCGCCCGCGCGCTCAGGGCCATCTTGCGGGCCGGGGTCTTGGCCTTGCCCTTGATGCGGTTTCCGTTGGCGTCGTGGGTCGGCTGGGCGATGGGCGGGAAGAGGCCGAAATTGACATTCATCGGCTGGAACGAACCCTTGCCGCCATCCAGATGACCGCCGGTCACGTGGGCGATCAAGGCGCCCAGCGCGGTGGTCGCAGGCGGTGCATCGAGCTGACGTCCGTGTCGCATAGCGGCAGCATAACGCCCCGCCAGCAGCCCCATAGCGGCACTCTCCACATACCCTTCCACGCCGATCAGCTGACCGGCGAAGCGCAGGCGCGGCTGTGACTTCAGACGCAGCTGGCTGTCGAGCAGTTTGGGCGAGTTGAGGAAGGTGTTGCGGTGGATGCCGCCGAGGCGCGCGAACTGGGCCTCTTCCAGACCGGGGATCATGCGGAAAATGTCGGTCTGGGCGCCGTATTTCATCTTGGTCTGGAAACCGACCATGTTGAACAGCGTGCCCAGAGCGTTGTCCTGGCGCAGCTGCACGATGGCCCAGGGCTTTACGGTGGGATTGTGCGGATTGGTCAGCCCGACCGGTTTCATCGGCCCGTGGCGCAGCGTCTCGCGGCCGCGTTCGGCCATCACCTCGATCGGCAGGCAGCCATCGAAATAGGGCGTGTCGGCTTCCCACTCCTTGAACTCCGTCTTCGGCGCGGCCAGCAGCGCGTCGATGAAGGCCTCGTACTGCGCCTTGTCCATCGGGCAGTTGAGATAGGCTTTCTTCTCCGCCTCCGTCTCGCCCTTGTCGTAGCGCGACTGGAACCAGGCCTTCTCCAGGCTGATGCTCTCGCGGTGGATCACCGGCGCGATGGCGTCAAAGAAGGCGAGCTCACCTTCGCCGGTCTCCTCCAGGATCGCCTTCGAGAGACTGTCCGAGGTGAGGGGGCCGGTGGCGATGATCACACTGTCCCAGTCTTCCGGCGGCAGGCCGGCAATCTCGCCGCGTTCGATCGTGACCAGCGGATGCTCGCTCAGGCGTTTCGTGACGGCCTGGGAAAAGGCATCGCGATCGACCGCCAGCGCGCCGCCGGCGGGCAGGCGGTTATTGTCGCCCTCTTCCAGGATGATCGAGCCGAGACGCCGCATCTCCTCGTGCAGCAGACCGACCGCATTGGTGCGGTGATCGTCCGAGCGGAAGGAGTTGGAACAGACCAGTTCGGCCAGACCGTCGGTCTTGTGGGCGTCGGTTTCCTTCACGCCGCGCATTTCGTGCAGGATGACGGGGACGCCCTGGCGCACGAGCTGCCAGGTGGCTTCGGAGCCGGCCATGCCGCCGCCGACGACGTGTACGGGTTTCATCGCTTGATCGGTCATGCGCGGCATATCGAGCGCACATCGCGTGGAGTCAATGGGGCGGGGTAGCTGGCGGTTGGTCTGCGCCGCCGGTTTCGGTCCGTGACTGCCCATTCTCCGGCTTGAACACGTCGTCGATCCGGTTGCGGACGCGTTCCAAGGGGGTGTCGCCGGGGATCGAGCCGTCGGAGCAGACGGCCTGGAGCGCGGCCCATTCGGTCTCGTTGAGCGCCGGCTCGCCGGACCAGCCGATCTGCCCGGCGGCGGCGCGGGCCCGTTCGGCGCGGGCGCGGGTGTCGGGATGGGTGCGCAGCACGCTGCTCAGCCAGCGCTCATTGCCGCCGTCGCCTGCTTCGGCAGAAGGTTCTGACGCGTCCTCGGCCGGCATGTCGGTGCTGGCGCCCGTATCCTTACTTTCGGCCTCTGCGCCGTCGCCCTCGGCCTCGGTCTCGGTCTGGCCTTCCAGCACCGCCTGCATGCGCTCGAAGAAGTCGGCGAGGCCGTGCGGGTTCATGTCGGCGGCGACGAGGTATTGCAGCGCGTAATCGTCGGCTTCGCTTTCCGCGCCGCGGGTATGGCGCAGGCTTTCCAGCGTTGCGCCGGTGCGGGCGATTTCCTGGCCGGCGCCGGAGCCGCCGCCGATCAGGAGTTCCAGCAGCACGCCGAACCCCATCTCGCGCAATTGCGCCGCCATGACATGGCGCTGGGCGACATGGGCGGCCTCGTGGGCCAGCACGCCGGCCAGCTCGTCCGGGCTTTCCATCTCGTCGATCAGCTCGTCGGTGACCAGGATGCGGCCGCCGGGCAGGGCAAAGGCGTTGGGGAAGCCGGCATCGACGATGCGCAGGCGAAATTCGAAGGGCGAGCCGGAGACGGCGTAGAGCCGGGAGCCCAGGCTGTCGAGCGCGGCGCGGGCTTCCTCGCCGGTTTCGCATTCGTCGGTGAACCAGGTGACCATCTGGTTGGTCTGCTCGCCCATGCGGCGTTCCACATCCAGCGGCACGGCGTGGGCGAGGGGGCGCGACAGAAGCGGCAGGCCGACAAACAGGAAGGCCAGGCTGGCGACGGCGATGCCGGTGAGCGCCGCGCCCAGGATCAGCGTGCCGCGCCGCGTCCGGCCGGGCGCGAAGAGCCGCGGGAACCAGGTGCGCAGCACATCCCGGTCGCCGGCCGCGACCCACAGCCGGGCATCGGAGCCCTTTTCGCTGATGACGGCGGCGCCGTCCGGCCGGTCGGGCAGGCGACGGAGTTTCGCCACCTGCCAGCGCACGGCGACACCCTCGCCATCGAGGGCGAGGGTGTCTGCATCGAGCGATACCGTTGCAGCATGAAGACGGGCGCTCTCGCCGTCGGCATAGGTGCCGGCCAGGGCCGGCCGGCCGGGTGTGTGCGTACTAGATGACATTGCCGATATCGAATGCGTCCGCCAGTCCTTCGCCGGCCTTGGGTCCGCGATCGGCATTCTGGCGCACGGCCTCGATGTCGATCTCGCCCTCGGCTTCCAGGCGTTTGAAGATATAGCGCCACAGGCGCAGCTGGGCGACGGGCAGGCCGAAGCCCAGGGTGAGGGCGATGATCAGGAAGTTGGTGACATAGATCCAGCCCAGGCTGAGCGATCTGGCATCGAGGCGGAAGGTCAGGCCTTCCAGCCCCAGGAACTGCGCCTTGCGCCGAAGCAGCGCGGCGGCATAGGGCAGGCTCGCCAGGCCGACAAACAGGGCATAGACCAGTGCCAGGCCGTAGATCTTGGCGATCATCATGGCATCGGGAATAGGCGGCGTGTCGCCGATGTTCTCGAAGCCGCCGAACAGCACATACATATAGGCCCAGATGAAGCCGAAATAGCCAACGACCCCGGCGATCCAGGCGAGGGCGAAGGCGGGATAGAGCGGTCCGGCCAGACCCTCGTCTTCCTGCAGGATCCGGAACTGGCGGTCACCGTAGAAGGTCTCGCGCCACAGGCGGCGGGTCAGGCGCATCTCGGCCGCCGGGGCGTACCAGCCCAGGGTGATCCCGCTCAGCAGGCCATACCCCACCGAGGCCCAGGCATAGGTATTCGCCGAGCCGGCCTGGCCGAAGCGGATGCCGCGCCAGGTGGTACGGCTCAGCCGGTAGCGGCGTGCGATCCAGACGGCGAGGCCGAGCAGCCAGGAAAAGAAGATCAGGATGGGGATGTAGGCGAGGCCGAAGACCAGCATCACGGTTTCCGGCGGCAGCAGAAGCTGGGCCGCGAAGAACACGCCGTAGATGGGCAGGAAGACCGAACCATCACCACGATGAAGGAGCGGAACAGCTCCCAGCCCGAGCCGGTATATTCCATCGGCGTGCCGTTGATCGTGGTGGTCGACCAGAGATAACGCCGCACCCGTGTGCGGCCCCAGAAGCGCCACAGGGTCAGGGTGACGATGTTCAGGAGCGCGTTCAGGAGGGTAATCGGCAGGATGCCGCCGATCGTTCCGCTCTGGGCAAAGACCAGGCGTTCGCCGCCGTTGCCGGCCGGTTCGCTGGCGGGTGTCGCCGGTTCGGCGGGTCCGTTCTCGTCGGGCACATTGCTGCCGCTGGCGGGCGTGGGCTCGTCTGTCATGGAATTCCCCCTGGATCGATCGGAAAATCGCGGTCCCCGGCGGGAGGTTATCCGGCAGGTATGACGCGTCAATGTCAAAATGGAGAGCGGAGTTAAAGCAACTTGACGTCGTGCGGCGAGACCGCATGATCGTGAGGCATCAATCGGGGGCAGAATGTTGAACGGGATTGTCAGGCTTTGTGTTGCCGTGTGGCTGGTGACCATGACGAACGGAGCGTTGGCGCAGGGACTGCCGGCGTCCGTCACAGCACCTTATCAGGAATACCAGGCGGCCATGGAAGCGGGTGATGCCGTGGCGCTTCTGGATGCGGCAGGGCGTGCGTACGAAGCCGGAGAGGCTGCCCGTATCGATACGCTGACACTTGCCACGCTGGCGGAAAATTACGGTTTTGCGGCCACGGCAAACCAGCAGTTCGAGACGGCGCTGGATGCCTGGCGGGACGCCGCGCGGCTGTCTGACCGAGGCAATGCCGATCCGGTCGACCGGGCCTGGCGCTGGCACAATGCTGCCGTGATCGCCTTGCAAAATTCAAACAATGATGACGCCTATGCCTGCTCGCGCAATGCGGTGCAGGCACTGGAAGACCTGGATGGGGATTACAGCGAGGCCTCGGACTTTGCCGCCGATGCATTCCTGACGCGATCCATGCTGGCCATGGGGCGCGGCCGGATCAGTGATTCCGGCGCCGCCGCCCTGCAGGCGATTGGCTTGTTCGAGCGCCATCTGGACGCGCCGGATACGCGCTATGGTCTCGCCTTGCTCTATGCCGGCGTCTCCCAGACGCTGGATCAGGAATTTGAGCTAGCGACCTATTCCCTGCACATGGCGCGTGATGTCCTGTCCGACGTTTCCCCCGGGCATTCCAACGCCGCAACCCTGCGTGCCGCGCTGACATCGGCCCGGCTGAACCTTTACCACGATGACGAAGCGGAAACTGAAGCGGCTTTCGCGCGCCTTTATGACCGGTTGGCGGCAAACCGGTTTCACGCCGAGCGCTACAGCGAGTCAGCGGACGTCCGGGCGGCCGCTGAGCAGGCAGAAGCCGAGGAGCGACCGTGCTGCGACGCTGAGCCCCTGGCTCGCCGCGAACCGCGCTATCCGGAAGACGCTTTGTGGTCGGATCTGGATGGGGTGGTCTATGTGCGCTTTGACGTGACGGCCGAAGGCCGGACGGACAATGTCGAGGTGATCGGCGCCTTTCCGCCGGGAGTGTTCGATCAGGCATCCATCCGGGCCGTCCGCGACTGGCGCTATGAGCCGGCAACCCGTGATGGCGAACCGGTGTTGCGCGAGAATGTAGAGACCCGCTTCGACTTTCGCATAGCGCGCTAGCGCGACCGCCCGCCGCGCTTGATCCTTGCGGTGGGGCTTGTATCTCTGGCGCCAACGTCCGGAGAGCCTCATGACCCCACCCCCAACTCCCGTCCCCGTCCTGCGCAGCGTGTTTGCCGCCTATGCCTTCTTCCTGGTGCACTGGCGCAAGATCCTGATTGCGGCGATCCCCTACACCGCAGCCTATGCGGCGCAACTCGCGCTGATGCCGATGACGGCTGCCAGCAGCGAGCCGTCGGCGCTGGACCTGGTCGTGGCACTGCTGTCGCTGGCGACCGTCGTGGCCAGCGTGGCGCTCTCGGCAGCGTCGCTGCGCCTGGCCGTGCGCGGCGAGATGCCCGGCTGGCTGGGCCTGCAGCTGGGCCATGAGGAATTGCGGGTCTTTGCGGTCTATATCCTGATCAGCCTCCTGATCGTGATCGTCTTCGTGCTGGTCTTCCTGTTCTGGGGCACGCTGTTCGGGACAGTGACCATGGGGGCGCTGGAGCGCGCCGGGATCGACCCGGAAGCGTCCGGCTTCGATGTCGCGGGTGCAACGCAATACATGGGCGCGTCGGACTGGGTGGTCGTCGTCGCGGCCGGTCTCGCCGGTCTCGCCATTGTGACCTGGCTGTCGGCGCGCCTGGTGCTGGCCCTGCCGGCGACGATCGCGTCGAAGCGCATCCAGGTGATGAAGGCCTGGCCGCTGAGCGATGGCAATGGCTGGCGGATCGCGGCCACCCTGGTGCTGGCCGGCCTGCCGCTGACCCTGTGCGAACTGGCGCTCTACGAACTCCTCAGCACCGTGCTGGGTCATCGCGTGATCGACGTGTCGGCACTGATTTCGGCCGACCTGTCCGGCACGCCCGGTGTCGCGCGGGCGCGCGAGTACGGGCTCTGGCTGGGCCTGTTCGCGGCCGTGAACTATCCGGTGATGTCGGGGCTTTACGCCTATCTCTACCAGAAGCGCACCCGCACCCCGGCCGCTTAGGTCGTTGCCTCCGGGACACGGGCAGGCGTTTTCCCTCTGGCCTGTTCCCTGCGATCCGTCATGATGGCAGCGGACAGGGAAGCGGCCAGCAGGGGGCCTTCATGACCGTACGATCATTCGATATCGGCAATGCCATCTTCCATTTCTTCAAGCGCTTCGGCGAGAATCCCGGCGGTGCGCTGTGGATCATGATCTGCCAGACCGTGCTGGTGGGGCTGCTCGCCGCGGCGGGCGTGGCTCTGTTCGTGCCTGTCTGGGACAATCTCTCCCAGCTCATCATTCTCGACGAGGCCGGACAGCTCAGCGACGAGGAGGCCGTGCGGCGCGTCTTCGGCATGCTGATGCCGATCATGGGCTTCATGCCGTTTATCGCGCTGGCAGGGATCGCGCTGGCGCTGATGAGCCAGGCAGCCTGGCTGCGCTTTCTCACCCGCGGCGAGGTCAAGCCGGGTCTGCCCTTCCGCCTGGGCGGTGACGAGTTCCGCCTGCTGGGCGTGAATCTCCTCTACTGGGTGATGGGCGTGGTGCTCTATTTCGGCTTCATGACCTTTTTCGCGATCTCCGTCGTCGGGGCCGGCGTGGCGGCTGGCGGCCGGGATGCGAATGTCTTCACCGGCGCGGCCGGCGGCCTGATTGTCGCGCTGATCGTTCTGGTGCTGCTGATCGCCGTGCTGGTGATCGCGGTGCGCATGGCCTGCGCGCCGGCGATGACCGTGCACCAGTCGCGCTTCCGCTTCTTCGAGAGCTGGACAGCGACGCGGGGTGTCTTCTGGCACATGCTGGTCTCTTACATTGCAGTGGCGGTGATGGCCCTCATCCTGTCCTCCATCATCGGCGGCTTCATCCAGCTGGCCTTCCTGGGCGCGCTCTGGCCGGTGCTGATGGAGTTCATCATGATGGAGGTGTCGGGCGCCGGGGCGGACCCGCAGCAGGTGATCGACGCAATCAACAATGCGTTCTCCAATCCCGTCACGATCGGCATGCTCGGGCTGGGCTTTGTGCTCAGCTATTTCATGCAGATCGTCTGGGAAGGCATGTGGCATGGCGTTGCCGCCTACAACGCCCAGCGTGTCGGCGAAGAGGGCAGTGCCGACGACCGCACCGTGCTGGACCAGGATCACCCGATGGGCGCCTCGCCCCGCGAAGGCTAGCGGCCGAGGGGTTGCGCTGATAGATTGTTCTGCGGAATCATTCTCGCTCAGGATGTTTGGAGCTGGCAGCGTGACCCCACCGAAATTCCGCCCCTTCACTGCAGCCTTCTACGGTGTCTTGCTGATCAGCCGGAAGCCCGTAGCGGCGGCGGTTCTTTTTGCCGTATCGCTGGTGCTCGCCACCCTGGCAGCCTGGGCCGGATTTACCGCTTACTGGCAGTTGGGCCTGGGCGAAGCGGGGATGGGGCTCAGCCTTGGCCAAGCCGGGATCGGCCTCGGTCTGGGGCTGGCGGCGCTGGCACTTCAGCTGTCAATCAGCGCGGCATGGCTTCGCTTCCTGGTTCGGGGCGAGGCGGGCCTGTTTCCCTTCCGGCTGGGGGATGACGAGGGGCGGCTGTTGCTGACCGTTCTGCTCCAGTCCCTGATCCTTCTCCTTGCGATGCTCCCCGCCATTCTGCCCGTAGCTGCACTTGCGCTGTTAGACAGTCTCGTTGCGGATGTTGCGCTCCCTCACGCGATCGCCATCGCGCCCGTATTCATCGCTTTTGTCTGGGCCGGCGTCAGGGTGGCGGCCATGCCAGCGCTGACAATTCGCGACCGGCGCATCTGGGGCATGGAGGCCTGGTCTGTCACGCGCGGCGTTTTCTGGACAGCGCTGCTCGGCTATCTCGTCGTGCTGGCCATTGGCGAGTTCGTTCCCTTCAGCGGCAGCGGTCTGACCGGGCAGTTCCAGCTGATGAGCGATATGGATATCGAGGCCGTTGCCACGCTCTGGCGGTCGCCGGATGCGGCCGGCATGCTGCGCTGGATGGCGCTGGCCGTCCTGGCTCTGGCGGCACACATTTTCGGGCTCGGCTATTCCGCCTACATCGCGCGCTGGGATGCGTTGCAGCTGCGCGAGCCTGTGGCTGACGATGCACTCTTGCGTATGCGTGACGTCGCGGCATCCTGATCCCGGCCGCCGCGGGCGGCCTGGTGGCAGGATGCGAGGCGAGGCTGAATGACAGACGCAGGACGGTCCGGTCCTTCCGGTGATGCACCAGACACTGATGCGGACGGCCCGCAGAAGCTGGAAGCCCTGTTCAACGAACTCGCCGCCGCCGCCGACGGCACCTCCATCACGCTGGGCGAAATCCTCGATGCCCTGGAGAAGCGCTCCTTCGGGCCGCTCCTCCTTCTGCCGACCCTGGTCTCGATCATGCCCGTCATCGGCATGCTGCCGGGCGTCACCTGGGCGATGTCCGGGCTGACCCTGCTGATCTCGCTGCACTTCCTCGCCAATTCCCGCCGGCTCTGGCTGCCGCAGCGCGTCCGGCGGTTCGAGGTCTCCGCCGACGCCTTCCGGCGCGGCGTCGACTGGGTGCGGCCCTGGCTGCGCCGGGTCGACCAGGTGATCGAGCCGCGCTTCCACATCCTGTTCGACTGGCCCTGGACGATGGGGTTCGCCGCGCTGTGCGTGGTGATGTCGCTGGCCATGTTCGCCGCGTCGATCGTGCCGGGCGGCGTGGTCGTGCCCGCCCTGGGCATTGTCATCATGGCCGCCGGCCTGACCGTGCGCGACGGCCTGGTCCTGGTGCTCGGCGCTATCGCCTCGGCCAGCGCCCTGTGGGCGGTCTGGCTGATCGTGGGGTAGGGCGGGCTCAGGCGGCGTTTACGCCCTCGGCGGCGTCTTCGGCCCCGGCAGCTGGCAGCAGGTCCTCCAGAAAGAAGGCCGACAGGGCATGACGCCCTTCCAGGTCCGCCTTGCGGTAGAGTGCACGCGCCTGTTCGCGCACCGTCCGCTCGCTGGTGTCGCGCAGGGCCGCGATCTCCTTCAGGCTGAGCCCCTTGAGCAGGAACAGGCCGATCTCGCTCTCCGCCGCGGTCAGGTGCCAGCGCTCGAACTGCTGCAGGATGGCATCCCCCAGACCGCGCACCAGCGCCCGGTTCTCCGCGCGCCAGCGGTCGGCCTCGGCCTGCGCCGCAGCGAGATCCAGACGCGCCTTGCCGACCCGCCGCCACAGGATCGCTGCGCCGGCCGCCGCGGCGACAAGCACCAGGGTCTCCACCGCCAGGTGCAGCAGGCTCGCGCCTTCGCCGCGATCGGTCACCAGATCGCCGGCAATCAGCACGGCGATGAGGGCGAAGAGCGCAGCCGCGCCATGCGTGCGGTGGTTCGCGCCGTGATCCTCTTGCATGGTGAATGCTCCTGCTGGGCTAGGCCTGGCGGGCCCCGTCTGTCGGATGACGTATGGCGGCCGCGCATGGCGCGCGCGACATCGGTGTCCAGTTAAGACGCGGAGACCGGTAATGGACAAGCATGACACAAGGGCGCAGGACGCTGGCGCGGGTGGTCGCGCGAACGGGCAGGTTCGGGTCTGGGACCCGCTGGTCCGGATCGGCCACTGGCTGCTGGTGGCTGCCTTCTTCACCGCCTATATCGCCGGCGACGACGCCCAGACGGTGCATGTGTGGGCCGGCTATACGGTCGCCGCGATCATTGCCTGGCGGATCGTCTGGGGTGTGGTGGGCAGCCGGCATGCGCGCTTCACCGACTTCGTGCGCGGACCGGGCGCAGCCCTGGCCTATCTGCGCGGCATGGCGAGCGGCAAGGCGCGCCGCCATCTCGGGCACAATCCCGCCGGCGGTCTGATGATCCTGGCCCTGATCGCCAGCCTGGCGGGCACCACGCTGACCGGCATGTCGCTCTATGCGGTCGAAGAGGGGCGTGGCCCCCTGGCCGGCCTGATCGCTCCGGCCGCGGAGACAGCGGACGGTGCCGACATGCAGCCGCTCGTCCACGCAGCGCCGGCTGCCACGACGTATCGCGAAGACGATGACGACGATCACGAGGGCGAGGGTCATGAGGATGGCGAGCATGAGGGCGGCGGCGATCTGCTGGAAAGCCTGCACAAATTCTTCGTCTACCTCACGCTCGGCCTTGTCGGCCTGCACGTGCTCGGCGTGCTCGCCTCAAGCCTGGCCCATGCCGAAAACCTGGTCCGCGCCATGATCACCGGCCGCAAACGCGCCGACGACGCAGAGGAGTGAGACGGGGCGGGCGATCAGCCCGCCTTCGCCCGCAATTCCTTGTCGCGTTCCAGCATCGGGGCGAGGTAGCGGCCGGTCCAGCTGGCTTCGACCTTGGCGACATCTTCCGGCGTGCCCTGGGCGACGATCTGGCCACCGCCATCGCCGCCTTCCGGGCCCAGATCGAGCAGCCAGTCGGCGGTCTTGATGACGTCGAGATTATGCTCGATCACCACGACGGAATTGCCCGCATCGACGAGTTCGTGCAGCACTTCGAGCAGTTTGCGGACATCCTCGAAATGCAGGCCTGTTGTGGGTTCGTCGAGAATGTAGAGCGTCTTGCCGGTGGCGCGCTTGGAGAGTTCCTTGGAGAGTTTCACGCGCTGGGCCTCACCGCCGGAGAGCTGGGTGGCCGGCTGACCGATCTTCACATAGCCCAGACCGACGCGTTTGAGGGTTTCCATCTTGTCGCGCACGGCGGGCACCGCCTTGAAGAAGTCCGCACCTTCCTCGACCGTCATATCCAGCACGTCGGCGATGGACTTGCCCTTGAACTGCACTTCCAGCGTTTCGCGATTGAAGCGCTTGCCGTGGCACACATCGCAGGGGACGAAGACGTCGGGCAGGAAGTGCATCTCGATCTTCACCACGCCATCGCCCTGGCAGGCCTCGCAGCGCCCGCCCTTCACATTGAAGGAGAAACGGCCGGGCTTGTAGCCGCGGGTCTTGGCTTCGGGCAGTTGCGCGAACCATTCCCGGATCGGGGTGAAGGCGCCGGTATAGGTCGCCGGATTGGAGCGCGGTGTGCGGCCGATCGGCGACTGGTCGATATCGATCACCTTGTCGAGCCGGTCGAGCCCCTCGACGCGGTCGTGCGGGGCGGGGACCTGCTGGGCTTTCTGAAGCTTGCGGGCAGCCGCCTTGTAGAAGGTCTCGATGGTGAGGGTGGACTTGCCGCCGCCGGACACGCCGGTCACGCAGGTCATCACGCCGAGCGGGAATTCCGCATCGACGCCCTTGAGATTATTGCCTGTGGCGCCGACGACTTTCACCGTGCGCTTCCTGTCGATCTTGCGGCGCTTCTCCGGCACTTCGATACGGCGCGTGCCGGCGAGATACTGGCCGGTCAGGCTTTTCGGATTGGCCATGACTTCCTTGGGCGTACCCTCGGCGACGATTTCACCGCCATGCACACCGGCCGCAGGACCCAGATCGACGACATAATCGGCGGTCAGGATGGCTTCCTCGTCATGCTCGACGATGATGACCGTATTGCCCAGATCGCGCAGCCCCTGCAGGCTTTCCAAGAGGCGGGTATTATCGCGCTGGTGCAGGCCGATGGAGGGTTCGTCGAGCACGTAGAGCACGCCGGTCAGGCCCGAGCCGATCTGGCTGGCCAGGCGGATGCGCTGGCTTTCCCCGCCCGACAGCGTGCCCGAGGCGCGGTCCAGGGTGAGATAGTCCAGACCCACATCGACCAGGAATTTCAGGCGTTCGCGGATCTCCTTGAGGATGCGCTCGGCGATCTGCTTGTCCTTCGGCGACAGCGTCTCATAGACCGCGGTGAACCATTCCTCGGCCTTGCGGATGGAGAGTTTCGAGGCGTCGGAAATATCCTGGCCGTCGATCTTCACGCTCAGCGCTTCCGGCTTCAGGCGCCGGCCGCCGCAGGTCTCGCAGGGCTGGGAGGACTGGAAGCGGGCCAGATCCTCGCGCACCCAGCTCGAGTCCGTCTCGCGCCAGCGCCGCTGCAGATTGGGGATCACGCCTTCGAAGGGTTTCTGGGTCTCGAATTTCCTGAGCCCGTCCTCATAGACGAAGGTCACTTTCTCCTTCGTGCCCCACAGCACGACCTTGCGGAATTCCTCCGGCAGGTCACGCCAGGGCTGGAACATGTCGCCGCCGAAATGCTCCGCCAGGGCCTGCAGGGTCTGCTGGTAGAGTTTCGAGGTGGCCCGGCTCCAGGGCGCGATGGCACCGTCGGACAGCGGCTTGTCGCCATCCGGCACAACCAGGTTCTCGTCGAATTTCAGCGACTGGCCGAGACCGTCGCAGCTGGGGCAGGCGCCGACCGGATTGTTGAAGGAGAAGAGGCGCGGCTCGATTTCCTCGATGGTGAAACCGGAGACCGGACAGGCGAACTTCTCCGAGAAGATCATGCGCTCGGCCTTGCCCTTGTCGTCGGTGCGGTCGGCCGACTCGGCCACGGCAATGCCGTCGGCCAGGCGCAGCGCCGTTTCCAGACTGTCGGCGAGGCGGCTTTCAAGGCCTTCCTTGATCACCACGCGGTCCACCACGACGTCGATATCGTGCTTGAACTTCTTGTCGAGCGCGGGGACCTCCTCGAGCGTGTAGAACTCGCCATCCACCTTCACGCGCTGGAAGCCGGCCTTCAGCCATTCGGCGAATTCCTTGCGGTATTCGCCCTTGCGGCCGCGCACCACCGGCGCCAGCAGGTAGAGGCGGCTGCCCTCGTCCAGGGCCATCAGCCGGTCGACCATCTGGCTCACCGTCTGGCTCTCGATGGGCAGGCCGGTGGCGGGCGAATAGGGCACGCCGACGCGGGCCCACAACAGGCGCATATAGTCGTAGATCTCGGTGACCGTGCCGACGGTGGAACGCGGGTTCTTCGAGGTCGTCTTCTGCTCGATGGAAATCGCCGGCGAGAGACCCTCGATCGAGTCCATGTCCGGCTTGGCCATCAGCTCCAGGAATTGCCGCGCATAGGCCGACAGGCTTTCCACATAGCGCCGCTGGCCCTCGGCATAGATCGTGTCGAAGGCGAGCGACGACTTGCCCGAGCCCGACAGGCCCGTGAACACGATCAGGCTGTCACGCGGCAGCTCGACGGAAACATTCTTCAGATTGTGCTCGCGTGCGCCCTGCACGCGGATTTTGTCGAGCGCCATTCAGCGAAGTCCCCGGAGAAGTCAGAAGCGTTGAACAATTAGAGAACGCGCGAGGCGGCGTCCAGTTCGGCGCGGCAGCCTCCTGACAGTACGTAGGCAGGAGGGCCGGTCTGGCAAGGGGTGGAGGCTTGCCTTCGGTGGCAGTCTTGCAGCCGCGTTGCGATCCACCGAAAGCGTGTTATATTTCTGGAGTGAGGACGGACCTCTCGGCCCGCCCTCCTTTCCCTATAGAATGAATAGGACCCGGATTCGTACTTGCCAGCCGATCCGGGTCTTTTTCATGTCCAGGGCGATGATAAGCGGAAAACATCCCATACCATCGTCTCCAGTTTGAAAGCAAAGCCGTTGCTACGGTCAGGGTGGCTCATCCTCCCTGATGCGCCGCTGGCCCGGCGCTGCTGCTTTCGCCTTCAAAACCGTTTGCGCCCATTCGCGGTGGCCGGCGTCACGATCGGCTGCGTCTGTGCTTTAGACCTCTCTGGACTCTCGCCAGCCCCTCCTTTCAAATCGGCGCGACTCGCGGGGCGCGTTGACCTGCGGAACATAATGTGAACAAATGGGCTGTCCGTAAAGGGCGGCCGCGACAAGACGGAGCAAGGGCGATGGCGGGAAGCGTCAACAAGGTAATCCTGGTGGGCAATCTGGGCCGCGACCCGGAAGTGCGCCGCATGAATAACGGCGACCCGGTGGTGAACCTCTCGGTCGCCACGTCCGAACAGTGGCGCGACAAGAATTCCGGCGAGCGCCGCGAGAAGACCGAATGGCACCGTGTCGTGATCTTCAACGACCAGCTGGCCAAGGTCGCCGAGAACTATCTGAAAAAGGGCATGAAGGTTTACATCGAGGGCCAGCTGCAGACCCGCAAGTGGACCGACCAGAACGGCCAGGAGAAATACTCCACCGAAGTCGTGCTGCAGCGTTTCCGCGGCGAGCTGCAGATGCTCGACGGCAAGGGCGAGGGCGGCGGTTCCTTCCAGGGCTCGTCCAGCGGCGGCTATGACAACAGTTTCGGCTCCTCCGGCGGCGGTTCGCGCCCGATGGAAGGCCCGAAGGAAGACTTCTCCAACGCCGACCTGGACGACGAGATTCCGTTCTAGCCGGGAATGCTCCGGCTGGTCGGAATGTAATCTGGCACCAGAGCATCGGCCGTCATCCCCCGGCTTGTCCGGGGGATCCAGGCTTTCCCGTCCGAGGGAGCCTGTTCTTTCGCAATACTTCAACCCGATGGATGAGATCCCCCGGACAAGCCGGGGGATGACGTACCCTGGGGGGAAGGCGTTCCTCCCGGTGGCGGTTCGCCCAGGCCTGTCGAGCCATTCCGATAGCCCCGGGGGGACGCGCCCACCGCCAATCCCGCTACCGTTTGCAGTCCATAACTAATTTTTTAGTTGAACGCGTCGCTGGCCGGGATAGGTTGGCTCTATCAACTAAGGAATTCGTAGATGGCTCGTCCTGCCTCTCCCCAGCTTACCGATGCCGAACAGCGCATCATGGCGGTCCTGTGGGATCGCGATGAAGCCAGCGTGCGTGAGATCACCGATGTGCTCGCGCCGGATCACGGCCTCGCCTACACCACGGTCCTGACGACAGTGCGCATCATGGCCGACAAGGGCTATGTCGGTTTCCGCAAGGATGGCCGCGCCCACATCTATCATGCGCTGCTGTCGCGCGAGGGCGCCCAGGCCTCGGCATTGGGTTCGCTGGTGAAATCCCTGTTCGGCGGGTCGGCACAGAGCCTGGCTCAGCACCTGGTGAAGGACGACCAGCTGACCCTGGAAGACATTGAGGCGCTGCGTGCCGAAGTGCTGCGCAAGAGCGGCGGAGAGGGCGAGCCATGATCGCCGCCCTGATCCAGTCCGCCGGTTTCGCGCTGACCGCCGCGGCAGTGCTGGCGGCCGGTATTGCCGTTTTCGACCGGTTCGCGCCGCAGGCCTGGCTGCGCGAGCGTCACGATCTGGCACTGGCGGCTATCCTGACCGTCCCCCTGGTCTTTCTTGTCGCGGTCTTGCCGCGGCCATCGGCGCCACAGGAGGCCCTGCCGGTCTATATCGAAACGCCGGTTGCGGCGGATATCGCGGACACGCCGGTCAAGATGCGTGAGCGCCTGCCCGAACTGCCCGATATCGAAGCGGCCAGCCTGATGGACGGCCTGCCGGTCTCGGCGGACCTGCTTGCCGGGGCAGGGCTGGCGGTCTGGGCGGCTGTCACCCTGGTGATGCTGCTGCGCCTGGGCGCCGATCTGGTTGCGCTACGGCGTCTGAAAGCGCGGGCGCGCCGCACGGTGCCGCCGGCCGAACTGGCGATGTCATTTGCCCTGCCGGTGGCAGAAAGCGATGAGGTGAACTGTCCCATGGTGGCCGGCTTCACCGCGCCGCTGATCCTGGTGCCGCGCGGCTTTTCCCTGGACGCCTCGGCCCGGCCCGTGATCGAGCACGAGATTGCCCATGTGCGCCGCGGCGACACCTGGGCCGCGCTGGGCGTGCGGGCCGTGATGGCGGTGTTCTGGTGGGCGCTGCCGCTGCGCTGGGTCCTGCCGGTGCTGGACCGCTCGCGCGAAGCCCTGTGCGACCGCCAGGCGGCCCGGATCACCGGTCAGCCCCGCGCCCTCGCCATGGCCCTGCTCGACAGCGCGGCAGCGGCCGTGAAAACCCCCTCCCTGGCCCTTGCGGCCGCGCCGACCCGCAGCGGTCTGGCCCGCCGTATCGGCCATCTCACAGCGCCCGGTGCGCTCGATCGAAAGGACAGTGTCATGCGTTTTGCCCTCATCCTGCCCGTGCTGGCCGCGGGAAGTCTCATCCTGACGCCGAGCGTCGGTGCCACCCTGGACGCGCCGGCCGCGGCGTCGCGCACGCTGGACGAGGCGCTGGATCGCGATGCGCGCCTGTTTCACGCCGCCCGCCGCGGCCGCACCGGCGAGGTCTCGGCCCTGCTGGCCGATGGCGCCGATCCGGATGTGCGTTTCTCCGGCGATGGCACGGCGCTGACGGCGGCCGTGCGCAATGGCGAGCGCGAGACCGCCCGCATCCTGCTGGCGGCCGGTGCCGATCCGGACCTGGGCGTGCGCGGTGACGGCAATCCGCTGATCGCAGCGGCTGCTCGCGGCGATCGTGAGATGGTGGAAATGCTGCTGTCCTACGGCGCCGATGTGAACGAGGCCTATTCCGGTGACGGCAATGCCCTGATCGCCGCAGCACTGCGCGGCCGTGTCGATGTCGTCGATCTGCTGCTGGAAGCCGGTGCCGACCCCGATGCCTACGTCCGGGGCGACGAGACCCCGCTGATCAATGCGGCCCAGGGCGGTCATGTCGATGTCGCCGAACGCCTGGCCGAGGCCGGAGCGGACCTGTCGCTGACCGTGCTCGCCAATATCCGCGACGGCCGCGAGGAATACCGCTCGCCGCTCAGCGAGGCGCGCCGCAACGGCCACCGCGACATGGTGCGCTGGCTCGAAGCGCACGGCGCCGCGCATCAGGCACCGACGGGCCGCTAGCCTCAGCTGCCATACCCGCCGCCAGCCCTCAAGGCGCGGCGGCGGGGTTCAATTTCCGGAGATATCCATGACAAAACCCTCTTTCGCCAGCCTGGCGAAACCCTTTGTGCTGGGCGCCTGTCTGGCCGTTGCGGCAACCACCATGATCGTTCTGACAGCCCAGGCCCAGCCTCCCGGCGAACAGGCCGCCGGTTTTGCCGATCATCTGCGCCCGCGCATCCAGCAGGCCGGAGCGCCGCAAAGCTGGACACTCGAAGAGCGCATGACGCACTACGCCGTGCCCGGTGTTGCTGTCGCGGTGATCGATGATGGCGCGGTGGTCTACGAGGCCGGTTTCGGTGTGTTGCAGGCCGGCGGTGACACGCCGGTCGATGCGCACACCGTGTTTTCCGCCGGCTCGGTCAGCAAGGTCGTCACGGCGACGCTGATCCTGCGGCTGGCCGAAGCCGGCCATCTCGATCTGGACGCCGACGTGCTGGACACGGTCTCGTCCTGGCAGCTGCCGGCCGAACGCGATGCCTTTGCCGGTGAACCGGTCAATCTGCGGGCCATTCTCTCGCACACATCCGGCTTCAACATTCACGGCTTTGCCGATTTCCAGCCGGGCGAGGCCCTGCCGGATGTGATCGCGACGCTGAACGGTGCCGCACCGGCCAGCGGCGAGCCGCTGGCGCGCGAATTCCGCACGGGGACCGGCTATCAGTATTCCGGCGGCGGTTACACGCTGGCGCAATTACTGGTCAGCGATGTGATGGGCGCGCCCTTCGAAACCGTGGCGCGCGATCAGCTGTTCGCGCCGCTGGGACTGATGCGCAGCACCTACACCAATCCGCTGCCGCCCGGGCACGGCAATATCGCGCGCGCCCACAATGGCGGCGGTGAACCGGTTGCCCTGCCGCGCGGCTATGAGGCCATGCCGGAGATGGCGGCGTCGGGCCTGTGGACCAGCGCCCATGATCTGGGGGCGCTGGTGGCCGGGCTGATCGACAGCTATCGCGGCGAGGCGGGTCCGCTGTCGCGATCCGGCGCCATCGCCATGATGACCCGTGTCGCACCCGGCGAGCACGGGCTGGGACCGCGGGTGACCGGCAGCGGCGAGAGCTTTGTCTTCCACCATGGCGGCACGAACAATTCCTATCGCGCCTGGATCGAGGGCCATCCGGCCACGGGAGACGGCCTGGTCATTCTGACCAATGGTGCCCGGGGGCGGTCCCTGATCGACGAGATCCGCAATGCGGTTGCCGACACGATGGACTGGCCGGTCAATGCGCCGGTCGTGGCACCGCAGCTGAGGCTCGATCCGGCCGTGCTGGCGGGTTTTTCGGGCACCTACGCCGTCGATTCCGGCTTCCCGGCCGATCTACGTGAACAGATGAGCGGCGGGTTTTTCGAACTGCCGCTGGCGGTGCGCGTCCAGGACGGTCAACTGGAAATCGGTCGCGCCGGCGGCGATCGCTACAGCCCGCTCACCCCGCTCTCGCCGACGCGCTTTGTTCTTGCTGACATGGCCGACACGATGGGTATCTGGGAGATCGAATTCCATCGCAATGCCCTGGGCGAGGCAACCGGCCTGACCCTGCGGCTGGAAAACGCCCTGTCGCACTACCGGCGCCAGGACTGATCTTCCGGCGGCGCCCCTGCGCTGTAGACTGGCTGCAGATTCGGCCGGAGGGGCGCCGCCTTGAAGATACTCATTGCCGGAGCGTCCGGCTTTATCGGTTCCCATATCGCGGCGCATCTTCACGCCGCCGGACACAGTGTCATCGCCGCGGCGCGCGGCGTCGGCACCGCCCGGCGGCGCGCACCCTGGCTCGACTGGATGGCCTGCGATTTCCGGCATGACCGCACCGAAGACTGGGCAGAGCGCCTGGCGGGCGTCGAGGCGGTGGTGAACTGTGTCGGCGTGCTGCAGGACGGGCTCGGCGATGACAGCCGGGCGGTCCATGTCGCGGGGGCGGATGCCCTGTTCGCGGCGTGCGAGCAGGCCGGTGTCCGGCGTGTGCTGCACATCTCGGCGGTCGGGGTCGATGCGGCAGCCGGGTCCAGCTATGCGCGGGACAAGCTGGCGGGGGAGGCGGCGCTGAAGGCCCGCGATCTCGACTGGCTGATCCTGCGTCCCTCGCTGGTGATTGCCCGCAATGTCTATGGCGGAACGGCCCTGCTGCGCGCGCTGTGCGGTATTCCCTGGATCACGCCGCTGGTCGGCGGGCAGCAGGTCTTCCGGCCCATCGGCATGGATGATCTGTGTGCGGCGGTCGCCGATCTTGTCCGGCCGGATGCGCCGTGCCGGCAGAGCTTCGATCTGGCGGGGCCGGAACGGGTCAGCCTGGCCGATGCGGCGCGCGGCTATCGCCGCTGGCTCGGCTTTGGCGAGACCCGCATCTGGCCGGTGCCGCGCTGGCTGGCCGCGCCGGCCTTCCGGGCCGGAGACCTTCTCGGCTGGCTGGGCGTGCGCACGCCCTTGCGAAGCAATGCCCTCAAACAGCTCGACTTCGATGTCGAGGGCGACCCGGCGTCCTGGATCGAGGCCACAGGTGCCCGGCCACGCGGCTTTCACGACTGGCTGGCGGCCCATCCCGCCGGTGTGCAGGATCGCTGGCAGGCGCGGCTGGGCTTTGCCCGGCCATTGGCGCGCTGGGTGCTGGGCCTGTTCTGGCTGGTGACGGGTCTTCTGACCCTGACGGTCGCGCGGTCCGGCGCGATGGATGTGCTGGCGGGAGCGGGGCTGAGCGGCCCGGCAGGCGCCGCCGTTTTCTGGCTGACCTCTCTGTTCGACATCGTGGTGGGACTTGCCATGCTCGCCAAATGGCGCGTGCGCAGTACCGCAGCGCTGATGATTGCGGGCACGCTAGGCTATGTCGCGGGGATCAGCTGGCTGGCGCCGGACCTGTGGGCCGATCCGCTGGGCCCGGTGATCAAGGTCTTCCCCGCGATGGCACTGGCGCTGCTTGTGGCGGCGACGGAGGATGAACGCTGATGGACCTCTATGTGATCGCCCGGCTCGTCCATATCCTCTCGGCCTGCGTCCTGTTCGGATCCGGCGCAGCGATTGCCTTCTTCATGCTCATGGCCTGGCGGTCCGGCGAGCGGGCCGGCTTTGCGCTCGCATCGCGGCACGTCGTGCTGGCCGACTGGCTGTTCACGGCGAGTGCGGTTGTCATCCAGCCCCTGTCCGGCATCGCCCTGGCGCATCTGGCCGGATGGCCGCTGACGGCGCCCTGGCTGCTGGCCAGCTACGGGCTCTACGGCTTTATCGGGGCCTGCTGGCTGCCGGTGGTGTGGATCCAGTATCGTGTGCGCGACCGGCTCGCGGCGGCGGAGGGTGAAGCCGTCCCGCCGGAGGTTCACCGGCTGATGCGGATCTGGTTCGTGCTGGGCTGGCCGGCCTTTGCCGCGCTCATCGCCATCTTTGTCCTGATGATCACCAAACCGGGCGTCTAGCGCGTCACTCGACCACGATGGCGCCGCAGGCGATGCGCGTACCGGCGCCGCCGATCGGCTGGGAGCTGTGATCGTCCGGACCGGCATGAATGACGATGGCGGAGCCGTCGCTGTCGAGCAGGGATACCCGGCCCGGTGCATCCGTGACAGTGACGCCGGTGGCGTAGAGCTCGGCGTGGATATTGCCGGCCGCATCGGCCCAGATATTCGGCAAATCGGCCGGGGCGGGACCCATCGGGTTGAGCAGGCCGTGCGCCACGCTGTCCGGATTGATATGGCCGCCCGAAGCCGTGAAGCCGCGGCCGGAGCAGTCGGCCGTCTCGTGCAGGTGCACGCCATGCCACTGGCCGCGCGCCTGGACCGGCAGATCGTTGACGCGCAGCCGGATCAGAACGCCCTGCGGGCCCTCGGTAAAGACGGCCAGCCCGGACAGGGCTTCGCCATTATGTCCGCTGATCGGTACGCGGACCGCCGCCGGTTCATCCCCGGATGCCGCATCCGGTGTCTGGGCCATGGCGGCGGGCGCCAGGGCGGTGAGGGCAAACGCGAGGATACTTCGGATCAGCATGGGAGGCTCCGGGAGGCTTCCCCTTCTAGTTAGGCGGCCGGAGCGTACACTTCCACCCCGCCGGTGGTTCCCCGGGCACTCGGGCCGGTCGCGCCGGCGATGGCGAAGATGCGATTGCCGATGGCGACACCGCCCAGCCCGTGGCGCGGCGTGCGCATGGGCGGGCCGGCCTGCCAGGCGTCGGCAGCCGGGTCGTAGATCCACATGTCCGGATAGACACCGCCGCCATCATCGCCGAACCACTCGCCGCCAAAGGCGTGGATCCGGCCATGGGCAACAGCCGCCGCGAGTCCACCCTGGCCCTGCGGCAGCGGGGCGAGCGTGTGCCAGGCGTCGGTCTGCGGATCATAGGCCTCGTGATGGGTCTCATTGCCTGCGCCGACACGGCGCCCGCCGATCACGTGGAAGCGGCCGTCCAGCGCGACGCCGGCGGCCGAGTTGCGCGGGTTCGGATTGGGGGCGGCCCGGCGCCAGCGATCCTCTGCGGCGTCGTAGACGAAATGCGCGCCGCTGTCGGTGTGGTCGGGCCAGTTGGCATTGGCCTCGCCTGCAGGCTGGCGGCCGGTGGCGACATGAATGCCCGAAGGCAGCGAAACGGCGCAGGTCTCGGCAAAGGGCTCCGACAGGGGCGCGACCTCCTGCCAGGTGTCGGCTTCTGGATCGTAGCGCGTGTTGGTGGAGAGCATGTGCCAGGCACCGCCCTGGGCCGCATGAAATCCGCCGATCGCGAAGACGGCGTCGTCATGACCGACCAGATTGGGGTGGTGGCGCGGTTCGGGCAGGGCGGTGATCTCGGCCCAGCTGCCGCCGGCATGCGGACCCGGTGACCAGCAGAAGACCCGGTTGAGAATACCCATGCCGCCCTGCGTCACCTCGGCATCGGGCGACAACCCGCCGGCCAGGTAGATGCGCCCGTGCAGCACGGCCGGATAGATTTCCTGGGTGCGCACCGGCAGCGATGTGGCCGGTATCCACGCGGATGTCTCTGCAGATGACTGCGCGAAGGCCGGCGGGACGAGCCCGGCGGCGAGGCTGGCGGAGACAAATCCGCGTCGTGTCAGCGTGTTCATGCATTTCTCCCGACAGGCGGGAGAAGTGAACCGGATACGACGCGGATTGACCAGTCCCCTGCGCGCTACTCGGCGGGGCAGTTGCCGCCGGTAATACGGGCGATCTCGGCCGGATTGCCATCGGTCGGTGCCGGATCCAGGTCGAGGGCACAGGCGATGATGCCGTACACATTGACGTTCTCGAACGCCGTCGGACGGGTGCCCTGCGGGAAGATCGGCCCGGCGCCGATGAAGGTCGCGCCCATGCTTTCGGCGCGGTTGTCATAGCCGTGCATACCGTGCAGCGAGGCGTGGTAGGGATTGCTCAGATCGGTGCTCGACGTGGTGATCAGCCAGTCGGGCTGGGCCAGGATGAAAAGGTCGGGACCGCGATCCGGGTGGTCGAAATGCCAGTGATCCGGATAGTCCTGGCGGCGATAGGCCATGATGCGCGGATCGGCGCCCTGCAGCGCCTGGTAGACGCGATTGACGTCTTCCTCGCTGCCATAGCCCATCAGGAAGGGCTCCAGCCCCATGCCGTAGGAGCCCATGCCTTCCTCGAACAGGATGCCGTCGAGACCGGCCAGTTCGTCGATGCGGATGACGCGCTCGGTCGAGACGGCCGACATGCCGTGGTCGGACACGATGATGATATTGGTGCGGTCCAGCAGGCCGCGGGCTTCGAGACCGTCGACGATCTCGCCGACCAGGCGGTCGACTTCGGCGACGGCCTGGCCTTCTTCCGGCGTGAACGGGCCGGCGCGGTGGGTGACAGTGTCGACATGGTCGAAATAGACGGCGGCAAAGCGCGGCTGTTCGCCGGCCGGGGCGTCGAACCAGGCGAGAACCTCGTCGACCCGCTCGTCATAGGGCTTGTTGTGCTCATACGGATGCCAGACGCTGGCCATGTCGCCATCGACCGGGCTTTCCGAACCCAGCCAGAACATGATGTGGCTGCGTACGTCCTGGCGCTCGGCCGTGATCCAGATGGGCTCGCCCTGCCACCAGAACGGGTCCTGCGGGCTGCCTTCGGCATTGTTGAAGTGACGGCGGGCGGCCGTATCCCAGGGCGAGTTGGAAATCATGCCGTGATGCTCGGGATAAAGGCCCGTGGCGATGGAATAGAAATTCACGAAGGTCTTGGACGGCATGACGGGAATCATGCGTTCCGGCCGCGTGCCGCGATCCGCGAGCGCCTGCAGGTTCGGTGCATCCCAGCGGTCGATCGCGTCATAGCGCAGGCCGTCCAGGCCGATCATCAGAACGATCGGATCGTCCTGCGGCGCCTGTGACGGAACGTGGCTGCAGGCGGCCAGAATGGCCGTGGCGGCAAGGGTGGCAAAGGCGGCAAGACGCATATCGGGTTCCCCAACACGAGATGAAGCTGGCACGGGTGTAAGCGGGGATTGTCACAAACGGAAGACAGCGCCTGTCAATTGCGCCGCGGCCAACCGACGCCGGTGTTTGCGCCAGCCCCCCCCGATTGTTAAGACTTGGCGACAGGCCTGCCGCCTGATTCACGCGCTTTTCCGGCTTTTGCCGCGAGCTGCGTGACGGCGGCGTTTTTCGTGGATGCCGGCCGGGCGGCCGGAACCCGCGAAACCAGCACATGAGGACCGCCTTGAGCGATCACGACGACGAGCTTCCGCCGGTTGGCGACAATGCCGGCCTTCCCGACGGTATCGGCAATATCTCGATCGAGGAGGAGATGCGCTCCTCCTATCTCGACTATGCGATGAGCGTCATCGTCAGCCGCGCGATCCCGGACGCGCGCGACGGGCTCAAGCCGGTGCACCGGCGCATCCTCTACACGATGCACGAGAACGGCCAGACGCACGAAAAGTCCTACCGCAAGTGCGCCACCGCCGTCGGTGACGTGATGGGCCGCTATCACCCGCATGGTGACCAGGCGGTCTATGACGCCCTTGTCCGCCTGGCCCAGCACTGGTCGATGCGCGTGCCGCTGATCGACGGTCAGGGCAATTTCGGCTCGATCGACGGCGATCCGCCCGCTGCCTACCGTTATACCGAGGCGCGGATGGAGAAGGTGGCTCAGTCGCTGCTCGCCGATATCGACAAGGACACGGTGAATTTCGTCGACAATTATTCGGCCGAACGCCGCGAACCGGTGGTCCTGCCGGCGCGCTTCCCGAACCTGCTGGTCAACGGCGCCAACGGTATCGCCGTCGGCATGGCCACGAACATCCCGCCGCACAATCTGGGCGAGGTGATCGACGGCACGCTGGCGCTGATGGACAATCCGGCGATGACCGACAGCGAGCTGCTGGAATACATTCCGGGACCGGACTTCCCGACCGGCGGTCTGATCCTGGGCCGTACCGGTGCGCGCAATGCGCTGGCGACGGGGCGCGGTTCGGTGGTGATGCGCTCGCGCACCTCGATCGAGGAAGTGCGCAATGGCCGCCAGGCGATCATCGTCCATGAAATTCCGTACCAGGTGAACAAGGCCTCGATGATCGAGAAGATCGCGGAACTTGTCCGCGACAAGAAGATCGAGGGGATCGGCGATCTGCGCGACGAGTCCGACCGGACCGGTCTGCGCGTGGTGATCGAGCTGAAGCGCGACGCCAATGCCGATGTGATCCTGAACCAGCTCTATCGCTGGTCGCCGATGCAGACGAGCTTCGGCGCCAACATGCTGTCCCTGGTGGGCGGCCGTCCGCAATTGCTGGGTGCGCTGGATATCCTCAAGGAATTCCTGCGCTTCCGCGAAGAGGTCGTGGCCCGCCGCTGCAAGTTCGAGCTGAACAAGGCGCGCGACCGGGCGCATGTCATCGTCGGCCTGGCGCTCGCCGTGGCGAATATCGACGAGGTGATCGCCCTGATCCGCCGCGCGCCGAACCCGGCCGCAGCCCGCGAGGAATTGATGTCGCGCGACTGGCCGGCCCTCGATGTGGCACCGCTGGTCGAGCTGGTGGCCGATCCGCGCTCCGTGCTGACCGACGGCAATACGCTGCGCCTGACCGACGAACAGGCCCGCGCCATCCTGGAACTGCGCCTGAACCGCCTGACCGGTCTGGGCCGCGAAGAGCTGGGCAATGAGGCCAAGACGCTGGCCGAGCAGATCGCCGATCTTCTCGACATCCTGCGTTCGCGCGATCGCGTCCTCGACATCATCCGCGACGAGATGCGCGAGGTTCGCGAGAACTACGCCACGCCGCGCCGCTCCGAATTCATCGATGCCGAGCTGGACTTCGAGGACGAGGACCTGATCCCGCGCGAAGACATGGTGGTGACGGTGACGCATGGCGGCTACGTCAAGCGTACGGCCCTGTCCGACTACCGGGCCCAGCGCCGCGGCGGCAAGGGCCGCTCGGGCATGTCGATGAAGGATGAGGACTTCGTGTCCACGCTCTTCGTCGCCTCCACCCACGCGCCGCTGCTCTTCTTCTCCAATCGCGGCATGGTCTACAAGACCAAGACCTGGCGTCTGCCGATGGGTGCGCCGAACACGCGCGGCAAGGCGCTGGTCAACATGCTGCCGCTGGAGCAGGGCGAGACGATCACCTCGATCATGGCGTTGCCCGAGGACGAGAGCGTCTGGGCGGAAATGGACGTCATGTTCGCCACCAACAAGGGCACCGTCCGCCGCAACAAGCTGTCCGATTTCGTCCAGGTCAATCGCAACGGCAAGATCGCGATGAAGCTGGAAGGCGAGGACGACCGGATCGTCAATGTCGTGCTGTGCACCGAGGACGACGATGTCTTCCTGACGACCGAGAAGGGGCGCGCGATCCGCTTCCCGGCCACCGACGTCCGCGTCTTTGCCGGCCGGAATTCCGTCGGCGTTCGGGGCATCCGCCTGGCCGAGGGCGATACGCTGATCTCCATGGCGATCCTGCGCCATGTCGACGTGACCTCGCCGGAAGCCCGCGCCTACATGAAACACGCCACCGCCATGCGCCGTGCATTGGGCGATGACGAGGAGGCCGATGCGCCGGTGCTCGAGGCCGACGAGGACGGCAGCGATGACGAGGCGGCTCTGACGACCGAGCGCCTGGCCGAGCTGGGGGCTGCCGAGGAATTCGTGCTGACCGTCGGCTCCGACGGCATGGGCAAGCGCTCCTCCGCCTATGATTTCCGGGTCATGGGCCGCGGCAATCAGGGCGTCGCCGCCACCGATGTGAAGCGCGAGATCCCGCTTTCGGCCAGCTTCCCGGTCGAGGATGCAGACCAGATCATGGCTGTCACCGATGGCGGCCAGCTGATCCGCTTCCCGGTCGATACCGTGCGGATCGCCAGCCGCTCGTCGCGCGGTGTGCGTCTCATCCGTCTCAATGACGGCGAGAATGTCGTCGCCGTGGTCCGCATTCCCGATGCCGGGGATGACGCCGGGGACGAGGATGGCGAGGCACCGGAGACGGGTGAAGGCCCGGCCGGTGAAGCGCCCGACACTGGCGCGGACGACACCTCCGGCGCCGCGGATGACAGCGAGGCCTGATCCCGAAACGCTTTGAAGGCGCTCGCAATCCCGCTACAAGCAGCGGCGGCAGCCGGCCAGGAGACCGACATGACCCGAACCGCCCTCTATCCCGGGACGTTCGACCCGATCACCAACGGCCATCTCGATATCATCGGCCGGGCCGTGAAACTGGTCGACAAGCTGGTGATCGGTGTCGCCATCAACGAGGCCAAGAAGCCCTTGTTCTCGCTGGAAGAACGCGTCGAGATGGTGCGTGACGAGGTGGCGAAGTTCGAGGCCGGCGCGGCGATCGAGGTCCGGCCCTTCGACGGCCTGCTGATGCATTTTGCCGAGGAGATCGGCGCGGAGTCGATCATGCGCGGCCTTCGCGCCGTGTCCGATTTCGAGTACGAATTCCAGATGGTGGCGATGAACCAGCGCCTCAATGACGATATCGAGACCGTCTTCCTGATGGCCGACCCGCGTCACCAGGCGATTGCCTCGCGCCTGGTCAAGGAAATCGCTTCCCTGGGCGGACGCATCTCCGATTTCGTGCCGCCTGCCGTGGAAGCCCGTCTCAAGGAGCGACTTGCGTGATCATGCGACTGACCCTTTCTGCCACTTTCGCCCTGGCCCTGACGGCCGCTGCCTGCGGCCGGGAAGCGGCTACCGAAGCCGAGACCGAAGCCGTGGCCTCTGCCGCCAGCACGGCGGTCGTCGCCACCCAGGCCGAGCCCGCCGCTGCGGAACCGGCCTATGATTTCCCTGCTGACGCCTGGCGCACGGTCGATCAGGACCGCCTGCTCTATATCGATACCGATCACGGCATGGTGGTGGTCGAGCTGGCGCCGGAATTTGCGCCGAACCACGTCGCACGCCTGCGCGAACTGGTTAGTGAGCGCTTCTATGATTTCCTGGTCTGGCACCGCGTGATCGACGGCTTCATGGCGCAGGGCGGTGGTGCACGCGCCAATCCGGGCCATGCCGCCGACAAGCCGCCGATGGAAGCCGAATTCACCATCCGCCGCGCCGGCGAGCCGGCTGTCAGCGAGCTGCAGGACCGCGTCGTCAATCCGGGCCAGATCCCGCAGATGGCGAAGGCCGGTTTCTGGAACGGCTTCCATGCCGGCACCCAGACCGCCGCGCTGGCCGGAATCACCGGCGACGGCATGGTCCAGTCCTGGCTGCTGCATTGCCGCGGCGCCGCCGCCATGGCGCGCACCAGCGACCCGAACTCGGCCCGCAGCCAGTTCTACATCACCACCGGCAGCCCCGATCACCTCAATGCGACCTACACGGTCTGGGGCCGGGTGCGCCATGGCATGGACGCCGTCGACCAGATCGCGGTCGGCTCGGCAGCGGAAGACCCGGATTTCCGTCCGGACGTGATCCGCTCCATGCGTATCGGCAGCGAGCTGCCGGCCGAAGACCAGATCGAGATTGAAGTCGTCGACACGGACAGCGAGGCCTTTGCGGGCTATCTCGACACGCTGCGCAATGCCCAGGGCAATCTGCCCGACATCTGCGAAATCACCGTGCCGTCCCGAATTGCGGAGTAAGATAAATGGCTGAAGAACAACTCGTATTCACGCTCGAAGGCGGCGATGTCGTCATCAAGTTGCGCCCGGACCTGGCGCCCAAACACGTCGAACAGATCACCAAGCTGGCCAGGGACGGCTTTTATGACGGGCTGACCTTCCACCGCGTCATCGACGGTTTCGTTGCCCAGGGCGGCTGTCCGAATGGCAATGGCATGGGCGGTTCCGGCACCAATATCCCGGCCGAATTCTCCGCCGAGCCGCACCAGCGCGGCACGATGTCGATGGCCCGTGCGGCCGATCCGGATTCGGCTTCCAGCCAGTTCTTCATCTGCCTGGACGCCGTACCCTATCTGGACAATCAGTACACCGTCTGGGGCGAAGTTGTGTCCGGCATGGAACATGTCGACGCGCTGCCCAAGGGCGAGCCGCCGGCCAAGCCGGGCAAGATCGTCAAGGCGAGCGTCGTCGAGGCGTAAGCCCGGCGAACCGCTGCAGTGACAAGAGAAGGGCTGTCCTCAGGGGGCGGCCCTTTTTCATTTGGGCGGCCGGTCAGCGCAGCTGCAATGTTGCCGCGACCGGACGGTGATCGGAGCCGGTCTGCGGGCCGGTTTCCACCGAGACGGTCTGCCAGGCCTCGCCGGCGAAGATGTGGTCGATCCCCAGCACGGGTTCCGGGACCAGCCGGCCGGAGGGAAAGCTCGGCAGGGCGAGCGTGCGCCGGTCGAGGCCGAGATCGCGCTCCAGGCGTGACAGCGCATAGGACGGGGCCGCCGCATTGAAATCCCCCATCACGATCATCCGCTCTGCCGGCAGCGCGCCCAGGAAACGCGCCAGGCCGCCGCGCTGGCAGTCCTGTGTCGCGCCGGGGAAGGGCCAGGTCAGGTGGACCGATGCGACAATCGTGTCCGAACCGTCGGGCAGGCGGATGCGGGCCCAGGTGGCGGGCGGCACTTCCCGGTCGCAGGGAATGGTGCTCCGGAACACGGCCGGATCCGGCGGATGCACACAGCCGCTCTCTAGGATTTGCAGCCGGCTGAGTATCCGGGTCGAGCGGCAGCGGGCCACAAAAGGATAGGCCTGTTCCAGCCGGTCCCGGGCGGGCTGCGCATTCGCGAACGCCTCCTGCAGCGCCAGAATGTCGGCATTGAGGGCCAGCAGCGTATCGGCGGTGGCGTCCGGCGCAGTGTTCCTGACCCACATATTCTGCGTTGCGACGCGCAGGGCGATGGCGGTGTCCGAGGGCGCGGCCCGGTCGGCTGTCAGCCGGCGCACCGGCTCGCCCAGACCGGGCAGCCAGATCAGCAGGGCGATAATGGCCATCGGCCAGCGGGCAGTGCGGTGGCGCATCAGGACAATCGCGGCCAGCGCGATCAGGGCGAGCACCGCCCAGAGCGGCCAGAGCTGGCGGAAGGCATCGAAGCCGCGCCAGAGAGGTGCCAGCCACACTGCGGCGGCGACCCCGGCGAGGCCAGCAAGCGGAAGAAACACGAGACTGGAAAGACGCAAGGCAGGATGGTCCGGGTGCGATGGGTGTGCGGCCACTACACAGCAGAGATTGCGCAGCTGCAAGCTGCCGGATAGACCCCAGCGCCATGCGCGTATCCGATTTCGACTTCGAGCTCCCCGAGGAGCGTATCGCCCTGCGTCCCGCGCGTCCGCGCGATGCGGCGCGGCTGCTGCACGTCGCCGGCAATGGTGTGTTCGCCGATCGCGGCGTGTCCGACCTGCCCGAACTCCTGCGCGAGGGCGATCTGATGGTGTTCAACGACACCCGAGTCATTCCCGCCGCGCTGAACGGTGTGCGTCCGGCACGCAGTGTGGGCGGTGGCGGACCGGTCGATGTCGAGGTCAATCTGCACAAGCGTCTTGATGCCAGCGGCTGGCGCGCCTTTGTGCGTCCGGCCAAGCGTCTGCGCGTGGGCGATGTGATCGCCTTCTCGCAGGATCTGTCGGCCGAAGTGACCGGCAAGTCCGAGGGCGGCGATACGCGGCTGGTCTTCAACCGCACCGGTGCGGCGCTGGACGAGGCCATTGCCGCGACCGGCGTGCCGCCTTTGCCGCCCTATATCGCCCGCAAACGCGAGGTCGACGCGCAGGATGTCGAGGACTACCAGACCCTGTTCGCCAAGCAGGACGGGTCGGTAGCCGCGCCCACAGCCGGCCTGCACTTCACCGAACGCCTGCTGACGGCGCTGGCCGATCGCGGCGTCCAGCACACGCATGTGACGCTGCATGTGGGGGCGGGCACGTTCCTGCCGGTCAAAGCCGACGATCTCGCCGATCACCGCATGCATGCCGAATGGTGCACCGTGTCCGCCGCGGCAGCCGATGCGATCAACGCGGCCAAGGCCGAGGGCCGCCGGGTGATCCCGGTCGGCACGACGGCGCTGCGCACGATCGAGAGCCTGGCCTCCCGGCCCGGCGTGATCGAGGCGGGCAGCCGCGACACCGATATCTTCATCACGCCGGGCTATGAATTCCGCATCACCGACGCGCTGATGACGAATTTCCACCTGCCGCGCTCCACCCTGTTCATGCTGGTCAGCGCGCTGGCGGGACTGGACGTGATGAAGCGGGCCTATGCGCACGCCATCCGCTCGGGCTACCGTTTCTATTCCTACGGCGATGCCAGCCTGATCGAGCGGAGCGCATGACCGGTTTCCCCTTCGACATCCATGCCACCGACGGCGCGGCCCGCACGGGCGTCCTGAAGACGACGCGTGGCGAGATCCGCACACCGGCCTTCATGCCGGTCGGCACGGCCGGCACGGTGAAAGCGCTCTACATGGATCAGGTGAAGGAGACCGGGGCGGACATCATCCTGGGCAATACCTATCACCTGATGCTGCGCCCGGGCGCAGAGCGCGTAAAACGGCTGGGCGGGCTGCACACATTCTCCACCTGGCAGGGCCCGATCCTCACCGACAGCGGCGGCTTCCAGGTCTGGTCGCTGTCCAAGCTGCGCAAGATGACCGAGGAGGGCGTGACCTTCCGCTCCCACATCGACGGATCGGAGCACAAGCTCTCGCCGGAACGCTCGATCGAGATCCAGGCCGACCTCCTGGGCGCCGACATCTCGATGCAGCTGGACGAGTGCACCGCCTTCGGGTGCTCGAAGGCCGAGGCGAAGGCCTCCATGGATTTGTCCGTGCGCTGGGGCGAGCGCTCGAAGACGGCGTTCGGCGAGCGCGAGGCGCAGAACCTGTTCGGCATCGTGCAGGGTTCGGTGTTCGAGGATCTGCGCCGGGAAAGCGCGGAGCGCCTGATCGAGACCGGCTATGACGGCTATGCGATCGGCGGGCTGGCTGTGGGCGAGGGCTTCGAGACGATGTGCGAGGTGCTCGACTTCACCACGCCGCACCTGCCCGCGGACCGCCCGCGCTATCTGATGGGTGTGGGCAAGCCGATCGATCTGGTGGAATCCGTGGCGCGCGGTGTCGACATGTTCGACTGTGTCCTGCCGACGCGGTCCGGACGCCACGGCCAGGCCTGGTCGGATTATGGCCCGATCAATATCAAGCGCGCCGAATTCATCGAGGATGACCGTCCGCTCAACCCGGCGATCGACTGCCCGGCCAGCCGCGACTACTCCCGGGCTTACCTCAACCACCTCTTCCGTTCGAGCGAATACCTCTCGGCCATGCTGCTGTCCTGGCACAATATCGCCTATTTCGAGGACCTGACGGCGCGGATGCGGGCGGCGATTGCCGCAGGCACATTCGACGCCTTCCGCCAGGAATTCCGCGCGAAATGGGACGAGGGCCGCGCCGCCATCGAGAGCGGCGAGAACTTCCCCGGCTGAGCTGCAGATACAGAAGCGGCGCTTCCGGGAGGCGGAAGCGCCGCTCAGGGGCTTCAGGTGCGGGGAGGGACCTGAAGCAGGGCCTTTGGATGTCCGGCTTACTGGCTGGGATCAGCCGGGCCGTCATCGAGCTCCATATCGTTTTCATTGTCACCGTAGTCGTCATCCGACAGCGGATACTCGGTTGCCGCATCCTCATTGAAGTCCGGCATGGCCTCGAATTCCGCACGGGTGTGCTCGATCACGGCGACCGGGCGTTCACCCTCGGGTGCAAAGCTCACTTCGTCGGCATCGACCAGCACCTCGCGGCCACCGATGTCCAGCGTACCGCCGCTCTCGACGACGATGGCTTCGACATCGCCTTCCGCGCCCAGACGGACACGCTCGATCTCGCCGAGCTCGCCGCCATCCTCGGATTCAACCCGCAGGTCGATCCAGTGGTGGTCATCGGTGTAGGGCGCGCGGTCGAGGTCCGAATTGTCCCAGGCCTCTGCGGTCTCGCGCAGCAGGTCATTGTCCTGGATCGTCTCGTTCGGCGCCGGGGCGTGAGCCTGGCCTTCAACGGTCATCTGCTCGTCCACCACGGGCTTTTCGTCCTGGTGAAGATCGTCCTGGGCCAGGGCCGCAGCGCCGGCCAGCGCGGTCGTTGCGCAGGCAAACGCCGAAGCAGCGGTTGCAGTCGTCAGGGTAGTAAGGCGTTTCATGTCTACCTCCTGTCTTGCTCCATCTGCCGGCTTCAGCCGGGGACAGCTCTGTGCCTGCCATCCGGACCCGAAACGGACAGCCGCCACGAAAAGTTGCGAAGATTACAGGAATGTAATGCAGTGAGGCTCAGTCTTCGGCCGCGGTTTCGACCAGGCCATAGGCCTCGAAAGCGCGCCGCATCTGGTGCGCCGGACAGCCGAAACCGTCATACAGACCACGCAGATAGGCGCGGCGGCGCTGAGCCATCTCGCGGCGCTCGCGGGCCTCGTCCTCGATCCGGCCGGCGCCGCCGATGAAGCGGATCACCGGACGTACCGGGTTCAGGCCTACAATCGTGGAGTGATACAGGCTGCGCGCGCCGTCGGCCGCCGCATCGGGCGCCTGGGCGGCCAGTCCGCTACCCCGGTCGAACCAGCTGCGCTCTTCCCGGGCCTCTTCCTCGGCCTGGCGTTCCTCTTCCTCGATATCGGGGCCCAGGACCACGGTCAGCCGCGCGACATCGCGTGCCACGGTCGAACAGCGCCGGCGCGAGCCTTCGCCGCCATAGGGGGTCGGAACGGTGTCGTCGCCCTCGTCGACCATGATCGGGCCCGGCCGTTCGCGCGGCAGGCCGACCGCGTCTTCCAGTGCGTCGGTGGTTTCGACCCGGGCCATGCTGGCGGTTTCGCCGGCATCCGGACGGGTGGACGAGCATGCTCCGGCAGACAGCGCCACCGCGAAGCAAACCATGGCTGGAATCAGGACCCTGTTCGTCATGCCGGCGAGTTTACCGGCGATTGCGGAAAAATCTTGGCCGAAATGCTGATATCCGCCGGTAAAGCCGCATTGACCCTCCGGAATCGCCCGTATAGGTTCCGCGCTCCTCGTGAGGGGAGCCGATAGCTCAGCTGGTAGAGCAACTGACTTTTAATCAGTAGGTCCAGGGTTCGAATCCCTGTCGGCTCACCATTTTTGCCTAAACAGTTGAAATAGTTAGGTGAAATTGTTCAAGGTTAGTCACTTTCGGGTCGGTTAGCCAGTTTTGATCTGGCTAAGGCGTTGAATCCGCGTGGACCTGCCAATCCGCGGTGGCTCAACACTTCATGTTCTGAGAATGAGTCGGGCAGCTGGCAGACTGCGAGGTGCGAATCTCGCCTGCTTGGTTCAAATCCGTTGGATGGCTTTCAGGACGGCGTCATCGTCGCTGTAACCGTCGATGACAGACCAGCCTGCGAAGAGCTGCCAGAAATAGCCGCTCAGCGATTTGATTTCGTCATAGTCTTCGCTTCGGGTAACGTTGTAGTGCGTGTATTGGGTGAAACGCTTGAGGAGTTCCAAGAGTTCTTCATCATCCGACTCCACAGCGAGGAGGAAAATCCTGAACTCGTCTCGCAGGTGCTCCATCTTTCGCGCCAATGCATCAAGGTAGTACCCGTTCAAGCCGTTTAGAAAACAGTCCCATCGTTCTTTTTCGTTCGAATTTGTTTGCTTGAAGAAGGCGCGAAACTCTCCCAGGTCAAGCAATCGTTTGGCAGTGTCATTGTCTTGTGGGGAAGCCGATAGCACTAGAAAAATGTCGATGCACTCCAGTTTGAAGGACCGATATTGCTTGGCGAATATCCGTTTTAAGCGTTCGCGTTTCTGGTGGTGAGGCAGCTGAACTAGAACCCAGTAGAACAACACGCTGACTGCCGAGCCGGCCGAAAGCGTGTGAACTAGCGAATTCCAGAATTCTGGCTTTGGCGAATAAAAACAGACGCCAAAGGAACACAATGCGCTTCGGGCGAATGGATCTTGTGCGGTCGCTGCCAATAAGGCCAGCGCTCCGAAGAACACCAGCATCAGCCACGGATTGAATATCCGAATTATCTTCCGCGCGATCGGAGTTGAGGTCACAGGGTACGTCACGGCGACAGCTTACCCGTGTATATCGCGCGACTCTAGCTGCGTTGCCGGACTTAACGAATGCGGCAGTATTGGCGAGAACTATTTGCGATAATACTCGTATTGGTTTCGGGGCGGGCTCTTGGCGTCTGCCGGCCACTCGCGGGTTGGAGATTCCCAAAACAACGCATTGAAACGCATTGGGCGGTTAGTCAGTTTAGCTCATGTTAGCCCATTGAAATCCCACATCGTGCACCCCCCTGTCGGCTCACCATTTCGCCCCCAGCATTTTTGTTACGCCATTCGCGACCGCGGGCGATTTTCCCGACCTTGCCGCGATCTACAGCTTGACGCTGCCGCCGCCCCGGCCAAACCTTCCCGCTCAAACGGGAGGGGCCGATGAAGAGATGTGTGTGCTTGGCAGCCGTTGCAGCGCTGCTGACGCTGGCGGGGTGTAACGGGGCGGAGGAGACTCAGGTCCGGACCGAACCGGCGCCGGAGACGCAGCGCACGCTCGCCCAGGGCGAGATTGTCGGTTTCCATTCCGGAGAGGCGGCCTCCGCCTGGCTGGCCATACCCTATGCGGCCCCGCCTGAAGGCGATCTGCGCTGGCGCGCGCCGCGTCCGGCCCTGGCTTTTGACGGGGGCCGGCTCGAGGCGATCGAACACGGCGCCGTCTGTCCCCAGGTAACCAATGAACTTTCCGCCCGGGCAGCCGGTGTCGAGGCCGGCGTGCTGATCGGCGAGGAAGACTGTCTCACACTCGATATCTACGCCCCGCGCGATGCCGCGCCCGAGGCCGGGTTGCCGGTCATGGTGTGGATCCATGGCGGGGCGAATGTCTGGGGCTCGTCCTCGGCCTATGACGGCTCGCAGCTGGCGGCCGAGCGCGATGTCGTGGTCGTTGCCGTGCAATACCGCCTGGGCCCGCTGGGCTTCCTGTCGCATCCGGCCTTGCGCGAAAGTGCCGAACACCCGCTGGACGAGGCGGCCAATTTCGCGCTGCTCGACCTGGTCGCCGCGCTGGACTGGGTGGACGCCAACATCACCGCTTTCGGCGGCGATGCCGACCGGATCACGATCTTCGGAGAAAGCGCGGGCGCCTTCAATATTGCCGCCCTGATGGCGTCCGAACCGGCGCGCGGCCGCTTCGATGCGGCCATCATGCAGAGCGGCGGAACGGGAACGAACAGCCGTGAGGTCGCCGAAAACGGCGGCGGAAACGACCTTCATCCCGCCCTGGAAGCCGTGGCCGCCTTTGCCGGACCGGATGCGGACGGGGCGGCGATGCGGGCGGTGCCGCTGGAGGATGTCTACGCGGTCTATCGTGACGAAAACGGCGCCTTCACCTCGCTGCCGCGCATGATCGAGGACGGGGTGAGCCTGCCCGAGGACGGCATACTGGGCGCTGCGGCGCGGCCGGGCGGTTTCGCGCCCGTGCCCCTGATCACCGGTGCCAATCGGGACGAGATGAAGCTCTACACCGCCTTCGATCCGCAATTGACGCGGCGTCTGGGGCCGCTCGTCTGGCCGCGGGACGTGGCGCGCTACCAGGCGGCGGTCGAATATCCCAGCCGCAGCTGGCGGGTGGGGGCTGTCGATGGTCTGCTCGACCGTCTGCGGTCGGCCGGCCATGAGGATTTGTGGGCCTACCGGTTCGACTGGGACGAGGGCGGCAAGGTTCTGCTGACCGATACCGGCATTCTGCTCGGGGCCTCGCACGCCATGGAGATCCCGTTCGTCTTCAACCATTTCGAGCTGTTCGGCCCGTTCGATCGCGTCCTGTTCAATGACCGTAATGCGCAAGGCCGTGCGGCACTGGCCGATGCAATGGGCGGCTACTGGGGGCAGTTTGCCCATACGGGCGAGCCCGGCACGGGCGGTGGTGCCGGTCCGGACTGGCCGCGCTGGGGCGAGACGGCCCGGCTGATGCGGTTCGACACGCCGGCGGATGGCGGTCCGGAAGTCATGACCGGGCGGGACACCCCGGCCGCAATCGCCGCCGATCTTGCCGCCGACACCCGCCTGCAGCCGTCCGGGCGTTGCGCCGTGGCGGCCGGGATCATGCGCCGTCAGCCCGCCATCGCGCAGGCTTTCGAAAGCGGGATGGATTGTTGAGGCGGGGCGAAGCCGTCTGAGGGAAAACGCGCGCGGGGCATGGCGCCGCGGGCGCTGCGCGCTATTCTGGCGCCGACCATCCCTTCAACACGTCTTTGATTCGGCGGCCCGACCATGAACGAGCTTCTCCTGCAGGCGGTGATCTATCTCGGTGCCGGCGTGATTGCGGTACCGATCGCCCACCGCCTCGGGCTGGGATCTGTGCTGGGCTATCTGCTGGCCGGCGTGGCCATCGCACCTTTGCTCGACTGGATGGGGTCGGATCCGGAAAACGTCCAGACTTTCGCCGAGTTCGGCGTGGTGATGATGCTCTTCCTGATCGGCCTGGAACTGCAGCCGCGCCTGTTGTGGGACATGCGCATGCGCCTGTTCGGGCTGGGCGGCCTGCAGGTGGCGGTGACGGCGCTGGTCGTCGCGGTCGCGTGCCTGGGCTTCGGGCTGGACTGGCGGCTGGCGCTGGCACTCGGCCTGATCATGGCGCTGTCCTCGACGGCCATCGTCCTGCAGACGCTGGGCGAGAAGGGCTGGCTGCGCACCGAGGGCGGGCAATCGGCCTTCTCGGTCCTCCTGTTCCAGGACATCGCCGTCATTCCCATGCTCGCCCTTCTGCCCTTCCTGGCAACGGCCGGCGTGGACGCCGGTGCGGCGCATGGCGGCGGAGCTCATGGCGGGCCGGCGCCGTTCGCAGCCTGGCCGGCCTGGGCCCAGGGACTGATCACGCTCGCCGTGGTCGTCGGCGTGGTTCTGGGCGGACGCTATCTCACACGCCCGGCCTTCCGCATTATCGCGCGCACGGGGCTGCACGAGCTCTTTTTTACTGCGGCCCTCGTCCTGATTGTCGGCATTGCCGTACTGATGAGCATGGTCGGACTGTCGCCGGCGCTGGGGACCTTCCTGGCCGGGGTGCTGCTGGCGGAAAGCGAATACCGCCACGAACTGGTCTCCGATCTCGAGCCCTTCAAGGGCCTGTTGCTCGGCGTCTTCTTCATCACGGTCGGTGCGGGCATGGAGTTTGCCCTCCTGGGCGAGGAATTCGGCCTCATCATCGGCCTCACGCTCAGCCTGATCCTGGTGAAGGGGGCGATCCTGCTGGCGCTGGCGATCCTGTTCCGCATGAAGGGGCGGGCCCGCTGGCTGTTCACCTTCGCCCTCGCCCAGAGCGGCGAGTTCGGCTTCGTGCTGCTGGCCTTCTCGACCAGCCTGCACGTCATCCCCGACGAGATCGCCGCCATCGCCTCGCTGGTGGTCGCCCTGTCGATGATGGCGACGCCGCTGCTGATGATCGCCTTCGAACGTTTCGTGTCGCCGCGTGTGGCCCGCAGGACCGGGCATGAGCGCGCCGAGGACACGATCGAGGAGGAGGCGCCCGTCATCATTGCCGGCATGGGCCGTTTCGGCCAGATCGTGCACCGCCTGCTGGTGATGGATGGCTACAAGCCGATCGTCCTGGACAATTCGGCCGAGCATATCGACGGGCTGCGCAAATTCGGCATCCAGGTCTATTACGGCAACGCCCTGCGGCCCGGCCTGCTGGAGGCAGCCGGCATCGCCCGCGCCAAGCTTCTCGTCGTGTGCACCGATAATCGCGAACGCGCCGTCGAACTCGTCCAGCATGTCAAACAGCGCTACCCGCATGTGCATGTCATCGCCCGCGCCGCCAGCCGCGAGCATGTCTACCAGCTACGCGCGGCAGGCGCGGACAGCGCCGTGCGCGAGATGTTCGGCTCCTCCCTCGAGGCCGCGACCCAGTCGCTCGAAGTGCTGGGCGAAACGCGTGAGCGGGCCGAGAAGAAGGCGAAAGCCTTTGCCCATCATGACGAGGAAAGCCTGCGGCAATTGTTCGAGGTCTGGGATGCCGAGATCGATGTCTTCGACAATGAGGCCTATATCGAGCGGGCCCGGTCGCGCGTCGTCTCCCTGGCCGAACTGATGGCCGAGGATGTCGGCGAACCCGATCCCGAAGACGAGCGCGACCCGCTGTCCTGAGCGCCGCCGGCCGGCCGAAACACGGTTTCGTCCCGCATCCTTAATGGTTAATGTCGGCCCGCTTTCGACTCGGGGACAAGCTTGGGACGTTTCCTCTTGGCAATTTTTCTGGCCATGCTGCCAGGCGCGGTGACCGCTGCGTCTGACGACGAGCCTGTGATCGCCTCGGAAATTCCCGAAATGCCGCAGCCGGTGCGGACGGCCGATCTCGACCGCTGGGCGCTGCAGGTCACCGGATGGACGCCGGACACGGTCGCCGAACTGGCCGGCTTTCTCTACGAGGCACCGGGACACGGACTGCCGGCGCTGGATGCTGTTGCCGACTATCTGCTCAATCCGGATGAGGCATTCGAGCCGCGGGCCGCAGCGGCGTCGCGGGCGGCGCTGCAATACACCGCCTGGCTGGAATACGGGCTGATCGACCAGGACACGCTGACGCTGCGCCTGCTGACGGACAATGAGGCGTCCCGGCTGGTTGCGCGCCTCGTGGCCGCGCTGGACGCGGGGCATGTCGAACAGGCGATTGCCGAAAGCCTGCCGGCTGTGCGCGACTACGACATTCTGCGCCGGGAGATGTTGCGCCTGATGATGCTGCGCCCGATCTGGCCGCAGATCGAGGGCGGTGATGCGCTGACGCTTGGCGATACCGGCGCCCGGGTCGACCAGCTGCGCGCGCGGCTGGCGGCCGAGGGGCTCCTGGCGCCCGGCTGGTCGAGCGGCGATGCGTTCGACATGCGGCTGGACACCGCCCTGCGGCGCTATCAGGGGCGGGTGAACCTTTCGCCGACCGGGCGTCTGGACCGGCCGACCCTGCGCCAGCTGAACATCACGCCGCAGGAGCGGATCGCGCAATTGCGCGCCAATCTCGAGCAGCGGCGCTGGCGCACCCGGCAGCTGGGCGAGCGGCATATCTGGGTCAATCTCGCCGATTTCCATCTGGAGGCCTGGGAGAACGGGCAGCTGGCGCGCGAGCATGAGGTGATGATCGGCGGCCAGACCTCCTCGACGCCGGAATTCTCCGAGGAGATGCAATACATCGTCCTCAATCCCTGGTGGGGGCTGCCATCCAGCTCGGCGCGCGCACGCTTCGCCTCGATCCGGCGCAATCCGGGCATTGTCAATTCGCACGGTTTCCGCATCTACAATTCGGCCGGCGAGCCGGTTTCGGTCTACGAGGTCGACTGGAGCCGCTGGAACGACCGCTGGCCCTACCGGCTGTCGCAGCCGCCCGGGCCGACCAATCCGATGGGCGAGGTGAAGTTCATCTTCCCCAACCGGCACAATATCTACATTCACGACACGACCGAGCGCGACCGTTTCGTGCGCACGCGCCGGGATTTTTCGGCCGGCTGCATCCGCGTGCAGGACCCGCTCGCCCTGGCCGAATGGGTGCTGGCGGGCCAGGCGGACTGGTCGCGGGCGCGGATCGACCAGGTCGTGTCGGGCAATACGCCCACCGTCGTCTGGCTGGACCGGCGCATCCCGGTCCATATTGCCTACTGGACGGTTGTGGGGGAGGCGGACGGTTCGGTGCGCTACCTGCACGACCTCTACCGTCGCGACGGCCGCCTGGTTGCTGCGTACGCACAGGCGTTCGCGACGGCAACCGCAGCGGGTGAAGCTGGCCGCACAGGGGTGTTCGACACGATTGCAGCCCTGCGCTGATTACGGGTTTCGGCATTCTCCGAAAAAAAAGCGGGAACCGATCGTGAGGCTTCTGCGTTGTCCGGTTGTACGGGGATGTGTGGCCCGGTCCCGGGACACACTGTATCCTTGCTGCAACGCGACAAAATTTTCCGGTCTTATCGGGGCTTTACCTGTCTGACCTATGGCGCTCGCGAGGTAATTGTAGTAGGGGACGTACTAGGAGCGTCCGTCAGGACGATTCTTCGCGCCCGGCACAGTGCCGGGCATGGTCAGTCACACCAAGGAGGCGCGAGCCTCTGGAGGGGGAATGATGAAAAAACGGCTTTTTACGGCGGTCGCCGTTGGGGCCTTCTTGGCAGCGGGTCCCGCGTTCGCTGACGAAGGCTGGTATGTCCGTGGTGCAGTCGGTTACGGCGGCCCGGGCGACACCGACGTTTCCGGCTCGCTGAATGGTGAAATCAACGGCAAGGGCAATTGGCGCGAAGCGGCAGCTCTTGGCTATGAATGGGCTGACGGCTTCCGCCTCGAAGGCGAACTGGCTCACCGTTACAACGACACCGGTGCGGTCGGCGGCTTCGAGCACAGCCTGAGCGACTTCCAGATCTGGTCCCTGATGGCCAACGCCATCTTCGACTTCAATCCGGATGGCGCCTACCACCCGTATGTCGGTGTCGGTCTGGGTCTGGGCGATGTGTCCGGCACCCTGACGGGCTTCTCGGCCGGCACCATGCCGCCGAACCCGACGCCGGCCGATTACGTTGTCGCTCAGGACAGCGACAATCCGTTCGTGTGGCAGATCCTCGCCGGTATCGGTTGGGACCTCACCGAACAGCTGACCCTGGACACCGAGTATCGTTACTTCTCGGCTTCCAGCACCGACTACGCCCCGGGCGTGAGCGTTGACGCTCTGGCCGGTCACGAGGCCTGGATCGGCCTGCGGTATTCCTTCGCGGCTCCGCCGCCCCCGCCGCCGCCCCCGCCGCCGCCTCCGCCGCCGCCTCCGCCCCCGCCGCCTCCGCCGCCGCCTCCGCCGCCGCCGTCGTGCGATGACGTGAGCTTCCCGGTCTACTTCGAGTGGGATCGCGCGGATCTGACGGATCAGGCCCGGGCCGTGATCGCCCAGGCTGCCAACCAGCGCGGCAATTGCGGTGTCACCCGCGTGTCCGTCGCCGGCCACGCCGACCGTTCGGGCGCTGCTGCCTACAATGTCGGCCTGTCCGAGCGCCGTGCCCGCGTCGTCCGCGACGAACTGGTCCGCCTCGGCGTTCCGGCGAGCACGATCTCGATGGAAGCGTATGGCGAAACCCGCCCGGCGGTTCAAACCGCTGACGGTGTTCGCGAACCGCTGAACCGTCGTTCGGAAGTGGTCATCGTTCTGGACTAAGTCCGGATCCGAATGATCGAAGGATTGCGGCCCGGCATCTGCCGGGCCGCTTTTCTTTTGCGTGAAGGCCGGTGCCGCCGGTCTGGCGCCGTTTTGGCAAAATAGTGCACGAAACGCCCCTTCACGGGGTCGATCTGGTCGCTTTTTCCGTCCTGCTGAGGCTGCGCTTGACCCGTTCGAAGCGCCGGTTCACACCGGGTGCAACGCGGCGGCAGGGGCCTGGCCGCACCTGCAGACAAGGGAGAACTTCCATGAGCAAGCCGGACAAGCCGTATCGCAAACGCGAGATCGCCGGACACATGCTGAGCCCGGAAACCCAGATGATGAGCTACGGCTATGACCCGAAGCTCTCGGAAATGTCGATCAAGCCGCCGATCTTCCTGACCTCGACCTTCGCTTTCGAAAGCGCCGAGCACGGCGCCGCCTTCTTCCGCGTCACGCTCGGCCAGGCCGAGGAGGGCGATCCGGAAGCCGCCGGCCTGATGTATTCGCGCTTCAACAATCCCAATATGGAAGTGCTCGAAGACCGTCTGGCCCTCTATGACGGCGCCGAGGAATGCTGCGTCTTCTCCTCCGGCATGGCGGCCATCTCCACCACGCTGATGGGCCTGGCGCATTCCGGCTCGGTGATTCTCCAGTCGACGCCGCTCTATGGCGGCACGGAAAGCCTGATCCGCAAATTCCTGCCGAATTACGGCATCCAGTCGGTCGACTTCTTTGCCGGCGCCCATGAGGACGAGATCCACGCCGCCGCCGACGAGGCGCTGGCCAAGGGCGAGGTCTCGGTCATCTACACCGAGACGCCGACCAATCCGACCAATGACCAGGTCGATCTGAATGTCTGCCGCCGCCTCGTCGACCTGATCGAGAAGAAGCAGGGCAAGCGCCCCTATCTCGTCGTCGACAACACTTTCCTCGGTCCGGTCGGCCAGAAGCCGATGGAGCTGGGTGCCGATGTCGTCGTCTACTCGCTGACCAAATATATCGGCGGCCATTCCGACCTGATCGCCGGGTCTGCGTCCGGAACGACGGAAGCCATGGCACAGATCCGCGGCCTGCGCGGCTATCTGGGGACGAATCTCGACCCGCACACCTGCTGGATGCTGCTGCGCTCGCTGGAAACGGTGAAGCTGCGCATGGAAGCGGCCGCCCTGGGTACCCGCAAGGTCGCCGAGTTCCTGCGCGATCATCCCAAGGTCAATCGCGTGCGCTATCTGGGCTTCCTGGAAGAGGGCACGCGCGACGGCGACGTCTTCAAGGCCCAGTCCTCCTCGGCCGGCTCCACCTTTGCTTTCGATCTGGAGAGCGAGGCGGCAGCCTTCCGCATGCTCAACGCGCTGCAGGTGATGAAGCTGGCGGTCAGCCTCGGCGGTACCGAGACGCTGATCTGCCACCCGGGTTCCACCACCCACCGCGGCGTCGATCCGGGACTGCGCAAGCGCCAGGGCTTCTCGGACGGTCTGGTGCGCATCTCGGTCGGTATCGAGAACCCCGACGATCTGATCGCCGACCTGAAACAGGCGCTCGAACACGCCTGATCCTGATCCCTCTCGCACTGCCCCCGCGCGGTCTCTGCCGCGCGGGGGTAGACCCGTCCGTTTAAACGGCTATCACTGGGACATGCAGGACAAACTCGATCTCAACCCCGACGAGCGCGCCGTGCTCGACTGGATCGACAGCCGCGCCGATCACATGATCGACACGGTGAAGGCGTGGTCGGCGATCAATTCCGGCAGCCGCAATGCGGACGGTCTGGAGCGCATGCGCGCCTGTCTGGAAACCGCTTTCGGCGAGCTGGGCGGCGAGATATCCGCCATCGACCTGCCGCCGACGACGATCGTCGATCCGGACGGAACGGTGCGCGAGCAGGCATTCACACCTTCCTTCCATTGCCGGCTGCGGCCGCAGGCGCCGATCCGCATCGTCATGACCGGTCACCACGACACGGTCTTCCCGGCGGACAGTCATTTCCAGTCGACCGAGCTGTGGGATGCCGACACGCTGAACGGTCCCGGCGTCGCCGACATGAAGGGCGGCATCCTCGTGATGCTGCACGGGCTGCTGGGGCTGGAACGCTCGCCCTGGAAGGACGAGATCGGCGTCGATGTTCTGATCAGTCCGGACGAGGAAATCGGCTCGCTGGGCTCCGGCCCGGTCCTTGCCGATCTGGGCGCCGGCGCCGATATCGGCATGACCTACGAGCCCGCCCTGGCCGACGGCTCCCTGGCCGGCGCGCGCAAGGGATCGGGTAACTGGTCGCTGAAAGTCTCCGGCCGGGCGGCTCATGCCGGTCGCGAGCATCATCTGGGCCGCAATGCCCTGGCCGCAGCCTGCCAGTTCGGGCTGGGACTGGACGAGCTCAACGGCCGGCGCGATGGCGTCACCTTCAACCTTGCCCGCATCGATGGCGGCGGTCCGCCGAATGTCGTGCCGGACAATGCGGTGGCGCGTTTCAATGTGCGCGTGAAGACCGAGAATGACCGCACCTGGGTGGAGGCCGAGCTGGAACGCCTGGTCGACGAGATCCGCGTGCGTGACGGTATCGCGGCCGAGCTGCATGGCGGCTTTACCCGCCCGCCCAAACCCATGAGCCCGGCCAATGCGCGCATGTTCGAATGGACGAAGGCGGCGGGCGGTGCGCTGGGCCTGGACATTCGCTGGCAGGACACGGGCGGCGTGTGCGAAGGCAATAATCTGTGGGCGGCCGGCTGTCCCAATGTCGATACGCTGGGCGTGCGCGGCGCCGATATCCATTCCGATCGCGAGATCGTGAAACTGTCGAGCTTTGCCGAACGGGCCAAGCTGTCGGCGGTAATGCTGATGAAATTTGCCCGGGGCGAATTCAACGCCAAGGAAGCGCGCGCCCTGGCAAGAACCCAGTAAACACAGGCATGATCGGGGGAAGAGCATGCTGATTGTACGTGCGGCCAAACGCACCGACACAGACGCCCTTGTGCGTCTGGCGCAGGAAGCGGGAACCGGTTTCACATCCCTGGCCGTGCCGGCGGATGTGCTGGCGGCGCGCCTGGAAAAGTCCGAGGCGATCTTTTCGACGCCGGAGCCGGGCCAGACCGAGGATGCCTACCAGCTGATGCTGGAAGACACCGGGACCGGCCGTATCGTCGGCTGTTCGGCCATCAAGGCGATGGTGGGTGTGTCGAAACCCTATTGGGATTTCAAGATCATCACCCTGGCCCAGCATTCCCAGGAAGCCGACCGCCGCTTCGACATGGATGCCATGCTGCTGGTCAATGACTTTGCCGGCGCCTCGGAAGTGGGCACGCTCTTCGTGTCGGAAGCCGGGCGCGGCACCGGCGCCGGACGGCTCGTCGCCCAGTCGCGCTATCTGATGATGGCCGCCGACCGGTCGCGCTTTGGCGAGCGTGTGCTGGCCGAGCTGCGCGGTGTGGTCCATGACGACGGATCCTCGCCCTTCTTCGATGCGGTGTCGCGGCCCTTCTTCCGGATGGATTTCGACGATGCCGACCGGCTGTCGGCATCGACCGACAACCAGTTCATCCTCGATCTGGGCCCGCAGCACCTGATCTATCTCGACCTGCTGCCGCCCGAGGTGCGCGAGGTGATCGGCAAGCCGCATCCGCACGGAGAGGGGGCGTACAACCTCCTGCTCTGGGAGGGGTTCCACTATGACCGCTATGTCGACATTTTCGACGGCGGTCCGCTGGTCTCCACCTGGACCGAGAATATCCGCACCCTGCGCGAGAGCCGCGAGGTGACCGTGCGGGCGGCGACGACGACGGGCGGTGTCGACAGCATCCTGTCGACCGACCGCTTCCCGGATTTCCGGACCTGTCACGCCCAGGTCGTCGATGATGGCGACATTCTGGGTATTTCCTACGAAACCATGCAGGCGCTCGATCTGGCCGAAGGCGATCGCGCCCGCTTCTGGCGACGAATGAGGTGATTTCATGCTGCTGATCGATGGCCAATGGCGCGCGGGCAATGGCGCTGACATGCACTCGGAAAACCCGGCCGATGGCAGCCGCGTGTGGAGCGGCCAGGCCGCCACGGCGGACGATGTCGACGCCGCCTTCAAGGCCGCGCGGGCGGCTTTCCCGGCCTGGGGGCGCAGCCTCTATCCCGAGCGTGTTGCCATCGTCGAGGCCTACCAGGCCTATCTCGAGGCGCACAAGGCCGCGCTCGCCGAGCTGATCTCGCGCGAGACCGGCAAGCCGCGCTGGGAAGGCCTGGCCGAAGCCGGTGCCATGATCGGCAAGATCGCCATATCGAAGACCGCCTATACCGAACGCACGGGCGAGCAGTCGTCGGACACGGCTTTCGGCTATGCCGCCCTGGCGCACAAGCCGCTGGGCGTGATGTTCGTGCTGGGCCCGTACAATTTCCCCGGCCATCTGCCGAACGGCCATATCGTGCCGGCCCTGCTGGCGGGCAATACGATCGTCTTCAAACCGTCCGAGATGACCCCGGCCGTGGGCGAGTTCATGGCGAAGGCCTGGGAGGCCGCCGGCTTGCCCAAGGGCGTGCTGAACCTGGTCCAGGGCGCGCGCGAGACCGGCGCCGCCGCGCTGGATCATGCCGATCTGGACGGTGTGCTGTTCACCGGGTCCTGGGGCACGGGCAAGTTCATCCACGAGAAATTCGCGGGCCGCACCGGGATCCAGCTGGCGCTGGAAATGGGCGGCAATAACCCGCTCGTCGTCTGGGATGCCGAAGATGCCGAAGCCGCGGCACGTGTGGCGGTGCATTCCGCCTATATCACGGCCGGTCAGCGCTGTTCCTGCGCGCGCCGCCTGATCCTGCCCGAGGGCGCAGCCGGCGATGCCGTGGTCGAGGCGATCGACCGCATCGCAGGCCAGCTGAGCATTGGCCGCTGGGATGCCGACCCGGAGCCCTTTATCGGCCCGCTGGTCTCGGCCCAGGCCGCGCGCGGCGTGCTGGCTGCCCAGGACGACCTCCTGTCGCGTGGTGCCAAAGCGATCCGCAAGGCCGAGACGGTCGCGGAACTGGGCGAGGCCTTTCTGCGTCCCGGCCTGATCGACGTCACCGGTGTGGATGTGCCGGACGAGGAAGTCTTCGGCCCGCTGATTCAGATCGTGCGCGTTGCCTCCTTCGACGACGCCATCGCGGCTGCGAACGACACCGCCTATGGCCTCTCGGCCGGGCTGGTCTCGGACGATGAAGCGCTCTGGGAGCGGTTCTGGGTGGAAGCGCGCGCCGGTATCGTCAACTGGAACCGGCCGACCTGCGGTGCGGCCTCGAACATGCCGTTCGGCGGGCCGGGCCAGTCGGGCAATCTGCGGCCCAGCGCCTTTTATGCCGCCGATTACTGCGCCTATCCGGTCGCCACGCAAGCCCAGTCGAAGCCCGAGCGCATGCCGGTCAAGGGAGTGGATTGATGGCGCGCGCGGTCGAGGCGAATTTCGACGGGCTGGTCGGCCCGACGCATAATTATGGCGGTCTGTCCGAGGGCAATCTGGCCAGCGCGAAGAATGAGGGCCTGGTGTCCTCGCCGCGCCAGGGCGTGCTGGAAGGCCTCGCCAAGATGAAACGCCTGGCCGATAGCGGCCTGGTGCAGGGTCTGCTGCCGCCGCATGAACGCCCCTATCTGCCGCTGCTGCGCCGGGCCGGTTTTACCGGCTCCGACGAAGCGGTGATCGAGGCGGCCTGGAAGACGGCGCCGGGCCTGCTGCGCAAGGCTTGCTCGGCCTCGCCCATGTGGGCCGCCAATGCTGCGACCGTGTCGCCGTCGGCCGATACGGCCGACAGCCGCCTGCATCTCACGCCGGCCAATCTGCTGACCACGCTGCACCGCTCCATCGAGGGCGAGCAGACCCGCCGGGCCCTGCAATGGGCTTTCCCGGACACGGCCCGTTTCGCCGTGCACGACGTCCTGCCCATGCAGCCGGACTTCGCCGATGAGGGCGCGGCCAATCATGTGCGCCTGTGTGCCGAGCAGGGCGGTCCGGGTGTCGAGATCTTCGTCTATGGCCGCGAGGCCGGCGAGGCGTGGAGCGGCAAATTCCCGGCACGCCAGACGCTGGAAGCCTGCCAGGCGGTCGCCCGTTCGCACGGGCTCGACCCGAAGCGCACTGTCTTCATCCGCCAGTCGTCCGAGGCGATTGCCGCCGGCGCCTTCCACAATGACGTCGTCTGCGTCGGTACGCGCACCACGCTCTTCTTCCATGAACTCGCCTTTGCCGACCGCGAGGCCGCCCTCGCCGAAATCCGCAAGGCGGCCGAGGGCCTGTTCGAGCCGGATTTCGTCGAGGTGCCCGAGGCCGAGGTGCCGGTCGGCGACGCCATCACCAGCTATCTGTTCAATTCGCAATTGCTGGAATGGCCCGGCGAGGACCGCCTGGTGCTGATCGCGCCGAAGGAGACCGAGGAAACCGCAACGACGCGCGCTTACTGTGCGGCGATGACGGCAGGTAATGGTCCGATCGGGCGGGTGGAGTTTGTCGAGGTGCGCCAGTCCATGCGCAATGGCGGCGGACCGGCCTGCCTGCGACTGCGCGTCGTGCTGACCGCGGAAGAGCGGGCCGCCGTGGCGCCGCAGGCGCTGATGTCGGACACGCTCTATGACACGCTCGTGGCCTGGGCGGGCAAGCACTACCGCGACCGGCTGGAACCGAATGATCTGGCCGATCCGGCCCTGCTGCGCGAGAGCCGCGAGGCGCTGGACGCGCTCACCGGAATTCTCGGCCTGGGCGGGGACTATTATCCGTTTCAACGCGCCTGAAGCATTTTCAGCAAAAGTGGGAACCGGTTTTGCGGTTCGAAAATGCGAACACTCAAAACCGGAGTCATTTCATCGGCCGCAATGGCGATGAGATGGCTCCGGGCTTGCTTAACCGCGTTCTTGCGAGACGTTCGCTTCGCACTATTCAAACCGGCAAATCATGATAGGTTGCGCGCCGTCTGACTGTGGGGAGCAGATATTGAGCGAGAACCAGAGCGTTTCCGTCATTCTGGTTGACGATGACCCGGACGAGCATTTCCTGTTCCAGGCGGATCTGGAAGATGCCGGCGTGCGGTTCCGCTTTGCGGCGTTCACCCGCCCCGAAGACGCACTCGTTCACCTGCGCGACCATGGCGACGGTCCGGCTGTCGTCTTCACCGATCTTTCCCTGGCCGGCGCAAATGCGCTCGATTTCATTGTCTCGGTCCAGCCGCTGCTGGGCGGCGGGGCCGTCGGTGTCTATTCCGGTGCGCGTAATCCGGAGATGGAAGCGAAATGCCGGGATGCCGGATCCAGCTTCTACATCGTCAAACCGGTCACCCGCGAGAACTTCTCCCGCATGATCGCCGGGCTGGGTGCGGTGTGCCTGGAAGAGGACCGCGAGACCGGCGATCTGCACCTGCGCCCCGCAGGCAGCGCCGCGGCCTGAACCGCCTGAGCTAGACCGCTTCCGCCTTCGCCGGCAGGCCGCCGGCTTTCGCATATTCCTGCGTACCCCTGGTGTAGATCCTGTCGCCCTCGACCGTGTCGGAGGGTTTCAGCTCGTCCAGGCCGGGCAGGCGGGCATAGATCGGCGCGAAGTCCTCATAGGTCGCTTCCATCAGCTCGTCATAGCTGTCGATCACGAAATAGCTCTGCTGGAAATCGTCATAGCGGTAATCGGTGCGCATGATGCGTTCCAGATCGAAATGGATCCGGTTGGGCGAGCGCGCTTCCAGCGAGAAGATCGACTCGGCCTTCGAGGAGACGATGCCGGCGCCGTAGATGCGGCGGCCTTCCGGCGTGTTGATCAGGCCGAATTCCACCGTGTACCAGTACAGCCGCGCCATGTGCTTGATGGCGTCGAATTCCAGCGAGCGCAGCCCGCCGCGGCCATAGGCCTGCATATAGTCGGCAAACACCGGCTGGGTGAGCAGCGGCACATGGCCGAACACATCGTGGAAGATGTCCGGTTCGGGCAGGTAGTCCAGCTTTTCGCCATCGCGGATGAAGCGGCCGGAGACGAAGCGGCGATTGGCCAGATGGTCGTAGAACTCCCGCTCCGGGATCAGGCCGGGCACGGTGACCACGGTCCAGCCGGTCAGCTTTTCCAGCTTCTCGTTGACGCGCCGGAAGTCGGGAATGCCGCCCTCATTGAGATTGAGCAGTTCGAGACCCTTGAAGTGTTCCGGCGCGGCGCGGCCCTTGAGCACAGACATCTGGCGCTCGTAGAGCGTCGTCCAGATGGCGTGTTCCTCGGACGTATAGCGGTCCCACTTCTGGTCGATGGTAAAGTCGGCGGCGGGGGTCTGTTCCGCCACGATCGGGTCATTGACAGGCATGACGGGTCATCCGGCGTGTAACTAGTTTCATTTGTAACTAAATATACGCCTGATTGGCGCGCCACCCAAGAGGGCCGCGCAGACTTTGTTATGCACGCCGCCAGCGCCCATGAAAAAGGGCCGCCCGGCATGTCCGGACGGCCCGTTCTCGGTCTGGCTGCGGCGATCCGCTCAGTAGCGGTCCAGCCGGCGCACCGAGGAGATTTCCCGGTTGAGCAGGTGGAGATTGTCCACCTCGCCGGAGACTTCCTCGCAGCGGCCGCGGAAGCCGGCATCCTCGCACACCAGCCAGCGGTCATAGCCGCGCACGTCCAGGCTCAGGGCCCGGTCGTTGAAGCCGAGGCGTTCCAGATTGTCGATCTCGTGCTCGATACGCACCGAACGGCCGCGCTGGCTGAACTGGTCGTACAGGATGATCTCGCCGCCGCGGTCCCAGCCGCCGCCGGGATAGCCGCCACCGCCATTGCCATAGCCATTGTCGATGCGGCGCAGGGAGGTGATCTCATTGCGCAGGCCGTAGCGGCCCAGATCGTTGACCTCGCCCTGCACGCGTTCACAGCGGCCGCCGAAATCATCGTGCTGGCAGATCAGCCAGGTCTCGCCGCGGGCGATGACGAGGCTGTCGACCCGGTCGTTGAAGCCCAGGCTGGACAGGTTGGCGACATCCCAGCTCACATCGACACGCTGGCCGGTGAAATTGGGGCCGTCATAGAGGAAGACGCCGCTGCGCGGGCGGTTGTCGCTGCCCGGACGTCCCGGACGGCCGGGGCGGCCCGGACGGCTGCCGTAATCCGGCTCGACCGAAGAGATCTGCGCGGCCATGCCGCCGCCGATGGAGGGGATGTCGCGATCCACTTCCATGCAGGCGCCGTCGAAATTGGCGTGCTGGCAGACGCGCCAGGACGAACGGCCGGAATGGCGGATCGAGCGCGCCTGGTCGTTGAAGCCGAGCTGCTGGAGATTGCTCACCGTATCGGTGATCGTCACCGAGCGGCCGGTATAATTATAGCCCGAATAGAGCGTGATCGAGCTTTCGCCGGGGCGTCCCGGACGGCCCGGACGGTCCGGATAGCCCGGATCGGGGCGGCCCAGATAGGCGGGGCGCACGGAGGTGATCTGGTTGTCCATCCGGCCCAGCGAGGGCTGGTCGTTGCGATGGGTTTCGCAGGTGCCGTTGTAATCGTCGTGCTGGCACACTTCCCACTCGCCGGAGACGATCCGGAAGGAGGAGGTGCGGTCGTTGAAACGGCGGCTCGACAGATTGCGGTCGGCGCCGGTCACGCGGACTTCCTGGCCGGTATAGTTCGGACCGTCATACAGGATGATTTCCTGGGCCTGGGCCGGTGCGGCGGCGGGCAGCCAGGCTGCGGCGAGCAGGGCTGCGCCGAGTGTGGCGGTGCGGATGGACATGGGTTCTCTCCCTCTTGCCAATGCGGTGCGAGCATCACCCTGCCAGAGCCTGCCTGAACCGCATTCGAGCGGACAGTTCATGCGCGGTTCATGGCCCGGGCGCGGCCCGCAGCCGCATCCCCCTTGCCGGCACCGCCGGGTGGTGCCGGTGTCGATGGCGAGCCTAGTTCGGATCGCCGGAATTGTCGTCCGTCTCGTCGGACTGCGAGCGGTCGCGGCGCTGGTTGAACAGGCCGCGCAGCAATTGCTCGGCCGGATCGACCTCTTCCTCATCGGTCTGACCCTCTTCGCCGGCCGCGTCCTCGCTGTCCTGATTGCCCAGGCCCAGCGCATTGCGCAGCGCGTCGCGGGCGGCATCTTCGGGCGACTGGTTGCGATTGCCGCCGATGGCATTGCTCAGCGCGCCCTGCAGCAGGGCGCGCGTCACGGCCTCGGTATCGACGCCATAGCTGACAGTGTTGAAATCGCCGCGGAAGCGGATCGGCACGACAATGCCCTGCAGGTCGGTCGAACCGCCCTGGCCCTCGATCGAGGCGACAGCCCGCGGACGCAGGCGATAGTCCAGCGTCTGGCTGGGCAGATCGACCCAGCCCTGGCCTTCCACGCGCAGGAGCGGGGAGAGCATCAGGAGGTCGTTATTCGTCAGCCGGCCATTGGCGATGGCAAATGTGCCGCCGAGGCTGGAGAAGTCGGTCTCCTGGCGCTCGCCGACACTGGCCTGTTCGCTGTCTTCCTCGCTGGTCTGCGCCGCCTGGGCGCCGCCCGCGCGGTCCAGGAAGCCGGACACATTGCGGATCGTCTGGGCGATATTGATGCCGACAATGGCGCCGTCGGCGAAGTTGAACTCGCCATTACCGCCCAGATTGCGCATCATCGCCGCCTGGCTGTTGCCGGAGGTGGCCAGCGACAGCGTCATGGCGCCGGTCCCGGCCAGCCGGTCGAACCCGGCTGCTGCGTCCAGGAAGGGCAGGGCGTCCAGACCGGCCAGGCTGGCATCCAGCGAGAAGGAGGGCGTCGCCGTGCGGGCATTGGCCACGATGGTGACATTGCCCTGGCCTTCATAGAGCGAGATCCGCTCCAGCACGGCCTGCAGGCGGCGATTCTCGACCACGGCCCGCAGGGCCGCATCGGTCACCTCGATATCGCGCACCTGCAGCCGGCCGACATTCAGCGACAGATCGGCATCGGCAATACCCAGGCCGGCAAAATCGATCGCCTCCTCGCTCCAGGGCGGGATACCGCCGCCGGCCGCCGGGGCGGCATCCTCGGCGGGGGCGGGCAGATAGGGGTTCACATTCAGCTCGTCCAGATCCAGACGGCCGGTCAGGCGCGGCCGGCTGCCCGACAGATCGGCGGCCAGATTGCCCGAACCGCGGATTTCGTCGAAGCGGATCGAGCGGGCCGTCAGGCCCAGGCGCGAGGTCGTGCCCTCGATCCGGCCCTGCGCGGCAAAGCGCTGCAGGTTCTCGCCCGGCGGGAGCGGGCTGCCGGCAAAGGCGGCCAGCGCGCGGATGGAGGGGATGTCGGCGGAAAAGTCGCCGGCAAACTCGATATCCTCGGAAGCCGGGATTTCCCCGTCAAAGCTGACATCGACCAGATTGCCGCCCAGCGACAGGGTGAGCGGTGTGGCGCGGCCCTCGAAGAAGTCGCGGATCGAGCCCAGCTCGGCATCGAATGTCATCGCCTCGCCGTCGGCCGAGAGCGAGCCGTCGATCGCGGTCGGTGCGTCCAGCGAGGGCAGGGCGATGGCCAGGTCCAGACCGGTGATCTCGCGGCTCTGGCTGCCATCGCTATAGAAGATCGAGGCGTTCTCGATGCGCACATCGCCGAAACTGGCATCGATCGGCAGGGCGCCGGGCTGGCGCACGAAACCGTCGCCCGCCGGTGCGGCCGGGGCGGGCGCCGCCTCGGGATCGGCAAAGGTCCAGTTATTGCCGCCGGCGCGCTGTTCCAGCCGGATCACCGGATCGACCAGCACGAACTCGGTGATCTCCACCCGGCGCGACAGCAGCGGGATCAGCTCCACACCCACCCGCATCTCGCCCATCTGCGCGAAGGGTTCGTCCGAGAAGCCCTCGGCATTGGCGATGGTGACATCGCGCGCCACCACCTGCACCCGCGGCAGGATGGTCAGGCTGACATCGCCGGCCAGCTGAACCGGCCGGTTCAGCGCGTCGCCGGCGGCGGCTTCCACGCGGTCGCGATAGGCCGAGGCCGGGATCACGGCGGGCAGGATGAAGGCGGCGCCGATCACGAGGACGACGAGGACGAGAAGAATGAGGCCGAGGCGTTTCATGGGGGACAGGCTCCAAAGGGATTCGGACGCACACTAGCACCTGCAATTGTCGCTTTCTTGGCAAGACGGGCAGGCGGCTGTGCGTTATTGTAAAGGAGAATGTGTCGGAAAACCAAAGGGGAAGGGTATGCCGGACACCTGCTGCAACCGCACCGCATCCGCCAGCGGCCTTGTGCGCCGCCGCGAACTCATCATCGGACTGGCCGCCGGCACCGTGCTGCCGCTGGCCGCGGGCTGTGCCGACAATGCCGCGCTGGGCCGCTCCCAGCTGATGCTGGTCTCCGACGGCCAGCTGGCGCAAATGTCCAACCAGGCCTGGCAGGACACGCTGCGCGAGGAACGCGTGCTGCGCGATCCCAGCTATCAGCGCCGCCTGGAACGCGTCGGCCAGCGCATCGTCCCGGCCTCCGGCCTCACCGGCTATCAATGGGAATTCACCGTCTTCGACAGCGAGGAGCGCAATGCCTGGGTCCTGCCCAATGGCAAGGTGGCCTTCTACAAGGGCATCATGGATCTGATGGAAGGCGACGGGCATATCGCCACCGTGCTGGGCCACGAGATCGCCCATATCGCCGGCCGCCACTCGGCCGAGCGGGCCAGCCAGCAGCTCGCCTCCCAGGTCGGCATCTCCCTGGTCACCGGCGCGCTGGGCAACAGCGAATACAGCCAGTACAGCCAGGAGATCGGCGCCGCGCTGGGCATGGGCGCCACCTATGGCATCATCCTGCCCTATTCGCGCGAGCACGAATACGAGGCCGACCGGATCGGCGTCGATTACATGGTGCGCGCCGGATACAATCCCCAGGACGCGCTCGACTTCTGGATGGGCATGGCCGCCATGAACCAGCGCCAGACCGCCGAATTCGCCTCCACCCACCCCTCCGACGCCAACCGCATCGCCGCCATGCGCGAGCACATGCGGGCGCGGGGGTATGGCGCTTAGGGAGCGGTTCCAGGACGGCGTCGCGGGCTCCAGGTCCTCGCCCTCGATGGGCGAGGGGGACCACGCCGCAGGCGTGGTGGAGTGGGTGGGAGCGAGGTGTCTGAATGGACACGCTCCGCGTTTCACCCCTTCCGTCCCTTCGGGACACCTTCCCCATCAAGGGGAAGGACCGACAAGCGCTCGGGATCAGCCGTTTCCCGCCCGTCGCAGTCCGCCCGCACGGCGGCCTGCAAATCGCCTGACGAAGCAGTTGCCAGCGCGCGGGAGGGACGCTAGTTTCCCGCGCCTCACGCCCCCTTTGCGGACCGTGACACCCGAGTGCCGCCTTAGCTCAGTTGGTTAGAGCGCTAGATTGTGGATCTAGAGGTCTCCCGTTCGAACCGGGAAGGCGGTACCATTTTTCTTCAAGTTGAGTGAAAGCGAACTTCAGTATGCCTTGTGCGTGCTGGGCGTCTGCCGGTTTGAGGTCAGCGCCTCGAGCCTAGCGTGAAGTCCAGAACAAGGACGTCATTGTCGGACAGTATGGTTCCTGATTCCATTAGTCGACGGGTCTCCGCTACGGCCGCATCAATGTCGAAAGTGTCGATAAAGCCTTCAAGCTTCCTGATTATGGGCTCGGGAATTCCTACCTCCTCAAGTGCTTTTGAATGCCCTTGAAGCCCCCAGCTGGAAATTCGCGCCAAAAATACAGAGTAATCAATTTCTCCGGCTTTTCCTAATATTTCTTCGGCGATATCTTGAACAAACTCAAGCGGCTGAACAAAGGAGTACTCCACCCCCCTAAGAAAGTTAAACGCCAAATCGATATCTTCATCAGTATTATCTTCTGAGACGATTTTTTCTAAAAATGATCTAATGCTTTTTGAGTATTGAAGTTTATTTGCGAAAAATGCAAATTGTCTCGCTGAGTGAACTCCGTGCTTGTCAAACTGAATTCGTCCCCAAATTATTTCCATGCTCGCTAGAATTTCCTTGTAGCCTTTCAGGCCCGTCCAAAGGATTTTCCGGCTTCCGGTAGAAAGCATTTCTTCGAGTTCGTTATAGCAGAGTTCAATATCACCTACGCCGTATCGCGCGTACTTTTCCAATAATTTGGTTGGCAATGGAGAGTTTTCGATAAACTCAGCTTTACGACGAAGATTCGTATCGGTGAGGTGCTCCTCGGGAACTTGAAACAAGTCTCTGTCAGAAATCCTACTTCTGTCCTGCAGCAAAGGGATGTCTAATGGGTCCCAAATTTCATGAGGCGCTTCGTTGAATAGATATATGCGCCCGATGAAGTGGCGGAACATGCGTCCAGCCCGACCTTTGATGTTGTCAAAAGTAAATCGGTCTAATTTTCTTGTGCTGATTTTCTTGTCGTATATAAATACCACTTCAGCAGTCGTGTTGACTCCTTCGATCAGTGAGGATGTGCAGATTAAGATGCCAATCTTTCGCTGATTGAAAAGGCTGACCATTAGGTGGGCAATCGCGCGAGGTACGCGGCCATGGTGAATGCCTATCCCTTGTTCAAGCGCGTCCGCGACGTACCAGCCATCATGGTAGTTTTGGCGCAACCAATCGGCAATTCGCTTTACTGTTTTGGTGGGCCGTCCGACTTTGCGCTGTATGAGCTCTCGCGAGAGATCTCGCGCTGACCGAGGCGACTGGCAGTATATCAAACGGGATGCTTCGGCCTCCTCGTGCAGGTATTTTGCAAGAACATCTGGATCTGTTCCCTGAGGCTCAACGCTGATGACGTCGGCTGCCACTGGCGAGTACTTGGTCTTCACAAACTCGAAGTCGGGTCGCTCTTTCGTATTGACTGGGTTGTCAGGTAGGGAGGGGCCGAGGAGATAAACCTGTCTCGACTGATCAATGTACCTCGCTAACAGCGCATGCAGCGTATTTGCGCGAGTATCGCCTCTTGTGAGGTCGAGCTTGTAGAACTCGTCGATGACAAACAAATCTGGTTTGTGCAAGTCGGTGCGGTCGAAGATGCGTTCTTGGGTTCCTATAACGATAGTTTTTTGGTCCGTTATGGCTTGAAAATTCTGTGAGATGACATCGTAGTCGGTGAAGCGGTCTACGATGGTCCGTCTTCGCTCCTCCAGAAGTGCGATAGTGGGAACGACTATCACGGCCAGTTTCGGTTGGCGGTGTGCGATCAGGGCGTCAACAAGTAGCGTTTTGCCAAAACTGGTTGGGGCGGACAGGATGACATTTTTTCCTGACGCCAGCTTTCTGAATACTCGTAGCTGTTCAGAATGAAATACGGTGTCGTCGAGGCCCGGAACTCGATGCGTTTCTAGTGCTATTTCGTCTCGCGTAATCGATACCTCGTCCAAGTACGGAAACAGGCCTGCTTCTCGCCCAATTGCTTGAATGATTGTCTTTGCGCCTGGTAGTACTTCTTCTAGATCGTCTGCTCGCGCAAACAAACGAACCGCGATCTCCGCGTCGTCTTCGATAGCCCGCTCGCCACTAAGCCAATGGGTAGAAGCAGAGTTGAGTAGTTTAAGAGCTGCCGCGGCGTCAGGAATCTCTCCACCAAGGGCCTCAATCAGGGTCGATTTCATTCTTCGAAGCCCTTTATCAAATTGATGAACTCGGTCTCGAGTGCAGCCTTGGATGCCAGCGGGATGTAGATCGCGACTACACGCACCTGTGCGGCGATTGGTGAGCTTGCCAATCGCCCGCTCACATACTCATACTCTTCGAGAACCAACTCACGGTAGGTCTCGACGTTCCCATCGAAATTCTGTGCTGCCTCACTTTCTGAGGCGATAAGAACGGGGACGACAATGCGATCGATGATCTCATCCAAGGTGCTGGCATCGTCGAAGAGCCATTGAAGTTTGGCGTACCCAGGTGTGTCGGCTTCGATCTTTGGCCCAACAAGGATTTTGGTCTCTTTTAGAAACCCCTCCTTCAGGTGTGTTTTTAGACTCGCCAGTGCAGCGGAAACTGCGTCTTTGGTGTCACTGTAGAACTTCGCTTCGCCGAGCCATAGTTCTATTTCTTCAGTGTTTTCATCGTAGGTAACAAGTGCAGAATCAAAGCCAGTTACTTGGTCGTTAGAGCGCATTTTGTAAAAAAGTCGGGAAACGAAAGCGTGAGCCTTGTATTCCGTGACTGAAATTATGTGCAGAAGTAGTTCGCCTATCTCACCCCGGCTTTTTCCGCTTGATGACTGGAAGACTCTGGTAGCGGCATCGCGCAACAAAAGCCACGGGTTTTCGGACCCAATAGATTCTATTTCTTGTCGCCTTAGTGCAAAGTGAGGCAGCCAATTTACTAGATGCTCGGCAAGCTTCCGAGCGCGCCACTTCTTGAACTCAAATCCGGCGCAAGCAGTCAACCCGACCTGCTCGTCATCCTCAACATGAAGGATTTTAAGGAATTTCTTGGGCGGTCGAGGGGTAGCTACCATCTAAGACAGAACTCGTTACTTTAAGTATGATCCATCTAATAATTCGGACAGAATCAAATGAGTGTATCAAATGGTTAGCATCTGCTTAGGTTGTGTATCAAGCCTAGCGTAGAACATGGTCGGAAAGCTGACCGAAAGTCTAATCTAGTCGTAGTCCGATTGATTGATGGCGGCGGCCCCCGCCCGTCCCACAGCCGCGGACACCATGAACGCCGACCGGCTCATGCCGGCGCGGGTGGCGGCCTGGTCGATCAGGGCGAGCTGGCCGGTGTCGATGGAGAGGTTGATGCGGGTGGTGCGGCCGCTGGTGATGGCGGGCGCGATCAGCGGGGTGAGGACGGCGTCCCGCCGGTCCTCCAGAAACTCCGGCTCTATGCGGCCGCCAGGGGTTCGATACTGGTCTCGATCTCGTCACCGGCCTCGATGCGGGCCATGGCCAGGTCGTACTCGGCCTGCAGGTTCAGCCAGAATTGCGGTGTCGTGCCGAACAGGCGGGCAAGGCGCAGCGCCATGTCGCCGTCGCAACGCGCGCCGTTGAGCAGGCGCACGGCGCGCTGCCGGCCGATGCCCAGCCGTTTGGCGAAGGTCGGCGCCTTCATGTTGTAGTCGGGCAGATAGTCTTCGCGCAGATGATCTCCGACGCTGGCCGGCGCGATGTCGCGATCGCTCATTCTTGCCTCCATCCCGGGCCGTCGCCCTAAGTCTTGCGGGCGGTCGGGGTTTGCCAGAGCATTGTGTAACGAGAAGCGTTACACGAGTCGATCAGGAGGGCCCGCTTCCCCCTCCGGCCGCGTATTTCCGCCATCAACTTATCCACTGCCCTGCAGCCCGTGCGATAATGGGGGATCGGGTTAGGCTGGCGCCGGTTGGCAGAGCTGGCAGCAGAGCCGGCAGGAGGCGGATGCAATGGACGGAACGGGTCCGGATTGGACGGTGCAGACGGTATCCCTGCCGGGCGGGACGGTGTCGCTGCGCGTCTGGTCCAATCCCGGCAAGCCGCGCCTCGCTTTCCTGCACGCCAATGGTTTCTGTGCCTCGGCCTATCGCCAGGTGTTCGAAAAACTGGCCGGAGACTACGAGATCTACGCCCCGGATCTGCGCGGTCACGGCGCCACAACGCTGCCGGCCGATGCCGGTATGCACCGCTCATGGGGCATTTATGTTACCGATATGATGGCTTTGTGGGGGCAGTTGGGCTTCGTTCCGGATGCCATGGCGGGCCATTCCATGGGCGCCACCACGGCCCTGATGACCGCAGCCCGCCTGGCCCGCGAGGGCCGGACTATCCCCGCTCTGGCCCTGATCGAACCGGTGATCCTGCCCCGTCCGGTCTACTGGCTTGCCCGCTCGCCCTTCTTCGCGCTCAACCGCAATCGCATGCCGATCGCCCGCCAGGCGCGCCGCCGCCGCAATGGCTGGCCGGACCGCGAGGCGGCCCGGCAGCGCTATGCCAAACACCCCGGTTTTGCCCGCTGGGCGCCGGGCGTTCTGGAAGATTATCTGGAGGGCGGCCTGAAGGCGGCCGGGGCCGCGGTTGGGGACGGGGACAAAAAACTTATCCTCGCCTGCGATCCCGCCTGGGAGGCGGCGAACTATGAAGCCCAGGCCCACAATCCCGACGCTGCCGCCCGGCTGGTCGCTGGGCACGCACACGTGCTGCAGGCGGGACATGGCTCGACCCTGATGCGTCCGCGCGCGCTGACCCGCTACGGAGCCAGGCTGACGCGCATGGACGATCTGGGCCATCTCGCCCCGATGCAGGCACCGGACCGGGTTGCCGCCTGGCTGTCCGGTGCCCTGCGGGGCGATGACTGAGGCGCGGCGGTCAGCGCTGGCTGGGCGTGTCGTCCCCGTCCGCCGCCTCTTCCGCCGCATTGCGGCGCTGGACGAGGGCGCGGGCCGTCTCGACACTGTCGATTTCCTCGACGGTGTGGATCGAGCAGCGCATTTCAGGCTCGCCGACATGGATGTATTCCACCAGCGGCGGGTAGAGCGTGGCCGTGTCGCCGAAACTGGTGCCGATCTGGATGCCCGTGCGCAGCTCCGGGCAGGGGTGACGCAGGGTCACGAGATAGTGGCGGCGGGCTCCGCCATTGAGCACGAGGTGCTCGCGGTCGATCACCGAATAGCCGTTGATATTGACCACGCGGATCCGGTCGGTGGCCGGTTCCAGCGGATAGGCTTCGGCGGCCGCAACGGCCTCCGGATCGATATCCTGGGCGGTGGCGGCCGGCGCCGCCATCAGGGCCACCGCTCCGGCCGCGGCCAGAAGCGGCGCGGCGGTCCCGGCGAATGTCAGGCGTGCGAATGTCAGGCGTGTCATGGCGTATCCTTTATGCATCCGTTCAAAGGATCCCTCGCTCCCACAAGGATATCGGCGCTCTGCGGGGTGCCGTCAACCGTTCTCCCGGCGGCACGGCGCCGCATCGTTAACGCCGGATTAGCCATGAGGCGCGAGTCTGGACGTCGATTCGCAGCAACCGATTCTCCGGAGCCCGCCTTGGTCAGCCCCGTCGACGCCAACAACCAGGACTTCATGACCCGCACCCTGCGCCAGGCCGCGCAGGAGACCGGCACGGATTTCAACTTCCTGCTGCGCACCGCTGCGCGGGAAAGCAATTTCGATGTGCGGGCCGAGGCCTCGACGTCTTCGGCGACCGGTCTCTTCCAGTTCATCGAGCAGACCTGGCTGGGCGTGATGCAGCGCCGCGGCGCCGAGCACGGCTATGAAGACGCCGCCGCCGCGATCAGCCGCGATGCCAACGGCCGCTATGTCGTCGAGGATCCGGTGCAGCGCCAGCGTATTCTCGATCTGCGCTTCGACGCCGAGGCGTCCGCCCGCATGGCCGGCGAACTGGCCGCAGAGAATGCCGCCGTGATCCAGACGCGGATCGGCCGGCCGGCCTCCGGCGGCGAGCTCTATGCCGCCCACTTCCTGGGCGCCCAGGGGGCTGCCAGCCTGATCGAGGCCGCCGAGAACAATCCGCAGGGCCGCGCCGACCAGCTCTTCCCGGCCGCTGCCCGCGCCAACCGTGCCATCTTCTACGAGCAAGGCCGCGCCCGCTCGACAAGTGAAGTCCTGGCCTCGCTGACCGGCGACCGCCCGGCACCGCAGATCCCGGCATCCGCAAACCGCGCTGCGGCGCCCGACCTCAATGACAGCGGCAATATCCGCCTTGCCGGCAGCTACACTCCGGCCCGCAATACCTCGCCTGTCGCGCCGGGCAGTCACCGGGTCGGCAATGGCGAGCTGTCGCCGGCACTGGTGGAAATCCTGGCCTCGCTGGACGCCCCGCGCTCGGCCGGCCGAGCGCGCAATTCGTAAACCCGCGAAACGGGTTGCAAGCTTTCGTTAAGCATACCGGGCCTAGAAATAGGGCCGATACATTCAACATGATGGACCTGCCATGAGCGTCGTCGCGCTGCGCAATCGACTGACCCAGGACGATATCCGCCGTCTGGTAAAGGGCGAGAACGAGGAAGTCCGTGCCTCGGCCGCGCAGAAGATCTGCCGCCGCATGGATGCGGCCAGTCTGACCGATGCCGAGCGCGGTGCCGCGCGTGACATTCTCGACCTGATCGCCCGCGACGCCGCCGAACTGGTGCGCCGGGCCATGGCCGTCACCCTCAAGCAATCCCGCAACCTGCCGCGCGACATCGCCGTGAAACTGGCGATGGATGTCGATGCGGTGGCCCTGCCGGTGCTGGAAAATTCCCCGGTCCTGGAAGACGAGGACCTGCTGCGCGTGCTCGAGCATGCCGGCAGCGACAAGCGCTGCGCCATTGCCGGCCGGCCGCATGTCGCGCCGATCATCGTGCACGAACTGCTCGACAGCCGCGACGAGCGGGCCGTGTCGATCGCCGCCGCCAATGACGGGGCCCGGTTCGACGACGCAGCCTATCAGCGCGCCTTCGCCGAGTTCTGCGAGAACCCGCAGGTGATGGACAGTTTCGTCGCCCGCTCGCAATTGCCGCTGGATGTCACCGAACGCCTGATCTCGCACATTTCCGACACCGCGCTGCAGCGTCTGGTCTCGCACCACGCCCTGCCGCCGCAAGTCGCCGTGGAGATTGCCGAGGGCGCGCGCGAGCGGGCCACGCTGGACCTGGTCGACCAGGCCGGCCTGGCGCACGACCCCAAGCATTTCGTCCAGCAATTGCGCCTCAATGCGCGCCTGACGCCGTCGCTGATCCTGCGCGCCCTGCTGCGCGGACATGTCGCCTTTGTCGAGCACGCCTTCGCCGAACTGGCCGGCATCTCGCACGCCAAGGCATGGCTCCTGGTGCACGATGCCGGGCCGCTGGGCCTGCGCGCGGTCTATGACCGCACCGGCATGCCCTCGCGTCTCTATCCGGCGATCCGGGCCTGTTTCGACGTGCTGCACGCGATGGAAGTCCCGCACGACACGGCCAGCCGCGAACGTTTCCGCCGTGCGCTTGCCGAGCGGGCGATCACCCGTTTCCAGGGCATCCCCGAAGACGATCTCGACTACATCCTGTCGCGCTTCGAGGATGACGACGAACAGCTGGCCCGGGCCGGCTAGTTTTTCCTGTCCTTGCGGACGTGAAAAGAAAAAGGCCGCCCGGAGAGGCGGCCTTTCTTGTGTCTGGCGATGCGGAAAGGATCAGTCCTTCCAGGGCTCGGCAAAGGCGGCGGATTGTTTCTCCAGCTCGCCGGCGAGTTCGGAGGCCACGGCATCCTCGTCATTGCGGATATTCTGCGACAGGGCAGCCCGGATCGCACCGACATGGGCGAGGGCGAGAGCCAGCGGGGCCTTGTCGCGCTTCTCCTGCATGTCGATCATCTTGGTCAGTGAGCCGGCCAGGCGTGTGACGATCGGGAATTCATAAGTCGAACCCAGACCGCGCAGGTCGTGGGCCCGCACGAAGAGTTCTTCGCCTTCCGGACCGGCCAGGCCGGCCGTCTTGACCACCTTGGCAGCGGCTTCCAGCTTGCCGACTTCCTCTTCCAGCCACTGGCCGAAATCGGCGCGCAGGTCCTTCAGGGCCTCTTCGGCCTTCTCGATCATGTGCATGTCGGCCTGGCTGATCGGGCCGCCAACCTTGGCCTGCAGCAGGTTGGGCACCGAAATCACTTCAGCATCATTGGGTTTGGCCATGGTCTTATCCCTCTCAGTTCGCGGGGGAATGGGCGGCATGGCCAGCATCGGCATGCCCGGAAAAACGGCTCAGGGTCTCGCTCAGCGCGCCGGCCAGGGAGGCCGCGGTGAAGGGCTTGACCAGGAAGGTGTCGACGCCGGCGGCGGTGGCCTCGGCGATGCGCTGGCGATCGGAATAACCGCTCAGCATGATGACCGGGATGAAGGCGGTCGGACTGGTCGGCCCGCGGCGCAGGGTGCGCACGAAGTCCAGACCGTCGCGCGGCTGCATCTTCCAGTCGGTAATGACGAGATCGACCGGACGGCTGGCGAGCACATCGAGGGCGCGGTCCACCGTGTCGGCCTCGATGACCTGGGCGCAGCCGAACGCATTCAGGGACACCCGCAGCGCGCCGCGCAGGGCCGCGTTGTCGTCGACCAGCAGCACGCGCAGGCGGCTCAGATCGGTGGGCAGTTCGGGTGCAGTCATGGCGTCGGCGAATCCGGTTCGGGTCAATTCGACTCGAATACTAGCCGGCCTTGCTTAACGTCAGCCTAAACCGGTCAGCTTTCGAACTGCTCGATCAGGATGCGTTCGGCCAGGTCACGCCCCTTATCGTACAGCAGGGTGAGGGTGACGTCATTCGCCTCGACGATGTCCACGCGCGCGACCTCGCGGAATTCGCGATTGTCGGCCACGGCCGAGACGGGGCGCAGGCGCGGCTCGACGATCTCGAACCCCACCCGCACGGTGTGCGGCAGCAGGGCCCCGCGCCAGCGGCGCGGGCGGAAGGCGCTGATCGGGGTGAGGGCGAGTACCTTGGAATTGAGCGGCAGGATCGGGCCATGGGCCGACAGGTTGTAGGCGGTGGATCCGGCCGGCGTGGCGACCAGGACGCCATCGGCCTGCAGTTCGCCCATCCGGTCGCGGCCGTCGATCGTGATCTTGATCTTGGCGGTCTGCCGGGTTTCGCGCAGCAGCGAGACTTCATTGATCGCCAGCGCCTCGAAGGGCTGGCAGTTCACATCCTCGCCCCAGGCACGCAGCGGGTGGATCCGCACATGTTCGGCCGTCGCGATACGTTCGCGCAGACCGTCCGGCCGGAACTCGTTCATCAGAAAACCGACCGAGCCGAAATTCATGCCGTAGACACGGGCGCCGGTCTTGATCGAGGTGTGTAGTGCGTCGAGCATGAGACCGTCGCCGCCCAGGGCAATGATCGTGTCGGCCTCGTCCAGCGGGACGCAGCCATACAGCTCTTCAAGGCGTGCTTTGGCAGCCTTGGCTTCAGGCCTGGGACTGGCCAGGAAGGCAAATGAATCGGAGATCGCGGGGCTCTGGGAAAAAGACGTTACCGAACACGTCTTTATTCAACCCCTGGAACCCATCTGACGCAAGACCTTGGCCGCTTTCTCCGGGCCGTACATGCGGAACACGTTGGCTGCGGCCGACATGGCATCGCCTTCGAGCGCCTGGTGCATGCGCCCGGACCGCTGCAGCGCCTTGTGGATCACCGGATAGGCGGTGCGTTCCAGATTGGCGGCCTGGCAGGCCATCGCCGCGGCGCGGACACCGCCCATGGCCAGGGCAATCCGCCACTGGGACACCTTGATGCCGCAGAGATGGGCGATGGCATGATCGAACACGGCTTCCTCGCCGCGCACCAGCGCATCCAGCGCATACTTGCCGTCCAGCTTGCCGTCCTTGGCCGCGTCATTGACGCGCCGGGCGGCGTCCTTGTCGACATCTTCCGGGGTCGCGGAGAGGGCGGTCTCGACAGCAAGCGCCTCGACCTTGTCCTTGTCCAGACCGAAGCGGCGATAGAGTTCCTCGCGCCAGTTCTCCGGCAGCATGATGCACAGCTGTGTCGCGAAATCGGTCGTCAGATCGTGGCGGCGGGCGAGAGCCTCGCGCAGTTTGGGATTGTCGCGCGCAACCGTCAGGCAGATATCCAGCGTGTTCTCGGATATCTCGGCCGTCGAATTATTGGCCAGGGCGCGCAGCACGATGGCTTCGCCGGGGCGGGCGAGCGTGTCGCTGACGGCGAGGCAGAGATTGGCCCGCATGGCGAGCACTTTGCGGTGCTCGGTCGTGCCGCTCTCCGCCAGCTCGATCATGTCTTTCTGGGTCAGTTTCGAGCTTTTCTCGATGATCACCGCCGAGACTTCGATCGGCTCGAAGGCGAGGAAACGGATGATATCGTGAGGGGCCCAGTCGCACGGGGCGAGCCTGGCGGCGATTTCCGCCTTGGTCGCGGTGTCGCTTTTGGCCGAAAGGGTAACGAGCAGCTCCCCGGCGACCGGATCGGCGGTCGGGCTGAGGGGCTGTGCCAGGCACAGATCCACGACACCCATGGCCAGCTCCCGGCGCTTGCCGGGATCTTTCATCTGGGCCAGGACATTGAGAGTTTCCGCGGTATTGGCAGGCATGGAGACGCAGCTTCTTGATTGTCGTTGCCTGCCATTAAGTCAGAAACGCCTTGAAAACTTGTTAATCGGCACTGACAACAATTTGTGCGTGATTTCAAAGACTTGATTAACCCTGTATTGGGTGCTCTCTACTGGTAGATGCAGAGTAAAAAGCAAGCACAGGATGTGTTGCCCCGTGTGGCGTTTTTCGGCCCTCATCGCGTGCCACGGAAGGGTTTGACGGCGATGGAACATCGGCCAATACTTACAGGGTTGGCGATAAAGAAAACCCCGGGGAGTTCAAAATGGACGATCAAGCAAACCTGTCGGTCAAGGACCAGGTCTCCGAGGAAGAATGGAAGGCGCGCTGCGATCTGGCGGCGCTGTACCGGCTGGTGCGCATGCACGGCTGGGACGATCTCTTCTTCACTCACATTTCGATGCGTGTGCCCGGGCCGGACGAGCATTTCCTGCTCAACCCGTTCGGCCTGCTTTATGAGGACGTCACGGCGTCGAACATGGTCAAGGTCGACCTGGACGGCAATGTGCTGCCGCCCTCGCGCTATGGCATCAATCCGGCCGGCTTCACGATCCACTCCGCCATTCACGCGGCGCGGCCGGATGTGAAAGTCGCCCTGCACCTGCATTCCGACGACGGTGTTGCGGTGGCCGCCCAGAAGCGTGGCCTGCTGCCGATCTCGCAGCTGGCGATGAATGTCTACAATGATGTGAGCTATCACGAATACGAGGGCATCGCGCTCGATCATGACGAGCGGGAACGCCTCGTCGCCGATCTGGGCGAAAAGAACCTGATGATCCTGCGCAATCACGGCACGCTGTCGGTCGGGGATCACCCGTTCTCGGCCTATGTGCGGATCTACCTGCTGGAGAAGGCCTGCCGCATCCAGATCAAGGCGCAGGCCGGCGGGGAGCTGATCGAGTGGGACGAGAAGATGCAGGATCGCGTCTTCGGCCAGTCTTCCGAGATCGCCTCGAACGATCTGTTCAAGGAAATCGCCTGGGCGGCGGTTCTGGACCGGGTCCGTCGCGAAAGCCCCGGCTTCGACAGCTGAGCGAACAAGGTTGCGCCCGGCGGATGATTGTCTGCCGGGCGTTTTCTGTTCTCCTCAGAGAAAGCAATTATTGGTGGCATAAATTTGCAATAACCCGTTTTACGGGCATGCTCGCTGTCCCTGACCGCCGGGGCCTCTGTGCAGCCGCGGCCGCAATCGGGAAGGATGCCCGATGGGATGGCGAAAACAGTCTTGCCACCGGCCGTGCGCCGCAAGCTTGTTGGCCATCGTGTCGATCGCGGCCGCGCCTGGACCGGCCGAGGCGGGTGCCTGGCTGCAGCGGAAGGGCGAGGGGCTGGCTATCGTCACGACGCTGGCCGACCGGGCCGACCAGCGTTTCGATGCCGGCGGCGACCGGGTCGATGACGGCTATTTCTACAAGGACGAGACGGCGCTCTATGCCGAATACGGGATCACGGCACGGCTGACGGCAGTGGCGCGGCTCGCCTGGCAGTCCGTCGAGCGCCGTCAGGGCGCGATCCATGACGCGGCCCAGGGGCTTTCTGCGAGCGAGTTCGGGCTGCGCGCAGGTATCTGGCAGGACGCGGGCCGGATCGCCACCCTGCAGGTGACGGCGCTCCTGCCCGGCGCCGGCGAGAATGTGTCAAACCAGCCGCTTGGCGCCGGTGGCGAGGCTTGGGAAGTGCGCGCGCTTTGGGGCCAGTCGTTCGGAAACGACCGCTTTGCCGATATCCAGCTGGCGCATCGCTGGCGGGCGGAGCCGGATCTGGACGAGGTGAGGCTCGATATCAGCGCCGGCTGGCGCCCGGCGCCCCGCTGGCAGGTCATCGTCCAGTCGCTGTCGGTCTGGAATGCGGAAGCGGCGAGCCCGGCCCGTCCGGCCTTCAGCCAGCACAAGCTGCAGCTCTCGCTCGGCCGTGAAATCGCCGGCATGGAATACCATGCCGGCGTCTACTTCACGCCCGCCGGCCGCAATACGCTGGACGAGCGGGCAATCTTCCTGTCCGTCTGGCGGCGCTTCTAGGGCCCGAGCGCTTTCGGCAAAACCGGTGCCGATTTTGCTGAAAACGCCGGGTCCTTGGCGACCGCATTTTCGAACCGCAAAACCGGTGCCCACTTGTGCTGAAAATGCTGGGTCCTTGGCGACCGCATTTTCGAACCGCAAAACCGGTCCCCACTTTTGCTGAAAATGCTCTAGTCAGCCGTCTCGACAGCGAGGTAGCCGATCACGTCGCGCCGATCGTGGGCCTCGCGCAGGCCGACAAAGCTCATGCGGTTGCCGGGCACCATGGCGCGCGGATTCTCGATCCAGGCGTCCAGGGTCTCGACATCCCAGGTCAGGCCGGCCCCGGTCAGCTGGGGGGAATAGTTGAAGCCCTCGGCCGAGGCCGCGGCGCGCCCGATGACGCCATGCAGATTGGGACCGACCGTGTGGCGGCCGCCTTCATTGAGGGTGTGACAGGACTGACAGCGCCGGAACTGGCGCGCACCATTGGTCAGGTCGGCATTGGCGTAGTCGCCGCCCAGGGCTGCCAGGATCGCCTCGGCATCGTCGTCATCGTCATCGTCACTGTGGGCCATTGCCGTGGCCGTCGACGATGCAGTCGCAGACGGTTCGGCGGCGGGCGCCGCGGCTTCGTTGTGCGCGGCCGGAGCCGCATCGGCGGTATCGCCGGTTTCACCGCCGCAGGCTGCGATGATCAGGGCGCCTGCAAGTGGAACGAGACTGCGCAGCATGCCGGAATCCTCCAGTTCTTCAAAACGCTGGAACCCCATATAGCGCAATCCGTCCGCTGCGGGGTGCGACAGACTGCCACCGGCGTCACACCTTTGCAGCCCGGCGGGGGCGTTTGCAGCAGAATCCGGGCCGTTCGGTGCATCATCTCTCAATCGGGAACGCCTGCCCGGCGTCAGCCTCATTGGAATTTTCCTGTGTCCGGTTTTTCAAGCCCTGTTCGCCTGCGCGTCACGAATCCGACACGCCGCCGGGTCCGCCCGGTGCTTCGGACAACGCCCCGAAGGGGCCGACTTTCCAGGGGGATAGGTTTTGAAAACCTCAGAAAAAATGCAATGGCTCGGATCGACCGTTCTGGCCGGGATGATGGGTGTCAGCCTGCTGGCTGCCCCGGCCTGGTCGCAGAACCAGACCGAGACGCCGGACGATCAGCCGGTCCGGACTTCCGCGGGGGCGGAAGAGGATACGGCAGACGATTCCGAAGACTCAATCACGATCACCGGTTCGCGGATCGTGCGCAACGAGTTCTCCACGGCGGCACCGATCCAGGTGATCGACGGGGAACTGTCGCGCGATCTGGGTCTGGTCGACGCGGCTGACCTGCTTTCCCAGACCACGGTTGTGCAGGGCCAGCAGACGACGACCGGCCTGTCCACCTCGGCCGGTCTGATCACGGACAGCGGTCCGGGTTCCGCAACGGCCGGTCTGCGCGGCCTGGACGCCGGACGGACCCTGGTTCTGGTCAATGGCCGCCGCCTGGCGCCGGCCGGTGTGCGCGGCGTGCCGAGCGCGCCGGACCTCAACATGATCCCGGGCACGCTGGTCGATCGCGTGGAAATCCTGCTCGACGGTGCGTCGTCGGTTTATGGTTCCGACGCTGTGGCCGGCGTTGTGAACTACATCCTGCGCGACGATTTCGACGGGCTGCAGCTGGATGCCTATCTCACCGACCCGGAAATGGCCGGCGATGGCGGCCGTCAGCAGGTCTACACCGGCACGCTGGGTGTCAGCGGTGATCGCGGCTTCATCGGGTTCGCTGCCGAGTACACCAAGACGGAAGGCTTCACCGGCCGCGAGTTCGGCAGCTTCTACGAGCCCTACGCCGGTAACTGCATCACGAACTACAGCTATGGCGCCAGCGGCGAGATATACGAGGATTGCGGCGCGTCCTTCGGTGCCGGTGTCGGTGTTTTCCCGGCGCTCGGCTATGTCGGTTATGAGGCGGGCCGCCAGCATCCGGGCTTCCCCGACGGCTTCTTCCCGATCCCCTTCACGCTCGACCTGCTGCAGTCCGGCAGTGCGAACGGTGCCGCGCTGCTGCTGTGGCCGGAGGAGCTGAACGGCAGCCAGATGCCGGACTTCAACCGGACCTCGCTGTACTCGATCGGCGAGTTCGATCTGGGCTTCTATGGCGGGATGACGGCCTATTTCGAGGCGTCCTATACGCAGCGGGAAAGCGAATCCACCACGATCTCCCAGGGCGGCCTGGCAATGCCGGCCAACTATGCGCTGAACCCGTTCGGCCAGGCTGGCGACATCTATTTCCTCGAGCGCTATACGACCGAGACGGACGTGTCCCAGATGCGCCTGATCGGCGGCCTGCGCGGCGATCTGCCCTTCATGGACAGCTTCGGTCCGATGCACGGCTGGAGCTATGATGCCTATGCCAGCTTCAGCCGGTCCGACGGTTTTGACCGGGTGCAGGGGCTGTATGACTATTCCCGCTATCTCCAGGTGTTGAGCAATACGACTGTGGATGGCAGCGGCAACGCCTCGTGCGCGCCGAACTTCGCCCCGAACTCGACGCAGGTGATCGAATGCCGTCCGCTGGACTTTTTCGATGGCACCTTCCTGACGACGGGCCGTTTTGCCGATCCCGAGGATAATGACTACTTCTTCCCGAACCGCCTGACGCGGACGGTCGTCGAACAGTCTGTCCTCAGCGGCTATGCCACCGGTACGCTGTTCGATCTGCCTGACGGTCCGGTCGGCCTGGTGCTGGGCGGTGAATACCGCAAGGACGCCATCGTCACCGATACCGACGCGGGTGCATCCGGCGGCGAATTTGCGGGCTTCTTCTCGGATCCGGGTTCGACCGGTGACCGCTCCCTGATGGAAGCCTTCATCGAGATGGAAGCGCCGATCCTGATGGATCGTCCGTTCGCCGAGGAACTGTCGGTGAACGTCGCCGCCCGCTGGACCGAAGAGTCCAACTATGGCGCCAGCTGGACCTACCGGATCCAGTCGCTTTATGCGCCGAACGAATGGCTGCGTTTCCGGGCCACCTACGGCACCTCCTTCCGCGCGCCGAACCTCGGCGAACAATTCGGCGGGCGCGTGCAGTTCTTCGGCAACCCGCAGGATCCGTGTCGTGTGCCGGGTCTCGCCATCGTCGAGGTCGATCACGACAATGATCCGTCGACGCCGAATATCCGGCAGTACGATCCGACGCTGGAAACCCGCAGCCCGACGGTCGTCCAGAACTGCCAGAATGGTGGCGGCCCCTACAACCTGCCGGGCGTTGACCCGTTCTCGCTGGGTACCACTGGCCTGGGCACGTCCAACGTGACCTTCCTGGGGGCCAGCACTCTGGTCGCCACGGGGTCCAACCCGGACCTGGATGCGGAAACGTCCGAAGCCATTTCGGCCGGTTTCGTGATCGATCAGCCCTGGTTCGACGCATTCGATCTGCGTCTGTCGGCGACCTATTATGACATTTCCGTCGACGGTCAGGTGGAGTCGCTGTCATCGCTGGCGATCGTGGCCCTGTGCTATGACTCGCCGAACCTCACGAACAATCAGTGCCAGTACATCACGCGTGGTGGTGACGGCGAGATCAGCTTCGTGGAAGCGCTCAACCAGAATCTGGGCGAGCGGGTGACCGAAGGTATCGACGTCAATATCGAGTTCGGGATGGACTTCACCGCACCGGTCATCAACCGTCCGATGCGCTATGATGCCATCTTCCGGGCCACGCACACGCTGACGCAGTTCGAGGAAGAAACGGGCGCCGATGGCGTCACGATCAATGACGATCTGGGTGAGTACGGCTATCCGCAGAACCGGTTCAGCCTGACCAACGTGTTCTCCATCGGTGACTGGAGTGCATTGTGGCAGACCCGCTATGTCGGCGAGATGATCGAGGCGAATGACGACCCGTTCGATCCGCTCGGTTCGGGCCTCTACGCCTGTGTCGCGGCCGGCGATACGCCGTGTAACGTGTACGAGAACTCTCCGGAGTACTTCGTCCACGATGCCTCAGTGACGTGGCGCAATGACGATCTGGTGGTTCGTGCCGGTGTGAACAATGTGTTCAACGATGCACCGGAGCCGCAGAGCAATCACGGCTATGTCATCCGGGGTGTGGGTTACGATCTGAACGGCCGCACGCTGTTCATGAACGTCACCAAGCGCTTCTAGCCTTGCTGGAAATGCAGACTGCGAAGGCCCGCTCGTCAGAGCGGGCCTTTTGCGTTCGGGCGCCTTTTGTCATCCGCCCCGGAAAACCCGTCATTCAACGGCATTTTGTTGTTCGCCGACCCGGCTTGGCGCAGGCCGAATTCCGCTGTCGGCCGGTCCGGCCTCCCCGTAACCCCATTCGATGCGCTCGTGCGCATTCAAACGTGCATGCGGCTTGCCGCATGTGAGGGGATATCCAAGCCGGGGAGTAAATCGGCATGAAAAATCAAGCATTCAGGTCATTCGGCAGCGGTCTGGGACGATCCGCTTTGCTGGGCGCGACCATGCTGGCAGGCCTTGCGGCCGTGTCGGCACCGGCCTTCGCGCAAGAGGATACGGCCGGGGACGACGAGGTGATCGTGATCACCGGCTCGCGGATCGCGCGCCAGGACTATGTCGCCGACAGCCCGCTGGTCTCCGTGACCGGCGACCAGGTCGTCGCCAATGCGGACATCACGATCGACACCTATCTCAACACGCTGCCGCAGGTGAACCCGGCCGGCACCACCACGTCCAACAATCCGGGCAATGGCGGTCAGGCGAATGTCGACCTGCGCGGTTTCGGCGCCAACCGGAACATCGTTCTGATCGACGGCCGCCGTGCGATGCCGTCCAGCGCGGGGCTCACGGTCGACCTCAACACGATTCCGGCCGCCCTGATCGACCGGATCGAGGTTGCAACCGGCGGTGCCGGTGCCGTGTACGGTGCCGACGCCGTGGCCGGTGCGGTCAACGTCATCCTGCAGGATGATTTCGAGGGCGTCGATTTCCGCGCGACCTACGAAAACTCCACCGAATACTGGGATGCCCAGGAGTACGGCGTGTCACTGGTGATCGGCGGCAATGTCGATGACGGTCGCGGCAATGCCGTGATCGCATTCGACCGCTCCGTGCGCGAGGGCATGATCAAGAGCCAGCGTCCCTTCGCCGAGCAGGCGACGGCGACGACCAGCTTCTTCCCGGCCGGTTCGCTGCTCTTCGGTGCAGCCAACCGTCCGACCGAAGCCTCTATTGACGCGGTCTTCGCTTCCTATGGCGTCGACCCGGCCAATGTCAGCGTCGGTAACCGCTTCGGTTTCAACCTGGATGGCACGCTGTTCTCGGCGGGTATCTTCAACCACCCGTCGGACGTCGAGAACTTCCGGTATGACATCGACGGCAACGTCAACCAGAACATCTTCCCGGATGCCTATTCCTACAATTTCGATTTCGTGAACCTGCTCACCCTGCCGATGGAGCGCGACAGCTTCATGGCCCGGGCAGACTATGATCTCGACAATGGCGTCAACATCTTCGGCAATATCGCCTGGGCGCACTACACGTCGGCTTCGGCGCTGGCACCGACCCCGATCCCGACTGTTCAGACCCGCGCGCCGGGCGAGAACACGGCGATTCAGGCTGTTTCGGCTCTGGTCGAGCCGGGCCGCACCGTGTCCAACCAGCTGATCATTCCGGTCACCAACCCGTTCATCCCGACCGATCTCGCCGCCATTCTGGCAAGCCGGACCGGCGACGATCCGAACCTGGTCGGCTCAGGCGCCCTGGAACCCTTCCTGATGCGTCAGCGGACCCTGTCCGCCGGTCTGCGTCAGTCGAACTTCGAGAACACCGTGACCAGCTACACTTTCGGCGCCGAAGGCCCGATCGGTTCCAGCGGCTGGACGTGGCATGCCTATGTCTCGCGCGGTGACACCGAAATCGACCGCCGCCAGGAAGGCAATATCGATACCGATCGTCTGCAGATACTGCTGGAAGCCGCCGATGGCGGCGACAGCACCTGCGCCGGCGGCTTCAATCCGTTCGGCCGCCAGCCGCTCTCGGCGGAATGTGTGTCCTACCTGGAAGTCTCCTCGACCGCGTCGACGGAATTCTCCCAGACGGTGGGTCAGCTCTATGTTGCCGGCGACGCCTTCAACATGCCGGCCGGTCCGGTGTCGATGGTGCTCGGCGCCGAATATCGCGGCTTCGAGTTCGACTTCGATCCGGGTTCGGGTGCCGGTCCGATCTCCGGCTTCAACGCACAGAATCCGAACTCGGGCACCAACTCGTTCGAAGACCTGTTCGGCGAGGCGCTGATCCCGCTGGCCGGCGACGATGCGCCCTTCGGTGCGATCGATCTTAGCCTGGGCTATCGCGTCTCGCGCAGCGAGTTCCGCGACGGTATAACCGGTGATACCGGCGGCTCGAACGACCCGGCCTACAAGGCCGAGCTGAGCTGGGAGCCGCTGGACTATGCCCGCTTCCGGGCGTCCTATCAGCACTCCGTGCGCGCGCCGAACTTCGGCGAGCTGTTCGGCGGTGGCGGTTCTGCGCCGCAATACTTCGATCCGTGCTCGATCACCGGTGTCCAGCGTTCCGGACCCGACTCGGTCCAGATGCGGGCCTTGTGCGCGGCAACGGGCGTGGCCTCTCCGGATGCCTATGTCCAGACGCCGGGTACCCAGGCCTCTGTGACCACGACCGGCAATACGGACCTCGATCCGGAATCGGCTGACACCTTCACCATCGGTGCGGTGTTCCAGTCGCCGGTCTCCAATCGCTGGCTGGACCGTTTCCAGGGCACGGTCGACTACTGGCGTATCGACATCTCCTCGCCGATCCTGGCGCCGGGGGTGAACCAGCTGATCGCCGATTGCTACAATTATTACGGCACCAATCCGACCTATGATGTGAACCGCTATTCCTGCGCCGGTATCGTGCGGGGCGGTGGTGACATCTTCGGTATCAACTTCGTGGACGATCCGAACGGCAACTTCCCGGGCGTCAACGGCGGTTCGCAACAGGCCTCGGGTATCGACTTCGCCTTCGGCTGGGGCTTCGATCCGGAATGGCTCGGTGCGCCGTCCTGGGCCGGCAGTGTCACCACCAGCGTTATGCTGACGCACCTGCTGGAGTGGAAGCAGCAGGATCTCAACAGCCTGCCGGATCTCGACTACGCCGGAACCGTGTCCTTCTTCGGCGAAGGCCTGGGCACCTCCTTCCCGGAATGGAAGGCTGTCTGGAACACGCGCTGGAGCGTGGCGGACTTCGACTTCGATGTGCGCGCACAATACATCGCGTCGATGGACAACCGCGCCAGCGTGATCTTCCCGGTCGAGACCAGCTTCACCGGTACCGACGCTGTCTGGTACTGGGATGTGGCCGGAACCTGGAACATCACCGACAACGCCTCGATCCGTCTGGGCGTGAACAACCTGTTCGACGAACAGCCGCCGGAATACGCACCGAACGTGCAGTCGGGCACCGACCCGTCGCTGTACGACGTCGTCGGACGCCGCGTGTTCGGTCAGATCGCCCTGCGTTACTAGTGAGGGGAGACGCACCTGCCCGGTCTCTGGCCGGGCAGGGCTGCGTGACAGGGGAAGGGCGGCGAACCGATGGGTTCGCCGCCCTTTTTCATGCGTGATTGCGGGAGGTGGGGGTCAGTCGGCGATCTGGCTGAGCGCGGTGCGCAGGGCGCCTTCATAGGACCGGCCGACACGCACGATCTGGCCATTGTCCAGATGCACGAGACGGCCGCCATGCTCGGTCGTGGAGGACATGGTGATGCGCTGCTTGTTGACGATCGCCGAGCGGTGCACGCGCATGAACATGCGCTCGTCCAGCAGGCCTTCCATCGCCGTCAGCGTGTCGCGGTGCAGCCAGGACCGGTCGCGGCAGTGCAGGCGGACATAGTCGCCCTCAGCCTCCACCCAGTCGATCGTGCGCTTGGGTACGCGCACCATGCCTTCACGGCCCTTCACCCAGAGCGCATCGTCGGCCCCGGTGCCATTGCCGCGCAGGGCATCGATCACCGTTTCCAGCTCGCCGATGCGCGACTGGGCGTCCTGCAGGCGCAACAGGCTGCGCGCGCGGGCGAGGGCAGTGTCCAGCCGTTCCGGCTTCACTGGTTTGAGCAGGTAGTCGACGGCGGCTTCCTCGAAGGCCTCGGCGGCGTGATGGCTGTAGGCGGTGACGAAGATCACGGCCGGGGCATCGGGCCCGTTGAGCTGGCGCGAGACCAGCAGACCGTCCGTGCCGGGCATGTGAATGTCGAGCAGCACGACGTCCGGGCGCAGGGCCGAGATCATCTCCATCGCCTCGTCGCCATCCCGGGCCACACCGACGATTTCGTATTGCGGCCGGCGGGCCAGCAGGACTTCCAGCCGGCGCGAGGCCAGCCGCTCGTCATCAACGATCAGGATGCGCATCCTTCTTCCCTCCCTGGGTCTGTCCTGTGTCTGTTTCGGTCGCCGCGGCCGTCACCGGTTCGCCGACCTCAAGCGGCAGGCGGATACGGACGGCAAAGCCGCCGCCCTTGACCGGGCCGGCCGCCAGATCGGCGTGCTTGCCGTAAAGGACTTCCAGCCGGGCGCGGATATTGTTCAGCCCGACGCCCGTGCCTTCCGGCGGCGTGGCGGGGACCGGGCCGCCGCTGTCGGTGATATCCAGCACCAGCATCTCGCCCTCGCGCCGGGCCCGGATGGCGATATGCACCTGCACCCGCGACCTGGAGACGGCGTATTTCACCGAATTCTCCAGCACAGGCTGCAGGATCAGCGAGGGCACGAGCGCCTTGCGGACAGCCGGGTCGATATCGCGCTCGACGTCGAGTCGGCTGTCGAAACGGGCCTTCTCGATCCCCAGATAGAGATCCTGCGCGGCCAGTTCCTCGTCCAGCGGCACACGCTCGTCCGGCGAGGTCTGCAGCGCAAAGCGCAGGAAATCGCTGAGCCGGCCCAGCATGGTCTCGGCCTCGTCATTATGCCGGTCGATCACCAGCGAGGAGATGGCGTTGATCGTGTTGAACAGGAAATGCGGATTGAGCTGGAAGCGCAGCATTTTCAGCTGGGCTTCCTGGGCCAGAACGGCGGAATCATATATCTGCCATTCCTGGGCACGGATGCGGCCGAAAGCCTCGATCACCAGATAGATCGCCGACCAGGCAATGAAGGCGGGCATGTTGAAGACGAACCAGCGCGGCGCGATGTGGGTCAGGCCTTCCCAGCCTCGCGTCGTCATGCGGCTGTTGGTGAACTCGGTCGGGAAGACCTCGTACCACATCAGCCACATCATCACGATGTAGAAGCAGGTCGCCAGCATCGAGCTGCCCATGATCAGGGCAAAGCGTGTCGACAGGTCGAGCTGCCGCGTGGGGCGCAGCACCGCATAGTGGATCAGCGTGGTGGCGGCGAGCCCGCTCGCCTCGATGACGACATTGCGCCACAGATTGTAGACGTCCTCGATCATCGCGATGCTGGTGAGGACGGTGAACAGCAGATTGCAGGTCCAGAAGACGATCTGCATCCGCCAGAATACCGCCGCCCGCATGCCGTCATTGGCGCGGTCGATCGTCGTCGTGGGCAGCCGGTTCGCCGATCCCAGCGTCCGGTTGAGCCGCGATTGCAGGCCGCGCTGGCGCGCCGGGTCCGGCCGCCGGCTCTGGTCGAGGCGCCAGGTCAGCGCACACCAGCCGGCAAACACCCAGACATCCGTCATCCAGCGATGGCCGACCCGGGTCAGCATGTCCCGTTCGATCCCGCCGGCCCCCTCGCGCGCCGTGAACAGCAGGTTGACGACGGAGAAGACAAGCGCGGTCGCGGCGATGGCGATGATGAGGGTGGTGAACCGGCGCACAGCCGGCAGCTCGCGCGTCCGGCGGATCAGGTCCGTCAGCATGAAGGACAGCAATCCTCCTGCTGTGGAAACCGGCACCAGCCGCGGCAGCAGCCCCGGCCGGGCGACGAATTCGTTCCAGTCGGCCACGAGGTTGAAAAAGGCGACCACGCACCAGAACAGGACGAGGGCGATGGCGAGGTGGCGGGCGGCGAGACGGTCGCTTCTGAACGCGTCCGGGGCCGGCGAGAGAGGCGGTGCACTGAACATGCGTCCAGCCTAGTCGCGCCCCTGCGCCACCCAAATCGGCGCGCGCGTCGTTCGTCGGGTTTATCAGGGCGTTTGTCGCAGATATGCGGCGTTCACGGCGTTTGTGGTGCCGTTAGGGCACAATCCGGTGCGACGAATGGAGCGTGGCGTAATCGTTGCGGTGGATGTGAGAGGCGTACAGAGCGCCAGACCAAGCTCGCTCCCCGCAGCCTTGAGCGTGCTTCATGTGAGCACGAACCCCACCACCGGCAGTTTGACCGGGTACGGGTTCGAGCGGAGCGGAAGCAATCGAGAAATGGTGCCGGCTGAGGGATCGGGCTCGCTCCCCGCAGCCCTGAGCGCGTTCCATGCGAGCATCGACCCCGACACCGACCGCGGTGACAGGCTCGGGTCGAGCGGAGCGGGAACAAAGGAAAAATGGTGCCGGCTGAGGGACTCGAACCCCCGACCCCCTGATTACAAATCAGGTGCTCTACCAGCTGAGCTAAGCCGGCAACCAAGGGCGACCTGATACGCGGGGCCGGGGAGCGGGACAAGTCCCTGATGCAATCGGAACTGCCCGGTCCGCCGGCCGTGTCGCGGATCAGTCCTTGACGGCGACGCCGTCCATCGCGGTGAGGATGGCGGCGGCGATCACGAAGCCGATCAGCGTATGCGCTCCGTCGAGCACCAGCAGCATCATGGGCTGCATGGCGTAGGCGATGTCATAGGCCATGGTTGTCACCACGAAACCGGCCCACAGGAAGACGGCCCATTTCACGGCACTGGCAAGGCCGTCGGCTTTCAGCGCTTTCAGGGCCAGACCCAGAAAGGCCGTGGTGACCAGCGTGATGGCAAAGCCCATCGCCATGGCCGGCCCGGCGGACGCTTCGGCGGCGGCCATCTGGGCGTCGGTGAAGCCCCACAGCCCTGTCCAGAGCTCGGCGAACAGCGCGCCGTACCAGACGGCGCCCACAGCGTAGAAGGCGAGTGTGGCGACGATGAGCGCCACAATGTTCAGCCCGAGAATTCGCGGCATTTGGTGTTTCCTCCCCATTGAAGGGCCTGTATGTCTCACGGCCCCGGGACGAGTCCCCTTTGGCTCGCCCCTGACGCGAACACTCTACTCCAATCGCCGCGCAAGAGAAGAAAGTCGAAATGGCCCGGATACTGATCACCAGCGCTCTGCCCTACATCAATGGCGTCAAGCATTTGGGCAATCTCGCGGGCTCGATGTTGCCCGCCGATGTCTATGCGCGCTTCCAGCGGGTGATGGGTCATGACGTGCTCTATGTCTGCGCCACCGACGAGCATGGCACGCCGGCCGAGCTGGCAGCAGCAACGGCCGGTCAGAGCGTGCGCGAATATTGCGACGAGCAGCACGATATCCAGAAGCGCGCCGGCGACGGTTTCTCTTTGAGCTATGATGTGTTCGGCCGCACCTCCAGCCAGCCCAATATCACCCTGACGCAGCATTTCGCCGAAGTGCTGGAGGCCAGGGGGCTGATCGAGGAGCGTCTCGAACACCAGGTCTTCTCGATCGATGACGACCGCTTCCTGCCGGATCGCTATGTCGAGGGCACCTGTCCGCATTGCGGTTTCGAGCGCGCGCGCGGCGACCAGTGCGATAATTGCGGCCGCCTGCTGGAGCCGACGGACCTTAAAGAGCCGTACTCCAAGATTTCCGGCTCGAAGAATCTGGAAGTGCGCGAGACCAAGCATCTCCATCTCCTGCAGACGAAGATGGAAGCCAGGATCCGCGACTGGGTGGACGCCTCCACCGAATGGCCCAGCCTGGCCAAGTCGATCGCCTATAAATGGCTGGACGAGGGGCTGCGTGACCGTTCCATCACGCGCGACCTGAAATGGGGCGTGCCGGTCACCAAGGACGGCGCGCCGCGCGAGGGCTTCGAGAACAAGGTCTTCTATGTCTGGTTCGATGCGCCCATCGGCTATATCGGCGCGACGGTGGAATGGGCCGAGGCCAATGGCGGGGACTGGGAAAGCTGGTGGCGCACCGACAAGGGCGCGGATGACGTCACCTATGTCCAGTTCATGGGCAAGGACAATGTCGCCTTCCACACCGTGTCCTTCCCGGCGACCATTCTGGGGTCCGAAGAGCCCTGGAAGACGGTCGACAAGCTGAAGGCGTTCAACTGGCTGACCTGGTATGGCGGCAAGTTCTCGACCTCGGAAAAGCGCGGCGTCTTCATGGACCAGGCGCTCGATCTTCTGCCGGGCGATTACTGGCGCTGGTATCTCACCGCCAACGCGCCGGAAGGCTCGGACGCGGCTTTCACCTGGGAGCATTTCCAGAGCCTGATCAACACCGACCTGGCCAATGTGCTGGGAAATTACGTCAACCGCATCCTGCGCTTCAACAAGTCGCGCTTCGACGGCGTCGTTCCGGAAGGCGGCACGTGGGGCGAGAACGAGGACTGGCTGGCCGGCGAGATGACGGAACGCCTGAAGGCCGCGGAAGCGCATTTCGAGGCAATGGAATTCCGCAAGGCCGCCAGCGAGATCCGCGCGATCTGGGCGCTGGGCAATGAATACCTCACGAAGGCCGAGCCCTGGACCAAGTTCAAGACCGACCCGGACGCCGCCGCCATCGGCGTGCGCACGGCGCTCAACTACATGACGGTGATGGCCAGGGTAGCCCTGCCGGTCATCCCGAATGCGGCCGCCACCATTCTCGATGCGCTGGGGATCGCCGATAGCGATCGCGTCTGGCCGAAGGGCGAGGCAAAGTCCATGCTCACCGCGCTGCCGGTCGGTCAGTCCGTCGAGCCGCCTGAAGTCCTGTTCAAGAAGATCGAGGATACGGACGTGGCGGAATGGTCCGAACGTTTCGGCGGGGCGGGCTGAGTAGTATCGCGAAAAATGAGGGCAGGTATGTGGCGCAGCGGTATTGTGTTGACGGTCTTGATGCTGGGCGCGTGCGACCGCACGGGGCCGGAACAGCGCCAGGGCGTGATTGACTATTTCGACGAGACAAGCGCCCCGGCTGCCCGACCGGATTTCACCGGCATTCCCGACTGGCGTGCGGTCGACCCGGAAGACCTGCTCCTGATCGAGGTCGACGACGGCACGATCGCTATCGAACTGGCCGACTGGATTGCGCCGAACCATGCCGCGCGCATGCGGCAGGCAGCCCGTGACGGCTTTTTCGACGGGCGGGACTTCTATCGCGTGATCGACGGTTTCGTGGCCCAGGCGGGGCGCGGCGAGGACGCCGACTCGATCGAGCTGCCGCAATATCCGGCGCTGGCGGGCGAATTCACCGTGCCGGCCGGAAGCGTCACCTTCACGCCGATGATCGATGCCGACCTCTATGCGCCCACCGTCGGCCATGTCGCGGGCTTCCCGGCGGCCATGAACGCGGCGGGCGATGAGGTCTGGCCGATCCATTGTCCCGGCACGGTCGCCATGGCGCGCGGCAATGAGCCGGACAGCGGCGATGTGGAATTCTACATCGTCATCGGGCACGGGCCGCGCCATCTCGACCGGATCATGTCGGTCTTCGGCCGTGTCATTGACGGCATGGAGCATGTGCAGGCGCTGCGCCGGGGAGATCCGGCCGTCAATTCGGGCGTGATCGCCGATCCGGCGGCCCGGGACACGATCCTGTCGGTGCAGGTGGCGGCCGACCTGCCCGAAGCCGAGCGTCCCGCCTACGAGATCATGCGCACGGACAGCCAGGCCTTCCACGACGCCAAGGCCGCCCGCCGCAACCGCACGCATCCCTTCTTCTTCGAGACGCCGCCGGCCGTGATCGAGGCCTGCCATATGCCGGCGGCTGTGAGGCGTGCCGGATGAGCGCTACCGAAGACACGGTGCAGTCGATGATCGGCGCGGCGCTGCACGCCGATGCACCGGGCGATATCATTGCCGAGATCGAGGCCGCGCTGGGGTCGGACGACCGCTGGGTGCTCAATGCCTGCATCCTGTCGATCGGTCACATGGCGCGCCGCTTCAAGACCTATCCGGCCGATCTGAAGGCCCGCGTCTGGCTTGCCGCACGGACGAGTTCCCACGCCGATGTGCTGGCGGGAACGCTGGGGGATGCGGAAAGCGATATCGCGACATTCAAGGCCGAGGCTGTGTAATGGGGCAGCCGGATATTTCAGCGGCAGAACTGGATCGTCTGGAACGGGCGGCAGCGCTGTTGCTGGAAGCCGAAGACCGGCTGCCCGTCCTCAAGACCATTGCCTGGAACCGCTCCCTGGCCGACGCTTTCTTCGAGAGCGGCGAGCGTGAACTGCCGCGTCCGGTCTATCCGCACATCGATCCCGAGCCCTCGCTGGAGCGTGTCGCCGAGGCGCGCCGCCTGATCGACGGGTCGAGCCCGGTGCATGACTGGCTGCTGCGTCTCAGCGAGACGGTCGCCGATACCGCCCACATGCTCGAGGCGGTCGGGACGGCAGATTTTCACCGCTATTCCAGCCGGCTCTATGGCGGGCCGGCCAGCCCGATTGCCGACGGCAAGCGGACGGCGCTGGATCTGGCGCGGCGGTTGGACGATGTGCTCGCCGATTTCGACGGCGCGGCGGTGCGGCTCGAACCGCCGGAGGTGCTGACGGCCGACGATCTCAAGGCGCGGCTGGATGCCGAACTGCCGGCCGCTTTCGGTGCGGTGGCGCCGCGGGTCGAGGTAACGCTGGACGTGTCCGCCAAGGCCGCGGCCGGGCGCGACTATATCAAGCTGCGCGCGGATGCGGCTTTCTCGGATCTCGACGTGGTGCAATTGCTGCAGCACGAGGCCTTCATCCATATCGCCACCAGCCAGAACGGGCTGCGCCAGACGCATTTCCCGGTGCTGGCGGAAAGCCATCCCGGCAATGCACGCACCCAGGAAGGCCTGGCCGTCTTCGCCGAATTCATCTCCGGCGCGCTCGATCCGCGGCGCTTCCGGCGTCTCGCCGACCGGGTGATTGCCATCGACATGGCCGCCCGGGGCGCCGATTTCATCCAGCTCTACCGCTTTTTCCGCGAGCGCAATGACCGCGACGCGCCGATCGAGGCCTTCGAGAGCGCGCGGCGCGTGGTGCGCGGCGGCGTGGCGGGCGGCGGTGCGCCCTTCACCAAGGATTCCATCTATCTGGGCGGGCTTCTGGAAGTGCACAATTATCTGCGCACGGCCGTGCGGGCCGGCGATATCGCGCTGATCCGCCTCCTGTTCGTGGGCAAGATCGACCTGATGGATCTGGAAGCGATGAAACAGCTGCGCGAGGGCGGGCTGATTGTCGAGCCGGCCTTCATGCCGCCCTGGGCGACGGATTTGCGCTATCTCCTGTCCTACCTCGCCTATTCGACCTTCCTCAACGAGATCGATCTGCGCCATGTCGCGGCGCGTTACGAGCCGCTGTTCACCAGTTGATGGCAGCTGCGGGCGTCAGGCCCAGTCGCGGCGGCTGAGCCAGATCACCAGCAGGACGAAGAGAAGCGTGCCGCCGCCGCCGCCCAGGGCGAGCGCGATCTGCGCGCGTTCCGGATCCGTCGCCAGCATGTTCACCGGCATCAGCCAGGGGAAGAATATCCCGTATTCGGAACTCGTCGCCGCGACGGCCACGAAGGTGCCGCCGATACCGATTGCTACCGGGGCGGCAAAGCTGCGGAAGCGGTGGGCGATGCCCCATTGCACGGCGGCGACGCAGATCCCGGCGACCCACATCTGCCCGTGCAGGCGAAACGCCAGCGCCCAGTCCGGCGCGCCTGCAATGACAAGCTCCGGATCGACCAGAAGCGCGCTCCACGCCGCGGCGAAAGCGGCCAGCGCCACACTGGCCGAGACGAGCGCCATCGTGCCCAGCAGGACCAGGATCTTGGCGGTGAAGATCTGCCAGCGCGGCACCGGCAGGGCGAGCGACCAGGACCAGGTGCCCGGACCGTGTTCGGTCTGGGCCATCAATGCAGCCAGGCCGATCGTGGTCATGGGCAGAAGGAAATAGGCCCAGATCGCCGAGCCCGACATGACCAGTACGGTCCACTCGCCGGCGCCATGCCCGCTGGTCATGGCCAGCACGCCGAGCAGATACACCATGACGGCCGGTGTCGCCGCGACGAGCAGGACGAGCGAGCGGCGCAGTTTGAGGATTTCACATCCGATGGCGCGGATCATGCGGCGGCCTCCTTGCGGGGAGCGGACGTCAGGTCGAGGAAAAGGCTCTCCAGATCCGCGCGAAGCGGGGCGAGGGCGCTGACGGCAATTCCGGCGCCGACGAGGGCGGCGTTGAGCCGGGCCGGATCGCCATCGCCGGTGAGGACAATGGATCCGGTCACATCGTCCCGGCTGAGCACTGAAAAGCCATGTGCGCCTGCCAGCGCGATGGCCGAGTCAGGCTTGTCGCACCGGATTTCCAGACGCTGGCCGGTGCGGGCTGCGAGCGCGCCGATGGCGCCGTCGAACACGGTTTCGCCCTGGCGCATCACCCCGACATGGGTGGCGATCTGTTCGACTTCGGACAGGAGGTGGCTGGACATGAAGACGGTGGCGCCCGTGCGTTCGGGCAGGTCGCGGATCAGGGCGCGCATGTCGCGCATGCCGGACGGGTCGAGCCCGTTGGTCGGTTCGTCGAGAATCAGCAGCCGGGGTTCCCCGATCAGCGCGCGGGCCAGGCCCAGCCGCTGGCGCATGCCCAGCGAGTACTGACCCACCTTGCGCCCGGCATCGCGGGTCATGTCGACCGTCTCCAGCACGGCGCCGATGCGCGCCTTGGGCAGGTCGAGATAGCGGCAGGCCAGTTGCAGGTTCTCGTATCCGGTGAGGTTGGGATAGAGCGCCGGTGTCTCGACGACGGCCCCGACACGCGTCAGGGCGGCCCGGCGATTGCGCCGGATATCGTGACCGTCAACGCGCACCGTCCCGGCATTCGCCCGGATGAGGCCCAGAAGGCAGCGGATCGTCGTGGTCTTGCCGGCCCCGTTGGGGCCGAGGAAGCCGTAGATCGCGCCTTGCGGCACGGCGAGATCGACACGGCGCACGGCATCGACGCGGCCATAGCGCTTGGCCAGCCCGCGGACATCGAGGGGCAAGTCGGTCATGTCGCAGAGACTCCTGTCCAGTCCGGCCAGACTGTCCGGCGCCCGTCCAGCGGCACAGGGGGAAAATCCGCGCCTCCATCCCGTACGACGGCGCAAGCGCCTTATCCGTCCTCGTGCAAGATCATCGATTGACGTTTGCGCTGGGCCCCGTTCGAATGGCGAAAATCACTCAGAGGGGAAGCCTGTCATGAAACGCCATCTTTTCGCCGCCACGGCCGTGCTCGGCCTGTCGCTCGCTGCCCAGCCGGCCGTGCTGGCCCAGAGCGAGGATGCGCTCAGCCGTGCGATCGCGGCGGACTATGATGCGCACCTGGAAGCGCTCTACCAGCATTTCCACGCCCATCCGGAACTGTCCCACCAGGAGGTGGAGACCGCGGCACGCCTCGCCGAGGAGCTGCGGACGCTGGGCTTCGAGGTCACTGAACAGGTCGGCGGCACCGGCATTGTCGCCGTGATGGAGAATGGCGAGGGGCCGACGCTGATGATGCGGGCCGACATGGACGGGCTGCCGGTGCGCGAGCAGACCGGCCTGTCCTATGCCTCCACCGATACCGGCGTCGATCATCGCGGCGTCGAGAACCCCACCATGCACGCCTGCGCCCACGACACGCACATGACGGCGCTGGTCGGTGCGGCACGGCAGCTGGTCGAGCGCACGGACGACTGGTCGGGCACGCTGGTGCTGATCGGCCAGCCGGCCGAGGAGCTGGGCGAGGGCGCCATCGCCATGATCGAGGACGGTCTGTTCGAACGCTTCCCGACGCCGGACTTCAACATCTCCTTCCACACCTTCTCGGCCATCCCGACCGGCACGATCACCTATGTGCCCGGCTATGCGATGGCGAATGTCGATTCGGTGGACATCTATGTGCGCGGCCGTGGCGGCCACGGCGCCTATCCGCACACCACCAAGGATCCGATCTATCTGGCCTCGATGATCGTGGTCGGCCTGCAATCGCTGATCTCGCGCGAGCTGTCGCCGCTCGAGCCGGGCGTGGTGACGGTCGGCGCCTTCAATGCCGGCGCCAAGCACAACATCATCTCCGACGAGGCACACCTGCAGCTCACCGTGCGCTCCTATTCCGACGAGACCCGCAATCACCTGCTCACGGGTATCCAGCGCATCGCCAATGCCCAGGCCGAGGCCTACGGGCTGACCGAGGCGGAGTATCCGCGCATCGAGATCGAGGAGACCTATACGCCGGCACTCTACAATAATCCGGATCTGGCCAGCCGCGCCGTCGGCGCGCTGCGGGCCCGTTTCGGCAATGAGGCCGTGGTGGAGACCGATCCGGTGATGGGCGGCGAGGACTTCTCGCAATACCACCGCACCGAACACGATATCCCGACCTTCATGTTCTGGGTCGGCGGCACCACCCAGGCGCGGCTGGACGAATACACCGCCAATGGCCAGGTGCCGCCGTCCAATCACTCGCCCTTCTTCGCGCCGGACGATCCGGAAGGCACGATCACCCAGGCGGCCGAAGCCATGACCAGCGTCGCCCTGGACATCCTCTCGCCCGCCGAAGGCGAATAGGCACAAGACCGGTGTCCGGCTTCGGCAGCTGGCGAATTGCCGCTGCCGGGCCGGCTCACTAGTTTGGGGGCCTACCAAGGGGAGGGTGAGGCATGTCGCTGATTCCGGCAGACAATCATCTGGCCGTCATGGCCGCATTGTTCACGATCGCCGCGGTGGCGTTTCTTCTGGAGAAGACCCGCATCGGCGCGCTGGTCACCGGCACGGTCTCGGCGATCTTCATTGCCATCCTGGCGGCCAATCTGCGCATCATCCCCAGCTCGGCCCCGGCCTATGATTTCGTCTGGACCTATTTCGTCCCGGTCCTGATCCCGCTCTTCCTGATGAAGGCGGACCTCAAGCGGATCTTCTTCGAGACCACCCGCATGGCGGCAGCGTTCATGCTCGCTTCGGCGGCGACCGTGATCGGTGCGGTCATCGCCTTTTCCCTGATCCATGTCGGCGATTACGAGGCCGGCGCTGTGGCCGCGGAGTACGGATCCCGCCAGGCTGCCGCGGCCGGTGCTTTCACGGCGACCTATATCGGCGGTTCGGTGAATTACGGCGCGCTGATGAGCTCCACCGGGCTCGGCGCTGCAGACCCCAGCTTTGCCTCGGCGATGACGGCGGTCGACAATCTCTATTCCGGCTTCTTCCTGGCCCTGCTGGCCATTATCCCCGGTGTCAGCTGGATCGCCTCGCGTTTCGTCCAGCGCGATCACAGCCAGGGCGAGATCGAGGTTGCCGAGGAGGATCCGATCTCGCCGGCCTCGCTGACCCTGTCCATGGCCTATGCCCTGGTGGTGGTCGCGCTCGGCTCGCTGGTGGCCGACCTTCTCGACCAGGTCTGGGACGATGCCGGCCGCAAATGGAAATTCGCCATCATCTCGGTGCTCTCGCTGATCCCGGCCACGGCATTCCCGAAGACGATGGGGCGCCTGCGCGGCGGCTACGAGATCGGGATCGCGCTCAGCTTTGTCTTCTTCGCGATGATCGCGGCGGGCGCGGATGTAGTGTCGCTGCTGCAGCTCGCACCGATCCTGATGCTGCTGATCGGCATTCTTCTGGTGGTGCACGCGATTGTCCTGTTCGGCCTGGGCAGCCTTCTGCGCCTGTCCCTGCCGGAACTGATCACGGCCTCGAACGCCGCCATTCTCGGCGCCACGACGGCGCCGGCCCTGGCGGCGGCGAAGGGATGGAAGGATCTGGTCACGCCCGGCGTTCTGGTCGGTGTGCTGGGTTATGCCATCGGCACGCCCATCGCGACGCTCGTGTTCGAGTTCTGGCCGGGCTGACGCGCCCGCACGACATTACGCGAGCTTCACACCGCCTTCAGCTGCCCGAAGGATGCAGGCTGTCATAGACTGCATCCGATAGGGACCTCCCGTGCATCCAAGGGGGGAGAAGCGAATTTGGAGGGAGTTCCATGACTGACAGAACCATGACCGGAAAGATTGTCGCCGGTGCCGTGGCAACAATGGCCGGTATCGGTGCACTGTCGATGGCGGCCAATGCCCAGACGGGCGGCGGGCAGAGCTATGACGGCGATCATGTGCGCGTCGAGAACTTCATCGGCCGCGTTGAAATCCGCACGGGCGGATCGGACATCCGCGTCGAGATCCGCAATCCCGGCGATGTCGCCGAAGATCCGGTCGCAAGCGGTTCCCGCGACGGTGTGACGATCAATGGCGGCCAGAGTGTGCGCAATCTGAACTGCCGCACCCGCAACAACGAAATCCGGATCGGCCGCCGCTTTGCGAGCCATTCCATCGACGAGTATCCGACCCTGGTCATCACGGCGCCGGACACGATCACCTTCGAGCTCGATGACAGCGCCTTTGTCGGCCAGGCCGGCGATCTGGGCGCGCTGAACCTGTCGATGAACAGCTGCGGCCGGTTTGAAGCGGGCGCCATCAGCCGCGAAGCAGAGATCCGCATCAACGGGTCGGGCGACGTGGATGTCGCCAATATCGGCGGCGATGCCGAGATCCGCATCAATGGTTCGGGTGACGTGGTGACCGGTACGATCGGCGGCCGGGTCCAGGTCAGCATCAACGGATCCGGCGATGTGGAAACCGATGACGTCGCCGGCGATGCCGATGTCGATATCAACGGCTCCGGCGATGTCGAGTTTGCCCGGGTTGCCGGTCTCGATGTCGATATTTCCGGTTCGGGTGATGTGGTGGCCGGCAGCATGGACGGCGCTTTCAGCGCGGGTATCGCCGGTTCCGGTGATATCGCGGTGCGCCGCGGTCAGGCCCAGCCTTTCGAGGCCAGCATCAACGGCTCGGGCGATATCAGCTTCGGCGGCACGGCGACCGATGTCCGCATCCGTGAAGGCGGTGGCGGCGATGTCGAGATTGCCGAGATCGAAGGCTCGATCGACTGGCGCCGCAATGGCCGCACCGTGCTGCGCTCCGGCGGCAGCAAATAGTCTCCAGCAAGTGGCGTCCCGGTCCGGTCCGGCCTCACGGCCGGGCCGGGCGCCATTTTGCTGCTTCGTACAGGGCGATCGCGGCGGCGTTCGACACGTTCAGGCTTTCCACCGCCTGCGTCATCGGGATGCGCACCAGCTGATCGCAGGACGCGGCTACACGCGGCCGCAATCCTTTTTCTTCCGACCCCATCACCAGCACGATACCCGGACCGTGACCCTTGCCGTCCGGCCCGGCCAGCGCGGCTGCCAGCTCGGTCTCGCCTTCGCCGGCCAGGCCCAGCACGAAGCGGCCGGCCTTGCGGAATTCGGTCAGCGTGTCGGCGATATTGGTGACGCGCACATGGGCGACCCGTTCGGCCGCGCCCACGGCGCTCTTGCAGACCGTGCCGAAAAGCGGCGGGGCCTTGCGGTCCTGCATCACCACGGCGCGGACGCCGAAGGCCGCTGCCGAGCGCAGGATTGCGCCGACATTGTGCGGGTCGGTGATCTGGTCCAGCACGAGCAGGGCACCATGGGTCGGATCCGTGACGCCAGCCACCGGTTCGGCATCGAGAGCCGCCGCGCGGGCCGCGAAGCCCTGGTGCACCGCACCGGGCGGCAAATCATTGTCCAGTGCGCGCGGTTCGACCGTGTTGGCCTGTGTGCCTTCGGGCAGTTCGCGCGCGGCATTCCGGGTGACACGAAGCTCGAGGATTTTCCGGCGCGGATTCGCGACAGCGGCCAGCACTGCGTGACGCCCCCATATCCACCCCGAATCGCCTGTGCCAGCAGGCCTGGAGCCGCGGCTGTAATCGGGCCGTTTGGGGCTGTTGCGCCTTGGGTTCTTCGTCACTATAGTCCGCGCTCCTGTTTCGGGGCTCCGCCCGGTGAGGCCTGCCATAGCACGGCTGAAGCCAAGCTGAGAGACTTCGTTGCAGGACATCCTTCCGCCGGTTATTTCCGGACATGAAGGCACCCTGTGGAGGGGTGGGAGAGTGGTTAAATCCAGCAGACTGTAAATCTGCCCGCTATGCGTACGCTGGTTCGAATCCAGCCCCCTCCACCAGCCTTCGCTCGCTGGCGCGAGCTTCGGCTAGGCAAGCCACCACATTTCCCGAGCGAAGGCTGTCGCGCCGAAGCCTTGGCGTAGGCGGACCGTCCGCGACACGCTCCGACATCCTATGCGGCTCGCTGGCGCGAGCTTCGGCTAGGCAAGCCACCACATTTCCCGAGCGAAGGCTGTCGCGCCGAAGCCTTGGCGTAGGCGGACCGTCCGCGACACGCTCCGACATCCTATGCGGCTCGCTGGCGCGAGCTTCGGATAGGCAAGCCACCACATTTCCCGAGCGAAGGCTGTCACGCCGAAGCCTTGGCGTAGGCGGACCGTCCGCGACACACTCCGACATCCTATGCGGCTCGCTGGCGCGAGCTTCGGCTAGGCAAGCCACCACATTTCCCGAGCGAAGGCTGTCACGCCGAAGCCTTGGCGTAGGCGGACCGTCCGCGACACGCTCCGATATCCTGTGTGGCTCGCTGGCGCGAGCTTCGGCCGATAAGTCTCCAGGTAGCCTCGCGCGCACTCATGATCACGGTAGACACGATCGCCGAACTCTTGGTGAGACGGCGGTCACACGTGTTGAACCGGGCGATTGGTATTGGTCGTGAATGACCTTTGTCTACATCCTGCAGTCGCAATGCGGTCGGCACTTTTATGTCGGCTTGACCAGCGATATCGGAGCGAGGCTCACCGCTCATAACGAAGGACGGGTCCGGCATACATCCAAGTTTCGCCCTTGGGTTCTTCGAAGCTACATCGCCTTCTCTGATCGTTCGCGTGCCGCGGCGTTCGAGTCGTATCTGAAATCCGGCTCGGGACGGGCGTTCGCGACCAAGCGGCTTTGATCTCACGGCAACTCGCTTCGCTCGCGCCTCCGATGGGGCGGGCTGACCGCCCGACGCGCGGTCGCGCGTGCGAACCCTTTGGGTTCGTAGCGGTTTGTTCTGCGCTGATTTCTTGGGACCGTGTTGCGGCGTCAATCTCACCGCAAAGTTGCCCCGCGCGCGGTTGGGTTTGCGAACCTTGCGGGTTCGTACCGGTTCGTCTGGCCAAGTTTGGGCACACGCTTCCAGTTTAGCCACTGCAGCGGTGTTCAATTGCTCTCTCGACCTTTGGCGCGGTTACCGGTAAACACCAGCGCCCTGATGCGGGTATAGCACAATGGTAGTGCAGCAGCCTTCCAAGCTGAGGATGCGGGTTCGATTCCCGCTACCCGCTCCAGCCTTCGCTCGCTGGCGCAAGCTACGGCTAGGCAAGCCCCCGCATTTCCCGAGCGAAGGCTGTCGCGCCGAAGCCTTGGCGTAGGCGGACCGTTCGCGACACGCGCGGTTTCTCCTTTGTGATCGAGTGCCGGCCCCCCGCAGCGCGCCTGGGCGCAGGCGGACTGTCCGCAACACCAACGCCGCCCCGACGCAAGCATCTCCGGCCAGTCCGCGAAATGCCGGCATGACCGCGTGCGGGGACTGCCGTGCGCAGCCGCATCATCCCGCGCTTGCCTCTTGCCTTTGGGTAAAACCGGCGCTATCCCGCGCCCGGTCCTTCGGGTACGGCCGTATCCGAACAGTTTCACTTGCATCTACGTCGATGGCCATCTTCGCGATTAGGTCGGCGTCCAAGAGGAAAACACGATGGCGAAGGAAAAGTTTGAGCGCACTAAGCCGCACGCGAACATTGGCACGATTGGTCACGTTGACCACGGCAAGACGACGCTGACGGCGGCGATCACGATGGTGCTGGCCGAGCAGGGCGGCGGCACGGCGAAGAAGT